>JBKBRW010000028.1:0-14299 GCA_046291555.1 Thiobacillus sp.
GTGGGCTTGAGCAGGCCGGCAGCCACGGCCACCGCCACGGCGCTGGCGCCCGCAGCGCCTTTCAATACGTTTCTACGCAATGAATTCATAGAAATATCCTTGGAAGTTAAAGTCGATTGGATGTCGCCGCCCGTTTCAGGGGCGGCGGCAGATAGACGCACGCTTCAGTCGCGCTGGCTGGGGCTGACGACCGGATAGCCGTTGGACAGCGCGGTCATGAACACCTCGATGTCGGTGTACTCCTTGCTGCCGATCTGAAGTGGTTGCACGCCGGCGTTGCGGTTGCACTCGGTGAAGCGTACGTGCAACGATTGCAGTTCGTCCTTGCTGCGCCAGGTCGGCCAGTGTGCCACGTCGCCGTAGTGCGTAGTCGGCGTCTGCCCGCGCAGGTTCTTGCCGACGACCGAGACGTGGCAGGTGGCGCAGGAGAAATTGGTCCAGCCGGCCTTGGTGTGGAAGAGCTTCTTGCCGTTCTCGAAGGACTCCTTCAGCGGGCCTTTCGAGACGTCGATCTTGATCGGCATGCCGTTGCTGAACGCTGTGATGTACACGGACACCGCCGAGTTGTCATAGCTGCCGTTGGCGAGCTTCATTCCCTGCTTGTCGGCACAGTATTCGATCATTGCCTCCAGCCCGACAACCTGCTTCATATCCTTGCGATACTGCGGGTATTGCAGGCGCAGGCCCTTGAGCTCGCCCTTCTTCGCGCCCAGGCAGGCCGCGAACTGGCCCTTCGCGTTGAGCTGCTGATACAACTCCGCGCCGCGGTCCTGCGCGTCGTGGCCGCCATGCAGCGTGTCGTTGAAGGGCGGATCCTTGTACTTCCAGTTCACAGTCCAGAACTCGTTCAGGCTACTGGCGCGCTGGGGGTCGATCTTGGTGTTGTCCTTCCAGTACGGGTAGGTGTTGGTGTGCCGGGTGTCGTCGCTGGCCTGCGGCTTGCTACCGTAGTCAATGTAAGGCGTCATGTCGCGGTAAACCTCCTGGGCTTGGGCCCCCAGCGAAAGCGCCAGGCCAGAGACGGCAAGCGCGGCAATGCGTGCGGATGTGTTCATGGGTGTCCTCCGGGGCTCACTTCAGGGATTGCAGGAAGGCGACGATGTCGCGGACGTCCTGTTCGGACAGCACGCCATTGGTGCCGTAAGGCGGCATCTCGGTGCTGGGGTTGGCGACGCGGCGGTCCCAGACCTGCTGGAAGAGGTGCGCGTCACTGTATCCCCAGGCACCGACGTTCAGCAGCGGCGGTCCGCCGCTGCCGGGCTGGGCGTCGCCGGGCAGCGCGTGGCAGGCCCAGCAGTTGCCGCGCTGGGTGTTCATCGCGAGCTTCTTGCCATTTTCGGCGTTGCCGTTGAGCGGGCCCTGCAGTTCGACCTTCTCCGGCTTCTTCGTTGGGCGCTTGTCCTCGTAGCTGAGCGTGGGCCACTTCGACAGGTCCTGGCGATGCTCGTTGTATTTCAGCTCGCCGCTGTTCTTCACCGGCAAGGGCCAGACGGTTTTCTTTTCCTTGCTCGCGTCATACAGCAGATTGGATGGCAGGGCGTCGTCGGCCGCGGCAGGCATCGCGGCAGTCAGGCCGGCGATGGCGAGTGCCAACAGGGTGATTTTCATGGAGCTCTCCTCTCGATCTGGAACAAAACGTCCGACCGACTGCATTGCAAGCGCTGTGCCTGCCCCGGCTCCGATTCGCAAGCCTTTGATTCCGCTACGGGATAGGGCGGACGCCGAGTGGGCGGCGGCTGCTGAGCTGGGTCAGAATGACCCAGCGGAAAAACGCGCCTGGGTCATTGCGACCCAGCGCGCTCAGGTGTCGGCGGCGTCGCCTTCCGCCATGCCGGACAGCTTGCGCAGCAGGGTCTTGTAGCCGATCGCGAGGATGCGCGACGCTTCGGCCTTGTTGCCGCCCGTTTGCTCCAGCACCGAGGCGATGTAGCGCCGCTCCATTTCAGCGAGCGTCGCCGGGCGGCCGCTTGCAGGCTCTCCGGCGCAGCCCAGCCAGCCGCGGCCACCGAGGTTCTCGGGCAGCAACGCCAGCGGCACTTCCAGCGCCGACTCGGGACACAGGATGACCGCCTGCTCGACGGCGTTTTCCAGTTCGCGCACGTTGCCGGGCCAGTCGGCCGCCATCAGCGCGAGCACGGCGTCCGGCGCGAGCCGACGCACCCGCCGCCCCTGGGCGCGGGCGTAGCGCTCGACGAAGAACGCCGCCAGCATGGCAATGTCCTCGCGCCGCTCGCGCAGCGGCGGCAGACGCACGTTGAGTACTTTCAGGCGATGGAAGAGATCGCGCCGGAAGACGCCTTCGGCCACCTTCTGCTCCAGCGCCACGTTGCTCGCCGCCAGCAGGCGGAAATCCACCTCATAGTCGCGGTCGGCGCCGAGCGGCCGCACGCGGCGTTCCTGCAGCACCCGCAGGAGCTTGGCCTGGATCAGCGGGCTCATCGCATTGACCTCGTCGAGGAAGAGGCTGCCGCCGTGCGCTTCGCGGATGAGGCCTGTGCGCTCGCGGGTGGCGCCGGTGAAGGCGCCCCGGGCGTAGCCGAACAGTTCGGACTCGGCGAGGTCGTCGGGGATCGCGGCCATGTTGAGCGCGACGAAGGGGCCCTGCCCGCCGTGCAATGCACGCGCCACCAGTTCCTTGCCGGTGCCGCTCTCGCCCTCGATCAGCACGTTGGCGCGGGTGCCGCGCACCTGCATGATCCACTCGCGCAGCCGCTGCATCGCCGGGCTCGCGCCCTGCAGCGCATTGAGGTCCCCGTCGCGCGCCTGCATCTGCCGGCACAGCTCGGCCTGGCGGGCGCGGCTTTCGACTTCGCGGCGCGCCTTTGCCAGCACCAGCTCCACCGCTTCGAGGCCGAAGGGCTTGGCGAGAAAGTCGAAAGCGCCCAGCTTCACCGCCTTCACGGCGTTGTCGAGCGTGGCGTGCGCGCTGACCACGATCACTGGCAGGTCGGGGTCGAACGCCTGCGCCTGCCGGATCACCTCGAAGCCGTCGAGCCCCGGCATCACGAGATCGGTGAAAACGAGATCGGGCCGCGTCTCCTTGAGCAATGCGGTGAGGTCGCCGGGCGCCGTGTCCACCCGCACGCGATGTGGGCCGCAGCTCTCGATGATGCGCTTCAGCAGCGCCGCGACATCCGGTTCGTCCTCGATCACGAGGGCGGTCAGCGGCGACTCGTTCGGCGGTTTTCCACTGGCGTCGGGCATGGTTTAGAGTGATCGTCCAAAACGTTCTAAAGATTGTGCCATGTCCGAGGACTCCCTCATCGCCCGGGACACGCCCCCCAGGCGGCCGCGGCTGCGTGCCCTGGGAAACTGGCGCCATTCCCTGCTGTTCACCCTGCTCGCCGCGTCGGCCGCGAGTGTCGCGCTCATCAGCGCCCTGCTCTTCCTCGGCATCGACCATTTCGTCACCCAGCGCTTTTCCGTTCTCGGCGCAGAACGGCTCGTCCAGACCGAGGGACAGGTGCGCGCCACGGTCGCGCGCGAACTCGACGCGCTGCGCAATCTCGCCGAGCTGCTGAGCAAGGACGCCGAACTCAACAACGCGACCTACTACCACCTCTATCTCGAGGGCGAGATCGAACATCCGGTCGCCGCGGTCAGGCGCAGCGCGACAGCTTTTCACCTCGACGCGGCACGCCTGTGGGACGCGAATGGCCGTCTGGTTGCCGCGGCGCCCGACGCCACGCCGCCCATCGCCCCGCCCGGCGAACTCGCGCAGGCCGCGTCGCGCGTGATCTGGATCGACGGCCAGCCCTGGCTCAGCGCGTCGGCGCCGCTCACGCGCGCCGGCAATACCCTCGCCCTGCTCTGGATCGGCCGTCCCCTGTCTTCGATTCTCGCCGCGACCTTTCCGCCTGGCGGCGGCGTCCACGTGCGGCTCACGCGGCCGGACACGCCGCCGCTCGGCCAGCGCGTACAACTGACGAGCCAGACCGACGCGCCGATCTGGCTCGACGTACAGCTCGATGACAGCGTGGAGCGCGCGCTGGCGGCAGTGAAGCAACTGCTCGCCTGGCTGCTGCTGGGTGCGGGCGTGCTGCTCGCCGGGCTGCTCGGCCTGACCCTTCGCCGCCAACTGGCCCCGCTGGGTCGCCTGACCCAGGCCGTTGCCGCGGTGGGTCGCGGCGAGTTTGCGCCGGTCGAGGACGTTCGCGGTGACAGCGAGATCGCCCGCCTGGTGCGCGCCTACAACGCCATGACCGCCGATCTCGCGAAACTGCGCGAGCTCGAACGCCAGCTCCAGCAGCAGGAGCGGCTCTCGGCCATCGGCCGCATGGCCGCGCGCGTCGCGCACGACATCAACAACCCGCTGTCGGTGATCCGCGGTGTCGCCGAGCTGCAGGCGCGCCAGTCGGAGCGAGCGCAGGACGGCGCCGCGCTTGCCGATGCCCGGCTCATCCTGCACCACATCGAGCGCTGCATGCGCACCGTCGAGCACCTGCTCGCCTACGGCAAACCGATCCGGCTGCAACTCGAAACGCTCGATCTCGATGCCGTGTGTGCCGACATCACGCGGCGCTGGCATGACCATCACCCGGAGGTGGCCATCGAATTCGTTCCCACCGAGGACACGCTCCGCGTGCGCGCGGACGTCTACCAGCTCGAGCGCGTGCTCGACAACCTGCTCGAGAACGCACGGCAGGCCGCACCCAACGGGCGCATCCAGGTCGTGTTGACCCTGACCGGCAAGCAGGCGGAAATCCGCATCATCGACAGCGGACCCGGCTTCACGGCGGAAGCGCGCGAACACCTGTTCGAGCCCTTCCACACCACCAAGCGCGGCGGCAGCGGACTGGGGCTTGCGAGTTGCCTGGCCATTATCCAGGCGCACGGCGGGACGATGGCCGTGGGAGACGGTCCGTCGGGTGAAGTCATCGTCCGCCTGCCTGCCGGCTGACAAGCGTTCCCGCTTGCGCCGCACGTTATATTTTTCGTAATATAACGCCATGAGAAGCAAGACGGCTGGCTCCCCACGATTGCGCATCCTGCTCGGCGCCGAGATCGCAATCGGCCCGGGCAAGGCCGACCTGCTCGACGCGATCGGGCGCACCGGTTCGATTTCCGCTGCGGCCCGCGAAATGAAAATGTCTTACCGCCGTGCGTGGTTACTGGTCGACACCATGAACCACTGTTTCCGCTCGCCACTCGTCGAGGCGGCCAAGGGCGGCTCGGGTGGCGGCGGCGCGCGCATCACCGAACTGGGGCTGGAGGTGCTGGCGCGCTACCGAGCGATGGAAATGAAGGCCGCGGCCAGCGTGGCAGCCGAGATGCGCGCGTTCACCCAACTCCTGTCGAAGAAGGAAGACTGATATCCACTCGATTCAACTCTCGCGCCGACCCACGCTCATCGTTATATCTTTGCGTATACATAGAAAGGACGCCCCTTGAAAATTTTCCCGAAACTGTCCGCTTGCGCCGGCCTGGCGCTCGCCCTGACGCTTACCCTCAGCGCCCCTGCCCAGGCGGAGAAACTCACCATCGCCGCGGCCGCCGACCTGAAGTTCGCCATGAGCGAGGTTGTGGAGAAATTCCGCGCAACCCGGCCGGACGACCAGATCGAGGTGATCTATGGCTCGTCCGGCAAGTTTTTCACCCAGATCAAGAACGGCGCGCCCTTCGACATGTATTTTTCCGCCGACATCGCTTTCCCGCGTGAACTGGAAAAACAGGGGCTTGCAGCAGGGACCACCCACCCCTATGCCATCGGCCGCATCGTGCTGTGGAGCCTGAAGCCGGATCTGGCACAGACGGCGCTGAAGGATTTGCCCAGGGCGCCGATCCGCAAGTTTGCCATCGCCAACCCGCAGCACGCGCCCTACGGCCTGCGCGCGATGGAGGCGCTGCAGCACCAGGGCGTGTGGGACGCGATGAAGCCCAAGCTGGTCATGGGCGAAAACATCGCCCACACCGCCCAGTTCATCGATACCGGCGCGGCCGAGGCCGGCATCGTCGCGCTGGCCCTGGTGCTGTCGCCGACCATGCAGGGCAAGGGCGCCTGGACCCTGATCCCGGCCGAGTGGCACGAGCCGCTGGAACAGGGCTACGTCATCACCCGGCGCGCCGCCGGCAATCGTCTGGCGGGCGACTTCGCCCGCTACATGGACAGCGAGCCGGCCCGCGTGATCATGCGCCGCTACGGCTTCGTGCTACCGGGCGAAGAGGCCAGATAAGATGTCCGACAGCGATGTGCAGGCGCTCGTCACCACGCTCACGCTCTCGGCCATTACCACGCTGGTGCTGCTGGTGCTCGGTACACCGCTCGCCTGGTGGCTGGCGCGCACGCGCCGGCGCTGGTCGGTCGCGGTGGAAGCCGTGGTGGCGCTGCCGCTGGTGCTGCCGCCGACGGTGCTGGGCTTCTACATGCTGGTGGCGCTGGGGCCGCGCGGTCCGATCGGTGGCACGCTCGAATCCTTCGGCCTGCACCATCTGGCCTTCACCTTCACCGGTTTGGTGGTGGCGTCGACGCTGTACTCGCTTCCTTTCATGGTCCAGCCGCTGAAGGACGCCTTCGGCGCGGTCGGCACGCGCGTGTTGGACGCCGCGGCGACCCTGCGCGCCGGGCCGTGGGACCGCTTCTTCAGCGTCGTGCTGCCACTCTCAAGGCGCGGCTTCCTCACCGCGATCACGCTGACCTTCGCGCACACGGTGGGCGAGTTCGGCGTGGTGCTGATGGTAGGCGGCAACATTCCCGGCGAGACGCGGGTGCTGTCGATCGCCATCTACGACCACACCGAGGCGATGGATTACGCCAGCGCCCATGTGCTGGCAGGCGGATTGCTGGCGGCGTCCTTCGTGCTGCTGCTGACGGTATACGCGTTCAACCGTCGTTATCCGGTGGCGCATCCATGAGCCTGCACGCCCGTTTCCAGCTCGACTATCCCGGCTTCCACCTGGACGTCGACCTCGACCTGCCGGCGCGCGGCGTCACCGCCCTGTTCGGTCATTCCGGATCCGGCAAGACCACGCTCTTGCGCTGCATCGCCGGGCTGGCGCACGCCCCCGGGGGACGGCTGGTATTCGACGGCGAGACCTGGCAGGACACCACGCGTTTCCTGCCGCCGCACCAGCGTCCGCTCGGCTACGTGTTCCAGGAGGCGAGCCTGTTCCCGCACCTGTCCGCGCGCGACAACATCGACTACGGGCGCCGGCGCGCGGCCATGCCGCTCGAGCCCGCCGCGCTCGACCACGTGATCGAGCTTCTCGGCATCCGCGCCCTGCTCGATCGGCGTCCGGACCAGCTTTCCGGCGGCGAGCGCCAGCGCGTCGCGATCGCCCGCGCGCTCGCGGTGAAGCCGAGGCTGCTGCTGATGGACGAGCCTCTGGCTGCACTCGACCACGCACGCAAGCAGGAGATCCTGCCCTACCTCGACCGCCTGCGCACCGACGTGGACATCCCGATTCTCTATGTGAGCCATTCGGCAGACGAGGTGGCGCGGCTGGCGGACCATATCGTCGTGCTCGAAGGCGGGCGCGTGCTCGCCCAGGGACCGCTGGCGGACACCCTGGCGCGCGTCGACTTGCCGATCCGGCTCGGTGAAGACACCGGCGTGGTCATCGAGGCCACCGTCGCCGAGCGCGACGCCGACTGGCACCTGGCGCGCGCCGAATTCACCGGCGGCAGCCTGTGGCTGCGCGACCCGGGCCTGGCGCCGCGTCACCGCGTCCGTGTCCGCATCCTCGCGCGCGACGTCAGCGTATCGCTCACCCAGGCGGAACGGAGCTGCGTCCTCAACCAGCTTGCAGGAAAACTCGCCGCCATCGCCGACGACAGCGACCCTGCCCTCGCCCTTCTGCAAGTTGATCTCGGCGGCACCCTGGTCGTCGCGCGCGTGGCCCGGCGTGCCGTCGCCGCGCTCGGCCTTGAACCGGGGCAGGCCGTGTGGGTCGAGATCAAGACAGCGTCCGCCGTCGGCTAGGGAAAAGGGAGCCGACTCATCCCGGCCACGCGTAGTGGATCGCGAGGCCGATCAGCAGCACGGCCAGGAAGCCTTTCAGCGTCCGCTGCGACACCCGCTTCTGCATGCGCGCGCCGAGGTAGGCACCGGCCAGCCCGCCGACGCCGAACGCGAGGCCCAGCGCCCAGTCGGGGCGCACCGCCACGCCCGCCGGCGCCGGCAGCCAGGCGTAGGCAGCCAGCGCGATCATGGAGGTCAGCAAGGTGGCGGTGAGCGTAGCGCCCGCGATGGCGTGCAGCGGCAGGCGCCAGACCGCCAGGCACAGCGGCACCATGAAAGAGCCGCCTCCGATGCCATAGGCGGTGCCGATCACGCCGACGACGAAAGACAGGCCCAGCATCGGCAGAACCCTGAAGGCGTGCGTCGTCGCGCCATGAGCGAAGCGGATCTCGCGCCAGTCCGCCTCGAGCAGCCGCACCGTGCCGGCAGATGGGGCCGCTGCGCCTCCACGCCGCCAGTCTGCCAGCATGCGCCAGGCCAGATACGCGAGGATGGCTGCGACAAAAGGCTCGAACAATGCGCGCTCGGCCAGCCAGTGCGTGCGCAGCCACGCGCCGGCGAGTGTGCCGGGCGCACCGCCCGCAGTGATGACGAGCGCGAGCGGCCAGAACAGACGGTTCTCGCGCGCGTAGCGCAGCATACCTCCCGGAATCGCCACCAGATTGAACACGAGGTTGGTCGCGGAGGCCGCCGGACTGGCGAAGCCGAGCACCGACAACTGGAACGGCACCAGCAGGAAGGCGCCGGAGATGCCGACCATGCTGGTGAAGAGGGCGATGACCAAGGCGGCGAGCGGCGGCAGCCACAGCCAGGTCTCGACGCCGGACGCGGCGAAGTGATGCCACGCCGTCATGCGTTGCGGCGCGAATGTCGCAACGTCACACCCAGCGGCCAGGGCGGTAGTCCGCTTCGTCGGCGCTCACCGGCACCAGCACCCGGCCGATGATGGCCTGCCCCTGCGGACCATAGAGGAAGTCGAAGAAGGGCCGCATGCTCGCGGCCTCCCATTTGCGGTAGAGCACGGAAAGCGGCCCGTGCAGGGGGTAGCGGCCGTCGCGCACCGCGGCGGCCGACGGCGCGACGCCGTTGACGCTCAGCACCTTGAGCCGACCGGCTTCGACCAGGGGCCTGGCGAAGGCCCAGCTCACCAGGCCGAGCGCGCCTTCGAAGCGCGCGGCGAGGTCGACGATCTGCTCGTCACGGTCGACGAAGAGCCCGCGAGGCGCCCAGCCCGGGCGGTTGTTCAGCAGCAGGTGACGCACTGGCTCGAAATAGTCCGGGCAGTGCTTGCGTACCACCAGGGCGATGGCGCGGTCCTCGCCGCCCAGCGCGTTCCAGCGCGTAAGTTTCCCGCGCGCGATGGCGCGCAAGGCGGCGAAACTGACGTCCGTCGCCGGATTACTGGGGTGCGCGAGCACGACCTTGATGTCGCGCGCCACCAGCAGCCAGGGCATGCCCTCGCCGCGCGAACCGGCCACCGGGCAGCACATGCCGCCCAGGTCCGCCGTGCCGCGCCGCACGGTGGTGATGCCGTCGTCGCAGCCGCCCCCGGCGACGACGAGGCGGTGGCCTGAAGGTCCGCGGTAAGTGCCGGCGCATTCGCGGAAAGCCCCGTGAGTCAGGATGTGCGTGCCCTGGTAGCGCAGCTCGCCCGGCACCCGCGGCGGCAGCGCGGCCGGGAGCAACTCGGCCGGACGGGTGCGGCAGACGTTTTCGGCGAGGAGCGCGTCGATCCGCTGCGAACGCGGCGTGCCAGCGTGTGTCGCGGCAGGGCCCAGCACGGCAAGGGAGGCAAGCAGGAAATCACGTCGGCTGGTCATATCGGTGGGGCGGCAGAAAAAACGACGGAGCGGAAACGGCGCCCGCTTACCAGCGAGAACGCCCTGGTCGCAGCATAGTTCACTCCGCGACAAAGCTCCACCGAGGGTAGGCTCAGCGCGGCGCGCATCGTCCTGACCCGACGACATGGGCGCATGGCGCTTCCAAGTCGACCCCGCCGCCCCTTGCGCGCCGGCCCGTGCCCGGTCCAGGCACGCGCCTGAAGCGAACCAAACGCGCGCTTTTTCGTCACTAATTGCAAAGACACTGTGCGGGCAGCACTACAGCGAACCTACCGACCCTGCCGCGCGCGAGCGCTCCCGAAGCTGCGCCGCCAAGTCCGCACACGAATCCGATCAAGCGCATGTATGAAGACCGGCCAACCGACACGTATCGCCCAGACCTGCCACCCTGTCCCCGCTGCGGCGGCCACGGCTTGACCCGCATTCCGCGGCGGCTGGTCGACCAGTTGCTGAGCCTGTTTCTGCGCCTGCGGCGCTACCGCTGTTCCCATGCGGGCTGCAATTGGGAAGGCAACCTGCGAGTCCGCAGGGCGCGGCGCTTCTGATGGCTCGCGGATCTCTGTTCAGGCGGAAACGCAAGCCGTGCTCGCAAGCAGTTGAAAGAAAACACCCACTGTGGGCTTGGCGTAGACGTTAACCTGGACCACCGCTCAGCAACGCCAAGAATCGGTTTTGCCTAACCAGGCCGGTCGACTCGCTACCGGGCTGCCCGCCGCAGGGGCCAACGACCCCGGGCAGCGCCAAGCACTCGGGCGCCGCCGAGTTACGCGCCGGAAGCGACCCCGGGAATCAAGCCAGCAGATGGTGCTGGCCGACGCTCACCCGCTTCGCCTGCAGCCCCTCGGCCGCCACGTCCTCGATGAACTTGACCGTCGTGCCCTCTCGCAGCTGGTCGAGCGTGGTGTTTACCAGGTTATCGGCGTTGAAGTACAGCTCGTCGCCGTCGGCCCGACGGATGAAGCCGTAGCCCTCGTCGGGAAAAAGCCGCGCGACCTCTCCGAGGTGCTCGGCCTGGTGCGTCTTGATGTCGCCATGCAGCCGGTGCGCGTAGTCCTTCAACTGCCGCTTGGCGGCCTCGAAGCCGTCGCGCAACGCCACGTAGACGTCCTCGTGCTGATCGCGGTTCACCACGATTTCCTTGCCCGGCACGCCGATGTCGATGCGGACATTGAAGATCTTGCCCTGATGCTTGTGCTGGTGCGGCATCTCGACGACGACGCGACACGACATGATGGGCTCGAAAAAAGTCTCGAGCTTGGCGGCTTTCTCCCGGATATGCGCCTCCAGCGCGTCCGAATGCTCCATGTCGCGGAAGGTGATTTGCAGTGGCGTCTTCATGCGTTGAGGAGTCCTCCGAAAGGCAATGGCCTAGGCGGGCACGCCGTTCTGCCGTCCCCTTTTTCACTCTAGCCCATGAACGCCCGCCTTTACGACGTGAGCACGACGGGACAACCGGCGCGCTCGATCAGGCGGAGCACTTCGTCGCTCCCCAGATTCCGCGCCCGTCCGCCAAGCACCAGGCAGCTCGCCCGCTCGTCCCGCGCCGATCGCAGAAGGTTCGCCCGGTCGAGCGCCTGCAGGCGAACGCAGCGCACCTTCGAAAGGTCTGCACCGGCCGCCCGCGCCGCGCCTTGGCATGCCGCAGCGAAGCCCGGTTCGTCGGCCGAGGGCACCAGGATCACCAGCTCGGCACCGCTGCGGCGCGCGAGCCGCGCCGCAAGCCTCACCGCGTCGTCCCCCGCTCCCGGATCGAGCGGAACGAGCACCGGCCCGCCCCGGCGGAACACGCCGGGCGCCTGAGGCAATGCCGCCGAGCGCTCGCCGAGTACGACCAAATCGAAGTCAGGCGCGTCGACGCTCAGCGCTGCCGCCATGCGTCCGCGTCTCACCCGGAACGACCAGCGCAGGCGCAGCTCGCCCGCCGCCGCCGCCAGACGCTGTTCCAGCATCGCGGCCTCGCGGCGCCAGTTGCGTTCGAGGTCGTCTGGCGACAGCGGCCGCACTTCTCCCGACAGCACGCACAGCTCGCGCGCGAACGGCAGCGCGAACAAGCGCGCGAGGTCGGCGTCCTCGACGAAGAGACCGGCGAGCTCGGCATCGAGCTCGGCTGCCAGCGCGCCTGCGGTGCGCAGCGCGGCCTCGCTGCGCGAGAGCGCGTCGAGCGCGACGAGCACCCGGCGGGCGACTGGCGCCTCAGGCATCGTTGCCTTCCTCGCTAGGTTTGCCGCCCGCCTTCTTGGCGAACGCCCGCCGCAATTCCGACAGGTGGCTGAGGCGTGCGGCGACCCGGTGGGCGAGACTGCCCTCGGTCTGCGGCGTACCCATGGGGAGGCCCGTCAGGAGTTCCAGTGCCTCGTCGACGCGCTCGACGGCCCAGACCTTGAAGCGTCCTGCGGAAACCGCGTCGACCACGTCCTGCCGCAGCATCAGGTGCGCGACGTTGGCCGCGGGGATGACCACGCCCTGCTCCCCGGTAAGCCCGCGCTGGCTGCAGACGTCGAAAAAGCCCTCTATCTTTTCGTTCACCGAGCCGATCGCCTGCACGCGGCCGAACTGATCCACCGAGCCAGTGACCGCGAGCGCCTGCCGGATCGGCGCGTCGGCAAGCGAGGACAGCAGCGCGGCGAGTTCGGCGACCGACGCCGAATCGCCCTCGACTTGGCCATAGGTCTGCTCGAAGGTGAGGCTCGCCGACAGCGACAGCGGCTGCTCGGCGGCAAAGCGCGTCGCGAGGAAGGACGCGAGAATGAGCACGCCCTTCGAATGGATCGGCCCGGCGAGCTTGACCTCGCGCTGGATGTCGACGATTTCGCCCTCGCCCAGCCGCGTCGTCGCGGTGATGCGCGAGGGTTGGGCGAAGGTGAAGTCGCCCAGCTGGAACACCGACAGGCCATTGACCTGGCCGACTACCTCGCCCGCGGTGTCGATGTGGAGGATGCCGCGCAGGATCGCCTCGTGCGAACGCTCGCGCAGGCGGTCGGAACGGCGGATCTGCGCGGCGATCGCGCGCTCGACGTCGGCGCGCGACACCACCTCGCGCTTCTCCCCCGCCGCCCAATAGTCGGCCTGGCGCACCAGGTCGGCCAGGCTCTCGACATGGGTAGAGAGCTTGTGCGCGTCCTCCGCGCGCCGCGCGCTGTGTTCGATCACGCGCGCCACGGCGCCGCGGTCGAATGGCCGCAATTTCTCGCGCCGCACCAGGGTGGCGATGAGGCGCGCGTAGAGCAGGTCGTTGTCGGGATTGCGGTCGACCTCGTCCTCGAAGTCCGCCGCCACCTTGAAGAGCTCGCCGAACTCCGGGTCGTACTGGGCCAGCAGGAAGTACAGCGTGCGGTTGCCGAGCAGCACCACCTTGACGTCGAGCGGAATCGGCTCTGGTTCGAGCGACACCGTGCTCACCAGGCTCACCATCTGCGCCAGCGACTCGATGCGGATCTCGTGCGTGGACAGCGCGCGCTTGAGGCCTTCCCACGCGAAGGGCTGCGACAGCAGCTTGAAGGCGTCGAGCAGCAGGGTGCCGCCGTTGGCCTGGTGCAACGCGCCCGGCTTGATCAGCTGGAAGTTGGTGATGAGCGCGCCCAGCTGGGCGATGTGCTCGACCCGTCCCATCAGGTTCTGGTAGGTGGGATGGTCCTCGTACACGACCGGCGCGCCCTCGTCCGGACCGCGCCCCACCAGCAGGTTGACGAGGAAGCGGCTGAAGTTCGGGATCTCGCCCGCCAGCATGGCGAGCGGGGCCATGCCCTCCTTGGGGTGGCGGAACTCGTCCATGCTGGCGATGACGTTCTGCTGCACCTCGTTGAGCCAGTCGTTCACCGCCGGGAAATCGGCGTAGTCGGCACGCAGCTCGTCGATGAGGTGGCCGACGGCGAATAGCACCGCCTCCTCGTTGAGCTTGCGTACGCGCTCGATCCGCTCGCGCCGCCATTGGTGCACCTGGCGGATCACCTTTTCCAGCTCTTCCTGCAGGCGCTCGATCTCCCGCTCGATGCGCTGTTTTTCCTCGGTCGGCAGCTTCTCGTAGTCGTCCGGCGGCATCACCTCGTCGCCCTTGGTCGGCGCAAACGAGAAACCGTTCGGCGTGCGCAGCAGCACGACGCCGTGCTTCACCGCATCGTCGCCGACGGCCCCGAAGGCCTCGGTCTGCCGCTCGGCATATTCCTCGTCGATCTGGGCCAGCCGCCGCCGGTATTCCTCGCCCTCGAACACTGCAGGAATCGCGGACTGCAGCTCGGTGACGAGTTGCTGCATGTCGTCGCGCAGGCGGGCGCCGAGGCCCGCCGGCAGGCGGATCGCGTGCGGCTTGTGCGGCTGGGCGAAGTTGTGCACGTAGCACCAGTCGGAAGGCTTCTCCCCGTCCGCACGCTGGTCCAGCAGGTGCTGGATGAGCGTGCGTTTGCCGCTGCCCGGCTCGCCCATCACGTAACAGGGTGTTGAAAAACGCATGCATGCCTCCGGCCTCATGCCCATAAAACAGGCATTTTTTCGCGCCCATCGCCT
>JBKBRW010000029.1:0-14221 GCA_046291555.1 Thiobacillus sp.
CGGCCGGGGCAGCGGTCGCCCACGCGCTGGCGGTGCGCGGGGTCGCCGTCAGCGTCGTCGAGCGGGCGGACGCGCCGGCGCACGGAGCCTCCGGCAATCCGCGGGGAGTTTTCCGGCCGCTCCTTTCGCGCGACGACAATCGCGCCAGCCGCCTGACGCGAGCGGCCTTTCTGCATGACCTGCGGGCGTGGGCGTCGCTCGACGGCGTGCGCTGGGCGCGTTCCGGCGTGCTGCACCTCGCGAAGGATTCGGACACCGCGGCCAAGCAGCAGCGCGCGCTGCAGGCGCTGCAACCCCCACCGGAGTTTGCGCGCTGGGTCGAGCTGGACGAGGCGCGCGCGCTCGCGAACTGGCCGGTGGAGGCCCCGGGCGTGTGGTATCCGCAGGGGGGATGGATCGAGCCGGCGAGTCTGGTTCGGGCGTGGCTGGCGCACCCGGCGATCACGCTCCATACCGGCCGCGCGGTAAGTCGCCTGATGCCTGCCGCGAATGGCTGGCGCCTTGCCGGGCTTGACGGGGGCGTGCTGGCCGAGGCCGACGCCGTGGTGGTGGCGAACGCCTGTGACGTCGGCGCGCTGCTGCCGGCGTCGGCCTGGCCGTTGCACGCGGTGCGTGGCCAGGTCACGCGGCTGCCAATGGGGTGCCTGCCGGAAATTTCCCGGGTGATCGCACGTGAAGGGTATGTAGCGCCCGGCGCCGAACCGCTCGTAGGGGCGACGTACGAACACGACGACCTCGACGTCGCCCCGCGTGTGGCGAGCGATAGGGCGAACCTTGCGCGCTTGGAATCCATCCTGCCCGGGGCAGCGGGGCGTGTCGATCCCGACGCCGTCGTCGGACGGGCCGCGCTGCGGGCGACGCTGCCAGACCGCTTGCCGCTGGTGGGCGCGGTAAGCGGGCTCCCCGGGGTGTACGTCGCCGCGGGCTACGCCTCGCGCGGACTGGTCTGGGCGGGGCTGCTGGGCGAGGCGCTGGCGGACCGCATGACCGGCGAACCGGTGCCGCTGGAGATCGAGCTGATACGGGCGATCTCGCCGCAGCGCTTTGCGCGCTGAGCGCGCGGGATCAGGCGGCGGTGAGCGGCTTGCCGCCGAGACCGGACACAGCCAGGCCGTCGTTGTCGTAAAGTCCGGCGCCCGCTCCGGCTGCGGCGTGCATCAGGACATTGAGCGCCTGGCGGGTGGCGCCCAAGCGCATCTCGATCAGGGCGCCGATGCGCTGGTTGAGCGCCTGGGTCTCGTGTTCGAGGCCGACGAGCGCTTGCCAGCGGCTGCGCAGCTCGGGGGTTCCGACGGCAGCGAGCCAGCTTTCCATGCCGGCGCGGTCGGGCGCGTAGCCGGCGCGCTGCAGCGCAGTCAGACGGTTACGCGCCTGCGCGCTCACTGCCTGCAGTTGCTTGAGTTTGGCGTCGCCCAGCGCGGCGAGCGCGTCGGCGTCACCGGCGACGAGCGCGGCTTCTTCCTGCGTGAGGGTGTCGGACAGCGCGCGCCAGGCGCTGAGTTCGGCGTTCAGCTGCGCCAGCAGCTCAGCGGCTGACATTGAGCATCTCCCGTACGAAGTCGAGCAGGCCGGCCGCGATGTTTTCGGGGCGAATCACATACTCGCCGTTGGCGATCGCCGCCTTGATGCTTTCGACCTTGGAGCGGTCGACCACCGGGATGGCGGCCAGCTGCGTCTCCAGCTGTTTCAATTGCTCCGCGCGGGCGCTCAAGCTGACGTCGGTCTGCGCGGCGCTCGCGCCGGGTGTGGCCTGTGCCTGGGCGGGACGGGCATCGACCGATGCGGGAACGTTGACGGGCTTGATGCCGGGGGAATCGATTTTCATGGCGGCGTCCTGGTTAGGCCGATCGTCCGCGGGGACGATTGACGGTCATCAATATCAGTATCGGCAGTCTAGGCAATTTCTGAAGCCGCCGCTCAGAACGCCACCACCACCTGTTGGCCGTCCTCGGCGATGCCGCTGACGATCTGGCCGGAGCGCGTCTTGACGCGAACGCGGTCGCCCCGGCTGGCGTTGGCCAGCGCCTGTCCTTCGCTTTGCACCGTGAACCCCGGGCCGGTCAAGACAAGACGGGTCGGCTGGCCCTGCTGCACGACCAGCGGCGGCCGCAGCAGCGTGGCGCGCAAGGGGGCGCCGGCGGCGATGCCGGAGACGGCGCGGTAGCCGACCAGGGCTTGCGGGTCGGTCGCCACGTCGGCCGGCAGGCTGCCCAGATCGCCCTCGCGCACGCTGAGGTCGGCGGCGGAAATCACCTGCTGCGCGCGCAGGGACTCGCGCGCGACGACATACTGGCCGACGACCTTGACCTGGGCCGGCAGGTAGACGGTCCAGCGTTGCGGCGCGAGGCAGCGCACGCCCACGGTCGTGCGGCCGATGCTGCGGGCGCCGGGCGACTGGAAGGCGTCGAGCGTGGCACAGGACGGCAGCGGCGCGCGCGGGGGCTCGACGTCGATGCTGACGGTGCCCGCGATGCCGGCGGTCTGCGTTTTCAGCAGGCGCTCGGCTTGCGCCCGCACGGCAGCGGGATCCTGCAGGCCGGCGGCATGGACCGCGAGGGGGAGGGCAACGCAGGCGGCAGCGCCCCGCGCCACGCGGCGGATCCAGGCACTCCGGTGGGCAGCCGGCATGTCAGCTCCTCGGGTCGTCTTCACACTGCGCCATTTTAGGAAGCGGGCTGCGCCCGGAAAGGGCGAAATGAGCCCGCTTTGTGCCCTTAATCGTCCGATTGAATGGACAGACGCATGTCTAGCATGCAGTCATCGCAAAAGGCCCGCGAAGGGCCCCGGAGGCGCTGACATGCTGAATCGACTGGACCAGACGCTCAATTTTCACGCGCAGGCGTTGCGCCTGCGCGACCAGCGCCAGCAGGTGCTGGCGTCCAACATCGCCAACGCCGACACGCCGGGATTCAAGGCGCGCGACCTCGACTTCACAGCCTCGCTGCAAAGCGCGTTGAAGGGGACGCAGGTGGCCGCCGGCTTCAAGCTCGCCGCCACCGCGCCCGGCCACCTCGCCGGCAACCCCGGCCTCGCGGCCGAAGCGGGCCTGCTGTACCGCACGCCTTCGCAGGGCAATGTCGACGGCAACACTGTCGACGTCGACGCCGAGCGCGCCGCCTTCGCCGACAACACCGTGCATTACGAATTCAATCTGACCCGGCTCAACCAGCAGATCCAGGGCCTGCTGTCCGCGATCAAAGGCTAAGGAGGTCCCATGTCGCTCTTCAATATCTTCGACGTCGCTGGCTCCGCGATGCACGCGCAGTCGCAGCGCCTGAACACCGTCGCTAGCAACCTCGCCAACGCCGACAGCGCGACCAGCGCCAACGGCACGCCCTACAAGGCCAAGCAGGTCGTGTTCTCCGCGACGCCGATGGGCGAAAACGGCGCCACCGGCGTGAAGGTGGCGGCCGTGATCGAGGATCCGTCGCCGATGAAGCGGCTGTACGACCCGAAGAACCCGCTGGCCGACGACAAGGGCTACGTCACCATGCCCAATGTGAACGTGGTCGAGGAGATGGTCAACATGATCTCGGCGTCGCGCTCGTACCAGTCCAACGTGGAAATGATGAACACCACCAAGACGCTGCTGATGAAAACCCTCAATCTGGGCCAGTCGTGACGGCGCCTGAAGCCAAGGAGACCACCGCGTGAGCACCATTACAGACTCCAACAGCGTGACTGCCCTGTTCGGCAGCGCCACGCAGGCCGCCAAGACCCGCAACGAGGATACGCAGGACCGCTTCCTTGCCTTGCTGGTCGCGCAGATGAAGAACCAGGATCCGCTCAACCCGCTCGACAACGCCCAGGTGACGAGCCAGATGGCGCAGCTCTCCACGGTGCAGGGCATCGAGAACATGAACAAGTCGCTGCAGGCGCTCGCCGCGAGCCTCGGCACCAACCAGATGATGCAGGCCGCCAACCTGATCGGGCGCGGCGTGCTCGTGCCGGGCGACAGCATCCGTCCGGCCGAACTGCAGGACGTCATCGGCTTCGATCTCTCGCGTCCGGCCGACAGCGTCAAGGTCGACATCTTCAGCGCCTCGGGCGCCCTGGTGCGCAGCCTCGACTATGGCCCGCGCGACTCCGGCATCCACGTGATGGCGTGGGACGGATTGGACGCCACCGGCAACCCGGTGCCGGACGGCCAGTACCGCTTCCGTGTCAACGCCGTGCAGGGCGGGCAACTGGTGCCCGCCACCGCCTTGCACCTCGGGCTGGTCAACAGCGTGTCGCAGGACAGCAGCGGTGTGCTGCTCAATCTCGCCGGCAACGGTCGTGCGAGCTACGCCGACGTGCGGCAGATTTTCTGAGCAGGACAGCGTGAACCTTTGAGGCCAGGCGCCCCAACCACCACAAGGAGCAGAACATGAGTTTCCAGCAAGGCTTGAGCGGTCTGAACGCCGCCGCAAAGAACCTCGACGTCATCGGCAACAACGTCGCCAACTCCGGCACGGTCGGCTTCAAGCAGTCGCAGGCGCAGTTCGCCGACGTCTACGCCAGCTCGCTCACCGGCGCCGGCGGCTCCAGCATCGGCATCGGCACCAAGCTCGCCACCGTTGCCCAGCAGTTCACGCAGGGCAACATCACTTCGACCAACAACCCGCTCGACATCGCAATCAATGGGGGTGGTTTCTTCCGCATGGACACCAACGGCGAGATCACCTACCAGCGCAACGGCCAGTTCCAACTCGACCGCCTCGGCTTCATCGTCAGCGCCAGTGGCGCCAAGCTCACCGGCTACACGGCCAATGCCGCCGGCGTGCTGTCGACCGGCGCGCCTGCGCCGATCTCGATCAACACCGCCGACATCGTGCCCAACGTCACCGGCGAGATCAACGCCGTGCTCAATCTCGATTCGAGCGTCGGCGTGCTGCCCGTCGCGGGCTTCAACATGAACGACCCGACGACCTTCCACAGCTCGACCGCGGTATCGATCTACGACAGCCTGGGCAACCAGCACACGCTGCAGACCTACTACGTGAAGACCGCGGCAGGCCAGTGGAACGTCTTTGCGTCGACCGACGGCGGGCCTGCCAGCCCGGTCGGCACGCTGACCTTTGGCACCGATGGCCTCCTCACCACGGCGATGCCGCTGTCGACCTCGGTGACCGTGACGACCGGCGCCGCGAGCCCGTTCACCATCGACATCGACTACACCGGCACGACGCAGTTCGGTTCCTCGTTCAGC
Source organism: Thiobacillus sp. (assembly GCA_046291555.1). Classification (GTDB taxonomy): domain Bacteria; phylum Pseudomonadota; class Gammaproteobacteria; order Burkholderiales; family Thiobacillaceae; genus Thiobacillus. The sequence goes on from JBKBRW010000029.1 coordinate 5,192, forward strand.
GTCAACACCCTGAACCAGGACGGCTACGCCTCAGGCCGGCTGGCCGGCTACAACATCGGTCCTGACGGTATCATCCTCGGCCGCTACACCAACGGCCAGTCGGCCGTTCTCGGGCAGATCGTGCTGGCAAGCTTCGCCAACCCGAACGGCCTGCAGCCGATGGGCGACAACCAGTGGGCGGAAACGGCAACCTCCGGGGCACCGCTGGTCGGCGTGCCGGACTCGGGCAGCCTCGGCGTGCTTCAGTCGTCGGCCGTGGAGGATTCCAACGTCGACCTCACCGCCGAACTGGTGAACCTCATCACCGCGCAGCGCGTGTACCAGGCGAACGCGCAGACGATCAAGGCGCAGGACGCCGTGTTGCAGACGCTGGTCAACCTGCGTTGATGACTGACGCCCTGATCCACTGAGGAGCCCGCATGGACCGTCTCATCTACACCGCGATGACTGGCGCGAAGCAGATCCTGCTGCAGCAGGCGACGACGGCGCACAACTTGGCCAACGCCACCACCACCGGCTTTCGCGCGCAGGTCGACCAGTTCCGCGCGGTGCCGGTGCAGGGCGCGCCGCTGCCCACGCGCGCCTTCGTGGTCGATTCGACCACCGGCAGCGACTTCCGCGCGGGCGCGATCCAGCACACCGGCCGCGACCTCGACGTCGCGGTGCAGGGGGCCGGATGGATCGCCGTGCGCGCCGCCGACGGCAGCGAAGCCTACACCCGCAACGGCAGCCTCAAGGTCGACGAGAACGGCGTGCTGCAGACGCGCGACGGCCTCACCGTGCAGGGCGACGGCGGCGCGCTCGCCATCCCCCCGGGACGCAACCTGGCGGTCGCGCGCGACGGCACGATCTCGCTGGTGCCGGATGGCTCGGATGCGACCGGGCTGACCACGGTCGGCCGCATCAAGCTCGTCAACCCGCGCGAGCGCGATCTGGTGCGCGGTGACGACGGTCTGTTCCGTCTCAGGAGCGGCGCGCCGGCGCCGGCCGATCCCAACGTCACCCTCGTCAGCGGCGCGCTGGAGTCGTCCAACGTCAACGTAGTGGACGAGATGGTCAACATGATTTCGCTGGCCCGCCAGTTCGAGATGCAGATGAAGATCCTGCAGCGCGCCGATGAAAACGACGCCAAGGCCGCTCGCCTGCTGGGCACGGGCTGATGGGGCCACGCCGCGCGTACGTCTCAACTGATTACTTGAAGGAGCCGACATGATTCGCTCACTGTGGATTGCCAAGACCGGTCTGGAAGCGCAGCAGACCCAGATGGACGTGATTTCGAACAACCTCGCCAACGTCAGCACCACTGGCTTCAAGCGGGCACGGGCGGTGTTCGAGGACCTGCTCTACCAGACCATCCGCCAGCCCGGCGCGCAGTCGTCCGAGCAGACCACGCTGCCGTCCGGCTTGCAGATCGGTACCGGGGTGAAGCCCGTCGCCACCGAGCGCATCTTCACCCAGGGCAACCTGCAGCAGACCGGCAACGCCAAGGATGTCGCGATCCAGGGCAACGGCTTCTTCCAGGTGCTGATGCCCGATGGCACGACCAACTACACCCGCGACGGCAGCTTCCAGGTCGACGCCAACGGCCAGCTCGTCACGTCGAGCGGCTACGCCGTGCAGCCCGCGATCACCATCCCGCCCGACACGCTCACGCTCACCATCGCGCGCGACGGCACGGTGTCGGTGCAGCAAGCGGGGTCGGCGGCGACCACGGTGGTGGGTACGCTGCAGCTCGCCATGTTCGTCAACCCCGCCGGCCTGCAGAGCCTCGGCGAGAACCTCTACGGCGAGACCACCGCGTCGGGCACGCCGACCACCACCGCGCCGGGCAGCAACGGCGCGGGCCTGCTCAACCAGGGTTACGTGGAAACCTCGAACGTCAACGTGGTCGAGGAACTGGTCAACATGATCCAGACCCAGCGCGCTTACGAAATCAACAGCAAGGCGATCTCCACATCCGACCAGATGCTGCAGCGCCTGACCCAACTGTGAGGCCGACGATGAACGCCCTGCAATGGTTCGGTGCAGCGAGTCTCGTGCTGGCGCTCGCCGCCTGCGGCACCACGCCCTCGTCCATCGTCGAGCACCCGACCAGCGCGCGGCCGGTGGTGCAGGCAACCGAGGCGGCCAACAACGGCGCGATCTACCAGGCGGCGGCGTACCGACCGCTGTTCGAGGACCGCCGCGCGCGTCGCGTCGGCGACATCCTGACCATCCAGATCACCGAGCGCACCCAGGCCGGCAAGCAGGCGGCGTCGAACGCTGCGAAGGCGAGCCAGGTCGACTCGTCGATCAACGTGGTGAGCGGCCTGCCGCTCACGTCCGTGCTGCAGGGCGTCGGCCTGAACGCGGAGGGCTCCGTCTCCTACGACGACAAGTCCGCGCTCAACTCCAGCAATACCTTTACCGGCAGCGTCACCGTCACCGTGGTCGAGGTGTTGCCGAACGGCAACCTGCTGGTCGCCGGCGAGAAGCAGATCGGGCTGGACAAGGGCACCGAGTACATCCGCCTGTCCGGCGTGGTGCAGCCCGAAACGATCCGTCCCGGCAACCTGGTGCCGTCCTCGCAGGTGGCCGACGCGCGCATCGAATACCGCACCAGCGCGAAATTCGACAAGGCCGAAATGATGGGCTGGCTGGCGCGTTTCTTCCTGAGTTTCATTCCGCTGTAGGGGGCACCATGAAGCTGCGACATCTTTTCCTGCTGGCCACGTTCGCCCTTGCCGGCGCTGCTCAGGCCGCCGAGCGCATCAAGGACATCGCGTCGATCCAGGGCGTGCGCGCCAACCAGCTCGTCGGCTACGGCGTGGTGGTCGGCCTCGACGGCACCGGCGACCAGACCACGCAGACGCCGTTCACCACCCAGAGCATGACCAACATGCTGACGCAGATGGGCGTGACGCTGCCGCCCGGCGTCAATATGCAACTTAAGAACGTCGCCGCGGTGATGGTGACGGCCGAACTGCCGCCATTCTCGCAGCCGGGCCAGACCATAGACGTCACCGTGTCCTCGATCGGCAACGCCAAGAGCCTGCGCGGCGGCACGCTGGTGCTGACGCCGCTCAAGGGCGCCGACGGCCAGGTCTACGCCATCGCGCAGGGCAACCTCATCGTCAGCGGTGCGGGCGCGGCGGCCAACGGCAGTCAGGTACAGATCAACCATCTTTCGGCGGGGCGTATCCCGGCCGGCGCGACGGTCGAGCGCAGCGTCGCCACCGCGCTGGGCGAATCCGGCACCATCAACCTGGAACTGCGCCAGAGCGACTTCACCACGGCGAGCCGGGTGGTCGACGCGGTGAACGGCAAATTCGGCGCCGGAACCGCGCGCGCGCTCAACGGACGCGTCATCCAGGTGAGAACACCCATCGGCGAGAGCGAGCGCGTCGCCTTCCTTGGCGCGATCGAAAGCCTCGACGTCAGCCCCGCGCCGGCGCGGGCCGTGGTCATCGTCAACGCCCGCACCGGCTCGGTGGTGATGAACCGCGCGGTCATGCTCGACGCGAGCGCCGTTTCGCACGGCAATCTGTCGGTCACTATTACTTCGCAGCCGGTCATCAGCCAACCCGCGCCCTTCGGGCGTGGCGAGACCGTGGTCACCCAGCAGTCGCAGATCGAGATCCGGCAGCAGCCGGGTGAAGTGATGCTGCTCTCCGGCGGCGCCTCGCTCGCCGACGTGGTGAAGGCGCTCAATTCCATCGGCGCCACGCCGCAGGATCTGCTCGCGATTCTGCAGGCGCTCAAGGCATCCGGCGCGCTGCGCGCCGAGCTCGAGGTGATCTGATGGTGCCCGGCGTCGATCTCGCCTCGAAATTCGCCCTCGACGTCCAGGGCGTCAACCAGCTCAAGCTCGACGCCCGGCAGGCGACCCCCGAGTCGCTGCGCGCCGCCGCCCAGCAGTTCGAGGCGGTGTTCATGAACATGCTGATGAAGAGCATGCGCGAGACGACTTCGCAGGACGGCCCGTTCGACAACGAACAGACCAAGCTCTACACCAGCATGCTCGACCAGCAGCTGAGCCAGAAGCTCGCCAGCCGCGGCATCGGGCTCGCCGACGTGATGGTGCGCCAGCTCTCGATGGCGATGAACGGGCCAATGGAACCGCCCGCCGGGCCGGCGCAGCCGATGCCGCTGCGGCAGGAGGGCTTGCCGTTGCGGCCCGACGGCGTGAACGAGCCCGCTATGCCCGCAGCGAGCGAGGTTGCGCCGGCTGCGGCCGCCTCGCGACGCAGCCTGCCGGCGCATGTCGACGCCTTCGTGCAGCGGCTGCTGCCCCACGCGCAGTCGGCTAGCGCAGTCACCGGCATCCCGGCGCGCTTCATGCTGGGCCAGGCCGCGCTGGAAACCGGCTGGGGCCGTTACGAAATCCGCGGCGCCGACGGCGCCAACAGCCACAACCTCTTCGGCATCAAAGCGGGGGCGAGTTGGAAAGGTCGAACGGTCGACGTGGTCACGACTGAGTATGTCGGTGGCCAGCCAAGGAAGCAGGTCGAGACCTTCCGGGCCTACGACAGCTACGCCGACGCCTTCCGCGACTACGCCAACCTGTTACGCAACAACGCGCGCTACCAGAACGTCATCGCGCAGGGCAGCGATGCGGCCGGTTTCGCCCAGGGCCTGCAGCAGGCGGGCTACGCCACCGATCCCAACTATGCTCAGAAGCTGATGAACGTCATTCGCCAGTTCGACCAGGCTTGAGGCGGGCGCTCAAGAAACCGGCGATCGCGCCGATTCAGCAGTCAGACGAGCCGGATTGACCCTTTTCACCCCTCTGTGCCCAGACGATGACCTCCAGCATATTGAGAATCGGACAAAGCGCCCTGACTGCGGCGCAGGTCGGCGCCGCCACGACCGGTCACAATATCGCCAACGCGTCGGCGCCCGGCTACAGCCGCCAGGTGGTGGTGCAGGGGTCGGCCATCGCGCAGAACTTCGGCTTCGGCTTTCTTGGCCAGGGCACGGTCGTCTCGACCGTCAAGCGGGTATACAACGAGTTTCTCGCCAACCAGGTCCAGAACGCCCAGACTTCCAAAAGCGCCCTCGACGGCTACTACGCGCAGATCCGCCAGATCGACAACATGCTCGCCGACCCGGAGGCGGGGCTGTCGCCTGCGCTGCAGGCCTTCTTCGGCAGCGTGCAGACGCTCACCACGGATGCCGCGTCGCTGCCGGCGCGGCAGACGGTTCTGTCCAACGCGGAGGCGCTCGCCGCGCGCATGCAGGGCCTGGCGTCGCGCCTGAACGAAATCGACCGCGGCATCAACGACCAGCTTCTGAGCAGCGTCGAACTCATCAACACCTACGCCGAGCAGATTGCCAAGCTCAACGACGCCATCGGCAAGGCGACGCGCGCGACCGGCCAGCCGCCGAACGACCTGCTCGATCAACGCGACCAGCTCGTGCTCGACCTCAACAAGGAGGTCAAGACTACGGTGGTCAAGCAGGGCGACGTCGACTACAACGTCTTCATCGGCAATGGCCAGCCGCTGGTCGTCGGCACCAAGACCTCGCGCCTGTTCGCGACCATCTCGCCCACCGACCCGGAGCAGATCGACGTCGCTTACAAGGCCAGCAACGGCGATACCGTCTACGTCGGCGACAACAGTTTCGTCGGTGGCACGCTCGGCGGCCTGCTCAAGTTCCGCAGCGAGTCGCTGGTGCCCGCGCAGAATGCCTTGGGACGCATCGCCATCGGTCTGGCGAGCACCTTCAACGCGCAGCATCAGTCCGGCTTCGACCTCGCCGGCGCTGCCGGCGGCGCGTTCTTCAACGCCGGCAGCCCGGTCGTCGGCCCCAACATCGCCAACACCGGCAACGCCGTGATCTCGGCGAGCGTCGCCAATGCGGGGGCGCTCACCACCAGCAACTACAAGCTGCAGTACGACGGCAGCCAGTACACGCTCGTCCGTCTGTCCGACAACACGTCGACCACGTTCGGGAGCCTGCCGCAGACGGTCGACGGCGTGCAGATCAGTCTTGCCTCAGGCGCGGTCGCCGCAGGCGATACCTTCCTCATCCGCCCGACGGCGCGGGGTGCGAGCGGCTTTTCGGTCGCGCTGACCGACCCGGCCAAGATCGCAGCGGCCGACGCGACAGGTGGCGTGGGCAACAACGTCAACGCGCTCGCGCTCGCCGCGCTGCAGACGGCCAATACGCTCGCCAACGGCACGATGACCTTTCAGGGCGCCTACGGCCAACTCGTGAGCGCCGTCGGCAACAAGACCCGCGAGCTCGAGGTGACCAGCAAGGCGGCCGCCAATTTCCTGCAGCAGGCGACGGTCGCGCACCAGGCCGAGTCCGGGGTCAACCTCGATGAGGAAGCGACCAATCTGCTGCGCTACCAGCAGGCCTACCAGGCGGCGGCGAAGATGATGCAGATCGCCAAGGAAATGTTCGACATGCTGGTCTCGCTCGGATAAGCAAGGACAACGCCATGCGCATCAGTACCCAGCAACTTTACGACGGCGGATCGGGCCGGATCAGCGAGGCCCAGACGACGCTCTTCAAGACCCAGCAGCAGGTCGCGAGCGGCCGCCGCATGCTCGCGCCCTCCGACGACCCGGTGGCGGCAGCGCGCGCGCTGGAAGTGCGGCAGTCGCAATCGCTCAACGCCCAGCTCGCGACCAACCGCGTGCACGCCAAGAACACCCTCGGCATCGTCGAAGGCACGCTGGGCAGCGTGACAGAACTGCTGGTCAGCGTGAAGACCGCCATCGTGACCGCAGGCAATCCCCTGAACGGCGACGTCGAGCGAGGATTCATCGCCACCGAACTCAAAGGCCGGTTTGAGGCTCTGCTGGGCTTGGCGAACTCGCGCGACGCGCAGGGGAATTACATGTTTGGGGGGTTCAAGACCGATACCCAGCCGTTCGTCGAGACCGCCACCGGCGCCTCGTATCAGGGTGATGGCGGGCAGCAGCTGGTGCAGGTCGATGCCAACCGCAAGATGGCGATGAACAGTCCCGGGCAGGCCGTGTTCCAGGGCGGCGGACAGGACATCTTCCAGACCCTGAAAGACCTCATCGCTGTGCTGGAGACCCCGGTCGCGACGCCGGCCGACGCGGCGGCGCTGTCGGCCGGGCTCGCGAGCGCGAACGACAAGCTCAAGCTCGCGCTGGACAACGTGCTCACGGTGCGCGCGTCGCTCGGCACGCGCCTGCAGGAACTCGATGCGCTCGACGAGGCAGGCGCATCGCGTGACGTGCAGTATCGTGCCATCGTGTCCGAGATCGAGGATCTCGACTACGCCAAGGCGCTGGTCCAGCTCTCGCAGCAGCAGGCCACGCTCGAGGCGGCGCAGAAGTCCTTCCTCAATGTCTCTGGCCTCTCGCTGTTCAAGTTCCTCTGACCGCATGGATGAGCTGCACAAAATGCCACACGACGATGCGCAGCTTCAGCGCCACCTCGTTTTGGCTGCCAACCTTGCGGCCGCCGCGCGACTCCGCTCCCGCGGTCACTGACCTGATCCTCCAACATGGGCTTTGAAGACACCCCGCGCAACGAGCGGCTGGACATGAAGGTGATGCGCCTGCTCTCGGGCATCGCCGAGCATGGCGACCGCCACCTCGTCGAACTCGAGCAGGATCTGGTCCAGATCGATGCGCTGCTCGCCGAGGCGATCAACAAGCTGGTGGCGAGCTTCATGGCACTGCATCAGGCGGTCGAGCGGCAGCAGACGACGCTCGACGGCTTGGCTGCCGGCGGAACCCTGAACCCGGAGGCCGCTGCCGCGCTGGCCGCCTCGCGTGCGGAGATCACGGGTCACGTCGGCGCCGCCATCACGGGCCTGCAGTTCCAGGACATGACGAGCCAGCTCGCAGGCCGCATGACACGGCATCTCGAGGGGCTGCGCGCGGTATTCGGGGCGCTCGAGGTGTGTCCCGTCGATGCGGCGGATGGCGGCAGGGACGCCACCCTGGCAGTGGTCAACGACATCAGCGACAGCGTGATGGCGCGCTTCGCGGAGCTCGACGGCATCGCCCGCAGCACCGTCAACCAGCGGCACATGGAAAGCGGCGACATCGAGTTGTTTTGAAAGCATTTGGAATGAGTAGAAAAGGCATCATGAACGCAACCGGAATTACCCTCGACAAGATTTACCGCAGCGCTGACCGCCTCATGCTCCCGGTGATCTGGGTGCTGTTTCTCATGTCGCTCGCCTTGGCGAGCCTTCATCACACGTGGTTGTGGGCTTTCGTCATCGGGTTGCCGGTTGCGCTGGTGGCGAGCGGGCTGATACTTACTGCCCCGGGCGCACGCGTGACACGCGTCGTGAACGCGGCGGCATTCATGATCCTGACCGCACTCCATATTCATCAGGCGCTCGGCAGAACCGAGTTCCATTTCGGCATCTTCGTGCTGCTCGCCTTCCTCCTGGCCTACCGAGACTGGCTGCCCATCGTCGTCGGGGCGGGCGTTGCAGCCGTGCATCATCTTAGCTTCAACTATCTGCAGACCTTGGGCTTCGGCGTCATCTGTTTTACCGAGCCCGGATTGGGAACGGTGCTGCTCCATGCCGCGTACGTGGTCGCGGAAGCAGGGGTACTGATCTATCTAGCCAATCTGCTTCGTAAAGAGGCCCTGCAGGCAGCCGAACTCGAGACATTCGTCAGCCGCATTGCGGCGAACGACGGAGCTATCGACCTGTCGTGCGTGGGCGTCAAGCCACAAAGCCAGCTCGGACAGGCGTTGCAACGCGTATTGGTGACGCTCACGGACACGATTCACACCGTCCGCAATGGCGTCGAGACCGTCGCCACCGCGTCGAACCAGATCGCCTCTGGCAACCTTGATCTGTCGAGCCGCACCGAAGAGCAGGCGTCCAGCCTGGAGGAGACCGCGAGCTCGATGGAAGAGCTCACCAGCACCGTCAAGCAGAACGCCGAGAACGCGCGCCAGGCCAACCAGCTCGTTGTTTCCACTGCGGACGTGGCGGTCAAGGGCGGCGAAGTCGTCGGCCAGGTTGTCGACACCATGGCCGACATCAAGGCCAGCTCGCGCAAGATCGCCGACATCATCGGCGTCATCGACGGC
>JBKBRW010000002.1:0-292871 GCA_046291555.1 Thiobacillus sp.
TGGCGTTATTTTCTCATGCCGGCCAGATCGGCAGGAGGGGCAGGGCGAATTTCAACACCCTGTTAGAACTTGTCCTGGGCCGAATCGCCTTGGCTCCATTGATTTTCGCGCCATATGGTGTCCGACCCTGAGGTTTCCCCACGAATATTCATTGCAGATCAATTGATTAAAGAGTAGTTTCCGCAAAAACAGTGCATGCATGGCAGCGATTTAGTTTCCTTGAGGTGTCGAAGCCGCCAAGGAGATCGTGCCATGCATACGCCAACTATCGTAGCGCAAGTTATGCAATGCTGTTTACCGCTCATGCACGCTGCGCGCTGGCGCGCCCTGCATGATGTGGTGGTCTCCTCGGTCAACGGCCATGCGCTCAGCCTCGTCGCCCTGGCCGTTGGCACACCCCGCACAACCAGCGTGCGGCATCGCGTCAAGTGCGTGGATCGACTGCTGGGCAACAACCCTCTCAAAGCGCATTGTTTCGACCTCTATGCCGCGCTCGCGCGGCAATGGCTGACCGGTTTGCCGCAGATTCTCATCGTGGTCGATTGGTCTGGCCTGACAGCGGACATGCAATGGCATTGGCTGCGCGCCTCCGTCGTCTGCGATGGCCGCTCGATCACCCTGTACGAAGAAGTTCACCCCCGCAAACATCTGGGCAGTCTTGCCGTGCATACGCGCAACATCGGCGCGGCTGGCACACCTGCTTCCCCAGAGCGCGCATCCGCCCATCGTCATGACCGATGCCGGATTCCGCAACCCATGGTTCCGGCTCATCGCAGCGCAGGGCTGGCAATGGATTGGGCGGGTGCGTAACCGCGACTTCGTGCGCAAGAACGAGACAGAAGCATGCCAACCCGCAAAGCTTCTGTATCAACAAGCGCATACCGTGGCGGCAGACCTGGGAGCGTTTGAAACCGTGCGAAACAATCCGCTCACGTGTCGTCTGGTGCTGGTCAGGCATGCGCCCAAAGGCCGCAAACATTGCTACGCCAGCGGCAAGGTAAAGAACAACAGCACGGCCAGAAAGTGCGCCTCACGCTACCGCGAACCCTGGTTGTTGAGTTGCTCGCCTGGTCTTGGTCACCTGAGTGCCGAGGCGGTGGTCAGGCTGTATGCCCAGCGTATGCGCATTGAGGAGGAGTTTCGCGACACGAAAAATGTTGTTCTGGGGGCGGGGCTGGCTTTGTCGCGTAGCCACGGACAGCAGCGCCTGCAAGTGCTGCTGTTGATCGGGCATATCGCACAAATGGCTAAACGATTGATTGGCGAGGCGGCTCGCGCCGCGCAATTGCATTTGCAGTTGATGAGCACGAATCGTCGTGATCGGGCGGAGCTGTCGGTGATGATGCTGGCAAAGCGGGTGATTGATTCGCCTGCGCTGCTACGAAAACTCAAAAACCCGTGGCCGTACCGACACGTGCTGCGAAGTCAGGTCAGCGCCGCAATCAACCGCGCAATGGCTGCGTGATTCGTGGGGAAACCTCAGGGTCAGACGCGATATTGTATGTTATCTGCCCCCATTGATTCTCTTAGCTGAATGTGTCGCCTCAAGTATGGTTTTGTCGATAGCGACTTCGTGGTCGGCTGTGGCCGAACATTCGCCACTCTTGCGCCCTGAAAGCTGATGCCGCAGCTTCTGCGATCAGCCCGCCAGCGCATTCCCCACCACCTCCGCCACATCCTTCGCCAGCCCTTCGACCGCCGCGATGCGCTCCAGCGCGGCGCGCGCGTGCGTCTGCCGCCCGGCGTCGAACTGGCGCCAGCGGTCGAAGCTGCGGGCGAGGCGTGAGGCCACCTGCGGGTTGATGGCCTGGAGTTCATCGATGACGTCGGCGGCGAGGGCGTAGCCTGTGCCGTCGGCGGCGTGGAAGGCGCGCGGGTTGCCGCCGGTAAAGCCGCGGATGAGGGCGTAGACGCGGTTGGGGTTCTTGAGGTCGAATGCGGGGTGGCGCATGAGTTCGCGCACGCTGGCGGCGGTGGTGGGGCGCGCGGTGGCCTGGATGGCCAGCCATTTGTCGACGACGAGCGCTTCGTCTTTCCATTGGCTGTAGAAGGCGGCGAGCGCAGGCGCGCGCTCGGGCACGTCGAGCTGGGCCAGGGTGGCGAGCGCGGCGGCGACGTCGGTCATGTTGCCGCCGCTTTGAATCTGGGCGACGAGTCGCGGGGCGATCTCGGCCGGCGCGGCGTCGGCGAGATAGGCGAGACAGGTGTTGCGCAAGGCGCGGCGGCCCGCCTGTTCGCCGTCTGGCGCGTAGTCGCGCGTGGGGGCGAGCGCGTGCCAGGCGGCTTCGAACCGGGGGCGCAAGGCCTGCGCGAGCGCGCGGCGCAGGGCCAGCCGGGCGGCAAAGATCGCGTCGGGGTCGATGACGCTGCCCGCGGCGGCCACGGTGTCGGCGAGCACGGTTTCGGACGGCAGGGCCAGCGCCTCGGCGGCGAGCGCGGCGTCGCCGTCGATGCCGTCCTGGAGTACGCGGGCGCAGGCGTCGATGAAGGTGGGGGGAATCCAGTTGTCGCCCGCGCCGCCTTGCGCCATGCCCGCGAGCAGCACGCGCGTGGCAAGTCGCTGGCCGGCTTCCCAGCGGTTGAAGGCATCGGCATCGAACGCCATCAGGTGGGCGAGCTCAAAGTCGGTCTGTTCGAAGTCCAGCCGCACGGGGGCGGAGAAATTGCGCAGCAGCGAGACGACGGGGGCGGCGGGCACGTGCTCGAAGACGAAGGTTTGCGTGGTTTCGGTGAGCGAAAGCACACGGGTGGTGCCCGCCGATGCCGCCTCGCCCGCGAGACGCAGCTCGGCATCGCGGCCGTCGGGCAGCACCAGGCCGACGGCGACGGGAATGTGCAGGGACCCCTGATCTATCGACTGGCCGGCATCCAGTAGCCGTTTTTCGTAGGCGGTGGGCGCGAGGCTTTGCGTGAGCGTGAGCGTGCAGGTCTGCGCCGCCGCGTCGTAAACGCTCGTGGCTTTCAGCACCGGCGTGCCGGCGCGCGCGTACCAGCGGCGGAACTGCGCGAGATCGACGCCGGAGGCGTCCTGCATGGCGGCGACGAAATCCTCGCAGGTGACGGCGCAGCCGTCGTGGCGATCGAAATAGAGCTTCATGCCGCGCTGGAAGCCGGCTTCGCCCAGCAGGGTGTGGATCATGCGGATGACTTCCGCGCCCTTGTTGTAGACGGTGGCGGTGTAGAAATTGTTGATCTCGGCGTAGGAGGCGGGGCGGATCGGGTGCGCCATCGGCCCCGCGTCCTCGGGGAACTGGCTGGCGCGCAAGGCGCGCACTTCCTGGATGCGGGTGACCGCGCGCGAGTGCACGTCGGCGCCGAATTCCTGGTCGCGGAACACGGTGAGGCCTTCCTTCAGCGACAGCTGGAACCAGTCGCGGCAGGTGACGCGGTTGCCGGTCCAGTTGTGAAAATACTCGTGGGCGACGACGCGGTCGATGCCCTGGTAGTCGGCGTCGGTGGCAAGATCGGGGCGCGCGAGCACGTATTTGGTGTTGAAGATGTTGAGGCCCTTGTTCTCCATCGCGCCCATGTTGAAATCGCCCACCGCGACGATCATGTAGCGGTCGAGGTCGTATTCCAGGCCAAAGCGCGTTTCGTCCCAGCGCATGGCTTTTTTCAGCGCTGACATGGCGTGGCCGCACTGGTCGAGCTTGCCGGGTTCGACGAAGACTTGCAGCGCGATGCGCCGCCCCGACGCGGTGGTGAACGTGTCTTCGAGCACGTCGAGTTTCGCCGCCACCAGCGCGAACAGATACGCGGGTTTGCGGAAAGGGTCATGCCAGCGCACCCAGTGGCGGCTCGTGTCGTCGCAGCTTCCCGAGGCGACCGGGTTGCCGTTGGAGAGCAGCAGCGGAAAGCGCGCGCGGTCGGCTTCGACCGTGCAGCTGAATACCGCCATCACGTCCGGCCGGTCGGGGTAGAAGGTGATGCGGCGGAAGCCTTCGGCCTCGCACTGGGTGAAATAACCGTCTTGCGACTTGTACAGGCCGGAGAGTTGGGTATTTTCATCCGGAAGGATGCGCACCGTGGTTTCAAGCTGAAACGTGTCGGGCAGCGGCGCGGTGATCGTCAGCAGGTCGTCGGCATAGGCATATCGCGCCGGGTCGAGCGCCGCGCCGTCGAGCGCGATGCTTGCCAACTCCAGCGCTTCGCCGTTCAACACCAGCGGGCTGGCCGGCATGGCCGGATTGCGGCGGCAGGCGAGGCGGGTTTTGACTTCGGTGTGGCCATCGAAGATCGCCACATGAAGATCGACCGTGTCGACCAGCCAGGCGGGCGGGGCGTAGTCCTTGAGATAGAGCGTGACGGGGGTTTCGGTGCGCATGGGTTAGGCCCTGTGTGGTGGTGCGAGGCGGGTGGCCTACACCCAGTTTTCGACGACGAGGCCGGGATAATCCCGGAAATCGGCTGCGTTGTTGGTGACGAGCGTGAGGCCGAGGCTTGCAGCGTGCGCGGCGATCAGCCGATCCAGCGCGTCACGGCGGCGGTCGCGGACGGCAGCGGCGAAAACGCCGTATTGCACGGCGACCGTGTTGTCGATCGGCAGAACGGGCAGATAAGACAGCAGAGCATGCAACGCACGTTCGGCTTCGTTCTTGGTGATGGGGTCGCGCTCGACGCCGTGTCGCAATTCGGCCAGGGTGACGACTGAGATCACCAAGTCGCCGTAATCGAATTCCTGAAAGCGGCGCAGCAGGCCGGGTGGATGGCGCTGGATGAGGTGGACGCAGATGTTGGTGTCGAGCAAATAGCGCATAGGCTTATTTGTCGCCTGCCGGTTTGTACTCAGGGTGGTCCTGATGCACGGCGGCGCCTTCCCCGAAGCCGCTCCAATCGCGTTCCTTCTGTTCGTGAAATTCGCGGCCTTCGGCCATGAAGCCGGGCGGAAAAGCGGCGAACGCCTCGGCCAGACCGGTTAGTTTTCGCTTGACGGCAGGACGCAGGACAAGGGTGTCGCCGACTTTCTCGATGTCGACCTCCTGGCTGGACAGCGCGCTGGCCAATTCTTTTGGAATTCGCACGGCCAACGAGTTGCCGCTCTTGAAAACGCGTGTGAGCATGATGAATCTCCTGTGTATATACAGGATATACGCCGGGCTGGGGCCATGCAAGCCCGCTCTGAGCGGCCTACAGCGCGCCTTCCTGTTCGCCCTTGATGCCGTGCTGCTGCATGTAATCCAGCAGTGCCGCGAGCGGCGCGGGCAGTAGAGGTGCCTGCCGCAGTTGGGCAATTTGAGCGTTGTCCCAGGCGTTGAGCGGGGCGTGACCGGGCAGCGCCTGCAGGGTGGCGATATCCATGCGCCAGGGCTGCCAGTCGAGGCCGGCGGCTTGCCACAGGGTGCCGGCTTGCAGGGCGATGGCCACGCCGGCGGGATCGGGGTCGCAGGCGATGGCGGCGGGCGCGGGGGCGAGCGCGAGCAGCTTTGCCACGGCCTCTCGCCACCACGTGGGCGGAAAACCAGGCAGCCAGACGACGCCATCGTGTGCGCTGCGGCTTCGCGCGACGCGCTCGAAGCTGGTGCGGTTTTCGACCAGATGCCAGTGCTCGGGTGTGCCGCTTGCGGATTGAACGGCAGCCAGCGTCGCTGGCGTCAGGGCGCAGAAATCGACGCAGGCGGCGAGGTTCAGCACGGCGTGCGGAAAATGCAGTTCGACCGGCGCGGCGATCAGCAAGAGCGGCGTGTGGCGCTCGATGCCCCATTCGGCAAGATCGGCGGCCTCGCCGAGCCAGGCCCATTCCGCCGCGGTGACGGCCTTGGTCGCGCCGCGCGCGAACAGGGCGAAGTCGCGCTGCGTGCCGCTGCGCGTCTCCTCCCGCCAGCACGCCAGTGCGGTGACGAGGTCGGCGCGCGCGAGCGCGGTTTTGGGCGGCAGGGTGTCGAGCGCGTCGAGGAGCGGCGACTCGGGCGGCAAATTTGAGCGCAGCGCCAGCCATTGCGCGGCGGCGGTATCCGCGTCGACGATGCCGAGCGCCGCGCGCAACGCGGCGGGGTCGAGAAAACGCACGCGATACGGCCACCAGGCCGCGCGCTCGAATTTTTCGTCGAGTTGTATCCAGCCGTTTTCCAGCAGCCAGTCGAGCAGCGCCTGCGCCCGGTTCTGCCCGCCCACGCCGGCGTCGTTGCGCAACGTGTCCCAGCGGCTGTCGCCACCGCGTCTGACCCAACGCTTCAGCAGCTGTCGCCAGTCGTCGGGCAGGCTGTCGAGGCCGCGCGGCGGTTGGTCGGCAATGCGCTGCCGCCGGGTTTTGCTCTGCACGACGACGCGCAGCATGCTCAGTGCGCGGTCGCGGTGTCGCGCACCAGCACTTTCACGCCCGGCGCCCAGGTTTCGCCTGGACGTTTCTTGAACGTCACCAGGGTGAGCGTCGCCGGGTCGTAGATGTTGACGTTGTGCGTGACCGGCGTGGTGAGCAGGTATTGCGCGCGGGTCGCCTTGAGGAAGCCGGAGACGCGCTCGATGTTGACGATGTCGAGGTGCGCGAAGGGTTCGTCGATGAAGACGAAGCCGCCGGGGCGCGATTCCTCCATCATCAGCGCCACCAGCAGGATCAGCGACTTCATCACCTGCTGCCCGCCGGAGGCGTCGCCGTCGTTCATCCCCATGAAGCCCTTGGCGTCGAAGTCGAAGCGCACGGCGAGCCCGGCCTGCGCGAGCGTGACGTCGTCGTTGCCGAGCGCGACCGGTTCGTGTTCCACGCGCACGCCGGCAAGCTCGCCCAGCGCCTTCAGGTTCTTCGCGTAGCGGCCGACGGTGTGGCGCAGCACGGCGATGTAGTTTTCGCGCGCGGCGTCGGTCTGCTGGCGCGCGAGGTCGTTGTCGCGGCGGCGGATGGCGAGGTCGCGCTCCATCTCCTGATAGTTGGCGGCGATCCGGTCGCGCAGGGCGATCACGGCGTCGTCGGTTTCCCAGCTTTCCTCGGCAAAACGGCGTTCGATTTCCTCGATGCGGCGGTCGACGTTGGTCGTGTCGCGCCATTTCTCGAGCAGTTGCTGGCTGCCCGCGGCGTCGCGCCAGGCGGCGGGGAAGCTGCGGCGCTGTTCGCGCAGGCGCAGCCGGCGGCGGACCTGTTCTTCGCGTCCAGCGCGGTTCTCGCGTTCGGCGATCTCCTTTTCCAGGCGGCGCAGGTCGTTTTCCAGTTGTAGCTGCCGCGCGCGCGCGCGGGCGAGGTTCTCGTCCGCCGCCTCGCGTTCCTGCTGCGCCGCCAGCACGCGGTTGTCGCGACGGCGCAGCACCAGCGCTTCGACCTGCTGACGCGCTTCGGCGAATTCCGCGGCGCGCGCGGCGAGCTGGGCGGCGGCGGTTTCCCCCGTCAGCGCGGCCTTCAGCGCGTGGATCCTGGCGGCAAGCTCGGCCTGGCTCGCCTTGAGCGGCGCGAGCTGGTGTTCGAGCCGGGCGCGTTCGTCGCGCAGCGCGTCGAGGCGCGCGCGGCCGAAGCGCGCCTGTTCGGGGGCGGCGTAGCGGCCGCCGCGGCGTTCGCGCAGATAGCCCTGGCGGGTGATCCAGTCCTCGCCGCGCGGGAGGGTGCTGCCCGCCGCCACGTCCTCGACCCGGCGCGTGCGCTCGAGCGCGCGCAGCAGCCACTCGGGTATGGGGCTCGCGAAGCGCACGACCTCGAGCAGCGACCCCTGCGGCGGCAGCCCGGCGGCGACGCATTCGGGAACGATGAAATGCCGGTAGCGCAGCGTTTCGCCGAGCGCCATCGCGCGTTCGGCGTCGCGCGCGTGCTTCAGGAGCACGATGTAGGCGAAGGGCGCGAGCGCGGCCTCGACCGCCGGCTGCCAGCCGGCGTCGACGACTTCGACGACGTCGGTCAGGAGATGATGCTCGATCCCGGCCTCGCCGAGCGCACGACGGAACGCGGCGACATCGGCCGGGTCGGCGCGGCGCCCGGCGGCGAGGTTTTCCAGCATCTCGTCGAGTTGCGCCTGGCGCTGGGCGAGGCCGGCGATCTTCACCAGCAAGTCGGCGCGCTGCGCCTCCAGCCGCGCAATCTCGCCCGCATCGGCGGCCTGGCCGCCTGCCGCCTGGGCCTGCGCTTCCAGTTGCTGCTGCTGCCGGACGATGACTTCCCAGCCGCCGAGTTCGCGGTTGATCTCGTTCAGGGCCTGGTTCTGCACGCGCTCGTTGTCGTGCGCCGCCTGGCGGCGCAGCTGGGCCTGTGCGAGCAGCTGCGCCTGGGTTTCGAGTTCGCGCCTGAGTGCCGCATGCTCGCCGCGCCTGACGCGCCAGTCGCGGCGCTGCGCGGCCAGCGTGCGCGCGGCATGCTCGGCTTCGCGCTGCAGCAGCGCATGTTCCAGGCGCGGGCGGATTTCGCCGACGAGCGCGGTGCGTTCCTGGTTGAGGCGCTGCCACTCCAGAAAGCGGTTGACCTTCTGGTTGTGCCGTTCCAGGCTGTTGCCGAGCGCCTCGAGCTGGTTCTGCGCGGCGTCGAGCTCGCGCGCCGTGTGTTCCTGGTGGTGGCGCGCCTCCTCGTAGCGGTCGAGTACCTCCTTGTCGCCGAAGACCTGGAAAACGAGGTCGAGCAGCTCGCGCGGGCTCAACTCGCACAGCTTGTCGGTCTGCCCCTGCTCCAGCGACAGCACACGCGCGATCGCGGGCGAGAGACCGGCGCTGTGCAGGATGCGCTGGTAGTCGCGCACGCCGAACTCCTCGCCGGCCTGCTCGATGTCCGCAAGGCCGACTTCGCCGTCGGCGATCCAGTACTTGCGCGTCCAGTCGCCGCCTTTTCTGTCGATGCGGCAGGCGAGCGTGATGCGGTCGCTGGTATAGGGCAGGCCGAAGGGGCGGCGGCTGCTTCCGGGGGGGCGCTGGTTGTCGACGACGCCGCGCAGCCAGCAGAAATCCTCGCCGTTCCTGCGCACATAGCGTTTGTAGTCGCGCTTTTTCGAGCAGTCCAGCGCCAGCAGGGTGCGCATGGCGTCGAGCAGTGTCGTCTTGCCCGAGCCGTTGGGCCCGGAGATGGTGATGATCGAGGCGTCAAGCGGCAGCCGGAAATTGCGCCAGAAATCCCAGTGCACGGTTTCCAGTTCGAGCAGGCGGAACATCAGGCGGTCTCTCCGGTAGGGGTGTCTTCGAGCACCTTGCGTTGCTTGAGAAGGTCGGACAAGGCGCCCTCGAGGATGCGCGGTGCGAAGTCGGCGTAGTCGAAGGCAAGGTCGAGCAGCGGGCCCTCAAAGATCACCTTGTTGCGCCGCTCGATGAAGCCCAGTCGCGACAACTGCGGCAGCGCAAACTGCTGCAGGCGCGCGCGGCCGCCGAGCAATTTTCCATAGTCTTCCAGCAGCACGTTCTCGGGGATGCCGCGCGAAGCCTCGTGGGCGGCCGGCGTGAGCCTCACCGTCTCGAACAGCTCGTTCTGCGCGTCGGTTTGCGCCGCTTCACCGGCCAGCTGGCGCTCGCGCTTGGGCAGGATGATGAGCGCCCAGAGGATCACCAGCAGCGCCGCGGCGTCCTTCGGCAGGCCTATGTTGCTCGCCTGCCAGGCGTCGTTCTGCTCGAAGACGGCGGCTTCCTGCTCGCGCGCGAGCGCGACCGAGATGTGCGCGGCGAAGGGATGGGCCAGCAGGCGCAGGCCGGACGCGGCGAGCCGTGCCTCGACCTCGTCACGGAAACCGGTGTCGACCAGCAGGCGGCGCGCTTCGGCATCCTCGCGCGGCAGGAAGCGCAGCGCCAGCAGGCGCGCGATCAGGCGGGCGGCGGCGTCGGTGTTCACGATTCGTTCTCCTTGGGAAACAGGCGTCCCGCGCTGATCTGCGCGACTTCGCCGCGGCCGACGGTTTCGAGCGCGTCACCCCATTCGAGCCTTACCGGCAGATCGGCCAGCGGCGCGAGCTCGGGGCCTATATTGGTCTCGCCCAGCAGCGCCAGGAGCGAGAGTCGGTACGACGCCGCGGCGAAACCGCCGCCGACGACAGTGTCGGCGACCCCCGCCGGCGCCTCGAGCCCGGCGAGCTGGCGGGTGAGTTCGACCAGCTCGCGCGGCGGCTCGAGCGGAATCTCCTGCGTGTATTCGATCTCGGACGGCGCGGGCATCGTCGAAACCGTGCGTTTGGGTTGTTCGCGCGCAAGGAACGCCTCGGTGTTGTCGAGCATGACGTCGGGCAGCACGAAGACGCTCTCGGGTGTGACGGCGAGCCCTGCCGCGAGCCGCGCCAGCGCGTCTGCCGGCTGCGCCTTCAGCCAGGCCGCGAGTTCCGAGGTGGACAGCCCGCCCTGCGACAGATGCACCTGCTGGCGCGCGATCGCGGCGAGCTCGCGCTGGAAGACCGACGCCATGCGTACCAGACGGGACTGGCGCTGGCCGATCTGCTGCGCCAGCCGCCAGGTATCGTCGTCGAGCCCTTCGGCGGAGAGCGTGCGCATGACGTCGTTGGCCTTGTCCATCCACTGCTGTACCGAGGCGAGTTTCGCCTGGGCCGCGCGCAGGCGGAATTCGGATCCGGAAGCGACGGCCTGGGCGAAAGCCTCCTCGAGCTCGCCAAGGCGGGCGAGGAGATGGGCGAGCGTTTCGGCAGAGAGCTTGCCGACCGCCGCGCCCGCGGCGACCTGCGCCGCGAGGAAGCCGAGCTCGCCGTCCTGTTCGGTGTGAAAGGCGAGCAGGTTGGAGAGCGCGGCAAGCACCATGCGCCCCTCGGTCGAGAGCTGGTAGACGCGGCGCTCCGCGTCCCACAGCAGCAGGCCGTGCTCGCGCAGCCGCGCGAGCACGGTGTTGAGCTTGGTCTGGTTGAGGAAGGTGAAATACGCCTCGAGCTCGCGCGGCGTCCATTCGGGCGCGTCGGCCCTGAGGCCGATCTCGCGCAACACCATCAGACGCACCATGACCTCCTCGTCGCCGCCGCGAAACAGCGCGATCAGCGCGCCGATCAGCGGACGGTTCGCGAGCAGCGGAAAGAAGGGCGGAATGTCCTCTGCGACGACCCCTGCGGCGAAGAACTCTCCGAGCGCCTGCGTCTCGCCGTCGGCGTGCATCAGACGCCCTGCTTGAGGCTCGCCTCGATGAACACGTCGAGGTCGCCGTCGAGCACTTTCTGGGTGGCGGAGACTTCGACATTGGTGCGCAGGTCCTTGATGCGCGAGTTGTCGAGCACGTAGCTGCGAATCTGGTGGCCCCAGCCGACGTCCGCCTTGCCGGCTTCGAGCTTGTCCTGCTCGGCCTGGCGCTTCCTGAGTTCGGCTTCGTAGAGCTTGGATTTCAGCATGGCCATCGCCTCGGCGCGGTTCTTGTGCTGCGAGCGGTCGTTCTGGCACTGCACGACGATACCCGTCGGAATGTGCGTGATGCGCACCGCGGAGTCGGTCTTGTTGATGTGCTGGCCGCCCGCGCCGGAAGCACGGTAAGTGTCGACACGAAGATCGGCGGGGTTGATCTCCACCTCGATCGAGTCGTCGACCTCGGGGTAGACGAACACGCTGGCGAACGAGGTGTGGCGTCCGCCGGACGAGTCGAACGGCGATTTCCTCACCAGGCGGTGCACGCCGGTCTCGGTGCGCAGGTAGCCATAGGCGTAATCACCCTCGATCTTGATAGACGCCGAGCGGATGCCGGCGACGTCGCCTTCGGTCTCTTCCAGCAGCTCGGCCTTGAAGCCCTTGCGTTCGGCGTATTTCAGGTATTGCCGCAACAGCATCGACGCCCAGTCGCAGGCTTCGGTGCCGCCGGCGCCGGCCTGGATGTCGAGGAAGCAGTTCGACGGGTCGGCCGGGTTGTTGAACATGCGGCGGAATTCGAGCTGCGCCACGTCCTGCTCGATGCGTGCGAGGTCTTCGCGCACCGCGACGAGCGTCTCGTCGTCGTTCTCGGCGCGCGCCATCTCAAACAGCTCCCTGGCATCGGCGAGGCCGGTGGCGATGCGGTCGAGCACCAGCACCACGTCCTCCAGCGCCTTGCGCTCGCGGCCGAGCGCCTGCGCTTTCTCGGGGTCGTTCCAGAAGTCGGGTGCCTCCGAGAGGCGGATCACTTCCTCGAGGCGGTCTTTCTTCGCAGCGTAGTCAAAGAAACCCCCTGAGCTGGCCCGCGCGCTCGCCGAGGTCGGCGAGTTTCGATTCGATCTGGTTGAGGCTTTCGGCTTCCATGGCTGTGCTCGGTGACTAGGCGGAAAAGCCGCGAATTATAGCCCACGCCGCAATCAGCCCGAGGCCCGCCGCGCCCATGCCGGCGATTGCGTGGCGTGCCATCGGCCAGCCGCCGACGACCAGGGCGAGCACCGACTTGAACGCCAGGTTCGATAGCACGGCCAGCGTGATGACGTTGACTGCCGCGCCGGTCGACAGCGTATGCAGGGTATGCAGGCGCAGGCTGGACAAGGTGATGGCGTCGACGTCGGTGAGGCCGGAGACGGCGGCCACGGCGTACAGCCCGCGCGTGCCCAGCCAGTCCGACAGCCAGGCGGCCGCCAGCAGCACGACCGCATACAGCAGGCCGAAGCCCAGCGCGGTGCGCAACTCGGTTGGATTGCCCATGGTCAGGGCCGGCAGGTCGCCTTGCGGCCGCAGGCGCCACACCCCGTAGGCCGCGCCGGGCACGCCGACGAGCAGGCCGCCGCCCAGCACCGGCAACAGGGCACTGAGCACGGAAGGCGCCACCACGGCGGTCAGCACCCCCAGCCGCACCAGTACGACGAGGTTGGCTAGAACGATGACGATGACCGACACGGGAACGAGAACAGGGTTGCCGCGCGCGTGCCGGCTGAACGCCAGCGTCGTTGCGGTCGATGAAACCATCCCCCCAAGCAGCCCCAGTATCACCGCGCCGCGTTGCTGGCCGACGATGCGCAAGGCGGCGTAACCGGCGAGGCTGACCCCGGCGATGAGCACGACCATCCACCAGATCTGGTGCGGGTTGAGCGCGCCGTAGGGGCCGTAGTCTCGGTTCGGCAAAAGCGGCAGGATGATGAGCGCGAGCACGGCGAACTGCAGCACCGACAGCAGGTCGTGGCGGCTCATGCGCTCGCTCCACCCGCGCAGCTCGGGCTTGAAGTAGAGCAGCATGGTGGCGCCGATGCCGAGCATCACCGCCAGCTGCACTTCGTCATGCCACACCAGCACGCCGAGGCCGTAGCACAGCATCAGGGCGGCGACGGTCGTCGTGCCGGGATCGCTGTCGGGCGGCGTCGGCGCGCGCAGGTAGGCGGCGATCATCATGCCGCCGACGAGTAGCAGGCCGACGGGGATCAGCCAGAGCGCGTCGAGGGCTGCGCCGAGATGGGCGGCCAGCACGCCGAACAGCGCGGTGAGCGCAAAGGTGCGCAGTCCCGCCTTGGCGGCCGGGTTGCGTTCCCGTTCCAGGCCCATCAGCAAGCCGATCGCCAGCGCGACGACGTAGCGCGGCAGTTCGCCCAATTCGGGGGGGAGCCAGGCGGCGATCTCGGTCATGGCGGGGAAACCGGGGCGGGGCGGTGCAGGTACATTAGCGATACCTTGTTGGCTTGTTCCTGTGACGAAGTATGCTAGGAAAAGGCTCGTCGTAAGAACTGCGGCAGAAGAGGTTGCGCGACGGGCAAAAAAGAACGAAAGGCAGGCAGCCGCCGGGAGCGCCCCCCCGTGCGGGAAAGTGACGTGGCCAACGCGTGGAGAGAGCGCATGAACCCGAGACGCCGCCGGTTCCTGGTTGCCGGTTCCCTGGCACCGCTTGCCTGGGCGGCGGCTTGCAGCGCGCCGCCGCCGGTCACGCGGGTGGGGGCCAACATGTGGGTCGGCTATGGCCCGCTGTTTCTCGCGCGCGAGCTTGGCTTCTATGACCCCGCCTCGCTGCGCTTGGTCGAAATGCCCTCGAACTCATCGAGCCTGATGGCGCTGTCCACCGGGGATCTCGAGGCCGCCGCGCTCACCCTGGACGAATGCCTGCTGGCCCGCGAGGGCGGGTTGGACGTGCGCGCCCTCCTGGTGTTCGACTATTCGGCCGGCGCCGATGTCGTGATGGCGCGGCCCGAAATCCAAACGCTCGGGGACTTGCGCGGCAAGCGAATCGGTGTCGAGGAAACCGCCGCCGGGGCGCTGATGTTCGCCAAGCTGCTCGAGGAGGCCGGAGCGGATCCCGCCGACGTCTCCAAGATCCGTTTGACCGCCGACCGCCAGGTGCGCGCCTACCAGGCGAACGAGGTCGACGTGCTGATCAGTTGGGAACCCATCGCCACCCAACTCGAGGCGTTCGGCGCGCACCGGCTCTACGACAGCGCCGCCTTTCCCGGGCTCATCGTCGACGTGCTGGCCGCCCGTTCCGAGGCGCTCGACCGCGTGCCCGCGCATTTCGGCGCCTTGTTGGCGGGCTACTTCCGCGCGCTCGACCATCTTTCCGAGGCGCCCGACGACGCCTACCGCCGGATGGCGCCACGGCTGGGGATGCAGCCTGACGTGGTCCAGGCTGCGCATCGTGGCGTCCATTTCATCGACCGCGCGACCAACCGCACCTGGCTCGCCGGCAAGGCACCGACGCTCATGCGGTCAGCGGCCACGGTGGGGCGCGTGATGCTCGACGCAGGGCTCTTGAAGCGGCCTCCGGTGCTCGACGACTTGGTCGATCCGCGTTTCCTGCCCGAGGGGCCGGGATGACGCGGCGGCTGCCCCTGCGCTTTGCGCTGCCGTTCGCACTCGCGGTCTTGTTGCTGCTGGTCCTCGGCGGCTCGCTGCTCAACGCCCTCGACAAGCGCATCAAGCAGCTCGACGAGGCGGCGCGGCAGGATCTGCTGGCACACACGGCGCACCTCGCCCGGATGGCCGAGTATGGCTGGGAGACCAGCCGCAACCTGATCGAAGCCGACCTTGCCCAGATGGCGACCGACCGGCGCGTCGAGGCGGTGATGCTGCTCGACGAGGCAGGAACGGTGCTTGCGGCGCAGCGCTCGGACTGGCGCGGTCAATCGGTGCAGTCGGTAATGCACGACTTCGACCTTAAACGCTTCGGGCAGGCGCAGGAGACCCGCCTGCCGGTCTTCTTCAAGCTCGACGACCGCGGTGTGCGCACGGCCGCGATGCAGGCTTTTTCCCTGCCGAGTGAGCCGGGTGAGCTGCGCAGTCGCCGGCTCGGCGTCGTATTCATCGTCTTCGACCTCGCGAACGAACACAGGCAGATGCAGGCGCTGGTGTTGCGCGCACGCGCGCCGGACATGATCGCGACCGTGTTCGCCGTGTTGCTGCTGGGTGGGTTGCTGCATCGTCTCGTCTCCGCGCCGCTCGGCCGGCTGTCGGCCGCGGCGGCTGAAATGCAGCGTGGCCGGCGCGACGTCGCGGTGCCGGAAGTCGGCGCGCAGGAAGTCGCCACGCTTGCCGAGCGCTTCAATGCCATGGCACGCGCCGTCGAAGAGGCCCAGGCGCGGCTTGCGACCAGCGAGGAGCGGCTCGCCACCACCCTCAACTCGATCGGCGATGCCATCCTGGCCACCGACATCTCGGGGCGCGTCACGCTGATGAACCCGGTCGCCGAGGCGCTGACGGGATGGTCCGAGAAGGAAGCGCTCGGGCGTCCGGTCGCCGAGGTGTGCGTGGTCGAGCATGCCTTCACTGGCAAGGCGGTTGAAAACCCGGTGGCACAGGTGATTCGCGAAGGAACGGTGGTGGGGCTCGCCAACCACGCGGTGCTGAAGGCGCGCGATGGCGTACGCCATCACATCGCCGACAGCGCGGCGCCCATCCGCGACCACCAAGGGGCGCTCCAGGGTGTGGTGCTGGTGTTCCGCGACGTCTCGGAGGAGTACCGCCTGCGCCAGGCGCTCGCCAACAGCGAGCTGCACTTCCGCACGTTGGCCAACAGCGGCCAGGCGCTGATCTGGACGTCCGGCCCCGACATGGAATGCGACTATTTCAACGAACCCTGGCTGCGCTTCACGGGACGGACGCTCAAGCAGGAGCTCGGAAGCGGCTGGACCGAGGGGGTGCATCCGGACGATTTGTCGCGTTGTCTCGAAACCTATCGCGCCGCTTTCGCCCGCCGCGAGCCTTTCTCGATGGAGTATCGGCTGCGTCACGCCAGTGGGGAATACCGCTGGATTCTCGACCAAGGCAGCCCGCGCTTCGATACCCAGGGCAACTTCATCGGCTACGTCGGTCATTGCATGGACGTCACCGACGCCAAGCGGGCCGAAGCCGAGATCGAGCGGCTCGCCTACCACGATGCACTGACCGGGCTGCCCAACCGGCTGCTGCTGCTCGACCGGCTGGAACAGGCCCTCGCCGTCGCGCGCCGCAGCCGCCGGTGCGGCGCGGTGATGTTCGTCGACCTCGATCAGTTCAAGCGCATCAACGACGTCCATGGTCACGCTGTCGGCGACGCCGTACTGCGTGAAGTGGCGCGGCGGCTCGCTTTCTATCTGCGGCGAGAGGACACCGTCGCCCGCCTCGGCGGCGACGAGTTCGTCATCCTGCTGCCCGACCTTGCGGCCGAGCTCGGCGAGGCCGGCACGCTGGCGATGTCGGTGGCGGAGAAGGTCCGCCACGCCATGGAGACGCCGGTGGTCGTCGACGACCGCGAGTTCGTCAGCAGCGCCAGTATCGGCATCACCCTCTTTCCGAAGAATTCTGAAACCGTCGACGACCTCATGCGCGAGGCCGACACCGCCATGTACCGCGCGAAGGAAAGCGGCCGCAACGCGCTCGCGTATTTCGAGCCGACGATGCAGGCGGCGATCAGCGAGCGCTACACGCTGGAGCACGCGCTGCGCGAGGCCGTGCGCGAGCGTCACTTCGAACTCCACCTGCAGTCGCAGGTGAATGCCGAGGGCGCGCTCATCGGCGCCGAGACGCTGGTGCGGTGGCGCCACCCCGAGCGAGGGATGGTCATGCCAGCGAGCTTCATTCCCCTGGCCGAGGAGTCGGGCCTCATCGTGCAGATCGGCGAGTGGGTGCTGCGCGAGGCGTGCCAGTTGATCGCGCGGCTGGACGCCGAAGGGCGGGGCTTGCGCATCGCAGTCAACGTGAGCCCGCGCCAGTTTCACCAGGCGGATTTCGTGCAGCGCGTGCGGGACATTCTCGCGGCCACTGGCGCCGACCCCACGTACCTGACGCTCGAAATCACGGAAAACCTCCTCGTCGAGCATGCCTCCGAAGCGGTGGCCCGGATGACCGAACTGGCGACCCTGGGCCTGCGCTTTGCCCTCGACGATTTCGGCACGGGCTACTCGTCGCTCGCCTACCTCAAGCGGCTGCCTCTCTCCGAGGTCAAGATCGACAAGAGCTTCGTGCAGGACACCCCGAACGACCCCAACGACGTTGCCCTGGTCGAGACCATCCTGTCGATGGCGCGCCACCTGCACCTGGAGGTCGTCGCCGAGGGCGTGGAAAACGCCGAACAGCTGGAGTTCCTCCGCCACCAGGGCTGCGAACGGTTCCAGGGCTACCATTTCCAGCGTCCGCAGGCGATGCAGGCGTGGATTGACCGCCTTCCGCCGCCGGCGTGACCGGTGCGTGGCAGGCAGAAAAAAGAAAGCCCCCGCCCGTTGTCGGTTGGGAGCTGGGGTTCGGTGGTGGCGGATGGTTGACCGCAGAAATCAAGCGAAGCGCAGTTTCGCGAGCCGGCAGGCGAGAGGGCGTAGCCCGACACAACGCACCCACGGCGAGTTGCTGGGGTTCTCTGAAGACCGAACGGGTGCATCACCGTCGCTTCGCAACCCGCGAGCAGGCCAAGCGCGAGATCACAGAATATATCGAGATCTTCTACAACCGGATTCGAAAGCAGGCACGACTCGGCCATCTGTCGCCCGCCGCTTTCAGTCAACAGTACTATGCAAAAAAGATGGCCGCTTAACCCGTTGGGCTCCACGATTTGCAACCGACCTCAAACCTACTCTTCCTCCAGATTATGCGAAGAACCAAAAAAAACGGGGCCGAAGCCCCGTTTCTGCCGAGCAAGCGGGACGATCAGCCGAGCACGTGCGCCCAGATGTTCTTCGCCCACGACTCGTTGTAGGCGAAGTTGAGCTCGTCGCCCTTGGCCGTCGCGCCGCCCTCGGGCTGGTTGACGTACTCCTTCTTGGCCGGATCGTAGCGATAGACGTTGGCCACATAGCCGGACGTCGAATCCGAGGTCGCCGAATAGCAGGTGTTGGCGATGACCGGGATGGGATCGGGCTGGCGCCCGGCGAGCATTTCGACGATGGCGGCGGCACAGACCTTGGCCTGGTTGGTGGCCATGTGGCCGGATTTTGGCAGGCCGGATTGCACCGAGTCGCCGATGACGTGGACGTTCGGCACATGCACGGATTCGAAAGTCGTGAAGTTGACCGTGCACCAGTTGCCGTTCTTGTCGCGCACGCCGGCGAGCGCGCACAGGTCGCCCGAGCGCTGCCGGGGCACCACGTTCAGGACATCGGCCTTGATCTCGTCGAACTCGGTCGAGACCGTCATCTTGGCGCCGTTGACGGCGGTCACCGCGCTGCTCGGACGATACTCGATCATCCCCGGGTACTTCGTCGACCAGGCGTCCGTGAACAGGGGCTTCTTGGAGACGATGTCGGGGTTGGTGTCGAGCACGAGGATCTTCGACTTCGGCTTGGCTTTCGACAGGTAGTTGGCCACCACCGAAATGCGCTCGTAGGGTCCGGGCGGGCAGCGGTAGGGGGTACCCGGAATGGCGAGCAGGTATACGCCGCCGTCCGGCATGGCCTCGAGCTGTTTCCTCAGCAACGCGGTCTGCGCGCCGGCCTTCCACGCATGGACGACCTTGCCGGCGGCCTCGGCATCCTTGTAGCCCTGGATGCTGTCGGTCAGCAGTTCGATGCCCGGGGCGATCACCAGGCGATCGTAACCGATCGTCGAGCCGCCGCGCGTGGTCACGGTGCGCTTCTGGGTGTCGATGGCGACCACGCTGTCTTTCACCATCCTGATGCCGTACTTCGGCAGGTTGTCGTAGCCGTGGGTGATGTCGTCCATCTTGCGCATGCCGCCGATCACCCAGTTGGAGATCGGGCAAGAGATGAACTTGTCGTTCGGCTCGATCAGGGTGACGTTGATGTTCGGGCCCCACTGGCGCAGGTACTTGGCGCAGGTGGCGCCGCCAAAGCCGGCACCGACGACGACGACGTTGGGGCGGCCACCGCTCGCGGTGGTGGCGCATCCGCCGAGAGCCGCTGCGGCAGCGCCCGCGCCGGAAATTTTCAGAAAGTCGCGACGATTCAGAATCATGTTGGGTCTCCTCGGTGGATCACTTCAGGGCGGCGAAGTAGGCGGCCAGCGCTTCGTACTCGGCCTCCGTGTAGCCAGCGGCGTGGCGCTTCATGATGCTTGCCGGGCGCGCCCCCGATTTGAAGTCCTTCATCGCCTTGACGAAGTAATCTTTGTTTAGCCCGCCAATGCTCGGAATCGCACCGAGGCTCTTGCCATTCGGACCGTGGCACGACATGCAGGTGGCTGCGATGGTTCGGGTATGGGTGTCGGCCGCGGCGGCAACGCCTGACAGGGCAAGGCCGACGAAGCCGGCCACGACGAGGGGGGCTGTCTTTCTGAGCATGATTTCCTCCGAAAAAGATTTCTTAAGCCAGCGGGGCGCCGGACGCCCGCGCGGCCTTGGCGTACGGATTCGAGCGATGCGCTCTAGTCCATAAACGTGATGCTCGCCGGTATAAAGCGCTCAGTCAACAAGCAAATGCTTATAGAGTCCCCGGATTTGCTGATGGCGCCTTGCCGCTTCGGCCGCGAACGACCCAGTGACGTCAGCCGCGGGCGCCCTGCTCGAGCGCGAGGCGCTTGCTCAACTGGCGCACGGCCTCGTCGGCGTCGCGGTCCCAGGTTTCACTTACCCAGCTGCCCAGGTTCTCCAGAGCAATCTGGCCGAGCGCCTCGATCCACCGGGGATGCTCGTTGAGCGCGGCGAGGTAGCGGAAGTCCTTGCCGCCGGCGGTGAGAAAGGTCTCGCGGCCCTCCATCGCGAGCTCTTCGAGTGTTTCGAGGCAGTCGGCGGTGAAGCCGGGCGCGACGACGTGCACGCGGCCGACACCTTCTCGGCCGAGTATTTCGAGGGTTTTGTCGGTATAGGGCTGCAGCCATTCGGCGCGACCGAAGCGCGATTGGAAAGTGAGGCGGTACTGTGCGGGTTCCAGGCCCAGCGCTTCGGCGAGCAGCCGCCCCGTCTTCTGGCATTCGCAGTGGTAGGGGTCGCCCCTCTCCAGCGTGTAGCGCGGTACGCCGTGGAAACTCATCACCAGCACGTCCGGTCGGCCGTGCATCTGCCACTGGTCGCGGATATTGGCGGCGAGCGCGTGAATATAGCCGGGGTGGTCGTGGTAGTGCTTGACCGTGCGCAGCGCGGGCTGGTTGCGGGTCTGGCGCAGCCAGTCGAACGCGGCGTCGAACGCGGTCGCGGTGGAAGACGCGGCGTACTGCGGGTAGGCCGGCAGGATGAGGATGCGGTCGCAGCCGGCCGCCTTCATCCTCGCCAGCGAGTCGGGAATGGCGGGATGGCCGTAGCGCATCGCGTACTCGACCATGAAGGGCGAGGCGACTTTCTCGCCGAGCCAGCCCTTCAGGAGCTTGGCCTGTTTTTCCGTGTGCACCTTCAGGGGCGAGCCCTCGGTGGTCCAGATCGACGCGTACTTCTCGGCCGACTTCTTCGGCCGGGTGTTGAGGATGATGCCGTTGAGGATGATCCACCACACCGCGCGCGGAATCTCGACCACGCGCGGGTCGGAGAGGAACTGTTTGAGGTAGGGGCGCAGCGCCTGTTTGGTTGGCGCCTCGGGGGTGCCGAGGTTGACCAGCAGGATGCCGGTCTTCGCTTGCTGGCCGTGAGTGTACGGAGGTTCCTTGAGATAGGGCATCAGTAATGGGACAGTGCGCTGGAGAGGAGTTTGGCCGTGATGTCGACGATCGGCACCACGCGCTCGTAGGCCATGCGCGTCGGGCCGACCACGCCGAGTGTGCCGACGACCTGGCCGTCGACCGAGTACGGGGCGGTGACGAGGCTGCATTCGTCGAGCGGCAGGAGATCCGACTCGCCGCCGATGAAGATCTGCACGCCGGCGGCACGCCGGGACTGGTCGAGCAGTTGCAAAAGACCGGTCTTCTGCTCGAAGGCGTCGAACAGGCGGCGCAGGTTGCCGACGTTGCTCGAGAGCTCCTCGACGTCGAGCAACTTGCGGCTGCCGGCGACGACGACGTTTTCCTGGCTCGCCGCTTCGCTGCCGGCGTCGACCGCCGCGCTCATGAGCCGCGTGATGTCGTCGCGCATGCGGCCGAGCTCGTCGCGCAATTTTGCGCGCACCTGGTCGAAGGTGAGTCCGGCGAAGTTCTGGTTGAAGTAGTTGGCCGCCTCGGTGAGCGCGGCTGCGGTGTAGGGCTGCTCGGTGAGGATGACGCGGTTCTCGACCTCGCCTTCCCTGGTGACGATGATGAGCAGGATGCGCTTGTCGGAAAGGCTGAGGAACTCGATCTGGCGGAACGCCGGATTGCGGCGCGGCGTCATCACCAGGCCCGCGAACTGGCTGAGGTCGGACAAGAGGGTGGACGCCGCGGTGATGAGCCGCTGCGGGTCGGCGGGGGCGAGTTCGGTCTCGAGCTTGCTGACCGCCACCTGGTCGAGCGGCCGCACGGTGAGCAGGGTGTCGACGAAGAAGCGGTAGCCGCGCGGCGTCGGCACGCGGCCTGCCGACGTATGCGGGCTTGCGACGAAGCCCATTTCCTCGAGATCGGCCATCACGTTGCGGATGCTTGCCGGCGACAGGTCCAGCCCCGAGTGTTTCGACAGCGTGCGCGAGCCGACCGGCTCGCCCTCGGCGATGTACCGTTCCACCAGGGTTTTCAGCAGGATGCGCGCGCGGTCGTTGAGCATAGGGCCATTATAAGGATTCAGGGGGCTCGATTCAGGATTCTGCGGATCAGCGGCCAACGGCCGCGATAAATCTTCGACCGAGTCCCCCGACCCTGAGATCCGCTTTCCCCGGATCGTCGCCCTTCGCACCGAGGCCCCCTATATAATCGCCTTCCATGCAAACGCCTTTTCACACCGTCGGGCTGGTCGGCAAACCCGACAATCGGGACATGGAGTCCTCGGTGCGCGCCCTCGCGGCGTTCCTCAAGACCCGGGGCCATACGGTGTTGCTCGCCTGCCAGACTGCCGACCATCTCGGCATCACTGATTATCCGACCCGCACGCTGCATGACCTGGCGGCGCAGAGCGACGCCGTCGTGGTGCTGGGGGGCGACGGCACCATGCTGTCGATCGCGCGCGAGCTGGCGCCGCACGGTGCGCCCTTGATCGGCATCAACCAGGGACGGCTGGGGTTTCTCACCGACATCACGGTCGAGGACATGTTCGACGCGGTGGCGGAGATCCTCAGCGGCCAGTACGTGGCCGAGGAGCGCATCCTGCTCAACGGCCAGATCCGCCGCGGCGGCGAACGGGTGTTCGAGGCGACCGCGTTCAACGACGTGGTGCTCGGCAAGGGCGGCTCGGGCCGGCTCATCGACCTCGAGATCGCGATCAACAGCGAATTCGTCTACGGCCAGCGGGCCGATGGCCTGGTCGTCACCACGCCGACGGGTACCACCGCCTACGCTCTGTCGGCAGGCGGGCCCATCGTCCACCCCACGCTCGAAGCTGTCGCGCTGGTGCCGATCTGTCCCCACACGCTGTCCGCGCGTCCCATCGTGGTGAGCAGCCATTCGCGCATCGAACTCCACCTCACCTACGCGGACGACGCCCGCGTGCACTTCGACGGCCAGCTGCACTTCGACCTCAAGAGCGGCGACCACGTGTGGATCACCCGCGCCAGCCGCCCGGTGACCCTGCTGCATCCGCATTCCTACAGCTACTACGACACGCTCCGGCAGAAGCTCCACTGGGGCAAGAAGCTATAACGCGGCAAGCCTTCATGCTGACGCATCTCTCGATACGTAATTACCTCCTGGTCGACTCGGTCGAGCTCGACTTCGGGCCTGGGCTGACCGTGCTCACCGGCGAAACCGGCGCCGGCAAGTCGATCCTGGTCGACGCGCTGGCACTGGCCTTGGGCGACCGGGCCGAGGGCGGGGTGGTGCGGCAGGGGGCGCCGCGCGCCGAGATCGCCGCTGAATTTTCCATCCACGGTCTGCCGCAGTTGGCGGCCTGGCTCGAGTCAGCGGGCTTCGCCGCAGACGACGACACGCTGATCCTGCGCCGCGTGATCGATGCCGGCGGCCGCTCGCGCGCCTTCGTCAACGGCAGCGCGGCGACGCTCGCGCAACTCAAGGAAGCCGCCGACCACCTGCTCGACATCCACGGCCAGCACGCGCATCACGCGCTGCTGCGGCCGCAGACCCAGCGCGAGGTGCTCGACGCTTACGCCGGGGCGCAGGCGCTGTCGGCGGACGTGAACGCGGCCTGGCACGCATGGCAGGCCGTGCGCCAGCGCCGGCTCGACGCCGAAACCCACGGCCAGGCGCGGCAGATCGAGCGCGAAGGCCTCACGCTCGCGGTGGAGGAGTTACGCGCGCTCGGCGACGATCTGGTTCGCTGGGACGAGATCCAGAGCGAGCACGGCCGTCTGGCGCACGTCACCACCCTGCTCGAGGGCAGCCACGCGCTGATCGATGGGTTGGACGAAAGCGAGACCGCAGTTTCGAACCAGCTCGCCGAACTGCGTGCACGACTCGACGCGATGCAGGCGCTCGACGACAGCCTGAAGGACGTCGCCGCGCTCGTCGACGCCGCGAGCGCGGACCTCGCCGAGGCGGTGCACGCGCTGCGCCGCTATGCCGGCCACCTCAGCCTCGATCCCGAGCGCCTCGCCGAACTCGACCGGCGCATGGGCGAGATGCACCGGCTGGCGCGCAAGCATCGCGTGCAGCCCGAGGCGCTCGCGGACGTGCTGGCGCAGTTCGAGGCGCGGCTGGCGGAGCTGGCAGCCGGCGACGACCTCGACGCGCTGCAGGCGGCGGAGGATGGCGCGCTGGCGCGTTACCAGGACCTCGCCCGGCAGCTCGGCGCGAAGCGGCGCGAGGCGGCGGCGAAGCTCGCCAAGCAGGTCACGGCGGCGATGCACGAACTCGCGCTCGCCGGCGGCCATCTCGACATCCAGTTGCAGCCAGCCCCGGAGCCGCGCGCGCACGGGATGGAAGAGGTGAGCTTTGTCGTCGCGAGCCATCCGGGCCTGCCCGCCGGGCCGCTCGGCAAGATCGCCTCGGGCGGCGAGCTGTCGCGCATCAGCCTCGCGATCCAGACTGCGCTCTCGGGCGTGGCGGGCGTGCCGACGCTCATCTTCGACGAGGTCGACGTTGGCATCGGCGGCAGTGTCGCCGATGCGGTCGGCAGGCGGCTCGCGAAGCTGGGCGCGACCCGGCAGGTGCTCGTCATCACCCACCTGCCGCAGGTCGCCGCGCGTGGCGCGCAGCACCTGCGCGTCGCCAAGCAGGCGGGCGGCGGGCTCGTCACCTCCAACATCGAGGTGCTGGACGAGGCGGCGCGGGTCGAGGAAGTCGCGCGCATGCTGGGCGGCATGAAAATCACCGCGACGACGCGTCAGCACGCGGCGGAGATGCTCGCGGGTTGAAAATCCTTCTCGTCCTGGCGGCGCTGGTGCTCGCTCCGATCGCATGGGCGAATCCTGTGTACGGCGTCGTCATCGTCGTCATCGACGGCGACACGGTCCTGTTCAAGCCAGACCACTATCACCCATCCTCGCGCGCTTTCCTGAAGGTGCGGCTCGCAGGCATCGATGCGCCGGAGGTGGGGCAGCCGCATGGCGATGCCGCCACCCAGGCGCTCAAGGCGCTGGCGTTGAAGCGGCCGGCTCAACTCGAGGGCGTCGCGACCGATGCCTACGGGCGTACGCTTGGCCGGCTCAATGTCGACGGTCTCGACGTCAGCGCCGAACTGGTGCGGCGCGGCCATGCGTGGGCAGCCGCGCGCGATGCCGCAGACCCCCTGGGGCAGCTGCAGGACGAGGCGCGCCGCGCGCGGCGCGGGCTATGGTCCGACCCCGACCCGCTGCCGCCGTGGGTCTGGCGGCGCCGTCAGTAGCTCAGGCGCCGCCGCGCGGCGTACCGTCGGGCAGTGCGACGTGGCACTCGCGGAAGATGCGCGCGGTGCAGGTGCGGCAGATCTCGGGGTCGAGGCGGGGATAGATGGCCGCGATGGCGTCGCCCTTGTGGCGGAAGATCTGGTCCTCGCCGACGGTATCGACCTGGCCGCTGCGCTTGAGCATCTCGCACAGGTCCGGCTGCACCCCGACGAGATAGAGGCCGCCGCCCAGCTTGCGCCGTCGCGTCGCCTCTTTCGCCAGCAATTCGGCGCCCGCCAGATCGATGAAGCCGATCGCCCGGGAGGCGATTAGGAGATGCTTCTTCTGCGGGTCGCTCTCATCGACGTTACGGAAATGCTGCTGCACGTGCTCGACCGCGCCGAAGAAGATCGAGCCTTCGACGCGCAGGATCGCCATCTGGGGGCAGGTCGGCGCGTCCGAGGTGGCGGCCGGGACGAACTTGCGGCGCGGGTTGTCGCGGTCGGCGACTGACGGCACCATCTCGCGGATCGTCGGCTGCGAGGTGCGGTAGAGGTAGAACATCAGCGACACGAGGATGCCGAGGAAGATGCCCTTCTCGAGGTCGATCAGGGTGCCGAAGAACGTCAGCGCGAGGATGATGCGCTCGCGCTTGTGGCGCTTGAGGATCTCGCCGATGTGGTGGAAATCGATCAGTCCCCACGCGACGATGAACAGGATCGCCGCCATGGCCGGCACCGGCAGGTAGGCCGCGAGCGGGGCGACCAGGAGCACGATCAGCAGCAGGAAGACGGCCGACAGCGCAGCGGCGATCGGTGTCTTGGCGCCGGCCGCATAATTGACGCCGCTTCGGTTGAACGAGCCGCTCGAGGCGTAGCCCGAGAAGAAGCTGCCGGCGATGTTGGAGAGGCCCTGGCCGATGAATTCCTGGTTGCTGTCGATGCGCTGGTCGGATTTCAGCGCGACCGAGCGCGCGATAGCGACCGCCTCGGTGAGCGCGAGCACGGCGATGATGAAGGCGGGGAACAGCGTCTGCTTGATCGCGGTGAGCGAGAAGTCGGGCAGGGAGAACGGCGGGAACGAGGCGACCAGCGCGCCGACGGTGCGGATGCCGGTGACCTCGGGTCCGAGCTGCGCGTTGAGCAGGGCGGCGGCCGCGCCGCCCACGACCATGGCGACGATCATGTAAGGCAGCTTTGGCAGGTAGCGCTTGGCCAGCACGCCGGCGACCAGGGTGATCACGCCGACCGCCATCACCCAGGGCTGGATGTCGGCGAGGTGGGTGCCGAACTGGATCAGCACCTCGTGGAAATGCGCCCCGCGCGGCATGTCGAGGCCGAAGAAGTTCTTGATCTGGCTCGCCGCGATGAGAATCGCCGCGCCGGCGGTGAAGCCGATGATGACGGTGTGGGAAATGAAGTTGACCAGCATGCCCAGCCGCGCCAGCCCCATCACCAGCTGGATCAGGCCGGCGAGGAAGGTGAGGGTGAGCACCAAGCCGATGAACTGTGGGCTGCCCGGCTCGGCGAGCGGGCTGATCGAGGCGAACACCACGATCGAAATGGCGGTGGTCGGCCCCGACACCAGGTGCCGGCTTGAGCCCCACAAGGCCGCGACGATGGCGGGCACCATCGCGGCGTAGAGGCCATATTCGGGCGGCAGGCCGGCGATGGTTGCGAAAGCCACCGCTTGCGGCAGAACGATCAGCGCGCCGGTGAGGGCGGCGAGGCTGTCGGCCTTGAGGGTCTGGGGCGTGACGTCGGATGCCCAGCGCAGGAAGGGCAGTACTCGATAGAGCCAGAGTGGGCAGGCTCTCAGAAAGTCGTTCACGCAAACTCCAGAAGCATATTAGCGAATAATACTTTAACTCGCTGGTAGAAAAGGATTTATCGTTAGCAATTTGATCCCGCCGGTGCAGCATACGGCTCTATAATCCCCGCGAGCCCTGCGAAAGATGGGGCCTGAATGACAACATCACCAAAGAGAGCGAGGACGATGAAATACATGACGATGACGCTGTGCGCGTCCGTGCTGTGGGCGCTCGCCGCCCCGGTGCAGGCGGCGGGCGACCCCAAGGCGGGTCAGCAGAAGACATCCATGTGCGCCGGATGTCACGGTATCCCGGGTTGGCGCACGGCGTATCCGCGCGTTTACAGCGTGCCCCTACTGGGCGGGCAGCATGCCGATTACATCGTGGCTGCCCTCAAGGCCTACAAGAGTGGGGAGCGCCAGCATCCGAGCATGACGCGCGTCGCGGCGAGCCTGAGCGAACAGGACATGGAGGACCTGGCAGCGTACTACGCCTCGTCCTACAGCGGTCCGGCCAACTGATCGGGGGCACCTCATGACCAAGCGAATCGTTTTCGTGCTGGTGGCTGCCCTTGGCGCGGCGCTGCCTGCTCACGCCAACAAGGGCAACTATGAGGCAGGTAAGGCCAAGTCGGCCGCCTGCGCCGCCTGTCACGGCCCGGACGGCGTGAGCCAGATTTCCGCCTTTCCCAAACTGGCGGGCCAGCATCGGGATTACCTCTATCAGGCGCTCAAGGACTATCAGTCCGGCGCGCGCAAAAATCCCCTGATGGCTGAGCAGGTGAAAGGGCTGAGCGAAGCAGACCTGCGCGACCTGGCGACGTATTTTTCGCAGCAGAAGGGCCTGACGCTGAAGTACTGACGCACGTCGTGACATGCGGGTGCCGCGTCGGAAGCGGCACCCGCTTCGTTCGCCATGGGGCCTGCCGCTTCACACGCCGTGCTGTTTGAACCAGGCCTGCATGCGCCGCCAGCCGTCCTCGGCCGGCTCCTTGCGATAGGTGGCGCGGTAATCGGCGTGGAAGGCATGCGGGGCATCCGGATAGAGATGGATGCTCGACGCCGCGAGGGCGGCCTGCATCCTCTCCACCGTGTCGTTCGGAATGCCGGCGTCGGCGCCGCCGTAGAGCCTCAGGAACGGCCCATGCAGGCGGTCGGCCACGTCGTTCGGATGCTTTCGCGTCATCTCGCTGGCGGCGCTGATGAGTCGCCCGTGCCAGGCCACGCCCGCCTTCACCTGGGGGTTGTGGGCCGCATACAGCCAGGTGATGCGGCCGCCCCAGCAGAAACCCGTGACGCCCAGCCGGCGCGTATCGCCGCCGTGCTTGCCTGCCCAGGCGACGCAGGCGTCGAGGCCGGCCATGACCTGGCTGTCCGGAACCTTGGACACGACGTTCGCGAGGATGTCGGGAATCGCCGTGTATTGCCGGGGATCGCCCTGGCGCGCGAAGAGCGCGGGCGCGATCGCCTGGTAGCCGAGCTTGGCGAGACGCCGGCAGGTGTCCTTGATGTATTCATGCACGCCGAAGATTTCCTGCACGACCAGGATCACGGGAAAGTTCGTGCCCTGCGCGGGCTGGGCGGTGTAGGCCGGCATCTTGCCGTCGGGCGTCGGCACCTCGATCTCTCCGGCGGTCAGGCCTGCGGCGTCGGTGGTGATCGCGGTCTGCGCGGAGACCGGCCGCACGGCCAGCGCGAAGCCGGCGCCGAGCGCGGTCACCAGGAAGCCGCGGCGGCCGATGGGCAGGGCGGGGGCGAGGCTGTCGAGTTCGGAAAGCACGGCGTCTTTGAGCGTGTGTATGCGTGGTCTTCTTGAGAAGTTTTTCGGAATGGACGGGAACTGCTTCAGGGAGACCAGCGGGTGGTGGTCGGGTTCCGCCCGGCGCGTTTCAGCCGGGGGGCGCGGTGGGCCTGCGTGACGCGGCGTGCCAGTGAGCTTCGAACTCGGCCTGCGGCAGCGGCGGAGCGAAATGGTAGCCCTGGAATGCCTGGCAGCCGTGGTGCAGCAGAAAGTCGAGCTGCCTCTGCGTTTCCACGCCTTCGGCTACGGTATTCAGGCCGAGGATGCGCGCGAGATTGAGGACAGTCGTCACCATGGCCTGCTTGCTTTCGGTGCCGTCGAGTGCGCTGACGAAGGCGCGATCGATCTTCAGTTCGTCGAGCGGCAACTGGTTCATGACGCTGAGCGAAGACATAGCCGGTGCCGAAATCGTCCATCGAGAAGCGGATGCCCAGCCGCTTGAGCCGCTGCATGGTCTGGACGACGCGCTGCAGGTCTTCGGCGACGATCGACTCGGTGACCTCGAACACCACCCTGCTGGCAAGCCCTTCACCGAGATGGCGCTCGGCAAGCGCCTCGACATGGTCGGCGAACTCGTCCTGGGTGAACTGGCGCATGCTGATGTTGATTGAGAGCTGGTCGAGCACGAGGCCGGTGTCGTGCCAGGCGCGCAGCGTGCGGAACGCCGTTTCGAGGAGGTGGCGGCCGAGTTCGACGATGAGCCCGGTATGCTCGGCGATGGGGATGAAGCGCGCCGGGCTGACCGTCCCCAGCGACGCGCTCTGCCAGCGGGCGAGCGATTCGGCACCGATGATGCGTCCGCTGCGGTCCAGTTGGGGCTGGTAGTGCAGGGTGATCTCGCCGCTGGCAACGGCGAAATGGAGCAGTCGCTCGATTTCCAGATTGCCCTCGACGCGCGCAGCCATCTCCTCGCTGAACATGAAGACGCCGTCGCGGCCCTTGGCCTTAACCTCGTACATCGCGATGTCGGCCTCCTTGATGAAGCGGTTGGCGTTGCCGCTGCGGCTGCTGAGGATGCTGGCGCCGATGCTGGCGCTGATGTAGAGATGGTGGGGGCCGATCGCGTAGGGCGCCTTGAGGTCGGCGACGAGGCGTTCCGCCGTCTCGAGCGCAGCGCGTTCGCATGCCGCGCGCTCGCCGAAATTACCTCCGGTCACGATGAACTCGTCGCCGCCGAGGCGAGCGACCAGGCAGTCGGCGGAGGCGCGGTGCAGCAGGCGGGACACGACCTCGTTCAGCAGGCGGTCGCCGACGTCGTGCCCGAGCGAGTCGTTCACCGTCTTGAAGTGGTCGAGGTCGATCAGCAGCAGGAAGGAAAACTCGCCGGTTTCCCGCAGCGAGTTCATCCGCTGCTGCAGATGGTCAATGAAGTACTGGCGGTTGTGCAGCGCGGTCAGGGCATCGTGGGTGGCCTGATGGCTGGCGCGCATGAGCAGGTCATGGGTGCTTTGCGCGGAGTAGAGGAGCACCCAGGTGAGCGTGGCGGCGAAGGCGGTGAGCACATAGCCGTACCACTCGCCAATGAGCGCGAAGTAGACCACCAGCGGGACCATCAGCATGAGGATGGTTGGGCGGAACAGGCGCTTGTCGGACGCCAACAGGGTGGACGCGACGACGGCGGCGCCGATCTCGGTGAAGATCGCGATGTAGTGGAGCTTGGCCTCGGCGTGCCGCACGTAGACCAGGAAGATCGCCATCCACAGCAGGAAGAAGGCGTAGATGAAGCCGCTGCACTGCCGATACCAGCGTTCGCGGGCGCGCTCGCTCATCGTCGCGAAGTCGAAGCGATGGTGGAGGCGCCAGCCCCACAGCGAAAATCCGACGATGCCCAGCTACCAGACGAAGGCCGGCAGGAACACACCGTTGAGCCAGCCAAGCAGCAAGTAGCCGAGGCCGGGCAACAGCGAAAGCGTGATCAGCACCCGAATCTGGCGGTGCAGGAACTCGTAGAACCGCTTGTCTTGCATGCGCATCTTTACGGCCAGTCGTCCAGTTTCTGGATGCCTGCGGCCTACAGGCCCGCCAGTGTCTTGATGTGCGTCGCCACGCTGCGGCCGAGCGCGCTGAGGTCGTAACCGCCCTCGAGCACCGAGACGATGCGGCCGCCGGCGTGACGCGCCGCCACCTCCATGACGCTTTCGGTGATCCAGGCGTAATCGGCCTCGACGAGGCCGAATTGCGCCATGTCGTCTTCGCGATGGCCGTCGAAGCCGGCGGAGCAGAACACGAACTGCGGGCGGAAGGCGTCGAGCTGCGGCAGGATCCGTGCCTCGAACGCCTCGCGGTAGGCGGGGCCGGCGGTGCCGGCGGGCAGCGGCACCGGCACGATGTGGTCGCTTGCGCCGTCGGCGCCGCTGAACGGGTAGTAGGGGTGCTGGAAGGTGGAACACAGCATCACGCGGCCATCGTCGCGGAAGATGTCTTCGGTGCCGTTGCCGTGGTGCACATCGAAGTCGACGATGGCGACGCGCTCGAGGCCGAAGCCGTCGAGCGCGTGCGCGGCGGCGACGGCGACGTTGTTGAAGAGGCAGAACCCCATCGCCCGGTTGCGGGTCGCGTGGTGGCCCGGCGGCCGGCAGGCGACGAAGGCGTTGGCGACCTCGCCCTGCATCACCATCTCGACCGCGTGCACGG
The DNA here is from genome assembly GCA_046291555.1 of Thiobacillus sp. Lineage (GTDB taxonomy): Bacteria > Pseudomonadota > Gammaproteobacteria > Burkholderiales > Thiobacillaceae > Thiobacillus. The sequence continues at coordinate 31,147 of JBKBRW010000002.1, forward strand.
CGCCGCCGGCCGCGTGGCGCGCCGCGTCGAGCGTGTGCGGATTCATCGCCGTGTCGGGGTCGAGCGCGACCAGACCTTGCACCGGCGCGGCGGCTTCGATGGCATCGACGTAGGCGGCATCGTGCACCCGCAGCAACTGCTGCCGGGTCACGGACGGCGCGTCCCGATGAAGCAGGAAATCGAACAGGTGGGCCGCGTGCAGCCGGTCGTCGATGGCGCGCAGGCGCGCGGGGCTCTCGGGATGTTCAGCGCCCATGTCGTGGCGCAGGCAGGCGGGATGGCTGAGGTAGGCGGTGAGCATGATGCGGCGCGTTTGGGCAACTATACGCCGCCCGCGATGGCACTGTAACCGGCATTGCCCTACGATTGGGCGACTTGTCGAATTTCCACGCGTCGCCGACGCCAGCGCCATGCCCCAACATTACCTGCATCCCCTGTTCAACGCGCGGTCGGTGGCCGTGTTCGGCGCCAGCGAGCGCGAGGATTCGGTCGGCGGCGTACTGTTCCGCAATCTGCGCCACGCCGGCTACCAGGGCACCGTCTACCCGGTCAACCCGAAGTACACGACGCTCGCCGGCGAGCGTTGCTATGCGTCCGCCGACGAGCTGCCGGCGGTGCCGGACCTGGCCCTGATCGCGACACCCGCGGCGACGGTGGCGCCCATTCTCGAATCCTGCGGCCAGCGCGGCATCCGCCACGCGGTGGTGCTCTCGGCGGGCTTTCGCGAGGTGGGCGAGGCGGGGGCAGCGCTGGAGGCGGCCGTGCGCGAGACCGCGCGGCGCCACGGCATCCGCTTCATCGGCCCGAACTGTCTGGGGATCCAGCGGCCGTCGATCGGGCTCAACGCAACCTTCAGCCAGGGGGCGACGCTTACCGGCGAGCTCGCGCTGGTGTCGCAGTCCGGCGCGCTGTGCACGGCGATGCTCGACTGGGCGGAAACCAACGGCATCGGCTTTTCCAGCGTGATCTCGACCGGGGCCTCGGCCGACCTCGATTTCGGCGAGATCCTCGACTACCTCGCGAGCGACACGCAGACCCGCGGCATCCTGCTCTACATCGAAGGCATTCGCGACGCGCGCCGCTTCATGAGCGCCCTGCGTGCCACCGCGCGGTTCAAGCCGGTCGTGCTGGTCAAGGTGGGACGGCACGCCGCCGGCTCGAGGGCGGTGCAGTCGCACACCGGCGCGCTGGTGGGCTCCGACGCCGTGTTCGACGCGCTGGTGCGGCGCGCCGGCGTGGTGCGGGTGAACACCATCCTGCAGTTGTTTGCCTCGGCGCGCGCGCTCGCCACCCACATTCGCCCGCGCGGCAACCGGCTTGCCATCGTCACCAACGGCGGCGGCCCCGGCGTGATGGCGACCGACCTCGCGATCGACATGAACGTCCGCATGGCGGAGTTGTCGGCGGCCACGCTGGAGGCGCTCGACGCCGTACTGCCGAAGACCTGGTCGCATGGCAATCCGCTCGACATCATCGGTGACGCCAACGCCGAGCGCTACCGCGCCGCGGTCGGCGCCTGCCTTGCCGACGACAACGTCGACGGCGTGCTGGTCATGCTGACGCCGCAGGCGATGACGCGCCCGACCGAGGTGGCGGAGGCCGTGATCGAGGTCGCGAAAACGTCGACGAAGCCCGTTCTCACCTGCTGGATGGGCGAGGCGCAGGTGCATGCAGGGCGCCGCCTGTTCAAGCATGCGGGGATCCCCTTCTTCACCACGCCGGAGCCCGCGGTCGAGGTGTTCTCCTTCCTCTCCGCCTTCTACGAGAACCAGCGCCTGTTGATGCAGGTGCCGGGGCCGCTGTCGCAGCAGGCCGAGCCCGACGTCGAGGGCGCGCGCCTTATCATCGAAAGCGCGCTGGCGCACGGCCGCCATCTGCTCAACGAAGTGGAATCGAAGGCGCTGCTGTCGGCCTTCCACATCCCCGTCGCGCAGACGCTGATCGCGCGCGATCCGACCGAGGCGATGCTGCTCGCGCAGCAGATCGGTTTCCCGGTGGCGATGAAGATCAATTCGCCCGACATCACCCACAAGTCGGACGTCGACGGCGTGCGCCTCGGTCTGTCGAGCGGACAGGCGGTGCGTGCCGCCTTCGGCGAGATGATCGAAGGCGTGAAGCGCTTGCGCTCCGACGCGACGCTTGAAGGCATCGTCATCGAACCGATGGTGACGCGGCCGCACGCGCGCGAGGTGCTGCTTGGCATGACATCCGACCCGGTGCTGGGTCCCGTGATCGCCTTCGGCGCCGGCGGCGTCGACGTCGAGGCTTTCCAGGACCGTGCCGTCGCGTTGCCGCCGTTGAATCGTCTGCTCGCGCAGGACCTGATTCGCCGCACGCGCGTGGCGACGCTGCTGGGCCCGTTCCGCAACCGGCCGCCGGTGAACATGGCCGCGCTGGAGAACGTCCTGCTGCGCCTGTCCGAAATGGTGTGCGAGCTGCCGTGGCTCGCCGAGCTCGACATCAACCCGTTGCTGGTCGACGAGCAGGGCGCGCTTGCGCTCGATGCCCGCATCGTCATCGCGCCGCGGGTGCCGACGGCGGACCGCTACGGCCACATGGCGATCCATCCCTATCCTTCCCATCTGGTGACGCACTGGCAGCTGCCGAGCGGCCACAACGTGGTGATCCGGCCGATCCGGCCGGAGGACGCGGAACTCACGCAGGCATTCGTCAAGAGCTTGTCCGCCGAGTCACGTTATTTCCGCTTCATGGACACCCTCACCGAACTGCCGCCAGCCGAACTCGCGCGGCTGACACAGATCGACTACACGCGCGAGATGGCGCTGCTGGCGACCACCCGGGTCGAGGACCGCGACGTCGAACTCGGCGTGGCACGCTACGCGGTCAACGCGGATGGCGAGAGCTGCGAGTTCGCGTTGGTGGTGAGCGACGCCTGGCAAAGGCAGGGCATCGGCCACAAGCTGATGGACGTGCTGATGGACGTCGCACGCGCGCGCGGCGTCAAGACCATGGAGGGTGAGGTGCTGAAAACCAACCGGCCGATGCTGAAGCTCGTTGAAGCCCTCGGCTTCCGCATCACGCCGCACCCGGAGGACGATTCGGTGCGGCGGGTGAGCCGCGCGCTCTAGCCCGCCGCGGTCGCGCTGCTGCCGACGGTGCGGTCGCGGCCGGCGGCCTTGGCGGCATAGAGCGCCTGGTCGGCCGCGCTCACCAGCGCGTCGATGTCGGCCGTGCCAGGCTCGCGTGCCGCCACGCCGATGCTCGCGGTGATCTGCCGGCTCGTCTGGCCGAGGTCGATGGTCCGGCTCGCAAGTGCCTGGCGCAGTCGCTCGGCCGAGTGGAGCGCAGCCTCGAGGTTGGTGTTGGGGCAGATGACGAGGAATTCCTCGCCGCCGAAGCGGCACACGCTGTCCTCGCGCCGCGCCGAGGCGCGCATCAGGGCGGCGGCCTCGCGCAGCACCATGTCGCCTGCCGCATGGCCAAAGGTGTCGTTGACCGACTTGAAGTGGTCGATGTCGATCAGCATCACGGCGAGCGGCATGCCCGACCGCGAGGCGGCGCTCCAGGCCTGCTCCAGCTGGTCCATCGCCGAGCGGCGGTTGGGCAGGCCGGTGAGCAGGTCGGTGAGCGCGACGTTGGCGAGCCGGCGGTTGGCCACCGCCAGCTCGGCGGCGATCTGCCGCAACTGGGCGCGGTCCTTTTCCCAGTCGTCCTGCAGGCGGACCTGGCGCTGCGCCACCTGCAGCCGGGTGTGCAGGCCACTCGCGGTGATCGTCGCGGGCACATAACCGTCGGCGCCGGCCTCGTAGGCGCGCGTGAGCTCGTCCTCGTGCTGGTCGTCCGAGGTCAGCAGAATGTGCATGCGCCGGCCCTCCTCGGTCGCCCGCAGCGCCTGGCAGAGCTCGAGGCCGTCGAGCAGCGGCAGGTCGTAGTGAGCGATGATGACGTGCGGCAGGACTTCCATCGCCAATGCCAGCGCCGTATTGCCGTCCTTCACCGGGTAGACGTAGTGCGGACCGTCCGCCGACAACATGTCGATCATCCGCTGGCGCGAGCCGGGGTGGGCGTCGGCGATGACGACGCGCAGCGGCACCTCGTGCGTACCCGCGGCGTCTTCCGTCTGCGGCTCGCCGTGAAAGATTTCCTTGACGGTCGGCAACGCCTTGGCAGGGATGTTGAGGAGCTTGGCCCATTCCCGCCAGCTGGCGATCACGGCGTCGATGAACACCCCGGCGTCCTCCTGCGGCAGGTCGAGCTTCGCCGCGTGCGCGATCCAGTCCTTGGCGAGTGCGGCGCGCTCGTCGGGCTTGGCGAGGCCGAGGTCGCCCAGCTGATGCGCCAATTGCAGCATGAGCATGAGGCTGTTGCTGCGCGAATCGCGCAGGGGTTCCTGCGCGTCCGGGTTTTCGTACTGGGCGAGCGGGCCGGTGAACACGCGCGGCATGCCCCAGTCGACCATCATCGCGATGCCGAGCTCGACGTGATCGGTCTCCAGCTTGGCGCGCTCGTGTGCGACGAGCGGCGTCTCCGGCGCCGCCTGGTGGGCCTGGAGCACCTCGCTGTATTCCTTGGGGTGGATGGTCGCCAGGGCGAGCCTGCCGACCTGCGACAGCAGGCCTAGGACGAAGAGCTCATCCGGCGCGCCGACGTGCACGCGGCTGCCGAGCGCCTGCATTGCCAGCGCCATCAACAGCGAGTGCGACCAGTAGCGCTGGTAGTCGAAGGCCTGGCAGGCGCCGTCGCGGTACTGGTCGATGAGCGAAAAGCCGAGCGCGAGCTGGCGCACCGTATTCATGCCCTGGCGCACCACCGCCTCCTGCACCGATACCACCGGCCGAGCAATCTGGCTGGCAGTGTTGGCGAGCTTGATGAGGCGGCTGGACAGCGCCGGATCGGTCTGCACCACCCGCGCGATCTCGCCCAGCGTGGCGGTGTCGCGGCGCGAGAGCTCCATGATCGCGAGGGCCACGCCGCGCGGCGACGGCAGTTGCCCGCCGAGCTTGAGTTGTTCCAGTTGCTTCATCGAACGACCTGTGTCTATGTCCTGCTCGGGCTCCGATCGCGCGGCACGCAGACAGCCGGTGCAGCGCGTGCTGCCGGGACGCTTGGCTCGGGGTCGGACACACGGCGCGATGCCCTCGGCGGGCACGTCATGCATTCAAGAGTGGTAACGACAATTTTTCGACAAAGTTGAGGCCGCCGCTCACGCCTGGCCGAGCCGAAGGTCGAGGCAGTGCAGGTAGGCGGCCGAGTCGAAGGGCGTCTGGTGGCGCTGGACTTGCCAGATCATCTCGCCGAGGCAGTCCATGACGGCGTGCTGCGCGTCCATCGCGTTGCCATGCTGGGTGACGAGTTGCGCGTAGCGTTCGCGGATTCCCGGGGGCTGGTCTACCGACAACTGCTCGGCGATCGCCAGATGCAGGGAGAGGTGGAGAAAGGGATTGGTCTCGCCGTCCTCCGGCAGCCAGTCGCGGTCACGGAAGCGCTCGGGCTGCCCCAGCAACGCGTGGTATTCGGGATGCGCGAGCACCGCTTCGAGCGCCGGCTGCTCGGCGCCGGCGAGCGGCTGGCCGGCACGGTACTTCGCCCACACGTCGAAGAAGAACTGGCGGACCTGGTCGCGGCTGGGATTGAACATGGCTTATGCGGCGCGGCGTTTGCGCGTCGTCGGCGTCGCGCGCAGGGTTGCCTTTCTGGCGCGTGCGGGTGCGGCCCCAGGCTTCGCTGGCGCCGCCGGCCAGGTCTTGTCCTTGTATTCGCAGAGGTCGGCGATGATGCATTCGCCGCACTTGGGCTTTCTCGCCTGGCAGACGTAGCGGCCGTGCAGGATCAACCAGTGATGGGCGTTGACCAGGAACTCTTTCGGCGTCGTTTTCAGCAGCTTCTTCTCGACCTCGAGTACGGTCTTGCCGGGCGCAAGCCCGATGCGGTTCGCGACGCGGAAGATGTGGGTGTCAACCGCCATCGTCGGCTGGCCGAAGGCGGTGTTGAGAATGACGTTAGCGGTCTTGCGCCCTACGCCGGGCAGGGCCTCGAGCGCCGCGCGGTCGGCCGGCACCTCGCCGCCGTGGCGCTCGATCAGCAGGCGGCAAGTCTCGATGAGGTGCTTGGCCTTGCTCTTGTAAAGCCCGATGGTCTTGATGTAGTCCTCGAGCCCGACCTGTCCCAGCGCCAGGATCGCCGCCGGGGTGTTGGCGACCGGAAACAGGCGGCGGGTGGCGAGATTCACGCCCTTGTCGGTCGACTGCGCGGAGAGCACCACTGCGACCAGCAGTTCGAACGGCGTCGAATATTCCAGTTCGGTCGTGGGGTTGGGGTTGGCCGCACGCAGGCGGCTAAAGATTTCATGGCGCTTCGCTGCGTTCATGGCTGGGCTTTCTTGCGCTTACTGCTCGGCGAGCCGCTTGTTGAGCGCGCGTTTCTCCGCCTGCCGCCGGGCGCCACCGGCTTTGCCGTGCTCGCCGGCCTTGCGCCCGATCGCCAGCGCCACGTAGGGGTTGCGCGGCTTGGGCACCCGCTTCTTCAGCGGCGGCTTCATGCGGCGGCCGGGACGGCGGCGCGGACGCGTTGTTCCGCGCGCGCCTTGCGCCAGTTGTGTGCCGCGATCAGTAGTCCCAGCGCGATGAAGGCGCCGGGCGGCAGGATCGCGAGCAGGAAGCCCTGATAGTCCGGCAGGACGTGCAACACGTACCGTTTGGCATCCGCGCCGAACACGAGATCGATGCCGGAGAGCAGCGTGCCCTGGCCGGCGATTTCCCGCATCGCGCCAAGCACGACCAGCACCGTGGTCAGCCCCAGGCCCATGGCGAAGGCATCGACCACGCTGGCAAGCGGGCGATTCTTCGAAGCGAAGGCGTCGGCGCGCGCCAGTACGATGCAGTTGGTGGTGATCAGTGGAATGAAGATGCCGAGCACGAGGTAGAGCGGATGCACGAAGGCGTTCATCACGAGATCGACGACCGTCACCAGCGAAGCGATGACGAGCACGAATACCGGGATGCGGATCTCATGCGGCACGAAGTGACGCGCGCCAGACACCGCGCCGCTGGCGGTGACCATCACGAGCATGGTTGCCAGTCCGAGGGAGATGGCGTTGACCACGGTGTTGCTGATCGCCAGGAGCGGGCAAAGGCCAAGCAGTTGAACGAGGCCGGCATTCTGCTTGTCGAGACCATTCTGGAACACACTGCGGAATTCGCTCAGGGTCATGGGGCATTCTCCTTCACGGGGCGTGTCCCCGCATGGGGGCTTGTGGCGGATCGGGGATCACGATGGCGGCGCGGTGCCGGGCGAAATACTCGAGCGCCTGGTGGACCGCCTTCACCACCGCGCGCGGCGTGATCGTCGCGCCGGCACGGGCGTCGAACACCCCGCCGTCCTTGACGACGCGCCAGTTGCGGGGCGCGGGGTCGAGCAGGTCCTTGCCGACGAACTGGTCGATCCAGGGGCTCTTGGCGCGGTCGATGTAGTCGCCCAGGCCCGGCGTTTCGCGGTGCGCGGTCACGCGCACCCCGGTCAGGCGGCCGTCGACGTCGATACTGACCAGGAGGTGGATCGCGCCCGCGTAGCCGTCGGGCGCGATCACCTCCAGCACCACGGCGGTCACCTCGCCGCCGCGGCGGGCAACCCACATCGAGGAGGGCTGGTGCGTGCCGAGCAGGTCGTCGGGCGGAAGGGCGCGCCGGCTCGCCAGCAGATCGTTGTCATAGAGTGCCGCCGGCAGCACCTGGTTCAGGAGGGCGAGGGTCTTGGCCTGCTGGCTGCGCTCGATCGTCGGGGCGGTGCGGGTGAAGGTGTAGGCCAGCAAGGCCGTCGCAATCACGGCGAACACCAGGAGGATCACGCCGGTGCGCAGTGCGTTGCGGCTGGCTGCACGCATCAGGTCCTTCATGCCGGTGGCGCCTTCTCGCGCTTGCCGCCATAGATGCGCGGCTGCGTATACTGGTCGATCAGCGGCACCGAAAGATTCATCAGCAGGATGGCGAAGGCGACGCCGTCCGGGTAGCCGCCCCAGGTGCGAATGATGATGGTGAGCATGCCGGCGACGAAGCCGAAGATCAGCTTGCCGAGCGGTGTGGTCGAGCCAGAGACGGGGTCGGTGGCGATGAAGAAAGCGCCCAGCATCACCGAGGGGGCGAACAGGTGGAACCAGGGCGCGCCGTATCGGCCGGCGTCGAAGAAGTGCAGGAACCCCGCGGTGAGCCAGATACCGGCGAGGAAGGCGAGCGGAACGCGCCAGCTGATGATGCGCAGCGCCCACAGCGCGAGGCCGCCGACGAGGAAGGCGATCGCGAGCCACTCAAATCCCCGCCCGCCGAAATGGCCGAAGATCGGCTGGCGCATGATCTCGTCCACCGTCAACTGCTGCAGCAGACCCGTGCGCAGCGTGTCCAGCGGCGTCGCCATGGTCACGGCGTCGACCACCTCGGCGGAGGCCGCGCCGAAAATGATGGCCGCGCTGTCGGCGAGCGTGAGCGGCGTGCCGGTGAGCGCGAGGGGGCCGGGCCAGCTCGTCATCTGCACCGGGAACGACACCAACAGCACGGCGTAGCCGACCATCGCGGGGTTGAAGATGTTCTGCCCGAGCCCGCCGTAGAGGTGCTTGGCGACGACGATGGCGAACAGGGTGCCGGTGACGACCAGCCACCAGGGCGCGAGCGAGGGCAGCGACAGCGCGAGCAACCAGGCGGTGACGATCGCGGAGAGGTCGGCGAGGAAGGGCGTGGCCGGGTAGCCGCGCAGCCGCAGCATCAGGGCCTCCGCGGCCAGCGCCGCGGCGGTTGCGAGGGTAAGCGTCACCAGGATGCCCGGGCCGAACAGCCATACGTGCACACCGATGCCGGGCAGCAGTGCCACCAGCACCCAGGCCATGACCTGGGTCACGCTGCTGCGGTCGATGATGAGGGGGCTGGGCATCAGGGGGCCTTCTCGTCGGATTCCAGGGGCTGGCGAGCGAGTTCGCGGATTTTAGCCCGGCGCGCCTCGATCTCTTCGATCTCCCGCTGCTTGTCGGGCGGCAGCTGGTCGACGTTCTTCGGCGTGACCTCGGCCTTTTTCGCCTGGGCGCGCGCCAGCGCGGCGGCGATCAGCGCCTTCTTCGCCTCGGCGTCGCTCGCCGCACTCCCGGCTCCTTCGCTGGCCAGCTCCGCGCGCTTCGCCTGCGCCTTGGCGGCGAGCCTCTCGGCCTTTTCCTTCTTCTCGCGCTCGAGGCGGAAGAGGCGGAACTCGTGACGCTCGCGCGCGAGGTCGGCCGCGCGCTTCTCGCGCTCGCGCGCCCAGATCTCGCTCTTGGCGTAGCGGTAGTAGTCGACCAGCGGAATGTGGCTGGGGCAGACGTAGCTGCAGCAGCCACACTCGATGCAGTCGAACAGGTGGTATTCCTGGGCGCGGCCGAAGTCGCCCGCCTTGGCGAAGCGGAACAGCTCCTGCGGCTGCAGCTCGGCCGGGCAGGCGTCGGCGCAGCGGGTGCAGCGGATGCACGGCAGCATCCTCGGCAGCGGCGGAAAGAGTTCGGCTGACTTCACAAGGATGCAGTTGGTCGCCTTCACCACCGGCACCTCGCTGCTCGGCATCGGCACGCCCATCATCGGCCCGCCCATCAGCACGCCAATCGCGCCCTCGCGGTCCCCGGCGAGGTCGATCAGCCGCTGCATCGGGGTGCCGATCAGCGCCTCGAAATTCTGCGGCCGCAGCACGTGGCCCGTGACCGTCACCACCCGCGAGATCAGCGGCTCGCCATGCAGCACCGCGCGCGCCAGCGCATACGCGGTGCCAACGTTGAAGACCTGGATGCCGATGTCCGTGGAGAGCTTGCCGGAGGGCACCTGCTTGCCGGTGAGCGTCTCGATCATCTGCTTGGCGCCGCCGCCGGGGTAGATCGTCGGCACCGCGATCACCTCGACCGTGAAGTCGAGCTTGGCCGCGGCGGCCTCCATGGCCGCGATCGCCTGCGGCTTGTTGTCCTCGATGCCCACCAGGATTTCGGTGCTGCCAAGAAGGTGCCGCATCACCGCGACTCCCTGCAGGATCTCGTCGGCCCGATAGCGCATCAGCACGTCGTCGCAGGTGATCCACGGTTCGCACTCGCCACCGTTGAGGATTAGCGTGGGACACACGTGCGCGCCAGGATCGAGCTTGACGGCGCTCGGGAACACCGCGCCACCGAGGCCGGCGAGACCCATGTCGCGCAGGCGCATGCGCAGGTCGGACGGGGCCATCGCGAGGTAGTCGAGCGGCGCGTGTTCGATCCATTCGTCGAGGCCGTCGGTTTCGATCGTGATGCAGTCATCCGGCAGGCCGGAGACATGGGGCACGAGCGCCGGGCCGACGGCGGTCACCGTCCCCGAGCTCGACGCGTGCACCGCCGTCGAGATGTAGCCATCGGCCTCGCCGATCAGTTGGCCCTTGAGTACCCGCTGGCCCACCTCGACCACCGGCTTGGCGGGATTGCCGATATGCTGGCGCAGCGGGATCACCAGCCGGCGCGGCACCGGCGCGGCGTGGATGGGACGTCCGTTTGACTCGGCCTTGTGCTCCGGCGGATGCACGCCGCCCTTGAAGCGGTGTAGCGGGCGGGTCATCCGCGTGCTCCCGCCACCTGTTTCATCATCACCACCGGATGCTTGAACTTCCAGTGCGGCAAGTCCTCGGCGATCGGCACCATGCTGATGCAGTCGACCGGACACGGCGGCAGACACAGCTCGCAGCCGGTGCACTCCGACGCAATCACCGTGTGCATCTGCTTGGCGGCGCCCACGATCGCGTCGACCGGGCAGGCTTGGATGCACAGCGTGCAGCCGATGCAGGTGTTCTCGTCGATGAAGGCGACCGACTTGGGTTTCGGCGTGCCGTGCGACTCGTCGAGCGGCTTCGGGTCCACGCCCAGCAGTTCGGCGAGCTTCTTCACGCCTTCCTCGCCCCCGGGCGGGCACTGGTTGATGTCGGCCTCGCCTTTCGCGATCGCCTCGGCGTAGGGCCGGCAGCCCGGGAAACCGCACTGCCCGCACTGGGTTTGCGGCAGGATCGCGTCGATCTTTTCGGCCAGCGGATTGCCTTCCACCTTGAAGCGTATCGCCGACCAGCCGAGCGCCAGGCCGATCACGACCGCGATGGCGACCATCACCCCGATCGCGGTGAGCATTTATTTCACCAGCCCGGAAAAGCCCATGAACGCCAGCGACATCAGGCCGGCGGTGATCATCGCGATGCTGGTGCCCTTGAACGGCGTCGGCACGTCGCAGGTTTCCAGCCGTTCGCGGATGCCGGCGAACAGGATCAGCACCAGCGTGAAGCCGATCGCGCCACCCGCGCCGAAGAATAGCGACTCGACGAAGCCGTGGTCGGCCTGCACGTTGAGCAGTGGGATCCCGAGCACCGCGCAGTTGGTGGTGATGAGCGGCAGGTAGATGCCCAGCACCTGGTACAGCAGCGGGCTGGTCTTGTGGATGAACATTTCGGTGAACTGCACGATGCCCGCGATCACCACGATGAACGACAGCGTGCGCAGGTAGAAGAGCTCGGTGCCGAGAAGGTATTCGTTGATCAGGTAGCTCGCGCCCGAGGCGAGCGTCAGCACGAAGGTCGTCGCGAGCCCCATGCCGATGGCCGTCTCGAGCTTCTTGGACACGCCCATGAAGGGGCACAGCCCGAGGATCTTGGCCATCACGATGTTGTTGACGAACACCGTGGAAATGAGGATGAGGAGATAGGTTTCCAAAGCAGAAAGCCCCGCGCAATGCCGCATTATCCGACGCGGGGGGGCTGGGATTCAAGCTGTTAAGCGAAGGGGCATTTGCCCCACTGTGGGGCGTCAGCCGATCGCCTTGCCGCTCGCCCAGAAGTCGTAGCCCTTGGACAGGAACTCGTCCCACGGCAGGTAGTGCGAGCCGTCGCAGGAGAAGGTGAGCCCCACCATGCCGTTGAAGATGTTGAGCGAGCCGGCGCGCAGGTAGAAGGTCTCGTCCATGAAGCGCAGCGCGCGCAGGTTGTCGAGCACCGGCCGGATCCGGTTGCGCGGGACGACGGCGTTGGCGGGGTAGGGCACGCGCGGGTAGATGAGGCAGGTGTCGGGGTCGGTCAGCGCGTCGATGTCGAGCAGGCGGTAGCGGTAGGGGTCGTCGACCAGCCAGACGGTGGCACGGCTGCTCGAGAAATGCAACTTGCCGTGAAAAATGCCGTGGTCTTCCATGAGTTCGCTGAGGACCCCGAGCACGGTGTCGACGTTGCGGTCGAGCGCCGACTCGCTGCGCGTCTGCTGGAACACGGCGCTGCGGATCGCCGGGTCACCCTTGATCTGGCGCCAGTAGGTGGGCTCCTCGTAGAGCTTGGCGGTGATCGGCAGGTCGCGCAGGTCGAAGTCCGCGCCGACGAAGCCGAGTGCCTGGCCGCTTTCGTTGCGCACAATCTGGATCGCGGTCAGCGAGGGGCGCTTGGCCCGTAGGCTGATGTAGGCCTCGGACAGCAGGAAACCCTGGCTTGGCACGGCCTCCTTCATGTAGGGGCGGTCCGAGCGGTCGCGCCCGTAATCGGTCTCGATCAGGCCCTCGCGGCTGATGTTGTCGGACAGTTGCACCGCGCGGGTGTCGACCGCGTACAGGTACTTGCACGCGGGCAGGGTGGTGAGCGCGTGCAGCAGCGCGGCGTTCAGCCCGGCGCGGTTGGGCCACACCCGGCTGCAGGCCTCGGCCGCCAGCGCAAGCGGCTCGCGCAGAAGATTGGCGAGGGCTTCACGCTGCTGCGCGACGCCCTCGGCAAGCGTGGTGGGGGCGTTCATGCCGCCATGATACTGCCGTGGCGTGACGAATTCATGTGCCCAATTCCTTGCGGGCGGGCAGTTCGACCCCTGCGGCAACGAGGATTTCCCGCACGTGGCGCAGCTCCTGCTTGGTGCAGGTGTTGCTGTTGTGCGGGCGGTGCAGGAAGTTCTCGACGCCGTTGAGCGTCACCCGGAAGCTCGCGCCGTGGTGCGGCTCGACCTTGGCGCCGAGATGGGTGAGCAGCGACTCGACCTCGCGCCAGTGGACGTTGCCGCTCACCGGGCCCTCGAGGATCGTGCGCAACAGGGTTTCGTGCTTGTGACTCATGGCGTGTCATGGGTTGGGAACACCTTTTCAGCCTATGACATCGCGGCGCAAAGAAAAGGGACTCAGTGCGCGACGGGCCGTCCCTCGCGCAATGAGATCACCGGCCAGCCCTTGTCGCGGGCGTGGGCGTGCAGCGTGGGGTCGGGGTCGACGGCGACCGGGTGCCGCACTTTTTCCAGCAGCGGCAGGTCGTTGTGCGAATCGCTGTAGAACCAGCTCGATTCGAGGTCTTCCAGCCGGGTGCCGCGAGCTGCGAGGAAGTGCTCCAGCCGCACCACCTTGCCCTCGCGGAAGCAGGGCGTGCCGGCGACCTCACCGGTGAAGCGGCCGTCGATCTCCTCGGGGTCGGTCGCGATCAGGTGCGGGATGCCGAATTCCCGAGCGATCGGCTCGGTGACGAAGCGGTTGGTCGCGGTGATGACGGCGACGAGGTCGGCGCTGTCGAGGTGCTGGTTGACGAGGTCGCGCGCCGCCTGCGTGATCATCGGCCGGATTCGCGTTTCCACGTATTCGGCGCGCCAGGCGACGAGTTCGGCGCGGGGGTGCGTGGCGAGCGGGCGCAGCGCGAAGGCGAGGAAGGCGTAGATGTCGAGCCGGCCGGCCTTGTAGTCCTCGTAGAAGGCACGGTTCTTGGCTTCGTAGTGGGCGCCGTCCACCGCCCCCTTGGCGATGAGGAACTGCCCCCATTCGTAGTCGGAGTCGCCGGCGAGCAGGGTGTTGTCGAGGTCGAAGAGGACGAGTTTCATTCAGTGGTCAGGATTCAGGGGCGGGGAAAAGCGGTCAGACGTCGGCGCCGCAGCATTTCTTGTATTTCTTGCCGCTGCCGCACGGGCAGGGGTCGTTGCGGCCGGGCTCGGGCGCCTTGCGGATCGGCGCGGCCGGCGCGATGCCGCGGTCGAGCCAGAACTCGCGCAGGTCGTAGAGCGACCAGATCGCCTGTGCCACATGTTCGGCACGGCTGAGTTTTTTTTCTTCCGCCGTCCATTCCGATTCGGGTGCGGCCAGCGTGTAGAAGGGGTCGAGGCAGGCGTCGACGAACTGCTCGTCTTTGCTGTCCGGCGGCAGTTCCCAGTCGTCTTCCCAGTGCTCGACGGCCTGCAGCACGCCGGCCGCCCACAGCTCGCCGTAGCCCGGCACGCCTTCGGCACGTAGGGCGTCGGCCTCGGCCTTCGGCATGTCGGCGAGGATCGCCTCCCAGTCGAGGATCAGCGGGGCGAGCGCGCGCGGATCGGCGAGATTCTCGACCGGCGCGGCAAGCGCGCGCTCGAGCTCGCCGCGGCGGCGCTCGAAACAGTCGACGAAGCGCGCGCGTTCGGCGTCGTCGCGCAGGGCCGCAAGCCCCCCCTCGCCCAGCAGCACCGGGAAATAGTCGTCGGGCATGAGCCGGCGCGGGCCGACCAGCAGCGCGGCGGTGAAGCCGTCGATGCCCTCGACCGAGAGCTCGCGGTCGAGGCGGGCGCCCAGGTCCTGCAGCAGGTCGTCGTAGCCGGCGATCTCGTCGTCGGAAAGGGGTTTGCGGGAGGCGGCGGACATGGCGGCATCGCGTAGAATTCGGGCATGAATTCTACCGCGCTCGGCGTGACCGCGACGGTCCTGCCCGATTCCTATCTCTTCATCGGCTGGCTCGGCCTGGCCGTCTTCGGCTGGCGCTGGATCATGTCGGGCGACTGGCGGCGGCTCGCCGAACCGGCGAGGCTCAACCTGCTGCTCGGCGCCACGGTGGCGGTGCTCGCGCTGTGGCAGATCCGCACCGGGATCCGCCCAGGGCTCGGCTTCCACCTCTACGGCATGGCCGCGCTCACGCTCATGTTTGGCTTCTGGCGCGCGACCTTCGCCGGCGTGCTCATCCTGGCCGCCAATGCGCTCTTCGGCCATGGCAGCTGGCGCGCGCTCGGCGTCGACGCGCTGATGCTCGCGGCGCTGCCGGCAGCGGTGAGTTGGAACGTCTATCGGCTGCTAGAGCGCTGGCTGCCGCGCCATTTCTTCATCTACGTGCTGGGCAACGGGTTCTTCGGCGCTGCCCTGTCGGTGGCGGCGATCGGCCTCGCGGTCACCGCGGTGATGGCGATGTCCGGTACCTACACGGTCGATTACCTGTTCGCCCACTACACGCCCTACGCCACGCTGCTGATCAGCTGGGCGGAGGCGTTTTCCACCGGCATGGCGGTCACCGTGATGGCGGTATACAAGCCGGCCTGGCTCGAAACCTTCGATGACGTCAAGTACATCCAGAACAAGTAGTCCGCTGCGCATCGAATATCCCGATCTGCCTGTCTCCAGCCGCCGCGACGACATCCTCGCGGCGCTGGCGAAGCATCGCGTGCTGATCCTGTGCGGCGAGACCGGTTCGGGCAAGACGACGCAGATTCCCAAGATGTGCCTGGAGGCTGGCGTGCGGGCGGGCAAGCTCATCGGCTGCACCCAGCCGCGCCGCATCGCCGCGCGCTCGGTGGCGGCGCGCATCGCGCAGGAACTGGGGGCGGAACTCGGGGGCCTGGTCGGCTACAAGGTGCGCTTTACCGACCGCGTGCGCGAGGACACCGCGATCAAGGTGATGACCGACGGCATACTCCTGGCAGAAAGCCAGGGCGACCCGCTGCTTTCGCGTTACGACACGCTCATCATCGACGAGGCGCACGAGCGCAGTCTCAATATCGATTTCCTGCTTGGCTACCTGAAGACGCTGGTCGAAAAGCGCGCCGATCTCAGGGTCGTCATCACCTCGGCGACCATCGACGCCGACCGCTTCTCGAGGCACTTCGACGGCGCGCCGGTGATCGAGGTGTCCGGACGGCTGTATCCGGTCGAGATTCGTTGGCGGCCGATCGAGCGCAGCGACCGCGAAGATGCCCAGGCATCAGCCAAGGGCGGACGCGAGAAGAAGGACAAGGATGCGCCGGACGTGGTCACGGCGATTCTCGACGCCACGGATGAACTGGCGCGCGAAGGCCCGGGCGACATCCTCGTGTTCCTGCCGGGCGAGCGCGAGATCCGCGATACCGCCGAGGCCTTGCGCAAGCACCACCCGCCCGGCACCGAGATCTTGCCGCTGTTCTCGCGCCTGTCGGTCGCCGAGCAGGACGCGATCTTCAAGCCGACGTCCGCCTTGCGGCGCATTGTGCTCGCCACCAACGTCGCCGAGACCTCGCTCACCGTGCCCGGCATCCGTTACGTGATCGACCCAGGGACTGCGCGGGTGAAGCGCTATTCGGCGAGGAACAAGGTCGAGCAGCTGCTGATCGAGAAGGTGTCGCAGGCATCCGCCAACCAGCGCGCCGGCCGTTGCGGGCGCGTCGCCGACGGCATCTGCATCCGCCTCTACGACGAGGCCGATTTCAATAACCGGCCGCGCTTCACCGATCCGGAACTGCTGCGCTCCTCGCTCGCCGGCGTGATCCTGCGCATGAAGTCGCTCAACCTCGGCGACGTGGTGGGTTTTCCCTTCATCGACCCGCCGAGCAACCGCCTCGTCACCGACGGCTACCAGTTGCTCGCCGAACTGCACGCGATCGACGAGCAGGGGCAGTTGACGAAGATCGGCCGTCAGCTCGCCAAGCTGCCGCTCGACCCGCGCATCGCCAGAATGTTGTTGGCGGCCGAGCAGCATCGCTGCGTGCGCGAGATGCTCGTCATCGCCAGCGCCCTGTCGGTCCAGGACCCGCGCGACCGGCCGATGGAACGCGCGCAGGCAGCCGACGAGAAGCACCGGATTTTCCAGGACGAGCGCTCCGACTTCATGGGCTGGATCAAGCTGTGGAAGTGGTACGACGAGCAGCTGAAACATAAAAAGACCAACCGCCAGCTGCAGACGCTGCTGTCGGACCACTTCCTGTCGCCGCGGCGCATGCGCGAATGGCGCGACATCCACGGCCAGCTGCACGCGCAGATGGGCGAACTGGGTCTGAAAGAGAACGAGAAGGAAGCCGGCTACGATGCGATCCACCAGGCGTTGCTGACGGGGCTGCTCGGCAACATCGGCTTCAAGTCCGACGAGGCGAAAGGCCGGCCGAAGCCCGGCGAGGGCAACTACCAGGGCGCGCGCGGCATCAAGCTTGCCGTGCATCCCGGCTCCGCGCTGGCTAAAAAGCAGCCGAAATGGATCGTCGCCGCCGAACTCACCGACACCGGCAGGCTGCTCGCGCGCACCGTCGCCGAGGTGCGCCCCGAATGGATCGAAGCCGCAGGCCGGCACCTGCTTACGCGCATGTATCTCGAGCCGCACTGGGAGAAGGACGGCGCGCGCGTCGTCGCCTTCGAGCGCGTGAGCCTGTACGGCATCACCCTGGCGCCGCGGCGCAAGATCCACTATGGCCCGATCGACCCGGTGTTGTCGCGCGAGCTCTTCATCCGCGGCGCGCTCGTCGCCGGCGAATACGACACATCGGCCAAATGGCACGCGCACAACCGCGCGCTGATCCAGGAAATCGAGGCGCTCGAGCACAAGGCACGGAAGTCGGGCGTGTGGCTCGACGAGGAGCGCATCTACCGCGTGTTCGACGCGCGCATTCCTGCAGGCATCCACAACGGCGCGGCTTTCGAACAGTGGCGCCGCGAGGCGGAGCAGACGAACCCGAAGATCCTGTTCCTTGCGCGCGAGGACATCGTCGGCGAGGGGCTCGGCGCCGACCACAAGCTGTTTCCCGAAACGCTCGAGGTTGACGGCGTCGCCTGCAAGCTGAAATACCGCTTCGAGCCCGGCCATCCGCTTGACGGCGTGACATTGCGTCTGCCGCTGTACCTGCTCAACCGCATCGAGCCCGCGCAGGTGGACTGGCTGGTGCCTGGCCTGATCCGCGAAAAACTCACCGCACTGCTGAAGAACCTGCCGAAGGAGAAGCGCCGCCCGCTGATCCCGCTGCCCGACAGCGTCACAGCCTTCCTGTCCGTGGCGAAACCCGGCGAACTGATGCTGACCGAGGCGCTTGCCGCCTACATCCGCAATAAAACCGGTGCCGACATCCACCCAGACGAATGGAAGGGCGAACTGTCGGCGCACCTGAAAATGAATATCGAGGTGGTCGACGACAGCGGCCAGGAACTCGCCAGTGGCCGCGACCTGACCGCGCTGCGCGCCCAACTCGGCGGCGCGGCGCGCATCACTTACGGCGGTAGCGGCGAAGCGAACCCATTCGAGCGCAGCGGGCTGACCGAATGGAATTTCGGTGACCTGCCCGAGCAGGTGAAATTCAAGCGCGGCGGGCGCGAACTGACCGGCTACCCGGCGCTGGTCGACAAGGGAGACAACGTCGACCTGCGCCTACTCGACGAGCCCAATGCGGCGGAAGCCGAAACCCGTCGCGGCGTGGTGCGTCTGCTGCGGCTCGCGCTTGCCGCCCAATTCAAGCAGCTCGACAAGGACCTGTCGCGCGAGACCGCGCTGGCGCTGAAATACCGCGCGTTCGGCAGCGCCGAGCAGTTGCGCGCCGGGTTGATGGATGCCATCGCTGCGCGCGCGCTCTTGGGCGACGACGAGGTGCCGCGCAGCCAGAGGGCATTCGACAAGCAGAAGGAACGCGCCAGGCCACGCATCGCCGTGGTGAAGCAGGCGCTCCTGCGCGACGTCGCCGAGATTCTCGACCTGCACGCGCAGGTCGCCGCACGGCTCGCCGCCAAGCCGCAGTTCCCTGCGGTGATGCGCGACGAGGCGGCGCATCTGGCCGCGCTGGTGCCGAAAGATTTCGTCACCGCCACGCCGTGGGCGCACCTCAAGGACCTGCCGCGCTATTTGCGGGGCATTCTCAAGCGCCTGGAAAAACTGCCCGCGTCCGAGCAGCGCGACGCGCGCGGCATGGCCGGCGTGCTCACGCTGCAGAACAAGTATCTGGCGCGGCGCGGCCAGGTGAAGGGCGCCGCGCCGGCCGTTCTGGAAGACTTCCGCTGGCAGCTCGAGGAACTGCGGATATCCCTCTTTGCCCAGGAACTGAAGACGCCGTACCCCGTGTCGGTGAAGCGCCTCGACAAGCTCTGGGACGAGCTTGCCAGGCAGCCCCTGAATTGACTAGGGTAGGCGCATGAGCGAACGCGTCATGACCCTGCCCAACGTCATCACCCTGCTGCGCATCGCGGCGGTGCCGGTGATCGCCTGGCTGATTCTCGAGCGCCTGTGGGAGCCGGCGTGCTGGCTGTTCCTCGCCGCGGCCGTGTCGGACGGCCTCGACGGCTTCATCGCCCGCCGCTTCAACCTGACGACGCAACTCGGCGCCGCGCTCGACACGATCGCCGACAAGGCGCTCGGCGTCGTCACGCTGGTGATGCTCACGCTCGAAGAAATGATCCCGCTGTGGGTGACGCTGGCGATCCTGCTGCGCGACAGCGTCATCGTGCTCGGCGCCCTGAGTTACCGAGGCCTCGCCGGCCACATCGAGATCCATCCCACCTGGCTCGGCAAGACGCACATGTTCGGCGAGTTCGCCCTGCTCGCACTGGTGCTCGGCGGGCTCGCCGGGGTACTCGCGATGGACGCATGGCGGATGCCGCTCTTTGTGACTGTATTCGCCATCGCCGTCGCGTCCGGCGTGCAGTACGTGTGGATCTGGGGCACCAAGGCGCGGCGCGAGCGGCTGCTCGGCCCCTGACGCGGGATCAGGCGCCGGCGCCCTGCAACTGCCGGAGCGTCTGCGCGACTTCCGCCGCGTGGCGCACCGTGTCAACCTTGTCGAAGCGCGCGGCGATGCGGCCATCGGGGTCAATGATGAAGGTACGCCGGCGCGCGAAGCGGATCACGCCCAGGTTCAGCAGGCTGCCGTAGGCCGCCGCCGTCTTGCCGTCGGCGTCGGCCAGCAGCGGAAACGGCAACTTGTGCTTGCGTGCGAAGTCGGCGTGCGAGGCGACGCTGTCGACGCTCACGCCAACCACTGCGGCGTTCAGTTCGGTCAGGCTGCCGATGTCGTCGCGCAGGCTGCACGCCTGCTGCGTGCAGCCCGGCGTGTCGTCCTTCGGGTAGAAATACAGCACCAGCCAGCGGCCGGCGTAATCGGCGAGCCGGTGCGCCTGGCCGTTCTGGTCGGTCAGGGCGAAGTCCGGCGCCGCGCTGCCCACCGGCCGCTGCCCGCCGGCGCGCAGCATCCACAACAGGACGCTTGCCACCACCAGGACAATCGCGAGGCTGGCGAGAACGTGTTTGAGCATGGGTGTCTCCTTGCGCGCATCATAGCGCCGCGACTCGGTGAACGGCGCGCGCTTCGGTACAATGCGCGCCAAGCCCCGGTAGCTCAGTGGATAGAGCAACCCCCTCCTAAGGGGTAGGTCGGACGTTCGATTCGTCTTCGGGGCGCCAGTCATTCATGGATTGCCGCGGCCTTCAGGCGACGGATTTCCAGATTCCCTTTCTTGAGCGCCTTCTTCAAAAGCTTGTAGGTATCCATGTCAAATCTTCCCCTTCGGGGCGTTTCGAGCAGCGCGTGCATGTCGTCGGCGCTGTGCGCGGTGCCGAGATGACACCAGGCGTCGACAACGTGGATCGCCTCGAGGTCGCGGAATTCGTCGCGCTCGACCAGGCCGACCGGCCCCGAGAACGGCCAGGCGTCGAGCTTGAGTCGGGCGAGCGCAGCGAAAAGGCGCGTGCTGTGCATGCCGATCGATTCCCTACCGGCGCACGCGCCCCTGCATTTTTTCACCTGGAAGGCGAAGCAGGGGCGGTTCGGTCCCGTCGGTTGCTCGAGCCCGAGGAGCGCCGGACAAAGCTGGTATGCCTCGGCGAGCTTGCGCAGGCCGGTCAGCGCGGCGCGGCGTGTCGGATACAGGCCATACAGTTCGCCGCCGTCGCTGAATTCTGGATCGTGGCAGCTCACCAGCCTGGGGCGTAAGTGCCCCGCGGCCTCCTCGTGGAGCTGCCACGCGCACAAGTCGGCGGCGCGGCGCAAGCGGCGGTTGTGGATTGGCTGGCCGTCCTTCACCAAGCGACTCTCGAGCAGCAGGGCGCCGAGCTCGCCAACGGTTTCGGTCCAGTCGATGCGCCGAACCTCCTGCGCAAGGCGCATCTCCTTGTATTCGCGGGTGTCGGCCGAGAAGTGCGACAGAACCCGCTGGCGCAGGTTGATGCTCTTGCCGACATAGAGCAGCGCGTCATTTTCGCCGAAGAAGCGGTACACGCCGGGCGTCTCGGGCAGGTCGTCGATCAGCGCGGGGTCGAGGTGCGGCGGCAGCGAAGGCCGCTTGAGCAGATTGCTCACCGCGGTGGCGAGCGCCGCCTCGCCGGGGTGCTGTCGGACCACGCGCCACCATTGCCACAGCAGGTCGGCGTCGGCGAGCGCCCGGTGGCGATCGAGCGGGCGCAGGCCGTGGCGCTCGATCAGGCTGTCGAGGTTGTGCCGGGGGTGCTGCGGGAACAGCGCCCGCGACAGGCGCACCGTGCACAGCACGTCGGCCTGGAAGCGCCGGCCGAGGCGCTGGAATTCGTTCTTCAGGAAGCCATAGTCGAAGCGCGCGTTGTGCGCGACGAATACGCGCCCGGCGAGGCGCTGTGCAAGCGCGTCGGCGATTGCCCGGAAGGTGGGCGCGTCAGCGACCATCTCGTTGCGGATGCCCGTGAGCTGCTGGATGAACTCCGGGATCGGTCGCTCGGGATTGATGAGCGTGCTCCAGCTGCGCACGCTGTCGCCGTCGACTTCGATCACGCCTATCTCGGTGATGCGGTCGCGCACGGGGTTGGCGCCGGTGGTTTCGAGATCGACGAAGGCGAGGCGGGGCAGAATCACGGCCGGGCGAAGAGGGAATAGGGCGATCGGCGGGCACGCAACGCGCGCGACGCTTTTGAGACTGGCGTGGCTGGATTAAGTTTGCAAACGCGATCGGTCCGGTGCGAACCAAGCGTTTGGCGTCCCCACGGGGATTCGAACCCCGGTTATCGCCGTGAAAGGGCGGTGTCCTAGGCCTCTAGACGATGGGGACCCGGACGACGGCTTGCGCCGTCAACACTGCTGCACTACTACTTCCTGGACATCTGGGTAAGGGTTACGCCGAGCAGCAAGGCGACGAACCCCAATGGTACCAGTGAGATCCACGTTTCGGCGTGCTCACTGCCATTCACCATCTTCCAGAACCCGACGCTCAGTCCGGTGACACTCAGTATCAGCCCCAGCCAAGTGGTGATGACGCCAAGTCGGTACATCGAACATCCTGTGAGTTGGTGGAGGTAAGCGGGATCGAACCGCTGACCTCTTGCATGCCATGCAAGCGCTCTCCCAGCTGAGCTATACCCCCAACGAAGCCGCGCATTCTATACAGGCCTTTTTGGCTTGTAAAGCCTCAGTGGCGATTTCGTCATTCGGGCAGAAGCTTGCCGGGATTGAGCAGCCCGAGCGGGTCGAATTGCCGCTTGATCGCGCGCATCAGCGCGAGCGTCGGCGCGTCGATTTCCCGATCGACGAACCGGCGCTTCTCGGTGCCGATACCGTGCTCGCCGGAGAGCGTGCCGCCTAGCGCGAGAACGCGGGTGAGGATGGCGTCGAGCGCGACGCGGGCGCGCGCCATCTCGTCGGCGTTGTCCGGATGCACCATCAGGTTGACGTGCAGGTTGCCGTTGCCCGCGTGGCCGAACGACACCACTGCGAGGTCGTGGGCGGCGGCGGTGTGGTCGATGAAGTCGACGAACTCGGCGAGCGAGGACACGGGCACGACGACGTCCTCGTTGATCTTCAGCGGGGCGATCTGCTTGACGGCGTGCGACAGCGACTTGCGCGCGGTCCACAACTGGGCGATCGCCTCGCGGGTGAAGCCGCTCTTGATTTCGAGCAGGCCTTCGCCGGCGAGTGCCTGCTCGAGCGCCGCGAGCTGGCGGGGCAGATCCCCGGCCGCGCCGTCGGCCTCGACCATCAACAGCGCGCGCGTCCCCTGCGGCAGGTCGTCCGCCGCGCCGGTAGGGCGGATTGCTTCGATCGCGCGTTGGTCCATGAATTCCAGCGCGCACGGCACGACCGGCTGGCGCATCACGCGGCCGACCGCATCGAGCGCGGTGCGGTTGCTGGCGAAGCACACGCGCAAGGTGGCGACCGCCTCCGGCGCGGGCAGCAGCTTCAGGGTCGCCTCGGTGATGAGGGCGAGGGTGCCGCCTGAACCGATGAGCAGGCGGGTGAGGTCGTAGCCGGTGACGCCCTTGGTGGTGCGGCAGCCGGTGCGGATTTCCGAGCCATCGCCGGTGACCGCGCGCAGGCCGAGCACGTAGTCCCGCGTAACGCCATACTTGACGGCGCGGGGACCGGCTGCGTTCATGGCGAGGTTGCCGCCAATGCGGCAATAGGCGCCGCTGCCGGGGTCGGGCGGGTAGAACAGGCCGGCGCCGCGCGCGAGGCGGTCGATCTCTTCGGTGACGACGCCGGATTCGACGACGATGAGGCGGTTCGCCGCATCGAACTCGAGTATTCGCCGCATGCACTCGAAGCTCACCACCACGCTGCTGGGCGCAGGCAGCGCACCGCCAACATTGCCGGAACCCGCGCCGCGCGGGGTCAACGCGATGCGGTGCTCGAACGCAATGCGGGCGAGTGCGGCGACCTCCTCGTGCGAGCTCGGGAACAGCACTGCTTCCGGCATGACCGCGCGGGGGGTTTCGTCGCTGGCGTAGAGCGCGCGGGTGGCCGCATCGTCGAACACGCGGTCGGCCCCGAGGGTGGTGCGAAGGGCGGCGAGCGCGCGATCGGACAACATGGCGGAGCGAAAAAGAACGGCGTCAGGCCGGGCGCTCGGGCGGCAGCTGGGCGACGAGCTGCGCGACCATGTCGGCGTCGAAATCCATGCCGATGTCCCAGCCAGGGTTGAGCGCGATCGGCACCCCGCCACCAATGCGGCGCAGCAGCCACGAGAATTCGGTGAGGATGCCGCCCCGGAAATCGGGGAAATGCTCGACGAAGGGTTTGGCACGCTCGGGGCTGGTGAAGATCACGAGCACCCGCTCGCCGTCCTCGTCCTCGATGATGAGTGGCTCCGCCTGGGTGCTGCGCTGGAAGCCCTGGATGGGATTCTTCTCGTCGCGCACCGGCATGAAAACCTGCTGGTCCGGCAACCGCAGAACGAAGGACTCGGCGTCGAGGGTGCCGGCGTGGACGGCGGCGAGTTGTTCTTCCAGCGCGTTGTGGGGAACGAATTTCATGGGCGTCGGACGGGGGAGGGAAGAAGGCAGTTTAACGCATGCGAGGAAGCTTGCGAGACGCAAGCCGCGCGGTGCGTCAGGGCTCCCAGCGTTCCGGGTGCGCCCAGAAGCGGGCGTTGAGCCAGTCGGGCACCGGCTTGTAGGTGTCGAGATCGAACGCGTGCAGGCGGGTGCGGCTTGCCGGGTCACGCGCGATCAGCACGAAGCCCAGCGCGAGGAAGCCGGCTTCGTCGAGCGCGCAGTCGGCGTCGGCGACCAGCAGCAGGCGTGGTGCAACGTACAGGCGCGTGCGATGGATGAGGGCCTCGGCCGCGCGGGCATCGAGGCCCCGCAGGACGTCGAGCCCGAGCGCAAGCGCGCAGGGCGCCTCGGGGACGCCGCCGGGTTCGCTTACGCGAAGCTCGGGCTGCACGTCCCGCGCGAAGGCCAGCGCTGCCGCGTCGAGGGCGCAGACCTGGGCGGGCCGTGCGTCGAGCAGGTGCGCGCGCAGCGTCGCGCGCCAGTCCGCGGTCATGGCGCGCGCGGGACGCGAACGAGGCGCGTGCCGAGCAGGCGATCGTGAAGGAACTGGCGATCGCGGTCGAAGAGCGCCCACCAGAAACCGGCGCCGCCCGCGAGCAGCCCGATCCACGCCAGCGCATAGCGCTGCGCCGCGAGCTTCAGCGAAACGCGTCCGCCGGCGGGGTCGACGAGGCGGATGCGCCAGGTCTTCATCGCAAGCGTTTGTCCGCTGCGCCGCCAGAACGTGCCGAAGTAGGCGAACAGCAGCAGGACGATGTAAAGCTGGAAGGCGAAGTGGCGCCATCCGCGCTGGGCATCGCCGACCACGTAGAGGAAAGGCAGCGAGGCGATGAAGAGGACGGCGAGGACGAGCAGCGACTCGTAGATCATCGCAGCAAGCCGCACGCGGAAGGACGCGGGCTCGGTAGCTATTGCACTGTCTAGCATGGTGGTTCTATATTGCAGGCTGGCGGTTAAAAGCCACCGCACTACAAGCATAAATAATCAAAAACCAAAGGAGGGGGCGATGCATATCGTAAAGCAACTCATGGCCATTCCCGGCGTCATCGCTGCCGGGGAGTACGCCTACCGCGGCGACCGTTTCTCCTACCAGGGCGCGCTTACCGACGAGTTCGCGCGCATGGCCTCCATCCTGTGCCGCGCCAACACGCTGTCGGTGAACATGCAGTCGGAGATTTTCGACTCGTTTGCCGAGCGCTGCGGCTGCAAACCGGTGCAGGGCTGGATCGTCCGCGGCAGCAAGATCAGCGTCTGCACGGTGGGCAACTATTTCGCCTTCATCGAAAACCGCGACGAGCTGCTCAATGACGTCATGACCATCATGCGCGCCAAGGTCGGCGACATCCACGACGACCTGCTCGTCAACCTGTATGCCAAGCTCGGCGGGGATACCCGGGAAGCGCTTTACTGACGCCATCCGGCGACAACAACGGGAGGGAATGAGATGGATCTGCAGAAAATGATGAACCTGCCGGGCGCGCTCGCCGCTTTCACCTACAGCGACAAGGGCGAGCTGCAATCGCACGTGCTGCGCGAGGGCACCGAGCTCACCGTCGAGGTGCTCGACCTTTTGGCGCGTGCGTGCGTGGCGAATCTGGCAATCGCCTCGATGGAGGCGCGCGGATGGGAGGCGCTCACCGGACAAAGCGGCTTCCAGCCGCTGAAAGGTTTTTCCCTGGTCGGGCTGGAGTGGTCGGTGGTGGTCGACGGCAACTGCGGCGTGGTGGTGAAGAACCGCGACGCCGACTACGAGGCGTGCTTCAGCGCCGTGCAGGCTGGCTGAGGAGCGCGCATGTCGCTGAAGAAAATCCTCGTGATGGACGGTGTGACCGCGGTCTGCCGGTTCCGCGACGACGGCGTCGTGATGGAGGCCGAGGGCATGCTGCCGCCGGATCTGATGGCGCGGCTCGCGCGGTTCGCGCAGTGGTACCGCCGCATGGTCTCGGGCAATACCGACCTGCTCTCGCTGTTCTCGCAGATGCGGGGCTGGTCGCCGTCGCAGGGCTGGATCGTGCAGGGGCAGTCGGTAACGGTGTGCAACGTCGGCAACGTCGTCTGTCTGGTCGAGCATGAGCAAGGGTCGCTCAATGCCGTGATGCGCGCGCTGGACGACATCGCGCACGAATAGGTCCGCGCGCGCTTCACGCCCCCGGAAACCCTCCGTTCGCGGAGGGTTTTTTGTCTCGCGCGGTCCACAGGCGCCAGATTGCCGTTTCTTGACCGGGGCGGGGCAAAACGATTACCCTCACAGGTTCACCAACGAATTGATTTTTGGTCATTTTATGGAAGCCACGGGCGCCGAGATCGTCGTACGGAGCATCGCCGAAGAGGGGGTCGAATTCGTGTTCGGCTATCCCGGCGGGGCCGTGCTCAACATTTACGACGAAATCTTCAAGCAGAACAAGTTCAAGCACGTGCTGGTGCGCCACGAGCAGGCGGCAGTCCATGCCGCCGACGCCTATGCGCGCGCCACCGGCCGCGTCGGCGTCGCGCTGGTGACTTCCGGCCCCGGCGTGACCAATGCGGTGACGGGGATTGCCACCGCCTACATGGATTCGGTGCCGATCGTCGTCGTCACCGGCCAGGTACCGACGCCGGCGATCGGCATGGACGCCTTCCAGGAGGTCGACACCGTCGGCATCACACGTCCGTGCGTCAAGCACAACTTCCTCGTCAAGGACGTGAAGGACCTCGCGCTGACGATGAAGAAGGCGTTCCATATCGCCGCCACCGGCCGCCCCGGCCCGGTCGTCGTCGACGTGCCCAAGGACATCACCTACCACACCACCGAATTTGAGTATCCGGCGAGCATCGATATGCGCTCCTACAACCCGGTGGTGAAGGGGCACAGCGGCCAGATGAAGCGCGCGGTGCAAATGCTGCTCGAAGCCAAGCGGCCGATGATCTACACCGGCGGCGGCGTCGTGCTGGGCGATGCGTCCGAGCAGTTGACGGAACTCACCCGGCTGCTCGGTTTTCCGTGCACCAACACCTTGATGGGCCTGGGCGGCTACCCCGCGACCGACAAGCAGTTCCTCGGCATGCTCGGCATGCACGGCACTTATGAAGCCAACATGGCGATGCAGCATTGCGACGTGCTGCTCGCGGTCGGCGCCCGCTTCGACGACCGCGTGATCGGCAACCCTGCGCATTTCGCGCGCGAGCAGCGGCGCATCATCCACATTGACATCGATCCCTCGTCGATCTCCAAGCGTGTCAAGGTCGACGTTCCCATCGTCGGCGACGTCAAGACCGTGCTTGCCGACATGCTGGCGCTGTTGAAGCAGGCGAAGGAGAAGCCCGATGCCGCCGCGCTCAACGCCTGGTGGACGCAGATCGAGCTGTGGCGCTCGAAGAACTGCCTCAAGTACAACAAGCAGAGCCCCATCATCAAGCCGCAGTATGTGGTCGAGAAGCTGTGGGAGGTCACCCGGGGCGAGGCTTTCGTCACCTCTGACGTCGGCCAGCACCAGATGTGGGCGGCGCAGTTCTACAAGTTTGATCAGCCGCGGCGTTGGATCAACTCGGGCGGGCTGGGCACCATGGGCGTGGGCCTGCCGTACGCCATGGGCGTTCAGCTCGCGCACCCGGACGCGCAGGTCGCCTGCATTACCGGCGAGTCGTCGATCCAGATGTGCATCCAGGAACTCTCGACCTGCAAGCAGTACCGCATCCCGGTCAAGATCATCACGCTCAACAACCGCTACATGGGCATGGTTCGGCAGTGGCAGGAGTTCTTCTACGGCAGCCGCTATGCCGAGTCCTACATGGAATCGCTGCCGGATTTCGTCAAGCTCGCCGAGTCGTACGGCCATGTTGGTATGCGCATCGAGAAGCCCGAGGACGTCGAGGCCGCGCTGAAGGAGGCCTTCTCGCCCGCTCTGAAGGAGCGGTTGGTGTTCATGGACTTTCAGACCGACCAGACCGAGAACGTCTTCCCCATGGTCGAAGGCGGCAAGGGCCTGTCCGAGATGATCCTGGCGGAGGAGCTGTGATGAGCAACAACAACAACCACCGCCACATCATTTCGCTCCTGATGGAGAACGAGGCGGGCGCGCTGTCGCGCGTCGCCGGGCTGTTTTCCGCGCGCGCCTACAACATCGAATCGCTCACCGTCGCGCCCACCGAGGACGCCACGCTGTCGCGCATGACCATCGTCACCGTGGGCTCGGAAGACATCATCGAGCAGATCACCAAGCAGCTCAACAAACTGATCGACGTGATCAAGGTGATGGACCTCACAGAGGGCGGGCACATCGAGCGCGAGCTGATGCTGGTCAAGGTCAAGGCGGTCGGCGCCGGGCGCGAAGAAATGAAGCGCACCGCCGACATCTTCCGCGGCCGCATCATTGACGTCACCAGCACCACCTACACCATCGAGCTCACCGGCACCGGCTCCAAGCTCGACGCCTTCCTCGAGGCGATCGATCCCTCGTACATCATCGAAACCGTGCGCACCGGCGCGTCCGGCATCGGACGCGGCGAGCGCAGCCTCAAAGTCTGACCTTCACGCAACGCTCACTCTCTCACTAGGAACTCACATGAAAGTTTTTTACGACAAGGACGCCGACCTCTCCCTCATCAAGAAGAAGAAGGTCACCATCGTCGGCTACGGCTCGCAGGGTCACGCCCACGCCGCCAACCTCACCGATTCCGGCGTCAAGGTCACCGTCGGCCTCAGGAAGGGCGGTGCCTCGTGGGACAAGGCCAAGAAGGCCGGTCACACCGTCAAGGAAGTCGCCGCCGCGGTGAAGGATGCCGACGTCGTCATGATCCTGGTGCCGGACGAGCAGCAGCCCGGCGTCTACTACAACGAGATCGAACCCAACATCAAGAAGGGCGCAACCCTTGCCTTCGCCCACGGCTTCAACATCCACTACAACCAGATCGTGCCGCGCGCCGATCTGGACGTGATCATGATCGCGCCCAAGGGGCCCGGTCACACCGTGCGTTCCGAATACAAGCGCGGCGGCGGCGTGCCCTCGCTCATCGCCCTCTACCAGGACAAGTCCGGCAAGGCGCGCGACATCGCCCTGTCCTATGCGGCGGCCAACGGCGGCACCAAGGGCGGCGTGATCGAAACCACCTTCCGCGAGGAGACCGAGACGGACCTGTTCGGCGAGCAGGCCGTGCTGTGCGGCGGTGCCGTCGAACTGGTGAAGATGGGCTTCGAAACCCTGGTGGAGGCGGGCTATGCGCCTGAGATGGCCTACTTCGAGTGCCTGCACGAACTCAAGCTGATCGTCGACCTGATGTACGAAGGCGGCATCGCCAACATGAACTACTCGATCTCGAACAACGCCGAGTACGGCGAGTACGTCACCGGCCCCGAGGTCATCAACGAGGCGTCGCGCGCCGCCATGAAGAACGCGTTGAAGCGCATCCAGACCGGCGAATACGCCAAGATGTTCATCCAGGAAGGCAAGACCAACTACCCGGCCATGACCGCGCGTCGCCGCCTCAACGCCGAGCACCCGATCGAGGTGACCGGCGCCAAGCTGCGCGACATGATGCCGTGGATCAAGGCCAACAAGCTGGTCGACCAGTCGAAGAACTAAAAGGGGCCAGGGGTCGGGATTCAGGGGTCAGGGGTTTTTGTGCGGCTGCGCCGCGCCGACCGCTGCATTTCGCCCCCTGAATCCTGATCCCTGAATCCTGACCCTATGAAGAATCCCCTCATCGCCCGTGAAGGCTGGCTCGTTCTCCTGGCCGCCTTCGCGGCTGCGCTCGTTGCCACCTGGCTCGTCGGCTGGTGGTCGATTCCATTCTGGATATGGGCGGTGTTCGCGCTGCAGTTCTTCCGCGATCCCGCGCGCGTGCCGCCGACGGATGCCGACGCGGTGATCGCGCCGGCCGACGGGCGTATCGTCTCGGTGGAAAAGGTGCGCGACGAATATCTGAATCGCGAGGCGCTGAAGATCAGCGTGTTCATGAACGTGTTCAACGTGCATTCGAACAAGAGTCCGGTCGACGGCGAAGTGAAAGGCGTGTGGTACACGCCCGGCAGCTTCGTCAACGCCGACCTCGACAAGGCGTCGACCGAGAACGAGCGCAACGCGATCCACATCGCCACGCCGCGTGGCGACGTCACCTGCGTGCAGATCGCGGGCCTCATTGCGCGGCGCATCCTTTGCTACGTCAAGGCGGGAGACACCCTCGCGCGTGGCCAGCGCTATGGCTTCATCCGCTTCGGCTCGCGGGTCGACGTCTACCTGCCGGTATCGGCGCGGCCCGAGGTGAGCATTGGCCAGAAGGTCACTGGCGGGCGTACCATATTCGCCCGCTGGTAATCCCGACTTCCCATGGACGATCTTCCGCGCAGACTTCCCGAACGCGAGCGCCTGCGAATGCGCGACCGCGGCATCTATCTGCTGCCGAATCTGTTCACCACGGGCGCGCTGTTCGCCGGCTTCTACGCCGTCGTGCAGGCGATGAACGACCATTTCGAGCATGCGGCGGTGGCCATTTTCATCGCCATGGTGCTCGACGGCCTCGACGGCCGCGTCGCGCGCATGACGCGCACCCAGAGCGCCTTCGGCGCCGAGTACGACAGCCTCGCCGACATGGTCTCGTTCGGTGTCGCCCCTGCATTGGTGATCTACCAGTTCGCGCTGCAGGGCCTTGGCAAGTTAGGCTGGATCGCCGCCTTCGTCTACTGCGCCGGCGCGGCGTTGAGGCTCGCGCGCTTCAACACCCAGCTCGACCTGCCCAGCGACAAGCGCTTCTTCCAGGGGCTGCCCAGTCCCTCGGCGGCTGCGCTCATCGCCGGTTTCGTGTGGGTCATGGTCGAGTACGGCATCGATGGCAGCGATGTGCGCTGGATCGCCGCCTTCATCGCATTGTTCGGCGGCCTCACCATGGTCAGCAACTTCCGCTTCTACAGCGGCAAGGAAATCAATCTGAGAAAGAGCGTGCCCTTCTTCGTCATCCTGTTGATCGTGCTGCTCTTCATCCTCATTTCGACCAGCCCGCCTGAGGTGCTGTTCGCCGGCTTCGTCCTCTACGGGCTGTCGGGCTATGCGGACGCGCTGTGGCGGCTCTCGCGCCGCAAGCCGAAGCCTGCCGGGGCGCCCCCCTTGCAGGGCGATCAAAAATGAATAAAATTTAGACTATGTCTAATTGGTCGCAACCGTCTTTCCTCCTCTGCCTGTCGAATCTCCTGTTCGGCAGCCTGCTGCTGCGCGTCGCGCGCGCACATTGATCCCCCTCCCCCCGAGCAGTACCCCCGCGCCGCGAGCTGCTTGCGGCAGCCTTATATAATGCGTCGGCATCCCGCGCCTTGAACGCGAGGCCGACCCCCATGGAGCCCGCCATGAACGACCGTTTGTACATTTTCGACACCACCTTGCGCGACGGCGAGCAGAGCCCCGGCGCGTCGATGACCAAGGAAGAGAAACTCCGCATCGCGCGCCAACTGGAAAAACTCGGCGTCGACGTGATCGAGGCCGGCTTCGCCGCCGCGAGCCCGGGCGACGCCGACGCGATCAAGGCCATCGCGGAAGCCATCCAGAACTCGACGGTGTGCTCGCTCGCGCGCGCCAACGAGCGCGACATCCGCGCCGCCGGCGAGGCGATCAAGCCCGCCAAGCGCGGCCGCATTCACACCTTCATCGCCACCAGCCCAATCCACATGGAAAAGAAGCTGCGCATGACGCCCGACCAGGTCGTCGAGGCGGCGGTGAGGGCGGTGAAGCTGGCCAAGGAGTACACCGACGACGTCGAGTTCTCCGCCGAGGATGCGGTGCGCTCCGAGATGGATTTCCTCGTGCGCGTGTTCGACGCCGTGATCGAAGCCGGCGCGAAGACCATCAACGTGCCCGACACCGTCGGCTACTCGATCCCCGCCTTGTGGGGCGAGCGCATGAAGGAACTCATCGCGCGCGTGAAGAACTCCGACAAGGTGATCTGGAGCACCCACTGCCACAACGACCTCGGCATGGCGGTGGCCAACTCGCTCGCCGCGGTGATGAACGGCGCGCGCCAGGTCGAGTGCACCATCAACGGGCTCGGCGAGCGCGCCGGCAATGCCTCGCTGGAAGAGATCGTGATGGCGGTGCGCACCCGTAAGGACGTGTTCCACTGCGATTCGCGCATCGACGCCACCCAGATCGTCCCGGCGTCCAAACTCGTCTCGACCATCACCGGCTACCCGGTGCAGCCCAACAAGGCGATCGTCGGGGCGAATGCCTTCGCGCATGAATCCGGCATCCATCAGGACGGCGTGCTGAAGCACCGCGAGACCTACGAAATCATGCGCGCCGAGGACGTCGGCTGGCATGCGAATCGCCTGACCCTGGGCAAGCTCTCCGGGCGCGCCGCGTTCAAGAGCAAGCTCGCCGAGCTCGGCATCGTGCTCGAGACCGAAGAGGCGCTCAACACCGCGTTTGCGCGCTTCAAGGACCTCGCCGACAAGAAGCGCGAGATCTTCGACGAGGATCTGCAGGCGCTCGTCTCCGACGAGGGCTACGCCGCCGAGCACGAGCGTTATAAATTGGTGTCGATGAAAGTGTGCTCGGAAACCGGCGAGGTGCCGCACGCCAAGGTGGTGTTCACCGACGATGGCGTGGAAAAGCGCGCCGAGGGCGACGGCTCGGGTCCGGTCGACGCCACTTTCAAGGCGCTCGAATCGGTGGTCGCGAGCGGCGCCGACCTGTTGCTGTATTCGGTCAACAACATCACCAGCGGCACCGACGCGCAGGGCGAGGTCACGGTGCGTCTCGCCAAGAACGGCCGCGTGGTCAACGGCCAGGGCGCCGACACCGACATCGTGGTAGCCTCGGCCAAGGCGTATCTCCACGCGCTGAACAAGCTGCACAGCAAGCTCGAGCGGGCGCATCCGCAGGTGTGATCCGCCAGAGAAAACGCCCCGTTCGCCGGGGCGTTTTCTACTTCGCCTGTCGCGACGGGGCGGTAAATTTCGCGTAATAGATCGCCGCGAAGAAGAACACCACCGACAGCAGAACCTCGACCCCGGCGAGCCAGGCAGAGAGGCCGGTCTCCGACCAGGCGCGCACCACGCCTTCGGTGAAGTAGGCGAGCACCAGCATCGGCGCCCACTGGTAGGTGTAGCGCCGCCCCTTGAGGATGCCCATCAGCGGCGCGAGCAGCGGCAGCGCCTTCAACACCAGCCAGGAGCCGCCAGGGCGGATCGGCGCGAGCCACAACTCCCAAGCGACGCACAGGAAGATCAGCGCGATGAGGCTCGCGCTCGCGACGTGCTGCAGGACGAAGGTCTTGATGAGGCCGGCCTCGTCGTGCGGGCCATCGGGGATGTCGGTCATTTCAGTTTCAACGCGGTTTCGGCCAGGCGCTTGCCGAGCGCGATGCACAGTGCGCGTTCGTCGTCGGTGAGGGGTCTGTCGTCGGCGGGGCCGGCCCAGTGGCTGGCGCCGTAGGGGGTGCCGCCGCTCGCGGTGGCGTTCACCTCGGGCAGCGTGAAGGGCAGGCCGACGATGAGCATGCCGTGGTGCAAGAGCGGCAGCATCATGCTCGTGAGCGTGGTTTCCTGGCCGCCGTGCAGGCTCGCGGTCGAGGTGAACACCGCGGCCGGCTTGCCGACCAGCGTGCCCTTCGCCCACAGCGCGCCGGTGGTGTCGAGGAAGAATTTCAGCGGCGCCGCCATGTTGCCGAAGCGGGTCGGCGAGCCGAGCGCGAGCCCGGCGCACTGCTCGAGGTCAGCGAGCGTGACGTAGGGCGCGCCTTCGTCGGGTACGGGCGGCTCGGCGACCTGGGTGCGCGGCGCGACGGGGGGCACGGTGCGCACGCGTGCGCTCGCGCCGGCGACCTGGTTGACGCCACGCGCGACCAGTTGCGCCATGTCGCGCACGCTGCCGCCGGCGCTGTAATACAGGACCAGGATCTCGGTCATGCGTCGTTGTCCTCGAAAATCGTGAAGTCGATGAGATCGAAGCCGGGGGCGGGGTCGGTGCGCTTGCCGAACGCGATCAGGTAGGTGCGGCCGCCGTGGGTGACTTCGGCTTCGATGCCGAGTTGGTAGAGGTGGCGCGGCAGCAACAGGCGGTCGGCCTGCTTGAGCGAGGTGACGCCCGGCACGAACAGGCTGCGCTGGGGCGCGGTCGAGGCGTGACCGCGCAGCGGGCGCACCCACACCGCTTCGATGCGGGGCGAGATGCGCTCGAGGCCGAACTCGACCTGTTGCGGGTCGCGCATGCGCAGCCAGCGGATCACGCCAAGCGACCAGGCTGCATCCGGATCCTCGCGCAGCGCAATGGGATCGCCCACGCGCAGGCTCGCGGAGGCGTCGGGGCTGCCGGTGAGCGCGAGGCCGGCGGCGCTATCGTTGGCGACGCTCCAGCGGGCGGGGGCCACGGCCGCTGCGCGCGGCGGGACCTCTGGCGGCATTCCCGCGACGAGCGGCGGTCGACCGGCATCCAGCAGGGCGTGGATGGCGGCGAGGCCGGACACGGCTCTCACTGTCTTGTCGGCCGGCGTATGGCGGCGGAAAGCGCGCTGCGGACCGGCGCACCATTGCCGGCGGAGGTGGGCGGCGAGCAACTCGGTGGTTTCGCTCTGCATGCCTTCCGGCAGGCGCAGACGGCTCGGTGTGTCACCGGTGCGCAAGTGCAGCATGATGGCTTCGAGGTGCTTGCACAGCACGTCGGTGTCGAGCCACAGGGTTTCCTGTGGCGTTCCGCCCGCCGCCGGCGAGGGTGCGGCGTCGCCGTGGATAGGCACGGCAAAGCCGCTGTGGCCCCGCACGGACACTGCGCTGAGCACGGCCCGCCGGGCGTATTTGTCGAGATAGAGGCGGGTGTGAACGAGTTCGGCGTGGCTCAGGTGCGGCGGGTCGGCGCGGGCGAATAGCACGGCGTAGACATAGGCGGTGGTCGGCGCCGGTGCGTCGTCAACGCCAAGGTCCGCGGCGCTGCAGGCCTGCGCGTAGGCGTAAATCTGGTGGATCTCACGCCACAGGCCGGCGGGCGGGATCGTCCGCGTCAGGGCGCAGGCATACAGGATGTCGCAGCTGGCGACGAGCGCTCTGGCGGCGGCTTCGGCGACGCGTTTGGCGCCGGCGCGCACCAGGCGCCGGGTAGCCAGACCCTGCAGCACGTGGCGACAGCCGGTGCCGAATTCGATGCGCAGTTCGCGCAGCATGGCGCCGGCCTGCCGCTGCAAAGGCGGCGGTGGCAGGCCGGCGTCGGTGATCATGTCCTCCAGGCTCGCTGCCGCACGGGCCACCGCCGGGCGGTACAGCGCCAGGAGCTCGGCGCGGTCGTCGTCGGCGAGCGCGTGGCGATTGAGCGCATAGAGCGCCATCACGAGCTGCTGCGCGACGGGCAGCGGGGTGGCGAAAGGCAGGCCGGCTAGCCATTCGGCGACCGCCTTCGGGCGGGTTTCGATCCTCTGCTGGAGGACCGGGTCGGTCCCCGGCAGGCTCAGCGCAAGCATGCTCAGTCGAAGACCACCGTCTTGTTCGCGTAGACCAGCACGCGGTTGTCGAGGTGCCACTTCACCGCGCGCGACAGCACGACTTTTTCGAGGTCGGCACCCTTGGTGATGAGGTCTTCCAGGCTGTCGCGGTGCGAGATGCGCGCCACGTCCTGTTCGATGATCGGGCCGTCGTCGAGCGTCTCGGTGACGTAGTGCGCGGTGGCGCCGATCAGCTTCACGCCGCGCTCGAACGCGCGGTGGTAGGGCTTGGCTCCGTGGAACGCCGGCAGGAAGGAATGGTGGATGTTGATGATGCGGTTGGGAAAGTGGCGGATGAAATCGGCCGACAGCACCTGCATGTAGCGCGCCAGCACGATGAAGTCGATCTTGCGGTCGCGCAGGATCGCCAACTGCACCTGCTCGACTTCGTGCTTCGAGTCCTTGTGCACTGCGAGGTGCTGGTAGGGCACGCCGTAGGCATCGCCGAGCCAGCGCGTGTCCTCGTGGTTGCTGATGATGATCGGCAGCTCGCAGTGCAGCTCGCCGCTCTGGTAGCGGTACAGCAGGTCGGCGAGGCAATGGTCGAATTTGGACACGAAGACCGCCATGCGCGGCTTGCGGCTCGATTCGGCGAGCCGCCAGGTCATGCCGAAGCGCTCGGCGACGGGGGCAAAAGCGGCGCCGAAGTCGGCGAGGTCGAGGGCGAAATCCGCGAGATCCCACTCGACGCGCATGAGGAAGAGCTTCAGTTCCGCGTCCTGGTGCTGGTCTGCGTGCAGGATGTTGGCGTTGTGCCGGAGCAGGAAATCGGCGATCGCGGCGACCAGTCCCTTCTGGTCGGGGCAGGAAATCAGGAGGACGGCGGTGTGGCGCATGGAGGGGTGAGGGAAGCCCGCTTTATCGTTGTCGGACGCCATCATAACCAAAAGCCCCTGGCGACGCATGGTCGGCCTTGGCCTGCCCAAGCTCTTGGCGAGTTTTGCGGACGCGTCGATCAAATTCATTTATTAGCAGATGCTGATGGATCACGTATCCATCGGCCGTATCCGGCGTTTCGCGCCGCCAGCCCGCATCCAGCCGTGGGGGTGGTCATTTTTTGGGCAGGGCTCGCCCCAAGACGCCTGATTTGCCGAGCGAATTTCCGGGCCTGTGAAAATCGCGGGCGACAGAGGCGATTTCGGGTTGACAGGAACGGCTTGCGCCCTAGAATTTGTATCTGCCTTTCGCCGGCACCACAATATGTTGTGAATAAAGCTGTTGGCGCGGGCTGGGAAAGCTGTGGATAAAGCGTGGCGTCTGCCGCGCTTGGCCGCGGCAAGCCAACGATTTCGACACCCCACCAAGGAGCCCCATCGATGCTGAACGTCGCCGCCGAGTCCGCCGCATCCGTCCCCCTGCCGCCCATGGAAACTGCCGACACGGCAGCGACCGACACGCGCTACGCCGACTACAAGCTGATCCGCCGCAACGGCGCGGTGGTTGGCTTCGCGCCGGGCAAGATCGCGATCGCCGTGACCAAGGCCTTCATCGCGGTGCAGGGCGGCCAGGCCGCGGCCTCCGCGCGGATCCGCGAGCTGGTGGAATCCATCACCAGCCAGGTGGTGAACGCGTTGATGCGGCGCCAGCCCAACGGCGGCACCTTCCACATCGAGGACGTGCAGGACCAGGTCGAACTCGCCCTGATGCGCTCCGGCGAGCACGAGGTCGCCCGCGCCTATGTGCTTTACCGCGAGAAGCGCGCGCAGGAGCGCGCCGCCGCCAAGGCTGCCGGCGTGCCCGAAATGCAGCTCAACGTGATCGAGGATGGCCAGAAGAAGCCGCTCGACACCGCGCGGCTCGCCGCGACCTTGGCCGACGCCTGCGCCGGGCTCGAGAACGTCAAGGCCGAGCCGATCATGCAGACCGTGCTGCGCGACCTCTACGACGGCGTGCCGATGGCCGAGGTCGAGAAGGCGCTGGTGCTCGCCGCGCGCTCGATGATCGAGCAGGATCCGGCGTATTCCTTCGTCACCGCGCGCCTGCTGCTCAATTCCATCCGGCACGAGGTGCTGGGCGAAGCCGTGACGCAGGCGCAGATGGCCGAGCGCTACGCCGAATACTTCCCCCAGTTCATCAAGAAGGGCATCGACGCCGAACTGCTCGACGAGCGGCTCGGCCAGTACGACCTCGCGCGTCTCGGCCGCGTGCTCGATGCCAGCCGCGACTACCAGTTCGGCTACCTCGGCCTGCAGACCCTGTACGACCGCTATTTCCTGCACATCGAGGAAAACCGCATCGAACTGCCGCAGGCCTTTTTCATGCGCGTCGCGATGGGGCTGGCGATCAACGAGATCGACCGCGAGTCGCGGGCGATCGAGTTCTACCAGGTGCTGTCGTCGTTCGATTTCATGTCGTCGACGCCGACCCTGTTCAACTCCGGCACCCGCCACAGCCAGCTCTCGAGCTGCTACCTCACCACCGTCACCGACGATCTCGACGGCATCTACCAGGCGATCAAGGAAAACGCCCTGCTGCAGAAGTACGCCGGCGGCCTGGGCAACGACTGGACGCCGATCCGTGCGATGGGCTCGCGCATCAAGGGCACCAATGGCAAGTCGCAGGGCGTCGTGCCCTTCCTCAAGGTCGTCAACGACACCGCCGTCGCGGTGAACCAGGGCGGCAAGCGCAAGGGCGCGGTGTGCGCCTACCTCGAAACCTGGCACCTGGACATCGAGGAATTTCTCGACCTCAGGAAGAACACCGGTGACGACCGCCGCCGCACGCACGACATGAACACCGCCAACTGGATTCCGGATCTCTTCATGCAGCGCGTGATGGAAGGCGGCGACTGGACGCTGTTCTCGCCGAACGACGTGCCCGACCTGCACGACAAGTACGGCCGCGCGTTCGTCGAGGCCTACACGGAATACGAACGTCGCGCCGACCGCGGCGAGATCAAGCTCTTCAAGCGCATGCCCGCCGTGCAGCTGTGGCGCAAGATGCTCTCCATGCTGTTCGAGACGGGGCACCCCTGGATCACCTTCAAGGATCCGTGCAACATCCGTAGCCCGCAACAGCACGTTGGCGTCGTGCACAGTTCCAACCTGTGCACCGAGATCACGCTCAACACCAACGATCACGAAGTCGCCGTGTGCAACCTCGGCTCGGTCAACCTCGTCAACCACCTCAAGCGCGACGCCGCCGGCAACCTGTCGCTCGACCTAGACAAGCTGAAGGCCACCATCCACACCGCGATGCGCATGCTCGACAACGTCGTCGACGTGAACTACTACGCCGTCGGCAAGGCGCGCAATTCCAACCTCAAGCACCGTCCGGTGGGCCTCGGCATCATGGGCTTCCAGGACGCGCTGCAGGAACTGCGCGTGCCCTATGCGTCGGACGCCGCCGTCGAGTTTGCCGACCGCTCGATGGAAGCCGTCGCCTATTACGCCTACTGGGCATCGACCGAACTCGCGCAGGAGCGCGGCCGGTATTCGAGCTACGAGGGCAGCCTGTGGAGCCGCGGCATCCTGCCGCAGGACTCGATCAAGCTGCTGGCCGAAGAGCGCGGCGGCTACCTCGACGTGGATATGAGCAGCACACTCGACTGGGACGCGCTGCGCGCGCGCATCGCGCAGTACGGCATGCGCAACTCCAACTGCCTGGCGATCGCGCCCACCGCCACCATCGCCAACATTGTCGGCGTGTCGGCCAGCATCGAGCCGACCTACCAGAACCTGTACGTGAAATCGAACCTGTCGGGTGAATTTACCGTCGCCAACAAGTACCTCGTCGCCGACCTCAAGAAACTCGGCATGTGGGACGAGGTCATGGTCGCCGACATCAAGTACTTCGACGGCAGCCTCGCCCGCATCGACCGCATCCCTGCCGAGATCCGCGCGCTCTACGCCACCGCATTCGAGATCGAGCCCAAGTGGCTGGTCGAATGCGCGTCCCGCCGCCAGAAGTGGATCGACCAGGCGCAGAGCCTCAACATCTACATGGCCGGCGCTTCCGGCAAGAAGCTCGACGACATCTACAAGCTGGCCTGGATCCGTGGTCTCAAGACCACCTACTACCTGCGCACTCTGGGCGCGACCAGCGCGGAGAAGTCCACCGGCAAGGGCGGTGAGCTCACTGCCGTCTCGGCGCACATCGGTGGCGGCGTGAGCGCTGCGCCCGCGATGAGCGCGATCGACGCGGCCGCCGCCAAGCTGCCCGAGCCCGAGATCGCGGGCAAGGTTTGCACCATGCGGCCGGGCGATCCTGGGTTCGAGGAATGCGAGGCGTGCCAGTAAACCGCTGCCTCCCTCGCCGAATGTAACTGCGAGGCGCGCGTCCAGCGCGCCTCGAAATGAATCAAGCAATGCGGGCGCAAGCCCGCCAGGGTGTAACCAAAGGAGAACCAGAACGATGCTGAACTTTGAAGAAGACTTCACGCCCGCCCCGCAACTCGCGCCGCGCATGCCCGAGCCGGCCTACGCGCCGGCTGCCCCGGCGCCCGCCGTCGCCCCGGCCGCGACGACCCGCGTGCGCGCCGCTGACAAGCGCGTCATCAATGGCGCCACCGACGTGAACCAGCTCGTTCCCTTCAAGTACAAGTGGGCGTGGGAGAAATACCTCGCCGGCTGCGCCAACCACTGGATGCCGCAGGAAGTGAACATGAGCCGCGACATTGCGCAGTGGAAGGACCCCACCGCGCTGACCGAGGACGAGCGCCGCATCGTCAAGCGCAACCTCGGCTTCTTCGTCACCGCCGACTCCTTGGCCGCCAACAACATCGTGCTCGGCACCTACCGCCACATCACCGCGCCCGAGTGCCGCCAGTACCTGCTGCGGCAGGCCTTCGAGGAGGCGATCCACACCCACGCCTACCAGTACATCGTCGAAAGCCTCGGCCTCGACGAAGCCGAGATCTTCAACGCCTATCACGAAATCGAGAGCATCCGCGACAAGGACGATTTCCTCATCCCCTTCATCGACACGCTCACCAACCCCGAATTCAAGACCGGCACCCTGGAGAACGACCAGAAACTGCTCAAGTCGTTGATCGTCTTCGCCTGCATCATGGAGGGCATCTTCTTCTACGTCGGCTTCGTGCAGATCCTCGCGCTGGGCCGCCAGAACAAGATGACCGGCGCCGCCGAGCAGTACCAGTACATCCTGCGCGACGAGTCCATGCACTGCAACTTCGGCATCGACCTCATCAACACCATCAAGCTTGAGAACCCGCACCTGTGGACCCCCGAGTTCAAGGCCGAGATCCGCGCGCTGATCCAGAAAGGCGTCGAACTCGAATACCGCTACGCCGAGGACACCATGCCGCGCGGCGTGCTGGGGCTGAACGCCAGCCAGTTCAAGGAATACCTGCGCTTCATCGCCAACCGCCGCTGCCAGCAAATCGGCCTCGACGAACTCTTCCCCGGCGTCACCAACCCCTTCCCCTGGATGGCCGAGATGATCGACCTGAAGAAGGAGAAGAACTTCTTCGAGACGCGCGTCACCGAGTATCAGACGGGCGGGGCGTTGAGCTGGGATTGACCGGCTCGCGTGATAGAAAAGGCACAGTTCTCTGCGCCTTTTTTGTGGTTCTTCGCGGATGATGGGGGAAGAGTAGGTTGACGGAGTAGAGGTTGGTAAATTGGCAGTTGCCAAACCATCCAACCGAACCAACGTACTCCGTCATGCACGATGTTATGTCTGGCATGGTGTGCTTCCTGACTTCCCTGAGTGAGCTAACGTCAATTCTGGTGTACGCGGTTTGATCGACATGGCATCAAGCTGCGACTCTCTGCTCATCCGGCGGATTGTCGGGCGCCGGAATTCCGTCCTTGAACACTACCCCGCTTAGCAACTCGGCGATGCGCTCCGCTCCGCGAATCCTGCGCCAACTCTTTTCCGCCTCCTGCACCAGCTTGAACGCCAGCCCCAGGAAGGTTGCGCGCGATACGCAGTTCTTGGTGCGCGTGGTGCGGTGGCGTACCGTGGCGAACGTCGATTCGATCGGGTTGGTCGTGCGCAAATGCACCCAGTGCTCGGCCGGGAAGTCGTAGAACGCAAGCAGGGCATCGCGATCCTTGATTTTCAGCAGAGGTATGCCGCCTTTCAACTCGTATCGTCAATCGCTCATACACCAGATTGGACTTTAGCTCTCCCTGAGTAAAGGAGTTCCTTTCGGACGAAGTCCTGAGAGTAGCGCTCCTCAACCTTCCAGCCATCCGGAGAGTTTAAGATTCCTACCCACGTCTTGACTTTTTCGACGTAGTCATTTTGGTCAACCAAGAAATGCTTCACCTATTGTGGCAGTCGCTTCGCGACCGACCGAATCGGAATCGCGTGATAACGAGCGGCATCGCCGCAAATTGTGGCAGTCGCTTCGCGACCGACCGAATCGGAATCGCGTGATAACGAGCGGCATCGCCGCAAACAGCGCGAGCATTGCTAGATAGACTGAACCGGAGACGGGATCTCGGCTGGAGACAAATTCGCCAAGAGACCGATCCTGGAGGGCCACGGCGAGCAGGAGTTCGGCTGCAATCAGCAAACCCAAGGCAAGAAAGCCGGCAGTCAGGCGGACCGGGACGGTAGCAGGCAAGGCGAACCGTTTCGTGATGAAGCGGGCGGCCAGGACGATGACGATGAGCATGAACGGCATCTCGATGCGTTCCGCGACGCGTTCGCCGAATCGTGGTGCCAGAAAAGGCACGCGTATCGTTCCCATGATGAAGCCCGCGCCAAACGTCAAGAAGAAGTAGGCCATACCGGCTTTGATGGTGCGCAAGCAGAGTGTGTTCATCTGATGACTGGCGGCGAGGCTTTTCGTCGAATCAAACCAGCACCGCTTGCACCGGTCGGCGCAGAGACGGCGGTAGCTTGGGGCCGCGACCGAAACGAACGACCAGATCAGGCCTGCGGTCGCCAATACCGAGGAATGCTGAGAACTGTGGCCTCAATGCCGGCACCTCCACGGGTTGGTTGAGAAACGCGTTGCGAATCCCCAATGCCGTCGACTGGAGAGCAAAGCGCTCGTAGCTGCGGCCCACTTCGACCCAATGGGCAGGACTGGCATCGTCCGCGACGAAGATTGCGATTCCCGCTGAACTGCGCACGTGTTTCGCGTATTTGTCGTTTTCGTTCTTTGGCGTGAAGAAAAAGTCGAATAGCAGGCTGCCCAGCCACGGGGGCAAAGCAGGATTGCCCGATGATGCCGAGTAGAGCCCGTCCCCGGTTCTAACCGCCTCGTCAGCACTGAAACGAATCCACGTCTTCAGTTCCTCGACGAAAGCGCGATCGTTCATCTGGGCG
The DNA here is from genome assembly GCA_046291555.1 of Thiobacillus sp. Lineage (GTDB taxonomy): Bacteria > Pseudomonadota > Gammaproteobacteria > Burkholderiales > Thiobacillaceae > Thiobacillus. Next base: position 73,972 of record JBKBRW010000002.1, read on the forward strand.
GTATTGCCCTGAACGACATACTCCAGAACTTTCTCCATTGCCGCTCGCTCGGTGAGGAGGATCAACCGAACGCCGCTTCCGGTACCGGCTTTCTCAAGCAGTTCAAGTTCTTGTCTGGCGAGAGGCTTTGCATCGTATTCCGCACGCGTGCTTTGACGTTCCGGTATGGCCTGAAAAAGAGTGGACGTAACCGCGCGCGTCGACTCCAGCGCTATGCGCAGGGCATTACCCCCGGCGGCATCGAAGGTGACATTTCCCATCAGACCATTGGCCAAAGCCGCCTGAATCAGGTTTTCAGCTGAGCAACCGAGCGAAACGAAAAGGTGGTGGTCGTCCGGATCGACTGCCGGGCATCGGCGCGAAAGATCCGGCAATATCGAAATAGAGGCATCCTCGACGCGAAATTTCCAGCATTGAGTGTTGTGACTCGATGGTGCCAAAGTCGCGTAGCGCACCAGTTCGCGTAGGAGAGCGGATTTTTCGCTCACCTTGCCCTTGCTGTGGCGCCACGTGTTTTGTATGGCAGTTTCGTAAGTCTCGACGCCTGTTTCGGATGAGCATGATGGCAGAGTGGCAACGCCACCAGCGGAGGCGAGTCCAAAAAGGATAAATTTCCTACGGGTGACCATAGATCAAGCCTCCCTCGAAGATGCCCAACGTCGAAACTCAGGGACGCGCCGCGTGCGGCGCGTCCCGCTGCAGCGCGGGGTTAGCCTTCTTCGAGTTCCTTGAGCGATTTGCCATTAGCATCTTTCCAAGCGGTAAGGCCATTTGCACCCCCTCCATGAATTACAGCGGCTGCGGCACTCGGACTGTCGAACTCGGTATCCTTCGTAAAGACGAAGAAGCCATCCTTTTCGACCAGCGATCCGTCCTGAACTAGTTTCTTGCGAAGTGCAACAACATACGGATGTTGTACCTCGGCGGACGCACGCTCGGCGACTACAGCCGTAGAGTCTTTGAATACAACGAAGCCGCCCTCTGTACGCCGACCGCGAGCAACGGCGCCTTTGTTCTTGCAAAAAAGTTCCGTCTGCGGATTGGCAGTCTTGATGGAACCGGAAACCGGGGTCAGTAGATCGGAACCGAGCACAGGAAGAACTTGCTGAATGCGAGATAGGAATACCTCCATGTCTTCGCGGTCAGACTCGGGTAATTTGGGATTGCTGGTGTTGGAATTCTCAAGGCGGTAGCGACCGGCCTGCTTCGCTTCTTGCAACAGGCGATTCTCAAGGTACCGGATATGTGCCTTGGTGAGGTTCTCGTCTTTGCTTACGAAAACGACTACAGCGTTCCAGAAATCTTTGGCCTTGTGTTGTTTTAGGCGATCGCGGATTACTTCAGCTTCCCCGATATAAGCCAGGGCGTCGCCACTCTCGGGGTCTGAACCGAAGAGGAAGTAGACCCCGGCGCTTTCTGCCTCTTCTCGGAGAAGGAGGTCATCGAGTTCCGTTCGCGGAGCCGCCAACGCCTTGCCGGTCCAGTTCGAGACTTCGCCGACGCGCAACCGCTTTGCGTCGCCGTGTGGGAGGAAGAGTTTGATAGTCGCGGAGGCCATAAGAGGGCTAACGTTGAAGCTCAGGGGCGCGAGCCGCTTTGCGGCGAAGCGTCCCGCTGGAGCGCAATGTTAGACGATGACGTGCGCAAGTGCACGGGCGGCGAAACCCGCGACCGGCAACCGCACGAAAAAATGGCAAAAAATGGGGTTGTCAAAAAATGGTGTCAAAAAATTGAAAAAATGGGTCACCATTGATTTAATGGGATCGTGTCAAAAAATGGGCTCAGACACCATTGATTTAATGGGATCGCGCGTCCCTCAAGCCGATGCCGGCCAAGCAACGTCGAGTCCCAACACCCTCGCGGCTTTATTGAGCCGTTTATCGAAGCAACTGAATGCTACGCGGTCCGGCGCAACGGTCAGTATCTCGCAGGCGGCGGACAACTGGACGCTGTCGTAGCCGCGCAGTGCGAAGGTCTCGGCAAGCTCGCCTGCACGCTCGACTACGGCCTGTGAGACTTCGACAACGAAAAAATGCGGCCAGTCGCGTGCCAGGGCCTGGCGTGCGGCGATGATGGCGGGTTCGTCAGCGGCGACTTCACGGGCACGGCGCGCTAATGCCGCGCAGGCCTCGGCCCGGGCAATGCGACACACCGCGACGGTTTCGGCCTCGGCAACTGAGGCGTGGACGGCTGGGCTGTCGGCTTGGATGATGTAAAGCTTGACCAGCGCGAAGGTGTCGAGAGACAGGATCACGAGCGCGCTATCCGCGATCTTCCAGCACGAGCCTGGATACGGGCGTGCCGCCCTGCGAAAGGGCGATGTGCGCACTCTGCGGCTTGCGGCCGTCCCACTGCGCGGCGCCTCGGGCAGTCAATTCGCCCAAGGCCGGCGTGCCCGATTCGGGAACACCGGTGACGCGGGCAACGACACGGCGGTGGGAGGTGATTTCCAGCACGGTGCCTTAGCGGGCCTGAGCCAGGTAGCGTGACAGATGGGCTTTCAACTCTCGGATGGAAACTTGCATTTGTGGCCCCATTAATATTGAGGGTAAATGTAATTCCGCGTTGAGCGAAAACTGACTGGTATGACAGGCGCACCAACAACAAGGGCCGCGATTGCGGCCCTTGTTGTTGGTGCATTGAACGCTTACTCTTCTTCGCCGTCCGCCGCCAGCCCTTATTTCTTCGCCGTGCGGCGAAGGCGGTTGAGTAGCCGCCGCGCCAGTTCGCCGAACAACTCGGTCTGGGTTGGGTGCGGGAAGATGGCGCGGGCGACCTGGGTCAGCGTCATCTCGCCCGCGACCATCATCACGCCGGTGCCGATCAGGGTGTCGGTGTGGTCGGCGAGGAAATGCACGCCAATGATGCGGCCGCTGGCGCGGTCGGCGACGAGCTTGATCATGCCTTCGGTTTCGCCGGTGATCATCGCCTTGGCGTCGATGCTCATCGGTATCTTGGCTTCCACCGCGTCGATGCCGCGGGCCTTGGCCTGCGCGACGCTCAAGCCAACGAAGCCGGCCTGCGGGCGCGAGAAGGTGACGCCGCAATCCTTGTCTTGGTCGTATTCTGCGGCGTGGCCGAGCAGGTTGCTGGCGGCGACGCGGCCCTGTGTCGCGGCGGTGTGGGCGAGCATGTAGCCGCCGATGACGTCGCCCACCGCGTAGATGTGCGGCGCGCTGGTCTGGCAGCGGGCATTGACCTTGATCGCCGCGCCGTCGAGCTCGACACCGACCTTGGCCAGATTGAGCTTGCTGGTGTCGGGGCGCTTACCGGTCGCCATCAGCACGATGTCGCAGTTGAAGGTCGATTCAGCGCCTTCGGCGTTGGCGTAGCGCAGCTTCATGGCGCCCGGCTCGCCGCTGACTTCCTTGATGTCGGCGCCGGTGACGACGGTGATTTCCTGCTCCAGCGAGGCGATCAGCGTCTTGGCGATCTCGTCCTCGATTTCGGCGAGGATGCGCGGGTTGCGCTCGAGCATAAGCACCTCGGCGCCGAAGTCGCGGAAGATTTGCGCCATTTCGACGCCGATGACGCCGCCGCCGACGATGCCGAGTTTCTTCGGCGGCGCGGCGAGGTTCCAGATGGTGTCGGAGGTGACGACGCCACCGGTCGCGAGGTTTTCGCGGGCGCCGGGGATGGGCGGCACGAAGGCGGGGGCACCGGTGGCGATGACGGCAGCGCCGAAGCTGACGGTGTAGGGCTGGCCCTCGACCGGGGTGATCTTCAGCGTGTGGGCGTCGACGAATTCGCCGAAGCCTTCGCGCACGTCGATCTTCATGCCGCGGTCGGCCTTGAGCGCCATGTCGCCTCGGCTGGTCTGTACCCAGCGACGGTGTTTCTCGATCTGTTCCCAGTTGAGCTTGGGTGTATTGGTCCCATCGACCCCCATCTCGGCGTCGTGCGCGCGGTTGCGGATGGCGTCCGCGGCGGCGCGCCAGGCCTTGGACGGGATGCAGCCGCGCCACAGGCATTCGCCACCGGGGAAGGGCTCGTTGTTGACCATCATGACCTTGACGCCGTGCTCGGCGAGGTCGCGCGCGCAGTCCTCGCCGCCGGGGCCGCCGCCGACGACGACGACCTGCACGTCCCAGCTGCCCTCGGGGATGGGCGAGACCGGCGCGCTGGTGGCGACGGCCGTGCCCGCGACGGCTTCAGCCGCCGCTGCGCCGCCGCCGATCCAGGCCTCGGACGACTCGATGGTCTGCTTCAGCGTGGCCAGATACAGCGCGACATCGGCGCCGTTCAGTACGCGGTGGTCGCCAGTGATGGTGAAGGGGGTGCCGTGCGGGCCGTTGGCAGCGATGGCGAGGATCGCCGCGATGCCGGGGGTGGGAATCGCGGTGAAATGCGTTACGCCCAGCATGCCCATGTTGGAAATGGTGAAGGTGGGGTTGGCGTACTCGGCGGGAGCGAGCTTCCTCACCCGCGCGCGCTCGACCAACTCCGTCCAGTCAGCCTGTAACGCTTCAAGCGATTTCTTTTCGATGCCATGCAGGATGGGGACGACCAGCCCGCCATCGTTCGACATCACCGCGATGCCGAAGTCGTGGTTGCTGCGCTCGACCAGCTTGTCGACCGGCTGGTAGGCCCAATTCATGCGGGGGAATTTCGCCATCGCGAGCGAGCAGGCCTTGGCGATCGCCACCGTCACCGAGATTTTCTTTGCCTTGGCGGCGGCGGTGAGCTTCGACGTGTCGATATTCACCGTGACGGTGAAGGTCGGCAGTGTCAGCGAGGCGGTCATTGCGTGGCTGACGGCCTTCTCCATCGAGGTCATCGGCCGGCCCTGGCCGGGCACGTCGACCTGAGGCAGCGAGTGCGCGACTTCGGCCATGCTGGGGCGCGCGCGCGCCACGTCGGCGGCGATGATCACGCCCGACGGACCGGTGCCGGCCAGGGTGGCGATGTTCACGCCCAACTGGGCTGCTACCTTGCGGGCGTAGGGGGTGGCCGGCCGCCCCGGTACGCGTCCCACCGGCAACTGGCTGCCGGAGGCAACGACCTGTGCCGGTGCGGCCTTGGGCACGGGAAGGGTGGCGGGCTTGTCGGCCGCGTGCGGCGCGACGTGGTGGACGTTCTTCACCTTGTGATCGGCGGAAATCGTCACGCCGGTGTCATTGGCTTTCGACGCCTCGTCGACGATGAAGGCCATGGGGTGGCCGACTTCGACCACGCTGCCGACGTCGGCAATGGGGCCCGAAAGGAAGCCTTCCTGGAATACCTCGACATCCATGATGGCCTTGTCGGTCTCGACCGTGGCGACGATGTCGCCGCGGCGGATGCGATCGCCCGGCTGTTTCTCCCAGGTGACGACCACGCCCTCGGTCATGGTGTCGGATAGTTGCGGCATCACGATCGGCGTGCCGGCGTGGTGCGGGATCATTTCGGTTTGTGCCTTCTCCTCGACCATCTCGCCAGCCGCGATGGCGATATCACCGGGGGTATCGGAGAGGTAGCCCATTGCGGCGCCAACGGCGATGGTTGCGCCGACTTCGGCGAGCGGTCCGGCCAGATAGCCCGCCTTGAACACCTCGACGTCCATGATGGCCTTGTCGGTTTCGACCGTGGCGACGATGTCGCCGCGCTCGACGCGGTCACCAGGCTGCTTTTCCCATGTCACGACGATCCCTTCTGTCATCGTGTCGGAAAGCTGAGGCATCGTTATCGCATAGTGTTGGGACATGTGTCTGTTTCCCTGAGGAGTGAGGTGCAAGGCGGGGGCGGGGGCGGCCTGTGCCCCCGCCCCCGCCCAGCGAGATTACGCCTTGCCGAACAGCTTCAGAACGGCCTTCACCACGTCTTCGTGGTCGGGAATCGTCGCCTTTTCCAGCGTGTGGTTGTAAGGTTGCGGCACCATTGCGGAGTGCACGCGCACTGGTGCGGCATCCAGCTCGAAGAAGCATTCCTCGTTGATGATGGCCATGACCTCGGCGCCGACGCCGACGGGAGCCTCATCCTCTTCGGCAACGACGGCGCGGTGGGTCTTGGTCACCGAGGCCTTGATGCCGGCGCGGTCGAGTGGCGACAGGCAATAGAGGTCGACGACTTCGGCCGAGATGCCGTACTGCTTGTCGAGGATCTCTGCGGCCTTGAGGCACCAGTGCACCGAGATGTTGTAGCCGAAGAGGGTCACGTCGGTGCCGGAACGTGTGACTTCCGAGCCTTCCAGCGGGTGAAAGTATTCGGTGTCCGGCACCTCGCCCTTCATGTTGTACATGAGTTCGTGTTCGTTGATGAACACGGGGTCGTCGCAACGGATCGCCGACTTCAGGAGGCCATAGGCCTGTTTCGGGTTGGAGGGCGTGACCACGCGCAGGCCGGCGATGCCCATGAACACCTTTTCCATGCGCGCCGAATGTTGTGCGCCGAGCTGGTGCGCGGCGCCACCTGCGGCGCGGAACACGCACGGCGCGGCGAGCTGGCCGCCAGACATGTAGCGCACCTTGGCGGCGGAGTTGAACATCTGGTCCATTGCCAGCCAGGCGAAGTTGACCGACATGATTTCGATGACGGGGCGCACGCCAAGGAAGGACGCGCCGATGCCGAGACCCGTGAATCCGCCTTCGGAGATGGGCGTGTCGATGACACGCAGCGGGCCGTATTTCTCGTACAGCCCCTTGGTCGCCTTGTAGGTGCCGCCGGCCACGCCGATGTCCTCGCCCATGCAGATGACCAGCGGATCACGTGCCATTTCTTCGTCGTGAGCGCGCTGGATCGCTTCCCAATACATGATGTTTGCCATGCTGTCTTTTCCTTAAACCTTAGGCGGCCTTGCCCGTGAGCCACGGGAGCTGGGTGTCACGGTCGGCGAGCACGTATTTTTCGAGATCCTCGACGCGCGGTTCGGGAGATTCCTCGGCGAACTTGATTACTTCGTTCTCGATGTAGGCGTCCGTCTCCTTTTCCATTGCCTCGAACTCGGCCAGGGTCAGCGCCTTCTCGGCGATGAGGCGGTCGCGCAGGATGAAGATGGGGTCGCGCTGCTTCCACATTTCCTCTTCCTCGCGCGAGCGGTAGCCGCGCGAGTCGGACATCGAGTGGCCGCGGTAGCGGTAGGTGAGCAGTTCGAGGAAGTAGGGGCCCTTGCCGTGGCGGACATGATCGACCGCGACACGCGCCGCCGCGTACACCTTCTCGACATCCTGGCCGTCGCATTCGGCGGCCTCGATGCCGTAGGCGCAGACGCGCTTGTGTTGATGGACGATGGCGGTGGAGCGTTCGATCGCGGTGCCGATGCCGTAGAGGTTGTTCTCGCACACGAACAGCACCGGCAGCTTCCACAGCGCGGCCATGTTCATGGTTTCGTGGAATACGCCCTGGTTATTGGCGGCGTCGCCCAAGAAGCAGATCGCGATCTCGTCGCCGCCCTTCAGCTGGATTGCCTTGGCCATGCCGGCGGCGAGCGGGAAGGGGCCGCCCACCAGCGCGTAGCCGCCCATGAAGCGGTGCTTGACGTCGAAAATGTGCATCGAGCCGCCGCGCCCCTTGGAGCAGCCGGTTTCCTTGCCGTACAGCTCGGCCATCACTTCCTTCGGGTCGGCGCCGCACTTGATCGCGTGCACGTGGTCACGGTAGCCGGTGATGACGTAGTCGTGGCCGGGGCGCGCGGCTTCCATCACGCCGTTGCAGCAGGCTTCCTGGCCCGGATACAGATGGAGGAAGCCGCCGATCTTGCGTTCGATGTAGGCCTGATAGCAGCGCTCTTCAAAACGGCGGTGCAACACCATTTCGCGCAGCACGCGTTTCTTGTCTTCAATCTTCATTCAGTTACCCTTGTCGGATGGGGCGGGAAAATGCGCTGTGGAAAAATCAAAAGCACGTAATTATCCGGGAAACCCCGCCGACCATCAAGAAAAACGCCACTTCGAAGGACCCGTGATGCTGCCAAAACTCACTGAAAACAAAAAGGAAATCGCCCCCAGATCCCTGGCCGCGGCGGGCCACGCGCTGCTCCTGCTGCCGGAGGCGAAGGCCTTGTCGGAGCTGCCGGGCGTGGACGAGCTCAAGGCGGTGCTGAAGCGCCGCGAGATGAAGCCCGAGGCGCTCGCGAAGTCGCCAGTCGCCGTGCAGCTGCCGGGCGGCACGCTCGCGGTGTACGCGATGCTCAAGGCCGAGGACTCGACTTTCGAAACGCACGAGCGCGTGCGCAAAGCCCTGGCGCCGCTGCTGGCCGAACACCCGAAGGCGCTCACGCTCGCCGTGTTCGGTGACGCTGCGTTCAAGGCGCGCGCGGCCGAGGCCGCGGTGTACGCGACCTGGGTCAACGCCGTGCCGCTGCCAGCGCGCCAGGCGAAGCAGGACCCGGTACTGAAAAGCGTCAGCCTGCATGGCTACGCCTCCGCCGACGGTTTCGCGCGAGCCGCCGCGCTCGCCGAAGGCAATCTGCTCACGCGCAGCCTCACCGTGCAGGGGCCGGACGAGCTCACGCCCGGCGTCTACCGCAAGCGCATCCGGGCGCTCGCCAGGCAGTACGGCTGGCGCGTCGAGGAATACCCCTACGCCAAGTTAAAAAAAATGGGGGCGGGCGCGTTCTGCGCGGTGGCGCAGGGCTCGCCGGCGAAGGACGCGGCGATCGTGCGGCTCCGTTATGAAGGGACGAAGGCCAAGAAGGGGGCAGGGAGAACCGTCGCCTTTGTCGGCAAGGGCATTTGCTTCGACACCGGCGGCCACAACCTCAAGCCTGCCAAGTACATGCACGGCATGCACGAAGACATGAATGGCTCGGCGGTGGTGCTCGGCATTCTCGCCGCGGCGTCGAAACTGAAACTGCCGGTGACGCTCGACGGCTGGGTCGCGCTCGCCGAGAACCACATCAGCCCCGAGGCCTACCGGCAGAACGAAGTGGTGAAGGCCTTGAACGGCACGACCATCGAGATCGTCCACACCGACGCCGAGGGGCGCATGGTGCTCGCCGACACGTTGACGCTCGCGGCCAGGGCCAAGCCCGATCTCGTCGCCGATTTCGCCACGCTCACCGGCAGCATGCACTACGCGCTCGGCAGCCGCATGTCGGGCGTGTTCGCCTCGTCGAGCGCGTTGGCGCACCAGGCCTCGCGGGCGGCGACGTCGAGCGGCGAGCGCATCGTTGTCTTCCCGTATCCCGAGGACTACGACAGCAGCCTCGATTCCACCGTGGCCGACGTCAAGCAGTGCAGCATGGAAGGCGAGGCCGACCACATCCTCGCCACGCGCTTCCTGTCGCGCTTCGTCGGCGACACGCCGTGGATCCACATGGACCTGTCGGGCCACAGCTGCAAGGGCGGGCTGGGCGCAGTGATGAGCGACGCCAACGCCTTCGGCGTCGCGTGGGCGCTGGCCCTGCTAGAGCGTTTGCAGCAGGGCTGATCGTGCCCGGGCGGGCAACGGGCCGGGCCCGTGCCGCTCAATCGTGGTCGTGGCGATGCTTGTTCTTGTGCTTGTGGTGGCCACGGTGCAGGCCGTTGTCGTGGCGGTCCTTCACGTAGACCACTTCGCGCTCGACGATGACTTCCCTGGTCACCACCTTGGGCTGCTTCGAGTCGCTGGTGGCAATGGCGGCACCCGCCGCGCCACCGATGGCGCCGCCGATGATCGCGCCATCGCGGCCGCCGATCGAGGAGCCGATCGCGGCGCCGGCGCCGCCACCGACCGCGCCGCCGATCACCGCATTGGTATCGACCGCGATCGCGGGCGCGGAGAAGGCGGCGCACGCGGCGAGAATGACAAGAGGCTTGAGGCTCATGTTGTTCCTTTCATGTGGGTTGGGCGTGGAGTATACGTGCAAGATCGATGCCCGCATGGGAACCCCGTGCCGCACGGCCCAGTGAGCCCTGGCATCCCATGCGAGGTGACGTTTTTTGGCAGCGCCTGACGCAGAGGGGCAGCTCCGGTTTTCGTTCCTCATGACCAATTCGCAAGCGAACACGATGGCCACGGCGGGGGTTGTGCTGCGCCACGCCGACACCGCCCTGCTCGTGCTCGACAAGCCGAGCGGGCTGCTGTCGGTGCCGGGGCGCGGCCCGGACAAGGCCGACTGCCTTGCCGCACGCGCACAGGCGCTGTATCCGGATGCGCTCGTCGTGCATCGCCTCGACATGGATACGTCGGGGCTGATGGTGATGGCGCGTGGCGGGGCGATGCAGCGTGCACTCTCGCGTGCTTTCGCGGCGCGCTTGGTGACCAAGCGCTATGTCGCAGTGGTGGCGGGTCGGTTGGAAGCACCGGCAGCTGACTGGGGGACGATCGACCTGCCGCTCATCTGCGACTGGCCCAACCGGCCGCGGCAGATGGTAGACCCGGTGCATGGCAAGCCGAGCGTGACGCGCTGGCGCGTGTTGGGCTACGAGGGGCGCGCGACCCGCGTCGAACTGGAACCGGTCACCGGGCGCTCCCACCAGCTGCGCGTGCACTTACAGGCCCTGGGACATCCCATCCTCGGCGATGTGCTCTATGCGCCGCTGGCTGCGCGTCAAGAGGCCCAGCGTCTCCTGCTGCACGCCAGCGCGCTGGGCCTCGAGCACCCTGTCTCGGGGGCGCGGCTGACATTCGAGTCGGCGCCCCCGTTTTGACCGGCGAGGGAAACCCTGAACAAGCCCCCCCCAATAATTCTAGAATCACGCCAACCCTTGAGATGCTTATTTCGCCATGAAACCACTCAGCCTCGCTGCTACCGACTTCGTCAAGAAACCCAAGCAGACCCGGCGCGAGAAGTTTCTGATCGAGATGGAAGCCGCTGTCCCCTGCGCGCGTCTGCTCGCCGTCATCGACCCGGTCTATCCCAAGGCAGGTAACGGTCGCCGTCCCTACGAACTGCCCGTCATGCTGCGCATCCACTTCATGCAGCAGTGGTTCAACTTCAGCTCTTCTTGCCGATCAACTGCAGGAATTCCTGCCGGGTGCGGTCGTGATCGCGGAACGCGCCCAGCATCATCGAGGTGATGGTCCACGAGTTCTGCTTCTGCACGCCGCGCATCATCATGCAGAAATGCTGCGCCTCGATGACGACGCCGACGCCGGCGGCGTTGGTGGCGGTCTGGATGGCCTCGGCGATCTGGGTGGTGAGCTGCTCCTGGATCTGCAGGCGGCGCGCGTACATGTCGCTGATGCGCGCGATCTTCGACAGGCCGATCACCTTGCCGCGGGGCAGGTAGGCGACGTGGACCTTGCCGACGAAGGGCAGCAGATGGTGCTCGCACATCGAGTAGAGCTCGATGTCCTTGACGATGACCATCTCGTTGTTGTCCGAGTCGAACACCGCCTCGTTGATGATCTCGTCAAGCGACTGCGTGTAGCCCTGCGTCAGGAACTTGAACGCGGCGGCGGCGCGCTCGGGCGTCTTCAGGAGGCCATCGCGCGAGATGTCCTCGCCGGCGCTCTGGATCAACTGTGCGTAGAGTTGGGCGGTGTCCATGCTGGGTGTCTCGTGGGGTATGGGCGTGTTTTGAATGTGGCAGACGCGATGGCGAGCGTCAACTTAAGGGCGCCGGTCAGCGCGCCGACAGATAGCGCGGAAAGGCGTACTTGTCGAGCAGGATCTCGATGAGGTTGATGCCGCCGCTGAGGTCGGCCGCGTCGAACATGGCGTCAAGCCCGGCTTCGTCTTTCACCCGGTAGTGAGCGACGCCGAATGACTGTGCGAGCAGGGCGAAGTCAGGATTGACGAAGTCGCAGTCGATGTAGCGCTCGCCGTAGAGCTGGAACTGGTTCTTGCGGATGAGTGACAGCGTGCCGTTGTTGATCACCACGACGTTCACCGGGATGCGGTGGTTCACCGCCGTCATCATCTCGAAGCCGCACATCTGGAAGCCGCCGTCGCCAAGGATGGCGAAGGTGGGACTGTCCTTGGCGAAACAGCGTGCGCCGAGGGCGGCGGGAATGGCGTGGCCGAGGGAGGAAATGCCGGTGTTGGGGAAGTAGTGGTTGCGGCCGGAGACGTCGTAGTAGCTCTGCGCGAACACGATGTTGTCGTCGAACACCAGTGCACCCTGCGGGAAGCGCTGCGCCAGCCGCTCATAGAACAGCCGCATCAGGCGGAACTGCGCGTCGTGCGGGTCGGCGGCGGCCGGCGTCGCGGTGGCGCGGTGGGCGGTCAGCCGGTCGAGTGCTTTGGGGGGCATGGCCTCGGCGTGCAGCATGGCGACAAGGTCTTCGAGCACCACGCGCAGGTCGCCGCACAGCGCGACGTCGGGCTTGAACACGCGGCCGAGCTGCGCAGGGTCGCGGTCGACCTGCGCGATCTGCTTCGCCCCCAGCAGCCTGGCGTCCCACAAATAGCTGGTGCGCTCGTTGAAGCTGGCGCCGAGCACGATCAAGAGGTCTGCGTGCTCGACGAGGTAGCGGTAGGCGTCGCCGTTCGAGGTGACGCCGAGGCAGCCGAGCGCGAGCGGCGTGCCTCCGGCGACGACGCCCTTGGCCTTGAGGCTGCTGGCGACGGGAATGTTGAACGTCGTCGACAGCGCGGCGACGACGTCGCGCGCGCCAGCACGGATGCAGCCGTCGCCTGCGACGATGGCGGGCCGCTGCGAAGCGCGGATGAGCGACGCGAGTTCGTCGACCGAGGCGGCGTGGCGCACCGTCGGCGCGCGCGGGATGTGCACCTGCTCCAGCGCCGCGTCGTCGATCGTTTCCTTCTGCACGTTGTAGGGGATCGACAGCAGCACCGGCCCCGGCTCGCGCCCAAGCAGCGCCTGCGTGATCTGGTTCAGCACCTGGCCGAGGTAGTCGGTGCGCTCGACCAGCTTGCGGTAGCGCGTGATACCGGCGAACAGCGCGCTCTGGTCGATGGTGCCGCCTTCGCCCGAGCTTTCCTGCAGGCCGCCGCGGCCGAAGATGTAGGTCGAGGTCTCGCCGGTGATCGCGAGCACGGGCAGGCGCTCGACCCAGGCGTTGGCAATCCCGGTGATGAGGTTGGTCGCGCCGGGGCCGGCGGTGGCGATGCACGCCGACGGCTTGTGCGACACCCGTGCGTAGCCGCCCGCCATGAAGGCCGCGCCCTGCTCGTGCTTCACCAGGATGCTTTTGACGCTGGAATCGTGCAGGCGGTCGTAGATCGGCAGCACGTGCGCGCCGGGCATGCCGAACAGGGTGTCGACGCCGATGCGCTCAAGGTAGCGGACGAGGAGTTCGCTGACGGAAAGGTTCATGGGTTTGTTATCGGGTTGCGGTCTCGCTCCGTCCGCCGCCTTGGCGCGCGGACGCCCCCGATTTGAGCACAAGACGCCGCGTCCGGAAACCTTGCGGGGGCGTCTGGAATGGCAATGGCCGCAATCTGGGCCGGGAGGCGGTGCCGCGCAACGCGCGGAGGGGAACGGACGCGGGCAGGACCGCTGCCCCGAGACACGCCGCCGCGCGGGCGCGGCGGCAGGGCGGGTCAGGCGTGGGCGAGCTGCTGCTCGATTTCGGTGAAGGTGTTGGCCAGTTCGGTCGTCTCGACGACGACGCCGAGCTGCTTGCACAGCTGCGACAGCGAGAGCAGGCCGCGCACCATCTGGCGGCCCTCCGTGTGCTCGATCACGAGCGCGTGCTGGCGGCCTCGAGATTTGAGCGTTTCCAGGACGTGGCCGACGCGGGCATGAGCGATGTCGTCGTAATCGACGGCTTCGAGACGGTCGACGGGGGTCATGATGTCCGCGACCAGCACCTCGTCGCGGCGGATGCCGCGGCTCTGCACGATCTGCATCGGCTTCTCGCCGTGAATGTCGGTGCTGGTGATGAGGCCGGCGACGCGGTCATGGCTGTCCATCACGAACAAGAGGCGCACCTTGCGGCGGATCATGCGCTCCTCGGCCTGCTTGATGGTGTCGCCGGGCGTGGCGATGAATGCGGTCAGTCGACGGAAGTCGGTCATCACGTCGAGCGCGGGGTTTTCCAGGGTGACGCGCTCGGGCAGGATGCAGGCGGGGCGAAGCAGGCCGGCGTTCTTCTCGAGATTGCGGGCGGGCAGACGGGTGTAGGTCTGGGTCATGGCAGAGCTCCTCTCGGATCGGTTGTGGGCTTCTCCCGGCGCGTGGCGCCGGGGGCGGTGAGGGCATCGTGTTCCTCGCCCAGCCGCCTGTCCACTCAAGATTTTTTAGTCCTGCATAAAGAGAAGTTTTGCACTCAATGGGCCTACGCCGTCTGGGCGAGCAGCTTCTGGTAGGCCTCCTCGAAGAGCTTCACCCCGTCTTCCTGCAGGCGATGCCCGACCAGTTCCATGTCGATGCCAAGGCGCGCGAGTTCGGCGAGCTGCATGTCGGCCTCGTCGAGCCCGTCGGCGACGCGCACCGCCGGTCGGCCGTGCTCGCGCAGCGCGGTCAGCGTCTTGTCGGGAAGCGTGTTGATGGTTTCGGGGCCGATCAGCGGCTCGACGTAGAGCAGGTCGTGGTAGTCCGGATTCTTCACCCCGGTGCTTGCCCAGAGCAGATATTGCGGGGTCGCACCGCGTTGCGCGAGTGCGGCGAACGCCTCGCCGTGAAAGGTCGCCCAGTACGCCTGATAGGCGCGCTTGGCCATCGCCACCGCCGCCTTGCCGCGCAGCGACAGCGCCTCCTGCGTGCCGATCCCGGTGAGCTGATTGTCGACGAGCGTGTCGACGCGCGACAGGAACAGGCTCGCCACCGCCTTGCTGCGACGGATGTCCGCCCCGGCGTTCACGCGCGCGGCGAGACCCCGAATATAGGCATCGAACACCGCCTGCACCTGCGCCACCGAGAACAGCAGCGTGACGTTGACGTTGACCCCGAGCGTGGTCAGCGCCTCGAACGCGCCCACGCCCTCGTGCGTGCCCGGCACCTTGATCAGCAGGTTGCGGCGGTTGACCTGCGCCGCCAGGCGTTGCGCCTCGGCCACCGTTTTCGGCGCGTCGTAAGCGAAGCGCGGCGCGACCTCCAGGCTCACGTAGCCGTCGTTGCCGCCGGTTGCTTCATACACCGGGTCGAGAAGGTCGCACGCCGCCTGCACGTCGGGGATCGCGAGCGCCTCGTAGCGGCGTTCAGGGTCCGGCTGCTCGCTCTTCAATCGCGCCAGGTCTTCCGCATAGTAAGGGCTGGTCGCGAGCGCGTTCTGGAAGATCGCCGGGTTCGAGGTGATGCCGGACACGCCGTCCTCCGTGATGTAACGCTGCAGCGTGCCGTCGCGGATCAGGCTGCGCGAGAGGTTGTCGAGCCACAGGCTCTGGCCGAGGGTGGTGACGGTGCGGGTAATGGTCATGAGTCGTCCTCGTCGTGGTGTTGTTCAAAGATAGAACACGCATGTGACGGCAAGTTCACGACCGCGTCCGCCGCGGCCTGCGGGGCCGCGCCTGTGCTAGACTCCGGCCCATTCCTCAGGCCCATTCTGCGCGCGTTCCATGTCTGGCAGCACCCTCGGCAAGCTCTTCTGTGTCACCGTGTTCGGCGAGTCGCACGGGCCGGCGATCGGCTGTGTCGTCGACGGCTGCCCACCGGGCATGGCCTTGAACGAAGCGGACATCCAGCTCGATCTCGACCGTCGCAAGCCCGGCACCTCTCGCCATGTCACCCAGCGCCGCGAATCCGATACGGTTGAGATTCTCTCCGGCCTGTATGAAGGCAAGACGACCGGCACGCCGATCGCGCTCCTGATCCGCAACGAGGACCAGCGCAGCAAGGACTACGGCAATATCGCCGACACCTTCCGCCCCGGCCACGCCGACTACACCTATACGCAGAAATACGGGTTCCGCGACCCGCGCGGCGGCGGGCGGTCGTCCGCCCGACTCACCGCGCCCATCGTCGGCGCCGGCGCCATCGCCAAGAAGTGGCTGAAGGAAAAATACGGCATCGTCGTGCGTGGCTACATGAGCGCGCTGGGGCCGATCGACCTGCCCTTCGAGTCGTGGGACGAGGTCAACGCCAACGCCTTCTTCTCGCCCAGCGCCGCCGTCGTGCCCGAGCTCGAGGCCTACATGGACGCGCTCAGAAAATCCGGCGACTCGGTCGGGGCGAAAGTCACCGTCGTCGCCGAGAACGTGCCGCCGGGCTGGGGCGAGCCGCTCTACGACAAGCTCGACGCCGACCTCGCGCACGCGCTGATGGGCCTGAACGCGGTGAAAGGTGTCGAGATCGGAGACGGCATGCAGGCCGCGCGCCAGAAGGGCACCGAGCACCGCGACGAGATCACGCCGCAAGGCTTCCTCTCCAACCACGCCGGCGGCGTGCTCGGCGGCATCTCGTCCGGCCAGGCCATCGTCGCCCACGTCGCGATCAAGCCCACCTCGTCGATGCGCCTGCCCGCCCGCTCCATCGACCGCACCGGCCAGCCGATCGAGGTCGTCACCCACGGCCGCCACGACCCCTGCGTCGGCATCCGCGCCACCCCCATCGTCGAGGCGCTCACCGCCATCGTGCTGATGGACCACGCGCTGCGCCACCGCGCGCAATGCAGCGACGTGGCGAGCGCCACGCCCGTGGTGCCGGGCAGCGTCTAGCACGCCTCCGCATGTTGACGGATCGGCCGCGTGCGCTAGGGTGAAAGTCCAGCGTTAGACGGAACGACCGATGCGACTGCCGATCAGCCTCAAGATCTTCAGCATCACCCTGGCGCTGCTGGTGCTGATGGTGGTCGTCACCTGGCTGTCGGTGCTGAACTTCCGCAACCTCAACAACCAGGTCCACGCGCTGGCCGACTACTACCTGCCGCTGCAGCAGCAGGTGGCGAGCGTCGAAATCCTCATCCGCCAGCAGATGGTACACATGGAGCGAGTGATGGCGGGCATGGAGGCGGCCAAGCCCGACCCCGAGTACCTGAAGAAGGAATCGAGCAGCTTTGACATGCGCGGCATCAATGCCGACCAGATCATCGATTCCTCGCTGCGCTTCCTCGCCGAGGCCGAGGCGGAGAAGGGCATCGAGCTCGACCGCGTGACGCTCGCCAAGCTCGGCGAGCAGTTGCCGGCGATCCAGACCGCGCGCCAGCAGTTCCATCGCACTTTCCGCATGTTCCAGATCGAGGCGGAAGAGGGCACGCCGCGTTCGCAGAGCCTCGTGCGCGAAGCGCTGCTGCGCGAAAAGGACACCGTCGACGTCGAAATCGGCAAGACCATCGACCTCCTCAACAAGCTCACGCAGGACACCGCGACGCAGGCGAAGAAGGAGGAACAACGCGCGACCCAACTCAACTGGATCGTCACCGCCATCGCCACGGCGCTCGGCCTCATCTTCGCCGCCTTCGTCACCCGCTCGCTGGTCGACCCGGTCAAGCGGCTGCTCGGTGGCACGCGCGCGGTCGAGGCCGGCGACCTCGAAGTCGAGATCCAGGTGCGTACGCACGACGAACTGGCCACGCTCGCCAGTTCGTTCAACCACATGGTCGTCGGCCTGCGCGAGAAGGAGCGCATCCGCGCCACTTTCGGCCAGTACGTCGACCCGCGCATCGTCAAGAGTCTGCTGGAAAACCGCCTCGCCGCCGACCATGGCGAGCGCCAGGTGATGACCGTGTTCTTCTCCGACCTCGAAGGCTTCACGCGCATGTGCGAAGGCCTCACGCCGGACGCCGCGGTGCGCTTCCTCAACCGCTATTTCTCCATGATGGCCGAGGTCATTCGCGGCCAGCAGGGCATCGTCGACAAGTACATCGGCGACTCGGTCATGGCCTTCTGGGGGCCGCCCTTCACCGAGCCGGCCGACCACGCGCGCCTCGGCTGCCTCGCCGCGCTCGGGCAGATGCAGCAGATGGAGGCCTTTCGCGCGCAGTTGCCCGAACTTTTCGGCGTGAAGCAGGGCCTGCCCGAGGTCAACGTGCGCATGGGGCTGGCCAGCGGCGAAGTCACCGTCGGCAACATCGGCTCGGAAACCTCGCGCGGCTACACCGTCATCGGCGACACCGTGAACCTCGCCTCGCGCCTGGAGCAGGCCAACAAGTTCTACGGGACGCGCATCCTGGTGAGCGAAGGCACGCGCACCCTCGCGGGCGAGGGCTTCGCCTTCCGCGAAATCGACAGCCTGCGCGTCGCTGGCAAGCTGGAGCCGGTGAAGGTGTACGAGCTGATCGGGCTGGCCGCCGACGCGAGCGATGCCGTCCGCCAGGCAATAGAGGCCTACGAGAACGGCCTGGCCCACTACCGCGCGCAGGGGTGGGATGCGGCCGAAGCGGCGTTCCGCGAATGTCTTGCGCAGGCGCCGGGCGACAAGCCCAGCCAAGTCATGCTGGAGCGCATTGCGACGTTCCGGCAGACGCCACCCGAGACGGGGTGGGATGGGGTTTGGGTGGCGTCGAGCAAGTAGGGGGCTATCGTGCAAGGGAAGGGATGCCGCTTCAGCGGCGTCCCAGCGCAACGAGTTTGACCGCAGGGTTAGGGCTTTTTTAGATTCATCGCGCCTTCACTGGGAAAGCGCGATGAACCAAGGATAAGGGGCTGACAGGACAGACGGTCGGGCGCAGGTCACGATTTCAAGGCAATAATGGATCAGCATCAAGCTGCCTCAGCATGGAGCTTGACCTCCCAGCGCTTTCCGGATTTTCAACACGGTCGCCAAGCTCGGATTGCCGTTTTCGCCAAGCGGCTTGTAGAGATTTTCGCGGCTGAGTCCCGCGCGCGACCTGCGACATGCTCTTGGCGTGTGCAATGTCGCTCAGCGCGCGCGATGCCCGCCGCGTCGTCCGGTGCCCCGTCCAGCCGGGCGTCGAGGTAGGCCGCCATTTCCTCGGGCCTGCACAGTTGTTTGGCGACGTCGTAGGGAAGGGTCTTCGTCCTGACGGTGGGTTTGGCTGTCGTCTTGCGCAGGGACGAATCGTTCAGTTCGCCGAAAGTGGCGTGGTCTGCTCAGGAAAGGCCCGCAAGAGTTTCTTGTCCAGCGTGGCGAGCCGCGTATCGAGCTTGAGGGCGAGTGCGACGAATTCGCAGTCGTTGGCCGAGCAGTCGCTATCACGCACGAGTTCGAGCACGGCGTGGGAGTCGACCTCGAACTCCAGGCCTTCGAGCAGGCTTTCCGCCTCGCTTTGCAGGCGCTCGGCCTGCTCGAAGGAGAGTGTGTTGCGTCGCAGATAGCCCGCCAGAATGTTGCGGAACTCGCTGCGCCACAGAAGGAGGGCCGCCCAATCGGGATCCTGTTCCAGCAGCGCTTCAGCCGCCATGGTGTGCTCGCAGGGCAGGTACAGATACGCGAGCACGTTCGAGTCCACGACGATCACGGGCGGCCTTCGCGCTTGGCGCGGTCGATGTCGGCAGCGCGGAACTTGGTTTTGCCGAGTCCGGCGCGAAGTTCGCGGGCTCGCGCGAGGCGCTCGGCCGGTGCCGGCCGGGGCGGCAGCAGCACTGTCTCCAGGCAAACGATCGCCTCGCTGTTCAGGCTGCGGCGATGGGTTTCGGCGGCGAGCTTCAGCCGTTCGTACACGGCGTCAGGGATGTTCTTCAGGGTCAGTGTTGTCGGCACGCCAGGCTCCAACCAAATTGGAACCATTTCGGTTCCTTACGGCGGGCGTGTCAACCGCCGCGCGCGGATAGGCGTGCCGAAAGCCCGGACGTCACTCGATCACCCCGTCATCCCCCCGGCACGTGCACACCGGCTCGGTGCTGGTAGTGTTGTCGCAGCACACGATCTTGCCAGCGCGGCAGCCGCAGACGCCTTTGTGGCCCTTGCAGCAGTCGATCTGCGCGACGTTCACGCCTTTGAGGTTGGCCGGGCAGGCATGGAAAGCGGTTTTCTCCGTTTGTGCCGCCGCAGGAGCGGTGGCTGGCATCGAATCGGCGGCGGCCGGGAGCGTGAAGCTGGTGAGGGCGAGGGCCATGAGGGCGAGGGCGGTGCGCATGGGAGTCTCCTTGCGTGAAGCGGGCCTGCTCACTATAGCCGATCGGGCGGGGCTCAGGCCTCGCGCAGCAGCAGGCCCAGCATCAGCGCGGCCGCGACCAGGATCAGAGCCAGCAGGGTGAAGGCGCTGGCGTAGCCGGCGGCACCGACCATGAAGCCGGTAAGTACCGGGCCGATCGACTGGCCGACGTCCATCACGGTGCGCAGCACGCCCATCGAACTGCCGAAGCGGCCGTCCTTGGTGAGGTCGGCGACGAGCGCGGCGGTGGACGAGGTTACGGTGGCGAAGCCAAGCCCGAAGACGAGGCTCAGGATCGTGAGGCCGATGAAGTTCGGAAAGTAGGGCAGCAGCACGACGCTCGCCGCGCCGATCAGCAGGCCCGGCAGGATGACGCGGCGGCGGCCGACGCGGTCGGACACGCGGCCCATGAGCGGTTTGGCGAACACGATGCTGACGAGCTGCACGCCGAGAATGACGCCGATCTGCCACGCGGGAATGCCGAGCGAGGACGCATAAAGCGCGAGGAAGGCCTCGATCGCGCCGAACACCAGGTATTGCGCCGCCTCGACCGTGCTCACCAGCATGATGCCGCGGTCGCGCAGCACGGTTCTGAGGCTCGCCCAGAAATGCGGCAGTTCCAGCTTCTTCGTTTGGGCCGGCGGGGCGTCATCCCGCAGCAGGAGACCCGCACCCAGCGCCAGCACGCCGGCGATCGCGCAGGCGACGTAGACGGCGCCGAAGCTCGCCAACGAGATCAGCGTGCCGCCGAGGAAGGGTGCGACCGAGCGGCCGACGATGGTGACCGAGGAATAGGTCGAGAGCCGCGCCGCGCGGTCGGCGCTGTACCGTTCGGCGATTGCGGCGGTCGCGACGGTGCCGAAGATCGCGGTGGCGAAGCCGTGGTAGAAGCGCACCGCCATCAACTGCCAGGGGGTGGTGACGATCAGATAGAGGAAGGGCGCGGTGGCGAACACGATGAGCGACGCCAGCAGCACGCGCCGTTTGCCGAGGTGGTCGGACAGCGCGCCGGCGGGATAGCTGATGAGCACGCCGGGAATCGTCGAGGCCATCACGATCCAGCCGACCTCCGCGGGCGTGGCGTTGAGCGAGGCGGCGAAGAGCGGCAGCACCGGCGTCTTCGACAGCGTGGAGCTGAGGATGGCGAGCCCGCCGATGAGGGCGATGAGGACGAAGAAGGAAGGCTGGGCGGGTTTCAAAGCGGGCTGACTCCAATCCTGGGTGCCTGTTTAGTGTAGGTGCAAAGACGAGCCCGGCTCGTCTGGCGCCGATGTCCGTCACAGAACTGAGTCGTTTTGTGTCAGTGTGTGACACGCGCTTCAGTTGGCCGAATTTACGACGTTTCTGTGGACCGGTGGACACACCGACGCAACTAACCAAGCCAGAGTCGCGCGCAGTGGCACCGATGTGCTTGGGCGGGGACCATAGACCCATGACGGAGTGGACGATGCTGAAACAGAAAATGACCCGACGCGAACTGCTTGCGATGACCGGCGCCCTGGGCGCGCTTTCGTTCTTGCCCGTGCGCGAGGCCTTTGCCGCGCCCCAGCGGGCCACGACGACGGTTACGCTTACCGCGCAGGAAAAGAGCGACCTGCTTTTCATGCGCGAGGAGGAAAAGCTCGCCCGCGACGTTTACCTGACGCTGCATGACGTCTGGGGAACGCCGGTATTCGCCAACATCGCCATTTCCGAACAGCAGCACATGGATGCCGTCCTCGGGCTGCTCAACCTCTACAAGCTGCCCGACCCCACCGTGGGCAAGCTGATTGGCGAATTCGTCAACGCGGAGCTACAAGCGCTCTACAACGAGCTGGTGGAGCGCGGCAGGCATTCGGTGGTGGAGGCACTGAAAGTCGGCGGCGCGATCGAGGAGACCGACATCGAGGATCTCGCCACCGCCATGGAGACCGCCCGACCGGCCAATATCGACAGCGTCTACCAGAACCTGCTGAACGGCTCCTACAACCACCTGCGTGCGTTCGCCAGCAACCTGCAGTCGCTCACCGGCGCGCCGTACACGGCGCAGGTCGTCTCGCAGGCGGTGGTCGACAGCATCCTCAACAGCTGATCCGACCGAGTCTCCAACACGCTCGCCGCGAGCGGGCGTGAGCGCGTGCGTGTGGCGTGGGCGCCGACCGGCTGCCATTTCGTTTGCTTCCTGCGATGATGAAACGGTGACTTGCCAACTGCCCTTCTTCGCCTATGCCTAAGCGTGCCGGTGCGTCCACGGTGCTCTTCGGCGCCTTCGACCGCCACAATTTCGGCGACCTGCTGTTTCCGCACCTGTTTGCTGCGCAGCTCCCCGGCTGCCGCCTGGACGTGCGCGGCCTTGCAGCACGCGATCTACGCCGCTGGGGCGGACACGACGTGCGTCCGCTAGCGCCAGGCGCGGCGCGCCTCGTCCACGTCGGCGGGGAGCTCCTCACCTGCACGGCCTGGCAGGCGGCGGTCATGTTGCAGTCGCCTGCGGAGGCGGCGCGCGTCAACGCGCGCTACGACGCCGACCCCACCGCTGCGGCAGGCTGGGCCGCGCAGACGCTCGGCTGCACACGAAGCGTTCCCTACGTCGCCGGGCGCGCCCTGCTGGCGCCGGGCGGAAAGCTCATATTCAACGCAGTGGGCGGTGTCGAATTTGCATTGCTTCCGCTCGCGCTTCAGGACGAGGTGACAGCGGCGCTGCGCGGGGCTGACTGGCTGAGCGTGCGCGACCGCGTCACCCAGGCTGCGTTGCGGGAGGCAGGCATCGACGCGCCACTGTGTCCCGATCCGGCGGTGATGGTGAGGCAATGCCTCGACGACACGATCCGCCGTCATGGGGACGATGAGCCGGTCTGCGCCCTGCGCAAGGCCTACCCCAACGGCTATCTCGCGTGCCAGTTCAGCGGCGATTTTGCCGACGACGCGAGCCTGGACGCGCTCGCGCGCGGGCTCCTCGAGGCGGCGTCGGAGCATGGTCTCGGCGTCGTGCTGTTCCGAGCGGGCGCAGCGCCCTGGCACGACGACGCCACCCTGTACGCGCGGCTGTTGCAACGCTTGCCGCGCGGCATGGCTCAGGCATTCGATTCGCTACACCTGTGGGACCTCTGCGCGCTCATTGCCGCCAGCCGCGGCGTCGTCGCCAGCAGCCTGCACGCGCGCCTCGTTGCACTGGCGTATGCGCTGCCGCGTGTGAGCCTGGCGCTTCCCCAGCAGCATGGAAGGCCCGGCAAGGTCGCGGCCTGGGCGGCGACCTGGGAGCCGCCCGAAATGCCGGGGACCGTCCCGGTCGACGCGCTGCCGGCGGCGGTCCGGCAGGCGCT
The DNA here is from genome assembly GCA_046291555.1 of Thiobacillus sp. Taxonomy (GTDB): domain Bacteria; phylum Pseudomonadota; class Gammaproteobacteria; order Burkholderiales; family Thiobacillaceae; genus Thiobacillus. The sequence continues at coordinate 97,014 of JBKBRW010000002.1, forward strand.
CGGCGTGCCAGCCGACGTGATGCAGGACAACGCAGCAACGCTTTGCGTGCGCTATCAGGAACAGTTCGCGCATTGGGCGCGGCTATTGCCGTGTGCGCGAGTTGGGCAATAATTCAGCGCCGCCACGCCATCCTCCCCGCCATGCCGACCGCCGAGCTATCGCCTCCAGACCTGCGCCTTGCCATCGATCCCCTCAGCTTGGGTTTCGCCGACACCAGCGAGCTCGTCGACGAGCCGCTGCCGTGGATCGGCCAGGCGCGCGCGGAGGCGGCGGCACGCTTCGGCCTCGGCATGGAATTGCCCAACTACAACCTGTTCGTGCTGGGCGAGGTCGGCAGCGGCCGCTCCTCGCTGCTGAAGCAGGCTATGACCGAGGCGGCGGCCAAACGCCGGGTGCCGCCCGACCTCTGCTACTTGAACAATTTCGACGCGCCCGAGCGCCCGCTGGCGCTGCGGCTGCCCGCCGGGGAGGGGCGGCTGCTGCGCCAGTTGCTCGCGCAGGCGGTGAAGACGCTGCAAGAGGAAATTCCCAAGCGCCTGGAGGGCCAGGACTACAAGGCCGAAAGCGAGCGCATCGAACAGGCGTGGAAGGCGGAAGTCGCGCGCCACTACGCCGAGCTTTCGGCCTTCGCCGAGGCGCGCAGCTTCGCGCTGCATCGGGAGGCCGGCCGGCTGGTGTTCACGCTCACCGGCAAGAAGGGGCAGGCGCTCACCGAGGACGAGGTGCTGGCGCTGCCGAAGGCGCAGCGCGCCAAGGTGGAACAGGACGAGCAGGCGCTGCGCGCCGAGATCACGCGCTACATCGAAAAGACCCAGCCGCTCGAGCGCGCAATGAACGAGGCGTTGGCACGGCTGCGTCGCCAGGTCGTCAAGCCGCTGGTCGAGCGGGAGCTGCAGGCGATCCGCGCGGGCTTGAAGAAGCAGATCAAGGACGCCGCCAAGCTCAACGCCTGGCTCGACGCAATCGAGCAGGACGTGTTCGACAAACTGGAGCTCTTCGGCAACGATGACGACGCCGATCGGCAGGCGGCCCTGCAGGCGGTGCTCGCTGCCTACCGTGTCAACGTCATCGTCGACAACGCCGGGCTCACTGGCGCCCCGGTCATCGTCGAGGACAACCCGCTTTTCCGCGCGCTCTTCGGCAGCATCGAGTACCAGTCGGAGAATGACGTGCTGGTCACCGATTTCTCGCGCATCCGGGCAGGCAGCCTGCTACAGGCGCACGGCGGCTTTCTCATGCTGCATCTGGCCGACGTGCTCGCCGATCCGCTGGTGTGGGAAAAGCTCAGGCGCTTCCTGCGCAGCGGGCGCCTGCAGATCGAGGAGCCGGGGGTGTCGTTCTCGCCGATCGCCGCGGTGTCGCTGATGCCGGAAGCGGTCGACGTCGAGGTGAAGATCGTCCTCGTCGGCTCGCGCGAGCAGTACTACCTGCTGCAGGAGGCGGCGCCGGAGATCGCCCGCCACTTCCGCGTCAAGGTCGACTTCGCCGACAGTTTCCTCGTGAGCGACGCCACCCGCCGCGCCTCGGCGGTCTTCGTCGCCCACGCCTGCCGCACCCACGGCCTGCCGCATTTCTCGGCGGCGGCAGTGGCGCGCCTGCTCGAGGAATCGCACCGCGAGGCGAGCGACCGCACCCGCGAGAGCGCCATCTTCTGGCGCACCGAGGCGCTCGTGATGGAAAGCGCGGCGCATGCCCACGCGCGTGGCGCCGGCCTGGTCGGTCCGGAGGACGTCGAGGCGGCGATCGCCGCGCAAGCGGCGCGCCACGATTACCCGGAGCAGCGGCTGCGCGAGGAGATCGCCGAGGGCGACCTCTTGATCGACGTCGCGGGCCATCAGGTCGGGCGCCTCAACGGGCTCACCCAGATCGACCTCGGCGACGCACGCTTCGGCCTGCCGGTGCGCCTGTCGGCGCGCACCTACGCGGGCGAGGACGGCCTCCTCAACATCGAGCGCGAGGTCGAACTCTCCGGGCCCATCCACGACAAGGGCGTGTTCATCCTGCAGAATTGTCTCGCCGGGCTTTTCGCCCATCTGGCGCCGTTGTCGCTGACGGCGTCGATCGCCTTCGAGCAGCAATACCACGAGGTCGAGGGGGATTCGGCCTCTTGCGCCGAGCTCTACGCGCTGCTCTCGGCGCTGTCGGGCTTGCCGCTCGCGCAGGGCATCGCCGTCACCGGCGCGGTCAACCAGCACGGTGACGTGCTGCCGGTCGGCGGCATCAACGAAAAGATCGAGGGCTGGTTCCGCGTCTGCCGAACGGCCGGCCTCGACGGCCGGCAGGGGGTGCTGATCCCGGCCCGCAATCGCCGGCACCTGATGCTGGCGCGCGAGGTGGTGGAGGCGGTCGCGGCAGGGCATTTCCACGTCTACGCGGTCGAACACATCGCGGAGGGGATCGAGCGTCTCACGGGGGTGGCGGCCGGTGTTCCGGGCGACTCGGGCCACTTTCCGCACGACAGCGTGTTCGGCCGGGTGCAGGAAACCCTGCTTGCCTATCGTCGCCGCGTCCAGCAGCAGGAACATCCTCGGCTGCCGCACAGGCATTTCCGCTCACGTGAGCATGGGCATCGGCGCTGACCGGGCCGGATTGGACGTCGCCGACACTGGTCTATAGTGAAAGCCGATCTTTTTCTCAGTCAGGAGACGGCCATGAAACCGCTGCATCGCATGGAGCGCTTTCTCGACGCGCACCATATTCCCTTCGATCTCGTCGCCCACCCCCATTCGCAGACCAGCGCGGAGACGGCGCGCATGGCGGGCCTGCCTGCCTGCCGGCTCGCCAAGGGCGTGCTGCTCAATGGCGTCGACTGCCAGCTGGTGGCGATGACCCCGGCTGACCAGGAAGTGCATCTGGGAAAGCTCGGGCTCGATCACGGCGTCGAATTCAGCCTCGCCGACGAAGCCAGCGTGAGCGCGCTTTTCAGCGATTGTGAGCCGGGCGTCGTGCCGGGCCTGCCGAATGCCTGGGGGGTGGAAATGGTGTGGGACGACGTGCTGATGGCGCAGCCCGACATTTATCTCGAGGCGGGCGACCACGAGCGGTTGCTGCACATCGAGACGCGCTACCTGCGGGAAGCCTTCGGCGACGCGCCGCACTGCCACTTCTGCCATCCGCGCACCCACCACTGAGCGGGACAGGCAGGCGGCCCCCGCGCGGGCGGGGGTGCGTTAAGCGCTCGTGGCGCCCGATCGGCGGGCGCCACGCTGAACGATTGCGCTCACCCACGGTCTTCCTGCCGTGAACCCGAACGACACGCCCACCGACAATCCCCACCGCGGCCTGGGCCGCGGCATGGCGCTCGTCGCCAGCCTGCTGGTGCTGGGGATGTTCTACCTCTACTTCGCGTCCAGCCTGCAGGCGCGCGACAACCCGAACCGCGCGCTGCAGGTCGTGCCCGGCACCGAGCTCGTATTGAAGCGCAGCCGCGACGGCCACTACGTTTTCCCCGGCGAGATCAACGGCCAGCGCGTCACCTTCCTGCTCGACACCGGGGCGACGCTGGTTTCGGTGCCAGCGCATCTCGGTCAGGCGCTCGGGTTGCCGCCGGGCGTGCCGATGCAGGCAGTCACCGCCAACGGCACGGTGACGACGCGCGCGACGCGGATCGACATCCTGGCCTTCGGCCCCTTCAAGCTGCGTGGCGTGCCGGCGAGCCTCAATCCGGGCATGCGGGGCGATCAGATCCTGCTCGGCATGAGCGTGCTGAAGCATCTGGAATTCACCCAGCGCGGCGACACCCTGGTGCTGCGCTCGCTCGGCACCTGAAATAAAGCTTGGTCATCCGGCGTATTCGTGTTATCAATGTCGGGTCTGTTGGATTCAAGCTTCAAATCGCGGTACCTCTGGTAAGGCTTTTTCCTTGAAATTCGATCGATGGGGCATGTCGCCCGAATTTTTTGATTTAGTTAGATAGATAGGAAACAAGATGGAAACGGGTACCGTTAAGTGGTTCAACGATGCAAAAGGTTTTGGCTTCATCACGCCCGACAACGGCGGTGAAGACCTCTTCGCGCATTTCTCCGCAATCAACGCCAGCGGCTTCAAGACCCTGAAGGAAAACCAGAAAGTCAGCTTCGAAGTGACGACAGGCCCCAAGGGCAAGCAGGCCGCCAACATCCAGATCGTGTCGTAATCCCCGCGATCGGATGTGAAGAAACCCCGGTTCGCCGGGGTTTTTTATTGCTCCGGAACCCGCTCATGGCGCTCAAAGCCACCATCTACAAGGCTGACCTGCAACTCGCCGACATGGACCGCCACGTCTACGGCGACCACGCGCTAACGCTCGCCCTGCATCCGTCGGAGACGGTCGAGCGCATGATGGTGCGCGTGCTCGCCTACGCGCTCCACGCGCAGGAGGGCATCGCGTTCACGCGCGGCCTGTCCGAAGTCGACGAGCCCGACATCTGGGTAAAGAACCTCGCCGGCGAGATCACGCTGTGGATCGACCTCGGCCAGCCCGACGAGGCCCGCATCCGCCGCGCCTGCAGCCGTGCGGACGAGGTCGTGGTGCTGTGCTACGCGGCGAACTGCGACGTCTGGTGGAAACAGATCGCCGGCAGGCTGACGCGGTTTGCCAATCTCACCGTGCTGCAGCTGCCGGCTGACACCGCGCAGGCGCTCGGCGCGCTGGCGGAGCGCAGCATGCGCCTGCAATGCCTGGTGCAGGACGGCGACGTCTGGATGAATACCGACACGCGCAGCGTGCGGGTCAAGCTGACGCGGCTGCAGTCGCCGGCCTGAGCGATCATTTCGCCGGCGGACAATTCGCGATACAGACCGTCTCGGTGATGTGCTGGCCGCCGCAGCCGACAAAGCAGCCGTCAAAGGCCGGCAGACAGCCGCAGTCGTCGCGGCAGCTTTCCTTGATCAGCTGCGCGCGCACACCCTCGCGCGTCGGCTGCTTCGGTTCGCGGTAAGGCGGCGGGAACGCCGGCCACATGCCCCAGCCGGAGGGCCAGTAATACGGATAGCCGTGCATCCACTCGAAGCGCAGCTGCATCTCGTACTGGCGCAGCGCGGCGGCGTACTGCTGAAGCTCGGCTTCGTAGCGTTTCAGCGCTTCAGCGTAGCGTGCCTCGACCTGCGCTTCCACGCCCTGCGCACAGACCTGGTGGCGCGCGGCGCATTCGGCCTGGCAGGCGTTCAGCTTCTGCTCGCAGCCCTGCACGCAGGCACGCCCGGCGGCGTCGGCAGGCGGTACCACGCGCACCGTCGTCCGGTATTGCGGCGTGGCGCAGCCGACCAGCAACGCCACGCAAAAGAGGGCGAGGAAGCGAACATTCATGCAACAAGCTCCGCTTCCAGCATAGGCGCTTTCAGGCGGGGGCGGGGCCGAGGAAGCGGGGCGCGAGCTCTTCCAGGTTGAGCTCGGCGAGGATCTGCTGCAGGCGCGTGCGGGCGTTGCGGCGTGGGTGCCCGGTGTGGCTGGCGACGATGAGCTCGTTCTTCAGCGAATGCTCCCAGCCGACCAGCTCGGTCACGGTGACGCTGTAGCCATGCGATTCCAGTTGCAGGCAGCGCAGCACGTTGGTGAGCTGGCTGCCGAATTCGCGGGTGTGGATCGGGTGGCGCCAGATCTCGGACAGCGGCGTCTTGCCGAAGGAGTCGTTCTTGTGCTTCCGCAGCACGGCGGCGACTTCCGCCTGGCAGCACGGCACCAGCACCACATGGCGGGCCTGTTTCGCGAGCGCGAACTGGATCGCGTCGTCGGTCGCGGTGTTGCAGGCGTGCAGGGCGGTGACGATGTCGACCGTGGGGGGCAGTTCGTCGGACGCGATCGATTCGGCCACCGTCAGGTTGAGGAAGGACATGCGCGAGAAGCCCAGCCGCGCCGCGAGCTCGCGCGATTTCTCGACCAGCTCGTCGCGCGTCTCGATGCCATAGACGTGCGCGGGTCGCTCCTTCAGATAGAGGTCGTAGAGAATGAAGCCCAGGTAGGACTTGCCGGCGCCGTGGTCGGCGAGCGTGAGGCTGTCCTGGCGCGCCAGCACCTCGTCGATCAGCGGCTCGATGAAGTGGCACAGGTGGTAAACCTGCTTGAGCTTGCGGCGGCTGTCCTGGTTGAGCTTGCCGTCGCGCGTGAGGATGTGCAGTTCCTTCAAGAGCTCGACCGACTGGCCGGGGCGCAGCACCTCGGCGAGTGGATCGGTGAAGGCCGTCTTGGGCTTCGGCTTCATGCGTTGCCCAACAGGCGCACTTCCCGCTGCGGGAAGGGGATATGGATGCCGCGTTCGCGGAAGGTTTCGAGCACGCCGCGCGTGATGTCGCTCGACGCGTCGTGATAGTCGGCGACCGCGACCCAGGGCCGGATCGCGATGTTCACGCTGGAATCCGACAGCGCCAGCACCCGAACCAGCGGCGCCGGTTCGCGCAGGATCTTGGGATGCGCGGCGAGCAGTTCATCGATGGCGGCGAGCGCGCGTTTGAGGTCGGTGTCGTAGGCGACGCCAACGCCGACGTCGAGTTGACGCAGGGCGCCGAAGTTGTGGAGGATCTCGCCGACGATTTTGCGGTTGGGGATGACCACGCGCGAGCGGTCGGGGTGGGAGAGCACGGTGTTGAAGAGCTTGATCTCCTCGACCGTGCCTTCCTCGCCGACGATGGAGATGTATTCGCCGACGTGGAAAGGGCGGGTGAAGATGATCGTCAGCCCCGCTGCCAGGTTGCCGAGCACGCCCTGCATCGCCAGCGCGATGCCGGCGCCCGCGACGCCGAGGCCCGCGATCAGCGGCAGCAGTTCCACCCCCAGGTTCTGCAGCGCCAGGATCAGGAAGAGCGCGAGCACCACCATCCGCACGATGCGAATCAGGAGGAGGCGCAGGGTCTCGTCGAGGTGCAACTTGGCGAGCATGGAGTCGGCGATGCGGCCGATCCAGCGCCCGGCGAAATAACCCGCCGCCAGGATCAGCAGCGCGACGACCACCTTGGGACCAAACTGGATGGCAAGGTCGATCGCGGTTTTCTGGGCGTGTTCCAGAATCTGTAGCTGTTCGTCCATAACGTGCTCTTGCGACGGAAGTGCCTCAAGGGTAGCAAAACCCGGGCTTGGGGGTGAAAGGGCGCGCGGCGCGCTCCGTATAATGGCGGCTGGCTTGCCGCGAAGCTTTCCCGTGCCCGTCGTCAACATCTCCTGCTACAAGTTCATTGGCCTCGAGGATCGCGAGGCGTTGCGCGCCGATCTCAAGGCCCGCTGCGACGCGCTCGACCTCAAGGGCACCATCCTGCTCGCGCCCGAAGGAATCAATGTCTTCCTCGCCGGCTCGCGTGAGGCGATCGACGCTATCGTCGCCTACCTGCGCAGCGATGCGCGGCTCGCCGACCTTTCGCCCAAGGAGAGCCTGTCCGCCGAGCAGCCATTCAAGAAAATGCGGGTTCGGCTCAAGAAGGAAATCATCACCATGAAGCGGCCGCTCATCAGTCCGGAGGGCGGGCGCGCGCCGGCAGTTGCGGCAGCCCGGCTGAAGCGCTGGCTCGACCGCGGCGTAGACGACGAGGGGCGTCCCGTCGTGATGCTCGACACCCGCAACGACTACGAGGTGGCCGCCGGGACATTCGTGGATGCCATCGACTACGGCCTGGCCGTGTTCAGCGAGTTTCCCGACCGTCTGGCCGAACATCTGGCGGACTTCGCCGGCAAGACGGTGGTGTCGTTCTGCACCGGTGGGATCCGTTGCGAGAAGGCCGCGCTCTACATGCAGCAACTGGGCGTGGAACGCGTCTACCAGCTCGAGGGCGGCATCCTGAAATACTTCGAGGAAGTCGGCGGGGCGCACTACGACGGCGCCTGCTTCGTGTTCGACGCGCGCGAGGCGCTCGCGGCCGACCTCCAGCCGGTGTCCGGCCGCCTCAACCGCTGAAACCGCGAGACAGGACGCGATGAGCGAAGTCCCAGCGATCCTGTTCTTCACCATAGCCGCCGGCGCCTGTATTCCGCTCGGCGGGTTCGTCGCCAGCTTCGAGCGGATCCGCGCCAAATGGCTGGAGCAGGAGCTGCGGCATTTCCTCATCGCGCTCGGCGGCGGCATCCTGGTCGGCGCGGTCGCCGTGGTGCTCGTGCCCGAAGGCGTCGCCAGCATGGAGGGGTCGCTCTGGGCCATCCCCATCGTGCTCGCCGGCGGGCTTGCCTTTTTCGTGGTCGAGCGCGCGCTCGGGCTGCGCCGGCGCGAGGCGCCGCAGGTCATGGGCATGCTGCTCGACTACGTGCCGGAGGCGATCGCGCTGGGTGGCCTCGTCGCGCTCGGCTCCGAGATGGCGGCACTGCTCGCGCTGCTGATCGGCCTGCAGAACCTGCCCGAAGGCTTCAACGCCTTCCGCGAGCTCCACGCCTTGGGGGTGCGCAGCGCGCGCCGTACGCTTGCGATAATGGTTTCGCTGGTCGCGATCGGGCCGGTCGCCGGGCTGTCCGGCTATTTTCTGCTCGCGGAGTACCGGGCGGGGCTGGGCGCCATCATGCTGTTCGCCTCCGGCGGCATCCTCTATCTCATCTTTCAGGACATCGCGCCGCAGGCCCGTCTGCGGCGCCACTGGGCGCCGCCGCTGGGTGCCGTGCTGGGCTTCAGTGTCGCGCTGTTTGGGGATATGCTCGTCCGCAGTGCTTAACCGGCGCCGTCGTCGCCTGCCGAGCGCGGTGCGGGGTGGTACGAATTGACCGCCCGTCATGGTTCATTGGCAGGTCGTCGTCAATGCATCATGCAAATGGAGGTTCTGTTACTCTCCCCCTGTGTTTGTCTTTCGAGCGAATATCCGACAAGCATCGAGCAATAAGTTGTTTTCTGTCACCAAGAAGGAGGTACGTGTATGTTCAAGAGAACCTTGCGCGCGCTGCCTGTTGCCCTGGCAGTCGCCGCCGTGGCCGGCCCCAGCGCAGCCCAGGCACCGGAGGACGTCCTGGAGGCGATCATTAAGAAGCATGATTCGGCCTATCTCACCCAGAGCCCGCAGAATCGCATGATGATGCCGGACAACCCGGCCTACGACCTGATCGACCAGGGCGAGAAACTGTTCAAGCAGGCGCGCGGCCCGAAGAATGCCTCGCTCGAGAAGTGCGATTTCGGCAAGGGCCCCGGCGTGCTCGCCGGCGCATACACGGAACTGCCGCGCTACTTCGCCGACACCGGCAAGGTCATGGACCTGGAGTCGCGTCTGGTGCATTGCATGAAGACCCTGCAGGGTTTCACCGATGACGACTCGGCAGTGAAGACCCGCCATGGCTCGAACTCCGATATGATGAAGCTGCAGACCTACATCGCCAGCAAGTCCAATGGCATGCCCTGGAATCCGCCGATGAACCACCCGATGGAAAAGGCCATGCGCAACGCTGGCGAGGTGCTGTTCTACCGTCGCTCCGGGACGATGGACTTCAACTGTGCGACCTGCCATGCGCAGGACAGCAAACGCATTCGAGCTTCGGTGCTGCCGAACATCAAGGCCCCGTACGAGTGGACCAAGGCGATTTCCTGGCCCGCCCACCGCGTCAGCCAGGAAAATGTCCGGAGCAGCCAGCATCGCGTGCTCGAATGCCTGTGGCAGATGCGCTACCCCAACATCAAGCCGGGTTCGGACGCCTCGATTGCGTTGATCTCGTACTGGACGGACGCCGCGCGCGGCCAGCCCGCCATCCTGCCTGACCTGAAACGTTGATCGCACACGAGAGGAGATCCCAACCATGCACAAGAAGACTTCCATCGCGGTCGCCGTTGCGGCAGCCAGCTCGCTGGCGCTGTTCGTGAGCGGGTGCACCACGACCGAATCGGGCAAGCCGGCCGCGGCCGCGGAGGCGAAGCCCGCCAAAGTCGACTACACGGCCATGACCCCGCAGGCGCTGGCCGAGTATCTGGTTTTCGAGAGCAACAGCTTCGACCTCAAGCAGCCTACCCAGGAGGGCACCACCGGCCGTGAGCGTCTGGTTCAGGACGAGACGATGAAAATCTGCTCGGAGGCCGCGCGCACCGGCAAGGACATCGACGCCAAGACCGCGGACCGCATCCGTGCCATGGCGCAGGCCTCTATCAAGTACCCGGAGGGCGGCATCAAGCTGGGCGATTGGAAAGTGGGTCGTGAGCTCGCCTGGTCGGGTTTTGGCTTCCGTACCGCGCACAACCCTGACAAGCACGAACCAGGTCGCGCGCCAGGCGCCAACTGCTACAACTGCCATCAGCTCGCCACGGATCGCACCGGCGGCACGCTCGGCCCCAGCCTGACCGGCTACGGCAAGCTGCGCGGCAACAGCCCCGAGGTGTTGAAGTACACCTATGACGTGATCTACAACGCCCACGTGTACTTCGCCTGCACCAGCATGCCGCGGATGGGCGCGAACGGCGTGCTCACCCAGCAGCAGATCGCCGACGTGATGGCCTACCTGTTCGATCCGGCTTCGCCCGTGAACAAGTAAGCGTACCGTCTGTCTGGCCCTTCCGGGCCCCTGGAAGCCATCGGCGCGATGCCGGTGGCTTTTTTGTTTGTCTGGTACTTGGCTACTGGCGCGGCGAAAAACAACCAAAGTGTCACGAAGTCGTAATAATCAATCTCTATCGTGGCGGGCGCTGAACGGAAAAACTGTCTCGTTCGCGCCAGTCGGTTGTGAGCTAAGTCGTCAGCCCTCGTCATTTCATTGGAGAAACAAGCACATGGTTAAGAACAAAATCGTTGCCGCGCTCGGCTTCCTGGCGGTTTCGCTCGCCAGCCACGGCGCGCTCGCCCAGGCCATCAAGGTCGATCCCGCCCTGCCGACGTATCAGAAGGCTAGCGGCGTGTCCGGCAACTTTACTAGCGTGGGTTCGGACACCCTGAACAACTTGATGACGCTGTGGGCAGAAACTTTCAAGCGCAACTACCCGAACGTCAACATCCAGATCCAGGGTGCAGGTTCCTCGACCGCGCCGCCTGCGCTGATCGAAGGGGCTTCCAACTTTGGTCCGATGAGCCGCATGATGAATGCCAAGGAAGTCGAGGCCTTCGAGAAAAAATACGGCTACAAGCCGACCCCTGTGCCGGTCGCGATCGACGCGCTCGCCGTTTACGTGAACAAGGACAACCCGATCAAGGGTCTGTCGATTCCGCAGGTCGACGCGATTTTCTCCGCCACCCGCAAATGCGGCGGTGCAGCTGACATCACTAAGTGGGGCCAGGTTGGCATGACCGGCGAATGGGCCAGCCGCGACATCGCTCTGTATGGCCGCAACTCGGTGTCCGGCACCTACGGCTACTTCAAAGAGAAAGCGCTGTGTAAGGGCGACTTCAAGCGCAACGTCGCCGAACAGCCGGGCTCTGCCTCGGTCGTGCAAAGCGTGACCGGCCAGCTCAACGCCATCGGCTACTCGGGCATCGGTTACAAGACCTCGGGCGTGCGTGCGTTGCCGCTCTCCCACAAGGACGGCCAGCCCTTCGTCGAAGCCGACGCCGAACATGCGATTGACGGCACCTACCCGCTGGCCCGCGTGCTGTATGTCTACGTGAACAAGCGCCCGAACCAGCCGCTGCCGCCGCTCGAGCGCGAGTTCTTCAAGCTGGTGCTGTCGAAGCAGGGCCAGGAAGTCGTGATCAAGGACGGCTTTGTGCCGATGCCTGCCACCATGGCTGCCAAGGCGCTTGCGGACCTGGGCATCAACTAAGCCTGCCGCCCATCTGCCGGGCACGGCGGAAGCCGTGCCCGGTTCGACTGACAAACGGAGACCTGAACCATGCCCGCAATCAAGCGAAATCTGTCCTATGCCGCCGCCGCCCTGCTGGCGATCGGTATGTTGGGCGGCTGCGCCAGCCAGGCGCCGGCCAAGCCTGAGAGTAAACCCGCCGCTGCGTCTGCGCCGGCGACGCAAGCCACGGCGGCCGCGCAACCGGCTGCTGCACCGACCGAGGTTTACTTCCTCGTCTTTCACGAGAATGGCCGCATCTATCCGATTGCCGATGCTGACAACTACCTGGCCTTCCTCGCGCACGATGAGCTTATCTTTACCCGCACCCGAATCGGCGCGGGTCCGGAGGGCGAGACCGTCGTGTTCGGCATCGAGAAGAAGGAAGCCGACGATCTCGCCAAGCCGGCCAAGGCCGAGCTGTTCTACGACGGTAAGTACGAGCCGAAAGGCCCGTTCTACGGCGAAGTGATCCGCGACGGGCGTTTCTACGTGTTCGGCGAGTGGGCGGACTTCAAGGACTACCTCGCTCACAAGGAAATCACCTACACCTTTGCGGAGATCGGCACCGGTCCGCGCGGCGAAACCGTGATCTATGCGCTCAACAAGGACACCGTGAAGCAGGGTCGCCCGACCAAGCTGATCGAGCGGTTCAAGGCGCTGCACAAGATCAAGTAATATCGCGCCTCTCAGAGGCATCGAAGGGAGGGGAGGCCTTGCTCGCCCCTTCCTGCGCTGCTTTGTGCGCGAGCCTATACGAACCACAACCCGCGGTGAATCATGGAAAAGATTGAGTCCAGCATCAGCAAGGTGGGCGGCTACACCGGCCACCGAATGGCAAAGGACAAGCTGTTCAAGCACGTCATGACTTTCGGCGGCTTGAGTGTGCTCATCGCGATCAGCCTCATCTTCTTCTATCTCGCCAGCGTCGTCGTGCCGATCTTCACCCCGGCGAAGATGGAAGAACTGAAGTCCTTCACGCTGCCCGGCAATGCTCAGGAGCAGACGGTCTACCTGACCTCCGAGGAACAGGCGGAAATCGGCGTGCGCATGACCGATCGCGGCGCAGTGCATTTCTACGATCTGCGCGACGGCCGCGCCCTCGCCAGCGAGCAGCTCGCGGTGCCGCAGGGCGCTGAGATCACGACATTCGCCGCGGGGGATCCGTCGCAGCGCAGCGTCGCTTACGGCTTGTCCGACGGTCGGATGGTCATCGCGCAGCAGGACTTCAAGGTGACCTTCAAGCAGGATCCGGAGCACCCGGAAAAAGACATCCGGACCATCACCCCCTCCATTGGCTACCCGGTTGGAACGGACCCGGTCGTCGTCGACGAGGCGGGCAAGGCGCTCAAGTTGCTCGCGATGCAGCACAACGACAGCGAGACGACTGCCGTCGCGCTGACAGAGGACAACCGCCTCGTCATGGCGGCGTTCGCCAGTCGCTCCAACATGATCACGGGAGAGGTGACTACCGAGCGTTCCGGCTTGGAACTGCCGCCGGTCGAGGGCGAAATCAGCCAGATCCTGCTCGAGGTCAAGCAGCGCGATCTCTACGTCATCCACGACGGCCGCTTCGTCACGCACTACGACGTGATGAACAAGCAGGCGCCGCGCAAGGTTCAGACCGTCGCGCTGGTGCCCGAGGGCGAGCGCATCACCGCCGCAACGCTCCTGAGCGGTGGATTTTCGCTCATTGTCGGCACTGACAAGGGTAGAGTGGCACAGTGGTTCCAGGTTCGCGATGCCGAGAACGTCAACCACCTGACGCACATCCGCTCGTTCAAGCCGATGGCCGGCAAGGTGACGACGCTTTTTCCTGAACATTACCGGAAAGGCTTCCTGGCCGGCGATGACCAGGGCAACGTCAATCTCTATTACGCCACCTCGCGGCGCCTGATCCTGTCGCGTTCAACCGGCAGTGAGCCGGTGCGCGTCGTGGGCATTTCGCCGCGCGCCAACGCGGTGATGGTCGAAAGCAAGGGTGGGGCCATTCAGGCGGCGCGCGTGAAGAACGACTATCCCGAGGTGTCTTTCCATTCGCTGTGGCAGAAGGTTTGGTACGAGAGCTATCAGGAGCCCGAGTACAATTGGCAATCGTCTGCCGCGACTTCGGACTTCGAGCCTAAGTTCAGTGTCGCGCCGCTCACCTTCGGCACGCTCAAGGCCGCCTTTTACGCGATGATGGTCGCGGTGCCGTTGGCGGTACTGGGTGCGATCTTCGCCGCGTATTTCATGTCGCCCAAGATGCGCAGCGTCGTGAAACCCTCGATCGAGATCATGGAGGCGCTGCCGACCGTCATTCTTGGCTTCCTCGCCGGCCTGTGGCTTGCGCCGTACGTCGATAACAACCTGCCGGGCACGCTGGTGGCGATCTTCCTGCTGCCGTTTAGCTTCGTCATCACCTCCTATCTGTGGAGTCTGATGCCCCATGCAGTTCGCGCTCGTATCGGCGCTGGCTGGGAGGCCGCGATGCTAATTCCGGTGATCATCGCTGTCATCTGGTTCGCGATCCAGATTGGCCACCCCATTGAGGCAGCCTTTTTCGGAGGTAACATGCCGCACTGGCTGTCGAATGAAATGGGCTGGACCTACGAGCAGCGCAACTCGCTGGTGGTCGGCATTGCGATGGGCTTTGCCGTCATCCCAACCATTTTCTCCATCGCCGAGGACGCGGTCTTCAGCGTGCCAAAGCACCTGACCTCAGGCTCGCTCGCGCTGGGTGCAACGCCCTGGCAGACGCTCTTCAATGTAGTGCTGCTGACCGCGAGCCCGGGCATTTTCTCTGCCGTGATGGTCGGCATGGGCCGTGCGGTGGGCGAAACCATGATCGTGCTGATGGCGACCGGCAACACCGCGGTGATGGACCTGTCGATCTTTACCGGCTTCCGCACCCTGTCGGCCAACATCGGCGTCGAGATGCCTGAGGCTGCGGTCGGCACCACCCACTATCGCCTGCTGTTCTTCTCGGCGCTGGTGCTGTTCGTGTTCACCTTCTTCGTGAACACCCTCGCCGAACTGGTGCGTCAGCGCCTGCGTGAAAAATACAGTTCACTTTAAGAAAGATTCGCGATGCGCACCTGGTACAAGAGCGGAGAACCCTGGATCTGGACGACGGCGGGCGCCGTTGCCCTCTCGCTGGTGGCGGTTTACGCCGTGGTGTGGTTGACGGCGGCGCGCGGGCTGACCCACTGGTGGCCGAAGCCCGTGACCGAAGTCACATATCAGGAGCGCGGCGGCAACAGCGTCCGACTGATCGGTGAACTTCGTGAGAAGGAAGAGGTCTCCGTCGCGCGCCTGCGGGAGCAGGGCTATGTCATGGATACCGACGACCAGTTCGCCGACCGCTATCTCATCAAGCTCGGCAACAAGGACCTCACGGGCGTCGACTTCAAGTGGTTTCCGGCGCCGATGCTGGGCGAGTTCACCTATCCTCGCGATCTGTTGACGATCGAGCGGCGCGAGTGGGGCAACTTCTACGGTCACCTGAAGGCGGTCAAGGAAAGCGGCGAGGTTGTCGCCGAGGGTGAGGGCGCCTGGGCGGAGGCCGAAAAGCGGCTCGCGCGCTCTAACCGGCTCTTCCGCGAGGCCTTGCGCATCGAGAAGGTCGACATTGGCAAGATCAACTACGCGCTCGAGAGCCTGCGCCTGCGCGAGCGCAAGCTCGAACTGCAGGAACGCCTGACGGAGGCGGACAAGGCGGAATTCGCGCGCCAGCGCGAGGCACGTGAGGCGGAGTACAGTGTGCTCCAGGAGCGGCTCGACCGGGTGCGCCATGAACTGGAGCGCGACAGCGTCGTGGTCGAGACCAGCGACGGGCAGCGCGTCGACATTCCGTTCTCGAAGATCGCCGACCTTTACATGCCGAACGCGATGAGCGTCTGGCAGAAGGTCTGGTTCTACGGCTACAAGTTCTACGAGTTCGTGAGCGACGATCCCCGCGAGGCAAACACCGAAGGCGGCATTTTCCCCGCCATCTTCGGCACGGTCATGATGGTGCTTCTGATGTCGGTGATGGTCACTCCGCTCGGCATCATGGCGGCGGTCTACATGCGCGAATACGCCGAGCAGGGGCCGATGATTCGCGCGATTCGAATTTCGGTGAACAATCTCGCGGGGGTGCCGTCCATCGTCTACGGCGTGTTCGGCCTGGGTTTCTTCGTCTACGTGCTGGGCGGTTCGATCGACGAGCTGTTCTTCCCGGAGGCCCTGCCGGCGCCGACATTCGGCAGCCCTGGCATCCTGTGGGCGTCGCTGACGCTTGCCATCCTCACCCTGCCGGTGGTGATCGTCGCCACCGAGGAAGGCCTGTCGCGCGTGCCACGCACCATCCGCGAGGGCAGCCTTGCGCTCGGCGCGACCAAGGCGGAAACGCTCTGGCGCACCGTGCTGCCGATGGCGAGCCCGGCGATGATGACGGGGCTCATCCTCGCAGTGGCCCGCGCAGCCGGCGAGGTCGCGCCGCTCATGCTGGTCGGCGTTGTGAAGCTCGCGCCCAGCCTGCCGGTCGACGGCAACTTCCCCTTCGTGCACCTCGAGCGCAAGTTCATGCACCTGGGCTTCCACATCTACGACGTCGGCTTCCAGAGCCCCAACGTGGAGGCGGCGCGGCCGCTGGTCTATGCGACGGCGCTGTTGCTGGTGATCATCATCGTCGTGCTCAACCTCTTCGCGATCCGCCTGCGCAACCGCCTGCGCGAAAAAATGCGCGGCCTCGAAGGCGTCTGACGCACCCGAACCGAATCAAGGACAGCCGAACATGAACGACAACGACATGAACGCCAAGACCCACGCCATCAACCTCAGCGACATCGCGCGCACCGAAACCGAGCACACCAGCGAAGTGACGCTTCGGGTCGACAGGCTCAATCTCTTCTACGGCGAATCGCAGGCGCTGAAGAACGTCAGCATGGACATCCCGAAGAAACGCGTGACCGCCTTCATCGGTCCCAGCGGCTGCGGCAAGTCCACTCTGCTGCGCTGCTTCAACCGCATGAATGACCTGGTGGACATTTGCCGCGTCGAAGGCCAGATCCTCCTCGACGGCAAGAACATCTACGACAAGGACGTCAACGTCGCCCTGCTTCGCCGTCGGGTCGGCATGGTGTTTCAAAAGCCCAATCCCTTCCCCAAGTCGATCTACGAGAACGTCGCGTACGGCCTACGCATCATGGGTGTCAATAACAAGGCGACGATCGATGAGGCCGTTGAAAAGGCGCTGCGCGGCGCGGCGCTGTGGGACGAGGTCAAGGACCGCCTGCAGGAGAGCGGCAT
Source organism: Thiobacillus sp. (assembly GCA_046291555.1). Taxonomy (GTDB): domain Bacteria; phylum Pseudomonadota; class Gammaproteobacteria; order Burkholderiales; family Thiobacillaceae; genus Thiobacillus. The sequence goes on from JBKBRW010000002.1 coordinate 113,916, forward strand.
GAGCCTGTCTGGGGGCCAGCAGCAGCGCCTGGTGATCGCCCGTGCCATTGCGCTCGAGCCCGAAGTGCTGCTGCTCGACGAACCGGCCTCCGCGCTCGACCCGATTTCGACCGCGAAGATCGAAGAATTGGTGAACGAGATGAAGGAGAAATACACCATCGTCATCGTCACCCACAACATGCAGCAGGCGGCGCGCGTCTCCGATTACACCGCCTTCATGTACATGGGCGAGCTGATCGAGATGGGCCGCACCAACGAGGTGTTCCTGAAGCCCAAGGTCAAGCAGACCGAGGATTACATCACCGGCCGCTTCGGCTGATCGCACGCGGGGCCCCATCCCCGCACGCCTCGGGGCGCACGCGTTACGGGTTCAGCCCAGCGCGCGCAGCGACTGCATCGGCGGCACCTGCGTGATATGGCGCGTGGTGAGCCAGCCGCTCAGACCCACCAGCAGCGCGCCGGCCATCGGTAGCGCAAACCACAGCCAGGGATGCAGCCGGGCTGGCAGGTCGAACAGGCGGTCGGCGATCAGCGCCATCGCGATCTCCGCGCATACCGAGGCGAGTAGCCCGGCGAGCAGTCCCAGCGCCAGGAACTCGCTCCACAAGCTCTTTGCCAGATAGGCGCGCTGCGCGCCCAGGGTGCGTAGCAGTACCGCCTCCTGCTGGCGCGCGTCGAGGCTCGCCAGGAGCGTGGCGAGGACGACCGCCATGCCGGCGGCGAGCAGGAAGCCGAGCAGCAACTGGATCGCCACGACGATCTGCGCGAACACGCGCTCGATATTGGCGATGAGCTTGTCGAGCGCGAGCAGGGTCACGCCCGGGAAGGCGCGCACCAGGCCCGGCAGCACCGTGGTCGCGTCCGGCGGCACGTAGACGCTGGCGATCGCGCTCGCCGGCAGCGCGTCGAGCACGCCGGGCGCGAAGATCACGAAGAAGTTCGGCTGCATCGACTCCCACTTCACGCTGCGGATACTGGTGATGCGCCCCTCGACCATCTGGTCGCCCGACTCGAAGCCCAGCGTGTCGCCAAGTGCGAGATTCAGGCGCTCAGCCATGTTGGCCTCCACCGAGATCTCGGCGACACTGGGCTGGCCACCCTCTGCCGGGGCGGCATGCCAGCGGCCGGCGACGATGGCGTTGTTGGCGGGCAGGGTGGCTGTCCAGGTGAGGTTGAGCTCGCGCCGCAGCGTGTTGTCGTCGCGCGCCTCGGGCGGCAGCGTGTCGGCGATGGGCTCGCCGTTCTTCGTCACCAGCCGCCCGCGCACCATGGGGTAGATTTCGGATGCCTGCAGTTGGTGGTCGGCGAGGTAGTCGGCGACGGCCTGCTGCTGGTGCGGCGCGATGTTGACCAGGAAATGGTTCGGCGCGTTTTCCGGCAACTGCTGGCGCCAGCCTGCGATGAGGTCGCTCCTCACCAGCGCCAGCAGCGCGACGAGGAAGAGCGCGAGCGTGAAGGCGCCGAGTTGCAGCGTGCTGTCGAAGCGGTGGCGCAGCATCTGCGCCAGGCCGAAGCGCACGGGGCCGTAGCTGATGCGCTGCACGCCGCGTCCCGCTATGAGCGCGAGCCGCGCCAGCCCCGCCAGCACCACGACCAGCGCGGCAAGCGCGCCGACGAAGCCGGCGACCAGCTTGGCGTCCCCCGCGTACCACGCGATCAAGGTCAAGAGCGCGCCGCCGGTGATGGCGGCGCTGAGCCAGGCACCCACCGGCAGCGGTGGTAGGTCACGCCGCAGCACCCGAAGCGGCGGTACGCGGATGAGGCGCATCAGCGCGGGCAGGCTCGCGCCGGTGAGCGCCAAAAGGCCGCTGGCGATGGCGACACCGATCGGCGCTGCGCCCAGCGACGGCAGGCGCGTGGCAGCCTCGGGCAGGATCAGGCCGGCGAGCGCCTGCTGCATCAGCGCGCCGATCGCGACGCCGGCTGCGCTGCCGAGGATGCCGAGCGTAAAGAGCTGCACCGCGTAGAGCACGCGCAGTTGGGCGGTCGTGGCGCCCATGCAGCGCAGCAGCGCCGCCTGGTCGTAGTGGCGGATGGCGTGGCGGTGCGCGGCGATGGCAATGGCCGCCACCGACAGCAGGAGACTGATCAGCGCGGTGAGCTGCAGGTAGTGGTCGGCGTTGGCGAAGGCCCCGCGCAGTGTCTCGACGCCGTCACGCGAGCCGAGCAGGCGCTGGGTGGGTTCGAGGCGCGGTTTCAGCGCGGTGGCGAAGACGTCGAGCGCCTCCGGCGCGCCGGCGAATTGATACAGATAGGTCAGGCGGCTGCCGGGCTGCAGCACGCGCGTGGCCGACACCTCGTCGGCGCGCAGGAACACGCGCGGTGCGAAGCCGAACACGCCGGCGAGCTGGCCCGGTTCCTCGACGACCACGCCTGCGATGCGGAAGCTCGCCTCGCCGATCTCTATGCGGTCGCCGACCGCGGCATTCAGCAGCGTCAGCATTTCCTGGTCGACGTAGACCGCGCCGGGCGGTGGCTGGGCGGGACGCGGCGCGCCGGCCTCGAAGGGACGCGCGGCGATGCGCACTTCGCCGCGCAGCGGGTAGGCGGCATCGACCGCGCGCAGCGTGCCCAGCTGGAAGGCGTCGCCACGGCTGACCATGCTGGCGAATTCGAGGGCGACGCTGGTTTGCAGCGCATGATCGGGCCAGGCGTCGATCGGGCGCGGGCTGGTGACCAGGAGATCGGCGCCGAGGAAGCGCGCGCCCTGTTCGCTCATCGCGCGCTTGATGCGGTCGCCGAGAAAGCCGGTGGTCGACACGCTGCCCACCCCGATGACGAGCGCGAGCAGCAGCACCCGCCATTCGCCTGCGCTGCGCTCGCGCCGCAGCAGCCACAGGCCGAGCCGGGCGAAGCTCATGCCGGCACCGTTTCTTCGGCGCGGCCGGCGACCAGATGCAGGTGGCGCTGGCAGCGCGCCGCGAGCGCCGGGTCGTGGGTGACCAGGATTAGCGTGGTGCGCGCCGAGGCGTTGAGCTCGAACAGCAGATCGATGATGCGTGCCCCGGTATCAGAGTCGAGATTGCCGGTGGGCTCGTCGGCGAACACGACCTCGGGATCGGTGGCGAACGCCCGCGCCAGCGCGACGCGCTGCTGCTCGCCGCCCGAGAGCTGGCGGGGCGTGTGGCCGGCGCGCGCGGTGAGCCCCACGCGGTCGAGCCAGTGCGCGGCGCGCGCGCGCGCATCCGCGCGGCCCGCAAGCTCCAGCGGAAGCAGCACGTTCTCCAGCGCGGTGAGTGCGGGCAACAGCTGGAAGGACTGGAACACGAAGCCGACGCGGCCGGCGCGCAGGCGCGCGCGGGCATCCTCGTCGAGATCGTCGAGGCGCTGGCCGAGCAGGGTGATCTCGCCCGCCGAAGGTCGGTCAAGCCCGGCGAGAAGCCCCAGCAGCGTCGACTTGCCCGAGCCCGATGCGCCGGTGATGGCGAGCGTGTCGCCCGCCTGGACGGCGAGCGCGATATCGAAGAGGATGGTTAGCGTGCCGTCCGCGGTGGCGACGCGCTGCGAGAGCGCGTGGGCGGATACCACGGCGCCCTCTCCCTTCTTCCCCGAATGGGGGCGTGCCGCGCCCCCCCGCGGGGGGGGGCGACGGCGATGCCGATTTTGATCGCGGGGGGAACTGGGCGCTGGCGGCAGGCGTCATTGAAATCGGTTCTGTAAGGTTGAAAAATGAATTATCGCTTGTGGCTGTTGGCGCTGCTGGTCTGGCCGGGTTGGGCGTTCGCCAACGCATGCACGGTGTTGATCGTCGGCGACAGCCTGAGTTCCGGCTACGGCCTGGCGCCGGGCAAGGGCTGGGTCGAACTGCTCGACGCACGCCTGCAGCAACGGGCGCCCGGCTGGCGCGTGGTCAACGCGAGCATCTCCGGCGACACGACGCAGAACGGCGTCCTGCGCCTGCAGCCGGCGCTCGACCGCCATCGCCCACAGGGTGTGCTGATCGAGCTCGGCGGCAACGACGCGCTGCGCGGCGCGCCGCCAGCCATCATCAAGCAGAACCTGCAGACCATGATCCGCCAAGCCCAGGCGACCGGCGCCTGGGTCGCACTGCTCGAGGCGCCAGTGCTGCCCAACTATGGCAAGGCCTACGCCGACGCGGTGGCGAAGCTGTACGTCGACCTCGCGCGCGAGGAGAAGATCGTACGCGTGCCGTGCTTCGTCTGCGACGTGGGCGTCAAAGGCGACATGATGCAGGCCGATGGCATCCATCCCAACGACAAGGCGCAGCCGAAAATGCTCGACGCGGTGTGGCCGCACATCCAGCCGAAATTGCGCTGCCCGGCGAAGCGGCCATGAGCGCCTGTCCCTGCGGCTCCGGCCGCATGTTCGAACAATGCTGCGGCCGCTACCACGCGGGCGAGCCGGCGCCGGACGCCGAGGCGCTGATGCGCTCGCGCTACAGCGCCTACGTGCTGGGGCTTGAGGACTATCTGCGCGCGACCTGGTACCCCGCGACCTGCCCGGTGTCGCTGGATCTCCACACGCCGCCCCTCCCGCAATGGCGCGGACTCGAGGTGAAGACGCACATGGCACAGGACGCGACGCACGCGACGGTCGAGTTCGTCGCGCGCTACAAGCTCAACGGCCGCGCGTTCAGGCTGCACGAAACCAGCCGTTTCCAGCAAGTGGAAGGTCGCTGGCTCTACGTCGACGGCATCCAGCACGAATAGGGGGCACACCATGCACGTGAGCAAACTCGGTCACGCCGTCCTCAAAGTACGCAGCCTGGAGACCTCGGTGCCGTTCTACCGCGACGTGCTCGGCCTCACCGAAGTCGCGCGCCACGGCGGCCGCATGGTGTTCTTCTCCTGCGGCGAGAATCATCACGACCTCGCGCTGCTGGAAATCGGCGCGCAGGCGCCGCTGCCGGTCGACCGACAGGTCGGCCTTTTTCACCTCGCGTTCAAGGTCGGCGATTCGCTCGATGATCTGCGCGCCTGCCGCGAGCATCTGCTCGAGCACGGCGTCGACATCGACGGCCAGTCCGACCACCGTGTCAGCCAGTCGCTCTACTGTCACGACCCCGACGGCATCATGATCGAGCTCTACGTCGACGCCGATCCGGCGCTGTGGCGCGACGATCCCGGTGCGGTGGCGCATATCGGCGCACTCAGACTCTAGCGTTGAAAGCAATGAAGCCCGCTTGCGCGGGCTTCGTGATCGGCTTGATCAAATACGGTGGGGTGGATGATGGGACTCGAACCCACGACAACAGGAATCACAATCCTGGACTCTACCAACTGAGCTACATCCACCATTGTTGCCATCAGCCATGCTGACGACGGAACCTTGGCCTGCCCGACAGGAATCGAACCTGTAACCCCCAGCTTAGAAGGCTGGTGCTCTATCCAGTTGAGCTACGGGCAGAGACTCTATTCTTGCTCGGGCGTTGCCAATACGGGGTGGTCGGGGTGAGAGGATTCGAACCTCCGACATCCTGCTCCCAAAGCAGGCGCGCTACCGGGCTGCGCTACACCCCGAAATCCTCGCACCCCAAATTCCGGGCGCATTTCGGAGAGGCGAGACTATACCTTGGCGTCGGGGCCCGGTCAATTTCCGCTTGAGTCGGACGGGGGGTTTCCGGGAAAATCATGCTTTTGCTTCAGGGTTGTCCGATGCGCGCGCACATTCTCGACGGCAAGGCGATGGCCGACACCATCCTCGCCGTGATCCACGACAAGGTTGCCGAGCGCGAGGCGCAGGGCAAGCGCCGGCCGGGGCTCGCGGTGATCCTGGTCGGCAGCGACCCGGCTTCCGCCGTCTACGTGCGCAACAAGAAGAAGGCGTGCGAGCGCGCCGGCGTCGTGAGCGTGTCGCACGACCTGCCGGCGACCACCACCCAGGACGAACTCCTGGCGCTGATCGACACGCTCAACGCCGATCCGGCCATCGACGGCATTCTGGTGCAGTTGCCGTTGCCGGTGCACATCGACGCCGAGACGGTGATCGAGCGCATTCGCCCCGACAAGGACGTCGACGGCTTCCACCCCTACAACATCGGCCGCCTGGCGGTGAAGATGCCGACGCTGCGGCCGTCGACCCCGCGCGGCATCATGACGCTGTTGCGTGCCACCGGCGAAACCCTGCGCGGCAAGAACGCGGTGATGGTCGGCGCGTCCAACATCGTCGGCCGTCCGATGAGCCTGGAACTTTTATTGGCGGGCTGCACGATCACGGTATGCCACAGCGCGACGCGCGATCTGGAGAGCTTTGTGCGCTCGGCCGAGATCCTGGTGGTGGGGGTGGGCAAGCCGCGCATGATACCGGGCGACTGGATCCGCGAAGGCGCGATCGTGATCGACGTCGGCATCAACCGCCTCGAGGATGGCAAGCTCGTCGGCGACGTCGACTACGACAGCGCCGCACAGCGCGCCAGCTGGATCACCCCGGTGCCGGGCGGCGTTGGGCCGATGACCGTGGCGACGCTGCTGGAGAACACGCTCGAAGCGGCGCTGATGCACAATCCCTAGGGGCTAGGGGCTAGGGGCTAGGGGCCAGGGGCCAGGGGCTCTATAAATTTCGCGACCTCCGGCCGCTCAATCGCTAGATCATAAATCCTGGCCCCTAGATCCTTCCGGCTAGCCTCGATGTAGCGCGCGGAGGTAGGCCACATCCACGAACGGCTGCCCGAGATCCGGTCCTGCGATGAGGCGGTTCGGCGCGCCGGGGTCGCCCAGGTCCGACAGCACGACGGCGGCGCCGTTGAAGTCGTGGTCGAGCGTGTAGTCGTTGACCGTCACCAGCGTCTTGAGGCCGGCGCCGAGGCTCGCGCGCAGGCCGTTCTCGGAATCCTCGAACGCGAGGCACTCGGCGGGGTCGAGGCCCATCTTTTCCAGCGCGTAGTGGTAGATGTCGGGCGCGGGCTTCTTCGCCGGCACGATGTCGCCGGCGGCGATGACCTCGAACCAGTCCTGCGTGCCGGGGCCGAGGCTGTGCTCGAGCAGCACGGTGACGTTCTCGGGCGTGGTGGTGGTGGCGATCGCCAGGCGCAGGCCGGCGGCGCGCGCCTCGATCAAGAGACGCTTGACGCCGGGGCGCATGGGAATCCCGCCGCGCGCCGCCAGTGCGCTGTAGATCCGCGTCTTGGCCTTGTGCAGTTCGGCGACCATGTCGTCGAAATCGTCGGGCTTCCTATAGTCCGGGCGATATTGGTCGATATAGTGCTTCATCCGCTCCTTGCCGCCGGTGACTGCCAGCAGTTTGCCGTACAGGGCGACGTCCCAGTGCCAGTCGAGGCCGGCGTCCTGGAAGGCCTGGTTGAAGGCGGGACGATGGCCGTCGCGCTCGGTGTCGGCAAGGGTGCCGTCGACGTCGAAAAGCAGGGCGTGGAGTGTCATGCGGGTTGCGGTAAGTAGAGGATTCTGTTAAAAAATCGCGTTTGGGCCGAGCCCGGAACGACAGACTGAAGAAGAGACGTAGAGATGCCTGAAACTTTGATGCGCTTCGAGCCCTACAAGGCCAAAAAGGGCGAAGAATACATGAACGAGAAGCAGCTCGCGCATTTTCGCAAAATGCTCGAGGCCTGGAAAGCCGAGCTGTCGCAGGACATCGACACCACGCTGCATTCGATGCAGGACGAGCAGACGGTGTTTGCCGACCCTAACGACCGCGCCACGCAGGAATCCGACATGGCGCTTGAGCTCAGGAACCGCGACCGCGAGCGCAAGCTGATCAAGAAGATCAACGAGACCATCGCCAAGATCGACAGCGGCGACTACGGCTACTGCGAGGCTTGCGGCGTCGAGATCGGCCTGGAGCGCCTGCAGGCGCGCCCGACCGCGACGCTGTGCATCGACTGCAAGACGCTCGAGGAAATCCGCGAGCGGCAGGTCGCGAAGTAAGCCCGCATGGCTGCCACCGACGAATTCGATCGTTACTACAACGGTCTCCTGTACAGCGTGATGCGCTGGGACCAACTGACCGCGTTTTGGGACAAGGTCGACGCCGACGCTGGCTGGTATCTCTACGCGGTTGGCCACGAGCTGCCGCAAACGCCCTCGCCGGCCGACAAGGTGAAGCAGTTCATGCGCGAACTCGACGAGCTGCTGCGGCGCGAGCACCACGAGGACTACTGCGCGATCGTCTACGCTGACGATCTCGAATCACCCAACTTCATCAAGATCTACGATCCCAACCACCTCGGTAGCTCCTGCGGCTCGAGCGCCATGAAGTCCTCGGTGCTGCCAGGCTGGACGATGAGCAAGACGCCGCCGCGCGAACTGCAGGTCAACCACGTCGTCACCGGCCAACGCAAGCGTTGGTGGCAGAGCTTCCTCGGTAGCCAGACGTAAAAAAACCGCGCCCGAGAGCGCGGTTTTTTGTGCCTGCGAAGAATTACTTCTTGGCGGGCGCAGCCGGGGTCGCAGGAGTCGCCGGGGTCGCGGCGTGCTCGGCCTTCTTCTCCTCGCCCTTCTTTTCTGCGGCCTTGACGGCGTGCTTCTTCTCTTCCATTTTCTTGGGCGCAGCAGCGGGCTTCTCGGCGGCCGGGGCGGCAGGCGCAGCCGGGGCGTCGGCGGCGAAGGCGGACAGGCTGAACGCGCCGGCGATCGAAGCGGCGACCAGGGTAGACATCAGGTTGCTCATCAATTTCTCCAGTGGGTTGGGGGGGTGATGCAGGGCACGACGCCACTGCATGGGCGCCACAATGCGCGCGCTCGCTTACGCGAACCTTACGCAGCGAAATTTTTCTTGCTCCCCCCGAGCCAGCCGCAAGGGGCGCCTTTGTGTCAGACTGCGCGCCATGAAAATCCTGCTCGTGGAGGACGACCCGACCCTGGGCGAAGCCGTCATGCTGGCGCTGCGGCAGGCCGGCTTCGCGGTCGACTGGGCGCGTGACGGTGTGCAGGCCGATGCGGCGCTGACGGGCTACGCCTACGATGCCGTGCTGCTCGACCTGGGGCTGCCCCGCCGCGAGGGGCTCGAGGTACTGCGTGCCCTGCGCCGTCGCGGCGCGAGCCTGCCCGTGCTGATCCTGACCGCGCGCGATTCGGTCGACGACCGGGTGCGCGGGCTCGACGCCGGGGCGGACGATTATCTGCTGAAGCCTTTCGCGCTCGACGAGCTGCTGGCACGCCTGCGCGCGCTGTTGCGCCGCGCGCAGGGGAGGGTCGACGCGCGGGTTCGCGTCGGACGCCTCATCTTCGACAGCGTCAGCCGTCAGGCGCAGGTGGGCGATGTCCCGCTCGTGCTGTCGGCGCGCGAACTGGAGGTGCTGGAGATCCTGATCGGCCACCGCGGCCGCGTAACCGCCAAGGAGGCGATCGCCGACCGCCTCACCGGTTGGGACGAGGGCGTCGGCGAGAACGCCGTGGAGGTCTACATCCACCGGCTGCGGCGGAAGCTGGAGGGCTCGGGGGTGGCGATCCGCACCCTGCGCGGGCTGGGCTACATGCTGGAAGCCGCGCAGTGAGGCGCTACTGCACAACGCTGCGGCGGCAGCTGATCGTGCGCATGCTGGCGATGATGCTGCCGCTCATCGTCCTGCTGTGGGCGATCGCGTACGGGCTCAGCCTGCATTTCATCGATGAAACCTTCGACCGCTCGCTCGCGCGCCGGACCTACGCGCTCGCCGATCGCGTCGAGGTGCAACACGGTCAGGTCAAGGTCGATCTGCCGGTGGCCGCGCGTCAGGTGCTGGCGTTCGACCAGGAGGATCGTCTGTTCCACCGCGTGACGGACCCCAAGGGACGCGTGGTCGACGGCGAAGCCGATATGCCGCCGTTGCCGGGGCGCAAGGGACTGCGACCGGGGCAACTGCTGTTCTACGACGGCACGAAGGACGGGGAACGCGTGCGGGTGACCGCCTTCGCGCTGTCGCTTCAGGGGACGAGCGCGCGTGGCGTTGCGCTGATCCAGGTGGGCGAAACGCTGGCGCGGCGTACCGCGATGGCCGAGCGCGCGACGCTGGCGATCGTGGTGCCGACACTGCTGATGACGCTGATTGCGGGCGTTGCGATCGCGTACGGCGTAGGCCGAGGCCTGCTTCCGGTCGCGCGTCTGCGCGAGCGTCTCGCCAGCCGGCGCGCGCTCGATCTCAGTCCGGTTCCGCTGGACGGCACGCCGGCGGAACTGAGGCCGTTTCTGGACGAAATCAATTCCCTGCTGGCGCGACTTGCGGAAGCGGTCGACGCGCAGTCGCGCTTCGTCGCTGACGCCGCCCACCAGCTGCGCACGCCGATTGCCGGCATCCGCGCGCAGGCGGAGGCGGCGCTCGCGAGTGCGGAGCCCGACGCGGCACGCCGCGCGCTGACGCGCATCGCCGAGTCGTCGCAGGCAATGGGCGAGCTGGTGCAAAAGCTGCTGATGCTGGCGCGCGTGGACGCGGCCGAGAACATGCTGCGCCTGGAGAAGATCGACAGCGCCGCACTGGCCCGCGCCGTCGCGCTCGATTGGGCGCCGAAGGCGCTGGCGCAGGGGGTCGACATCGGGTTCGAGACGCGCGGCGAGGGCAGCGAGATTCTGGGCGAGCCGCAGTTGCTGCGGGAACTGCTCGCCAACCTGATCGACAACGCGCTTCGCTACGGGGGTTCACGCGTCACGCTGATCGTCGAACGGGACGCACAGCAGCGCGTGGTCTGGCGTGTGGCCGACAACGGGCCGGGCATCCCCGAGTCCGAGCGCCAGGCCGTGTTCGCGCCGTTTCATCGGCTATCGGCGGCGGCCGGCGGCGCCGGGCTGGGACTGACGATCGTGCAGCGCATCGCCCGGCTGCACGGGGCGACGGTAGAGCTGGGCGCCGGAACGGGTGGGGCAGGACTGGTGGTGAGCGTGACGTTTCCGGCTGCGCCGTCCTGACGAAAAAAAACCGCGCCCGAAGGCGCGGTTGCGGTGCGTGCGACGGTGTGGCGTCAGCCCGCGTTTTCGGGCGTGCTGCTGTCGGCGGTCGCCGGGGCGTCCAGTAGGGCCTTCATCGACAGCCGCAGGCGGCCTTTCTCGTCGGCCTCGAGAATCTTCACGCGCACCACTTGGCCTTCCTTGAGGTAGTCGCCGATGGTGTTGACGCGCTCGTGGGCGATCTGCGAAATGTGCAGCAGGCCGTCGCGGCCGGGCAGGACGTTGACGATCGCGCCGAAGTCGAGCAGCTTGACGACCGGGCCCTCGTAGACCTTGCCGACTTCGACCTCGGCGGTGATCTCCTCGATGCGCTTCTTCGCCAGTTCGCCAGCTTCCATGCTGGTGCAGGCGATCTTCACCGTGCCGTCCTCCTGGATGTCGATCTGCGTGCCGGTTTCCTCGGTGAGCGCGCGGATGACGGCGCCGCCCTTGCCGATGACGTCGCGGATCTTCTCCGGGTTGATCTTCATCGAGATGATGCGCGGCGCGTAGGCCGACATCTCGTGCGTGGTCGAGACCGCTTGCTTCATGATGCCGAGGATGTGCATGCGGCCTTCCTTCGCCTGCGTCAATGCGGCGTGCATGATTTCCTTGGTGATGCCGTTGATCTTGATGTCCATCTGCAGCGCGGTCACGCCCTTTTCGGTGCCCGCGACCTTGAAGTCCATGTCGCCGAGGTGGTCCTCGTCACCGAGGATGTCGGTGAGCACCGCGAAGCGGTTGCCTTCCTTGATGAGACCCATCGCGATGCCGGCGACGTGGGCCTTCACGGGCACGCCGGCGTCCATCAGCGAGAGGCAGCCGCCGCACACCGAAGCCATTGACGACGAGCCGTTCGATTCGGTGATCTCGGACACGACGCGCATGGTGTAGCCAAACTCTTCCTTCGTCGGCAGCACCGCCAAGAGCGCGCGCTTGGCCAGACGCCCGTGGCCGATCTCGCGGCGCTTGGGGCTGCCCACGCGGCCGGTTTCGCCGGTGGCGAACGGCGGCATGTTGTAGTGCAGCATGAAGCGGTCGGAGTAGGAGCCCTCGAGCGCGTCGATGGTCTGCTCGTCGCGGCCGGTGCCGAGCGTGGTCACGACCAGCGCCTGCGTTTCGCCGCGGGTGAACAGGGCGGAGCCGTGGGTGCGCGGCAACACGCCGGTGCGGATGGTGATCGGGCGCACGGTGCGGGTGTCCCGGCCGTCGATGCGCGGCTGGCCGCTGAGGATGCGGTTCCTCACCACGCTCGCTTCGAGTGCGTGGAAGGCGTCCTTCACGGCGTTGGCGGCGACGGTGTCCATCTCGGGCGTGATGAGTTCGGCGAAGGCCTTGTTGCGCACCTCGTCGACGGCGGCCATGCGGGCCTGCTTCTGCTTGATGGTGTAGGCCTGTTGCAGGCCGGCTTCTGCCAGCGCTTTCAGGCGCTCGACCATGGCGCTATCCTCGACGGGCGGCTGCCAGTCCCAGGCGTCGTTGCCGGCTTCGTCGGCGAGTTCGTTGATCGCGTTGATCGCGGCCTGCATCTGCTGGTGGCCGAACACGACCGCGCCCAGCATGATGTCTTCCGGCAGTTCCATCGCCTCGGATTCGACCATCAACACGGCGGCTTCGGTGCCGGCGACGACGAGATCGAGCGCGGAGTCCTTGAGTTCGGTATTGGTCGGGTTGAGCACGTACTCGCCGTTGATGAAACCGACGCGCGCCGCGCCCACCGGGCCGTCGAACGGCAGGCCAGACAGGGTCAGCGCGGCCGACGCGCCGATCAGCGCGGGGATGTCGGCGCTGACGTCGGGATTGGACGACATCACAGTGGCGATGATCTGCACTTCATTGAAGAAGCCTTCGGGGAAGAGCGGGCGGATCGGGCGATCGATCAGGCGGGAAATGAGCGTTTCGCCTTCGGACGGACGGCTCTCGCGCTTGAGGAAACCGCCGGGGATGCGGCCGGCGGCGTAGGTCTTTTCCTGATAGTCGACGGTCAGCGGGAAGAAGTCCTGGCCCGGCTTGACTTCTTTCTTGGCGACCACGGTGACGAGCACCACGGTGTCGTCCATGTTGACGATGACCGCGCCGGATGCCTGGCGGGCGATTTCGCCGGTTTCCAGGGTGACCTGGTGGCGGCCGTAGGTAAACGTTTTCTTGATTGCGTTCACACCGATTCCTTTCAAACAAAAACGCCCCGCGACAGGCGGGGCGCAATGAGTTTCAGGGGCGCTGCCCCTGGACCAGTTCTTCTGCGATGACGCGGCAGCGGCTCATCGGCCAGGCGGCGCTTACTTGCGCAGACCGAGACGGTCGATCAGCGTCTTGTAGCCTTCGAGATTGGTGCGCTTGAGATAGTCGAGCAGCTTGCGGCGGCGGCTGACCATCTTGAGTAGGCCGCGGCGCGAGTGGTGGTCCTTGGTGTTGACCTTGAAATGCTCGGTGAGGTCATTAATGCGTGCCGTCAGCAGGGCGACCTGCACTTCCGGCGAACCGGTGTCGGCGGCGGCGCGCTGGTAATTCTTGACGATTTCGGCCTTTTCGGTCGTGGTAACAGCCATGGTGAACTCCTTCAATAATCGCGTGGCCTGCGGCTGTGCGGGACACGTTCGGGGAAAGCGGTGAATTTTACGCCCAAGCGCCTGCCGACTCAAGCCGCCCGGTCGCCACCAGACGGCGTGGTGCGAGCTGCCCGTTGGCCGATTCGGCGAGCCCGACGAAGGTGCCGTCGGCCGCGTAAACGCGGGTGAGGCCGGGCGATGACGAAGCCGCGACGACGCGGCCCTGGCAAAGCGCCCGCGTGTCGGCGTCGTCGAGCACGGTTGCCGGCAAGTGGGCCACCAATTGGTCGACCGGCTGGAGCCGCGCGCTGCGCGCACCAGCGTCGAGGGCTTCGAGCTCGGCGAGGGTGTGGGCGTCGTCGAGCACGAAGCCGCCGGCGGCGGTGCGCGTCAGACCGGTGAGGTGGGCACCGCAGCCGAGCGCGGCGCCGATGTCTTGCGCCAGGGTCCGGACGTAGGTGCCGGCACTGCACAGCACGTCGATGACGACCCGTGGCGGCGCGCATTCGATCAGCTCGAGGGCGCGTATCGTCACCCTGCGCGGCGGCCGGTCGATCTCCACGCCGGCGCGCGCGTATTCGTAGAGTGGGCGCCCCTGGTGCTTGAGCGCCGAGTGCATCGGCGGGATTTGCTCGATCTCGCCGAGGAAGTGAGGCAGCACGCCGGCGACGTCCGCACAGGTGACGCGCACATCAGAAATTTCGAGAATCTCCCCCTCGGGGTCACCGGTGCGCGTCGTCTCGCCGAGCTTGAGGACCGCGCGGTAGCGCTTGTCCGATTCCAGCAGGTAGGCCGAGAACTTGGTCGCCTCGCCGAAGCACAGCGGCAGGAGGCCGTCGGCGAAGGGGTCGAGGGTGCCGGTATGACCGGCCTTCTTCGCGTTCAGCAGCCACTTGGCCTTCTGTAGCGCGGCGTTGGAACTGATGCCGACCGGCTTGTTCAGGAGCAGCACGCCATCAACGGGCTGGCGTTGCGGCTTCACTCGTCTTTGGGATGCTTGGCGTCTTCGGCGACGGCGGTCTCGATCAGGTGCGTGAGTTCGATGCCGCGCTCGACCGAGCGGTCGTAGACGAAGGTGAGCTTGGGCACCACGCGCAACTGCATGCGGTGCGACAGCTGCGTGCGCAGAAAGCCGGCGGCACGCTGCAGCCCGGCCAGGCAGGCGGCGTGCTCGGCCTCGCCGCCCAGCGTGGTGAAGTAGACCTTGGCGAACTCCATGTCGCGGTTCACCTCGACCTCGGTGATGGTCAGCATCCCGACGCGCGGATCCTTCACCTCCTGGCGGATCAGGTCCGGCAGTTCACGCTGGATCTGGTCGGCGACGCGGCGGGTGCGGGGAAAGTCTTTCGACATTTTTAGGGGCGAGGGATTACGAGCTGGGGGTTCGGGGACAAGGAAGCGCGCGACGAAGCCGCGCACATTCCCTAGATCCTAAATCCTAGCCCCTCAGTCATCACAGCGAACGCGCCACTTCCACAACTTCAAACACCTCCAGGATGTCGCCTTCGTGGATGTCGTTGAAGTTCTTCAGCGAGAGGCCGCACTCGAAGTTGGCCTTGACCTCCTTGACGTCGTCCTTGAAGCGCTTCAGCGAATCGAGCTCGCCCTGGTGGACGACCACGTTGTTGCGCAGCACGCGCACGCCAGCGCCGCGCTTGACCACACCGTCGGTGACGTAGCAGCCGGCGATGGTGCCGACCTTCGAGATGTGGAACACCTGGCGCACCTCGACGGTGCCGATCACCGATTCCTTCTTCTCCGGCGCGAGCATGCCCGACAGTGCCGCTTTCACGTCGTCCACCGCTTCGTAGATGATGTTGTAGTAGCGTATGTCGACGCCATTGGCTTCGGCGAGCTTCCTCGCCTGCGCGTCGGCGCGCACGTTGAAGCCGATCAGCGCGGCCTTGGACGCGAGCGCCAAGTTGACGTCGGTTTCGGTGATCGCACCCACCGCGCTGTGGATGATGTTGACCTTGACCTCGTCGGTCGATAGCTTGCCCAGCGCGTGCGCGAGGCCTTCGTACGAGCCCTGAGTGTCGGCCTTGAGGATGATGGGGAGCTGCTTGACCTCGCCCTCACCCATCTGCTCGAACATGGATTCCAGCTTGGCGGCCTGCTTCTTGGCGAGCTGCACATCGCGGAACTTGCCCTGGCGGAACAGCGCGATTTCGCGCGCCTTGCGTTCGTCCGGCAGCACCATCATGTCTTCGCCCGCCTGCGGCACGTCGGATAGGCCCTGGATCTCGACCGGAATCGAGGGGCCGGCCTCGTTCACGGGCTTGCCCGCTTCGTCGAGCATGGCGCGGACGCGGCCGTACACCTGGCCGGCGAGCACCATGTCGCCGCGGCGCAGGGTGCCGGACTGCACCAGCATGGTGGCGACCGGACCCTTGCCCTTGTCGAGGCGGGCCTCGATCACGATGCCCTTGGCGGGGCCGTCGACCGGCGCCTTCAGCTCGAGCACCTCGGCCTGCAGCAGGATGGCGTCGAGCAGGGCGTCGATGTTGATGTTGGCCTTGGCGGAAACGTCGACGAACTGGGTGTCGCCGCCCCATTCCTCCGGCGTGACTTCATGGGTCACGAGTTCCTGGCGGATGCGCTCGGGGTTGGCCTCGGGCTTGTCGATCTTGTTGACCGCCACCACCAGCGGCACGCCGGCCGCCTTCGCGTGGTGGATCGCCTCGATGGTTTGCGGCATGACGCCGTCGTCGGCCGCCACCACCAGCACCACGATGTCGGTCGCTTTCGCGCCGCGCGCGCGCATGGCGGTGAACGCCTCATGGCCTGGCGTGTCGAGGAAGGTGATGACGCCCTTTTCGGTTTCGACGTGGTAGGCGCCGATGTGCTGGGTGATGCCGCCGGCTTCGCCGCTGGCGACGCGGGTGCGGCGAATCGTGTCGAGCAGCGAGGTCTTGCCGTGGTCGACGTGGCCCATGACGGTGACGACCGGCGGGCGCGGGACCATTTCGGCCTCGGCCGCTTCGCCGGCCTCGACGAGGAAGGCTTCCGGCGTGTCGATCGCGGCGGGCTTGCCGATGTGGCCCATTTCCTCGACCACGATCAGCGCCGTTTCCTGGTCCAGCACCTGGTTGATGGTGACCATGCTGCCGAGCTTCATCATGGTCTTGATGACCTCGGCGGCCTTCACCGACATCTTGTGGGCGAGGTCGGCGACGGTAATCGTTTCTGGCACCAGCACCTCACGCACGATGGGTTCGGTCGGCGCGACGAAGGTCGATTCTTCGCCGCCGCCGTGCTTGGATTTGCCCTTGCGGCCGCGCCAGCCGGTATCCGGTGTGGCGCCGCCGCGGGTTTTCAGCCCGCCCTTGCGGCGCTCGGCGTCGTCCTTCCAGGTGTCGGCCTTTTTGGTCGTCTTCTTGTCGCCCTTCGCCGCCCCCGGTTTCTCCGGCTTGTGCAGGGTCTTCTCGCTCGGCGCGGGTGCGGCCGGCGCGGCGGCCTTCTGCGCTTCGGCGAGCTTGGCGGCTTCGCGGGCTGCTTCGGCCTGTTTGCGCAGCGCCTCGCGCTCGGCGCGGTCGGCCGCCTGGCGCTCGAGCAAGGCTTGATGGCGGCGGGCTTCTTCTTCGCGCGCCTTGAGTTCCGCTTCGTCGAGGATCGACGCCTTCCTGACGCGGGTCGTCTTCTTGACGGCGGGGGCGGCCTCCGGGGCGGCCGGTGCTGCCGGTACCTCGGGCGCCGCCACGGCCGCCTCGGCAGGCGCCTGCGGCACCGGTTCGGGCGCGGGCGCGGCAACGGGCGCCGGCTGTTCGACCGGCGGCGGCGCGACGGGCTCGGCTGGCGCCGCGGGGGCAACGGCCGGTGCGGCCGCCGCGGCCTTGGCGGCCAGTTGCGCTTCGGCGGCGAGCGCGGCGGGATCACGCTTGACGTAGGTGCGCGACTTGCGCACCTCCACCTGGATGGTGCGCGACTTGCCGGTGCTGTCGGTCTTGCGGATCTCGCCGGTCTGCTTGCGGGTCAGCGTGATCTTGGTCTTGCCGGTCTCGGCGCTGCCGCCGTGCATTTTGCGCAGGTAATCGAGCAGGTGCGCCTTGTCCGCCTCGGTGACGGGGTCCGCCACGTCGCGCTTGGCCACGCCGGCCGCCTTCAACTGTTCGAGCAACAGTTGCGGCGGCAGCTTCAGTTCCTGGGCGAATTGTTCAACGTTCATGCAATCCTCTTAGCCTTGGGCGAACCAGGGCGCGCGTGCGGCCATGATCAGTTGTTTGGCGCGCTCGGCGTCCATGGCCGACATTTCGGTCAGCTCATCGACGGCCAGCTCGGCAAGATCCTCGGTGGTGTGTACGCCCTTGCTGGCGAGCAGGCGGGCGGTCTCGGCATCCATGCCCTCGAGCGAGAGCAGGTCGCCGGCCGAGGCCTCGACCTGCTCTTCGCCGACGATGGCCGCGGTGAGGAGCGCGTTGCGGGCGCGGTTGCGCAGTTCGTTCACCAGCTCCTCGTCGAAGGCCTCGATCTCGAGCATTTCGTTCAAAGGCACGTAGGCGACTTCCTCGAGCGTAGAGAAACCCTCGTCGACCAAGATCTGGGCGACTTCCTCGTCGACGTCGAGCTTTTCGATGAAGAGCTTGAGCGTCTTTTCGCTCTCGGTCTTCTGCTTCTCTTCGGCGGCTTCGCGCGACATGATGTTGAGCTCCCAGCCCGTCAGCTCGGACGCGAGACGCACGTTCTGGCCGCCGCGGCCGATCGCCATCGCGAGCTGATCCTCGTCGACGACCACGTCCATGCTGTGCTTGTCCTCGTCGACGACGATGGAGCTGACTTCGGCCGGCGCCAGCGCGTTGATCACGTACTGCGCCGGGTCTGCAGACCAGTGGATGATGTCGACGCGCTCGCCGGCGAGTTCGTTGGTCACCGAGGTGACGCGCGAGCCCCGCAGACCGATGCAGGTGCCGATCGGGTCGATGCGGGGGTCGTGCGAGACGACGGCGATCTTGGCGCGCAGACCGGGGTCGCGCGCGGCGGCCTTGATCTCGAGCAAGCCTTCCTCGATTTCCGGCACTTCGAGCTCGAACAGCTTGATGATGAATTCGGGCGCGGTGCGCGACAGAATCACCTGCGGGCCGCGGGCGCCGCGGTCGATGCGCAGCAGGTAGGCGCGGACGCGGTCGCCGACGCGCAGGTTCTCGCGCGGGATCATCTGGTCGCGGTGGAGGAAACCCTCGACGCGGCCGGATTCGATGATCGCGTTACCGCGGTCGATGCGTTTCACGACGCCGTTGACGAGGTGCTCCTTGCGGGCGAGGAAATCCTGAATGATCTGCTCGCGCTCGGCGTCGCGGATCTTCTGCAGGATCACCTGCTTGGCGGCCTGGGCGCCGATGCGGCCGAACTCGATGTTTTCCAGCGGCTCCTCGATGTAGTCGCCGAGCTCGATGTCGGGGTGGCTGTCGCGCGCGTCGACCAGCAGGATCTGGTAGCCCTCGTCCTCGAGCTCGGACTCGGACACGACCTGCCAGCGGCGGAAGGATTCGTAATCACCGGTTTCGCGGTTGATCGACACGCGCACGTCGGCGTTTTCCTTGAAGCGCTTCTTGGTGGCGGACGCGAGCGCCTGCTCGAGCGCCTCGAACACCACCTCCTTGTCCACGTTCTTTTCGCGCGCCAGCGCGTCGGCCAGCATCAACAGTTCACGACTCATCTTTCGTTCTCCAGCCCTGCCTAAATGTTGGGTTTCAGGCGGGCACCCTCTACATTCCTCAAATCGATCGACAATTCCGCACCGTTCACGATCAGCTTCACGGCGTCGTTTTCCAGCCCGACCAGCATGCCGACCAGGCGGCGACGGTTTTCGACCGGCACGCGCAGCTTCAGCGTGACCTCTTCGCCGGCGAAGCGGGTGTAGTCCTGCGGCTTCACCAGCGGCCGGTCGAGACCGGGCGAGGACACTTCCAGCCTGTCGTAGTCGATGTTCTCGACCGTGAACAGGTGGGTCAGGTGGTTGCTCACCGCCACGCAGTCGTCGATCGTGATGCCGCCCGGCTTGTCGATGAAGATCCGGACGAGGCCGCGGCCGGCGCGTTCCAGCAGCACCAGCTCGTAACCGAGGCCGGCGAGCACGGGCTCGAGACGCGCGGACAGATCCATCATTGCCAATTCCATCGCCGTGCCAGGGCACAGCACAAATAAAAAAAAATGGGCGGACCGCCCATCGAAAAAACCGCAAAAATTATACCACCGGGGCCAGCGAACTGGAAAGTGGTGCCCGGAACCGGAATCGAACCGGTACGCCATCGCTGGCGAGGGATTTTAAGTCCCTTGTGTCTACCAATTTCACCATCCGGGCGAAGCGGACGGCCGGAATCTGGAGGCGCGTGCCGGAGTCGAACCGACCTAAACGGATTTGCAATCCGCTGCATAACCGCTTTGCTAACGCGCCGTCGCGGTAAACCACTGCAAACGAAAAGGGGAAAACGTCCGGCTAAGCCATCGGTTTTCCCCGGAATGCTGGAGCGGGAAACGAGGTTCGAACTCGCGACCTCAACCTTGGCAAGGTTGCGCTCTACCAGCTGAGCTATTCCCGCGTTGAAGGCTGCGCATTATGGGGATTCAGCTTTTTTCTGTCAACACCGTTTCAGGAAGATTTTTGCAGCGCGCGGACCGCCATCACGAGGTAGTACACCATCGACACCAGCGTGAGCAGCGCCGCGATCCAGATGAGAACCGTGCCGATCGTCATCATCGGCAGGCCAGCGATCGGATGGTAGAGAAGCAGCAGCACGATGGCGATCATCTGCGCGGTGGTCTTGAGCTTGCCGACGAAGGACACCGCGACGCTCGCCGACTTGCCGGCCTTTGCCATCCACTCGCGCAGCGCCGATATGGTGATCTCGCGGCCGATGATGATGAGCGCGACCAGCGGCGCCACACGGCCGAGGTCGATCAGCACGATGAGCGCGGCGGCGACCATCAGCTTGTCGGCGACCGGGTCGAGAAAGGCGCCGAACGCCGAGGTCTGGCCGAGCGCGCGCGCGAGGTAGCCGTCGAACCAGTCGGTGATCGCGGCGATGCCGAAGAACGCCGCTGCCAGCACGTTGGCCTCGAGGGGCGTGAGCCAGCCGTCGGGAAGGTAGAACACGCCCGCCATCAGCGGAATGAAGAGAATGCGCAACCAGGTGAGCAGGTTGGGGAGGTTGAAGGGCATCAGTGGAGCGCGCCGTAAATGGTCTCGGCCAATTCTCGGCTGATACCGCTCACGCTGGCAAGCGCGTCGACGCCGGCATTCTTCACGCCCTGCAGGCCGCCGAAGTGTTCGAGCAGTTGTTTGCGCCGCTTGGGGCCGATGCCGGGGATGTCTTCCAGCGTCGACTGCATGCGCGCCTTGCCGCGCTTGGCGCGGTGGCCGGTGATCGCGAAGCGGTGCGCCTCGTCGCGCACCTGCTGGATGAGATGGAAGCCCGGGTGGTCCTTGGCGAGCTTCAGTTCACGGCCGTCGGCGAAGATCAGCGTCTCGAGCCCGGGCTTGCGGGCCTCGCCCTTGGCGACGCCGAGCAGCGGCACGTCGCCGAGCCCCAGCTCGGTCATCGCCTCGACCGCGCTCGAGATCTGGCCGTGGCCGCCGTCGATTAAAAGCAGATCGGGCAGCACGCCGTTTTCCTCAACGCTCTTGTGGAAGCGCTTGACGAGCGCGGCGCGCATCGCCGCGTAGTCGTCGCCGGGGGTAATGCCGGCGATGTTGTAGCGGCGGTAGTCGGATTTCTTCAGGTCATCGCCTTCGTATACCACGCACGACGCGATTGTCGCTTCGCCCATCGTGTGCGAGATGTCGAAGCATTCGATCCGTCTGAGCGCGGGCAGGTCGAGCGTCTCGGCGAGCGCGGCCAGCCGCTGCGACTGCTGGGTGCGGTCGGCGCTGCGGCGCTCGGCCGACAGCCGCGCGTTGGTCTGCGCCATCGCGATCCACACGCGGCGCTCGCCGGTGGCGCGGTGCTGCAGCGTGACCTTCTTGCCGGCCTGTTCGGTGAGCAGGGCTTCGAGTGCGTCGGTCTCGATCGGTTCGCTGACGAAGATGCGTGCCGGAATCGGGTGGTCGAGGTAGTGCTGCAGGAGGAAGGCCTCGAGCGCCTCGGCGAGGCCCGCGCCTTCGCCGTGTTGCGGGAAGAAGCTGCGGTCGCCGAGGTGGCGGCCCCCGCGGATCATGGTGAGATTGACGGCGATCACGCCACCGGCTTCAGCCACCGCGACGACGTCGGCGTCGGCTTCGCCGCCGGTGGTGTCGACGAACTGCTTTTCGCGCACCGTGGCGAGCATGCGCAGGCGATCGCGCAGGAAGGCGGCGGTCTCGAAATCCAGGGCTTCCGCGGCGGCATTCATCTGCGCGGTGAGTCGTTCGGTCAGCGCGCTGGCTTCGCCCTTCAACAGCTGCGTGGCCTCGGCGACGTCGCGTGCGTAGGCTTCGGGCGTGACGAGGTTCACGCAGGGCGCGGTGCAGCGCTTGATCTGGTGTAGCAGGCATGGCCGCGAGCGGTTGGCGTACACCGTGTCCTCGCAGGTGCGCAGCTGGAATACCTTCTGCAGGAGCTGGATGGTCTCGCGTACAGCGTAGCTGTTGGGATAGGGGCCGAAGGCCCGGTCGGATTTCCTGGGCGTACCGCGGAAATAGGCGAGCCGCGGGAAGCGGTGGCCGGTCAGCAGCAGGTAGGGATAGGACTTGTCGTCGCGGAAGAGGATGTTGAAGCGCGGCTTCAGTCCCTTGATGAGGTTGTTTTCCAGCAGCAGCGCCTCGGCCTCGGTGCGCGTGACCGTCGTATCGACGCGGTCGACACTTTTCAGCATCAGCTTGATGCGCGGGCTCTGGTCGCTCTTCTGGAAATAGCTGGAAACGCGCTTTTTGAGGTCCTTCGCCTTGCCGACGTAGAGCACCGCGCCCGCGGCGTCGATCATGCGGTAGACGCCTGGCCGGGTGGGCAGCGAGGCGAGGAAATCGCGGTCGACGGCCAAGGCTCAGTCTTCGTCGAGCAGCTTGCCGGCGATAGCCCAATTCTCGTCGGGCAGTTCCTCGAACGCGATATAGGTGTACGAGGCCGGCTTGTTGGCGTGGCGCTCGAGCGTGGCGGTGATTTCCTCGGCGACTTTCTGTTTCTGCTCGCGGGTGAGGCTGCCGGCGAGCTTGATGGTGACGACGGGCATGGTCAGTCCTCGCTTTGAATTTTCTCGAAAACGGCCTCGAACATCTCGGGAGTGAGGCGGCGCGTCTGGGTATTGTAGCGAGAGCAGTGGTAGCTGCTGACCAGTCGCCGGCCGCCGGGCAGGCGATGCTCGCTGGCGTGCGCGAAGGGGTAGGCCTTGAGCGTCAAACCCAGCGCGCGCAGCACGGCCTGATGCGCGATATGGCCGAGCGCGAGGATGGCCGCGTGCTCAGGCAGCGCAGCGATCTCGGCGGCAAGGAAACGATTGCATGCCCGGATTTCGGCAGGCTCCGGCTTGTTCGCGGGTGGCAGGCACTTCACGGCGTTGGTGAGGCGACAGCCGGTCAGTTGCAGCCCGTCATCTACAGAGACCGATTGCGGCGCGCTGGCGTAGCCGAACTTGTGCAGGGTTTCATACAAAAGAATTCCGGCGTAGTCGCCGGTGAAGGGGCGGCCGCTGCGGTTGGCGCCGTGCATGCCGGGCGCGAGCCCGACGATCAAGAGGCGCGGCGCGGGATCGCCGAAGGCCGGCACCGGGCGCGCGTGGTAATCGGGGTGACGCGTCCGCACCTCGTCGAGGAAAGTGGCCAGGCGCGGGCAGGCGCGGCAGTTCAGATCGAAAAAGCTGGCGCTCACAGCTTGCCTTCCAGGCTCAGGAACACGACGCGCACGCCGTCGGCGCGCAGGGTCTCGCGCTTCACCATGCTGCCGCCGGACCATTCGGTGCTCTCGTTGCGGCTGCCCGAACGAGTGACGTTATCGACCGTGAGGCGCAGGCTCAGCGTGCGGTCGAGCTTCTTTACCGCGTAGAGATCGAGCTGCGCGCGCGCGCCCTGCGTGAGCAGGGTCGACGTATTGACCTCCCGGATGAAGCGCGACGAATAACTCAGGTTGCCGCCGACGCTGAGTTGCCACGGTGCGTACTCGTAGTCGAAACCAAGATTGGCGCTGTGGCGTGGACTTTCCTGGCGCACAGCAGGGTCGTCGAGGCGTAAGCGGCTGGTCGAAGCGTTGCCGCGCAGGGTGAGTGCGGGGAGATTGGCGAGTCGGGTCTTGAAGTCGGCGACGGCGCTGATTTCGTTCGCGTTCCCCACGTTGACGGGGCGTTCGACGTAGCGGGCGCCTTCGAGCTGGGTGCGCCGCTGCACCGCGTCGGTGATCTGCCGAACATATAGATTGAGACCGGCGCTGCCGCGTTTTTGCGGCAGGAAGTGCTCGACGCCGAGTTGCAGCGTGGTCGTCTGCTCCGCTTGCAGGGCCGGGTTGCCGCCGCGATCCGGGTTGGACAGGCTGTTGGTTCCGGTGGCGGTGAAAACGACCGGCGAGAGGTCGCGCACGGCGGGCGGCTTGTCGGCGAGGGCAACGCTTGCGCGGAGATTCCAGCGCGGATCGAGCTGCCAAAGGTAGTGCAGCGACGGCAACCAGGCGGTGTGGCTGTCGCTTACCGTCGTGCCCATGGCGTCGGTCACGCGGCTGGTGCCGGTCTGCAGCCGCAGGCCGGGGGTGAGCAGATGCCGTTCGGCGACCTGCCACTCGTCCTGCGCCCACAGCGCGAAGCGCTGCTCGCGCGTGTCGGCGCCGGCCTGTGCGCCGAGTGCGACAGGGGCGCCGTTGAGCATTTCGCGCTTGCTGTCCTCGGCTTCCCTGTTGCGCGCCTCGAGGCCGAAGGTCACCAGGTGCGAGTCGGCCAGCGGCCGGCTGCGCTTGGCGGTGAGGCTGATTTCCCGGGTGTCGCTGGCGGTGCGGGTTTGGGTCTGGTCGATCGGCAAGGGAAGCGCATCGAACGTGTCGAGGCGGTTGTTGCGGCGCTCGCTTTCGCCCTGCAGAGACACGCGCACGCTGCCTTCTCCGGCACCGGGGTAACGGCGCTTCCATTCCGCGGCCAGCCGTCCGGTGAAGCGGCGCGACGTTTCGCGCTCGCGTTCGCTGGCGACGCCGGCGAGCGGACCGGGCAGCATTTCGTGCTGCGTCGCGGTGCGGCGAATGCCGTCGCTGGCCGACAGGAAAGGGCTGACGATGAGGCGGGTGCCAGGGCCGAGTTCACGGGTGAAGCGCGGCGCGACGTGTAGCGAATTGTCGCGGCCGGTTTCGTCGTCGATTTCGGTCGCGGTGGTGCCGGCGTTGAAATCCTCGGTGGTCACGTTTCGGGCGGCGGATACCGGGCGGCTATGAGCGAAGCCCATCCACAACACGCCGGTTTCGCCTTCGCGTGCGCCGTACACGCCGCCGACGCGGCCGCCGAAGGCGTCGCCGTTGTGGCTGACGCCGACGCGAAAGCTGCCGGTCTTCTTCGGTGGTACGTCGCGCAGGATGAGGTTGATGGTGCCGCCGGGGCCGGACGGGAATTCCGCAGTGCTGTTCCTGATGATCTCGATGCGCTCGACGAGGTCGACCGGCAGGCGCAGCGCCATGCGGTTGCCGCCGGGCAAGGCCTCGCCGTCGACGACGAGGCGCGGTTCCAGGCGGTCGGCCGGCTGGCCGCGGCCGCGTCGGCCGGCGCCGTCGACCGAGAGGCTCACGCCGGGGAGCTGGCGCAGGATGTCGGCGATGGTCGCGGCGTCCATCTTCTCCAGATCCTCGCGGCTGACGATGATTTTTGCAGCGGACGATTCCCGGCGTTCCGCGTCGGCGTCGAAGGCGGGCGCGCTGACCTCGACCGTGCCGAGCGTGGCGGGCTCGGCTGTCGGCGCCTGCGCGAGCGCGGCCGGCAGCGGCAGCAACGCGGGCAGGACGACGAGCGGGGCGAGACGACGTTTCACGGCGGGGCGATCAGGGTGCGGCATCGCGCGGGTCGGTGACGAAGCCGAGCTTGGTGAGCCCGGCGCGCGAGGCGTCCGAGATCAGGCGCGCGACGTGGCGGTAGGCGAGGTCGCCGTCGGCGCGCAGGTGGATCTCGGGCTGCGGCGACTGCTGGGCGGCGGCGGTCATGCGCGCCTGCAGCGTGTCGGCGTCGATCGCCTCGGTGTTCCAGTACAGCGTGCCGTCGGCCTGGATCGACAGCTGGATCGCGTCGGGCGGCGGCGGGGCCGGCTGGCTCGCCGCCTGCGGCAGGTCGACCTTGACCGCGTGGGTCAGAAGCGGCGCGGTGATGATGAAGATGATGAGCAGCACCAACATGACGTCGATCAGCGGAATCATGTTGATTTCCGCGATGTCCTGCGAGCGCCCGCCGGCATGGAGTCCGCCGAAGGCCATCATGCGCTCCGGTTCTGGGCGCCGCCCTGTTCCTGCGCGCGCACGCCGGTCGACATGAAGGCGAAGAGATCATGCGCGAAGCCGTCGAGCTCGTTCAGCACGAGGCGGTTGGCGCGGTTGAAGAAGTTGTACGCGAGTACGGCGGGAATCGCCACGGCGAGCCCCAGCGCGGTCATGATCAGCGCCTCGCCAACCGGGCCGGCAACCTGGTCCAGGCTGCCCGAGCCCGACATGCCGATGTTGACCAGCGCGTGATAGATGCCCCACACCGTACCGAAGAGGCCGATGAAGGGTGCCGACGAGGCAATGGACGCAAGCATGGTGTGGCCGTATTCGAGGCGCGCGGTGTCCTGGTCGATCGCGCGGCGCAGCGCACGGGTGAGGAACTCGTCGGCCGAGCCCGATTCGACCAGGCGCTGCCCGGTCTTGTTGCGGAACTGCTCGGCTGCTTGCATGCCGTACTGCGTGAGGTTCGAGAACGGGTCGTGCACGCCGGCGGTCGCAAGGTGTTTGGCCACCGCATCGAGCCCGGGCGCGTTCCAGAAATTGTCCAGGAACACGCGCGCGCTCTTGCGCATGCGCCAGTTGGCGATCGCCTTGCTGACGATGAGATACCAGGTAATGACCGACATCGCCAGCAGCACCATGAGCAGAAAGTGCGCGAGCGCGTCGGCCTGCGACAGGAAATGGGCAAGGCCCAGTTCTACGGGTTGATTCGGGTTGTCCATGCGTGTTCAGTTCCTCAGGGTGAATTGTATCGGCACGATGACCCAGGCGGCGACGGCCTGCTCGCCTTGCCTTGCCGGCACGAAGCGCCAGCGCTTGACCGTCTCCAGCGCCGCCGCGTCGAGGCGCGGATAGCCGCTCGTGCGCTCGACCTCGACCTGCTGCGCGTTGCCGGTGGCGTCGACCCACACGCGTAGCCGCACCTCGCCTTCCTCGCCCATGCGGCGCGAGATCGACGGGTAGGCGGGTTTGGGGTTGTCGAGGTAGTCGGCGTTGAAGCGTGGCTGCACCAGCGGCGGGGGCGCCGCCGGGCGCGGGGCGTCGACGACGGGCGCCGCGGGCGCGGCCGGCGCGACTTCGCCACGCACCGGCTCGGCGGGGGCTTCGACCGGGTGCGGCGTCGGCGTGGCGACGGGCTGCGGCGTCGGGGCCGGCACGACCGGCACCGGCGTGGGCCTGGGAAGGCGTTGCGGCGGCTGCGGCGCGGGCGGCGTCGGCGCGGCTACGGGCGGCGCCGGGGGGGGCGCCGGTTCGACCAGCCGCACTAACAGCGGCTGCGGCGGCGTGATCGGTTGTGGCCCGCGCGGCGCGTTCAGCAGCAATGCGATCACCGCCGCGTGCGCCAGCATCACGGCGGCCAGCACCCTGGGCGAGCGGGGCAGGAAGCGAATGGGTGCGAGATCGGGGCGGGCGTGCATCGGACTGCGGCGGGTCGGTCGGAACGGCAGCCGCATTGTGGCATGTTCACGGCGGCCGCCGCACGGCCCATCGGGCGATCGCGCAAGATACGCCCCGCGCGCGGCGTCCGGACAGACTTATCTCAGTCTTGGCTCAGGAAGCGATCGGCCCGGCGGCGGTCTGCAGGCAGTTCTGCTCGCCCATGCGCTTGACCTGGTCGAGCTGGGTTTCCGGGTGGTCGATATGTTCCTCGGTGTCGGGCTGGATGTCGACCAGGAGGTCGCGCGATACATAGTCCTTCACTGCTTCGCAATGCGCGATCGCCTCGACGTACAGCGCGCGCCCGGTGAGTTCGAGCTTGAGGTCGCAGCCGAGGCATTCAACGACGTTCTCGCCGATCATCAGCTTGTTCAGGTCCTGCAGGTTGGGCAGGCCTTCCAGTGAAGAGGATGCGCTCGATCAGTTTGTCGGCGTGGCGCATTTCCTCGATGGATTCTTCGTATTCGTGCTTGGCGAGCGCCACGAGGCCCCAGTTCTTATACATGCGGGCATGAAGGAAATACTGGTTGATCGCGGTCAGTTCCACGGTCGGCGCCTTGTTCAGGTACTGCACGACTTTCTTGCCGCCTTTCATGGGTCTCTCGTATGCAATTGGGCAAGCCCGCTTAAAGAGCCGGTGGCTGGCGAAGGCTGGCTAAGGCAGACGGACGGGAGGCCTGTCATTCTAGGGGAAAAGCCGTGCGGGACAAGCAGGGATGCGCGGCCCGCGGCGCGGACCGCGCGAGTGGAATCACGCGGCCGCGGCGTATCCGGCGTCCGTCGAACATCCGCGGCATTCGGCGACCGCTTCGCGGAGCACGTCTTTTGCGTAGCGGGCGCAGCGTCCGCATGCGGTGGACACGCCGAGTTCGTCGCGAAGCTGGCGCATCGTGGTCACGCCATGATGTTGAACCAGACGGCGGATTTCGTGGTCGGTGACACCCTTGCAAAGACAGACGTACATGACACACCTTCTGGTTGGAGACACGATCACTGAATACTATAAATAATGAGAATGATTGTTAATAACAATATGCGTCGTGAACAGGGACAAAAAACGGCGGGGCACGCCCCGCCGTCCGTGAACGCACCCGGCGCCGCGCGTCGCATGGCGCGGCGCCGGTTTACAGCGACTTCTTGCAGAAATACCAGTCGGTACACTCGTAACCTTCGCCCAGGCGCGCTTCAGCGGCAGCGGCGTCCTGCGGCGGCGGCACGATGACCTGGTCGCCGGGCTGCCAGCCTTCGGGCGTGGCGATCTTGTTCGCGTCCGACGCCTGCAGCGCGCTGACCAGACGCAGGAACTCGGGGATCGAGCGGCCATTGGTCATCGGGTAATAGACCATCGCCCGCAGCACGCCCTTGGGGTCGATGATGAAGGTTGCGCGCACCGCCGAGGTGTCGGCCGCGCCCGGATGGATCATGCCGTAGGCTTTCGCCACGGTCATCGACAGGTCTTCGATGATCGGGAACGGGATCTCGACGCCGAATTTTTCCTTGATGTTGCGCACCCAGGCCACGTGCGAGTAATAGCTGTCGATCGACAGGCCGAGCAGGTCGCAGTTGAGCTTCTGGAAGTCGTCGTAGTGCTTGGCAAAAGCGATGAATTCGGTGGTGCATACCGGCGTGAAGTCGGCGGGGTGCGAAAACAGCACCAGCCACTTGCCCTCGTAGTCGGACAGCTTCCTGACGCCGTGGGTGGTGCGCGCCTCGACTCGGGCGCACGTTCGTTGATGCGGGGCATGGATACGATTTCAGACATGGGTTTTTCCTTTCGAGAGAATGTTTATTAGCAATTGCTAATAAACCAACGATACAGTCCATCCGACCCTCTGTGAAGGGGAATGCTTCGATGGGATCGATCGAGAACATGAATCGACGGCAGGCGGTCAACCCCAGCCCAGCGCGCTGGCACCGTGATAAACCGCATAGCACGCGAGCCACGCCAGTCCGAACAGATACGCGGCCATGACGCCCACCCATTTCCAGCCGCCGGTTTCGCGCTTGACGGTGGCGAGCGTGGACAGGCACTGCGGCGCGAAGACAAACCAGGTCAGGAGCGAGAGCGCGGTGGCGAGGCTCCACTGCTGGGCGATGAGCGGGGTGAGCGCCTGCGCGGTGTCGTCGCCGGCGGCGGACAGCGCGTAGACGGTGCCGAGCGCGGACACGGCGACCTCGCGCGCGGCCATGCCGGGCACCAGCGCCACGCTGATCTGCCAGTTGAAGCCGATGGGTTCGAGCACCACGGCAAGCATGCGGCCGAGCGTGCCGGCGAGGCTGGTTTCGATGGCGGGCGCGGTGCTGCCCGGCGGCGGCGCGGGGAAACTGGCGAGGAACCACATGACGACGGTGAGCGCGAGGATGATGCCGCCGACGCGCTTCAGGAAGATTGCCGCGCGCTGCCATAGACCGATCAGCACATTGCGCGGCGTGGGCCAGTGCCAGGTGGGCAATTCCATCATCAAGGGGCGCGGCAGGCCGCGGGTGGTGAGGCGCTTGGCGAGCCAGGCGATGCCCATCGCGCTCGTCACGCCGGCGACGTAAAGGCCGAACAGCGCCAGCCCCTGCAATTCGAACATGCCGGCCACGTCGCGCTTGGGGATGAAGGCGCCGATCAAGAGTGCGTACACCGGCAGCCGCGCCGAGCAGGTCATCAAGGGCGCGATCATGATGGTGACGAGCCGGTCGCGCGGGTTGGCGATGGTGCGCGCGGCCATGATGCCGGGAATCGCGCAGGCGAAGCTGGAAAGCAGCGGAATGAAGGAACGCCCGGACAGGCCCACGCTGCCCATCATGCGGTCGAGCAAAAACGCGGCGCGCGGCAGGTAGCCGGATTCCTCCAGCACCAGGATGAAGAAAAACAGGATGAGAATCTGCGGCAGGAAGACGAGCACGCCGCCGGCGCCGGCGATCACGCCGTCGACGACGAGGCTTCTGAGCCAGATGTCGGGCAGCGCAGCGGTGACGCCGTCGGCGACCCACATGGTGGCTGCCTCGATTGCGTTCATCGGCGCCTCGGCCCAGGCGAACACCGCCTGGAACATGAGGAACAGCACGCCGAGCAACAGGGCCATGCCGAATACCGGATGCAGCACCACGCGGTCGATGCGGTCGGACAGCGTGTGCGGCGCGTGGCTGTCGAGCCCGAGACGGGCGAGGATGCGCTGCACGCTGTCGTGGTCGGCCTCGACCGGAACGGGTGGCGCGCCGGCCGGCGACGTCTGCGCTGTCGCGGCGCGCCAGGCGTCGTCGGGGGCGTCGAGCAGCGCGCGCAATTCGGCCACGCCGTGTTTTTTGACCGCCACGGTCTTGACCACCGGCACGCCGAGCTCGGCGGCAAGTTTTTCGGTATCGACGTGGATGCCGCGCCGCGCCGCCAGGTCGGTCATGTTGAGCGCCACCGCGCAGGGTATCCCCAGGCGCTTGACCGCCAGCACCAGGCGCAGGTTGCGTCTGAGGTTGGTGGCGTCGACCACGCAGAGCACGCGGTCGGGGCGGCGCTCGCCGCGCGCGCGGCCCATGAGCACGTCGACCGTCACTGTTTCGTCCGGCGAGCGCGGGTTGAGGCTGTAGGTGCCGGGCAGGTCGAGCACGCGCAGCGGCTTGCCGGCGGCGGTGAGATAGCGGCCTTCCTTGCGCTCGACGGTGACGCCGGCATAGTTCGCCACTTTTTGCCGGCTGCCGGTCAGCACGTTGAACAACGCGGTCTTGCCGCAGTTGGGATTGCCCACCAGCGCCACCAGCGGCCCGCCGCGATGGACGTGGACGACGGCGGCATGTCCGGCGTTGCCGCGCGCCGGGGCGTGACAGCCGCTCATGCCCGTGCCCGCCCGTCGGCCGGCGAGACGACTTCGATGCACGCCGCCTCGGCGCGGCGCAGCGCGAAGGTGGACGTGCCCACCCGCACCACCAGCGGGTCGCCGCCCGGCGCGCGCGCCATCAGCATCGCCATCTCGCCCGGCAGGAAACCCAGCTCGGCCAGCCAGTCGCCCCACTCGCGCGCGTGCGCGGGCGGGTGGATCGCTGCGATGCGGCAGGGTTCGGAGTCGCGACAACAGTCGAGTGTGCGGTATTTCACGGGTGGGCTTTCAGGCTGGCGTTGACGGAAGGCGCGGCGGCATGGGCGCGTGCGGCGGCTTGGTGTGCGGGCGCTGCGCGCCACCGCGCGCGGCGGCGGCCGACGACGAGGTGGACGGCGAGCGCGAACGGCAGCGCAAGCCCGGCGACCCAGTGCAGAAACGGCAGCCAGGCGGCGTTGGCATCGGTGGAAAAGTAATAGAGCGCGTAGCCAGTGGCGGCGAGCCAGATGATGTGCGCCAGCATGGGCAGGCCGGTTGCGCGGTTTTTTTTCTGCGTCCACGCCAGCCGCATGTGGTTGGCGGCGAGCGAGCCGCTGGCGACCAGCGCGAACATGGCGGCGAGGCCGTGCAGGCGCAGCCACCATTTTTCCAGCGGGTGCGGTTCGGGGCCGAAATCGCCTTCGACCGCGAAGAAATAATGAAACGCGAGCCACAGCGCGCCGCTTGTCCACAACAGGGCGAACACCGCGTATACGAGCCGTTTGTGGCCGGGCGCGAGGCGTATGACCGGTGGCTTCATGCGGCGACCTCCAGCGGCAGCGCGCGCCAGCCGTCGGCGTCGCCGACCCATGCGCCGTGCGTGTCGAGCCGGATCGCCTGCGCGCCGTAGCGGGCAAGCAAGGCCGGCGCGCGCGCCGGATCGGCGGCGACGGGCTTGGTGAGCGCGTCGGCGCGCAGGCAGTCGGCGGCGAACACGGTCACGCTCGACGTCGTGCACAGCGCATCGCCCGTCTGCGGGTGGCATAGATGCCCCGGCTGGAAATAGTCGGCCGAGGTGGCGGCCGCGCCGTTGGCGAGTTCGGCCAGCCGCAGGCTCGTCGCAGGGTTTTGCGGCAGGCGCACGTACACCGGCACCGCGGCGGCGCCGGCGCGCGCCAGATCGCCGCCGGCGTTGACGGTGGCGGCAGCCACGCCCGCTTCGACGAGGCTGGCGAGCGCGGCGTCGACGGCGTAGCCCTTGGCGATGCCCGATAAATCGACCAGCAGCGGCGCGCGATAGCGCACGCGGTCGCCGTCGAGTTCGATCGCCTGCCAGCCGGTGAGCGGATGCGCCGGAAAACCGGGATGGCGCGGCAGATGGCCGCTGGCGACCAGCCGCCCGGCAATGCTGGGGTCGAACAGGCCGCAGCTTGCGCGGGCGAAGTCGAGCGCCGCGGCGACGACCGCGGCGAGGTCGGGCGAAAGCGCCGTCCAGTCGCGTTGCGCGCCGAGGTTGACGCGCGTCAGTTCCGACGCCGCATCCTGGAAACTCATCGCGTCATGGATGGCCGCGATACGCGCGAACGCGCGGTTGGACGCGGCGACGAGCGCCGCCGCCGCGTCGCCTTCGGCAGTGATTTCGACCCGGGTGCCGAGCCAGGGCTGGGCGCGCCGCAGGATCATTTCAGCGCCACCTCGTGGAGCGCCAGCACGCGCCGCACGCCTTCGCTGATGTGCTTGCACGACAGCGTCGCGCCGCTGATGTTCTGGATGTCGTCGTCCAGTTTCAGCTTCGCGCCATGACGCTTGCCCTCGAACTGCGCGCGCCACTTCGGGTTGACGATCTGGCCGCCGTGGGTTTCGCGGTAGTCGAGAATCTCCACCCCGCGCACCGCGCCCGTGGCGTCGAGCGCGACCGCGTAGGTGATGAACTCGTGCTTGCCGTACACCTCGTCCAGCACGAACCAGCCGACGGGCTTGCCGCCGGCCATCGCCTGCCACACCGGCTGCTCGGGGTAGCGCATGCGCACGCCGGCGGCGTTTTCGATGAACTTCTTTTGTGCCTCGTCGAGCCGCACCGGTTTCGACACGAAACCACTGGCTTCGGGAAACAGCAATTTCTGCGCGGCCTCGGTGGTGAGGTATTGCACCGCGAGCGCGGGCGTGGCCGCGAAACATGCAGCGGGCAGGATGAGCCAGGCGGGGGAGGGCGTCATGGCGAACCTCAGAAGTTGTAGCCGAGCTTCAGCCGGATTTCATATTTTTCGTGATCTGCCAGATGCCGCCGGGTTTTGTTGTCCGCGCTTTCGTTGGAGCCCGCAAGTTGCGGCGCAATGGTCAACGTGCCCCACCATTTTTTGTCACCATAGTGAATCGACGGGCCAGCGAACAAATCCCAGTGATCGAATTCCCATGAGCCGCCCG
Organism: Thiobacillus sp.; assembly: GCA_046291555.1. Lineage (GTDB taxonomy): Bacteria > Pseudomonadota > Gammaproteobacteria > Burkholderiales > Thiobacillaceae > Thiobacillus. Next base: position 147,258 of record JBKBRW010000002.1, read on the forward strand.
GCGGGTTCAGGATTTCGACGTCGATCCAGCCTTCGATGCCGGCATACCAGTTGGGCGCGAAACGATATGACACGCCGGAGCGCAGCCTTGGAGCGACGGCGTATTCGGTTTTGCCGCCTTTCGGTTTCCACGACTCGGCCTCGATTTCCAGGTTGGTGACCCAGCTGAGCTGGTCGTCGAGCAGAGGTTTCTGGAAGATCACCTTGCCTTCGAATTCCCAGCCCTTGCCCTTTTCGCCGGTGATGTTGTCGATGGTGTCGTAGCTGATTTCGCCGTAGAGCGCGAGGCCGATCGCGTCCTTGTATGGCGAAAGCAGCATTTTCTTGGCTTCGAGCGAAACACCGCTCATGCGGAAACGGTTCAGCTTGCCGAGTATTTCAGGGTCGGACAGCGGGCCTGCGCAGCCGTCGGTGCCGCAGTTGTAGTCGTGGCGATAACCGTTCAGATAGCCCGAAACAGACAAGCTGTCGCTCACGCCGTACTCATATTCCAGACGCAGATCCTGGCGCGCATAGTCGCCACGGCGCTTGTCGCCATGGTGCGTGATCCACGCATAGGCTTCGGATGCGCCTTTTGGCAGGGTTTCGGCGCCTGTGGTGTAGCCGAGCAGATTCTCGTCGGCGTGGGCGGGCAGGGCGAGTACGGACAGAAGAGGCAACAGGGTGAGAGCAAAACGTGCGTGCATCGAAATTCTCCAGAAGGTAAAACGCTGGCTTGCCCTTCCGGAGGGCTGGCTGGCTGGTCAACGGGTGCGGCGGAACCGCATGGTCAAGCAGCCGGGCAGGGTGGCGCGCGCGCGGCGGCGTGGCCGGGGAATTCGGCAGGATGGGGGGCTGCAACGCAGCCCCCCACCTCGAACTGCTGCGGGAAAACGGGGAGCGCGGCCGCGGCGCGGGGCATGGCCGGCAGATCGGGCGGCTCGGGCGTGGCGTCGGCGGTTGCGAAGGCGGCCGCCGGGGAAGCATGCGACGCGAGCCAGAGCTGGCAGGCGAGCAGCGCCCAGCCCAGCGCGAGCAGGCAGACGCAGCGCGCCAGACGCGGCTTCAGCAGTCTGCCCATTTGCGCAGCAGGTTGTTGTACAGCGCGGTCAGCCGCACCAGGTGGGGGTCGCCGTCGCCGAGCTTCTGGCGCAGGGCGATGAGCGCCATATCCATCTCGAAGAGCTGGCGCCGGGCTTCGCTGTCCTTCACCAGGCTTTGCATGAAGAAATAGCAGGCGAGGCGTTCGCCGCGCGTGACCGGCTTCACTTCGTGGATGGAGCCGGAGGGGTAGACGACGAGGCTGCCGGCGGCGAGCTTGATGCGCTGTTCGCCGTAGGTGTCCTCGATGGCGAGCTCGCCGCCATCGTAGTCGGCGGGCTCGGTGAGAAAAAGGGTGGCGGACACGTCGGTGCGCAGCCAGCTGCCGTCGGGCAGATTGCGCAGGGTGTTGTCGGCGTGCCAGCCGTAGGTGTTGGTGTCGCCGCTGTAACGATTGAAATTGGGCGGCAGGATCTTGTTGGGGAGCGCGGCCGAGAGCAGCGTGGTGCTGCGGTTGAGTGCACGCATGACGAGAAGCCGGAGTTCGGCGAGCTGCGGCGCGTCCTCCGGGAGCTGCTGGTTTTTTTTCACGAGCGCGGCCTGGGCCCCGGCCGACAGGCCGGTTGCCCAGTTCGCCCCGGCGAGCCGCTGGCGGATGGCCGCCAGCTCGTCGGGGGTGAGAACCTTGTCGATCGTGACGACCATGGCCTCAGAAGTCGTGACGCAGGGTCAGCACGAACTGGCGTCCCCGCCCGGGGATGCCCTGGCCGCCGCCTTCGGCAAGCTGGGAGATGTAGCGCTTGTCGGTGACGTTGTAGCCGTTCAGGCGCAGCTGGGTCTGCTTGCTGAATTTGTACGCGGCGTACAGATCCCAGGTGGTGTAGCCCGGTACGCGCACCTTGTAAGTGGTGTCGCCGGCGATGTTGTCGACCCCGCTCGTGATCGAATCCACATATTGCATGCCGCCGCCCACCGTGACCGCGGGTGTGAGGTCGTAGGTGGTGAACACGTTGAACGAGTGTTCCGGCGTATTGCCGAGCTTTTGGCTCTTGACGTAGTTTTCGTGGCTGCCGGCGGCCGGCGCGGCCTTGATTTTGCTGGTGAGGTAGGCGTAGCCGGAATAGAGTTTCCACTTAGGGGTGATGTCGCCGGCGGCCAGCAGCTCGAAGCCGTCGATGTGGTAGCGGTTGTCGACCAGCGAGGTTGTGCCGGGTGCCTGCGCAGGCAGGCGGCCGTTGGTCACGTCGGTGCGGAAGATCGCCGCGCCCAGGTCGAGCCCGTGCGCCACCTGCCATTTGCCGCCGAATTCGTAGGCGCGGATCTGTTCCGGCGGGGTATTGAACCCCGCGCCGACGATGGGTTCGGCGGCGGCGCCGCCGGCGAGCTGGATGCTGTTGCGGTCGAAGTTGGCCGAGAACACGTAGGCGTTGCCGAAGGCGCCGTAGAGCGAAGCCCGCGGCGTGAGCTTGTAGACGAGGCCGAGGGTGTAGCTGATTTCGTCGTCCTCGCGTTCATGGGTGGTGTTGTTCGCGGGCGAGGGATTGGTCACGCCATTGAAGCCGCGCCGTTTGGCGGTGGCCTCGACCTTGTCCCAGCGCACACCGGCGTGGAGATCCCACTGCGGGTCGAGCTTCATCGTGTCGAGCAGATACAGGCCGATTTCCCGGGTTTCCAGCGAGTAGGTGGTGCCGTCCGGGGCGGGGGTGCCGAACAGGGTGCCGCCGATGCTCTGGTTGGGGCCAAGCGCGCGCACGCTGGGTCGATATAGCGAGGTCAGCGGGCCGCGTGTGTCGCGGCGGCGCGCGTTTTCATACTCGTAGCGCGCGAGCGCCATCCCGGCGACGAAGTCGTGCTCGATGCTGCCGGTCTTGAGGTTGAAGAGCACGTCGGTCTGGTTGTTGATCCCGGTGTCGGTCTGGTCGCGCGGCTTGGTTTCGCCGCGTGCGCAGGGATCGGCCACCGTACAGCTGGTGACGATGCCGTCGGTGGGGTTGGTGCCGATGGCGCCGACGAAGATGCGCGGCGAGGACACCCAGCCTTCGTTGTGCACGCGCGACAGGCGCAACTGGTTTTTCAGCGTGACGCCGTTGCCAAAGCTGTGTTGCAGCGCCGCGCCGAATTGATCGACGTCGACCTGCTTGCGGTCGTTGGTATGGCCGTAGAAATTCTCGTAGTCGAGGCCGGGCGGCATGCCGGTCTCGATGCCGCGCAGCGTGCCCAGCACGTTGTTGCGGTCGGCGGGCAGCCCGGCGTCGGGCAGGTCGTCCTGGCGTGTGTGCAGGTAGTCGAGCGTGATTCGGGTCGGCCCCTTCAGCCCCCAGGTGTAGGCGGCGTAGAGGCCATAGCGTTCCTCTTCGGCGATGTCGCGGCCGGGAATGTCGGCCGAGTGCGCCATGAGGTTGACGCGCACGGCGCTGTTGTCGCCGAGCGTCTTGTTCATGTCCAGCGTGCCGCGATAGAAGCTGTCGGTGCCGACGCTGAGTTCGGCGCGGTTGAAGTCCTGGTCGAAGGGCTGCTTGGTGACGAAATTGACCGTGCCGCCCGCCGAGCCGCGGCCCGAAAAGGCCGAGTTCGGCCCTTTCACCACTTCGAGCTGGTCGACGTAGAAGGGGTCGCGGAAGTAGTTGCCGAGATCGCGGGTGCCGTTGACGTTGATGTCGTCGCGCGCGTTGAAGCCGCGAATCTTGAACTGGTCGCCTGCCGGCGGATTGCCTTCGCCCGCCTGCAGGCTGATGCCGGGGATGTTCTTGAGCGCGTCCTTGAGCGTGGTCGCGCCCTGTTCCTGCAAGAGGTCATCGGGCAGCACGGTGATGAGGCGCGGCGTGTCCTGGAGGTCGCGCGCGTATTTCACGCTGTCCATTTGCTCGCCCCGGAAATCGACGACTTCGATGGTTTTGAGCGTGGCGGTCGCGGTCTTTTCCGTATTCTGGGCGAGCGCGGCGTCTGCCGCGCCATATGTCATGAGGGCCAGCGCGAGCTGTTTGAATCGTGGTCGGAACGTGGGTGTCAGCATATGCAAATCTCCTTGCAGTCGAATTCGGCTGGCTTGCGCATGCGCTGGCGGGCTGGGGTGGATAAACAAAACAGGGGCATCAGGGCGAACGCGCTCAGCGCGCATCGCGCGGATCGGTGACGAAGCCGAGTTTGGTGAGGCCGGCGCGGGCGGCGTCGGCCATGATCTGTGCGACGTGCTTGTAGGCCAGCTCCGCGTCGGCGCGCAGATGGATTTCCGGCTGCGGCGTGCGGGCGGCGGCCAGATTCATCTGGGCGCGCCACGCGGTCGCGTCCACGGGTTCGGCGTTCCAGTACACCGAGCCGTCGGCCTTGATCGACAGGTTGACGGTTTCGGGCTCGACGTCGTTGGGCTGGCTCGCGGCCACGGGCAGGTCGACCTTGACCGCGTGCGTCATCAAGGGTGCGGTGATGATGAAAATGACCAGCAGCACCAGCATCACGTCGATCAGCGGAATCATGTTGATTTCCGCGTTGTCGCCGTCGCCGGCGTCGTTTATGAGTCCGCCGAAGGCCATTACGCGCTCCTTGCCGCTGTGGGCGCGGAGTAGACCTGTGCGCCGTCTTTCTCGACGCGGGTGTTGTTGCGCACGCCGGTGGACATGAAGGCGAAGAGATCATGCGCGAAGCCGTCCACCTCGGTGAGCATCTGGCGCTTGGCGCGGTTGAAGAAGTTGTACGCGAGCACGGCGGGAATCGCCACCGCCAGACCGAGCGCGGTCATGATCAGCGCCTCGCCGACCGGGCCGGCCACCTGGTCGAGGCTGCCCGAGCCGCTCATGCCGATGTTGACCAGTGCGTGATAGATGCCCCACACCGTGCCGAACAGGCCGACGAAGGGCGCGGAGGAGGCGATCGAGGCGAGCATGGTGTGGCCGTATTCCAGCCGCGCGGTGTCCTGGTTGATGGCGCGGCGCAGTGCGCGGGTGAGGAACTCGTCTGCCGAGCCCGATTCGATCAGGCGCTGTCCGGTCTTGTTGCGGAACTGCTCGGCGGCCTTGAGCCCGTGGTGGGCAAGGTGCGAGAAGGGATCGTTCACGCCATTTTTCTGCAGGTAATCGCCCACGGCGGCGAGATTGGGCGCCTCCCAGAAGCGCGCGAGAAAAGCCTCGGCGTGCTTTTTCATTTTCAGGTTGGCGAGGCTCTTGGAGACGATGAGATACCAGGTGATCACCGACATTGCCAGCAGGATGACAAGCAGGAGGTGCGCGAGCGTATCGGCCTGGGCGATGAAGTGGGCGAAGCCCAGTTGTTGGGCGGCCTGTTGCGTGGATTCCATGAGGCTTAACTCCTGAGGGTGAATTCAATGGGGACGATGACCCATGCCGGAACCGGTTTACCGGCCTGGCGTGCCGGTTCGAATTTCCAGCTCGATTGCACCGTTTTCACGGCGATTTCGTCCAGGCGTGGATAGCCGCTGCTCGATGCGATTTCCAGCCGGGCCACGCTGCCGTCGGGGTTGACCAGGATGTTCAGACGCACCACGCCCTGTTCGCCCAGTCGCTTCGACAATGCCGGGTAGGGCGGCTTGGGATTGTTGAGGTAATCCGCTGCGCGCGGCGGGGTGGGCGGGGGCGGAGGCGGCGGCGCAGGCTTGGGCGCTTCGGCGACAACCGGCGGCGCGGGCGGCGGCAGCACCTCGGGCACCGGTTCGGGCACGGGCACCGGTTTGGGGGCCTCGATGACGGGTTGCGGCGCGGGTTGGGCGCGTTCGGCCACCAGCACCGGGGGGGGCGGCAGAGGTTTGACGGCAGGCTGGGGCGGCGCGGGTGTCGGCTCGGGTTTGGGCTGCGGCGGTTCGGGCGCCTGCACCTCGGGCACGATCAGGCTGACGATGAGCGGTCGCGGCGGCGTGTGGGGTTCGGGCGTTGGCGCAAACGCCAGCCAGGCCAATAGCGCGGTATGCGCGCCCACCACACCGGCCAGACTGGCGCGCGACAGGCGGCGCCCGCGCCGGTGGGTTTGCCAGGCGTGCAAGGCAGGCGCAGCAGCGCGAGCGGGGTCGAGAGCGATGGAGTTGGTGAGCGAGGCAGTCATCCCAGGCAGTGCGTGTCCGGTGGAACAAGGCTGGCTGGGAACCCCCCGCGCGGGGGGCGTTCTTGGCTGGCGGGTCAGCGCGCGGCAGGGTAAAGGGTATCGCCCCACCACACAAGAAAACGAATGATAATGGTTCCTATTAAATAATCAAGCGGAAAGCCCGTACGGGTCGTAATCCCTCGTCTGGACGGTGCGGCGCCAGGCGTCCGTTTGACTTCCCGGCTGCTGGACAGGCGAGGCCGAGGGCAACCGCTGCGGTCGGGGCGCGGATTGCGCCGGGAGTTCGGTTTCGATCGCATCGGCGAGGCTGAGGCAGGCTTCGCGTTCCGCGGGGCTCAGGCTCGTGTGCTCGGCGGCGCGTTCGAGCAGCAGACGTGCCGTGGCCTGGCTGCGCGTGCAGGGCTGGCGCAGCATGACCAGTGCGGCGACGAGGAGGGAGATAGCCGATGTAGTGCGCATGATGAACCCTTTCTCAAGCAGCTGCGGTGAGCGGTTCGCCGGACGGCCAGGCGGAAGCGGCCAGTTCCCCGCCTTGCAGTTCATGCAGAAGGCGGAGGGTCTCGTGGGCCGAGGGGGCGACTTCGAAGGCGTGGACCGACACGCTGACGATGCGGCCTTCAGGGTCGACGATGAAGGTGGAACGCAAGGCGCCCCCATGGGAGCCGAGCACGCCGAGACATTGCGTCAGGTCACGGGTGGTATCACCGAGCAGTGGAAAATGCACCGTGCCGAGCGTGTGCCGGACCCAGGCGCGATGCGCATAGGCCGAGTCGACGCTGACGCCGAGCAGGACCGCGCCCGACACGGCGAAGTCGTGTGCGAGGGCGGAATAGGCTCGCAGGTCGGCCTGGCAGGGTAGGGTGAAATCGAACGGCCACAGGCACAGAACGATCCAGCGCCCGCGGTAATCGGCGAGCGAGGTCGATTCGATGCGGCCGTCCGGGAGGTAGGCGTCGCAACGGACGTCGGGGGCAGGGGCGCCGGGTGCAATCATGCTTGTCTCCTTTCAGTGCAGCACCGGGTGTGCGCCGTCTGCTGGATGAAAAATGGTGGCATGCCATTCGCGCGCGAGGTGCCCGCGGGCGTCGGCAAGCGCCGGTTCGTCGGCGTGGGCGGCCAGCCAGTCGAGGTGTTGCTCGACCAGGCGGGCGACGCCTGGACAGCCTGTCAGCCGGTGGCGCTGGATCAGCCAGCGCGTGGCGCCGATGACAATGTCGGGGGTATTGCGGTAAGGGTGCGGGGGCATGCCAGTCTCCTTGGGGTTGGGTAAAGGGCTGGCTGGCGCGACGGCGCTGGCGGGCGGGAAAAGGGGTTACTTGGTGAGGATCAGCTTGCCGCTCTTGGTGATGCGGAGGCGATAGTACTCACCGTTATGGCAGATCAGAATTTCCTGCCGACCGCGGAACAGAACCTCAGCCGGCACGCTGTCAGGGAGGATGGGCCGACGCCCGGGAAAGGGCGCCAGGGGGTCTGCGGGCGGGGTCGATTCGGACATGGGGGTTCGGATAAATAATCAGTTATCGGAATGATAATGATTCGCAGTTGCATGTCAAGCGTTGGAGCGAGGAAATATATTGAAGGGCTCGGGTAGTGAAGGGCTCAGGCGCGCTGCCGACGCAGCGGCTGGGCAACAGGCACTTCGGGCTGCAGGGTGACGTGACGGATGCCGTGGCGTGCGTCCAGGGTACGGCGGGCGGCATCGAGAATCGCCGGCCACTCTTCCAGTCGACGGATTTCGAGATGGGCGGAGAGCGCGATCGTGCCGGACGACAGCGTCCACACGTGCAGGTCGTGCACGCGGACGACGCCGTCGAGCGCGGCGAGGTCGTGGCCGACGGCGTCGAGCCGGAGGTGCAGGGGCACGCCTTCCATCAGCACGTGGACGACTTCGCGCAAGAGACGCAGCGCGGCGACGCCGATGAGTGCCGCGACGAACAGCGACAGCAGCGGGTCGATCGGTGTCCAGCCGGTGGTGACGACGACGATGCCGGAGGCGATCGCGGCGACCGAGCCCAGCGCGTCGCCGAGCACGTGCAGCAGCGCGGCGCGGCTGTTGAGCGTCTGCTCGCCGCGATGCAGCACCCAGGCGACGACGAGATTAACGGCCAGCCCGATCACCGCGACGGCGATCACGGCCTCGCCCGCGATGTCGCGCGGGCTGCCGAGCCGCTGGAGGGCTTCGTGGACGATGAAGACGATCAGCGCAAGCATCAACAGGCTGTTGATGAGCGCGGCGAGCACCTCGGCGCGCGCGAGGCCGTAGGAATGCAGCAGGCTGGGCGGGCGCCGCGCAAGCCAGGCCGCGGCGGCGGCAAGCCCCAGCGCCGAACTGTCGGTGAGCATGTGGGCGGCGTCCGCCAAGAGCGCGAGCGAGCCCGACCACCAGCCCATGACCGCCTCGACCGCGGCGAAGCCCAGCGTCAGCAGCAGGGCGAGGACGAGGGTGTTGCCGCTTCCGTGGCCGTGATCTGCATGGCCACGGTCATGGTCGTGATCGTGGTTATGCGCGTCCACAGTAGTCGGTGGGGTCGAGTTGCAGGTTGAGGTCGCCGGAGTTCACGCCGAGACCGGCGATCTGGTGCAGCGCGTTGGCGTAGCGCGCCGACTCGCGCAGCTGCGTCATCGACGGGGGATGCGGGTGGCCGTGCATGCGCGCGAGCCGCGCGCGCGCGGGCGCCGGCCAGTCGACATCGAGCTTCGCCAGCACTTCGTCGGCCAGATCCGGCCGGTTGCACACCAGCGCCATGTCGCAGCCGGCGTCGAGTGCGGCGGTGACGCGCGCGACGATGTCGCCCGCCACCGCTGCGCCCGCCATGCAGAGGTCGTCGCTGAAGATGGCGCCGTCGAAATGGAGATTCTGGCGCAGGACCTTGATCAGCCAGACACGCGAGAAGCCGGCCGGCTTGTCGTCGACTTCGGGGTAGATGACGTGCGCCGGCATCACCGCGTGCAGTCCCGCCTCGATCATCAGGCGGAAGGGCACGAGGTCGGCGATTGCGATGTCGGCGAGCGTGCGTGGATCGACCGGGATATCCACGTGGGAATCCGCCTTGACGAAACCGTGGCCGGGGAAATGCTTGCCGCACGCGGCCATGCCGGCGTCCTTCATGCCCAGCATCACCGCCTGGCCGAGCTGGAATACGGCATGCGGGTCGGCGTGGAAGGCGCGGTCGCCGATCACCGACGAAGCACCGTAGTCGAGGTCGAGCACGGGGGCGAAGCTGAAGTCGACGCCGTGCGCACGCAGCTCGCTCGCTAGCACGTAGCCGGCTTCGCGTGCGAGCTCGCGCGCGCGCTGGGGATGCTCGTTCCAGATATCGCCGAAGGCGCGCATCGGCGGCAGGCGGGTGAAGCCTTCCTTGAAGCGCTGCACGCGGCCGCCCTCGTGGTCGACGCTGATCAAGAGCGGCGCTGATTTCAGTGAGTGAATCTCGGCGGTGAGCGCAGCAAGCTGCGCCGGGTCGCGGTAGTTGCGGGCAAACAGGATCACGCCGCCAACCAGAGGATGGCTGAGGCGGCGGCGGTCGTCGTCGGTGAGCTCGGTGCCGGCGACGTCGAGCATGAGGGGGCCCAGTGTCATGGACACACCTCCATCAAACACGGCGTCATGGACGCTCCTTCTTAAAACGCGGCGTCATGATCGCTCCAGGATGACGTAGGCGAGGACGAAGTCGCCCTCGTCGGACAGCGAAACATGGTGCGCGGTGACGCCGCGCTCGGCGAGCCAGCCCGTGAGTTCCGCCGCACATTCGAAGCGCGGCTTGCCCAGCGTGTTCCGCAGCACGGCGATGTTTCGCAGCGTGACCGGCGGACGCAGGCCGGTGCCGCAGGCCTTGGCGAAGGCCTCCTTGGCGGCGAAGGCCTTGGCGAGGTAGCGCGCCGGGTCGGCGCTGGCGTAGTAGCCGGCGTGCTCGGCCGGCGCGAGCAGGCGGTCGGCGTAGTGTTCGCCGAAGCGTGCGAGGCCCTCGCGGATGCGTCGCGCGTCGAGAAGGTCGGTGCCGATACCGTGGATCATGGCGACACTCTCGCCGGCAGCCCGGCCGCGCGGATCTTCTCCGCGAAACCCTCGAGCCACGCTGCAGGCAGGGCGGCAAGCCTGGGCGCCTGCGGCTGCATCGATGGTCGCGCGAGGCCATACAACAGCACGCCCTGAACGGGGATGTCTCCCTCGCGGATGCGGCTGACCGCAGCAAGATAGGCGGCCTGCTCTTCTTCCGAAGGCGGCTGGCCATCGAACGCGAACACGCAGGTCTGCAGCCAGGTTGGGCACAGACCCGCCGTCGCAACGAGGCGCTCGAACTGTTTCTCAGGGGCGATACGGGTCTGGTTGATCGCGCGCATGCCGGCGGCGGTCGCGCGGTCGAACTTGAACCAGACCTCGCCGTTCATCGCAGCCATTTTGCGCAGGCCGTCCTGCACCCGCGGGCGGTCGGCGAGGCTGCCGTTGGTGATGAGTACCAGCTTGATCTTTCCAGACAAATCGAAGTCGGCCATGACCCGGCCGATGAGGTCGATCACCTGAGGAAATTCGCGGGCGCTCGTCGGTTCGCCGTTGCCGGAAAGCGCGATGTCGTTCAGCCGCCGCGCGCCTTCCGGCACGCAGGCCTGCATGAAGTCGCCCTCGAGGATGTCGGCGAGCATCGCGCGCAGTTCGCGTTCGAGCAGGCCAAGGTCGATCTCGGGCGCCGTGCCGCGCGTGAGATTGGGCACCTGGCAGTACACGCACGCCCAGTTGCAGGCGTTGTTCGGATTGAGGTTGATGCCGACCGACACCCCGCCGGCGCGGCGCGACACGACCGGATAGACGTAGGTCATGCCCGCGGCGTCGCGGCCGTGGGCGTAGGTCGTGAGAAGCGGGGGGCGGGCCATGAAGGGATTTTCGCATGGCGCGACGTAAAACTCGTGCCGCGGGATGGGAAAGGAAGTGGCGGAAGCGGTGAGATTCGAACTCACGGATGGCTTGCGCCATCGCCGGTTTTCAAGTCCTCGGAGTAAATGAGGAAAATCAATAGGTTAGAGCTAAATCATTTCCGCAACCCGCTAGGATTTGAGTATTCTAACCCGTTGATTATGCGTTAGGCTATAGGGTACATGCGGAAACGATTTTGAGGGGTTCGCCATGACGAAAGAGCACAAGGTACTTGCAGGCATCGCCGCCCTGATAGGGCTGTTCTTCGCACTCGGATGGGACGCCCCGGCCTATCTGGCGTGCGCAGCTTTCGGGCTGTACGCCGGCCGGGACATTTTCCTCGAAGCATAGCGGCGAAGGTGGGCCGCGTAGGTGCGCAAGATCCCCGCCTTCACTTGGTCGCCCCCTTCAACTTCTCCCAGGTGCGTGCGCCTGCAATGCCCAGCATGCCAGTGATGAGAACTATGAGGGCCTCGACATCGAGCAGCGGGGGCGGGTTCAAATTGGCCGCGATCCAGCCGGCGGCCTGCATGCCGTTCCAGCCCCACACCAGCAGCGGGTAGAGGATGAACTGATAGGCCAAGGCGATGACACTGACCCAGCCCACCGCCGGGCGCCAGCCGGCCACGAACACGCTCGCGTGCCGGGCCTCTTCCTTGTTGACCTCAAGCTGGCCGCCCAGTCGCTCGGATTCCGCCCGGTATGCTTCCGTCTCGGCCTTGAGCCCTTCAATTTGCAGCTTCGCCCGTTCCTCGTCGGAAGTGAAGAGGCTGTCCGCCACCTTCCCCACGGTGTCGATGATGCCGCCGATAAGTAGAGGGTTCATGCTGCCTCCCGAAGTGTGCGATTGATCCAGCCCAGCAGGAACTTTTGCTGGGTGCGGTCCTTGGTCACGATGTCACGGTACCGGGCCAGCTTCGCCAGGGCGTAGGCCAAGGCGAATTTATCCGGGTCCATGGCGTTGAGCGCGGCCAGGGTCTTGGGTCCAATCTTGCCGTCCGGCGTGGCACCGCTGACGATCTGCGCCAGGCGCACCGCCGTGGCGACGCCAGCATTCACGGCGAAGTCGAACACGTTGCGCGCTACCACCTGGTTGGCGATGTTGTCGCCGCGAATCGGCGTCCAGAAGTTCATCCGGTAGAACTGGCGCACCAGTTCGGTGTCGGGAATGTCGCCCGCGTCGATGGCGGCCCAGCCCGGCCAGTTCGGGTGGAAGTTGCGGGCGATGCCGGCGTAGGTCATGCCGCCCCGGTCGCCCTCAACGCTGTGCAGTTTGTAGCCGCCCTCGTTCCGAATCATGGACTCGAAGGCTTGCAGGAAATCGGCCATGTCAGTGCCCCCCTACTTTGGAAACGATACCGGCCCACACGGCGGCCATGGCCGCAGCAGCGATAACGCCCATCATGGCGAGAAGCCCGTGGTCGGCGGCCTTACGCATGCGCTTGCCGAAGCGCAAGTCCTCGCGGAATTCCTCGACGGATTCCGGCTTATCGACATCGACGCCGAGAATGGCAAACACTTTCTTGGCGGCTCGGTCGGCGGCTTCTTGGCACGTGTCGTCGTGGCAACGGCGTTTCAGTTCTTGCATTTCTTCTCTCCCGGTTAGCAGTGATCCCCGGTCGGATCGAATACATCGAGCAGATGCTCACAAATGAAAGTGGCGAGGCGGTTGCGCCATCCCGTGTCGGTGCGCTTGTAGCGAATCAGTCGCGCCGTGACCAGCACCTCGCGCGGCCAGTCGAGAAATACCAGCGGCGCGATGAACAGGTTGGCGGCCACGTCCATGAGATAACCGAAGCCCACCACGGGCAGCGCCAGCACCTTGTTGAGTCCCACGAGGCGCTGCGATAGGTGCGCGCGATAGATGCCCATGACGAGCACGTAGGCGCACCAAAAGGCGTACAGGTAAGCGAGCATCGAGAACAGAACGAGGCTCATAGCTTGGCCCCCTCGGTAAAGAGGTCGTCGAGTTGGGCACCGGTCCAGCCGAACGCGGCCGACAGTGCAGCCACCAGGGGCGAGTCCCGGCGCACTTCCTGGGCATATTCCCACTCGATGCGGACCGCGTCGCCCTCGGCGCCGGGCATGTTGGCCACGGCGGTATTGACCTGGGCCAGCAGGCCGGCGCCGAGCAGCGCGAGGCGAGCCTGCCGCATGGTCACGGCCTCGGGCACGGCGACAACCGCCGGCACATATTCAGGCAATGCCGGCGGTTGCGCGTCCGGGAAATCGGCGCGGGTGAAGTTAAAGCGTTCGATGGTCGAGTTGTCCTCGATGGCGACCCAGGCTTGCGCCGTGTCGTCCTTTTCCAAGCGCCACAAAGTACCCGCCAGCAGGGCCATGAAGGCGACGTGCTCGGGCGTGCCGGCAATCGCGTCCAAGTCCTCGCGGGTGTTAATGGAGGGCAATCCCATGTCGATTCTCCAGCCAGGTAAAAAGGTGATTGGCGTCGGCCCACACCGCGTGGCCGGACCATGAGGCGAGAAACTTTTGCAGCCCCTCGTCCTCGCCGTGTTTGATGAAGTTGGCGACCTTGCGCTTGGCGCGGGTCACAGAGTCTTTGCGCAGCAGCTTGTGGCTGGGCCAGATGCGGTAGCCCAGGAAGTTGATGCCGCGCAAAATCGGGGCAACCTGCCAATGGCTGATGCGCAGTTTCAGGTGCTCGGCGGCGAAGTCGCGCAGGTTGTAGAACACTTGGCGCAGTTCCTCGGGGTCGTCGCCCAGCACCACGATGTCGTCCATGTAGCGCGCCCAATGGCGCCGCTTGAGGTCGTGCTGCAGGAACTGGTCGACGGCGTTGCCGTAGATGTTGGCAAACAGTTGCGAGGTCAGGCTACCGATAGGAATGCCGACGCCTTCCTCGGGCAGCATTTCGCGCAGCAGCTGGCGCGTGGCCGCGCAGTGGATTTTCTTGTCGAGCATCCGGTACAGGGCCGCGTGCTCGACGCTCGGAAAGAATTTCGAGAAATCCGACTTCATGAAGTGGGTCGCCTTGGTGCGGCGCAATTCGGCCTGTACGTGGCGAACGCCCGCGTGCGTCCCTTTGCCAGGACGGCAGGCGAAGGTATAGGGCAGCATGCCTGCCTCGAAGATGGGCGCGATGATGTTGCAGGTAGCGTGCTGCACCAGGCGGTCCTTGAAGTCCAGGGCGGAAATCATCCGGGCCTTGGGCTCGTAAATCAGGAACTCCCGATAGGGGCCACGCTTGTAGCTGCCATCCAGCAATTCAGCCTGCACGGCCAGCAGATTGGCGAGGTTGTATTCCTTGAATTCCAGATAGCCCCACGTCCGGCGCTTGCCGTTGGAGGTCTTGCGGTAGGCGTCGACCAGGTTGTCCCACGCGGCGATCTGCTGGATTAAATTTCTGTTGCGTTTGCTCATGAAAGAAGTCGGCCGCGCCTTTCCATTTTCAGTAATCAGCGCTCTACCGAACCGCGAAACGTATTTGCCGAAGCAGGACAAAACCGGCTGACCACCTTCGATAACCGAAAGGTCGGCCTGCCAAGCCGTAGCATTGACAGAGCGGGAAGATAAAGTGGACACAGACGCCGCGCGCCCCGATGTTGTTGTTCGAGTTCGTGGGCGAGTTATTCCAATTCGAACAACGAGAACCGGACTCAGTCGTGTTGCCCCAGTTGCCCCCAAGGAGGACGGCGCTATTTCCCGGATTGCCCTTTGCGTCCCACGCGGACTATCCAAGCCCCGAGAATCCGCCCCACCTCCGCTATCAGCACTTGTGCTGTTTCGACCTGATGGGGAGTCATCGCGCGAACTTTTCCACCCGCGAGAAACCGCAACCAAAACCGCAGCATGGCAAGACCGGCGTCCGCTGCGTACAGCTTGCTGACCTGGTTCGACTTGCCCGCCACGATGAATAATTCGACCTGCCCGAGCAGGCACTCCAAAAACATATTGCGCGCTACGCCGTGTGCCCTCGGGAGACTTTGCGCAATGGGATACAGGTACGAAATTACCTTTTCGTACTTCTCCACAATGAGCATTTGGTCGTAGCATTTAACGCCTTCCTCTATTGGTTCCATGCGCTTAGTACAGGCGGGGCCTTTCGGCCCCGCTAATCAAGGGTCAGGTGGTCACAGACGCCGCGCGCCCCGATGTGGCTGGCCGAGTACGTGGGCGAGTTTCCCCAATACGAACAACGAGAACCGGACTCAGCCGGGTTGCCCCAGTAGCCCCCAAGGAGGACGGCGTTTTCCATCTGGTACGTGCTGCCACGTCCGCCCGTGTTGGCCGTCCAGGCTGCGCCGGCCGCACCGCCGCCGAACTCGCCGCCCCAAATCCACATGCAGCCGGTGGCCTGAATGACGCCCCAGCGGGAGGTGAATTTGTTCCAGGCATTCGTGGCCCCGGTGCCGCTCACACCCGTGGTCGGCACGTCGCTGCCACCGCTGGCCGTGGCTTCGGTTGTGCCATAGGCCAGGGCGGCGAACTCGTCATAGGTCGGCGAGCGCTTGCCCCAGGATTGCAGCACCTCGTTGGCTGCCCACCAGTTAAAGGTCGAATAGGCATTGCTGCCCGTGCCGCCGAACTTGGTAGGAATCTTGGGCGGCGCGTTGCCGTCCGCGATGCTGACGTTGTACTTGCTGGTGCCGTTGGTCAGGTGATCCACGCCCAGCAGGTAGATGTCCGCCCAGAACGAGTCGGCCACCAGCGTCATGCCGCGCGGGTCCGGGCACGCCGGGCGGAACTTCAAGTCCCAGAACGAATAGGCATTGATGGCCGGCGTAGTATCGCCACCGGCTACGGCCGCAGCGTTGCCGCCAGGGGCGTAATGGAAGCCGCCGATCTTGCGCCAGTTGCCGGCGCCAGGCGGCGACGAGAAGTTGGTGGTCGCCTGGATCGTGGCGTCGTCCTTGACCCAAATCGCGTAATCCGTGCCGGCCGCGAGTGCTGGCATGGTGATGGCGGTAGCGGCCTCGAACGTAACGACGGTGCCGGCAACATCCACCTTGGTGCCGGCCTTGATTGATGCCGTGCCGGCGCCGGTTTTGGTGAATGCCACGGTCGTGGGGTCGGCCTTGTAGAACAGGCCATACACCACGGCGCTGGGCGCGTAGGCGGCCTGCCAGGCGGCGCCGTCCCACACGCGCATTTGACCGGCTACGGAATTCCAGTAGAGCGCACCCACCAGCAAGGCGTTGCCGTCGTTGTCCGTGGTCGGGTTGGCGGTTTTTGAACCGAGATAGCGGTCGTCGAAGTCGTCGAAAGAAGTAGCGGCAGCAGTGGCGCTATTCGCGGCACTCGTGGCGGACCCTGCCGCAGCGGTAGCGGAATCGGCCGCAGCCGTGGCCGAGGTTGCAGCGTTGCCGGCTTGTGTGGTGGCCGTGGCTGCATGATTGGAAGCCAACGTAGCCATATTTGCGGCCGTCGTTGCGCTCGCTGCCGCCGCGCTTTCTGATGCTGCAGCCGCCGCTTCCGAGGCGTCGGCGGCCGTTGCCGATGCAGCCGCAGCCGTCGCACTGCCGGCCGCTGCACCTTCTGACGCCGCCGCCGCAGTTTCCGAAGCGGACGCGCTCGAAGCCGCAGCCGCAGCCGTCGCCGCATCTTGGGTAAGCCGGGCGATGAGGCTGTCCGGGGTCACGCTGCTGGAAATCGGCACCTTGACCGAGCGGCCGATTTGCTCGGCATTCTGCTGGGCCAGGATGGTGAGGCGATCCAGCGCGGCATTGATGACCTTGGGATAGAAGCCGCCCTGGTTGGTGAGGTCGAGCGGCTGCAAATTCGGCACGCTGCTGGTGATCGTCAGCAGGTAGCCGGTCGCCAGTGCGGAAACCTTTTCGACGGTGCCGCCCGGCGCGGTGTCCTGGTCGGCGTTGAGGGTGACGCTGTAGTCGGTGCCGCTGCCGGTCAGGGTTGTCTCGACGCCGGCCGGGTCGGTGAGAACGACAACCACGTCATCGGCGGAAAACACCTTGAAGGAAAACGGGAACGAGGTTGTAACGTCGTTCCCATCGTAAGGCCCGGCTTTGCGTACCTCGCTGGAAATAGTCATGGCGGAAACTCCCGGAGAATTGCAGCAAGGCTATCCGCCGGGGTTTCCGATACGGGCACCGTTAGCGCGGCTCCTGGAATCCGAAGGCCACGGCCG
The DNA here is from genome assembly GCA_046291555.1 of Thiobacillus sp. Lineage (GTDB taxonomy): Bacteria > Pseudomonadota > Gammaproteobacteria > Burkholderiales > Thiobacillaceae > Thiobacillus. The sequence continues at coordinate 164,341 of JBKBRW010000002.1, forward strand.
CCGGGTTCTCGGTCTTGCCCTCGGCCAGGGCTTGCGTACCAGTGAGGGTGCGGTTGATCTGCGCCGCCGGCAGGCCGGTGAAGTCGCCGATTAGATTGACGGCCGACTTGCGGAAGGCGTCGTCGAACTCGCCTTGCATGGCTTGCTGCCCGAACTTCTGCGCGTCAGTAATGCCGCGCAAGCCTGCCGGCCCGGAATAGCCGAACGAGGGATTGCCCGTAACCATCTTCGCCACCTCGTTGAATTCGCGCACCACCACCATGAGGCCCATGAGGTAGCCTAACTGTTCGGCGGCCAGTTTCTTGGCGATTTCTTCCAGGTCATCGTCGCCCGAGTCGCCCGGCGTGATGGCTGCTTTCAGGGTATAGCCCAGCACCGCCGGCACCGTGTAGAGCATGAGGTAGTCGACGGCCAGCTTTGCACGCTTGGCCGGCGTGTTGGCCCCCATGGTTTGCGCCACGCCGAGGTTCAGCGCGGTGTTCATGAAGGAATAGAACACGGTGAAGAGGCGCAGGGCCGGGCCGCCGCGCTCGATGGCGGACAGGTCTTTGGTTTGGCCGCTGCCCTGGGCGTCGATGACGGCTTGATCTGCCAGGGCTACGGCGCGGGTTTCCTCGTTGCCGGCGGCGATGGCCTTCTCATAGGCCCCCCACCAGGTCGGCACGTCGACCACCTGTTGCACCCGCATCATCATGAAATAGGCGTAGCGCCCGATGAACTCGTTGAATGCGCTTTGGTCCTGCACCTGGTTGCGCAGTTCGTTGAGTTCGCGGAAGCGGGTGCGCGCCCGGTTCGCCATGAAGTCGGACATTTCATGCACCGTGCGCGTGAGGCCCAGCGGGTTGCCCAGGTACTTGGCAATCCCTCGGCCAATCCACGGCGCGCCCACCCGAACGATGGACTGGTTGAAGCCCGCGATCTGGATAGCCGCGCTCATGACGTTGAAGCCAAGCCCGGAAGCGCTCACCCCTTGGCGCAGGCGGCCGAGCGCTGCCTCGCCGGCATTGGCCGCGCCCTTGTCGCCCTCGGCCACGTCCTGCACCCAGGTCTTGAACTGTTGTTTCGCCTCGGGGCCGTAGTGCTCGCGGATGGCCGTGTCGATGGCGTGCGAGCGCAGCAGCCGGTTCGCGTCAATCAGCCATTCGTGCCAGGCGAGGTCGTGAATCACGTCATTGACGCCCGAGTACATGCCAGCCAGGGTGTAGAGCAGCGGGCGCCCGGACACTTCCTCGACGCGCGCCTTGGTGAAGCTGCGGCGCGTGGTGGCCGTGGTGTAAGCGCCCTGCAATTGGCGCTTGGCGCTTTCGGCGTCGGCGTGTTCCTCGGCGCGCTGGCTGGCGGCCGGGTCGTACTTGATGGGGTAATAGCCGCCGCGCAGCGTGACGGTTGAACCGTCCGCCGTGGTCACGGCGAAGGGTTGCGGCGCCACCCACTCGGGCTCTTTGCCGTAGACGCGCCGCTCTTTCTCGGCGATCTGCGGCCGGTAGCTTTCGAAGTGGTCCCACACAGCCTGCACCGCCGCCCACTCCTGGGCGGTCAGGGATTGCAGCACGGGGGTGAGCTGGGCCATGGTCCAGCCCTCGCCGCCGAGTAGCCGCTGCAGGTTGCCCGTGTTGCCGGTATTCAGCGCGATGGCGAGGCGCGCCTCGCGGTTCAGGCTGCGGTTGATGCTGGGGAAAAACTGCCCCTTGCCGCCCATCCGGCCCAACTTGAACACCGGGGCGAGGATTTCCGACAGCTTGGCCGTGGCCTCGGCGCGCATCGTGGTTTCCTGGTCGCCGCGCTCGTTGGCGCTGCGCACGAAGTATTCCCACATGGGGCCGCCGTCCTTGCCGCCGTCCATGACGCGCGCCCACGTGGCCGCCTTGATATGGCTTGCCCAAAAGCGCTTGAGCCCCTGCAAGGCGCGGCCCATGTTCGTGGTCGGCGTGCGGGTGTCCGCCTGCCGGCCTTGGGCATTCTCGCGGATGCTGCCGGCGATTTCATCGCGCACGGCCTCGTAGGCGCGCTGGTCGGCGGCCGTCAGCAGCTTGTGCTTCAAGCGGCCCAGGTGCTCAATCTGGCGCACGGTATCGACGAGGCCCTGGAATTCCTCGACCGTCAGGTTCTTGTAAGACGTGCGGAATGCCTCGTTTTCCAGTTCGGGCGGAATGTCCGGCTCTAGGCCGGCTTCGCGCTGGGCCTTGATCCACTCGGCCAGTGCGGTGCGCTTGTCCACCGCCTTGTTGCTTTGCCCCTTGCGCAGGTCGAACCGTTCCAGCAAGTTGCCGATTTGGTCGGCATAGTCGGCGTCCAGGCCCTTGATGTCGCCCTCGAACTTCTTGAGGTAGCGCAGGCCACGGTCGACGTTCTCCTGCGCGTCGTAGGCCGCGCGCGTCGCATAGTTCTGGATCAACTGGTTGCGCTTCTCGGCCGCTGCCGTGGCGAGGTCGCCCGATTTGCTGGCCTTCTCGGCGGCCTTGGCCGCGCGCACTTCCGCGTTGGCATACTGGCCCGGCTTGATGTCGCGCACCTTGAGGCGGGCAATCATCGCGCGGGCGAATTCCTTGGCTGCGCTCGCCAGCACCTTACGCTGGCCGGTTGCCTTCGCCAAGGCGTTGGCCTCGGTCGCCACAAAGCGGGCGCGGGCATCGTTGTGGATGGCCTTGTCGGCGGCCTTCTCGATAGCCTCGGGGCTAGACAGGTCGCCGAACTGTTCCAGCATGCGCACGTCGGTGAGGGCTTCGATTTCTGCGCTCGGGGTTTCCACCTGGGCCAGTTTGCGCACCAGTTCGTCGCCCGACGTGAAGCCGAACATTTCTGCCACGATGTCAGGGTGTAGCCCGTTGCCTGCCGTCATCCGGCGCGCCTGCACCGCGTTGATAACCTCGGTCGGCAAGCCCATCGCGCGCAGTTCGCCCATGTCGAAGCGGCCGGCGCCGAGGGCTTGCGGATTGACCACCTGGTCGCCGGCCCGCGTTTCCATGTCGGCCGCGTAGTCGTAGGCGATGGAGTATTGCGTGTTGCCGCGCAGTTCCTCGAAGAACTTGTCCTTAAGCTGGTGCAAGTCGTGTTTGCCGTGCTCGTCCAGGGTGAGGTAGCCGTACTGCCCCAGCGCTTCGCCCATGGCGTCGATGGACAGACCCCCCTCGCGGCGCAGCACGTGCTTGCCGAACGCCGGCATGGGAATGCGCTCTTTCGGGTCGATGCCCCACTCGGACTGCACCGCCGCGCGGTTCAAGCCGCCCAGCTTGGCAATGGCCGCGAACAGGGAGTCCTGGGTTTCGTCGATGCTATCCGGGCTCGACGTGCGCTTGGCCGGCGGCGCGATCTTGTCGTCGGCGGTCAGCTTGCCGGTGAGGAATTGCCAGGCGCGATAAATCGGCTGGCTCATGACCTCGCGGCGCACGTCCATGCGCACCTGGGCGCGCTGCGCCTCGGCGTCCTTCTGTAGTTGCTTGATGATGCGCCCGCGCGCATTGTGCAGCCAGCGCATGTCGCGCAGGCCACGCGCCTGCAAATCCTCGATGGCCTGGGCGGTGGCATCCACGCCGAGCGCCTGGTAGGCGGCAAATTCCTCTGGCGTCATGCCGGCCTGTTCCGGTGAGGTGAACAGCGGCATCATGCTGCGGCCCTGCTCGGCCAGAGTGATCTGCTCGTTGGTGGCGAGCAGGCGGTCGAACACGCCCCGCACCTCGTCGGTGAGTTCGACGTTCAGCGCCTTCAATTCCCGATAGACCGACAGCAGCCAGGCGCGGAAGCGCTGGAACAGCCCTTGCAGTTCGATGCTGGGGGCTTTGCCTTCGAACAGATACGCCTCGAAGCCGCGCGCGAATTGCTCGTGATAGCTGCGCTTTTGCTCGAAGTCGAGGTTGTGCCATTCGGCCAGGTCGCGCACGCCGAACCAGCGCAGCAGCGCGTCGGTGTCGGCAAGGATCTGACGCTCACCCGGTTTGAGGGTGTCCATGCCGAAAATCTCGGCTTCCTGCTGCAACTTGCCGGCGAGGTCGGCCTGCACTTCCAGGAAGAAGTGGCCGGACTCATGCAGGAAGGTGGAAAGGTCCGCCCCCTTGAGCATGGTAATGGTGAGGCTTGCCGGGTTGAAGGCGCCACGCGCTTCCTGGTTGAAGGTGCGGTCGTTGAACTGCTTGCCTTGCTCGGCCCAGGATTGCACCGTGTCGCCGCTGGTGTCCATCACGTCGAGCACGCGGGCATCCAGGCTGTTGAACAGGCCGGCGAGGTTTTGCACCGTCTGGTCGCCCAGCGTGCCGTTATTCACAATGATGGCCGCCCCGGCATTGGAAACTGACAAGGCCCGGTAGAGCGCATCCATGCGCCCGCCCCGGCGCAGCACGCCGGCCTCGGCAGGATCAACCGGCACGAAGGCCACCGGCTCGTTTTGCGCGGTCATGAGGACCACGCCGGATTCCCCGCCGGACAGATTCTTCGCCAGGCTCTTGGCGACGGTGGGCGAGGTAATCGCCGGTCCCAGCCGGTCCTCTTGGGTATAGACTCGCTCGACCACCGGGACCGATGCAGTAGCGCCCGGCGCCGTAGTGACGCCCCGCACGTCCGGCTCGGGGTTGTAGCGGCTTTCCGGGGTCGGTTCAAAAACCCAATTGCGGCCGGTGCCTTCCTTGCCGGCAATGGCAAAGATGCCGCGCGCCTTGATTTCACTGCCCCGGAACACCTCGGCCAGGTTGCTGTGCAACTGGCGGTCGGCGTTGCTCAGTTCGTTGGTGCCGCTCGGGTGATTGTGCGCGAACCAGATATTTGCCGCGCCATTGACGCGGAAAGCCTCGGCGGCCAGGGTCGAGGGAAACACCGAAGCCTGGGTCAGCGCACCTTTGAACGCGCCGACAATCGCCAGCGGCTTGCCGTCCGCGTCGGTCACGAGGGCGTCGAAGCGCTCGACGGCGCCCTTCGCCAGGTAGGCCAGTGCTTGCGCGGCTTCTTGCGGCGTGGTTACTCGGTCGGTGCCGAGTTCTCGGGTGTTTTCTTCGACGAGTTCGGTTCGGGCGGCGTAGGTGCCGGGGGCGTCGTCACGTGATAGTGGCCGCTCCTGTCGTCCTGCGGCAGGTCGCCCGGCTGGTGTATCCGCTCGGGTGTTGTCGGGTACGCCGAAGAGGTCGAGCGTGTAGTCATCGCGTTTCCCCTTTCTGCTTTGATTATAGACCTCGCCCGGCTGCGCGCCAGCGGGCGCTTGCCCCTGGTCGAACTGCGGGCCGTCGATGCGCTCGGCGGCGATCTTGAGCGGGTAGCGCTGGAACAGTTCCTCGGGCGTGGTGCCCATCTTGGCCGCCATGGTGGCGTAGAAGTTGCCCACCATGGCCGAATAGGCGTCATTCACCTGGGGGGTGAAGCGCGCGGCCGTGTCCAGTTGGCTGCGGATTTCATTGCGCACCACCTCGGCGGATGCCTTGAACGTGTCGTCGACCTGTTTCTCGGCCAGGGTGCGCTCGACTTCCGCCTGCAATTCCTCGGCGTGGCTTTGCATGAACTGTTGCGCCTCGGCCCGGCTGAAACCCTCGGGCTCGGTCTTGAGGTGATCGAGCAGCCCCTGGGCGTACTCGGTCGGCGCGATGCGCGCGGCGTACTCTTCCACCGGGATGGCGATCTGCCCGCCAGTTTGCGCCGCCGTGGCAAGCTGGGAAGCGACGGCCGGCGACACGGCGGCCACTTGTTGCGCCACGCCGGACTGCATGAGGGTTTGCGCGTCGATGAATACCTGTTGCACCGGGCCGGCTTCGGCGGCTTGCGCAACGAACTGCTCGAAGGTCTGCGGGTCACGGGCGACGAGCTTGTCGGCCTGCACCAGCTTGTTGAGGTTGTCGATAAATTCCGCGCCTTTTTGCGCACGCTGGGCGCTTTCCATGGCGTGCCGGTAGTTGCCCGGCACCTCGATAATCGCGGTCGGCATTTCCGCGAACGCTTCCATGAGGATGTCGCCCGGCTTGTACTCGCCGGTTGCCAGTTGCGCGCCGGCCTCGCCGGCCGCGCCGCCCCCGGCCTGCAATCCGAGTTCGCCGGCCGCCCGTGCGCCGACGCTGCCGACCGTGGGCTTGGCCCCAGCCAGCAGTTTGCCCGCCAGGCCAGCGGTCAGCGCGTCGAAAATCGCCACGGGAATGCCGCGTTTGAGGGCCTTTTCACGCGCTGCCGCCATGAGTTCGGGGTTGTTCAGCGCGGCATGAATCGACATCGAGTCGGTGCCGTTCACGCCCTTCTCGGCCATCACGTTTTGCAGGGTGTTGCTGTATTCCACGGCGAAGCTGCCCAGGCCGGCACCCGTGGCCGTGCCACCTGGGCCGAACACGGAACCGCCGGCCGCACCCACTATGGCCGGCGTGCTGGCGCCGAGCGATTGCAGCGTTGTTTCCAGCACGGCGCGCGGGTTGGTGCGAATCGCGGTAAAGGCGTCGCCCATGGTTTGCGCGTTGCTGATGTCCTGCATGCCCTGGGCAATGTCATCGGGCACCGGGTAGCGCTCGACCTCGCGTTGCTGCTGGGCCAGGCGCACGGCCAGTTCGATGGATGGGTCGTAGCTGATGCCGTGCGCTGCGGCTGCTGCCGCCCGCTGCCGTTCCAAGCCCTTGAAGATGCCCATTTGATCGAACAGCAGGGTCAGCCCTCCGCGCCCTTGGGCGAGGCCGCGCTGAACCGGCTCGGTGATGTTGCCCAGGAAGCTGCGCTCGATGGCGGTCATGCTGGGCAGGTTGTCGTGGGCAACCTTGGCACGCTCGATGTCCGACAGCAGCGAAGCCGTGGCCGGTGCAGTTTTCGCCAGAGCGTCGAAGTCGATGGTGCCCATGGTGTCCTGCTTCTTCATTTCCTTGGGCATGTTCAGGACGGTTTCCACGGGCACGCCCGTGCGCCGTGCTACGCGCTGCGCCTCGGCGTAGGCGTCGGGGTTGGTATCGGCCGCGACAGAAAACCCGACGCGGGCGGCTTGCCCTTGGTCGGGTTGCATGGTGGCGGCTACGGCGGCGTCGAATTCGTTGCTCATTTACGGGCGACCTTCATGTTCCAGTAAGCGTTGAGGATTTGCGCGTCGGTCGGTTCGTCGATGCCTTGGCGCTTGAATGCGGCCTTGATGTTGTCGCGCGTGGCGCCGTCGATGTCACCCACCTTCATGGTCAGCATCGGGCCGGACGAGGTAGAGAACCAGCCCCGGAACGTGGCGTTTTTGGCAAACAAAGCGTCGAGGTGTTGCGACACTTCCGCGTCGGTGAATTTCTTGCCGGCCTCGCGCTGGGCCGCCATGAAATACTGATCGACAAAACGCCGAATGCCTCCGATGCGCGCAGCATCGTTGCCGCCGTCATCCTTTGGCGAGGGGTCGATTTTCAGCATGCGCAGGCGCTCGTCGAGCGACTGCTTGATGGCCTGGGTGTTGAGGTCGCCCGGCCCGTTGCTGCCCGTTCCGCCGCCGGTACGCTTGGCGCGCTCGTTGGCGAAGTACTTGAAGTCGGCCTCGGACAATTCGCGGCGCAGCGCATAGAACTCGTTGTCGTTCATCCGCGCCAGTTGGTCGAGGTTGCCGGCCAGCTTGGCGTACAGCCACAGGCTCGTGGAGTCGTCGCCCTTGGCGATCTTCTGCGCGAAGCTGATGAGGTTGTCGACTTCCTTGGGCGGCACGGCCGCGCGCACGCTGACCGGCAGGTCGGAGAACCGGCCGCCGTTCTCGATGATGCCGCGCATGGCCGTGGCGACAGCCTCTTCCTCGCGCTGCTTGATGGCCTTGGTTTGCTCGTTGAACTGGCGCTCGGCTTCCTCGCGCGCCACCTTGTAGCGGGCGGGGTTGCCGGCAAGACGAGGATCTGCGCGCAGTTGGTCGTCGATTTCCTGGAAGGTCGGGCGGTTTGGTTGCCCTTGGCCGGCTTCGAACGCCCGCATGTTCTTGGCGACGTAATCGCGGGTTTCCTGCGGCATGAAGTCGAGCCAGGTTTTCGGCTTGAGATTCGGGTCAGCCTGGGCGGCCTTGACCGATTTCTCGGCCTGCTTGATGGCGTCGGCCAGGCGGCCGGGGCCGCCGTTGTAGGCAGCGTAAGCCTTGGCAAGGTCGCCGCCGTTTTCCTGTAGCTGCCGCTGAAAGTAGGCCATGCCCAGCGCCTTGTTGTAGGCCGGGTCGTTCTTGTAGCGGTTTTCGTCCCACGGTAGGCCGGCCAGTTTGGCGGCCTCGGGGGCGGTGTCCGGCATAACCTGGGCGATGCCGATAGCCCCTTTGGGAGAGGTCAGCGGCTTGCCGTCCGGGCCGAACTGGCGATTGTTCGACTCGGTGCCAAGCGCGATATTGAAAGCGCGCTCGGCTTCGCCCACCTGGATGCGCGGCTGCATCTTGCCCAGCACTTCGCTGGCGGCCGTGAATCCGACCTTGGCGTCCATGGCTTTGGTCACGTGGCCGCGCACGGTGAGGATGTCGTCGGCGTTCATTTGCCCGGAATACTTCTTGAGGTAGGCGTCGGCATAGGCCGGGTCGTTCTGTTCCAGGGCGGACAGCAGCGCAACCTTGTGCGCGTTGCTGGTCATCTTGCGCGCCTGGGCTTCCTGCCACTCGGCCGACTTGCCGAGTAGCTGGGCCTGCCGGTAGGTTTCCGCGCGGATGCGCTCGACGGCGGAATTCACCGCGTCGGTGTTCTGCCAGTTCAGGCCGATTTCACGCAAGGCCGTACTTTGGATGCCTTCGGAAACCGACAGGCTGTAGGTCTTGAATTCCTGGGCCTCGTGCTGGATGGCGTTGCCGCGCATCGAGGTCAGGATGTCGTTCGAGCGCAGGGAAAACGCTTGCCGCTGGGCATCGTTGCCCAGGGTGCCGGCAATGTCGTCAATGCTGCGCTTGAGGATGTCGGCGTACTCGTCGGCCAGAGGTTTGCCGTCCGGCCGTTCCAGTGCGTTGATGCCGCGCAGGTTGGTGAAGCCCACGTCCTTGTCGTAGGTCAGGCGCAGCGCGGCTTCCTTGACCTTGTTGAGGGCGTCGTCGACGCGCAACTGGTTGGCCTGCTGCTGCATGTCGAGGGCAACCTGCCCGATTTGCTGGCCGCCTGCCATCATCGCGCGGCCCATTTGCTGCGCCTGCTGCCCGGCTACGTCCGGCATTTCCGGCATGGTCATGCGGGTTTGCGGCAACGTGTTCGGCGTGGCCTGGAAGTTGTCGTAGGTTGGAACGCGCGGCATGCGTTACCCCTTCAATTCAAACATGGTGCCCTTCAAGGCGCCGGACTTGTTGAGGGAGTACCAGGAACCGGCGACACTGGCCGCGCTTCCCAGCAGGGAACCCGCCGCCGAACCGAAAGGACTGATTGCGCCGGCCGTCGCGCGCTTGGTCAGGGCCTCGTTCTGGAAATTCACGGCCTGGGTGCGGTAGCCCCAGGCACTGCGCACCGCGTTGGCGGTCAGGGTGTTGGCGTCGATTTCCTTCATGATGTCGGTCGACGCTTGAATCTCCACCGCATTGCCCGAGCCCAGGTCGATACCGTTGGCGGCCATGGCCGTGCGCTGGCTGCTCTTGAGTTGCCCGGCCTTGAGCGTGAGCGCGCCGACCTGCTGCTGGCCTTGGTAAAGGGCAGATTGCGCGCCGAGTTCGGCAATGCGGGCATTGACATCGGCCACCGCCGCCTGCCCCTGCAGCGTTGCCTTCTGCGTCGCCGCGCTGTAATAGCTGCCGATGGCGGACGTAACCCCGCCGCCGATCTGACCGATAAGCGAAGCTGATGCAAGTTGTGTGGTCGAGAACCCCATTTGGCGCACTCCAAGGGACGATGCTGCCGAGGGTACGGCGCTAGTCTCTCAACACGGGCACCGTCCCGAGCGGTTGCCTGAATTTCTTGCGGCTGGAACGTTAGCGTCCTGCGTAGTAATATTCCGCTTGCAAGAGTCTGAAAAATTAGGGGGCGCGATGGAGAAAGAAGTTCTGTTCGTTTTGCTTGGCCTTCCGCTATTGGCGGTTTGGGTGGGGCTTGATTGGATTCGAACGGCACACGAAGGTCGGCGCCGCTTTGAACCCTCATGGGTTGCGGCCGTGGCGTACCTTGTACCGTTAAGCGCCCTCTACGTCATGGGCTCGCCCCCATGGTTCACCGCCATCTTCCTGCTATTGGCTACCGTAGCCATTTGGGCGGGAGCGATTGCTGCAACGATCAACCATATCAAGGCGCGGCGCGAGAAAGCCCGCATCGAGGCCGAGCGCGAGGCGCGAAAGCTGGTGCGGCAAGAGCTGGCGACATGAAGCGCGTGGTGGTTGCAGCACTGGCGGCAATTCTCTTTGCCGGTTGCGCATCGCCTGGGGTGATACCGGCCGGGCCGGATACCTTCACTGTGAGTTCAGGCACAAGCTGGGGCTGGTCGTCGGCGCAGGCACGCGCCGAAGTCTATGCCCTTGCCAACAAGTTTTGCGAGGATCGCGGTCTTGTGATGGTGCCGTTGTCGATCGACACGATTGACGGTGTGACAGGCAGGAACACCCCGAGCGCTACGTTGGTGTTCCGGGCATTGCAGCCGGGCGACCCCGAAATCAAGCGGGTCAATATCGAGGCCCCCGACAACATCCAGCGGATTCAACGGCGCTAACCCCCCAGTGCAACCTCGGCCGTCATGCTCACCACCGTGAGCGGCAACGGGTCAGACTGCCGCACGAAGATTTGCCCGCTATCCGCCCACGATGGGGTGAGCACAAGCGGGATTTCCTCACTCTTCAAGGCCGGCGGCGCGCCGTAGTTCTCCGTGGTGCGCTGCTTGGCCTCGGTCAGTTCGCTGGCGCTCGGCCCCACGAAGATGCCCGAGGACCGATAGACGCGCAGCCACACCTTATTCACGTTCTTGAACCGGCCTTGCCCGAAGCTGCCGTCCTGTAGCTGCACGGCAAGCGGCAGGGTTTGAAGGTCTGCCTCAATGGGCAGGCCGATTTGCACCGTGCTGGCCTCGATGTCCAGGGTGATGCTGCCGCCCGTGACCACGCGCTGCGGATGCACCGCGCCATCAGCCAGGATGCTAACGGTTTTTCCTTCGAGGTGGCCCAGGCCGCTGATAACGTCGGCCGGCACGCCCGAGTAGGTGGCGCCGCAATCGACGAAGAAGGCGTCGGCCCAGTCGCTGAACTGGCGCGAGGCCATGCGCTCGACGTAGCGCACGCTGGCCCCGTTGATCGTGCGGCGAATCACGCAATAGAGCGCGTCCTCGCCGCCCTCGGCCACCACGGTGCAGGACTCGAACACGCCGTCCGTGTCGTGCCAGTGCCAAGCGCCGACCTGTTGTTCGGGCACGTAGGTGAGGCCCAGCAGCCGGCCGGACGTGGAAACGAACCAGACTATCGGCTGCGGCGCCTTGGCATAGGCCATATCCACGATGTCGAACGTGTCGAACAGGTGCGGCGCGCGAAGGGACAGATCCCCGGTAATGAAGCCGCTGGCCTGCCAGTTGTAGGCCAGTTCGCGCACGTGGCCGCCGCGCGCAGCGCCGTAAATCAGGGTGTTGTTGATGATGACCGGCTGCACGTTCGACGAGCCCACATAGGACTGCGGGCGCACGCTGATGGTGCTGGGCGTGATGGCGTCGCTATTCACCGACGTGACCCGCCACTCGGCCGAGGACGTGAGCAGCAGCAGTTGGGTGAGCGGCACGATATGGCGAATGGTGTTCGCCTCACGCGCGGCCACTCGGAAGGCGATGCGGTCGTCGTCCCGAATCGGCAGCGAATAGCTCATGTTCGATTCGGTGCCCGACTTGGTCATCCAGATGTTTTGTGGTTTGTTGGTCGTGCCGGCAAAGCATCGGCGCTGCTCGAAGTAGGACACGGCGCCGGGGTACTCGCCGGCCCCACCGAACACGCTGTCGTACAGGGGCGGGGTTTTGCCCAGGTCCGGGCTGATGTTGTCGTCGACGATGGATAGGTCCGTGGTTTGGCCGATGTAGCCGTAAAGGCCGCCTTGCAGCTTATAGACGTTGTAGCGCGAGGCGCCGGCCACGGCCGCCCACGAGATTGTCACAGTGGCGCCGGTTTCGAACAGGTTGCCACCCACGCTCGACGATGCCGAGGCGGCCGACTCGCTGACCCCTTCGGAATCCACCGCCGTGACCACGTAGTAGTAGGTGTATTTCACGGCGGTATGGCCGGCCGCCGACAGGGAAGGCGCACCCGGCGCAGCAATCGAGGCCGCGAAGGACAGGGTCGTCAGTTGCCAGTTGGTCGCCCCCAGGCGGCGCAGTTCACGCGGCGCGTAGTTGGGATGCACCAGCGTGAGCACGTCGGCCGACTGCACATAATGCACGTCGAACAGGTCGGCCTCGGCGTAGGGGTTGGCGATTTCGTAGGGCACGCCCCCGCTCATCAAGGTGGCACCCTGGGTATGGAAGCGGAAATAGCCCGGCCCCATTTCGATGACCATGGTTTGCGTCGTCGAATAGGTGAAGGGGATCAACCGCACCTTCTTGGTTGAGTCCTTCACCGCGCGCACAAAGGCGAAGCCGGGCCGGTTCTCGGCCGGGCCTTGCGGCTTGGTGATGAAATTGCGGCAGCGGGCAAGGCCCGACTGATATTTAGCGTCGTCGTTGCGCCCGAACATTTCTGGGCTGATTTCGCCACCGGAGAACGAGCGTTGCAGGGTGCGGATATTCGCCACGGCTTACCTCCCGGCGATCCAGGCGGGCGTGTGTTCCGGGCGCACCTTGCGCTGGTTGGCGTCCGAAACCTTGGCATTGGAGAAGGCCAGCAGGAAACTTTGCAGGCACGCCTTTGACATGGCGGCGCCAGCGTCGCCCTTGAGCACCGGGCCGGCCAGGTAGGACGCCAGCAGCCAGGCGAGCGCATCGACGAACAGCGGCGAGAATTTGGTGGTGTCGGTCACGCGGGCGACGAAGCGCAGGCTGGCGTCCTCCTGATTGGTCAGGATGATGGCGGCCCCGTTGGCGTCGCTTTCCGCCTCGTAAGGCTGGGTTTCGTCATCGTTCGATGCAGTGGCCGAGAGTACGCCCAGCAACTTGAGCGCGCCGGTCGGCTCGGCGTAGGCGAAGGACCAGTCCCAGGACGGCACGGTCAGCTTGGCAAGCTGCACGCGCCGGGTGGCGAATTTCCAGGCGTGCATTTCCAGCAGGGAGTCGCGGGCGATGGCGTAAAAGCGTGCGCAGTGTTCCGCCTGGGCCGAGCCCTCGGGCGGGTCAATGCTCGCCACCGTGGCGTTGTCGCCCAGGCGCGCGAGCGCGAGGTTGCAAATATCAACTTCCGAGGCCATGGGCACCCCCTAGAAAAACGGGGGCGCAAGGCCCCCGCAAGCTGCTGGCTACCACCTTGGAGAAGATCAAACCAGGTCGTCGGCGGGCTTCTCGTTGGCCTGGGCTTCGGGCTTCTTGCCGCCCTTGCCGTTGGCCTTCTGCTCGACCGGCTGGAACCACGAGCCCTTGGTACCGTCCGGCACCTCGAACTCGTCGCCCGGTTCGCGCAGTTTTCCGAAATAGCCCAGCTTGGTGGCAATTACTTTCATGCTGTCACCTCATTAAGCGATGCGAGCGCTATCGGGCTGCGCGATGTTCTGCTGGATGCCGGTCACGACTTGCGCGGAGAACTTGCCGGCGGTCAGCGGGCCGGTGCCGATGGTGTAGTACACCCGGCAGTAGCGGCGCAGCTTGGTCGGCATCGGAATGACGACCTGTCGGCCGGCGGCGAGGCTGGCCTTGCCGATGGCAGCAGTAACGGCCACGTCGGCAAAGGTGCTGTTGTCGGCCGAGTCCTGCACCGAGAACGTGACGGTCGCGGCGCCAGCGGCAGCGACCGACTCATCCACGGTAATGACCATGCTGCACAGGTCGGTCATGCCGAGGTCGGGGTTGGCTTGGCCGAAGTCGATAGAGTCGGTCGAGGCCGCGCTGACGGTGACGGCTTGCTCGTTCGAGACTTGGAGAGCTTTGTCGATATACATGATGGCTTGTCCTTTCTGTTGTCTGTAAGCGGGGGCGGTGTTACCCGCCCCCAGCCGGTTACACCACGCGGGCCTCGGTCAGCAGGAGCGCGTCGGTACGGCGGCAAGGCACGCCGTCGAACGCGACAACCTTCTTGCCGGCGATTTCTTCCATGGTCAGCGTCGAGGCGGCCACCTTGTTGGTGATCTGACGACGCAGGAAGCTGCGAATCTTGCGCGGCATGTAGAAGGCCGGACGGCCCATACCGATGTTCGGCACCAGTTCGAGCGCCTGGGTCATCAAGTCGATGAGGTCGGCGCCCGCGCCCGCGCTCGCGTTCTTGGTCAGGTCGGACACGTCGATGTTGGCGATGCGAACCACATAGCGCCAATCGCGCAGCACGGCGCCGATGTCCCACTTGTAGTGGGTGCGGTAGCCCTGGTAACGGCCGCCGGCCGCATCAACCAGGGTGTGCTCGCCGAGGTCACGCGATTGCAGGCCGGCAGACGATCCCTTCGGGTAGATCGTGTGGCAGGTATTCGGCCCCCACACGATCAGCCAGATGGACGCGTTGTCGGTGCCGGTGCCGCCGGCATCCACGATGTTCATGGCGTTTTCAGCCGAAAGGCTGTTGTAACGCGGGGCCAGGCCCATGAACTTCTCGGGGTCGACGCTGGAATCGCCGTAGAAGAGCGTGGTCGCCATCGTCTGATTCATGCCCTCGATGAAGGCGCGATCTTCGGACAGACGCCAGGCGGCGGAATTGCCGTTGAGGTCTGCCAGGGCCTTGTCGACTTCGGCGTAGGTTTCCAGCATGCCCATGCTGTCCTTCACCTGCACGGTGCGGGACTTCTCGGGCTGGACGCCGTAGTTCAGCTTGCGCCATGTACCAGCCGGCAGGCCGGAACGGACGGTGGTCTTGTGCTCGGTAAAACCGTTGGCCTCGATGACGGTCATGTCGTCGAGGATTTCATTGGTTTCGTTGAGCATTTCAACGATCTGCGGGTCGATCTTGCCGTCCGCAGTCATGCGGGCTGCAACGTCGGCCAGAGTCGGGTTCGTGGTGGAAAGAGTTCCCATTTTGCTGTTCTCCTTTTACGGATTCATGTTGGATGCTGCGTACAACCGCCGCGCGTCGCCCTGGTTGGTCTTGCCAGCCTGGCCGCCCACGAAACGGTCCTCACTGATTGCCTTGCCAGCCCGGTAGAACACCCGAATAACCTCGGGGTGGTTGCCCAGGCCGGACTCTTCCAGCAACGTGCGCAGTTCGGGCGTGGCGAGCGCATCGAGTGCTTTCTTCGCGGTGCCCAGGTTCTCGGCCAGTTTGTCGCCGCCGAATTCCTTGTCGGTCTTTGCGGCTTCCGCCCACTCGGTGCGAGCGGCTTGGAACTGTTCAGCCTGGCGCGCGGCGATAACCGGGGCCATCTTGTCGAGTACCTTTTGCGCTTGGTCCTGGGGCAGGTTCAATTCCTTGGCGACTTCGGAGAAAGCGCCAATGACGGCGTCGTCGAACTGCGTACCCTCGGGAGCCTTGAACTCGTAGCTCTCGGGTGCGCCTTCCGGCTTCTTCTCCTGTTGTTGCTGGCCGCCTTCGGTCTTGGTGCCCTCGGCCTGTTGGCCTTGGGTGCCTTGCCCTTCGGTCGCTTGCTGCTGTTGGCCGCCTTCACCCGCACCAGTAGCGGATTGCTGGTTGGCCTGTTCAGATGCGGTGGCGCCTTCAGTGGTCGTTGCGGCTTCCGTCATCAGCGTTTCGGTTGTCATGGATCTGTTCCTTCACCATTACGGGATAAAGCTCCGGGCAGAGCGTGTGGATTTGCGCCAAGATGCGTAAGCCTTCGTTCCTGTTCCCCTCGTTGAACGCCATCGTCATCGAGTTGGTATTGAACGAAAGCCGGAACACCCCGGCTCGGTCCAGAAAGCGCCACACGATGCGGCGCCCCCGCTTGCTGCCCATGAGCCATTTGAGGTCTGACTCTTCCGTATCCTTCACCAGCTTGTTGCGCAGGTCGGTATCGGCCTTTGCGCGCTCCTGGCTGCGGATGTCGGTCGGGTCGTAATTGCTCATGGTCGCAATCTATTGGCAGCGGTCAGAGGTACGGGCACCGGGTCAGGTGTAGCCGCTGAAAGCGCGGGTCACGTCGGTGAGTGCGCTTTGCTTGCTGGTATCCACGCTGCCCAGCTTTTGCGCGGTGTCGGCGCCCTGGTTGAGCAGCGCGGCCTGCTGCTGGGCCTGGGCCGCTTCGGCGCGTTGCTTGCGGATCAAGGCCACCTGTTCGCCCGGCACGATCAACTCGGGGTCGATGCCCAGCATGTCGGCGTAGGCGTCGGCCCAGCGGTCGGCGTCGAACTTGTCGAGGACTTCCGGCTTGATGCCGGCCACCGCGCCCAGGTTGCCGACGAAGCGATCCACCGAATTGGTGGCAATCGCGCGCTGCGCTTGGGCCAGCATGCTGACGAACTCGACGTTCAGTTCCATGCCCTGCAATTCGTCCGGCGGGGGTGGCACGATGCCGGCCTCGACCATGCGCGAAAAGGTCATTTCGATGAGCGGGTCGAGGATTTCGTTGTGCATCCGTTCAAGAACCGGCCCCAGCATGAGCAGCTTTTCCTCGTGGCGCTCGGCCACCTCGGTGGCGGTCATTTGCGGGTTGGTGCCGTTGGCGAGCATGAGGAACAGGTCAGCGTAGAAGCTGCCCTTGATGCGCTCGCGCACGTCCTGGATGTCGGCCAGTAGGTGCGACAGGTCAATGCTAACCTCGAAGGCCGAGCGAATGCCGCCGTTGGGGGCGGCCGAATCCACGAAGGAAATGCCGCCGGGCAAGGTATCCACGTCGCGCGACTTCAAGGACGTGGGCGCCTGCAGCGGGGGCTTGGTCTTGTAGTCGATGCCCTGGGCCTTGCGCAGTTGCTCGTGCTGCAATTGCTTGATGTCGCCCAGCACTTCCATGGCCGGCGAGTTGCCGTAGATGTCGCCGCCGGTCGTGGCCCAGCGCGGGCACAAGGCCGGGAATTCCTTGAAGCCCGAGTCGCGCAGGATCTGGTCCTCGTTGCCGCCGTGCTCGAAATAGACCGACTTCCACGCCATGTTGCGGTCGTCGCGCTTGGTCACATCGCGGTCGACGCGCGGCTCGATGGCGTGCATGATCGTGACCCACTGTTCCAGGGCGCCACGGTCGAACAGGGTTTGCACGGTCGGGCTGCAATTGTCGCGGCCGAACTCGCGCACCATTTGCGCCACGGTCATTTGGAATTCGCGGTAAAGCGTGTTGATCTGGCCGCGATGGTCGGCGGCCATGGCGAACTCGCCCGTGGTAAGCGTGTAGTGGTGAATGACAGAATTGAAGTCCGCCAGCACGATGGTGCCCGCCGTGCCGAAGGCGCCCAATTCCTCATACATCGAGTGCAGGGCGCGGTAGGTGTTGGACTTGGCGAACACCATTTGCATGAGGCGGGTCACGTCAGCCAGCCACGTCTTGACGGCCGCCGACTCATCCAGCTGCGGGTCGGACGTGGTAAGGCGGAACCAGGGCCGGGCCGGGCTGGTCATGCCAGCCATCATGCCGGCGGCGAGCACGCGCAGCGCGCGGGTGCCGGTGCTGTCGTAGATGTTGTTGTGCCGCTTGTCGCCCCGGTTGCGGTCATCGACGAAGAAGCGGCCCGAGCGCGGCAGCAGGTAGTCGCTGATTTCCTTCCAGTGCGCCATCCAGCTTTCGCGCTCGTTGCGCAACTGCCCCCAGCGCGATAACAGTAGTTTGCGCTTGGAGATTTCGGCCATGGTTAAGACCCCAGCAGCGTGTTCTTGCCGAGATTCAGCGCGGCCGGGTCAATGCCCTGCGGCCCAGTCAGCATGGTGCCGGATGCGCCGGCCTTGCCCGCCTGAGTGGCGGCATCCAGGGCGGCTAGTGGGTCGGCCCGCTTCTGGTTCGCGCGATTGGTCGCCTCGTCGGCGGCCTTCTCCTGCTTCTTGGCGTTGGCCTCGGCCTGCTGGCTTGCCTTTTCGGCGGCCTTCTTCTGCTCCTGGCCGTTGTTGTAGGCGATTGCCGCGCCAGCAACTGCGGCGGCGGCCATGACTGCGGTAGCTCCACCCGACATGATTACTCTCCTGTGATGTTGATGCGATTCACGGCGCCCGGCTTGCGTGAGAACAGCAAGTGCGCCTCGTCGGTAAATTCGTCCTCGGCCTCGGCCACCGTCTTGGCCTGGGTGGCGAACACCATGGTCAAGCGCGTGTCGGCGTGGGCGAGGAATGCCTGGCGGCGGTGCGCACTTGCTGCGAGTACGTGGTACCCCACCAGCGTGGTGGCGTCGTCGC
Source organism: Thiobacillus sp. (assembly GCA_046291555.1). GTDB lineage: Bacteria > Pseudomonadota > Gammaproteobacteria > Burkholderiales > Thiobacillaceae > Thiobacillus. The sequence continues at coordinate 182,516 of JBKBRW010000002.1, forward strand.
CCGCGTTGACCGTGGCGTTGCCGTCGAACACCAGCAGCGTGGGCACCCGGATGAACACACCCGTGAGCACCACGCCGGCCGGAATGCAGATCGTTCGCGCGTACATGCCGCCGTGCAGCACGTGGTCGGTGGCAATCTCGACTTGAGGCAGTTCGCGCGTGATGGCTTCCAGTTCGCGCACCTTGTCGATGGCCTGGGCCGTCATGGCGGGAATGCGGCTTTCTGCCGCCACAAGGCCGCTCACAGCAGCCCCCGGAAGAAAATGCGGTTGGTTTCGTGGTAGCCCACGTGCGGCAGCAGTCGCTCAAGGCGCCCGCCGACTGGTGCGGTAACGTACAGGCCGCCGGCCCCTGCCTCGGCCGCTACTTCCTCGGCCGCGCGCAGCAGCTTCATGCCAGCGCCACCAGCGCGGTGCGCCTCGGCCACAAACAGGGTTTCGGTCGAGGCAACGACCTTGCCGCCGAAGTGCAGCACGGGTGCAATCAGCACGGCGCACAGGCCGACCAGTTCCTCACCGACGAACACGCCCAGGGGGTGCAGCAGGCCGGCGTCGACCATGCGGGCGTAGCCTTCGCGGTCGGGTAGCGCGCCCATCATGTCGGGATTGCGCAGCGACTCGGCCCGGTACTCGTCGCACAGGGCGGCAAACACAGGCGAGTCGAAGGCTTCGGCTACGGTGATGGTGCGAATGGTCGGTTCCATGCGCGCAGCGTATGCGGGGGCGTGGAAGGAACGGGCACCGCTGAAACCGGCTTACCTTTCGTAGGGGTCGTAATCCCGGCGGCGCTTCTGGCCCATGGCCTCGACCACCGAGCGCTTCGGGGTATCCAGCAGCGCCAGCACGTAGGCGCTGCCGTAGTCAGGCGAGCGCCCGATTTTTTCCATGATCTGCTCGCGGCTTGCCACGTAGATGGTCGAGCCCGACAGTTCCCAGGTCGGTGCGCACAGGTCCGCGAGAAGGGCAGGATCTGGCGGCAGGGCAATGCCCGTGTTATTGGTCGGGTCCAGGGCCTCGCGCATCCGCCACCATAGCTCGCTGCGCAGGTTCTTGAAGCGCAGCCGGCCCGACTTGTCGGTGCCCACGGCGGCCTCGGCGACATTGACGCCGACGACCTGTTGCCCGGCCTCGTTGAGGAAGTCGTAGGGCGCCGAGCCCACGCCAATGACGTCAATATGCACCACCGCGTCGTCGCGCTTGGCAGCAATGGTGAGCCCGGCCACGGTCGGCCCGTTGGGCGTCGCGCTTCCCGGATAGACCAGGGGCTCGTCGAACCACATGCCATGCCGGCGGGCAATGATCGTGTTGTCCCGGCCACCGCGCGCCACATCCACGCCCAGCGAGTCCATGGGTGCCAGCTTGTCGGGCCGCTTCCACCGAGCCTGGGCTGCTTCCACCCACGCGGTCGGGATGACTTGCCACGGGTCGTCCTCGATGCCCGCGTTGAAGTCGCCATAGAGCATTTGCGAGCGCAGCGGCTCGGGTAGGGATTGCAGGGTCGCCATGTAGCCGGTTCCCATGAGGTAAGGGTTGTCGCTGACGCGCGAAGGGATGAACGTCCTGCTCATCGGCTTGATGAGGTCGGCACCGTGCTGGAAGGGCTCGCCGTTCGGTACCTCGACCTCTTCGCCGTCGATCATGGCGAACCATCGCAACTCGCCCGGCTGGGCAGGCTTCGGGTGCTTCTTGTCGAGCCAAGGCGCAAAGAAGGCCGTGATCCATCGGCCCTCGGCCGTGGTCGGCGGGTTGAAGGTCAGCAGCGCCTGGCAGCGTTGCGACGGATCAACCGAGCGCAGCCAGCCCAGCAGCGCGCGGACCTGGGCTTCCAGGAAGTTGGCCGCCTCGTCGAACACCAGCAGGTCGTGGGGGCGGCCCTGGTACTTGTTCCAATCGTCGAGGTTCGGCGTCGAACCGAATTCGATTTGCTTGCCGGGCAGGCGCCAAATGCGCTCTGCGCCGTTGTAGCCGTCGCGGCTTCCAATGAGTTCGGTAAATCGGTCGATGATGCCAGTTAGCTGGGTGGCCTCGCGGCGCAGCACGAGCACCTTCTGGTGCTGGGTCAGCGATTTGCCGCAGGCGAGGTCGGTCTTGCCGCCGCCAGCCGCGCCACCGTAGCCGATGATGTCGGCCTCAGAGTGAAACGCCAACGATTGCGGGCCGGGCAGCGGGCGCCACACGGTCGGGTCGCTGACGATGAGCAGGTCGAGTTCGGCCAGTTCCTCGGGCGTGAGGTAGGCCAGTAGGTCGGGGTCAAACGAGGTCGGAAACATCGCCGTCCTTGCGTGCTTTGGCAGCGGCAAGGATTGCGGCGATCTTGGCGGCGCGCTCGGTGTCGCTGATTTGAACCGGGCCGCCGTTGGCGCCGGTCAGTTCCATGCGGGTGTTCTCCCGGTACTTCTCGGGCATAGCGCCCTTGAGCAAGAAAATGGCTAGGGTGTCGCTGTACTTGCGCACACTGCCGCACTCGTCGCCTTGGTAAAAAACAGGCTCGTCGACGCCTTCTCGCGCTCGGCGCACGCACTCATCCTCAAGCGCTTCCGCCCCGATGCGTTTGGCCTTTTCCCAACTAGCCGCAAAGTCAGGGTCAGCGGCTCGCCATTCATAGACGGTCGCTCGGCCAATCCCAGCGGATTCGCAGGCGCGGGAAACGCTGCATGTCTCTGCCAATGCAGCGAGGAATGCGCGCTCTTTTTCAGGTGTCCGGATAGTGTTTGCCATGTCGTGCAGCATCGCTTTTTATCGTTCAGGTACGGGCACCGTCTTGAAGTCGGCCAGGTATTGCCCGCGCCGCTCATATCGGCAAATCTTCGCAACTGCCCCCTTGCTGATTTCAAATTTCTCGGCCAGCGCCTTGTAGCTCAAGCCTTCCTCTTCATGAAGTTGCCGGATCATCTCAACCTCGCCATCCGTCAGCTTGGCATTCGGATGGTCCTCACCGATTCGCAAACCGGCCTCATTCACCGCCACTGTTTTCTGCATGCGCCGCCCTCCTTAAACGCGCAATTTTTTGCTTGGAACGTTTGGAACGTTTTTCATGGTTTTTTAGGTAACTTTCTTGTTCGTACACGTAAGGGATTTCCTTAAAAAAGGGCTAGAAACGTTCCAAACGTTCCAAACCGCCGCGCCGTTCGCTATTACTTCGCGCGTTTTTCTGCGTGTTCGCTGTAAATTGCGTGTTCAAGTCTGCCCCGCCAACAAGTTGCAGCGTCGCCACCCACTCGGCTTTCGCCGCGTTGAGTTCTGAATCTGTTGTTTCTTGCAGAATGACAAGAACCGGGGCGCCTGCTCTACGCCGCAAAGCAGAGAACCAATCGAGCAGCTTTCCTCGTTTGAGCCACTTCCAGGGTTTCGCGCATTGGTTTTTGTAGGCGGCCTCGATCTGCCGACTTGCGCCCACGTAGCGAATCGCCCCGGTGTCCTGACACTTCAAACCGTAGATTCCGCAGGTCATGTAAAGTCCCCCACTACCCGCACTCGAAGGCCGCGCAGCCCGCGCCCCCTCAACCCGTAGGTATTCATTACAGGCTCCATTCCTTTTGCTTGCAACCGACGCCCCAGGCTCTTTGCCGAGGCGATGAACCGCAACTCGCCCCGCGCCTTGGCGAAGGCTTCCCAACTAGCCCACAAACGGGCGTTGCTTTCCACGTGGCCGGGGCCGACTTCACAGCATTCGTCCAGCCATTCGCCGAGCAGGTCCATATCGCTCTTGTAGTCATCGCGCGCCTTGCGCACGGCGGCCGGCGGCTGCAGGCCATTCTTCCGGTAGGCCAAGGCACCGCGCACGCACCATGCCAAAATCCCCGCCGCCTCGGCCGCCAGCTTCTCGGCCCGGTCTGGGTCTTTGGTGAGGGTCAGATCCTGGTCAAAGTTGCGGGTGAATGGCACGGGCAGCAGCCGGCGCCAGATGGCGTGGTCGTCGCCCTTTACGATGGGCCGGTGGTTGGTCGGCATGAAAGCCACCCACGTGGGCGCCACCTCGACCGTGGTTTTGGAGTACAGGCCGCGCGCCGGCAGCGGTTCGCCCCCGGTCATGGACTTGATAAGGCCCTCGCGCAGTTCGCTGCCCTCATCGGGCTCGCTGACATAGACGAACCGGGCGCCGCGCAAGCGCAGCACGTCCTCGCGCGCCGCCCCGGCGTTGCCGCCGGCCGCGCCGCTACTCAAGAAGGTGTCGGCGCTTGCCATCTTGGCGTGCTCGCCCAGGGCGTCGCGGATGGCCCCCAGCACCGTGCTCTTGCCGTTGGACCCGGAACCGTAGGGGATGGCGAGCACGTCCTCGTCGGGCTTGCCCAGCAGCGAGTAGCCGACGAGGCGCTGGAAAAAGCCGATCATGTCGGCATCGCCGAAGAACACGTCGGCCACCGTGCGCTCGAACAGCGGCGCCCGCGCTTCCGGGTCGTAATCCACCGCCGTGATAGTGGTCACGCGGTACGCCTGGTCCGGCGGCAGCAGCTTGCCCGTGTGCAGGTCGACCACGCCATTGCCCACACCCAATAGGTGCGTGTGCTTGTCGAGGTCGGTCATGCCGACGACCACGCGCGGGTCGGACTGCGCCAGGCTCACCATGTTGCGGACCATGACGGCCCGCTGGCTGATGGCGCAGAACTTGAAGAACTCGGCGCGCTCGCCGTCGCTCTCTATGGTCTTGGCCTCGTCGGGCAGCGCGCGGATGGTTTCCTTCGCTAGGTGCTCAAGTTCCACGCCGGCCGCGCGGCGCCAGTAGATGCCCGTCCACATGAACCAGCCGTCGATTTCCGGCACGTACATGAGGCCGTCGCCGTAGTGGTCGAGCATGCGCTCGGCATTGCCGAACTCGGTCATTTGCCGGCGCTGCTTGTTGAAGGCCACCACCTTGCGCCCGCCGGCCATGGCCGCGCGAACGTCGGCCACCGGCAGGCTGGTATCGGTCAGTTCCTTGAAGCGCGCCCGGATGAGGCCGGCCAGTTCGGCACGAAGGGCCAGATCCGTGCCGGCGGCGTCGCCCGCCTGCCGGGCTACCTCATTCACCAGGTCGATGGAATCCTCGCAGGCGAGAATCTGCGCCTTGGCATCATCCAGCGCGGTGCGCTTCTCGGCCTTCACCGCGTCGCGCTTGCCCTGGTTGCCCACCTTGAGCAGCCAGCGCGCCGTCGTCGGATTGCGGCCGGACCTGCCGAAGCTGTCCCACCGCTTCTCCAAATCCTCGCGGCTGGCGTAGTTCGTTGCCGTGCTCGACCACTCGTCCCACAAATCCAGCGCGGCCACGCTGCCGTCGAACTCGTGGTGCAGCGACATGCCGACTTTCAGCCAGGTGTCGTAGTCCTCGTTATCGACGTAGGCCACCAGGCGCCGGGCTTCGCTCAAGTCGATGCCAACTGGCGGCTCATAGGCCATGAGTGGGTCGTCGACCGGCGCCGAGGTCATGCCCCCAGCCTTGGTCTTGCTGCCCGACACGCGCACGAGGCCGGCTTCCTCGGCCATGGCCTCGAATACCTGCAGGGCTTCTTCGACCTGGGCCTCGGTGATGATGGGCAGGTCGCCGGCCCGCATGGCATCGAGGCCGCCGAAGAAATCCACCCACTCGTAGGGCTCGCCCGTGTCCGGGTGGATATGGTAGGCCACGAACTGCTGACCCTTGCCCAGCACTTCCAGCCGGTGCCGCGCACCGCCCAAGTCCTCGAACCAGGCGCCGGTAGCCTTGCCCCAGCCTTCGGACGCTGCCCGGTAGGCGAGCAGAATCTTGGGGGCGAAGCCCACGCGCTCGCACGTCGCGCCGAGGTGTTCCTGGCACCAGGCTACGAACCGCGCGGCCAGTGCCTCGTCCGTGGTATCCACGTCGATGGCGGCCACCGGCTGCGCGCCTTGTCCGCACAGCACGCCGACGCCATGGTTCGGGTAGCGGGTCAGGTCAGCGGCGCCTAGGCGCGCGGTTTGCCAGTTGTCCAGCGCGGGCCGCTTGTGGCCCGGCTTGATTGGGATGATGAGGTAGCCGTTGCCCAGCAGGGCGCGGCCGTGTGTTTGAAAATCGGAACTCAAGTTGTCGTCTCCCCGGTCAGATCAAATCGGCCACGCCGTAGAACTCGGCCTCGGCGGCTTCCAGGCGGCTGCGTGAAATGTCCGCATAGGCGGCCTCGCGCTCGATGCCGATGAAGCGACGACCGGAAAGGACTGCAGCGACCCCTGTTGTGCCGCTGCCGGCGAACGGGTCGAGCACTACCCCCCCTGGCAGCACTGGGCGCACCAGTTCGCGCATGAGCGCGGTAGGCTTGCCAGTCATGTGGTGTTTGTCATCGCGGCGCACCGTCGATTGGATGCAGCCGTCGAAGGGGCCGTCGTGCTCCAACTGGATGGCGGCGCCCTTGGTTCCCCAAATCACGTATTCACACTGGTGCCGGAAATAGCCCTTGTGCGGCGCCCGTGCGCCCCGGCCCTTGTCCCATGCCACGATGCCACGCCAGAACACGCCGCCGGCCTGCACCGCGTCGGTCATGACCGGCAACTGGCGCCAGTCGGTGAAGGCCATGAAGTAGCCGCCCGGCTTGAGCACGCGGGTGCACTCGGCGATCCACAGGGCGCACCAGGTCATGTAGCTGCGCTGGTCGCGCGAGTCGCCCGAGAATGTCGGATAGCGCCCCTGGGCCGAGCTTTGCGTGTACTTCGCGTCCGGGTCTTTGCCCTTGTCGTCACGTGAAAACCCGCCCGAGGAATAGGGCGGGTCAGTGATAACGGCGTCGATGCTCTCGTCCGCCATGGCGTGCAGTGCCGGCAGGGCCTCGCCCTAAATCAATGTCCAGGGCCTCGTCATTTCGCCACCGTGAATTCGTCCAGGTTGAGCACGAGCTGGCGCAGCTTCTCGACCACGCTGTAGCGAGGGTCTTTGTGTCGGCCGCTCAAAATGCGGCTGACCGTGGGTTGCGTCGCGTCGATGCTGCTGGCAATGGCCTCTTGGGACCAGCCGGCGCGGATCAGGGTGCGGACGAGTTCATCGGGTTTTTGCAGATAGGCAGCGGGGGGCGCCATCAATACACCTCCGTATAAAAATACCGCTGATGCTATACGTTTTCGCATTTCCGAGCAATACCTCTTCGCATGCCCTTGCTTTAATTTATGCGGGGGCGTATATTTAGGACCATGAGCCAATTGCGTCGAAACCTCGCCTACCTCATCGCCAAGCGCGGGATCAATCCCACCGCCCTGGCGAAGGCCACGGGCGTGCAACAGCCGACGATTCACCGAATCCTCAAAGGTGAAAGCGACGACCCGCGCACCGCCACCGTGCAGCCGCTCGCCGACTACTTCGGCGTGTCGGTCGAGTTCCTGCGCACTGCCGACGCCGAGTCCTTCGACCACGGCAAGCCGCCCGAACCACCCGAGGTCGAGGCCGCGCCCAGCCTGCGCCGCTTCAAGAACGTGCCCATCGTCGGCACCGTGGAAGGCGGCCCGGACGGCTATCTGGAAGAACTCGGCCACCCTGTAGGCCATGGAGACGGTTTGATCGAGTACCCAGCAAAAGACCAGAACACCTACGCGCTGCGCGTGCGCGGCGAATCAATGCGGCCCAGGATCAAGTCGGGCGAGTTCATCGTGGTGGAACCAAACACCGAGCCCAACCCAGGCGACGACGTCGTGGTGATCTGCCACGACGGCCGCAAGATGGTGAAGGAACTGCTCTACACCCGCGACGGCGAGGTCACGCTGGGTAGCATCAACAACGGCTTCAAGCCCATAAGCCTGCAACTGCAAGACATCCAGGCCATCCACTACGTCGCCGCCATCGTCCCGCGCGGCGCCTTCTACAAGCCGACCTAGCCGGCACCCGCCCCCGGTAATCGACTAAGCCCGCCTTGCGCGGGCTTTTTCGTCACGTCCTAAATTATGCGTTTCCGTATTGACTTGTTTAATACCGTTACGCATAATGCGTTTAGGTATTCCACAACGAAAGGACGGAAACGATGAGCGCAACCCCCTTGATTCCCGGTCGCCTGTACCGCGTGCGCGGCGCCGGCCTCGACCTGAAAGTCATCGCGTCGCACCCCTGCGACGCCCTCTGCATCGGCCTGGACCTGTTGGAGCGCGCGAAATGCTGACCGCCCAACTCGCCAAGTCCATGGACGACGAGCACCTGCTCGCCTCGGCACGCGCCGAGATTGACCCGCTGACCAGCACCGCGCTGGAACTTGAACTGCTCGACCGCTTCGAGCGCTTGCTTGACGAGGCCAGCGAACACAAACCGGTGGCCGACCTGCTCGAAGAGTACGAAGTCGGCACCGACGACGTGAAGGCCGTCATCGAGTCGCACCCCGCCAGCCTGAAAGACCAGGCCGCGCTGCTCGCCCTGCTAAACGACCAGGACATCCACGAGCCCGACCAGTTGAAGGCCCTGCTGGATACCTCCGACAAGTTCCGCGCCCTGGCGAACGACGCCGGGGATTTCTTCACCCGTTTGAACGACCTCGTAACCACCAACCAGGAGTAAGCCCATGTTCCCGATGACCGTAACTATCAGCAACCCCGCGCAACTCAACGCCGTGATGGCGGCCCTCAACGTGGTCGGCATCGAGTCGCCCAAGACCTCGCCGTGCGCCGGCCACGTCGTCGAAACCGCGAAGGAAGAAGCCAAGGGCAAGGCCACCAGCACCAAGAAGGAAGCCGCCAAGACCGAGGTCAAGGACGAGCCGAAGGCCGAAGCCCAAGCTACAGCCACCACCGAAACCGCCCAGGCTACTGAAACCGCCGAGCAAAAGCCGGAAGCCCTCACGCAGATGACGGCCGCAAAAGCCGAGAAGGCCCTGCACGGCCACGCCAACAACCCGGCCGACGCACCGACCTATCAGGCCACCGCCGACGCCGTTACCAAGCTGGCGCGCACCAAGGGCCGCGACGCCGCCGTGGCCGTGCTCGCCAAGTTCGGCGCCGGCAAGCTGCCCGACGTGAAGCCCGAGCAGTTCGCCGCTGTCATCGCCGCTTGCGAAGAAGCCGGGGCCTAAGACCATGAGCGAGCACGCCAAACTCTCCCCGTCCAGCGCACACCGCTGGCTTCAATGCCCCGGCAGCGTCGCCCTTGAGGCGACTTGCCCGGACGATTCCAGCGACTTCGCCGACGAGGGCACCGCAGCGCACGAACTGGCCGCCATGGCGCTGGCGAACGGCAACGACGCCACCGCCTACCTGGGCCGCATCATCCAGGTGAATGGCAAGGGCTGGGAAGTCACCGACGACATGGCCTGCCACGTGCAGAAGTACATCGACTACGTGCGCAGCATCGACGGCGAACTGATGGTCGAGCAGCGCTTGAGCATTGAGGCCATTACCGGCGAGGCCGGCGCCAAGGGCACGTCCGACGCCGTGATCCTCGCCGGCAACGAACTGGTCATCGTCGATTTGAAGTATGGCCGTGGCGTCAAGGTCTACGCCGAGATGAACGAGCAGTTGCAGATTTACGCCCTGGCCGCGCTCAACGAGTTCGAATTCCTCGGCGACTTCCACACCGCGCGCATCGTCATCGTGCAGCCCCGCCTCGACCATATCAGCGAGTGGGTGCGCAACGTGCCGGACTTGCGCACGCTGTTCGCCGAGCACGTCAAGCGCGGCGCCGAGCGCTGCTTCGCGGCCATGCAGTACCACGGCAACTACAAGGAATTGCACGAGAAGTACCTCAACCCCGGCAACGATCAATGCCGATTCTGCAAGGCCAAGGCGATCTGCCCGACGCTGACCGAGCACGTGCTCGCCATGGTGGCCGACGATTTCGTCGATACCACGCAGCCGGTGGCGCCGCAGATCGAGCACGCCGCCGAGCGCACCTTCGACAACGCCATCCTCGGCAATCTGCTGGGCGCCGTTGATCTGGTCGAGTCCTGGTGCAAGGCCATCCGCGCCAAGGCCGAGGCCGAACTGCTCGCCGGCCGTCCGGTGCCTGGCTTCAAGCTGGTGGAAGGACGACGCGGCGCCCGCCGCTGGGCCGACGACAAGGAAGTCGAGGCCACCATGAAGTCCATGCGCATGAAGCTGGAAGAAATGTACGACTTCTCGCTGATTTCGCCGACCACCGCCGAGAAGCTGCACAAGGCCGGGACCATCGGCCCGCGCCAGTGGCCGAAGTTGCAGGGCCTCATTACGCAGAGCGAAGGCAAGCCCAGCGTCGCCCCCGAGTCCGACAAGCGCCCGGCCCTCGTCATCCAGGCCACCGCCGACGAATTCGCCGACGTGTCCGAAGGCGTGGAGGACTTGGTGTGAAGAACCTGCCGCCTGCCAACGTGCTGCCCCGCGACGCCGCAAAGCTGCTGCAACAGGCTGCACAAACCCCCATCACGCGGGCCGACCCGCTCGCGCGTGTGAAAGCCATCGAGAAAGCCATCGAGCGGGTCAAGCGTGAGTACCCCCAATTTTTCCAGACCAAGGAGCTTTAACCATGAAACTGAAACTCAACAACGTGCGCCTCGCTTTCCCCGTGCTGTTCGAGGCCAAGACCGTCAATGGCGAAGGTAAGCCGGCGTTTTCCGCTTCCTTCCTGATGGACCCGGCCGACCCGCAAGTGAAGGCCCTCAACCAGGCCATCGAGCAAGTCGCCAAGGACAAGTGGGGCGCCAAGGCCGACGCCATCCTCAAGCAGATGCGCGCCCAGGACAAAGTGGCCCTGCACGACGGCGACCTCAAGTCCAACTATGACGGCTTCCCCGGCAACTTGTACGTGTCCGCGCGCAGCACCACCCGCCCGCTGGTCATCGACAAGGACAAGAGCCCGCTCACCGAGCAGGACGGCAAGCCCTACGCCGGCTGCTACGTGAATGCCAGCGTCGAACTGTGGGCGCAGGACAACAACTACGGCAAGCGCATCAACGCCAGCCTGCGCGGTGTTCAGTTCTTCAAGGACGGCGACGCCTTCGCGGGTGGCGGTGCCGCGAGCGAGGACGAGTTCGACGACATCGCCGAAGGCGCCACCGCCGACGACCTCGTTTAACCGCCCCAAGCCCCGGCCTTCGGGCCGGGCGCTTTGGTGAGGCGGCGCGCAGCCTGGGGATTGCCTAGGGCCTCTCCCCAGCCGTACAGACGGCACCGCACACGCCCGCCGCCTCACCAAAGCGAACACGGAGAACAACAAGTGGAAATCTGGAAAGACCTACCGGGCCAAGAGGGCCGCTACCAAGTCAGCAATGCGGGCCGCGTGCGCTCGCTGGCGCATCACGTGAGACTGGTTGCCCACGGCAAGGAAACGACGCGCCTTTCGCCGGGTCGCGTGTTGAAACCGGGGCGGCAACAGTCCGGGCACCTGTCTGTCGCCATCGGTAAAGGTATTTCCCGCCAGGTGCATAAACTCGTCCTTGAGGCTTTCGTCGGCCCTTGTCCGGCGGGGTGCGAAGTCCTGCACCTGAACCACAACCCCGCCGACAACCGATTGGAAAACCTGCGGTATGGCACGCGCAGCGAAAACCTGCGCATGGACTACGCAGCCGGTCGCCGTACCGTTCCGCAAAATTTCATCGGGGCAAGGTGGCGCGTATGACCCGCCTGTTTCTGGATTTAGAAACTTTCTCTGAGATTCCTATTGCGCATGGGGTTCACGCCTACGCCGAAGGCGCGGAAATCATGCTTTTCGCCTACGCCCTCGACGACGGCCCGGTGAAAGTGTGGGACTGCACCGCCCGGCCCTTGATGCCCGACGACCTCGCCGACGCCCTGGACGACCCGGCCGTGGTGCTCTACGCCCACAACTCCCACTTCGACCGCACGGTGCTTTGGCATAACGGCTACCGCCTGCCGCGCGAGCGCTGGCGCGACACCATGGTCAAGGCCCTGGCCCACTCCCTGCCGGGCTCGCTGGGCGATCTGTGCGACATCCTCAAGGTGCCGACCGACAAGGCCAAGGACAAGGCCGGCCGCCAGTTGATTCAACTGTTCTGCAAGCCGCGCCCGGCCACCAGCAAGGTGCGCCGCGCCACGCGCGAAACGCACCCCGCCGAGTGGGCCAAGTTCGTGGAGTACGCCGGGCTCGACATCGAGGCCATGCGCGCCATCGACAAGAAGCTGCCGGCGTGGAATTACCAGGCCGGGGAACTCGCTTTGTGGCACCTCGACCAGGCGATCAACGACCGGGGCGTCATGGTCGACACCGACTTGGCGCACGCTGCCATCCGCGCCGTGGAACGCGCGCAGAAGGTACTCGCCGCGCGCACCAGTGACCTGACCCTGGGCGTGGTGCAGGCGGCCACCCAGCGCGATGCACTGCTGCGCCACCTGGTCGCGGCCTACGGCATCGACCTGCCGGATATGCAACAGAGCACGCTCGAACGGCGCATTGCCGACCCCGACCTGCCGGCCGAGTTGCGCGAACTGCTCGCCATCCGCTTGCAGGCCAGCACCACCAGCACCAGCAAGTACAAGACTCTCGCCAAGGCGGTGAGCAGCGACGGCCGCCTGCGCGGAACGCTGCAATTCAACGGCGCCAGCCGCACCGGCCGCTGGGCTGGCCGTCTGTTCCAACCCCAAAACCTGCCGCGCCCCGTGCTCAAGCAGGCCGCCATCGACCAAGGCATCGAGGCCCTGAAAGCGGATTGCGAGGATCTGCTCTTCGGCAACGTCATGGAACTGACCAGCAGCGCAATCCGTGGGGCCATCGTTGCGCCCAAGGGCAAGAAGCTGGTGGTCGCTGACCTCTCCAACATCGAAGGCCGGGTGCTCGCCTTCTTGGCCGGCGAAGAGTGGAAGCTGCAGGCGTTTGCCGACTTCGACACGGTGCAGACCGAGGGCGGCGACTGGATTACCGGCACCGAACTGGTGGCCGCCTACCTCGACCGGCGGCCCGTACCGCTGGCGCTCGACGCCAAGGGCGAGCCCATCCGCAAGGGGCACGACCTCTACAAGCTGGCCTATGCCAAGTCGTTCGGCATCAAGCCCGAGGCGGTGAGCAAGGACAACCGGCAAGTGGGCAAGGTGCAGGAACTCGCCCTCGGCTACGAAGGCGGGGTCGGCGCCTTCCTCACCTTCGCCGCTGCCTACAACATCGACCTCGAAGCCATGGGCGAGCAGGCTATCGACGCCATCCCGGACGCGATCATGAGCGAAGCAGCCCGCGCACTGGAATGGACGAAGCAGCAGAAGCGCCCGACCTTCGGCCTGTCCGACCGCGCCTGGCTGGTGTGCGAGTCCTTCAAGCGCTCGTGGCGCTACGCCCACCCGGCCATTTCCTCATTCTGGAAAGACCTCGAAGAAGCCGCCCGCCTGGCCGTGATGCGCCCCGGCGTGACCTACGAATGCCGCATGTTGAAGCTGCGCCGCGACGGCGCTTGGCTGCGCATCCGCCTGCCGTCCGGCCGCTTCCTCTGCTACCCCAGCCCGCAACTCGACGACGCCGGCAAGCTGTCCTACATGGGCGTCAATCAGTACAGCCGCAAGTGGTCCCGCCTCAAGACCTACGGCGGCAAGCTGGCTGAGAACGTGACCCAGGCCGCAAGCCGTGACGTGCTCGCCGGGAACATGCCGGCCATCGAGGCGGCCGGCTACCAGATCGTCCTCTCGGTGCATGACGAAAACATCACCGAAGCCGAGGACCGCGACGAATTCAACGCCGACCACCTGGCCGGCTTGATGGCAACCACCCCCACCTGGGCCAAGGGCCTGCCGCTCGCTGCGGCCGGCTTTGAAGCCTATCGCTACCGGAAGGACTGACCTATGAACCGCATTATCACGGCCCTGCGCCTGTTCAAACTTTACCGCCGCGCTGGTAACTCCATGCGCTACGCCGCTCGCCGCGCTTGGGAGATTTCGGCATGACCCGCGAAAGCACCATCGAGAACTACCTTGTCGAGCGCGTCAAGGCCATGGGCGGCGAAGTCCGCAAGGTGAAATGGATAGGCCGTCACGGCGCCCCCGACCGCCTCGCCATGCTGCCGGGCAAAACCCTGTGGGTGGAACTCAAAGCCCCCGGCGAGAAGGCCAAGCCGCACCAGGTACGTGAGCACGAGCGCATGCGCCGCATGGGCCAGCGCGTCGAGATTGTCGATTCCTGCGAGCGCGTTGACGAGGTGCTGGCATGAGCAAGTGGGACCGCCGCATGTTGGGCCTGGTGAATCTCATCGCCACGTGGAGTAAAGACCCGAGCACGGGCGTGGGTGCTGTGATCGTCGATGCCAAGAACCGGGTTGTCTCGCTGGGTTACAACGGATTCCCGCGCGCCGTGTGCGACTCCGACGAGGCCCTGTTCGACCGGGACGAGAAGCTGCGCCGCACCATCCACGCCGAGGAAAACGCCCTGCTGTTCGCCGGCCGCCCGGTAGAAGGCTGCACCCTCTACGTGACCCATCCGCCGTGTGCACGCTGCGCGGCCAAGCTGATACAGGCGGGCATTGCGCGCGTCGTCGCGCGGATGCCTGCCGAGGGATTCGGCGAGCGCTGGGCCGACGACATGCGCAGCACCTCGGCCATGTTCCTGGAAGCCGGCGTCGGCTTCGAATACCTCGAAAACAGATAGGGAGAATCCACCATGGAAATCAAACTGACCGTGCGCGCCGAAGCCATCGCCGTGCTCAAGCTGTTCGCTGCCGACAAGGACGTGCGCTACTACCTGAACGGCATCAATCTGGAAATCGGCCGCAAGGAAACCCGCCTCGTTGCCACCGATGGCGTAATGCTCGGATGCTTCCGCGTAGAAAGCGAGCAACCGGACGTCGACGCACCGCTGACGAACATCATCATCCCCAACGATCTGCTCAAGCCGATCAAGCCCACTGGCCTGGTGGAAATCACCATCGGAGAACTGGAAACCAAAGACAACGGCAAGGGCGAAGAGGCGCCAGTGTCGAATGCCCGCCCGGTCACGCTTACCTATGCCGGCTTGTCCATGAGCGGCAAAACCTTGGACGGCACGTTCCCCGATTTTCGGCGTGTGATTCCGTCCAAAGTGTCGGGCCAGCCCGCACAGTTTGACCCCCGCTTTACCGGCACCCTGGCGAAAGCCTGGTCAATCCTGCACGGCGGCAAGGGTCCACACTGTGTTGGCATCGGATTCAACGGCAACGATGGGGCATTGATAACCCTGGCGGACGAGAACTTTGTCGGGGTAATCATGCCGATGCGCCTGCACGCCGTCACAACCCCCGAGACCCCCCCCTTCCTGGGCTCACGACTACAGCTTGCAGGCTGTTGCTGAACCGGCCGCCGACCTGGTGTAACAGTGACCCGCCAAGCCTTCACCCCCCGCGAGTACCAGCAGCCGGTCATCGACCACATTCTCGACGTGTCACGCGACGCGGTGTGGGCCGGCATGGGCATGGGCAAGACCGTGTCCGCGCTGACCGCGCTCGACATCCTCGAAATCACCGAGCCCGGCCCGGCCCTGGTATTGGCCCCGCTGCGCGTGGCGGCGAGCACCTGGCCGGACGAAGCGACGAAGTGGGCGCACTTGCGCAACGTCGAGGTGTCGGCCGTAGTCGGTACGCCCGAGGAACGGCGCGCCGCGCTCAAGCGGCCGGCGACGATCTATGCCACCAACTACGACAACCTGCCGTGGTTGGTCGAGCACTTCGGTGACAAGTGGCCGTTCCGCAAAGTGGTGGCCGACGAGAGCACGAAGCTAAAGTCTTTTCGCCTGCGGCAGGGTGGGGTGCGTGCGCAGTCGCTCGCGCGCGTCGCCCATTGCAAGGTCGACCGTTTCATCGAACTGACCGGCACGCCCAGCCCGAACGGGTTGCAGGACTTGTGGGGGCAGGCATGGTTCCTCGACAAGGGCGTGCGCCTGGGGCGCAGCTTCGAGGCATTCAAGGCCCGGTGGTTCCAGTCCATCCAGGTGGGCAACGACCGCCACGCCGTGCGCCTTGAGCCCTTGCCGTTCGCCCAGGAGCAGATCGAGGACCGCATGCGCGACCTGTGCCTGTCGCTCGACGCGCGCGACTACTTCGACATTTCCCAGCCCATCGTCAACGTCATCCGCGTGGAACTGCCGGCCAAGGCCCGGCGCCTCTACAAGGACATGGAGCGCGAAATGTTCCTCGCGCTGGAATGCGGCACCGAGGTGGAAGCCTTCAACGCGGCGAGCAAGACCATCAAGTGCCTGCAACTCGCCAACGGCGCGATCTACACCGATGACACGTGCAGCGCCTTCGCCGAGATTCACGACGCCAAGCTGCAAGCGCTTGAGGACGTGATCGAGGAAGCGGCAGGCATGCCGGTGCTGGTGGCCTACCACTTCAAGAGTGACCTCGCCCGCCTGCAGCGTGCCTTCCCCAAGGGCCACACGCTGGACAAAGACCCGCAAACCATCCGCGATTGGAACGCCGGGAAGATCCCGGTCTTGTTCGCCCACCCGGCCAGTGCCGGCCACGGCCTGAACCTACAGGACGGCGGCAACATCCTGGCGTTCTTCGGCCACTGGTGGGACTTGGAGCAGTTCCAGCAAATCATCGAGCGCATCGGCCCCACGCGCCAGGCGCAGGCCGGGCACGACCGCCCGGTATTCATCCACCACATCGTCGCCGCCGACACCGTGGACGAGCTTGTGATAGCCCGCCGCGAATCGAAGCGCGAGGTGCAAGACCTACTACTTGAAGCCATGAAGAGGAAACAACGATGAGCGAAGAACGACCCGAATACGCCGCAGCCCTCACCACCCAGGTGGGCGGCAACCACTACAAGGACATGCCCATCCAGCCGGTCGAGTACATCCACAAAAACGGCATCGGCTATTTCGAGGGCTGCGTCATCAAGTACGTGAGCCGGTGGCGCAAGAAGAACGGCGTCGAGGACACGCAGCGGGGTGGCCTGTAATGCCCGACGAAATCGACCTCGCCCAGGAGCGCGAACACATCGCCACCAACTCGGCCGTCAATGACGTGCGCGAGAAGGCCGCCCGCATCGAGCCCGGCGTACCGGGCGACTGCGATCTGTGCGGCGAATGGTCCGCCCGACTGATTCGCGGGGCCTGCGCCCCGTGCCGTGACAGGTACAAGCTGCCATGAGTGAAACCGAATTTCTAACCGCCGAAGAACTGGCCGAGGTGACAGGCTACAAGCACGTCGCCAGCCAGCGTGAGTGGCTGGACAAGAACGGGTGGCCCTACGTGGTGAATGCCTCGGGCCGCCCCATCGTGGGCCGCTGGGCTGCGCGCATGCGCCTGGCCGGCGTGCAACCCACGGCGGCCGGTGCCCAGCCAGTTGGCCGACCAAACTTTGCCGCTTTGGACTAAGCTATCATGATGCGCCCGAAATCAAACCACCGCGATCTGCCGCCCAGGATGCTGCGCCGCGTGCGCATGCTCAAGAGCGGCAAGGTTTGGGAATCCTTCTACTACAACGGCCGCGACGCCGAAGGGCGCCGGGTCGAGATTCCGCTCGGGCACGACCTCAACGACGCAAAGCGCAAGTGGGCCGAGTTGGAATGCCGCGAGGCCCCGGCAGAAACCGGCTTGATGCGGTTCGTGTTCGACCGCTACGAGCGCGACGTGATACCGACCAAGGCGCCCAAGACTCAGAAGGACAACCTCGGGTGCTTGGTCATGCTGCGCAAGGTGTTCGACACCGTGGGCATCGACACTATCACCCCGCAGCACGTGGCGCAGTATCGGGACAAACGCGGCCTCAAGGCCCCGGTGCGGGCAAATCGTGAAATCGCGCTACTCTCCCACGTGTGGAACATAGCGCGCGAGTGGGGCTTTACCGCCAAGGAAAACCCGGTCAAGGGCGTGCGCAAGAACAAGGAAAAGCCCCGCGATTTCTACGCCGACGACGCCGTGTGGGGTGCCGTATATGCAGCCGCGCCCGTGGAGTTGCAAGACGCCATGGACTTGAACTATCTCACCGGCCAGCGCCCGGCCGACGTGCTCAAGATGCGCCTCGCCGACATCAAGGACGGCGCCATCGAGGTGCAGCAGAACAAGACCAAAAAGAAACTGCGCATCCTGCTGGATGATGAAGGCACGCGCACCGAGTTGGGCAAGGTAATCGACCGCATCAAAGGCCGCGAGCGCAAGGTGGCGAGCCTGTTCCTGATTGCCACGCCGGCCGGCACGGCATTGAACCGCTGGACGCTGCGCACCCGCTTTGACGACGCGCGGGCCGACGCCGCGAAGGCGGCCACCGAAGCCGGCAACGACGAACTGGCCGCCAGAATTCGCGCCTTCCAGTTCCGCGACATCCGGCCCAAGGCCGCGTCGGAAATGGACCTCGAACACGCCAGCAAGCTGCTGGGCCACACCGAGCAGGAGATAACCGAGAAGGTCTATCGTCGGGTGGGTGAAACAGTGAAGCCGACCAAATGAAAACGGCCCCGTGCTTGGGGCCGTTTTCGCACTTGGCGGAAGCGGTGAGATTCGAACTCACGGAGGGGGATAAGCCCTCGGTGCTTTTCAAGAGCACTGCCTTAAACCACTCGGCCACGCTTCCAATTCTGCCCGCCGCCCTTAGGGGTTGCGGAAATCATTTCCGCAAGTTGCGGAAACGATCAAGAAAAACCCTTATAAATCAACACGCCGGAAGGCGTTGCAACTGCTTTCAAGACCGGTGCCTTAAACCGCTCGGCCACGCTTCCATACTGCTACCTTTTTACAACCATCGCCGGTTTTGGCTCCGGCCGCGCTTCGCGCTTAACCTGCTGCGCAGGTTAGCCTTCGCCGCAATGCCGTGGCCGGCATTGTCAAGACCGGTGCCTTAAACCGCTCGGCCACGCTTCCGTGTTGCTGCACGTATCACTGTCGCCGGTTCGGGTTCCGGCTGCCGCTGTCGCGGTTCGACCTGCCGCGCGGCGAAGCCACCGCGAGCCCGCTGCCGGGCAGCGACCGACGTCTCAACTGCGCGGTCTCAGTAGCCGTGAAGGCTCTGCGCGACGTGGCTGGCGCGCATTGTAGCCGCTGGCGCCTGCTTTGTCCGGTCGCAGGGGTGTCGGCTGATCGACACATCCTGTTGGATTTTCAGTGGTTTGGGCGCGGGCGCGTGTTGTTTTCATGACGAATCTCGCGTCCCGCGGGGGAAGAAACTGCCAGTCGAGTCTGGCACAAATGCTGCAGGGAGATGAACATAACCACAACGCCAATCCGGG
Source organism: Thiobacillus sp. (assembly GCA_046291555.1). Classification (GTDB taxonomy): domain Bacteria; phylum Pseudomonadota; class Gammaproteobacteria; order Burkholderiales; family Thiobacillaceae; genus Thiobacillus. The sequence goes on from JBKBRW010000002.1 coordinate 201,516, forward strand.
ACATGAGCGACCTCTTCGAGATGCTGAACAGGATCACGCGTCGCCGCAAGGCGGCGGCAGGCTCGCCGTTCGCGACCGTGAAAGCCACCGAAAGATGGGTGAAGAGCCTGGTCTTCGACTCCGACTACGACGTCCACCATGCCCTGGTCGAGGGCCTCGAGCGCTTCAACGCCGAGAACCAGCCGGCGTCGGTGAACCGCATGAAGTCGCTGCGCGTGATCGAGGCCGCGGGCCTGCCCTTGCAGTACAGCCTGGTCGAACAGTACTGCCGGAACCAGTCGACGTTCCGCCTCGCGCGCCAGGCGCTCTGGCGCGAGTCCTGGAGTTTCTGGATGCAGATGGGCGATGCCTGGCTCGCCCTGCTCAAGCAGGCATCGCGTGACGCGCCACAAGCCGGGCTGCGCCCTCACGTCGCCGAAATCGCGATGCGCGCGCTGTTTTACGCACGCAATTCCATGCGCTGGGACTATCACCAGTCGCGCCTGCCCGCGGCGTCGGCCTGGCGGCGGGTGAACCGGATCTATCGCCTGATCGAGCGCCTGGGCGAGGCCCAGAACGTGGTCACCCTCGACGGGCGTTCGACGACCTGCGCGCGCGAGTACGCGCTGACCGTCATGATGGGGCTGGTCAGTCCGATGGGCTACCGTCCGGACGAGATCGAATCGATCGCGGCCATGATCGACGCGTGCAAGCAGCTGCCGCTGCCCTCGTCGAAACCGCTGCGCCACACTCACACCCACGTGGTCGATCTCTCGCTCGACGAAGGCGCCAGCGTGATGAGCGGTGCGCTCATCGAGGGCAAGCGCCTGCGCTATTTCGGTCTGCGCGGGGTGATCGACACGCTGCGCTCGGACGAGCCGCCGGAGCCCCAGCGAGAAATGGCACGCCAGGTCGCCAGCCTCATCGAGCGCGGTGGCGTGCGACGCAGCCGCCAACGCTCGCACCGTTTCGGCAGCGCCTGGGTGACTGTCGGCATCGACAGCATCCTCGCCGCACTGACCCATCCCGACGCCTCCGATCAGCGCCTGTCCCTCGAGCCGTGGACCTTGCGTGACGAGAGCACGGAGGGCATGGGCCTTGCCATGGCCGAACCCAAACTCCTGCCGGCCGGCACGCTGCTCGCGGTCAACCTCGACCCGGCCGAGAATGCCTGGCAGGTGATGGCGGTCCGCTGGATTCGAGACAAGGATGGTCAGCCCCTGGTCGGTACGGAGCGGTTGTCGCGACACCCGAAGCGGGTCGAGCTTTGCTTCGATGCGGCGGCCGCCGACGCCCCTGAGCGCCTGTGGGGCGTGCTGCTGCCGATGACCTCCACCGAGCAGGGCATGAGCAATCTCTTGATACCCGCCATCCACTACCGTGAGGGCACGACGCTTACCATGCGCGACGGCGCGCTCGTCTATCGCTTGCGGCTGGGGCCCGTGCAGGAAAGTCACTGCGACTGGCTGCGCGTCGGCATGGACGTCGTCGGTCGCGAGCAGCTCGCCGTCGCCGCCTGACACGTCAGCGGCTGCGGATGTCGCCGAAGTGAAATTCGAAGACGCCGGCGCGGCGGTCCTTGAAGTACTGCTGCAGGGTCGCGTGCACGGTGCGGAACGCGATCTGGTCCCAGGGAATTTCTGATTCGTCGAACAGGCGGGCCTCGAGCGACTCGACGCCCGGGTGGAAATCCAGGTCGAGCAGGCGCGCGCGGAACATCAGGTACACCTGATTGATATGCGGCAGATTGAAGAGGGTGTAGAGTCCGCCGACCTCGATGCGCGCGCCGGCCTCCTCCCAGGTCTCGCGGGCGGCGCCTTCCAGCGTCGTTTCGCCGTTTTCCATGAATCCCGCCGGCAGCGTCCACAGCCCGTATTTGGGCTCGATCGCGCGCCGGCACAGCAGCACCTTGCCTTCCCACTCGGGAATGCAGCCCACGACCATCTTCGGATTCTGATAATGGATGGTGCCGCACTCGGTGCAGACGTGGCGCGGCAGATGATCGCCGTCGGGGACGCGCAGCACCACGGCGCTGCCACATTCACTGCAAAAGTTCATGCTGCAAGGGCTCCATTCGTTCGCCCCACGGTAGCAAAATCCCCCCATGCCGATCAAGGGCGAAGCTGGAACGCGGGGGGCCGAGCGATTATCATTCGGGACTCATTCCGTCGTATTGACTGGCCATGCGTCCCTCTCACATCGAAACCATCCTCGACCGCGAATTCGAAAGCGCCGCCGGCGGCCACCACACTCCGGTGATGCTGTGGGGGCCGCCCGGCGTCGGCAAGTCGCAGATCGTCGCCAAGATTGCCCAGCAGCACGGGGTGAAGCTGATCGACATCCGCCTGTCGCAGATGGAGCCGACCGACCTGCGCGGCATTCCGTTCAAGAGCGGCAACTTCGTCGAGTGGTCGGTGCCCGCCGTGCTGCCGGACGCGGAGCGCCACGGGCCCTCGGGCATCCTGTTTCTCGACGAGATCACGTCGGCGCCGCCGACCGTGTCGGCTGCGGCTTACCAGCTCATCCTCGACCGCCGGCTTGGCGAGTACAAAGTTCCGGAAGGCTGGGTGATCTTCGCCGCCGGCAACCGGCAGGGCGACCGCGGCGTGACCTACGCCATGCCGGCGCCGCTCGCCAACCGCTTCACGCATTACGAGGTCGAGGTCCACCTCGACGACTGGGTGCACTGGGCACATACGGAAGAGATCGACCCGCGCGTGATCGCCTTCCTGCGCTTCCGTCCGGATCTCCTCTTCAGCTTCGATCCCGCGCACACGCCGATCGCGTTCCCCAGCCCGCGCTCGTGGGAGTTCGCCCACCGCGCGCTGCAGAAATTCGACAAAACCGATCTTCTCGCCGATTCGCTGGTCGCCTGCGTCGGCCAGTCGGCCGGTCTGGAGCTCAAGACCTTCGTTGACAACATGGCGCAGATGCCGGATATCGACGCCATCATCGACGGCCAGGACGCCGAGGTGCCGCAGGGGGTCGACCTGCAGTACGGCGTCGCCGCCGCGCTGGTGCGCAAGGCGGTGCAGGCGGCGGACCGCGGCAACGCGGCGACGGTCTATGGCAACATCCTCAAGTACGCGCACCGCTTCCCGCAGCGCGAGCTCGGCGTGATGTTGGTGTCCGACCTGCACCGTGCGGTGGGGCGCCCGCTGTTCGCCGTGCCCGAGTTCGCCACCTGGGCGAACAGCATCGCCGACCTGGTCCTGTACGAACACTGAGATGTCGGACGCCGACGACGCCGCGCTTCAGCCAATCCTCACCAAGCTCGCCGCGGCGCGCACGCGGCTGATCATGGAGCGGCCCTTCCTCGGCTCCCTGGTGATGCACCTGCCCCTCAAAGCCGCGCCCGAGTGGTGCAAGACCACAGCGACCGACGCCCGCGCGTTCTACTTCAACCCCGGCTTCATCGAGAACCTCAACCTCGCGCAGACCCAGTTCGTGCTGGCGCACGAGGCGATGCATTGCGCGATGGGCCACGACCACCGCCGCCAGGGCCGAATCAAGCGCCGTTGGGACGTGGCGTGCGAGCACGCGGTCAATCTGGTGTTGATCGAGGACGGCATGAAGCCGCCGCTGCACGGCATCCTCGCCGACCAGAATTTCATGACGCTGTCGGCGGAAGAGATCTATCCGATGATTCCGGAGGACACGCCGGAGGAATCGTTCGACGAGCACCTGTTCGACAACGAGAACGAGGCCGGCGCGAGTCCCGACGACAACCAGCGCCAGGACAACCCGGAGGCCGGCGAATCCGGTGGCCAGGGCAAGGAAGGGCAGAGCGAGGCTGAGGAACGAGAAGGCAGCGGCGGCCAGGCCTCGCAGAAGCCCGATCCGCTTTCGCAGAGCGAGCGCGAGGCGTTGGCCGAACAGTGGAAGAACCGGCTGGCCGCCGCGGCGCAGGCGGCGCGCCAGGCCGGCAAGCTCTCGCAGTCGATGCAGCGCTGGGTCGACGAGCTGCTCGCGCCGAGCCTGCCGTGGCGCGCGCTCCTGTCGCGCTTTTTCGCGGTGAACCAGCGCGACGACTACTCCTGGCGGCGGCCGTCGCGGCGCGAAGGCGACGCGTTGCTGCCGCGCCTCTCCAGCGAGGGCATCGAGGTCGTCGCGGCGATCGACACCAGCGGCTCGATTTCCGACGAGGAACTGCGCGAGTTCGTCATCGAGCTCGATGCGCTCAAGGGCCAGGTGCGCGCAAAAGTCACACTGCTCGCCTGCGACAACCACATTGCGGACAAAGCGCCGTGGGAGTTCGAGCCCTGGGACACCATGCAGCTGCCGACCGACATCGAAGGCGGCGGCGGCACCGACTTCCGTCCCGTGTTCGACTGGGTCGAGCGTGAAAACCGCAGCCCCAACATGCTCGTCTACTTCACCGACGCCGAAGGCGACTTTCCCAAGGCGCCGCCCAACTATCCCGTGATCTGGCTGGTCAAGGGCAAGGGCGTGGTGCCCTGGGGCGAGCGGGTGCAGCTCAATTGAGCGCGGCCGATCTCGAAGCCGGCCGCGTGCGCGGTTTTCTGTTCGAGCAGCTCGACATTCGCGGCGCCTGGGTGCAGTTGGGCCCCGCGTGGCGCGAGATGATCGCCGGCCGCGATTATCCCGCGGCCGCGCGCGAGCTCCTCGGCCAGCTCGCTGCCGTCACCACGCTGATTGCCGCCAACCTCAAGCAGGCTGGGCGGCTGACCTTCCAGCTGCGCGGCGAAGGCGCGATCTCCATGCTGGTGATGGATTGCGACGAGCAACTGCGCCTGCGCGGGATGGCGCGCTCCACGCCGGACGTGCAGCCGGCGCCCTTGCCGGTGCTGCTCGGCGAAGGCGCGCTGGCGCTCACCCTCGACATCGCCGGCATGCGTCACCCTTACCAGAGTTTCGTGCCGCTGCAGGGCGCCACACTCGCTGCGGTGTTCGAGCATTACCTCGTGCAGTCCGAGCAGACGCCGACCAGGCTTTGGCTGGCCGCCGATGAGAACACCGCCGCCGGTCTGTTCCTGCAGTCGTTGCCGGGCGCCCGCGAGTGCGATGCAGATGGCTGGAACCGGCTGCAGACGCTCGCCGACACCGTGCGCGCGGGAGAATTGCTGGGCCTGGGCGCGATCGCCCTGATCGGGCGGCTGTTCCCGGAAGAGGATGTGCGGGTGTACGACCCCCGTCCGGTGAGCTATTACTGTCCGTACGACCCGGCCAAGATCTATTCGATGCTGCGCGGCGTCGGGCGGGCCGAGTGCGAGGCCATTCTCGCCGAACAAGGCGAGATCCGGGTACACGACGACATCTGCAACCACGAATACGTGCTGGACGCCGACGCGGTGGCCGCCCTGTTCAGATAGGAGGGACGATGCGAGGAAGCAAATTCACCCTGGCTTTGCTACTGCTCGCGGCAACTACGCGGGCCGACGAGGGACGTTTCCAGGCGTTGCCGCTGCCCGGCGCCGGCGGCGGACAAGGCGGGGGACGCGCCCTGCTCCTGGATACGCGCGAGGGGCATGTCTGGGTTTGGAGCGAGAACGAGCCCATCACCGCGGCGGATGGCCGCCGCCGCTATGGCGCAGGCTTCATCTATCAGGGGCGCCTGCGTCCAGGCAGCCAGCCCGGCGAATTGATCGACCCGCAGCCGAGGTAAGCCCTCGGTTTCTTGCTGACGACGCTTAGGCGTGAGCGAAACGGGCCGACGGCACCCCCGCCGTACCCCTCGAAATCAGACCGGCGCCGCGTTGCGCCGCACCCCGTCCGCCGGGGGCGCAGCCGCCTGTGCCTGCTGTCTCGCCCCTCTGCGCGACGTGCGGGAAATGCACGCCAAACGCCGCGCTCGGCCCCTGTTGGCCCAGTCGGAGGCGCCTGCGACCCGATGGGCTTGCGCGAAAAAATATTGAGAAAAATTAAAACGTTGCATCCTGGCAACATCCGCCGGGTCGCGCAGAAGAAATTTAATAGATTGTGGTTTTCTTTTGGCGTTTTGCTAGAATCCCGCGCGTCGGCTGGATCACAAGTCCCGGACCGATCTCTGGTGTGGGTTTTTAATCGTTATCAAGGGAAATCTGAAATGAAATACTCCGTTCTCCTGGCTGCTCTGCTTGCTGCTTCCATGACTGCTTGCGGTCAAAAAGAAGAAGCTGCTGCTCCCGCTGAAGCGCCCGCTGCTGAAGCTCCGGCTCCGGCCCCCGCTGCTGAAGCGCCCGCTGAGGCCGCCCCGGCTGAAGGCGCTGCTCCGGCTGAAGGTGCTGCCCCGGCCGATGCCGCTGCGCCCGCTGCTGCTCCGGCTCCCGCTCCTGCTGCCCAGTAAGACCGGGTCCAGGGAGGGAAAAACCGGCCTTCGGGCCGGTTTTTTATGCCCGCAAAACGCTGTCGAGGCGTTCCAGCGCTGTGGCGAGGCGCGGCAGCGGCTGGGTGTAGGCGATCCGGAGGTGACGATCGGCGCGGTGGCCGCCGAAATCCAGCCCCGGCGTGACGGCGATGCCGGCATCCTCCAGCAGTCGAGCCGCGAAGCGCTGGCTGTCATCCGCGAAGGGGCTGCAATCCGCATACAGGTAAAAAGCGCCCTGGGGGGTCACCGGAATATCGAAGCCGCGCTGCCGCAGCGCCGGCAACAGGAAATCCCGGCGCGCACCCAGCTCGGTCTTGCGTGCTTCGAGTTCCGTCAAGGTTGCAGGTGCGAAGGCCGCGAGCGCGGCATGCTGGGCGGGGGTGGACGCGGCTAGAAACAGGTTTTGCGCCAGCCGTTCCAGGCCCGGCATGGCCCAGGCAGGGGCGACCAGCCAGCCGAGGCGCCAGCCGGTCATCAAAAAATACTTCGAGAAGCTGTTGACCACGAAGACGTCGTCCCAGCGCGCGGCGCTGGCCTCCGACCCGTCGTAGGTCAGCGCGAGATAGATTTCGTCGACGATGAGCGCGATGTCGCGCGCCAGGCACCAGGCGCGGATGCGCGCAAGCTCGCCTGCGACGATCGCCGTGCCGGTGGGGTTGGACGGGCTGGCGATCAGCACCGCGCGGGTGGATGGCGTCGCATGGCGCTCGATGAGGGCGAGGTCGAGCTGAAAGCCGGTGCTGGCATCGACCGGGATGTTCACGGCGGTTGCCTCGCAGAAGCGCGCGAAATGGCGGTTGCAAGGGTAGCCCGGGTCGGCCATCAGCACCTCGTCGCCGGGACCGGCCAGCAGCCCCAGGGCGAGCAGGAGCGCGCCGCTGGCGCCGGGCGTGACGACGATTCGGGCAGGATCGACCCTTGCCGCCCAGCGTGACGCGTAGAAGCCGGCAATGGCCTCGCGCAGCGCGGGCAGGCCGAGTGCGCCGGTGTAGTGCGTGTGGCCGGCACGCAGCGCGGCGACGCCCGCTTCGACGATTGCGGCGGGCGTGGCGAAGTCGGGTTCGCCGATTTCGAGGTGGACGATGTCGCGGCCGGCGGCTTCCATCGCCTGCGCGCGGGCGAGAATGTCCATCACGTGGAAGGAGGCGATATCGCCGACGCGCGCGGCGGTCCGGGGCTCAGGCATGGGCGGCTCCAAGGCGGGCGAGCGGGTGCTGGCGATAGAACTGGCGCAGCTGGTCGTAGACGGCGGGGTACTCGGCTTGCACGACGTGCGGCGTCTCGAAGAAAGCCTCGGTCAGCACCGCGAAGAATTCACCTGGATCATAGGTCGCGTAGGGGTCGATCGGGGTGTCCTCGCCGGCGTCGACGCGGGTGCAGAGATCCGAATAGGCGCCACTGAAATCCCGCGCCCAGGCGGCGGCGTCCATGCCGCGGTGCAACGGCGGGAAACCATTGGCGTCGCCATTGAGCATGTCGAGTTTGTGGGCGAATTCGTGCAGCACGACGTTGAAGCCGTCGCATTGCCCGCTGACTTCGACGTCGGCGAGCGAGAGCACGAGCGGGCCGCCGTGCCAGGATTCGCCCGCGAGGATGTCGCGGCTGTGGTGCACCACGCCGGCCTCGTCGGTCTCGACCCGGTCGCGCAGGAACTCGTCCGGGTAAAGGATGATTTCGCTCCAGCCGTCGTAGCTCGATTCGTCGAGGTTGAGCGTCAGCAGGCACGCTTGCCGTGCGATGGCGCGCTGCCGCCCCGGCTCGACCTCGGCGCCGCCGGCGGCGGAGAACGCCTTGCCGGCGATCAGCAGGCTGGCTTGCTCACGCAGGCGACCCAGCTCGTCATCGTCCAGTCCGTCGAGGACGGGCAGGACGTCGACCGTCTGTCGGAAATCGTCTGCGGGAATCAGATGGCGGCGCAGGATGCGTTCGCGCCGCCAGCGGCGGAACCAGTTCATTCGTCGGCGTCGATCAGGCGCGCGGTCGCCGCGTCCGGATGCTCGAGTTCGACCCGCTCGATCTGCGCGAAGCGCTTGGTGATCTTGTCGCTCGAGATGCGCACTTCGCTCACGTCCTTGCTCGCCTGCTCGATGTGGGTGGCGAGCTTCTTCATGCGTTCGTCGAAGCGCGCGAAGTCCTTCGCCAGTTTCGCCAGCTCGTCCTTGATGACGTGCGCCATGCGCCGCGTCTCGGAGTCGCGGATGACCGCCCGCGCGGTGTTGAGCACGGCCATCAGCGTGGTCGGCGAGGTGAGCCACACGCGCTTCTTCTGCGCGTGCTCGACGAGATCCGGGTGGTAGGCGTGGATCTCGGCGAACACCGCCTCGGCCGGCAGGAACAATACCGCACCGTCCGAGGTTTCGCCGCTGACGATGTACTTGGCAGCGATGTCGTCGACGTGTTTTTTGACATCCATCTTGAACTGCCGCCGCGCGGCGTCGCGCTCGGCCGGCGGCAGCGTGTCGTCGAACATGCGGCTGTAGTTCTCCAGCGGGAACTTGGCGTCGACGCAAACCGAGCCGGTCGGCTCCGGCAGCAGGAGCACACAGTCGGCGCGCGCGCCGCTCTTGAGCGTATGTTGGAACGCGTAGGCGTCGGGCGGCAGGCTGTTGCGCACCAGCGCCTCCAGTTGCACCTCACCGAAGGCGCCGCGCGAGCGCTTGTCGCCCAGGATCTCCTGCAACGAGACGACGTTGGTCGCGAGCCCCTCGATCTTCTTCTGCGCCTCGTCGATCACGGCCAGCCGCGTCATCACCGAGGTGAAGGTCTCGTTGGTCTTCTTGAAACCTTCGTCGAGGCGCTCGGCGACCTTGCCGGAAATCTCGTTGAGCCGCCCGTCGACCGTCTGCGACAGCTGCTGCACGCGCTCGCCGAACTGCGCGCCCATGTTCTTCAGGGTGTCCTGCAAAAGCGCCTGCTCGGCGCGGCCCTGTTCGATGAGCTTTTCCAGCATCGTGGTTTGGAACTGGCCGAAGTGCTCGGTGACGCTGGTGCGCATATCCGCCAGGCGCTCGGTCTGCGCGACCTGCAGGCTGGCGAGCAGCCCCTGCACGCGGTCGGACTGCTGCGTGAGACCGGCGTGCAGGTCGGTGAGCACAGCGCGGTGGCGCGCCTCCATGTCCTGCACGAGCTGGGCGGGGAGGGTCTCCTGGGCGCGCTGCAGGGCCTGCAGACGCAGGAGCAGCAGGACCGTGACGACGAGGAGGACGGCAAGGCCCGCGAAGAGGCCCATTTCGACGGGAGACATGGGGCGGATTCTACCCGCTGCGGGCAAGAAAAAACCCGGCGCACGGCCGGGTTCGGTCAGGTGTGGTGTCGGCTTACGCCGCTTCGCGCGCGGCGCGCTTGCGCTCGTGCTCCTGCAGGTGGCGCTTGCGGATGCGGATCGACTTCGGCGTGATCTCGACCAGTTCGTCGTCGTCGATGAATTCGACCGCGGATTCCAGCGTGAGCTTGATCGGTGGCGTCAGGCGCACCGCCTCGTCGGTGCCCGACGCGCGCACGTTGGTGAGCTTCTTGCCCTTGATCGGGTTTACCACCAGGTCGTTGTCGCGGCTGTGGATGCCGATGATCATGCCCTCGTAGAGCTTGTCGCCAGGCGAGACGAACATGCGGCCCCGATCCTCCAGGTTCCACAGCGCGTAGGCCACCGCCTCGCCGTTTTCCTGCGATACCAGCACGCCGTTATGGCGCCCGGGCAGGTCGGCCTTGACCGGACCGTAGTCGTCGAACACGTGGCTCATCAGGCCGGTGCCGCGCGTCATGGTGAGGAAGTCGGACTGGAAACCGATGAGGCCGCGCGCAGGGATGCGGTATTCGAGTCGGGTGCGGCCGTTGCCGTCGGACTCCATGTTGGTGAGCTCACCGCGGCGGCGGCCGATCTCTTCCATCACCGCGCCCTGGTGCTCGTCTTCGAGGTCGATGGTGAGGTTCTCGTACGGCTCGCACTTCTCGCCGTTGATTTCCTTGTACACCACGCGAGGCTTGGCGACCGCGAGCTCGAAGCCTTCGCGGCGCATGTTTTCCAGTAGGATGGTGAGATGCAACTCGCCGCGGCCGGAGACCCGGAACACGTCGGCGTCGCCGGTGTCCTCGACGCGCAGCGCGACGTTGGTCAGGAGCTCCTTCTGCAGGCGGTCGCGGATCTGGCGGCTGGTGACGAACTTGCCCTCGGTACCGGCGAGCGGCGAGGAGTTGACCATGAAATCCATGGTCAGCGTCGGCTCGTCGACCGACAGCATCGGCAGGCCGACCGGGTTGTCCTTGTCGCAGATGGTGACGCCGATGCCGATGTCCTCCAGGCCCGAAATGATCACGATGTCGCCGGCTTCGGCTTCGTCGACGGGGATGCGCTCGAGGCCCTTGAAGCCCAGCACCTGGTTGATGCGGCCGGTCGCGACCTGGTCTTCGTGGTTCATCACCGCAACCTGCATGCCGGGCTTGATGCGGCCGTTGAGGATGCGGCCGACGCCCAAGCGCCCGGTGTAGGTCGAGTAGTCGAGTGCCGCGATCTGCAACTGCAAGGGTGCGTCGGGCGAGCCGGGAGGCGTCGGAACATGGCTCAGCACCGTCTCGAACAGCGGCTTCATGTCGGATGCCGAGCCGCCCTTGGACGGGGCGTCCTTGAGGTCGAGGCAGGCCCAGCCGTTCAGGCCGGAGGCATAGATGATGGGGAAGTCGAGCTGCTCGTCGGTCGCGCCGAGCTTGTCGAACAGGTCGAAGGTCTGGTCCACGACCCAGTCCGGACGCGAGCCGGGACGGTCGACCTTGTTGATCACCACGATCGGGCGCAGGCCCAGCGCGAGCGCCTTCTTGGTGACGAAGCGGGTCTGCGGCATCGGGCCTTCGACGGCGTCGACCAGCAGCACCACGCCGTCGACCATGCCGAGCACGCGCTCGACCTCGCCGCCGAAGTCCGCGTGTCCCGGGGTGTCGACGATGTTGATGTGGGTGTCGCCGTAGTCGATGGCGGTGTTTTTCGCAAGGATGGTGATGCCGCGTTCCTTCTCGAGGTCGTTGGAGTCCATCACCCGCTCGTCGACCGCCTGGTTGTCGCGGAAGGTGCCGGATTGCTTGAGGAGCTGGTCGACCAGCGTGGTCTTGCCGTGGTCGACGTGCGCGATGATGGCGATGTTGCGGAGCTTGCGGGACATGTCTAGGGCCGGATTCGGGAAAACCCGGCATTCTAGCAGGTTTGGCTGACTAATTATTGTGCAAGCGGGTGGCTGGCCAGCTGGGCGTCGATGCGCGCGATGACTGCCTGGTAGCGGGGGCCGCCTACCGGGCCGAAACGGCGCTCGAACTCGGCTTGCGGCATGAATTCCGGCAGGTCGCGGAAGTCCGGCATCAGGTCTGCGTCGCTGCGCGCCGCCGCGAGCCGCTTCCGCACGCTTGCCGCCGATTCGCCCGTGGCGCGCTCGCCGAGCTTGACGCCGGCCCGGTTCGCGGCCAGATCGGTGAAGCTGAAGCCGGAGCCGCGGGTGGCGTCTTCCTCTTCCTTGATGAGGCCGATAGCGTTGGCAAGCCGGCTGCCGCCGTTGACGGTGATCGCGGCGGAAATGATGAAATGCTCCGCGAAATCGCGCCGGCCATGCAAAGACAACAGAACCCGCGGCGCCCGCCGAACCGACTTGCTTCCGCCCTCGAGCAGACGCGGCAGGCTGATTCCGGAAAGGTAGGCGGCCACCGCGGTCAAGGCCGCGCGATTCTCCTCGGCCGCGCTGCCTTTGCCTGCCAGCGCATGTTCGAACAGCGGCGCGAGAACGGCGGGCAAGGGCTGGGTGCTGCCGGCGGGGAGAGGCCTGATGATCGCCTCGAGCTTTTCCCAGTACGTCAGCATGCGGGCCTGATCTTCCGGAGCGATCAGCAGGTCTGCGCTCTTTCTTTCCAGCTGGGTCCACACCGCAGGATTCCAGCGGTAGTCCAGTGTCGCCTGGTTTTCGTCGAAGCTCACGGCGGAAAAGGCGTCGGCGAGGGACGCATAGGTCTCGTCGCGGCGCAGCCAGGCATGGGCGAGGCGCACGGTCCAGTCGGCCAGTATCCCCGGCAGCGGCAGGCTGCCCAGGGTGAGGCCGTCGATGCGGATGCCGCCCGGCGATTCGGCGACCAGTACCGTGGCATTGAGGTAGCGCCCGAACGGACTCTCCGGCACGGCGAGGGTCGCGGTGATCGTTGCCAGCCCGGGCGTGAGTTCGGCCGCGATGCCGCTGACCCGGGGCAGTTCGACGGCGTAGTTGAGCAGGCGGTTGAGCTCGGCTTCGTCGAGCTGGATCGTGTGGACGATGTTCGGCGTCTGTTGACGCGGATCGTGCTTCTGGAACAGCGATTTGATCCAGGCGAGATCGTTGCGCCGGAAATCCGCGGGCGGCTCGATCGCGGGTGCCTTGTCCAGCAGCAGCCAGGGCAGGATGACGAGCGCGAGTGACAGCGTCAGCAGCGCCCCCGCCAGAAGCACGCGTCTCATCGTCAATCCGCCAGGTTGCGCATGAAATCGGCCGTTTTGAAGAAGGCTTGCGCGAGTTCGCGCTGCAGCGCGGGCTCGATGCCGACGTCCTGCATGGCTCGGATCATGCAGCCCATCCACTGGTCGCGCTCGGCCTCGCCGATGGGGAAAGGCAGGTGGCGGCGGCGCAGGAAGGGATGACCGAAGCGATCGGTGTACTCCGGCGGGCCCCCGGTCCAGCCTGAGAGAAACCAGGCGAGCTTGTTGCGCGACTCGGTGAGGTCGGCCGGGTGCAGCTTGCGGATGCCGTAGTAGTCCGGATCCTCGTCCATCAGGTCGTAGAAGCGGTCGACCAGCTTGCGGATGACCTCGCCGCCGCCGAGACGTTCGTAGTGCGTCTGCATGCTCAGGGCTTCACCGGGCGAACCTTGGCCGCAGCCGCCTTGGCGCGGGCCCGCGCAGTCTCCACGTCCGGGGCGACGGCGAGCGCGACGCCCATGCGGCGCCGGACGAAGGCTTGCGGCTTGCCGAAGAGGCGCAGGTCGACGCCGGGTTCGCGCAGGGCGTCGTCGACGCCATCGAAGGCGATACCGGCGGCGTCCATGCCGCCGTAGATCACCGCCGAGGCACCGGGCTCGCGCACGCGCACGTCGACCGGCAGCCCGAGGATGGCGCGCGCGTGCAGTTCGAACTCGTTGAGGTGTTGTGTGGCCATCGTCACCATGCCGGTGTCGTGCGGGCGCGGGCTGACTTCGGAGAACCACACCCCGTCGCCCTTGACGAAGAGCTCGACGCCGAAAATGCCGCGGCCGCCGAGGTTGCCGGTGACCGCGGCGGCGATGTCCTTCGCGCGTGCGAGCGCAGCCGCCGACATCGGCTGCGGCTGCCACGATTCCACGTAGTCGCCCTTCACCTGCACGTGGCCGATCGGCTCGCAGAAATGCGTTTCCACTTCGCCCGTGCGGCCCAGCGCACGCACCATCAGCAGCGTGATCTCGTAGTCGAAGTCGATCACCCCCTCGACGATGACGCGGCCCTTGTGCACGCGTCCGCCGGCCGCCGCATAGTCCCACGCGGCGCCGAGTTGGCTGGCGTCGTCGACGCGCGACTGGCCCTTGCCGGAGGAGGACATCACCGGCTTCACGATCACCGGGTAGCCGAGCGCGCTGGCGGCGGCGGTCATCTCGGCGAGGCTGTCGGCGAAACGGTAAGGCGAGGTGGGCAGCCCCAGCGTCTCGGCGGCCAGCCGGCGGATGCCCTCGCGGTTCATCGTGAGGTTGGCGGCGCGCGCAGTGGGGATGACTTCGGCGAGCCGCGCCGCCTCGATCTCGAGCAGGGTTTCGGTGGCGATGGCCTCGATTTCCGGCACCACGAGGTGCGGCTTTTCCGTTTCGATCAGCGCACGCAGCGCGGGGCCGTCGCTCATGTCGATGACGTGGGCGCGATGCGCGACCTGGTGACCGGGGGCGTTGGGGTAGCGGTCGACGGCGATGACTTCGACGCCGAGGCGTTGCAGGGCGAGGATCACTTCCTTGCCGAGCTCGCCGGCGCCGAGCAGCATGACGCGGGTGGCCGAGGGGGAGAGCGGGGTGCCGAGACGCATGCGGGGTCGTGCGGGGATAACGGAAAACTGAATGGTACCGCGCCGTGCTCCCTAAAGATGCTGCTCGATTGGTAGCGCCTGCAACACGCGCAGCAGACCGCGCTGGACCGGCGTGGTCTCGGGTTCCGTCTCGGACACGCGCTCGACGCCCAGGGAGACGTCGTGCCAGCGCAGGCGCTTGGCGACTGCGCCCCCGTCGGCAGGCTCGAAGACGAGCTGCGGGCGGTAGCTGCGTTCAGGCCGCATCGCATCCTCGGCGATCGCGGTGAGCTGGTGCGCAAGCTCAGGCGATTCGATGACGAGGCCCATTTCGGTGTTCAAATGCACCGACCGCGGATCAAAATTGAAGCTGCCGATGAAAACCTGCTTGTCGTCGAGGACGAAGGCCTTGGCGTGCAGGCTGGCGCGCGAGGAGCCGCTCGCGAGGTCGCGCAGGCGACCGCCGTGGGGCTCGGCGACAGGCTTGAGCTCATACAGGTTGACGCCGAGCTCCAGCAGCGGGACGCGGTAGTTGGCGTAGCCCGCGTGGACGAGCGGCACGTCGCTCGCGGCAAAGGCGTTGGTGAGCACGTCGACCTGCACCCCCTGGTGGCGCCAGTAGCGGAAATAGGCCATGCCCATCGCGCCCGGCACGAAGTAGGCCGATACGATGAGGGCGCGGCGCTCGGGGTTGATCCACAAGCCGGCAAGCTGACCTGCCATCAGCTCCGAAGTGGGCACGCCGGGGCCCATGACCTTCTCCGGCGGATCGACGATGAGTGACGCCTTGGCCCGCTGCCAGCGGGACGTACCGGCGAGTAGCGCGGGCACCGGGTCGGCCGCGGACAGAGCGCGGCCGTAGTCGCTGTCGAGGCGGCGCGTTCGGAAGTCGGCAAGAAACTGCTTGGCCCGCAGCAAGCGCCCCGCCTCGGGAACGATCGGCAGGGCGGAGGCGGGCACCGCAGCTTCGCTGTTCCAGTACATGTCGAACGCGTTCGAGAGATCCGCGACGATAGCGCCTGCCGCCAGCACGTCGAGATCGACGAAGGCGAAGTCGCGATGCGCCTCGAAGTATTCGTCGCCGATGTTGCGGCCACCGGCGATCGCGACCAGGTTGTCGGCGATGAAGACCTTGTTGTGCATCCGGCGGTTGAGCCGCACGTGATCCTGCAGCACCTGCCAGCCGCGCACGAGGAGGTTGGCGCCGCGCGTGCGGAAGGGGTTGAACAGGCGCACCTCGATGTTGGGGTGGGCGTTGAGCGTGGCAAGCCCGAGTTCCTTGTCCGTGCTGTCGATGTCGTCGATCAGCATGCGCACCCGCACGCCCCGCTCGGCGGCGGCGAGGAGCGTAGCCGCGAGGAGCTTGCCCGTGGTGTCGTTGTGGTAGAGGTAGGTCTGCACGTCGAGCGTGTGGGTCGCGCGCTCTGCCAGCGAGAGCCGGGCCGCCAGCGCGGCGTGCCCCGAGTCGAGCAGGTGAAAGCCGGAGAGGCCGGGCGGAATATGGGCCGCCACCTGCGTTTTCAGCGGGCTGTCGAGCGCGGGCGCAACCGCCACGGTCAGCGGGCGCGGCGCGTCGAGGTCGAGCGTGCCGGCGCAGCCGGCGAGCCCGAGCAGGGCCGTCAGCGCGAGGGCAACGAGGGCGAAGCGTTCAAGCCAAGGATTCATTCACGCGCTGCCAGGCGAAATGGGGACCCGGATCGGTCTTGCGTCCGGGCGCGATGTCGCTGTGGCCGACCACCGCGCGGATCGGATAGGCCTGCTTCAGCGCCGCGAGCAAAGGCAGCAGGCTGGCGTACTGGGCGTCGGTGAAGGGCAGGTCGTCGGTGCCTTCGAGCTCGATGCCGATGGAAAAATCGTTGCAGCGTTCGCGGCCGGCCCAGGCCGACACGCCGGCGTGCCAGGCGCGCAACGCGCACGGCACGAACTGGATCAGGCTGCCGTCGCGGCGGATGAAGAAATGTGCCGAGACCGTGAGTCCCCGGATGCCCTGGTAATAGGGATGGGCGTCCCAGTCGAGACGGTTGGTGAAAAGCTCGATCACGGCGTCGCCGTCGAACACGCCGGGCGGCAGCGAAATGTTGTGCAGGACGACGAGCTCGATGGGCACGCCCTCGGGCCGTTCGTCGCAGTTGGGCGAAGGCACCCGGCGCGCGCCCGAGACCCATCCGGCGGAATCAAGCTCGAAATCGTGTGCGGCGCTCATGGGGCAGAGCTTACTCGACCCGCCGCCGCTCTGGAAACATCGGCGGCGAGGCCGTAGACTGCAGGCTTTGCCGCTTTCCCGCTTCCCCATGTCCGCTTCGCACAAGGCCCAGCAACTGCTCGAACAGGCCGAGCTGGTGGCGCCCGCCGCCACGGTGCAGGCGGCACTCGACCGTCTCGCCGGCGAAATCGCCGCCGCACTGGGGCAGGAGTTTCCGCTGGTGCTGGCGGTAATGGGTGGCGCGGTGGTTTTCGCGGGCCAGTTGCTACCGCGTCTGGCGTTCCCGCTCGAATTCGACTACCTGCACGTCACCCGCTACCGCGACAAGACGCGCGGCGGCGAGATGGAATGGCGCGTGCTCCCGGGCAAGGACGTCGCCGGGCGCACCGTGCTCGTGCTCGACGACATTCTCGACGAGGGCGAGACGCTGGCTGCAATCCGCGACAAGCTCGTCGACATGGGGGCGGCGCGGGTGTGGTCGGCGGTGTTGACCGACAAGGCGAACGGACTGGCAAAGCCGATCCGCGCCGACTTCGTCGGCTTGAGCGTGCCCGACCGCTTTGTGTTCGGTTGCGGCATGGACGTGTACGGCCTGTGGCGCAACCTGCCGGCGATCTACGCCATGCGCCCCGAGGCAGCCAAGCAGTGAGGACGACCTGAGATGTTGGGAATCATCGGCGGCACCGGGCTCACCCAGCTCGCCAATCTGGAAATCACGCACCGCCAAGTGGCCCGCACCCCTTACGGCGAGCCTTCGGGGGCGCTCACCTTCGGCCGCATCTGCGGCCAGCAAGTGATCTTTCTGGCGCGTCATGGCTACGGCCACACCATCCCGCCGCACGAGGTCAACTACCGCGCCAACCTGTGGGCGCTGAAGGACCACGGTGTCGACCGCGTGGTGTCGGTCGCCACCGTCGGCGGCATCCATCCCGAGCTGATGCCCGGGACGCTGGTGATTCCTCACCAGATCATCGACTACACTCACGGCCGCGCCAATACGTTTTTTGCCGCGAATGGCGACAAGCCGGTGACCCACCTCGATTTCACCTATCCGTATTGCGATGCGATGCGCCGTGCCCTGTTGCAGGCCGCCACGCGCGCCGGCATCAGCCTGCGCGACGGCGGCGTTTACGGGGCGGTTCAGGGGCCCCGTCTGGAAACGGCAGCGGAGATCAACCGCATGGAGCGCGACGGCGCCGACATGGTCGGCATGACCGGCATGCCCGAGGCCTATCTCGCGCGTGAGCTCGAGCTCTGCTATGCGGCGGTGGGCGCGGTGGTGAATTACGCTGCGGGCCGCGGGCTGTCGGCGGACGGGATCCAGATGGAGGAAATCCAGGCGGTGCTGGGCGAGGTGATGCAGCAGGTGCGGCATCTGCTCGAACAGCTGGTGACCGACGAAGCGAGCGGCGCCTGCCCGGTGTGACGCCGCGATGAAGCTCTACCGCGCCCTGCAGTCGCAGGGGTTCGGCAGCCGCAAGGCATGCCGGCTGCGTATCAACAAGGGGGAGGTGACGGTCAACGGCGCGTTGTGCGACGACCCGGACACCGAGGTCGATCCCGCCGATCTCGAGCTCACCGTCGACGGCGTGTCCTGGCGCTACCGCGACAAGGTTTACGTGTTGCTGAACAAGCCTGCCGGCTATGAATGCTCGCATCGGCCGAGCCATCACCCGAGCGTGTTCGCGCTGTTGCCGCCGCAGTTCGTCGAGCGCGGCGTGCAGTGCGTCGGCCGTCTCGACCAGGACACCACTGGGGTCCTGCTGTTCTCCGACGACGGCCAGTTCATCCACCGCCTGATTTCGCCGAAGAAAGGCATTGCGAAGGTCTATCGGGCGGTGTGCGCCGAGCCGGTGACCGACGCGCTCGTCGAGGCCCTGCGCAGCGGCGTCCAGCTCAGCGACGAACCGAGGCCGATCGCGGCACTGGCGTGCGACGCGGTCGATTCGCACACATTGCGGCTCGTGCTCGCGGAAGGCAAGTATCATCAGGTGAAACGCATGGTCGCGGCGGCCGGCAACCACGTCGAGCGGCTGCATCGCGAGGCGGTCGGCGGCCTCGAGCTGCCGGCCGACCTGCCGGCCGGCGCATGGCGCTGGCTGGAGACCGCCGACTTGGAAAAACTGGAGCACGCATGGCCGTCCGCGACGTCCTGAAAATGGGGGATCCCCGACTGCTGAGCCCGGCGCAGCCGATCGAGGACTTCGGCTCGCCCGAACTCGCGCAGTTGCTGGTCGACATGCAGGACACGATGCGCGCGCGCAATGGCGCAGGGCTTGCCGCGCCGCAGATCGGCGTCGGGCTGCAGGTGGTGATGTTCGAGGTGAACGCCAATCCGCGTTATCCGGAGGTTGAGCCGGTGCCCTTCACGGTGCTGATCAACCCGGCGTTGACGCCCCTGTCGGAGGAGACGGAGGAGGGCTGGGAAGGTTGCCTGTCGGTGCCCGGCATGCGCGGCCTGGTGCCGCGGTACACCTCCCTGCGCTACCAGGGATGGGACGCCGCAGGCCAGCCGATCGACCGCAGCGTGACGGGCTTCCACGCGCGCGTGGTGCAGCACGAGGTCGACCATCTGAACGGGGTGCTCTATCCGATGCGCATCCGCGATCTGCGCCACTTCGGCTTCACCGAAACCCTGTTCCCGGGGCAGGCGCTGCAGGACGACTGATCCGGCCGCAACCGTTCGTCGGGCGAGGGGCGACCCGTCTAAAGTTGCCCGAGGGCTGGCCGCTAACTTGAAGCGTAACCGTGGGCAAGGTGCCCCGGCCCCGCTTCAAGGACAACAATGAGACCGGAACCACCGACCCTGGACAATCCGTGCCCCCCCGCCGACCGGCTGGCCATGCCCGACGCGGTCACCCAACTCGAGGAAATCACCGCGCGCCTGATGGCGGTACAGCGCCACTGGAGCGCGCCCGACCGCGACCAGCACCTCGCTGCCGCGCTCGAAGCGAGCCGCAACGCCTGGCACGCGATCCAGAGCGCGCTCGGGCGCGGCCTGTTCACGCTGCCGCCGGAAGTCCAGCACAACCTGCTCATCCTTTCCGTGTACGCCGACAGCAAGATCAGCAAATGCGAGGCGATTCCGAGCGCTGAAACGCTGGGCAGCCTGATCGCCCTTACCCACGCCCTTGCCGGCAGCCTGCGGGAATGGAGAACAGCGGCATGAGCCGGGCGATCGCTTCGATGCCGTTGTCGGGTGGGTGCGGCGCACTCGGCCCTTGGCAGGCGGCAGGCGTCGGGTCGGTCGTCCGACCCGGCCGGGTGCGCAACCGCCCCAAGACCGAGCTCGATGAGAAGGTCAAGAAACCCGCCGACGGCGTGCGCAAGAAGGGTCCGCCGGCGCGCAAGGCGCCCGCTCGCGGCCGCTACGTCGACGAATACGCACGCCCCGCCGGCTGATCAGTCCAGCGCTTCGCGCAGGTCGGCCGCCAGGGCCTCGCGCCCCGCGGGCGTCTCCAGCGCCTCTCCCCGGATCAGGAAGGTGTCCTCCACCCGTTCGCCCAAGGTGTCGATCTTGGCGGCGTCGACGCTCACGCCGTGCCGTCGCAGCACCTCGGCCACGGCGAACAGCAGGCCGCCGCGGTCCGCACAGGTGATCGACAAGCTATGGCCGGTACCGCTGGAGTCGGTACCGAGGCTCACGGTCGTCGGATAGGGATGGTGGCGCTGGTGGCGCGACAGCCGTCCGCGCGCCGCCTGTTGCAGCGGCTGCGCGGGATCGAGTTCACGCGCGAGCTCGTGCTCGACGAAGCTGAGGAAATCGCGGTAGTGAATGCCGCGATGCGCGAGGTCCATCACCTGGAAACTGTCGAGCGCGTAGCCGTGCTGCGTCGTGTGGATCTTGGCCTCGAGAATCGTGTACTGGATGCGCGCGAAGAAGCCGCAGATGCGGGCGAAGGTGTCGTCGCGCTCGGGCGCGTAGACCAGGACCTGGATGCCCTCGCCGGCGGGTGAGAGGCGGGCGCGCACGATCGGCGCCGGCGTGTCGGCGCGCCGCCACAGCATACGCGCCTGCCAGGCCATGTCGCGGGCGTCGAAGCGCCGGAAGTAGCGATCGTCCAGATGGCGCCACAGCGGGTCTGCCGCGTCCGGGGGGAGTCCATATAGCGCGAGGTTGACGCGTGCTTCCTGCTGCCGCGCGGCGATGTCCGGCCAGCCGGCCTCTCCTTCGGCGAGACGCGCGCTCGCCGCGTGGTACAAATCCTCGAGCAGCTTGCCTTTCCAGGCATTCCAGACCGTCGGGCTGGTGCCGCAGATGTCGGCGACGGTGAGGACGTAGAGGGCGTCCAGCCGGCGCTGCGTGACCATGCTCGCGGCGAATGCGTCGATCACCGCCGGGTCGCTGATGTCCTCCTTCTGGGCGGTGCGCGACATCACCAGGTGCATAGCCACCAGCCAGGCGACGAGGTCGGTGTCCGCCGGCTCCAGTTGGTGCTGCTTGCAGAAGCGCCGCGCGTCGATCGCGCCGAGCTCGGAATGGTCGCCGCCGCGTCCCTTTGCGATGTCGTGGAACAGCGCTGCGAGAAACAGCACCTCGGGCCGCTCGAACGCCGCGATCAGCCGGCTGGCGAGGGGAAACTCGTGGGTGAGCGTCGGCACCATGAAGCGGCGAACGTTGCGCAGCACGGTGAGGATGTGTTCGTCTACCGTGTAGACGTGGAAGAGGTCGTGCTGCATCTGGCCGACGACGCGACCGAACGCGGGAATGTACCGGCCAAGCAGCCCGTAGCGGTGCATCGCCCGCAGCGCGCGGGTGATCCCGTTGGGCTCACGCAGCAGCGCGATGAACAACGCGCGGTGCGCCGGGTTGCCGCGGAAGGCGGCGTCGATGCGGGTGCTGCCGCGCCACAGGGCGCGCAGTGTGACGGGCTCGAAGCCGGAAAGCTGCGGGTGCCGGGCGTAGACGATGAAGGCGCGCAGGAGGGCGTCCGGCTTGCGCTCGAAGAGATCGGTAGCGCGCGCCTCGAGCAGGCCGCCGCGAATCTGGAAATCCTCGTCGATCGGCGTCGGCGGCGCGCCCACAGGAAACAGTCTTACCCTGAGCGACTGCAGTAAGATGTCGTTGGCGCGCTGGATCAGCTTGGCGGCACGGTAGTAGCGTTGCATCAGCCGCTCGCCTGCGCGCCGCGTCGCCGTCGCCGCGAGTCCCAGCCGCTCGGCGAGCGCATGCTGGTAGTCGAAGGCGAGCCGGTCCTCGCGGCGCCTCGCGAGCAGATGCAGATGGATGCGCAGGGTCGCCAGCGTGCGCTCCTCACGGGCGATGCGGCGAGCCTCGGCGGCGGTGAGTAGTTCCGCGCGCGCGAGGCCGCTCCAGCCGCCTTGGATGCCGCAGGCCTGCGCCAGCCAGTGGATGGTGTGAAGGTCGCGCAGGCCACCGGGGCTGTCCTTGAGATTGGGCTCGAGCTTGTAGGCACTGTCGTCGAAGCGCGCATGTCGCGCGTGCTGCTCGGCGAGCTTGCCCTCGAAGAACCGGCGGGCGTCGAAGCGGGCCCGGAAGCGTGCGTCGAACGCCTCGAACAGCGCGCGGTCGCCCCACAACGGGCGCGCCTCGAGCAGGTTGGTCTCGACCGTGAGATCGGCGTCGGCTTCGGCAAGGCAGGCGTCCAGGGTGCGCACGCTGTGGCCGATTTCGAGGCCCACGTCCCAGCATGCCTGCACCCAGGCTTCCAGGGCGGCCTGCTGCCCGGCGTCGGGCTCGGCCGGCAACAACAGCGTCACGTCCACGTCGGAGCCCGGGAAGAGCTCGCCGCGCCCGTAACCACCCACGGCGACGACACAGCACGTGGGCGGCAAGGCGAGACGGCTGCCCAGTGCCGCCACCACCTCATCGACGAGTGCGGCGTGACGCGACAGGTAGCGGCTGCTCGCCGTGGTGTCGAGGAACGCGCTGGCGAGGGCGGCGCGGCCGGCCTTCAACCGTTCGCGAAGGTCGGCGACCGGCGCTGGGTTCACGCGGCGTCGAGGATGCTGGCCGGAATCGCCGGACTGCCTGCCGACACGGTGAGCACCTCGTAGCCGCTTTCCGTGACGAGGATGGTGTGTTCCCACTGCGCCGAGAGGCTGCGATCCTTGGTGACGATGGTCCAGCCATCCGGCAGCTGGCGGATGTCGCGCTTGCCGGCGTTGATCATCGGCTCGATCGTGAACGTCATGCCGGGCTCGAGCACGAGCCCGGTGCCTGGCTTGCCGTAGTGGAGCACTTGCGGATCCTCGTGGAAATTGCGGCCGATGCCGTGGCCGCAGAACTCCCGCACCACGCTGTAGCCGTGATGCTCGGCGAAGCGCTGGATGGCGTGGCCGATGTCGCCAAGGCGGGCGCCGGGCTTGACCTGCGCGATGCCGATCCACATTGCTTCGTAGGTCACCTGCATCAGGCGCTTGGCTTGGATAGAGGGCTCGCCGACCGCGAACATCCGGCTCGTGTCGCCGTGCCAGCCATCCTTGATGACGGTGATGTCGAGGTTGACG
The DNA here is from genome assembly GCA_046291555.1 of Thiobacillus sp. Taxonomy (GTDB): domain Bacteria; phylum Pseudomonadota; class Gammaproteobacteria; order Burkholderiales; family Thiobacillaceae; genus Thiobacillus. The sequence goes on from JBKBRW010000002.1 coordinate 224,497, forward strand.
ATGTCGCCGTTCTTCAACGCCTTTTCACCTGGCACGCCGTGGCACACCTGATTGTTGACCGAGGTGCAGATCGATTTCGGGTAGGGCGCGTGGCCGTTCGGCGCGTAATTGAGCGGTGCCGGGATCGTGCCCTGCACATTGACCATGTAGTCGTGGCACAGCCGGTCAAGCTCGCCGGTGGTGACGCCGGCCTTGACGAAGGGCGTGATGTAGTCGAGCACTTCGGACGCCAGCCGACCCGCGACGCGCATCCCCTCGATTTCGGCGCCGGTCTTGATGGTGACGGTCATGGGAGTTCAATCTGAAGCAAAGCCGCATTCTAGCTTGCCCGGCTTGGCCTCAAAAACCCTAATACAGTCAGGGCGGTCGCCCTGAGCCGCCATGAGGCGAACGCGGCGGTCGCTTCCCCAGAACCGGCGACGGCCGACGTCAGCGGCGGGAACGCCCGGCGCCCGCGCCCGGCCCGCCTGGGGCCGCTTGCATCGCGCCCGCCCCCGCACCCGCGAACGGCGCCCCGCCGGCCGATCCGCCGTTCGCGTGGCGCGACTCGTAGCCGCTTCCGTAGGGCAGAGGTGGCGGCACCTGGGTCGCAGGCGCTTCGAGGTTCCGTCGCACCTGATCGTTGGTGTCGGGGCCCGGTGGTGCTTGAAGGAAATCGCGGGGAAGCGACAGGTTCAGCGGCTTCGACTTGCCGCCGCGTGACGGCTCGGCCCAACAAGGCGCCGCGCTCGCAAGACCGAGCAGGAAAAGCAAGGGCAGGGCGAGGCGGTTCATTGGCGGCCGGTCGTTGGGTGGACAGGGTGGATGTACACGAAACGTATCATCCCTTGGCGTCGTCGCCGCGGGATGTCGCGGTCGTGGCGCAGCGTGTCAGGCTGTGACGGATTGTGACACGCCTGCCATCCCCTGCGCTCGACTGAAGTAGGATAGACCGACTTTGAATTCGGGATCTGGTTTGCATGGTGAGTGGCAATTTTTCTTACTCGGGCGGACGACCCCTGGCAGCTGCTTCGAGATCGCGCGGCGCACGCGTGGGGGCCATCGCGCCATGAACACGCCGTCGTCCCCGTACATCCTGGTCGTCGACGACGATCCTGCCCTGCGATCGCTGTTGCAGGCTTACCTGGGCGACAGCGGGTTCGAGGTGGATACGGCTGAGGACGGCGCCGCGATGTGGACGGCGATCGAGCGCCGCATGCCGGATGCCATCGTGCTCGATCTGATGTTGCCTGGGGAGGATGGCCTCAGTCTCGCGAGCCGCCTGCGCGCGCGTTCCACCGTGCCTATTCTCATGCTGTCCGCGCGCGGCGAGGAAGTCGACCGCGTCGTGGGGCTGGAAATGGGCGCGGACGACTATCTGGCCAAGCCCTTCAGCCCGCGCGAGCTGCTTGCGCGGCTGCGTGCCTTGCTGCGGCGCAGCCAGCCTGCGACGGAAGAGCCGGCGCCCGCGCGGGCGGCCTTCGGACCTTACCGGCTCGACGTCGACAGTCATCGACTCACCCGCGACGGGGTCGAGGTCAAGCTGTCCACCGCAGAGTTCGCCCTGTTGCGCATCTTCGTCGAACACCCGCTGAAGGTGCTCTCGCGCGACTGGCTGATCGACATGCTCAAGGGGTACGAGCGCGATCCGTTCGACCGCAGCATCGATACCCGGGTTACGCGGCTGCGGCGCAAGATCGAGCCGGATTCCGCCCAGCCTGTCTACATCCGCACCGTTCGGGGCGAAGGTTACCTGTTCAATCCGCGCGGTGCCGAGGCGTGAGGCTGTCGTCGCGGCTCAGCCTCACCCAGCAGAACGCGGTGCTGCTGGCGGTGATCTTCATTCTGTTCGAATTCCTGGTGGCCGCAGCGGTCGTGTATTACCTCATGCTGCCGATGGCGCGGCGCTCGGCGAACGACCTCGCGGGGCTGATGATCCTGTCGGCACAAACCTGGGCCGAGCTGCCGCCTGACACCCGCATCGCGTTCGAATACGAGTTGTGGCGCTCGCACGCGCTGGCGCTTCGCGCCGAGCCCCCGGAAGGGGCGCCGATGGCGCGGCCGGGGGAACCCTACGTGCGTTTCCTGTACGACGCCCTGCGTGCCCGCGTCGGTCAGCCCGTGGCGGCCGCCCGCGAGGAAATCGGCGAGGACACCTGGTTCTGGGTCGCGTTGCCCGCGGGGCGGGACTACCTGTCGGTCGGGTTTCCGCACAGCCGCATCGGCACGCGCCCGCTGTACGCGCTGGCGGCGTCGCTGGCGGGGGCCGTGCTGCTCACCGTCTTCGCCGCCTGGTGGCTCGCGCATCGCGCGACGCGCCCGCTGGCGCGGCTGGAGCAGGCTGTCATGTCCCTCGGGCAAGGTCAGACGCCGGAGCGTCTGCCCGAAACGGGTCCGCGCGAGATCGCCACCCTGAGCCGCCGCTTCAACGAGATGGCCAAGCAGGTCGAGGACTTGCTGGCGGCGCGCACGGTGCTGCTGGCTGGCGTGTCGCACGACCTGCGCACGCCGCTGGCCCGCCTGCGTCTCGCGGTCGAGATGCTGGTGAGAATGCCGAGCCCGGAACTGGCGGCGCAGGTTGAATCCGACGTCGAGGCGATGGATCGCTTGATCGCCGACACCCTGATGCTGGTGCGCGGCTTCGACCGGCAAGTTGCCGAGCGGGTCGACGTGCAGGAATTCCTGCGCGAACTGGCCGGTGAAGTCGCGGCGCAGCGCGGTCTGGTGGAGATCGACGCACCGGCATTGGTGCTCACCGCGCCGCGCGGCGCCTTGCAGCGCATTCTCCAGAATTTGCTGGAGAATGCGCTGCGCTACGGCGCAGGCGGGACCGTCACGCTGCGCGCCGTGGCCGACGCCGGCGGCTGCCGTATCGGCGTCCTCGATCGTGGCCCGGGCATTCCCGCCGAGGCGCGCGAGGCGGTGTTCCAGCCGTTCGTCCGCCTCGAGGCGTCGCGCAGCGTCAACACGGGTGGATCGGGCCTGGGTCTCGCGATCGTCCGGCAGCTGGCGACCGCCCAAGGGTGGCGCGTGGTTTTCCGTGACCGTCCCGGTGGTGGGCTGGAGGCGTGGCTGGAAATCCCGGGACACTGCGGGCCTTGAGCGCTGCGCCTTGAATTGGCGCGCCGCCCGCATTAGAATTGCGGGCTGCCTGGAATGGTCCGGGCAAATTCGCACACCTGCCGATTAAAGGGTGGCGGCACGGCGGGATAAGCCGGGCCGCTGCTGGCGGGTGGAGGCTCAACCCTTTAGGAGTTTCAATATGTCCGTCACCATGCGTCAAATGCTGGAAGCCGGTGTCCACTTCGGCCACCAGACCCGCTTCTGGAATCCCAAGATGGCCCCGTTCATTTTCGGCCATCGCAACAAGATCCACATCGTCAACCTGGAAAAGTCGCTGCCGATGTTCCAGGAGGCGCAAAAATTCGTTCGCCAGCTTGCCGCCAACAAGGGCACCGTGCTGTTCGTCGGCACCAAGCGCGCCGCGCGAGACATCGTGCGTGAGGAAGCCCAGCGCGCCGGCATGCCGTACGTCGACAACCGCTGGCTCGGCGGCATGCTGACCAACTTCAAGACCGTCAAGCAGTCGATCAAGCGCCTGAACGACCTCGAGGCGCAGCTGGCTGAACCTGGCCGCCTGTCGAAGAAGGAAATCCTCACCGTCCAGCGCGAAGTGGACAAGCTGAACCGCAGTCTCGGCGGTATCCGCGAGATGGGCGGCCTGCCCGACGCGCTGTTCATCATCGACGTTGGCTACCAGAAGGGCGCCGTCACCGAAGCCAAGAAGCTCGGCATCCCGGTGATCGGCGTGGTCGATACCAACAACAGTCCTGATGGTGTCGATTATGTGATCCCCGGCAACGACGACTCGGCCCGCGCGATTCGCCTGTACGCCCGCGGCATCGCCGATGCCGTGCTGGAGGGTCGTGCCCAGGTCATCAGCGAGATCGTCGGCGGCGAGGAGTTTGTCGAGGTCGAGGAAGACGCTGCGCCCGCCGCCGAGTAAGCGCTGCGCTTCAGTATCGCCGGCGCCGGCCGCCGGCGACCGCATTTCGAGGAGGGGCGCTGGCCCCTCTTTCCGTATTGAATTGTCGAAAAACTGGATGGGAGTTTGAAATGGCTGAAATTACTGCAAGCATGGTCAAGGATCTGCGCGAGAAGACCGATGCGCCGATGATGGACTGCAAGAAGGCGCTTACAGAAGCCGGCGGCGACATGCAGAAGGCGGAGGAAATCCTGCGCGTGCGCTTCGGCAACAAGGCCGCCAAGAGCGCCGGCCGCGTCGCCGCCGAAGGCGTCGTCACCATCGCGATTGCCGCCGACGGCAAATCGGCCGCCATGGTCGAAGTCAACTGCGAAACCGACTTCGTCGCCAAGAACGACGACTTCCTGGCGCTCTCCAACGCGCTTGCCGAGATGGTGCTGAACCAGAACCCGGCCGACGTCGCCGCGCTGTCGGCGCTGCCCTACAAGGGCACGACCGTCGAGGCCTTCCGCACCGAGCTGGTCGGCAAAATCGGCGAGAACATGTCGGTGCGCCGTTTCGTCCGCCTGAACGCGCAGGGCAAGTTCGCCAGCTACATCCACGGCGGCAAGATCGGCGTCTTGGTCGACGTCTCCGGTGACGAGGGCGTGGCGAAGGACATCGCCATGCATATCGCGGCGTCGAAGCCGAAGTCGCTCGACGCCTCCGGCGTGTCGCAGGAACTCATCGACACCGAGCGCCGCGTCGCGATCGAGAAGGCCAAGGAAGCCGGCAAGCCGGAAGCCATGCTGGAGAAGATCGCCGAGGGCACGGTGCAGAAGTTCCTCAAGGAAGTCACCCTGCTGTCGCAACCCTTCGTCAAGGACGACAAGCAGACCGTCGAGCAGGTGCTCAAGTCGAAGAACGCGCAGTGCCACGGCTTCACCATGTACGTGGTCGGCGAGGGTATCGAGAAGAAGGTGTCCGACTTCGCCGCCGAGGTTGCCGCGGCCGCCAAGGTCTGAGGCTGCATGGCGCCGGTTCGACGCATCCTGCTGAAGCTCTCCGGCGAGGCCCTCATGGGGCCGGACAGCTTTGGCTATCACGCGGAAACGATGGCTGGATTCGTCGCCCAGATCCGCGAGGTGACAGCGCTCGGCGTGCAGGTCGGCATCGTCGTCGGCGGCGGCAACCTCTTCCGTGGCGCCACCGGCGCGCTGTCGGGCATGAACCGCGCCACTGCCGACTCGATCGGCATGCTCGCCACCGTGATGAACGCGCTGGCGCTCAAGGACGCGTTGGTGCAGGCCGGCGTGCCGGCACGGGTGCAGACGGCGGTCGCGATCGCCCACGTCGGCGAGGGCTTCGAGCGCGATGCCGCGGTACGCGAACTGGAAGCCGGCAACGTCGTCATCTTCGGTGGCGGCACAGGCAACCCCTTTTTCACCACCGATACCGCGGCGGCGCTGCGCGCGGCCGAGATCGGGGCCGAGTTGCTGCTCAAGGCGACCAAGGTCGACGGCGTCTACACCGCCGACCCGAAGAAGGATGCCACGGCCACGCGCTACGCCTCGCTTTCCTTTGACGAGGCGATCGCAAAGAATCTGGGCGTGCTCGACACGGCCGCCTTCGCGCTGTGCCGAGAACAGAACTTGTCGCTCGTCGTGTTCGACATCTTCAAGCCCGGCGCGTTGAAGCGCGTAGTCATGGGCGAGAACGAGGGCACGCGGGTGAGCAACCAATGAGGAGTTGAGAATGGCTGAAACCTCGATTGTGGACGTCAAGCGGTCTGCGGAACAGAAGATGGGCAAGACGCTCGAGGCGCTGAAGAACGATCTCGCCAAGGTGCGCACCGGGCGCGCCCATACCGGTTTGCTCGATCACGTGATGGTGGATTACTACGGCAACCCGACGCCGATCCCGCAGGTGGCGAACGTGACGCTGGTCGACGGCCGTACCCTCGGCGTGCAACCGTGGGAGAAGAACATGGTCGCCAAGGTCGAGAAGGCGATCCGCGATTCCGACCTCGGCCTCAATCCGGCCGCGCATGGCGAGATCATCCGCGTGCCGATGCCGGCGTTGACCGAAGAGCGCCGCCGCGACCTCATCAAGGTCGTGCGCAACGAGGCCGAGGGCGCCCGCGTGGCCGTGCGCAACATCCGCCGCGACGCCAACAACGCGCTGAAGGAACTCGTCAAAGCCAAGACCGCGACCGAGGACGAGGAGCGCCGCACCCAGGACGAGGTGCAGAAGCTCACCGACAAGTACATCGGCGAGATCGACAAGATGCTCGCCGAAAAGGAAAAGGACCTGCTCGCGGTCTGAGCGGTTCTGCGAGCGAACGGCGTGTCGACCCGCGCGAAACTGGATGACCCTGCGGCCGCCGTGCCGCGGCACATCGCCATCATCATGGATGGCAATGGGCGCTGGGCGCGCAAGCGGCTGATGCCGCGCGTCGCCGGCCATCGCAAGGGCGTCGAGGCGTTGCGCGGGGTGATTCGCGCCTGTGCCGAGCGCGGCGTGTCACACCTCACCGTGTTCGCCTTCAGCTCCGAGAACTGGCGCCGACCGCAGGAGGAGGTCACCCTGCTGATGGATCTTTTCATGCGCGCGCTGGAGAACGAGGTCGCCAAGCTGCACGAGAACCAGATCCGCTTCCGGGTCATCGGCGACCTGTCCGGCTTTTCCGAACGCATCCAGGCACTCATTCGCGACGCCGAGGCGCTGACGCGCGACAACACGCGCCTCACCCTGACGGTCGCGGCCAACTACGGTGGCCGCTGGGACATCGTGCAGGCGGTGAAGAAGCTCATGCTGTCCGGTGTCGCACCCGGTGCGGTCAACGAGGCGACGCTCGCCGAGCAGCTGAGCATCGCCGACATGCCGGAGCCCGACCTTTTCATCCGGACCGGCGGCGAACAGCGGATCAGCAATTTCCTGTTGTGGCAGCTCGCCTATACCGAACTGTATTTCACCGACGCGCTGTGGCCGGATTTCGACGCCGTGGCCCTGGACGCCGCGATCGCGTCCTACCGCACCCGTGAGCGGCGTTTCGGCCGCACCAGTGAGCAGGTGCAGGCAACGCGGATCGGTGAGCGCGCGTGATGACGCCCCTGCAGAACCGCGTCTCCACAGCCGTCCTCCTGCTCGCGGTGTTCGTACCGGCGGTGCTGTGGGCGCCGGCCTGGCTGTGGAACCTGCTGATCGCCGCCGTGGTCGCGTTGGCCGCCTTCGAGTGGGCGCGACTGAGCCACTTCGGCACGCGACTGGCCCGTGCTTACGCGGGGGCGCTGGCGCTGGTGGCGCTGGTCTTGCCGCCGCTCTTCGCCGCCGACTGGTCGACCCTGCAGGCAGCCCTCATCGCGCTTGCCGTCGGGTTCTGGCTGCTCGTTGCGCCCGCATGGCTGGCGGGTCAGTGGCGCGCGCCGCAGGCGGGCATCCGCGCCGCCGTTGGGGCGGTGGTGCTGCTTCCCACCTGGGCGGCGCTGCTCGACCTGCACGCGCGCGGTCCCGCGGTCCTGCTCGGCGTTCTTGCGATCGTCTGGATCGCCGACTCCGCCGCCTATTTCGTCGGCCGACGCTTCGGTCGCCACAAGCTCGCTCCGTCGATTAGCCCTGGCAAGACCTGGGAGGGCGTGGTCGGGGCGCTGGTGGGATTGGCCGCCTACGCGGGTGTATTGAGCGTCTACGCGGGGCTGCCACTCCTGGCGCTGGCTGCGACGCTGGCGGGTCTCCTGTACCTGTCGATCCTCGGCGATCTGTATGAATCCTGGATCAAGCGCGTGTCGGGGATGAAGGACAGCGGGACGGTGCTGCCCGGGCACGGCGGCGTGCTCGACCGCATCGACGCGCTGACGTCGACGCTGCCGATCGCCGCCGGCATGCTGATGTGGCTGGAGCGTGGCGCATGAAGCCGCGGGTGCTGACCATCCTCGGCGCGACCGGCACCATCGGCGTGAATACGCTCGACGTGGTGGCGCGCCATCCGGAGCGGTTTGAGGTCTTCGCGCTGACCGGCGCGACCCAGGTCGAGCGCATGTTCGAGCAGTGCCAGGCGCATCACCCGCGGGTGGCCGTGATGAGTGAACCGGCGGCTGCCGCCGCCCTGCGCGAGCGCGTGGCCGCCGCGCGGCTCGCGGTCGAGGTACTGGAAGGGCCTGAGGCGCTGACGACGGTGGCAACCGCGCCCGAGGTCGATACCGTGATGGCGGCGATCGTCGGCGCCGCCGGCTTGCCGGCGACCCTGGCGGCGGCGCAGGCGGGCAAACGCATCCTGCTCGCCAACAAGGAGACGCTGGTTGTGTCGGGTCAGCTCTTCATGGACGCCATCGCTTCGAGCGGCGCCGAGCTGCTGCCGATCGACTCGGAGCACAACGCGATCTTCCAGTCGTTGCCGCGCAATTTTGACGGTGACCTTGCGCGTGCCGGCGTGAAGGCGCTGTGGCTCACCGCGTCCGGCGGGCCGTTCCGCACCCTGTCGGTCGAGGCGATCGCCGGGGCGACGCCGGCGCAGGCGGTCGCGCACCCCAACTGGGTCATGGGCAAGAAGATTTCGGTGGACTCGGCGAGCCTGATGAACAAGGGGCTGGAGGTGATCGAGGCGCGCTGGCTGTTCAACGCGCGGCCGGAGCAGATCAGGGTAGTGGTGCATCCGCAGAGCATCGTGCATTCCATGGTCGAATACGCCGACGGCTCGGTGATCGCGCAGATGGGCACGCCCGACATGCGCACGCCGATCGCCTACGCGCTCGGCTTTCCCGAGCGCATCGACGCGGGCGTCTCCGCGCTCGAATTGATGGGCAAGCAGCTGACGTTCGAGGCGCCCGACACCGCGCGCTTCCCGTGCCTGCAGCTGGCTTTCGATGCGCTCGCCGCGGGCGGCAACGCCGCCGCCGTGCTGAATGCCGCGAACGAGGTGGCGGTCGCCCGTTTCCTCGACGGCGCGGTGCCTTTCGGCGCCATCCCGGCGAGCATCGCGCACGCCCTGGATGCGCTGGCGGGCGGTCCGTCGACCACGTTGGATGATCTGCTCGAGGCCGACCGTGCGGCGCGCTGCGTCGCCACCGACTACCTGGAGGCGCTGCGCCCATGAGCGTGCTGCATACCGTGCTGTGGTTTCTCGTCGCCATCGGCATCCTGGTCATAGTGCACGAGTTCGGTCACTACCTCGCGGCGCGTTGGGCCGGCGTCAAGGTGTTGCGCTTCTCGGTGGGCTTCGGCAAGCCGCTGCTGTCGCGTCGCCTGGGCCGTGACCAGACCGAGTGGACGATCGCCGCGCTGCCGTTGGGCGGTTACGTGAAAATGCTCGACGAGCGCGAGGGGGAGGTGCCTGCCGCCGAGGCGCACCGCAGCTTCAACCGCGCCAGCGTCTGGCGGCGCATCGGCATTGTCTCGGCTGGGCCCGCAGCCAACTTCCTGCTTGCGATCGCGTTCTACTGGGCGCTCTTCGTGAGCGGTCTGCCGGCGCTCAAACCCATCGTCGGCGAGCCGCCGGCAGGCACGCCGGCGGCGGTGGCGGGGCTCGTGGCGGGTGACGAGATCCGCAGCGTGAACGGCATCGAGACGCTGTCGTACCAGGATCTGAGGCTTGCCTTGCTGCGCGCCGGCGTTGCGTCGGAATCGATCACCGTCGAGCTGGTCGACGGCCGCTCGCTGCGTCTTGAAACCGCGCGCATGGACACCGACAACCTCGAACAGGACATCCTGCGGCCCCTGGGCATCGTGCGCTACAACCCGGACGTGGCGCCGGTGATCGGCCAGGTGTTGCCGAATGGCGCCGCGGCGCGCGCCGGCTTCCAGGCGGGCGACCGCGTGCGCTCGGCAAACGGTTTGGCGGTGGAGAGCTGGCAGGCGTGGGTACAGATCATCCGCGAGCATCCCGGGGCAGAGCTTGCGATCGAGATCGAGCGCGACGGGCAGCGGCGCGTGCTGACCGTGGTCCCGGAAGGCGTGGACGAGGCGGGGGCGCGCATCGGCAAGATCGGCGCCGCTCCCCTGATCGATCCGGCGGTCACGGCGATGCTGATGACCGAGGTGCGCTACGGCCCGCTCGCGGCGATCTGGCATGGCGCCGCCAAGACCTGGGAGATGAGTGTCTTCACGCTGGAGATGATGGGCCGCATGGTGCTCGGCCAGGTGTCGTGGAAGAACCTCTCGGGCCCGCTCACCATCGCCGATTATGCGGGGCAGAGCGCCACGCTCGGCTGGATCAGTTTCATCGGCTTCCTCGCGCTGGTGAGCGTGAGTCTCGGCGTGCTGAATCTGCTGCCGATCCCGTTACTGGACGGTGGACACCTCATGTATTATGTCGCCGAAGTTGTGACGGGGCGGCCGGTCTCGGAGCGCGTCATGGAAGTCGGCGCGCGAGTCGGCATGGTTCTCCTGCTGCTGCTGATGTCCTTCGCGCTGTTCAACGATCTGCAACGCCTGATAGGTGGATAGAACAACCATGAAACTGAAGCGCCTGACGCTTGCCTTGGCCGCGGCAGTGGCCATGCAGTCGGCGGCGGCCGAGGAAGCCTTCGTCGTCAAGGACATCCGTGTCGAGGGCATCCAGCGCACCGAGGCCGGTACCGTGTTCAGCTATCTGCCGGTCAAGGTCGGCGACCTCATGACCGAGGAGAAGACCGCGGCCGCGATCAAGGCCCTCTACGCCACCGGCTTCTTCAAGGACGTGCGGATGGAGGCGCGCGACGGCGTGCTGATCGTCACGGTCGAGGAGCGGCCGTCGATTGCGCGGATCACCCTCAAGGGCATCAAGGAGTTCTCCGAGGACGACCTGAAGAACGGCCTCAAGCAGACCGGGCTGGCCGAGGGCCGCGTGCTCGACCGCGCGATGCTTGAGAAAGCCGAGCAGGAGCTGCGCCGCCAGTATTTCAACCGCGGCAAGTACGCGGTCGAGATCAAGTCCACCCTCACGCCGCTGGAGCGCAACCGTGTCGCCGTGCAGTTCGACGTGGTCGAAGGCGATTCGGCGAAGATCCAGCGTATCAACATCGTCGGCAACCAGGCGTTCAAGGAAAAGGAACTGCTCAACCAGTTCACCTCGACCACGCCGGGGTGGCTCACCTGGTACACGAAGAACGACCAGTACTCGAGGGCGCGGCTCAGCGGCGATATCGAAGCCCTGCGCTCGTTCTACCTCAACCGCGGCTACCTCGAGTTCAATGTCGAGTCGACCCAGGTCTCGATCTCGCCGGACCGTCAGGGCATCTACATTACCGTCAACATCACCGAAGGCCCGCAGTACAGCGTGTCCGAGGTGAAGCTCGCCGGCCAGACCATGGTGCCGGAGGCCGAGCTGCAAAAGCTCATCACCATCAAACCGGGCGAGGTGTTCGTCCGCGACAGGCTCACGGAAACGACCAAGAAGATCGGCGAGCGGCTCGGCAACGACGGTTATGCCTTTGCCAACGTCAATGCCGTGCCGGAACTCGACAAGGACAAGAACACCGTCGCGTTCACGCTGTTCGTCGATCCGGGCCGGCGCGTCTACGTCAATCGCATCAACATCGCCGGCAACACCAAGACGCGCGACGAAGTCGTGCGGCGCGAAATCCGCCAGATGGAGAGCGCCTATTACGACGCGGAAAAGATCAACCGCTCGCGTGACCGCATCAACCGCCTCGGCTTCTTCAACGAGGTCAACATCGAAACGCCCGCGGTTCCCGGCACGACCGACCAGGTCGACGTCAACGTGAGCGTCGCGGAGAAGTCGACCGGCAGCATCATGCTCGGTGCCGGCTTCTCGTCGTCAGAGGGGCTGGTGCTGTCGACCTCGGTATCGCAGGCGAACGTGTTCGGCACCGGCAACCGCCTGTCCGCGCAGATCAACTCCGGCAGCGTCAACACCGTGTACGCGCTGTCGTTCACCAACCCCTACTACACCATCGACGGCATCAGCCTCGGCTACGACCTCTACCGGCGCGACGTCGATTCCAGCAGTCTCAGCAACACCGGCTATTTCGAGAACTCGACCATGGGTCTCGGCGTGCGCTTCGGCCTGCCGGTCAACGAGCGCGATTTCCTCTCGCTCGGCGCCAGCTACGAACAGAACAGCGTGAAGGTCAACACGACCAGCCCGCAGGCGTGGCAGGATTTCGTGTCCGTCTACGGCAACGACAACGACACGCTGCGGCTCGATGGCTCCTGGGCGCGCGACACGCGTGACAGCTTCCTTTTCACCACGCGCGGCATGCTGCAGCGGGTCGCGGGCGAGGTTGGCACGCCGATCGGCAGCCTGCAGTACTACAAACTGACCCTGCAGCACCAGCAATATCTCCCACTCAGCCGTGATTTCACGCTCATGCTCAACGGCGAGCTCGGCTATGGCGCCGGCCTGTCCGGCAAGCCCCTGCCGTTCTTCAAGAATTTCTACGCCGGCGGCGTGAGTTCGGTGCGTGGCTTCCAGAGCGGTACGCTCGGCCCGAAGGATTCCAGTGGCAACGCTCTGGGCGGCGACAAGCGCATCGTCGGCAACGCGGAACTCTTCTTCCCCATACCGGGACTCAAGGATGACAAGGCTCTCCGCATGTCGGCCTTTTTCGACGCAGGCGCTTCCTTCGGCCCGAACGATGTAGACGGGCGGTATGCCCAGTTCGCGTTCGGCGATCTGCGCTACTCGGCGGGGGTTTCCGTGCTGTGGGTGTCGCCGCTCGGGCCGCTCAAGTTCAGCCTCGCCCAGCCGCTGGTCAAGAAGACCGGCGACGAGACCGAGGTGTTCCAATTCTCCCTGGGCAGCGTGTTCTAGGGCAGTCGCAACCGGAGTATTCGATGATGAAGTTCAAGCAGTTTGCAGCAAGCGTGGTTCTCGCGACCGCATGCGTGGCAGCGCCTGCCCTCGCCAACACCAAGGTCGGTTTCGTCAACACCGAGCGCTTGCTCCGCGAGGCGCCGCTGTCGGTCGCCGCGCAAAAGAAGCTCGAGCGTGAATTCGCCGCGCGCGACCAGGAGTTGCAGCGCCTCGCCAAACAGGCTCGCGATCTGCAGGCCCAGCTCGACAAGGACGGTGTCACCATGCCGGAGAGCGAACGCAAGGCAAAGGAGCGCGACCTCGGTAACCTCAACCGCGATCTGCAGCGCCAGGGCCGCGAATTCCGCGAGGACCTCAACCTGCGTCGCAACGAGGAGCTGGCGCAGATCCAGGAGCGCGCCCGCAAGGCCATCCAGGAGATCGCCCGCGCCGAGAAATTCGACCTCATCATCGAGCAGGCCGTCTACGTCGACAACAAGATCGACATTACCGACAAGGTGATGCGCGCGCTGGGCAACAACGCCCGCTGAGCAGGCCGCGCTTCTTCCATGGCCGTCACCCTGGCAGCGCTGGTCGCCCGTTTCGGCGGGGAACTCGTGGGAGACGGTTCGCAGACGGTGCGGCAGGTCGCGCCGCTCGACCGGGCCGGGCCGGACGAGATCGGCTTCGTTTCCCAGGCCAAGTACTTGCCGCAGCTCGTCTCGACGCGGGCAGGGGCGGTGATCCTGCCGGTGGAGGCGCGTGATGCCACCGAACGGCCGCGCATCCTCACGTCCAATCCCTACCTGTATTTCGCGCGTGTCTCGGCCCTGCTGAATCCGCCGCCGCGGCCGCCTGCCGGCGTGCATCCGGCGGCGACGGTCGCGGCCGACGCCGACATCGCGGCCGACGCCAGCATTGGCCCCGGTGCCGTCATCGGTGCCGGCGCCGTGGTGGGAGCGCGCAGCGTGATCGGCCCCAATTGCGTCGTCGGCGACGGCGCGCGCATCGGTGCCGACTGCCTGCTGCATGCCAGCGTCACCGTGTACCACGGCTGCATCGTCGGCGACCGCGCCATCCTGCATTCGGGCTGCGTCATCGGTGCCGATGGCTTTGGCTTTGCGCCCGACGGCGAGCGCTGGGAGAAAATCCCGCAGATCGGCCGCGTGGTGATCGGCGACGACGTCGAGGTCGGCGCGTGCACCACGATCGACCGGGGGGCGCTGGAAGACACGGTGATCGAAGACGGCGTCAAGCTCGACAATCTCATCCAGGTCGCGCACAACGTCCGCATCGGGGCGCATACTGCGATCGCCGCCTGCGCCGGCATCGCGGGCAGCGCAAAGATCGGTCGCCATTGCACCATCGGCGGGGCGGCGATGATCTTCGGCCACATCGAGATTGCCGACCACACGCGCATCTCGACCAATACGCTCATCACCAAATCGCTGCCGAAAGCGGGTACCTACACCTCGGCGCTGCCGTTTTCGGAACACGAGGTGTGGCAGAAGAACGCCGTGCACATGCGCAACCTCGACAAGCTGGTGCAGCGCGTCAAGGCGCTGGAACAGAAACTGGGAGAACTTGAAAAACCATGATCATGGATATCGAGCAGGTCATGCAATACCTGCCCCACCGCTACCCTTTCCTGCTGATCGACAAAGTCACCGGGATGGAACTCGGCAAGTCGATCACCGCGGTGAAGAACGTCACCATCAACGAACCCTTCTTTCCCGGCCATTTTCCCGGCGCGCCGGTGATGCCGGGCGTGCTCATCCTCGAAGCGATGGCCCAGGCGGCCGCGATCCTCTCGTTCAAGACCAAGGGCTACGCGCCGGAGGACATCGGCATCGTCTACTTCGCCGGCATCGACGGCGCGCGCTTCAAGAAGCCGGTCAAGCCGGGCGATCAGCTCGTGCTCAAGATCGAGATCGTGCGCGAGATGCGCGGCATCTGGAAATACACCGGGCGCGCCGAAGTCGACGGCACGCTGGCGGCCGAGGCCGAGCTGATGGCGACGCTGCGCGACAAGTGAGCATGGCGAGGATCCATCCCACGGCGATCGTTGCGCCCGGCGCGAAGCTCGCCGACGACGTCGAGATCGGCCCCTACAGCATCGTCGGCGAGCACGTCGAGATCGGCGCCGGCACCACGGTCGGCGCGCATGCCGTCATCGCCGGGCACACGAAGATCGGCGCACGCAACAGGATCTTCCACTTCGTCTCGCTCGGCGAGGCGCCGCAGGACAAGAAATACGCCGGCGAGCCCACGCGGCTGGAAATCGGCGACGACAACGTCATCCGTGAATTCTGCACCTTCAATACCGGCACCGTGCAGGACCGCGGCGTCACCACGATCGGCAGCCACAACTGGATCATGGCCTATGTCCACATCGCGCATGACTGCGTGGTGGGGGACCGCACCATCTTCGCCAACAATGCCTCGCTCGCGGGACACGCCGAGGTCGGCGACTGGGCCATCCTCGGCGGCTTCACCGGCGTGCACCAGTTCTGCAAGATCGGCGCGCACGTGATGACCGGCATCTCGACCGTCGTGTTCAAGGACATCCCGCCCTTCGTCATGGCCTCGGGCCAGCCGGCGGCGCCGCATGGTCTCAACAGCGAGGGCCTCAAGCGGCGCGGCTTTTCCGCCGAGTCGCTGGCAGCGCTCAAGCGCGCGTACAAGATCCTCTACCGCGAGGGCAACACCGTCGCCGAGGCGCAGGCCAAGCTCGAACCCGAAGCCGCGCAGCATCCCGAAGTCCGGCAATTGCTCGACTTCCTCGCGCGCGCCGAGCGCGGCATCATCCGCTGATGGACATCGGTCTGGTCGCCGGCGAAGCGTCCGGCGACTTGCTCGGCGCGCATTTCATCCAGGCTCTGAAGGCGCGGCGTCCGGACCTGACCGCTGCCGGCATCGCCGGCCCGCGCCTGGTCGAAGCCGGGGCCACGGCGATTTATCCGAGCGACACGCTCGCGGTGAACGGCTACGTCGAGGTGCTGGCGCACCTGCCGGAACTGCTTTGGATCCGCTTGCGCATCACCCGCCATTTCCTGCGCGAGCGGCCGCGTGTCTTCGTCGGCATCGACGCGCCGGACTTCAATTTCACGCTCGAAGCGAAGCTCAAGGCCGCCGGCATTCCCACCGTGCATTTCGTCAGCCCGTCGATCTGGGCCTGGCGGCCGGAGCGCATCCACACAATCAAGCAGGCCGTCTCGCACATGCTGGTGGTGTTTCCCTTCGAGGAAGCGATCTACCGGGATGCCGGCATTCCCGTGAGCTACGTCGGCCATCCGCTCGCCGACGCCATTCCGCTCGAGCTCGACTCAGCCGCCGCGCGCGCGACGCTGGGACTGCCGTCGGGTCCTGTGATCGCGCTGCTGCCGGGCAGCCGCCGCTCCGAGGTGAAGCACCACGCCGGCCTCATGCTCGACGCCGCGCAATTGATCCTGCGGCATCACCTCGACGCGCAGTTCGTGCTGCCAGCGGCGGGGGCGGGCGTCACTGGGTTGATCGAGCAGGTGCGCGCCGGGCGCGACCTGCCGCTCACCGTGCTCGCCGGGCAGTCGCACACCGCGCTCGCCGCGTGCGACGTCGCGCTGGTCGCGTCCGGCACCGCCACGCTGGAAACCCTGCTGTTCAAGAAGCCCATGGTCATCACCTACCGCGTGCCGGCGCTCACCGCGCATCTCATGCGAAAGAAGGCGCTGCTGCCGTGGATCGGCCTGCCGAACATCCTCGCGCGCGACTTCGTCGTGCCCGAGCGGGTGCAGGAAGACGCGACCCCGGAGAACCTGGCGAACGACGTGCTCGCCTGGCTCGCCGATGCGCCGCGCCGCGAAGCGCTCGCCGGACGCTTCCGCACGCTCCACGAGACCCTGCGGCAGGGCGCCGCCGCCCGCATCGCCGAGGCGCTCGCGCCCTATCTGGAGCCACGTCCTTGAAGCTGCACTGGGGACCGCTTGGCTTATGCGGCGTCGACGAAGCCGGGCGAGGGCCGCTCGCCGGGCCGGTCGTCGCCGCCGCCGTGATGCTCGACCCCGGGCGGCGCATCGATGGCTTGCGCGACTCGAAAAAGCTCTCCGCCGCCGCGCGCGAACGCCTCGCCGACGTCATCCGCCGCGAGGCGGTGGCCTGGTGCGTCGGCGAGGCGAGCGTCGCCGAGATCGACACGCTCAACATCCTCCAGGCGACGATGCTGGCGATGCGGCGCGCCGTCGACGGCCTTGCGCATGCGCCCGACGACGTGTGGGTCGACGGCAACCGCTGCCCCGAATGGCCGTGGCGCGCGCAGGCCGTGGTGAAGGGTGACGACAAGGTCGCCGCGATCGCCGCAGCCTCCATCCTTGCCAAGACGGAGCGCGACCGCTTCATGCGCCGACTGCACGAGGAATTCCCACACTACGGTTTTGCCCAACACATGGGCTACGGCACGGCCGCCCACCTCGACGCGCTGAAGGCTCACGGTGCCTGCCCGCAGCACCGCCGCAGCTTCGGTCCGGTTAAACTCCTGCTCGATCAAGCCTCGCTGTTTTGAAAGGAAACTCATGCAAATCGCCTATCTGCTCCATGTCCTCGGTATCGTCGTTTGGGTCGGCGGCATGTTCTTCGCCTACATGGCGCTGCGGCCAGTCGCCGCCAGCGTGCTCGAGCCGCCGCAACGGCTCACGCTGTGGGCCGGCGTATTCGGCAAGTTCTTTCCCTGGGTGTGGGTGTCGGTCGCGCTGATCCTGGCGACCGGCCTGCACCTGCTGACGGTGATGGGCGGTGCCAGTGCGCCGCACTACGCGCTCGCCATGTTCGCGCTGGGCATGGTCATGATGGCGATCTTCGCCCACGTCTTCTTCGCGCCCTACGGGCGGCTCAAGCGGGCCGTCGCCGCCCAGGACTGGAAGGCGGGCGGCGCCGCGCTCGCGCAGATCCGCCAGCTGGTGGGCTTGAACCTCAGTCTCGGCTTGCTCACCATCGCGGTGGTTTTCGTCGGGCGCCTGCTCGCGTGACATCGCGAGGCTGCGCGGCCCCCGAATCGCAACCCCTCATCCCTGGAGATTCAGGGCTCGTCCTGCGCGGGCGCGTTGAGCAGCCTTGCCGCTGTCTCGCGTATCGTCGCCAGCCGCGCCTCGCACTGCAGCGCCGCGTGAAAACGGCCTTCGCGGTAAAGGTAAATCGTTGGCAAGTGGAAGATATCGAAGTAGCGCGCCACCCCGGTCGCTTCGCTGACGTCGACCTCGAACACGGTTTTTGCCACGCCCGAGAGGGCTTTGGGTAGCAGGCGCTTCCAGGCGCGACAACTCCCGCAGTGCGGCGTGCTGAACAGCACGGCGCTCACGCCGGGCGCCACCGCGATGCGGGCGTGGAAATCGCCTTCGCCAAGGCGCTCGACACGCGGGAAATCGAGCGACATCAGGCAGGCGGCTCACGCCGGAACGGGCCTTCGAGCTCGTCCATGTAATGCGCGATCGCCTCGGTCTCGCGCTCGAGGAAGCGGTCGACGGCGTCGCGGAATTCCGGATGTTCGAGCCAGTGCCAGGAATGCGTCGCCGTCGGCACCAGGCCGCGTGCGAGCTTGTGCTCGCCCTGCGCGCCGCCTTCGAACACTTTCAATCCATGCACGATGGCGTATTCGATGCCCTGCTGGTAGCAGGTCTCGAAGTGCAGCCCGGGCAGGTATTCGAGCGTGCCCCAGTGGCGGCCGTACAGGCGCTCGTTGTCCTTCATGCAGAACGCGCACGCGGTCGGCTCGCTGTCGCGGTCGGCGACGATCAGCACGATATTGTCGGGCATGGTCTCGCGCAATTGCGCGAAGAAAGCGGGATTCAGATGCGGCTCGCTGCGGTGGCGGGCGTAGGTGTCGGCGTAGCAGCGGTAGAAGAAAGCCCAGTCGGCATCCACGCTGTCGCGCCCTTCGATCCAGCGAAAGGTGACGCCGAGGCTCGCCAGTTTCTTGCGCTCCTGCTTGATCTTCTTGCGCTTGTCGTGGGTGAGCGCGGCGAGGAAATCGTCGAAGCTCGCGTAGCCCTGGTTGTACCAATGAAACTGGAAGCCGCTGCGGTGCAGCAGCGGCATGGTGTTGAGCGCAGCGTGATCCGGCGCGTTGGGGAAGAGAACATGGAGCGACGAGCACTTGAGATCACGCGTGAGCTTCAGTGCCGCCTCGATCAGCACTGCGCGGTCGGCGTCAGTCTTCGCCAGCAGGCGCGGCCCGGGCACCGGCGAAAAGGGCGCGCAGCACACGAGCTTGGGGTAGTAGGCGAGGCCATGCCGGCGGTAGGCGTCAGCCCAGGCCCAGTCGAACACGAACTCGCCCCAGGAGTGGTGCTTGACGTAGAGCGGCATCGCCGCCTCCAGCTGGTTGCCGCGGAAGAGCGCGAGATGCACCGGTTCCCAGCCGATGTGGGGGGCGACGCAACCCGTCGTTTCCAGCGCGGCGAGGAAGGCATGCTGAATGAAGGGCGAGTCGCCGGCGAGCGCGTTCCAGGCGTCGGCGGGCAACGCCGCTATGCTCGTCACGACACGAACGACGGCCGCATCGGCTTCCGTCGCCGGGGGCTTTGCTTCAAAATGCACGTTTTCGCGGTCTTTCATCGATAACAATGAACCTGCATGAATACCAGGCCAAACAGATTCTGCGCGCCGGCAACCTTAGCACGCCACGTGGCCGCGTTGCCCACAGCGCCGACGAGGCTGTTCGTGCCGCCGCCGAACTCGGCGGCGACGCCTGGGTGGTCAAGGCGCAGATCCACGCCGGCGGGCGCGGCAAGGCCGGCGGCGTCAAGCTCGTGAAGTCGCTCGACGACGTGCGCTCGGTGGCCGACGCCCTGCTGGGCAAGCCGCTCGTCACGATCCAGAACGCCCCCGATGGCCAGCCGGTGAACCAGGTGCTGGTCGAGGAAACCCTGCCCATCGCGCGCGAACTGTATCTGTCGCTGCTGGTCGACCGCGAAACCGAGCGCGTCGCCATCGTCGCCTCGGCGGCCGGCGGCATGGACATCGAGGAAGTCGCCCATGCCACGCCCGGGAAGGTGCTCACTGAAACCTGCGACCCGCTGCTGGGCGTGCAGGACTACCAGTGCCGCGCGCTCGCCTTCGCGCTGGAATTGAAGGGTGATGCGTTCAAGGATTTCTGCCGTCTGCTGCCCGCCTTGTATCGCGTGTTCGTTGGCAACGACTTGAGCCTGCTCGAAATCAACCCGCTGGTGGTGACCGCCGACAACCGCGTGCTGCCGCTCGACTGCAAGATGAGCGTCGACGACAACGCGCTGTATCGGAGGAAGGACCTTGCCGAGCTGCGCGACGACAGCCAGATCGACGCCAAGGAGGCGGCGGCGAACGCGGCGAGCGTGAACTACGTCGCGCTCACCGGCAACATCGGCTGCATGGTAAACGGCGCGGGCCTGGCGATGGCGACCATGGACCTGATCCAGCTCGAGGGCGGCTCGCCCGCGAACTTCCTCGACGTCGGCGGCGGCGCCACCCCCGAGACGGTGGCGCAGGGCTTCAAGATCATCCTGCTCGATCCCAACGTCAAGGCGGTCCTCATCAACATCTTCGGCGGCATCGTGCGCTGCGACGTCATCGCCGAAGGGATCATCCAGGCGGTGAAGGAGGTCGGCGTGAAGGTTCCGGTGATCGTGCGGCTGGAAGGCACCAACGCCGAACTGGGCCGAAAATTGTTGGCCGAATCGGGGCTCGCGATTCTCGCCGCGGAAAGCCTGACCCAGGCGGCGAAACTCGCGGTGGAGGAGGCGGCATGAGCATCCTCGTCAACAAAGATACGAAAGTCATCTGCCAGGGCTTCACCGGCAAGCAGGGCACCTTCCATTCCGAGCAGGCGATCGCCTACGGCACCAAAATGGTCGGCGGCGTGACCCCGGGCAAGGGCGGTCAGACGCACCTGAACCTGCCCGTATTCAACACCGTGCGCGACGCGGTGCGCGACACCGGCGCGCAGGCGACGATGATCTACGTGCCCGCCGCGTTCGCTGCCGACTCCATCCTCGAAGCGGCCGACGCCGGCATCGAGGTCATCGTCTGCATCACCGAGGGCATCCCGGTGCTGGACATGCTCAACGTGAAAGCCGCCCTGCGCGCGAACGGCGCGAAGCTCATCGGCCCCAACTGCCCGGGCATCATCACTTCGGGTGAGTGCAAGATCGGCATCATGCCCGGCGTCATCCACCAGAAGGGCAAGGTCGGCATCGTCTCGCGTTCCGGCACGCTCACCTACGAGGCGGTGCACCAGACGACGCAGCTGGGCCTGGGACAATCGACCTGCGTCGGCATCGGCGGCGATCCGATCAAGGGGCTCGACTTCATTGATTGCCTGCAGATGTTCGAGGCCGACCCGGAAACCTCGGCGGTGATCCTGGTCGGCGAGATCGGCGGCAGCCGCGAGGAAGAAGCGGCCGAGTTCATCCGCTCCAACATGAAGAAGCCTGTCGCTGCCTACATCGCCGGCCGGACGGCGCCCAAGGGCAAGCGCATGGGCCATGCCGGTGCGATCATCGCCGGCGGTAGTGGCACCGCCGACGCCAAGATCCGCGCGCTCGAAGCCGCCGGCGTCGTCGTTGCACAGAGCCCGGCGGGGCTCGGCGAGGCGGTGCAGTTGGCGCTGGGCGCCCGCTAAGCCCGCGCGATGAAACTCGCCATCGCCCAGCTCAACCTCACCGTCGGCGACATCGCCGGCAACGCGGCCAGATTGCTGGCTGCCGCGAATGAGGCGCACGCGGCGGGCGCGGCGATTCTCGTCACCCCCGAAATGTCGATCTGCGGCTACCCGGCCGAAGACCTGGTGTTGCGCCGCGATTTCACCGCCGCGTGCGACGCCGCGGTGCGGCAGCTTGCCGTCGACGCCCCCCCCGCGCTCGCACTCATCGTCGGCTTTCCCGAGCGCGGTGACGACGGCCTTTTCAACGCCGCTGCGCTGCTGCGCGGCGGCACCGTCGAGGCGGTCTACCGCAAGCACCATCTGCCCAACCATTCCGTGTTCGATGAGCGCCGCGTGTTCGACCGCGGAGACGCGCCGTGCGTGTTCGAGTGCGGCGGGCTGCATTTCGGCCTCAATATCTGCGGTGACATCTGGGAGGCGGGGCCCGCCAACCGCGCCATGCAGGCCGGCGCCGACTGGCTGCTGGTGCCCAACGCCTCCCCCTACCACCTGAACAAGGAGCGCGAGCGCCTCGCCGTCGCGCGCGCGCGCCATGCAGAATCGGGGTTGCCGCTGGTGTACGTCAACACCGTGGGCGGTCAGGACGAGCTGGTGTTCGACGGTGCCTCGTTCGTGATCGACGTCGATGGCGATCTTGCCGCGCAGTGCCCGGCCTGGCAGGAAGGCGTCTTTTATCTCGAACTCGACCGTGACCGCTGCAGTGGGCCGCAGGCCGCGCTGCCCGACGAGGATGCCGCCGTCTACGACGCGCTGGTGCTGGCGGTGCGCGACTACGTCGGCAAGAACGGCTTTTCCGGCGTGCACCTGGGGCTTTCGGGTGGTGTCGATTCGGCGCTCACGCTGGCGATCGCCGCCGACGCCATCGGCCCCGACAAGGTCCACGCGGTGATGATGCCGTCCGACTACACGGCGAGCATCAGCGTCGAGGATTCGCGCGACATGGTGCAGCGCCTCGGCGTGAAGTATTCCGAGATCGCCATCCGTCCCATCTACGAAGCCTTCGTCGCGCAACTTGCTGGCGAGTTCGCCGGTCGGGCGCCCGACACCACCGAAGAAAACCTTCAGGCGCGCGCGCGTGGCACGCTGCTCATGGCGCTGTCCAACAAGTTCGGCACGCTGGTGCTCACTACGGGCAACAAGAGCGAAATGGGCACCGGCTATGCCACGCTCTACGGCGACATGGCAGGCGGCTTCGCCGTGCTGAAGGACGTCGCCAAGACGCGCGTCTATCGCCTGGCGAACTATCGCAACAACCGTTCGGCGGTGATCCCGCAGCGCATCATCGACCGCCCGCCCTCGGCCGAACTGCGCCCGGACCAGAAAGACCAGGACAGCCTGCCGCCGTATGAAATTCTGGATGCCATTCTCGAAGCCTACGTCGAGCGCGACCTGTCGGCGCGCGAGATCGTCGCGCAGGGCTATGACGCCGCCACGGTGAAGAAAGTCATCCGCATGGTCGATCTCGCCGAATACAAGCGCCGCCAGGCCCCGCCCGGTCCGCGCATCACCCCGCGCAACTTCGGCAAGGACCGCCGCTACCCCATCACCTCGAAATACCGGCCTGACCTCGCCTCGTGACACACGATGCCCACGCCAATCAAAGGAGACCTGCCATGAAAAAAATCGAAGCCATCATCAAGCCCTTCAAGCTCGACGAAGTGCGCGAAGCCTTGTCGGAGATCGGCGTCACCGGGCTCACCGTCACGGAGGTCAAGGGCTTCGGCCGGCAGAAGGGACACACCGAGCTCTACCGGGGCGCCGAATACGTCGTCGACTTTCTGCCCAAGGTCAAGGTCGAGGTCGTTGTCCCCGACAGCCTCGTGGAACGTGCGACGGAGTCGATCATCAGCGCCGCCCGCACGGGGAAAATCGGCGACGGCAAGATCTTCGTCATGCCGGTGGAGCAGGTCGTGCGCATCCGCACCGGCGAATCAGGCGAAGCCGCAATCTGACGCCGCCGGCGCAACACGCGCCGGTCGTTTACATAGGCGTTCTCGAAGGGTGGCCAGCGGGTTTCAAGCGCTCGCGCAACCCCGGCCCGCCGTGGGGCGGGCGACGCGCCACGAACCCGCGTCGACGAAGGCCAGCACGTCTTCGGGCGGCATCGGCCGGCCCAAGTGGAAGCCCTGCGCCAGATCGCAGTTGAGCCGCGCGAGGTGTCGCAGGGCGGCTTCGCTCTCGACACCTTCGGCCACGACCAGCAGGCCCAGGTTGTGCGCGAGCTGGATGGTCGACTCGACGATGGTGAGATCGTCGCGGTTCTTCTCCATGTCCATCACGAAGGAGCGGTCGATCTTGAGTTCGCTCACCGGCAGCCGGCGCAGGCGCGCGAGCGAGGAATGGCCGGTGCCGAAGTCGTCGATGGAGAAACGCACGCCGAGGCTCCGAATGCGGTTGAGCAGCGACGACAGGCGGTCGTAGTCGCTCAGGAACAGGCTTTCAGTGATTTCGAATATCAGGCCGTTCCGGACCTGATGGCGCTCGAGCGCGCCTTGCAGGTGATCGACGAAACGGGGCTCGAGCATGACGGTGACAGGAACGTTCACCGCGATCTGCACGCCCCAGCCGCGCTGCCACCATGCCGCGCACTGTTCCGCTGCCTGGTCGATCGCCCAGCAGGTGAAGTCGTAGATCAGCCCGGTCTGTTCCATCCCGCTGATGAACATTTCGGGCGGAACGAAGCCGCGGACCTTGTGAGGCCAGCGCGCCAGCGCTTCGAAGCCGACGACGGTCTGCGACGCGAGGTCGATCTTCGGCTGGTAGACGAGGCGGAACTCCTGATCCAGCAAGGCGCGTTGCAAGTCGCTCGCCAGCGTGAGGCGGCCTGAGCTGATCTCCGCGAGTTCGGGGTCGTAGAGCTGGACGTCGTTCTTCTGGCGCTTCGCGGCGTACATCGCCGCGTCGGCGTGCTTGAGCAGGGTGGTGACGTCGCCACCGTGCTCGGGATGCAGCGCAACGCCGATGCTGGCGGTGACCACCACGCTCTGCGTGCTGAGATCGATCGGGCGCCGCAGGCTCTCCTGCAAGGCGCGCGCGGCAGCAATGGCGCGTTCGGCGCCGGCGTCGGTGAGGACGAGCAGGAACTCGTCGCCGCCGATCCGGCCCAGCGTGGCGCTCGCGTCGGCCACGGCCTTGAAGCGTTCCGCGACCGCGCGGATCAGGCGGTCACCTTCCTCGTGCCCGAGCGCGTCATTCACGTCCTGGAAGCGGTCGAGGTCGATCAAGAGCACCGCCAGCGGGTGGGCGGCGTCGGCGGCGGCCATGCGTTCGAGCAGGCGATCGCGCAAAAGCGAACGGTTGGGGAGCTGGGTCAGTTGGTCGTAAAGGGACAGGAATTCGAGTTCCTGGTTGACTGCAACCAAGCGCTTGTTCAGTTGCTCGAGTCGGATCTGATAAGCCTCAGCAGCCTGCTGCGCTTCGCGCAGCTGCTTCATCGCCATCGCGTTCTCGATCGCGATCGCCACCTGGCCCGCGAACAGCGTGAGCAGGTCGAGATCCTTCTTGCTGAAATCCTCGCCGCTTCGCTTGTTCATGCCGGCGATGCCGCCGAGAAAATGCTGGCGTCCGACCAGAGGCACCAGGATCAGGGTGCCGACTTCCTTTTCCCAGCGGTTGCGCTCCTGCGGCGAGAGTTCGTCGAGCACGCCGCGCCACCATGCCCGGCGGTGCTTCCACACCCAGCCGCAGACGCCGAAGTCGAGCGGCAGCGACTCGCCGACGATTTCGTCCGCATGGAGGCCGGCGCCGGCGCTGTAGGTGTAGACGTCGCAGTCCTCGCTCAGCGTCGGGATCAGCACCGTCTCTGCATCGATGAGCTCCCGGGCGCGCTCGGCCACCAGCTTCAACACGGTATCGAGGTCGAGTTCGCTGCCCACTGCGAGGGCGGTTTCCTTGAGCAAATCGATATCGCGCTCACGCTGCCGCAGTTGACTCTCGAGGGCGGCGATCTGCTGTTCGGGCGTAGGCGAGGGAGCGGGCATCAGGGGGCTTGGCGGCTGCGGGTATTCTCTAAATGTAAATGTTTCGCGTCTTTCGGCTCGTTTCCCTCTGCCCTGGGCGGGGCAACTCGCCCGGCCATGCGGCTTGCTCGCTACCGGCGTTACGTTAGTGCGACAACGGCAGAAAGCCGCGCAACTTTAGGGATATTCGTATGTGCTGGTATGAAGAGAGCTTTCGCGACGCCGGCAGGCGCTGCCCGTCGAGGCGCAGCGCTCTGGGGAAAGCATGTTGGGTCTTACCAAAACCGGTACCAGGCCTTGCCCTCGATGTTGACCCCCGACGCGTAACGGCTGTTGGGGAAGTTGAGGGCCAGGACACGCTTAGCGTCGTCGCGCAGATCGGTGAGCTTGAGGTTGTCGTAGGCGACGATCAGGATGGCGAGCGCCTCTTCCATCGCGGGCGCTTCGGGGTAGGTTTTCAGCACCTCCTTGGCGCGGTTGGCGGCGGCAACCCAGGCCTTGCGCTTGAGGTAGTACTTGGCGACATGGACTTCGTGGCGGGCAAGCGCGTTGACGAGGTACTTCATGCGCGCGATCGAGTCGGGCGCGTACTTGCTGTCGGGGAAGCGGGTGACAAGCTCCTTGAAGGCGAGGAAGGCGTCGCGCGCGGCCCGTGGGTCGCGCTCGGCGAGATCCTGGTCGACCAGGTTGCCCAAGAGGCCGAGGTCGTCGTTGAAGTTCACCAGGCCCTTGAGATAGTAGGCATAGTCGACGTGCGGGTGATTCGGGTGTAGCTTGATGAAGCGGTCGGCAGCGGCGATGGCGGAAATCGGCTCGTTGTCCTTGTAGTAGGCGTAGGCGATTTCCAGTTGGGCCTGCTGGGCGTAGCGACCGAAGGGATAGCGGGCCTCGAGGGTTTCGTACAGCTTCACTGCCCGCTCGTAATTGCCGCTATTGAGGTTGTCCTTGGCTTCGGCATAGAGGCGCTGGGCCGACCAGCCAGAAGTTTCGTCCTGCACCTCGGGCAGCAGCCCGCAGCCGCCAAGCGCGAGCGTGGATGCCACGAGCGCGGCGCCGAACAGGCCCTTGAGGTTCGACAGCCGATAGAATAGGCGCGAGTCGGACAGATGCAACTTGGACATGGGAACGAGCACGGAAGGTATGTCGAGCGATTATAAGGGAAATGGCGAGGGCGATATCCGCGAGGTGGTGATCCCCGCGGACCAGGGCGGACAGCGGCTGGACCAGGCGCTCGCCGCGCTGCTGCCCGAGTTCTCGCGCACCCGCATCCAGAACTGGATCCGCGCCCGCAAGATCGCGGTCGACGACGTCTGGGGCACGACGAAAATGAAGGTGCTGGGCGGCGAGTCGGTGCGGGTCGAGGTCGAACCCGATCCCAGCGCCACGCCGGACGCGCCGGAAGCGATCCCGCTCGACGTGGTGTTCGAGGATCCGATGCTGCTGGTGATCAACAAGCCGGTCGGCCTGGTGGTGCATCCGGGCAGCGGGAATCCGCGCGGTACGCTGCTGAACGCGCTGCTGCATCACGTGCCGCAGGTCGCCGAGCTGCCGCGCGCCGGCATCGTGCACCGGCTCGACAAGGACACCTCGGGCCTCTTGGTCGTCGCCAAGACGCTGCGCGCGCATACCGATTTGGTTCGGCAGCTGCAGGCGCGCACGGTCAAGCGCGAGTACCTCGCCCTCGTCTACGGCGAGGTCGACCGCCCCGGCACGGTGAACGCGCCGCTTGCCCGCGACCCCTTCAACCGTACCAAGCGCACCGTGCACAGCATGGGCAAGGAGGCGGTCACGCACTACGAGGTGGTCGAGCGTTTCCCCGGCGTGACGCTCCTGCGCTGCAAGCTGGAAACCGGGCGCACCCACCAGATCCGCGTCCACATGCAGCACATCGGCCATCCCCTCGTGGGTGAGCAGGTGTACAGCGCCAGCCGCCGCAGCCACCTCAGGCTCGCTTTTCCACGGCAGGCGCTGCACGCCGAGCGGCTTGGGCTGCTCCATCCGCTCACCGGCGAGCCGATGCAGTGGAAATGTCCGCTGCCGGCCGATTTCGCGGCACTGCTCGAGGCGTTGCGCAACGGCACCGAGCGCTACGCCTGAACCGATGATCCGACCCGACTGGCCGGCCCCGCCACGGGTGCAGGCGCTCATGACTACCCGCGAAGGGGGCGTGAGCGAGCCACCCTGGGCGGGCTTCAACCTCGGCGATCACGTCGGCGACGACCCCCGCCACGTCGCCGCCAACCGGGCGCGCCTGCGCGAGCAGCTGCCGGCCGAGCCGGGGTGGCTCAGGCAGGTGCACAGTGCCCGTGTGGTCGAGCTGGGGCGGGATGCCAACCGCGAGGCCGACGCATCGGTCTCGCGCGAGGCGGGACAGGTGTGCGCCGTGCTCACGGCCGACTGCCTGCCGGTGCTGTTCTGCGACCAGGCCGGCAGCGTGGTCGCGGCGGCGCACGCCGGCTGGCGGGGGCTCGCCGGCGGCGTGCTGGAAGCCACGGTGGCGGCGATGCGGGTGCCACCGGCGCAGATCCTGGCATGGATGGGCGCGGCCATTGGGCCAGAGGCGTTCGAGGTGGGCGACGACGTGCGCGAAGCTTTCGTGTCGCAGCATCCCGCGACCGCCGCCGGATTCGTGCCGCATGCGCCGGGCAAGTGGCTGGCGGACATTTACGCGCTGGCGCGCATCCGGCTCGCTACGATCGGTGTGCACGCGGTGTATGGCGGCGGGCGCTGCACCGTCAGCGAAGCGGACCGCTTTTTTTCCTACCGCCGCGACGGCGTCACCGGCCGCATGGCGACGCTCATCTGGCTCGCCTGACTCAGGCGAGCCACTTCTGCATGAAGCGTGCCTCGCCCATCGCCGGGTCGAGGCGGTAGTCGTCGAAGCCCAGCTTTTCATACAGCGCGCGTGCCGCACGGTTGCCCGACAGCACCTCCAGCGTGAGCTTGCACGCGCCGCGCTCGCGCGCGATCGCCTCGACCTCGGCGAAGAGTTGCATGGCGATGCCCCGCCCACGGTGGGTATCTCGCACGACGACGTCGTGGACGTTGACGAGCGGCGCGCAGGCGAAAGTCGAAAACCCCTCGATGGCGTTGACGAGGCCCACGGCCTCTTCGCCTTCGAAGGCCAGCACGCTGAACGCGAAGGGCCGTGCGGCGAGCGCGGCGACGAGGTTCGCGCGAGCAAACGCGCTCAAGGGGCGGCCACCGCCGGCGGGGTCGCGGGCGTAGTGGTCGAGCAGGTCGATCAGCGCGGCGGCGTGCGTAGCGTCGGCGTAGCCGGCGCGGACGATTTCGATCATCGGGCGTCGATGCGCATCGACAGGTCGACCGCCCGGATGTGCTTGGTGAGGCTGCCGATGGAAATGCGGTCGACGCCGGTCTCGGCGACCGCGCGCACCGTCTCCAGCGTGATGTTGCCCGAGGCCTCGAGCAGGGCGCGGCCGGCGTTGAGCCGGACCGCCTCGCGCATCGCATCCAGGCTGAAGTTGTCGAGCAGGATCAGCGTGGCCCCGGCGTCGAGCGCCTCGGCGAGCTGGTCCAGCGTCTCGACCTCGATCTGCACGCTGACCTGGCCTTCGGCGAGCCGGAACGCCGCCTGTAGGACCGGCGCGATGCCGCCGGCGGCGGCGATGTGGTTTTCCTTGATCAGGATGCCGTCGAAAAGCCCCACGCGCTGGTTCTGCCCGCCGCCCACGCGCACGGCGTATTTCTCCGCCAGGCGCAGGCCGGGAAGGGTCTTGCGGGTGTCGAGAATGGCGGCGCGGGTGCCGCGCACCGCCTCGACGTAGGGGCGGGTGGCGGTTGCCACAGCGGACAGCGTTTGCAGGAAATTGAGCGAGGGACGCTCGGCGGTCAGCAACGCCCGCGCGTTGCCGTGCAATTCGACGAGCGTCGTACCGGCGGCGACGGCGTCGCCCTCGTTCACCTTCCAGTCGATTCTGCAGTTGCGGTCGAGCGCCCGGTAGCAGGCGTCGAACCAGGGGCGGCCAGCAATCACCGCGGCTTCGCGCGTGATGACGCGGGCGCGGGCGGTCTGGCCGGCGGGGATGAGGCGGGCAGTCAGGTCGCCGCTGCCGACATCCTCGTCGAGCGCGCGGGCGATGTCGGTTTCAACGGAGGCGAGCAAGAAATCAGACATGGGAGGTTGAAATTGGCTGCAAAGGCCCTATTTCACAAGCAACGAATATACCCGAGGACGAGGTTCCCCATGCGCTTTGACAAGCTCACCACCCAGTTCCAGCAGGCCTTCGCCGACGCCCAGAGTCTGGCCGTCGGCGGTGACCATGCCTACATCGAGCCGCAGCATCTACTGCTGGCGCTCCTCAACCAGGAAGGTGGAGGTGCCGCCGCCATTCTGTCGCGCGCCGGCGTGCAGGTGCCGGCCCTGAAAGCCTCGCTGACGCAGGCGCTCACCCGCCTGCCCAAGGTCGAAGGCCAGGGCGGCGAAGTCAGTATCTCGCGCGACCTGAACAATCTCCTGAACCTTACCGACAAGGAGGCGATGAAGCGGGGCGACGCCTACATCGCCTCCGAACTTTTCCTGCTCGCGGCGCTGGAGGACAAGGGCGAGACAGGGCGTCTCCTCAAGCAGCACGGCGCGCAGAAGGCGGCCCTGGAAGCCGCGATCAACGCCGTGCGCGGCGGCGAGGGCGTCACCTCGCAGGAGGCCGAAGGCCAGCGCGAGGCGTTGAAGAAATACACGCTCGACCTCACCCAGCGTGCCCGTGAAGGCAAGCTCGACCCGGTGATCGGGCGCGACGACGAAATCCGCCGCGCGATCCAGATCCTGCAGCGCCGCACCAAGAACAACCCGGTGCTGATCGGCGAGCCCGGCGTGGGCAAGACCGCGATCGTCGAGGGTCTCGCCCAGCGCATCGTCAACGGCGAAGTGCCGGAGACGCTCAAGGGCAAGTCGGTGCTCGTGCTCGACCTTGCCGCTTTGCTCGCCGGTGCGAAATACCGCGGCGAGTTCGAGGAGCGCCTGAAGGCGGTGCTGAAGGAACTGGCGATGGATCCGGGCCGCTACATCGTCTTCCTCGACGAGATCCACACGCTGGTCGGCGCCGGCAAGGCCGAAGGCGCGATCGACGCTGGCAACATGCTGAAACCCGCGCTCGCGCGCGGCGAGCTGCATCTCATCGGCGCGACCACGCTGGATGAATACAGAAAATACATCGAAAAGGATGCCGCGCTCGAGCGCCGTTTCCAGAAGGTGATGGTCGACGAGCCCAGCGTGGAGTCGACGATCGCCATCCTGCGCGGCCTGCAGGAGAAATACGAGCTGCACCATGGCGTCGACATCACCGACCCGGCGATCGTCGCCGCGGCCGAGCTCTCGCACCGCTACATCACCGACCGTTTCCTGCCCGACAAGGCGATCGACCTGATCGACGAGGCCGCCGCGCGCATCAAGATGGAAATCGACTCCAAGCCGGAGGCGATGGACAAGCTCGACCGCCGCATCATCCAGCTCAAGATCGAGCGCGAGGCGGTGAAGAAGGAAACCGACGAGGCATCGAAAAAGCGCCTGGCGCTGCTGGAAGAGGAAATCGCCAAGCTGGAGCGCGAGTATGCCGACCTCGAGGAGATATGGAAGGCCGAGAAGGCGCAGGTGCAGGGCACCGCGCACATCAAGGAGGAAATCGACCGTCTGCGCGGCGAAATGGCCGAGTTGCAGCGCCGTGGCCAGTACGACAAGCTCGCCGAAATCCAGTACGGCAAGCTGCCGCAGCTCGAGGCACAGCTGAAGCAGGCCGAGGCCAGTGGCGAGAAACCGGCATTCAAGCTCTTGCGCACGCAGGTTGGCGCCGAGGAAATCGCCGAGGTCGTGTCGCGCGCCACGGGCATACCGGTGTCCAAGATGATGCAGGGCGAACGCGACAAGCTGCTGCACATGGAAGACAAATTGCACGAGCGCGTCGTCGGCCAGGACGAGGCGGTGCGCGTGGTGTCGGACGCGATCCGGCGCTCGCGCGCGGGGCTCTCCGACCCCAACCGCCCGCTCGGGTCGTTCCTGTTCCTCGGCCCCACCGGCGTGGGCAAGACCGAGCTGTGTAAGACGCTGGCCGAATACCTGTTCGATTCCGCCGACCACATGATCCGCATCGACATGAGCGAATTCATGGAGAAGCACTCGGTCGCGCGGCTCATCGGCGCGCCGCCCGGCTACGTCGGCTACGAGGAGGGCGGCTATCTGACCGAGGCGGTGCGTCGGAAGCCCTACAGCGTGATCCTCATGGACGAGGTCGAGAAGGCACACCCGGACGTGTTCAACGTGCTCTTGCAGGTGTTGGACGACGGACGGCTGACCGACGGCCAAGGCCGCACGGTCGATTTCCGCAACACGGTCATCGTGATGACGTCGAACCTGGGTTCGCAGATGATCCAGCAGATGGCCGGCGACGACTACCAGGTGGTCAAGCTCGCGGTGCTCGGTGAAGTGAAGTCCTATTTCCGCCCCGAGTTCATCAACCGGATCGACGAGGTCGTCGTGTTCCACGCGCTCGGCGAGGAGCACATCGCGCGCATCGCCAGGATCCAGCTCAAGGGGCTGGAGGCACGGCTGGCGCAGATGGAGATGAAGCTCGACATCACCGATGCGGCGCTCGCCGAGATCGCCAAAGCCGGCTTCGACCCCGTGTACGGCGCGCGGCCCTTGAAGCGCGCGATTCAGGCGCAGATCGAGAACCCGCTGGCGAAGGAGATCCTGGCTGGACGCTTCGGGCCGAAGGACACGATCCGCGTCGACGCGGCGGGTGGGGTGTTCCGCTTCGAGAAGGCCTGAAGCGGACTTCCTGGTTAGTTCTGTTGCCGGGTAAAAGAGGGTGGGGATACCACCCTCTTTTTTGTGTCTTCCCCCGTTTGCCGCGTCGCCAAGGATCCGTGCCGCCTGCACGCCGCGTTTCCGGATTCGGCGCCGGGGCGATCTCCCGATTCGGGGTGCCGGCCGCTCGCGGTTTTGCCGCGCCCGGGCGCGCCCCCTAGAATGGCTCGACGACCGCTATTCACGGACTGTCGTGTTCATCCACCTTTTCCGGATCTCGCTCGTCCTTCTCGCGCTCGTTGCGGCCCGCGCCCACGCGCTCACGGTCGAGATCGACGCGCCGAAGGACTTGAAGGCGCTGCTCACGCAGCACCTGGAGACGGCGCGCGCCGCGCGCCTGGGCGAATCGTTCGACGCCTGGGAGATCGCGCGCCTGCAGCGGCAGAGCGAACAGTCGGCCTCCGAATTGCTGGCGACCGAAGGCTATTTCTCCCCGCAGGTGGAGAGTGCGGTGGAGTGGATCGACGGCGACTGGCGGATGACGTACGAGGTCGTGCCCGGCCCCCGCACCACGGTGCGCAGCGTCACCGTGAACATCGAGGGCGGCGATGCCGCGGGACATGAGGCCCTGCGTCGGCGCATTGAGCGTGAACTCAAGCTCGAGCCCGGCATGCCCTTCCGCCAGGCGGACTGGGATGCGGCGAAGCTCGCGGCGCTGCGTCCGTTGCTGGCCGCGCGCCATCCGGCGGCGCGCTTGGCGGCGAGCGAGGCACGCATCGATCCCGAGGCTCGGGCGGCCGACCTCACGCTGACGGTCGACGCCGGGCCTGCGTTCTTCTACGGCCCGGTGGTCGTGAGCGGCGCGCAGCGCTATCCGGAATCGATCGTTCGCCACCTCAGTCCGGTGCGCCCGGGGCAAGTCTGGCGGCAGCAGGACCTGCTCGACTACCAGGCGGCGCTGGAAACCAGCGGCTACTACGCACAGGCGACGGTTCGCGTCGACCCAGACCCCGCGCAGGCGGCGGCGGTGCCGATGCAGGTCGAGGTCGTCGAGCGCCCGGCCAAGGTCTTCAGCGTCGGCGCCGGCGTCAGCACCGATACCGGCTTGCGGCTCCAGACCGGGTGGCAGCATCGCAACGTGCTGGGCCAGGGCTTGCGCCTCAAGCTCGACGGCCGCCTGGAAAGCGCCCGGCAGACCGGGGCGGCGGAACTGGCCTGGCCACGCAATGCGAGCGGCTTCGAAAACAGCCTCGGCGCGCAGGTCAAGCACGAGGATATTGAAGGCCAGGAGACGCAGTCCTGGCTGGTCGGGGCGCGCCGCACCCGCTTCGCCGGGCCGATCGAGGCGACGCTTTCGCTGCAGTTTCAGACCGAGACGCAGACGATCGGCGACGTCGTGAGCGCGCGCAACCAGGCGCTCATCGCCAACTACGCCTGGACCAAGCGCGGCATCGGGCGGACGTTCTATCCGCGGCGCGGCTACGTGCTCACGCTGCAGGGCGGCGGCGCGGCCGAGGCGCTGTTGTCGGACACCAGCTTTGCGCGGCTGTACGTGCGCCACACGCAGTACGTGCCCGCCGGCGACAACGGGCGCCTGGTCTTGCGCGGCGAGTGGGGGAGCGTGCTGGCGAAGACGCGAGACGGCATTCCGACCGATTTCCTGTTTCGCGCAGGCGGCGACAACTCCGTGCGCGGCTATGCCTACCAGAGCCTTGGCCGCACCCTCAGCGGGGGCGTCGCGTCGGTGCGGCATCTGGCCACGGCGAGTGTCGAGTACAACCATTTCTTCGAGGGCAACTGGGGGGCGGCGGTGTTCGTCGACGCGGGCGACGCCGCCGACACGGTGGGTGCCCTCTCGCCGGTGTTCGGCGTCGGCGTCGGCGCGCGCTACCGTTCGCCGGTGGGGCCGATCAACCTTGATCTGACCTATGGGGAAGCGACGGACGAGTTCCGCCTGCACTTCTCGCTGGGGGTTTCGTTTTGAAGCGCGCAGCCTGGATCCTCGTGTCTGGTCTGGCCGCGCTGGTGCTCGTCGCGGGCGCCGTGGCCTGGGTGACCACGACCGCGAGCGGCTTTCGCTGGCTGGCGCAGACCGTATTGGCGGCCAGCGGCGAGCGCCTCGTCATCGAGGGCGTCGAGGGGCATCTGGGCGAGCCGATCGCGATCCGCAGACTTACCTTCAGCGACGCGTTCAGGCGCATCGAGGTCGAGGGCGGGCGCCTCGAGTGGCGCCCGCGCGCGCTGTGGCAGCGCCGGATCGAAATCGACCTGCTGGCGGCGCAGACGGTGCGGGTGATCCAGCTTCAACCCGATCCGACGCCGCCGACCCTCCCGCGCAGCCTGCGCATCCCGTTTGATCTCGTCGTCCACGCGCTCGATCTCGCCCGGCTCGAGATCGTCGAAGGCGGCGATACCATCGCGCTGACCGGGCTGCGCGCGCGGCTGGATGGGACGGCAGACCGCTACCGCCTGGTCGAGGCGGCCGTCGCGACGCCGTGGGCGGCGCTGGCGGGCGAGCTCGCGCTCGGCAAGGACGCGCCGTTCACACTCTCGGCGCGGATCGACGCGACGCGTGTCGAGCCCCTGCCGGTCGCGGCGCACTTCCGGATGGAGGGCACCCTTGCCGCGCCGGTGTTCCAGATCGACGCCGAGGCCGAGGGGATGTCGGTGATGGCCGCGGGCGAGGCGGCACCCTTCGACGCGGTGCGCCTGCGTCGCCTGCTGGTGGCGGGGCAGGGCGTCGATCCGCGCGTGTTCGCGGCCGATGCGCCCGCCGCCGATTTCGCGTTTTCGGGGATCTTCGAAGGCCGGCCGGGCGAACGGCTGCTCGGCAGCTTCAGCGTGTCCAACGCGCTGCCCGGACGAGTCGACCAGCAGCGACTGCCCCTCGCGAGTCTCTCCGGCGCGCTGTTCGGCGACACCGAGCATGCCGACTTCAGTTCGCTCGTCATCGACCTCGGCCCGGCGG
This sequence comes from Thiobacillus sp., assembly GCA_046291555.1. Taxonomy (GTDB): domain Bacteria; phylum Pseudomonadota; class Gammaproteobacteria; order Burkholderiales; family Thiobacillaceae; genus Thiobacillus. The sequence goes on from JBKBRW010000002.1 coordinate 259,529, forward strand.
GTCGGTTTTCTGGTGACGGCAACTGGCGCGCGGGCCGTTTCGCCGTGACGCTGGCAAGCCCGCGACTGAACCTTGCCGGCCTGCATCGTGACCTCCATGCGACCACGCTGCGCACCGCGCTTCGGCTGAACGGCGACGCGGCGCAGCAGACTCTCGCCGCCGAGGTCGCCGAGACTTGGGGCCAGGGCCGCTTCACCCTCACGCACGGCGACAGGGCCCTGACCTTGCAGTCGGCGGCGTTCGAGGGCCAGGCCGGCCGGTTGACGGCGAACGGCCGGCTGCAACTCGACAGCACGCGCGCTTTTGCGGTCGGCTTCGATCTCGCCAACGTCAACCCGGCGCGTTTCGGCAAGTTTCCGCGCGGCCGGCTGAATGCCCGCGGCGAAGCGCGCGGCGCGCTCGCTCCCGATCTCGCCGTGTACGCGCAGGTCAGCCTGCCGCCGGGCGAGCTCGAGGGGCGCCGGGTGTCCGGACAGGCGCGGCTGGATTACCGGGATCGCCATCTGGCGGACGCCAACGTCGACGTCGACGTGGCTGGCAACCGGGTGAGGCTCGCGGGCGGGTACGGCCGATCCGGCGACCGGCTGGCCTGGGACATCGACGCACCCGCACTCGCGCGTCTCAATCTGGGGTTCGCCGGGCGGCTGACCAGCCGCGGCACCCTGAGCGGCGACCCCTTGGCACCGAGGATCGAAGCGAGCGCGCGGGCGGGCGGCTTGCGCCTGCCGGGTAACATCGCGGCGGACAGCCTGGACTTGGACCTCAACGTGCAGGCGAGTGCGGACGGCGTTTTCGACGGCCGGCTCGACGCCCGCGGTGTGGCCGTGGCCGGCCAGCGTCTCGATGCCGTGCGCGCGACGCTACAGGGGCGTCGCAATGCCCACACGCTCGAGTTCGACGCACGCGTTCCCGACTGGCAACTGGTGGCGAGTCTCGCCGGCGGGCTCGACGATGCGCTCACCTGGCGCGGCGAGCTTCGGCAGGCGTCGGCGCAGGGACCGTGGCCGATCACGCTCGTCGCGCCCGCGACGCTGCAACTGTCTCGCGCGCGGCAGCAGGTCGAGGCGCTGACCCTGAGCGTCGCGGGCGGCCGGGTGACGGTCGATCACCTGAGCCATGCCGATGCGCGCTTCGCCAGCCGCGGCATGCTCGCCAACCTGCCGCTCGCGCTCCTGCTCGCCCAAGTCGAGTCGGCGCCGTTCAGCACCGACCTGCGCGTTGACGGCGAATGGGACCTTCGCGCGGGCGACACGCTCGACGGCCGCGCGCGCCTCGCGCGGCGGTCCGGCGACGTGCGCGTCCAGGACCCGGCGCTCGCGCTCGCGGTGCAAACCCTCGAGCTCGACGTCGAGGCCGTGGCGAGCCGCCTTCGCGCGAGGGCGGTGGCCATCAGCGCAGAGGCCGGCCAGCTGCGCGCCGAGGGACAGGCGACGCTGACGCGCGCCGACGTGGGTTTCACGCTGCCGCGCAGCAGCCCGCTGGCGTGGACGGCAAAGCTCGACGTGCCCGACCTGCGGGCTGTCCGGCCATGGCTTCCGGTTGGCGTGCGCGCGGACGCGCGCGTCGACGCCGAGCTTGCGGGCAGCGGCAGTCTCGCTGCGCCGCGCATCGATGGACGTATCGATGCCGAGCGCATCCGCTTCAGCCTGCCGGACGAGGGTGTCGCCGTCACCGACGGCACGCTCAAACTGGTGCTCGCGGACGATCGCGTCCGCGTGCGCGAGGGCGAGCTCAAGGGCAGCAGCGGCCGCATCCTGGTGCGTGGCGAAGCGCAGCTGAGAAACCCGCGAGCGGGGCTCGAGCTCGACTTCGACAAGTTCGCGGCAACCCATCGCAGCGACCGCCGCGTGACGGTTTCCGGCACCACCCGCCTGAACCTCGATGCGCGGCGCTTGCATCTGACGGGCGAGCTGACCGCCGACCGAGCGCGGCTCGAAATGCCCGAGGCGAGCCGGCCCGCCCTGTCGAGCGACGTGGTCGTCGTCGGCCGGCCGCCGCGCGAGCAGGCGGCGGCGCAGAGGCTGCCATTGCTGCTCGACCTCAAGCTCAACCTGGGCAACGATTTCCTCTTCAAGGGTGGTGGCCTCGACGCCCGCCTGGGCGGGACGCTGCGCGTGTTCACCCTCAACAACGCCTTGCGCGGCGAAGGCCGCATCCAGGTGGTGAGCGGCCGTTATGCGGCCTACGCGCAGACGCTCGACATCGAGCGCGGCGTGCTCACCTTCGTCGGGCCGATCGACAATCCCGGTCTCGATATCCTCGCGGTGAGAAAGACGCCCGCCGTGAAGGTCGGCGTGCAGGTACGCGGCACGGTGCAAAACCCCCTGGTCACGCTGGTTTCCGATCCGCCGCTGCCCGACGGCGAAAAGCTCGCCTGGCTGGTGCTGGGGCATGGCCTCGAGCGCGGCGGCCAGCAGGAGTTCGCCTTGCTGCAACTCGCCGCCGGTGCGCTGTTGAGTCAGGCCGAATCGGTGAGCCTGCAGGCGCAGATCGCCGAGACGCTGCGGATCGACAGCTTCGGCGTGCGTGCCGGCGACGGCGAGGATCTGGGCGCGACGGTGGTCAGCGTCGGCAAGCGGCTCTCCTCCCGGGCGACGCTCGCCTACGAGCAGAGCGTCAATGGCCTCAACCAGGTGGTGAAGGTGATCTACCAGTTGAGCCCGCGCGTGCGGCTGGAAGCGCAGGCCGGGCAGCAGAGCAGCTTCGACGCTTTCTATACGCGCGAGTACGACTGATTCGTTCATCGGCCGATGGTAGAATCCAGGCCATGTTTCCGCATCGCCTCGACCCCCTCGCTCGCCCCTTGCGCACACCCCGGATCGGAGGCCGTCGCTGATGCGGATCCTCCTCTCCAACGACGATGGCTATTTCGCCCCGGGCCTCGCGGTGCTGGCGCAGGCGCTTGCCCCGCACGCCGAGATTACCGTGGTGGCGCCCGAGCGTGACCGCAGTGGCGCTTCCAACTCGCTCACGCTCGACCGGCCGCTGATGCTGCGCCAGGCGCCCGGGGGCTTCTACTACGTCAACGGCACGCCGACCGATTGCGTGCACCTCGCCGTCACCGGCATGCTCGACCATCTGCCCGACATGGTGATCTCCGGCATCAACCATGGCGCCAACATGGGCGATGACACCATCTACTCGGGCACGGTGGCCGCCGCGACCGAAGGCTACCTGCTCGGCATTCCGTCGATCGCGGTCTCGCTCGCCAACCACAACGCGCAGCACTTCGACACCGCCGCGCGGGTGGTCGTCGACCTGGTGCAGCGCATCCAGGCGCAGCCGCCGACCGAGACCATGCTGCTCAACGTCAACGTGCCCGACCGCGCCTGGGACGACCTGGCAGGCCTCGCCGTGACCCGGCTCGGCAAGCGCCACAAGGCCGAGTCGGTGGTGAAGACGACCAACCCGCGCGGCCAGACCGTGTACTGGGTGGGCGCCGCCGGCGCCGCGCAGGACGCGGGCGAGGGCACCGACTTCCACGCGGTAGCCCACGGCTGGGTGTCGATCACCCCGTTGCAGATGGACCTCACCCGCTTCAGCCAGATGGACAGCGTGAGCAAATGGCTGAAACCCTGAACCCCCGCGCCGGCATCGGTATGACCTCGGCGCGCACGCGCGGCCGCATGGTCGAGCGCCTGCGCGAGCAGGGCATCAAGGACGAAACCGTGCTGGCGGCGATGGGCGCGGTGCCGCGCCACCTGTTCGTCGACCAGGCGCTGGAGTCCCGCGCCTACGAGGACACCGCGCTGCCGATCGGCTTCGGCCAGACCATCTCCCATCCCTACATCGTCGCGCGCATGGCCGAGCTCGCTCGCCACGGCGAAGCGGGGCAGGGCCGACCGCTCGGGCGCGTGCTCGAAATCGGCCTTGGCTGCGGCTACCAGGCCGCGGTGCTCGCCCGGCTCGCGCGCGAGGTCATCTCGATGGATCGCATCGCGCAGCTCGTCGGCAAGACCCGCGCGCGGCTGCGCGAGCTGCGCATCAACAACGTCAAGCCGAAGCATGGCGACGGCATGCATGGCGCCCGCGACTTCGCGCCTTTCGACGCCATCGTCGTCGCCGCCGCCTTCGGCGAGGTGCCGCAGGAGTTGCTGGCCCAGCTCGCCGACGGCGGCCGCCTCGTGATGCCGCTGGGCACGGCCACGCAGACGCTGTGCGTCATCGAACGTCAGGGCGACACCTTTACCGAGCGGCGCCTCGAAGGGGTGAAATTCGTGCCTTTGCTGCCGGGGGTTGCGTGATGCGTGCGTCGATGTGGCGTATAAGCGGGCTTGCCGCGCTCGTCGCGGCGCTGGCGGGCTGCGCCGCGAGCGGCCCGGCGCCGGTGGTCGAGCGCACCACGGCGCGTCCGCCGGCGGCACCCGTCGTTGCGCCGAGCCCGCCGCCGACGACCCCGCAGATCGCCGCGTCGACCACGGGCTTTCACACGGTGCAGCGCGGCGACACCCTGTATGCCATCGCCTTCGCCAACGGCCTCGACTATCGCGAAGTGGCGATCTGGAACCAGCTCGAATCGCCCGACCGCATCCTCGTCGGCCAGGTGCTGCGGCTGACGCCGCCTGCCGGGGGCAGGGTCGAGATCCGGCCGCTCGACGACGAGCCGGTGCCGAAGCCGCGTCCGGTCTCGCAGCCCCCCGAAGTGCACGAGCCGCAGGCGGTGTTGTTGCCGTATTCCGACGCCAATTGGGCCCAGGTCAATGCGCCGAAGCCCGCCGCTGCCTCGCCTCAACCGCCGCAGGCGACCGCGGCCCCGCCCGCCCCGGCGGCTGCGGCGGCGACACCCGCGGCGAGTGCTGACGGCTGGATGTGGCCGGCCGAGGGCACGCTCATCGCCCGTTTCGGCACGGGGGGCAGCAAGGGCATCCAGATCGCCGGGGAGCGCAATGCACCGATCGTCGCGGCCGCGCCCGGGCGGGTCGTCTACAGCGGCACCGGCCTGCGCGGCTACGGTCGCCTGCTCATCGTGAAGCACGCTGACGAGTACCTCTCGGCGTACGCGCACAATGAAACCATCCTGGTGAAGGAGGGCGACACGGTCACCGCCGGCCAGCGCATCGCGCTCATGGGCGACAGCGGCGCTGACCGCGTTAAACTCCACTTCGAAATTCGCCGCTTCGGCAAACCGCTCGACCCTCTGAACTTTCTTCCGGAGCGTTCATGAGCACCGACCCCCGCGACGAATCCGACGAACTCATGCCCGACGAAGCCGAGCCCGTGGAGACGACGGATTCCGCCGAAGAGCTCGCTGCCGCCATTCTCGACGAGCCGCAGGTCGACGTGACCCAGCTCTATCTCAACGAGATCGGCCAGTCGCCCTTGCTGACCGCCGAGGAGGAAGTCGCGCTGGCTCGCCGGGTGGTCGCCGGCGACTTCGAGGCACGGCAGATCATGATCGAGCGCAACCTGCGTCTGGTCGTCAATATCGCCAAGCACTACGCCAATCGCGGCCTGACCCTGCTCGATCTGGTCGAGGAGGGTAACCTCGGCCTCATTCACGCGCTGGAGAAGTTCGACCCCGAGCGGGGCTTCCGCTTCTCGACCTATGCCACTTGGTGGATCCGGCAGAACATCGAGCGCGCGATCATGAACCAGTCACGCACCATCCGCCTGCCGGTGCATATCATCAAGGAACTCAACATCTACCTGCGCGCCAAGCGCCATCTCGAGACGCACGGCGTGACCGACGCGACCCCGGACGACATCGCCGCGCTCACCGGGCATCCGGTCGAGGACGTGCGCCGCATCCTGCAGCTGAACGAGCGCGTGGCTTCGCTCGACGCGCCGCTCGATGTCGATCCCTCGCTGTCGCTCGGCGAGGCGATCGCCGACGACAATGCCCACCTGCCGGACGAACTGCTGCAGATCGAGGAGGTCGAGCACCACGTCCACGAATGGCTCTCCCAGCTCAACGACAAGCAACGCTGGGTGATCGAGCGCCGCTTCGGCCTGAACGGCTGCGAGACCTTCACGCTGGAGGATCTGGCGCTCGAACTGCAGGTCACGCGCGAGCGGGTGCGGCAGATCCAGATGGAGTCGCTGCGCCTGCTGCGTCAGCTGCTGCGGCGTCGCGGCGTGACCAAGGACGAGCTGTTCTGAAGCCGGTTCGCCCCTCGCCATGATCGCCTGGCCGCAGATCGACACCGTTTTCCTCGACATGGACGGCACCCTGCTCGACCTGCATTTCGACAACCACTTCTGGCGCGAACACATGCCGCGCCGCTACGCCGAATACCACGGCCTCGACGAGGCGATCGCGCGCGAGCGGCTGGCGCAGCACTACGACCGCCACGCCGGCACGCTCAACTGGTACTGCATCGACTTCTGGAGCAGCGAGCTTGCGCTCGACGTCGTGCAGCTGAAGGAAGAGGTCGTGCATCTCATCGCCGTGCGCCCCGACGTGCCGGCCTTCCTGCAGGCGCTGCGTGCGTCCGGTCGCCGCGTCGTGATGGTGACCAACGCCCACCCCAAGAGCCTCGGCCTCAAGATGCGCGAAACCCGCATCGACGCCTGGTTCGACGCGTTGATCTCCTCGCACCGGCTCGGCCTGCCGAAGGAGCACCCGGATTTCTGGCAGGCGCTGCAGACGATCGAACCCTACGATCCGCAGCGTACGCTGTTCGTGGACGACAGCCTGCCGGTGCTGCAGAGCGCGCAGGCTTATGGCATTGCCCACCTGCTCGCGGTGTGCAACCCCGATTCCAAGCAGCCGCCGAAAGACTGCGGCTGCTTTCGGGCAATTGCGAGCTTCGAGCAGGTGATGCCGGGGATCTGAGGCCTCGGCGGCGACCCGCTGTGCATCGGCTTTCCAACCCGAACGAGAAAGGAACGAGACCATGAAACGCACCCTGATCCCCCTGCTGGCGGTCGCCTCGCTCGCCGCGTGCGGCCAGCAGGAAAGTCCGCCGGCCACCACGCAAGGCGCCCCGGCGACGGGCGAGACCGCAGCGGTTCCTGCACCGGCGCCCGTCGCGCTCAAGAGCGGCGAACGCGTGTACCGCGAAGTGTGCATGGCCTGTCACGCTGGCGGCGTGGCCGGCGCACCGAAGGCGGGCGAGCCGGGCGGCTGGGATGCGCTCGTCAAGGAAGGCCAGGCGATGGTGACCGCGCACGGCTGGGTTGGCATCCGTGGCATGCCGCCCAAGGGCGGCCGGCCGGATCTCACGCTCGAGGAGTTCGCGCGCGCGACCGCCTGGATGGCGCGTAGCGCCGGCGTCGACTGGGCGGACCCGGATGCGGCGATGCTGGAGGCGATCCAGAAAGAGGAAGCGCTGCGCCGCGAGGCCCTGAAGAAGGGCTGAGCCGCCTTCAGGCGCGGTCGAACAGCACGGCCGCGCCGACCTTGCGACCCTCGCTGGCGAGGATGTTGTAGGTGCGGCAGAGCGCACCGATGTCCATCACCTCGAGCCCGATGCGCGCCTCGACCAGCGGGCGGGTGAGCGAGGGGTGGGGGAAGCGCAGGCGGTTGCCCGTCCCCAACAGCAAAATGTCCAGCTCGCGCCGCGCGACCCATTCGAAGTGGGCGGCGGTGAGCGCGTGGAAGTCCAGCCCGGCCCAGGGCGCGACCTCGACGCCCGCCTCGGTCAGCAGGAGCGCGCTTTCGTGGCGCTGGCCGCCGATCACCACGTGGTCGATGCCGTAGCCGGTGAAGAGCGGCTGGCTGGCGTCCGTGTTGAGATGCAGTTTCATGCTGAAACCTTAGCAGATTCGCCGCCGCGCCGGTTTGCCGGGGCCCGGCGGCTCCGGTAAAATTCCCGGTTTTTCAAGGCGTTCCAGACCTTGAGCCATTTCCGGGAAAACATCGTGACGGCTGACTCCAGGCCCCGCCTGCGCACCATCCACAAGTCGAGCAAGCTCGACAACGTCTGCTACGACATCCGCGGGCCGGTGATGGCGCGCGCGCGGCAGATGGAGGAGGAAGGCCACCGCATCATCAAGCTCAACATCGGCAACCCCGCGCCGTTCGGCTTCGAGGCGCCGGAGGAGATCGTGCAGGACGTCATCGTCAACCTGCCCAATGCCTCCGGCTACAGCGATTCCAAGGGCCTGTTCGCCGCGCGCAAGGCGGTCATGCACGAGACGCAGAGGAAGGGCATCGCCGGCGTCACCATCGACGACATCATCATCGGCAACGGCGTGTCCGAGCTGATCGTGATGGCTATGCAGGCGCTCCTGAACAACGGCGACGAGGTGCTGGTGCCCGCGCCTGACTACCCGCTGTGGACGGCGGCGGTGAGCCTGGGCGGCGGCAAGCCGCGCCACTACCTGTGCGACGAGGGCGCCGGCTGGCTGCCCGACCTCGACGACATGCGCGCCAAGATCACGCCCAACACGCGCGCCATCGTCGTCATCAACCCCAACAACCCCACCGGCGCGCTGTATCCGACCGAGCTGCTGAAGGAGATCATCGAGATCGCGCGCCAGCACCAGCTGATCATCTACGCCGACGAGATCTACGACAAGGTGCTGTTCGACGGTGCGCAGCACACCTCGATCGCCTCGCTCGCCGACGACGTGCTGATCGTCACCTTCAACGGCCTGTCGAAGAACTACCGCGCGTGCGGCTACCGCGCCGGCTGGCTCATCGTCTCGGGCGACAAGCGCCACGCCAAGGACTACCTCGAAGGCCTGAACATGCTGGCGTCGATGCGCCTGTGCTCGAACGTGCCGGGGCAATACGGCATCCAGACGGCTTTGGGCGGCTACCAGAGCATCAACGACCTGGTCGCGCCGAGCGGGCGCCTCACCCGCCAGCGCGACCTCGCCCACGAACTGCTGACGCTGATTCCGGGCGTTTCCTGCGTCAAGCCCAAGGCGGCGATGTACCTCTTCCCGAGGCTCGACCCCAAGCTCTATCACATCCATGACGACCAGAAATTCATCCTCAACCTCTTGGAAGAGGAGCGCGTGCTGGTGGTGCAGGGCAGCGGCTTCAACTGGCCGCACCCGGACCACATCCGCGTGGTGTTCCTGCCGCACGAGGAAGACCTGACCGAGGCGATTGGCCGCATGAGCCGCTTCCTCGACCGCCAGCGGGCGCATCGCTGATCCAGATTATTTGACCGAGACTCGAACAATGAAACCCATCCACGTCGGCCTGCTGGGCCTGGGAACCGTCGGCGGCGGCACGCTCACCGTGCTGCGGCGAAACGCCGAAGAAATCACCCGCCGCGCGGGTCGCGAGATCCGCGTCGTGCGTGCCGCGGTGCGCAATCTCGACAAGGCGAAGAAGCTCGCCGGCGACCTGCCGCTCACGACCAACCCCTTCGACGTCGTCGACGACCCCGCGATCGACATCGTCGTCGAACTCATCGGCGGCTTGGAACCGGCACGCGAGCTCGTGCTGCAGGCGATTGCCAACGGCAAGCACGTGGTCACCGCCAACAAGCACCTGGTCGCAAAGTACGGCAACGAGATCTTCGCCGCGGCGCAGGCCAAAGGCGTGATGGTCGCGTTCGAGGCCGCGGTGGCGGGCGGCATCCCCATCATCAAGGCGCTGCGCGAGGGCCTCACCGCCAACCGCATCGAGTGGCTGGCCGGCATCATCAACGGCACCTCGAACTTTATCCTCACCGAGATGCGCGATAAGGGCGCGGCCTTCGCGGACGTGCTGAAGCAGGCGCAGGAACTCGGCTACGCGGAAGCCGACCCGACCTTCGACATCGAGGGCATCGACGCCGCGCACAAGCTCACCATCCTGTCGGCGATCGCCTTCGGCATTCCGATGCAGTTCGACCGCGCCTATACCGAGGGCATCTCCAAGCTCACGCGTGAGGACGTGAAGTACGCCGAGGAGCTCGGCTACCGCATCAAGCTCCTGGGCATCGCGCGCCGCGCCGAGAACGGCATCGAGCTGCGCGTGCACCCGACGCTGATCCCCGAGCGGCGGCTGATTGCCAACGTCGACGGCGCGATGAACGCCGTGCTGGTGAAGGGCGACGCCGTCGGCCCGACGCTCTACTACGGCGCCGGCGCCGGCGCCGAGCCGACCGCCTCTGCCGTGGTCGCGGATCTGGTCGACGTCACGCGTCTCCATACCGCCGACCCGCACCACCGCGTGCCGCATCTGGCGTTTCAGCCAGACCAGTTGGCCAATACGCCGATCCTCCCGATGGACGAGGTGCGCACTGCCTACTACCTGCGCCTCTCCGCCTTCGACCGTCCCGGCGTGCTCGCCGACATCACCCGCATCCTGGCGGACAGCGATATTTCCATCGACGCCATGGTGCAGAAGGAGCCGGCCGAGGGCGAGGAGCAGGTCGACATCATCCTGCTCACCCACATCACGGTGGAAAAGAACGTCAACGCCGCCATCCGGAAGATCGAGGCGCTCGACACGGTAGCGGGGCAGGTGATGCGCATTCGCCTCGAAGAACTGGCAGCCAAGTGATCAAGGGCAGGCAATGAAATACCTCAGCACGCGTGGCCTCGCCCCGCAACTCCGTTTCTCCGAAATCCTGCTCGGCGGACTCGCCAGCGACGGCGGCCTCTACGTGCCGGAAACCTACCCGCGTTTTTCCGCCGCCGAACTCGAAGCCATGCGCGGCATGAACTACCGCGAGCTCGCGTTCGAGGTGCTGTCGCGCCTCGTCGACGACATTCCGCACGACGACCTGCGTCGGCTGATCGACAAGACCTACACGCCGCAGGTCTACCGCTACGTGACCGACCAGGAAAACGCCGAGGACATCACGCCGCTCAAAACCCTGGAGCCGGGCCTGCACGTGCTCGCGCTGTCGAACGGCCCGACGCTGGCATTCAAGGACATGGCGATGCAGCTCCTGGGCAACCTGTTCGAGTACGTGCTCGACAAGACCCACGGCGAGCTCAACATCCTCGGCGCGACCTCGGGCGACACCGGCTCTGCCGCCGAGTACGCGATGCGCGGCAAGCGCGGTATCCGCGTCTTCATGCTCTCGCCCGAGCACGGCATGACGCGCTTCCAGCAGGCACAGATGTACGCGCTCACGGACGCAAACATCCACAACCTGGTGATCCGCGGGGTGTTCGATCAGTGCCAGGACATCGTCAAGGCGGTGTCCAACGACCTTGACTTCAAGTCGAAATATCATATCGGCGCCGTCAACTCGATCAACTGGGCGCGCGTCGCGGCGCAGAGCGTGTACTACTTCAAGGCCTACTTCGCCGCCACCCACAGCAACGACCAGCAGGTCTCGTTCTCGGTGCCGTCGGGCAACTTCGGCAACGTCTGCGCCGGCCACATCGCGCGCCAGATGGGCCTGCCGATCAGGAAGCTCATCGTTGCGACCAACGAGAACGACGTCCTCGACGAGTTCTTCAAGACCGGCGTCTACCGTCCGCGCCCCGAGACCCGGCACACCTCCAGTCCGAGCATGGACATCTCGAAGGCGTCGAACTTCGAGCGCTTCGTGTTCGATCTCTCCGGCCGCGACGCCGCCAAGGTGGGCAGCCTGTGGGCCGCGGTAGACAAAGGCGGCAGCTTCGACCTCAAGGCCGACGGCCTCTTCGACCGCGTCGCCGACTTCGGCATGGTCTCGGGCTCGAGCAGCCACGCCAACCGCATGGACACCATCCGCACCGTGTACGAGGTTTACGGCACCATGATCGACCCGCACACCGCCGACGGCCTGAAAGTGGGCCTGGAGCACCGCGAGCCGGGCGTGCCCCTCGTCTGCATGGAAACCGCGCAGCCCGCCAAGTTCGAGGACGCGATCCGCGAGGCGCTCGGCGTCGAGCCGGTGCGTCCGGCCGAACTGGCGAACCTCGAAGCGCAGCCGCAGAAGAAGCACGTGATGGACGCCGATGTCGAAGCGGTCAAGCGCTACATCGTCGAGCACGCGCGCTGAGCCTCACGCAGGCGAATCCTTCGCCGACCTGCTGGCGCGGGTGCGCGCCTGCACCGTCTGCGCGCCGTACCTGCCCAACCCGCCTAAGCCCATCCTGCGCGCTTCGCCCTCCGCGCGCCTCTTGATCGTCGGGCAGGCGCCCGGCCGCCGCGTCCACGAAACCGGCATCCCGTGGAACGATCCGTCGGGCGACCAGCTACGCGAGTGGCTGCAAATGTCGCGCGAGGCGTTCTACGACGAGTCGCGCGTCGCCATCGTCCCCACCGGACTCTGCTACCCAGGGACGGTTAAGGGGAGCGACCTGCCACCGCGCCCGGAGTGCGCGCCGCTCTGGCACCCGCCCTTGCGCGCCGCGATGCCGCGGATCCGGCTCACCCTGCTGATCGGCGCCTACGCGCAGGCCTACTACCTTGGCAAACGGCGCGGCCGCACGCTCGCCGACACTGTCGCAGCCTGGCGCGAGTTCGCGCCGGACTCCCTGCCGCTGCCGCACCCCAGCCCGCGCAACCGCGCCTGGTTCAAGCGCCATCCGTGGTTCGAGGCGGAGGTTGTGCCGATGTTGCGCGAACGGGTTGGAGCCATACTACAGGCGAGCGATAATGGCGCCGCACCCGGGTAATTCCCTTTCTCAGGACCTTTCATGAAACTCGTCACCTCGCTCACCAGCCCCTACGGCCGCAAGGTCCGTGTCGTGCTCGCGGAAAAGAAAATCCCCTTCCAGCTCCAGGTCGAAGACCCGTGGGCGCCGGACAGCGTGGTGGCGACTTACAATCCGCTCGGCAAGGTGCCGGTGCTGGTGCTCGAAGGCGGCGTTTCCATCTTCGACTCGCGCGTCATCGTCGAATACCTCGACCACGCCAGCCCCGTGTCGAACCTCATCCCCGCCGAGCACAAGAGTCGCATGGCCGTGCGCGGCATCGAGGCGCTGTCGGATGGTGTCACCGACGCCGCCGTCGCGCTCTTCCTTGAACGCAAGCGCGCCGCCGACAAGCAGAGCGCCGACTGGCTGGTGCTGCAGGAAAAGACCCTGTTCCGCGGCCTCGAAGCGCTGTCCGAAGCGCTTGGCGAAAACACCTACTTCCTCGGCAACGGCATGAGCCTCGCCGACGTCGCCTGCGGCTGCACCCTCGGCTACCTCGACCTGCGCTTCCCCGAAATCGACTGGCGCCATGCCCACCCCAACCTCGCGAAGCTCGCCGAGAAGCTGAACGGCCGCGCCGCGTTCAAGGACACCGTACCGGTCGCCTAACGCACGCATTCCCTTCTCCGCAGGCGGAGAAGGAGAGGGCTGGTCGTGAACCAGCCCGCAACGGAGGAACACTATGCCACGCGAAATCGCCACCCTCGCCGGCGGCTGCTTCTGGTGCCTCGAGACCGTCTTCAACCGCCTGCGCGGCGTCGAGTCCGCCGTCTCCGGCTACATGGGCGGCCACACGGCGAATCCCACCTACCGCGACGTCTGCAACGGCGACACCGGCCACGCCGAAGTCGTGCAGGTGACATTCGACCCTGACGTGATTACGTTCCGCGATCTGCTCGACGTTTTCTTCACGATCCACGACCCCACCCAGCTCAACCGCCAAGGCAACGACGTTGGCACCCAATACCGCTCTGCGATCTTCTGGCACACGCCTGAGCAGAAGGCCGAGGCGGGGGCGATGATCGCAGCGCTAAATGCCTCCGGGAAGTTCGCTGCGCCGATAGTCACCGAGGTCACGGAAGCAATGACCTTCTACCCCGCCGAGGACTACCACCAGCGCTACTACGAGCAGAACCCGTATCAGCCGTATTGCCAGTTCGTGGTGGCGCCGAAGGTGGCGAAGGCGGAGACGAAGTTTGCGAAGCTTATCGAGCGTGATCCTGCCGGAAGGTAGGATTCAGCCAGCTTGCTTCTCGGCCTTCGCCCACGAATCCTTCAGCGTCACCGTCCGGTTGAACACCGGCGCGCCCGGCTTGGTGTCGACGCGATCCGCGACGAAATAACCGTGCCGCTCGAACTGGAAGGATTGTTCGGGCGCGGCGTCGCGCAGGCTGGGTTCGAGTTGCGCGCGGATCACCTGCACCGAATCGGCGTTGAGGTCGTCGAGGAAGTTGCCGGTCTCGGCGCCGGGCTGCGCGGTCTTGAACAGGCGGTCGTAGAGCCGCACCTCGGCTTCATAGGCGTGCGCCACGCTCACCCAGTGGATGTTGCCCTTGACCTTGACCGAATCGGCACCAGGAGTGCCGGACTTGGTGTCGGGCAGGTAGTCGCAGTGCACCGCCGTGATGTTGCCGTTCTGGTCCTTATCGCAACCGGTGCATTTCACGACGTAGCCGTAGCGCAGGCGCACCGAATTGCCGGGGAATAAGCGGAAGTAGCCTTTGGGCGGGTTTTCCTCGAAGTCCTCGCGCTCGATCCAGAGTTCGCGCGAGAAGGGGATGGCGCGCTTGCCCAACGCGGGTTGTTGCGGGTGGTTCGGCGCGAAGCAGTCTTCGCTCTGGCCTGCCGGATAGTTGTCGATGATCAGTTTCACCGGGTCAAGCACGGCGATGCGGCGCAGCGCGGAATCGTTCAGCGCGTCGCGCTGGCAGGCTTCGAACACGCTGTAGTCGATCCAGCCGTCGGACTTCGACACGCCGATCTGGTCGGTGAAGCGGCGGAAGCCCTCGGGGATGTAGCCCCGGCGGCGCGCGCCGACGAGCGTAGGCATCCGAGGGTCGTCCCAACCGGCGACGTGCTTTTCGTCGACGAGCTGGATCAGCTTGCGCTTGGACAGCACGACGTAGGTGAGGTTGAGCCGCGCGAACTCGATCTGCTGCGGCACCGGGCGCGGGAAGAAGCCGCCATCAGCGAGCTTGTCCAGGAGCCAGTCGTAGAACGGGCGCTGGTCCTCGAATTCCAGCGTACAGATCGAGTGGGTGACCGACTCGATCGCGTCCTCGATCGGGTGGGCGTAGGTGTACATCGGGTAGATGCACCATTTGTCGCCGGTGTTATGGTGCGTGGCGTGCTTGATGCGGTAGATCGCGGGGTCGCGCAGGTTGATGTTGGGCGAGGCCATGTCGATCTTCGCGCGCAGCACATGGGCGCCGTCGGGGAATTCGCCGGCCTTCATGCGGCGGAAGAGGTCGAGGTTTTCCTCGACGCTGCGGGTGCGGTGTGGGCTGTCCTTGCCGGGTTCGGTGAGCGTGCCGCGGTAGGCGCGCATCTCGTCGGGCGAGAGCGAGTCGACGTAGGCGTCGCCGGTTTGGATCAGGTATTCCGCGCAGGCGTACATGGTGTCGAAATAGTCCGACGCGAAATAGAGATGCTTGCCCCAGTCGAAGCCGAGCCACTTCACGGATTCCTTGATCGCGTCGACGTATTCCTGCTCTTCCTTCTCCGGGTTGGTGTCGTCGAAGCGCAGGTGGCACACCCCGCCGTAGTCGCGCGCAAGTCCGAAGTTGAGGAAGATCGACTTGGCGTGGCCCAGATGCAGATAGCCGTTTGGCTCGGGCGGAAAGCGCGTTTCGACGCGGCCGCCCCATTTCCCGGCGGCGCGATGTTCGTCGATGATGTTGCGGATGAAGTTGGCGGCGGGAGCGGGGGCTTCGTGCGACATGATGGGGTGTGAATCTGCAATGCGAGGATTGTAGCTGGATCAGGTGATGATGCCGCCGCCGAGACAGACCTCACCGTCGTACAACACGACCGACTGCCCAGGCGTGACCGCCCATTGCGGCGCGTCGAACGCGAGTTCGAGTGTGTCGGCGTCGAGCTCGGTGATGCGGCACGCGGCGTCAGTCTGGCGGTAGCGGGTCTTGGCGGTATAGCGCTTGTTCGGGTCGGGTGCGACGCCGGCGATCCAGGAGAGCTGGCCGGCGATGAGCGTACTGCGCCTGAGCAGCGGGTGCTCGTGGCCCTGCACGACGATGAGCGTGTTGGTGTTCAGATCCTTGGCGGCGACGAACCACGGCTCGTCGCTCGCGTCCCTCTGCCCGCCGATGCCGAGGCCCTGCCGCTGGCCGAGGGTGTAGTACATCAGCCCCTGGTGCCGGCCGACGACGCGGCCGTCGGGCGTCTTCATGTCTCCCGGTTCACGCGGCAGGTAGCGTTCGAGGAATTCGCGGAAGTTGCGCTCGCCGATGAAGCAGATGCCGGTCGAGTCCTTTTTGCCGGCGTTGGGCAGACCGATCTTTCGCGCAATCTCCCGCACCTCGGGCTTGGGCAGCAGCGCGAGCGGGAAGAGGGCAGAGCGCAACTGCGCCTGGCTCAGCCGGTAGAGGAAGTAGCTCTGGTCCTTGTTGGCGTCGTGGGCGCGCAAGAGCGTCACGCGGCCGAAGGGATCGTGGCCCTTGCCGGCGTAGTGCCCGGTGGCGATGTATTCGGCGCCGCGTGCCATGGCGTCGTCGAGGAAGGCCTTGAACTTGATCTCGGCGTTGCACAGCACATCCGGGTTGGGCGTGCCCCCCGCCTGGTACTCGGCGAGGAAGTAGCTGAACACGCGCTCCTTGTATTCCTTCGCGAAGTTGACCGCCTCGACCTCGATGCCGAGCACGTCGGCCACCGCCAGCACGTCGAGAAAGTCCTGGCGCGCGGTGCACTGCTCGGTATTGTCGTCGTCGTCCCAGTTCTTCATGAATACGCCGAGCACCTCAAAGCCCTGCTGCTTCAAGAGATAGGCTGCGACGGCCGAATCGACGCCACCCGACATGCCGACGACGACTTTGGTGCTCATGCGTGGGTCACGAAGTCGAGCGGAAAGCGTCGCCCCGCCAGGTAGTCCTGCACGCAGCGCATCACCAGCGGGCTGCGGTGCGGGGTAGGGTGGGCGGCGAGTTCGTCCGGCGTCAGCCAGAGGGCGCGCACGATGCCCGTATCCAGCCCGCGGCCGGCGTCGAAGCCAGTGACGTTGCAGAGATATGCGAAGCGCAGGTAGGTGATGTCGCGGCGCGGGTAGTGCGTCGTGTAGCAGCCGATGAGCGCGGACGGCTCGACGTGGTGCGCGGTTTCTTCCAGCGCTTCGCGGCGCACCGCTTCGATCAAGGTTTCGCCGCGCTCCCAGTGGCCGGCGGGCTGGTTGAGGCGCAGGCCCTCGGCTGTGTGCTCCTCGACCAGCAGGAAGCGGCCGTCGCGTTCGACGATGGCGGCGACGACGACGTGGGGTTGCCAGGTTTGGCTGTCAGACATGAAGCTCCTTCCATTCGCCCGGCTGCAGTGCGCCGAGTTTCCATTCGCCCACCGCGGCGCGGATCAGCCGCAGCGTGGGAAAGCCGATCTTTGCGGTCATGCGTCGCACCTGGCGGTTCTTGCCCTCGGCAATCGTCAGTTCGATCCAGGAAGTCGGGATGTTCGCCCGAAAGCGAATCGGCGGGTTGCGCGGCCATAGGCCCGCGGGCTCGTCGATGAGACGGGCTATGGCCGGGCGGGTGACGAAATCGCCGAGGTCGACACCGCGGCGCAAGGGGTCGAGGTCGGCGTCGGTGGGCGTGCCTTCGACCTGCGCCCAGTAGGTCTTGGGCAGCTTATGCTTGGGATCGGCGATGCGGGCTTGGAGCGCGCCGTCATCGGTTAAAATCAGCAGGCCCTCGCTGTCCGCGTCCAGCCGTCCGGCTGCGTAGACGCCGGGAATCGACAGATGGTCGCGCAGACCCTGCCAGCGCCCCTCGGGGGTGAACTGGCTCAGCACGCCGTAGGGTTTGTTGAACAGGATCAATCGCGCCACGCTGCAGACACATTCGCAAAGACGCCCATTTTACCGTTAGCCGAGCACGCCTCATGACCACCCAGCACATCCAGATTCCCGCCCACGGCCAGAAGATCACGGTCAACGCCGATAACACGCTCAACGTGCCCGACACGCCGATCATCCCCTTCATCGAGGGCGACGGCACCGGCGTCGACATCACCCCGGCGATGAAGAAGGTCGTCGACGCGGCGGTGGCCCGCGCCTACGGCGGCAAGAAGCAGATCGCCTGGATGGAGGTGTACGCCGGCGAGAAGGCGGTCAAGGTCTACGGCGGCGACCAGTGGCTGCCCGACGAGACCGTGCAGGCGGTGAAGGACTACGTGATCTCGATCAAGGGACCGCTCACCACGCCGACCTCGGGCGGCATCCGCTCGCTCAACGTCGCGCTGCGCCAGCTGCTGGATCTGTATGTCTGCCTGCGCCCGGTGCGCTATTTCACCGGCGTGCCCAGCCCGGTGAAGGCGCCCGAGAAGGTCGACATGGTGATCTTCCGCGAGAACACCGAGGACATCTACGCCGGCGTCGAGTGGGAGGCCAACTCCGAGCAGGTAAAAAAGGTCATCGACTTCCTGCGGAAGGAAATGGGCGTCAAGAAGATCCGCTTCCCTGAAACCTCGGCCATCGGCATCAAGCCCGTATCGATCGAAGGTTCCGAGCGCCTGATCCGCAAGGCGATCCAATACGCGATCGACAACCAGCGCAAGTCGGTGACCCTGGTGCACAAGGGCAACATCATGAAATTCACCGAGGGCGGCTTCAAGAAGTGGGGTTACGAGCTCGCGGCGCGCGAGTTCGGTGCCAAGCTCATTGGCGAAGGCCCGTGGATGGAACTGCCCAACGGCATCGTCATCAAGGATGTGATCGCCGACGCCTTCCTGCAGCAGATCCTGCTACGCCCGGCCGAGTATGACGTCATCGCCACGCTCAACCTCAACGGCGATTACATTTCCGACGCGCTGGCGGCCGAGGTCGGCGGCATCGGCATTGCGCCGGGGGCAAATCTCTCCGACACCGTCGCGATGTTCGAGGCGACCCACGGCACCGCGCCCAAGTACGCCGGCAAGGACTACGTCAACCCGGGCTCGCTCATTCTTTCCGCCGAGATGATGCTGCGCCACCTCGGCTGGGTCGAGGCGGCCGACCTCATCATCGCCAGCATGGAAAAGACCATCCAGGCCAAGACCGTGACTTACGACTTCGCGCGTCTGATGGATGGCGCGACCGAAGTGAAGTGCTCGGCCTTCGCCGAGGCGATGGTCGCGAACATGTGAGCGGCATCGCAGGCAGCAAAAAGCCCCGCCGCGGCGGGGCTTTTTGCTGGGCTGGGCGCCTCAGCCTTGCGGCTGGATGTTGGACGCCTGCTTGCCCTTGGGGCCCTGGCTGACTTCGAAGGTCACCTTCTGGCCCTCTTTCAGGGTCTTGAAGCCGCTGACCTGGATGGCGGAGAAATGCGCGAAGACATCCTCGCCGCCGTCATCGGGGGTGATGAAACCGAACCCCTTGGCATCGCTGAACCACTTGACAGTACCTGTTGCCATTACTACTTCCTCCTTGGCGTGACACGAAACATAACCGCGTTGGCGGCCGACAGGACGGCGGTTTTGTTGTTGCCGTCGGTCTGAGTTCAAGCGCGCTACCCGGTGATGCCCCTGCGGTAATGCCAAACCTGCACGGTTCTTGAAGCCAAACTGGCTGCATTTTTACTCCCGCCTCGGGCTTTTTACAAGAGTCAAGCACCAAATATCAAGGGCCTCGGATCGCCTGGCGTTTTCCTGTCAATCCGCGCGCCGCGGGCAATGCGTTAGCATCACGCCATGCGCGTGACCTGGGACGTCTTCTGCAATGTCATCGACAATTACGGCGACATCGGTGTGGCCTGGCGGCTGGCGCGGGATCTGGCCAGGGCGCCGCAGCGCGCCGTCCGCCTGTGGGTCGACGATCTGGCCGCCTTCCAGCGCATCTGGCCTGCGGTCCATGTCGACGCGATGGAACAGACCTGCGAGGCGGTGACGGTACGTGCCTGGCGCACGCCGTTTCCGGAGTCGGCGCCCGCGCAGGTGGTGATCGAGGCGTTCGGCTGCGCGTTGCCGGAGGCGTACCTGAACGCGATGGCGCGGCAATCGCCGGCGCCGGTCTGGATCAATCTTGAATACATGAGTGCAGAAGCCTGGGTCGAAGCGCACCACGGCCTGCCGTCGCCCCATCCCCGACTGCCGCTCACCAAGCATTTCTTCTTCCCCGGCTACAGCCTGCGAACCGGTGGGCTGCTGATCGAATCCGCCTTGCCGACGCGGCGCGATGCGTTTCAGCGCCAGGAGCGGGGGGCGTTCTGGAGCGCTCTCGGCGTTACCGAGCCGCGCCCGGGCGAGATGCGGGTTTCCTTGTTCGGCTACGAGAACCCCGCGCTGCCGGCCCTGCTCGAGGCTTGGCGGGCCGATGTGCAGCCGGTCACCTGCCTGGTACCCGAAGGGCGGGTGCTTCCGCAGCTTGCGGCCTGGCTTGGCCAGCCGGCGCTGCGGGCGGGGGACGTCGCGTCGCGCGGGGCGCTGCGCCTGCACGTCCTGCCCTTTACCGACCAGGACAGCTACGACCGTTTGCTGTGGGCGTGCGACCTCAATTTCGTGCGCGGGGAGGATTCCTGCGTGCGGGCGCAGGCGGCGGCGCGCCCGCTGGTGTGGCAGGCGTATCCGCAGGCCGAGCGCGTCCATTGGGAGAAGCTCGAGGCGCTGCTGCAACGCTACGTCGCGGGGCTGGACGACGCTGCGTCGCAGGCCGTTTGCGCGCTCTGGCGCGCCTGGAACGGCGTCGGGGGGGTGGCGACACTGGGTGAATCCTGGGCCGGCTGGCGCCGGCATTGGGGCACGCTCGAGGCGCACGCGCGCGGCTGGGCCGCGCACCTCCTCGCGCTGCCGCGGCTCACCGATGCGCTGGCGGATTTCGCGGAAAGCAGGTTAAAATAGCAAGTTTTCTTAAACTCTTAGCTTACTTCGCAGGACACACCCATGAAAATCGCCCAGGAACTCCGTGCCGGCAACGTCGTGATGATCGGCAAAGACCCGATGGTGGTGCAGAAGGCCGAATTCTCCAAATCCGGCCGCAACGCCTCCGTCGTCAAGATGAAAATGAAGAACCTGCTCACCGGTGCGGGCATGGAGTCGGTCTACCGGGCTGACGAAAAGTTCGACACCGTCGTGCTCGACCGCAAGGAGTGCACCTACTCCTATTTCGCCGACCCGCTGTACGTTTTCATGGACAGCGATTACAACCAGTACGAGGTCGAGGGCGACAATCTGGGCGATGCGCTCAACTATCTCGAGGACGGTATGCCGGTTGAGGTTGTCTTCTACGAAGGCAAGGCGATCTCGGTCGAGATGCCGACCACCGTCGTGCGCGAGGTCGAGTACACCGAGCCCGCGGTCCGTGGCGACACCTCCGGCAAGGTGCTGAAGCCCGCGCGCATCAAGCCGACGGGTTTCGAGGTTCAGGTGCCGGCTTTCGTCGAGATCGGCGACATGATCGAGATCGACACGCGCACCAACGAATTCAAGCGCCGCGCGAATTAAGCGATACGCGGTATTCGGACGAAAGGCAGCTTCGGCTGCCTTTTTGTTTTCGGGGGCGCCCGCCGCCGGCGTTAAAATTGCCAATCGATTTACGGCTGTTTCCCACATGAGCGACCCGCGCTTCGTCCACCTTCGCCTGCACACGGAGTTCTCCGTTTCGGACGGCCTCGTGCGGGTCGGCGAGGCGGTCGATCGGGCGCGCGAAAGCGGCATGCCGGCGCTCGGGATCAGCGATCTGTCGAACACCTTCGGCTGGATCAAGTTCTACCGTGCGGCACGCGGCGCGGGCGTGAAGCCCGTCTTCGGCTGCGACGTCTGGGTGACGAACGCCGCCGACCGCAACCGGCCGTCGCGTCTCCTGCTGCTGGTGCAGCACCGCGACGGCTACCGCCGCCTGTGCGAGTTGCTCTCGCGCGCCTACCAGGAAAACCTGCACCGCGGCCGCGCCGAAATCGATCCCGCGTGGCTCGCCGAGGGCACGGATGGCCTCATTGCGCTGTCGGGCGGCGACGCCGGCAATGTCGCGCAGGCGCTGCTCGACGACAAGCCGGACGCGGCGCGCGCTGCCGCCGAAGCCTGGGCCGCGCTGTTTCCGGCCCGCTATTACCTTGAACTACAGCGCTTCGGCCAGCCCCATACCGAGCGCCTGATCGACGGCCTGCTCGACCTTGGCGCGGCGCTGAACCTGCCGGCGGTCGCCACCCACCCGATCCAGTTTCTTGCGCCAGACGACTTCAAGGCCCACGAGGCGCGTGTGTGCATTGCCGAAGGCATGATGCTGGGCGACCCGCGCAGGCCGCGCGCCTTCACCGCCGAGCAGTATTTCAAGTCGCCGGACGAGATGGCCGAGCTGTTCGCCGACCTGCCCGAAGCGCTCGCCAACAGCGTCGAGATCGCCAAGCGCTGCAACCTCACCCTCGAGCTCGGGAAGAGCAAGCTGCCTGACTTCCCGACGCCGGACGGTATGAGCCTCGACGACTACATTCGCCAGCGTTCCTACGAGGGTCTCGCCGAGCGCATGGCGCACCTCTACCCGGACGAGGCCGAGCGCGCGGCGAAGCTGCCCGAATACACCAAGCGGCTCGAGTTCGAACTCGGGACCATCATCCAGATGGGCTTCCCGGGCTACTTTCTCATCGTGTCGGATTTCATCAACTGGGCGAAGCACAACGGCGTGCCGGTGGGGCCGGGGCGCGGCTCGGGCGCGGGCTCGCTGGTCGCCTACTGCCTCTCGATCACCGACCTCGATCCGCTGCGCTACGACCTGCTGTTCGAGCGCTTCCTCAACCCCGAGCGGGTGTCGATGCCGGACTTCGACGTCGACTTCTGCCAGGACGGGCGCGACCGCGTGATCCAGTATGTGAAGGACAAGTACGGCCACGCGGCGGTGTCGCAGATCGCGACCTTCGGCACGCTGGGCTCGAAATCGGTGATCCGCGACGTCGGCCGCGTGCTCGATATGCCTTACAACTACTGCGACAAGCTCTCCAAGCTGGTGCCGATCGAGGGCGTGAAGCCGGTGTCCCTGAGAAAGGCACTGGAGATGGAGCCGCAGCTCAAGGAGCGCTATGAGCAGGAAGAGGAGGTGCAGGAGCTCTTCGGGCTCGCGGAAAAGCTCGAGGAACTCACGCGCAACGTCGGCATGCACGCCGGCGGCGTGCTGATCGCGCCCGGCAAGCTCACCGACTTCTGCCCGCTTTATCGCGCCGAGGGCTCGGACGCCGTCGTGTCGCAGTTCGACAAGGACGACGTCGAGGCGATCGGCCTGGTGAAGTTCGACTTCCTCGGCCTGCGCACCCTCACCATCCTCGCCGAGGCGGTGCGCTTCGTGCAGCGCCACCCGGGCATGGAGAACTTCCGGCTCGAGGACCTGCCCCTCGACGACCCGGCGGTCTACAAACTCTTCGCCGACGGCAACACCACCGCGGTGTTCCAGTCCGAATCGCGCTCGGCCAAGGACCTGGAAAAGAAGCTCAAGGGCGACTGCTTCGAGGACATCATCGCGCTGATGGCGCTGAACCGGCCGGGGCCGCTGGGGTCGGGCATGGTCGACGACTTCATCGTGCGCAAGAACGAGCAGCGCAAGACCGGGAAGGGCAAGCCGGAGTGGTACTTCCACCCCGATCTCGAGGACACGCTGAAATCGACCTACGGCATCATCGTTTACCAGGAGCAGGTGATGCTGGTGGCACAGATCCTCGCCGGCTACTCGCTCGGCGGCGCTGACCTGCTGCGCCGCGCGATGGGCAAGAAGAAGGCTGAGGAGATGGCCAAGCAGCGCGAGATCTTCCTCGCCGGTGCGAAAGCACGCGGCGTCGACGACGCGCTCGCCGGTCGCCTGTTCGACCTGATGGAGAAGTTCGCGGAGTATGGCTTCAACAAGTCGCACTCGGCCGCCTACGCGCTGGTGGCCTACCAGACCGCGTGGCTCAAGGCGCATTATCCTGCCGAGTTCATGGCGGCGACGATGTCGTCCGAAATGTCGGACACCGACAAGGTGCGCATCTTCTACGAGGATTGCCGCGCCAACGGGCTGACCATGCTCGGGCCCGACATCAATCGGTCGGGCTACCGCTTCGAGCCGGTGAGCAAAACCGAGATCCGCTACGGCCTCGGTGCGATCAAGGGCAGTGGCGAGGCGGCGATCGGCGCGATCGTCGCCGAGCGCGAGGCCAATGGTCCGTACAAAGGCCTGTTCGATCTCGTCCACCGCGTCGACAAGCGCTATTTGAACCGCCGCGTGCTCGAAGCGCTGGTCAAGGCCGGCGCTTTCGACAGCTTGAACGACCACCGCGCCAGCCTGATGGCGTCGATCGGTCCCGCGCTCGACTCGGCGGACCGCAAAGCGAAAAGTGGCGGCCAGGTCGGTCTATTCGGCGAGGTGCTCGACGGTGGCGGCGAGGATCTGGTCGACGTCCCGCGCTGGTCGGAGCAGGAGAGGCTCGCGCAGGAAAAATCGGCGCTCGGCTACTTTTTCAGCGGTCATCCCTTCACGGCCTACAGCCAGGAGGTCGCCGGCTTCGCCAAGAGGCGGCTCGACAGCCTCGAGCCGTCGCGCGACCCCGTCATGCTCGCCGGCATCGTCGTCTCGCTGCGCACCCAGATGACGCGGCGCGGCAAGATGCTGATCCTGCTGCTCGACGACGCCACGGCGCAGGTCGAGGTGGTGATCTTCAACGAGCTCTACGAGCAAAGCCGTCACCTCCTGAAGGAGGACGCCCTGCTGGTGATCGAGGGCAAGGTCAACCGCGACGATTACTCGGGCGGTTTGCGGGTGACGGGCGAGCGGATCTACGACCTGGCGGGCGCGCGCACGCGTTTCGCCCAAGGCCTGAACCTCGCTTGCAATGGCCAGTCAAACGGCCGTAAGTTGCGGGAACTGCTCGAACCTTACCGCGCCGAAGACGGCGGTTGCCCTGTGTGGATCGAGTACCGCAACCGCGATGCCCAGTGCCGTATCCGGCTCGGCGACGACTGGCGGGTGCGGCTCGACGACCACTTGCTGGAGTCGCTGGGGCGCTGGCTGGCCCCCGAGGCGGTGCGCGTCGTTTACTGAATGCGCCGGGGGTTACGAAAATACTAGGTGACCAGGCGCAAAAAGTTGTTGACAAGTGTTTTGGAATATTAGAAACTGCTAATAACACTGATGCACCGCAAGGGTGTTTTGGTGTTGTCTCCTCCAATCCTCCTCCTTTGGTGGATACTTGCCCGACTCCTCCCCGAGTCGGGCATTTTTTTGTCTGCCGTTCCGGCCCTCGCTGGGCTAATCGTTGCGTTTTTCGAAACCCCGGTAGATGCCGTCCGCGGTGCCGATTTCGACCCGTTCCACGCGCGCCAGCGGCGGCCCCTTGTGCGCCCAGGCGATGAGCGCGGCGACCTTGTCTGCCGGACCTTGCACGACCGCTTCCACCTTGCCGTCGGGCGTGTTGCGCACCCAGCCCGAAACGCCCAGGCGCTCGGCCTCCTGACGCATCGACTCGCGGAACCACACGCCTTGCACGCGGCCGTGGATGCGCAGGCGATGGGTCTTCACGACGGACTCACTTCACCTTCATACCCGGCTCAGCGCCGGAATCGGGAGACAGGATGAAAAGGCCGGGTGCGTCGCCCGAGGCGGCGAGCACCATGCCCTCGCTCATGCCGAACTTCATCTTGCGTGGCGCGAGATTGGCGACCACCACCGTGAGCCGCCCGACCAATGCCTCGGGCGCATAGGCCGACTTGATGCCGGCGAACATCTGGCGCGTCCCGAGCGGGCCGAGGTCGAGCGTGAGCCGCAAGAGCTTGTCGGCGCCCTCGACGTGCTCCGCATTCGCGATGCGCGCGATGCGCAAGTCGATCTTGGCGAAGTCGTCGATCGAGATCGTATCGGCAGTGGGCGCGGCCGGCTGGGCGGCATGCACCTGCGCCTCGGCGTGGCGGGCCGGCGCCGGGGCGGGGGTGGGTTCGAGGTTCTGCTTGTTGGCGTCGATCATGGCGTCGATGGGTTTCGGGTCGATGCGGGTCATGAGGTGGGTGTAGGGGTTGATGCGCCGGCGGATGAAGAGCGTCTGCGCGTTGTCCCAGACGAGCGGCGGCACATTGAGGAAGGCTTCCACGTCTTGCGCGAGCTTGGGCAGGACGGGCTTGAGATACAGCGTGAGCAGGCGGAACAGGTTGAGCGCGACCGTGCACACCTCGTGCAGGCGGTAGACGGCCTCCGGCTGCTTCGCCAGTTCCCAGGGTTTCTCGTCGGCGACGTACTGGTTGGCGCGGTCGGCGAGCGCCATGATCTCACGCAGGGCCTTGGCGGTGTCGCGCGCCTCGTAATGGGCCGCGATGGTCTCCGCTGCCGCCTGGAATTCGCCGATGAGTTCGAGGTTCGCCACGCCGTCGGCGAGCTTGCCGTCGAAGTTTTTGTGGATGAAGCCGGCGGTGCGGCTGGCGATGTTGATGAACTTGCCGACGAGGTCTGAATTTACCCGCGCGACGAAGTCCTCCAGGTTGAGGTCGATGTCCTCCATGCTGCCATTGAGCTTGGCGGCGTAGTAGTAGCGCAGCCACTCGGGATTCAACCCCTGATCGAGGTAGCTTGCGGCAGTGATGAAGGTGCCGCGTGACTTAGACATCTTCTGTCCATTTACCGTAAGAAAGCCGTGCGCGTATATCTTGGATGGCAAGCGGTGGCCGGAATATTTGAGCATCGCCGGCCAGAACAGGGCGTGGAAGTAGAGGATGTCCTTGCCGATGAAGTGCACCAGCTCGGCCTTGGAATCCTTGCCCCACCAGGCGTCGAAGTCGAGGCCGTGGTCCTTCGCGTACTTGGCGAAGCTCGCCATGTAGCCGACCGGCGCGTCCAGCCACACGTAGAAATACTTGCCCGGCGCGCCGGGGATCTCGAAGCCGAAGTAGGGCGCGTCGCGGCTGATGTCCCAGTTCGACAGCCCCTGCGCGAACCATTCCTGCATCTTGTTGGCGGCCTCGTCCTGCAGCGCGCCGGAGCGTGTCCATTCGCGCAGGAAGGCCTCGCATTCGCTGAGCTTGAAAAAGTGGTGCTCAGAGTCCTTGTGCACCGGCGTCGCGCCCGACACGGCGGAGACCGGGTTCTTCAGATCGGTCGGACTGTAGGTGGCGCCGCAAACTTCGCAATTGTCGCCGTACTGGTCGGCCGCGCCGCATTTCGGACATTCGCCCTTGATGAAGCGGTCGGGCAGAAAGAGGTTCTTCACCGGGTCGTAAAGCTGCGCGATGGTCTTGATCTCGATCAGCCCGGCGTCTTTCAGCGCGAGATAGATGCTCGAGGCGAGCTGCCGGTTCTCCGCCGAATGGGTCGAGTAATAGTGATCGAAGCCGATGTGAAAGCCGGCGAAATCACGCGTGTGTTCGTCCCATACACGCTGGATCAGGGTTTCGGGCGTGATGCCTTCCTTCTCGGCACGCAGCATGATCGCGGTGCCGTGGGTGTCGTCGGCGCACACGTAGCGGCAGTCGTGGCCGCGCATTTTCTGGAAGCGCACCCAGATGTCGGTCTGGATGTATTCAACCAGATGGCCAAGGTGGATGCTGCCGTTGGCGTAGGGCAGAGCAGAGGTGACGAGGATCTGGCGGGACATAAGGGGCCGGCACGCGAAAAGCTGCCATTTTAACGCCTGCGAGGGGGACTCGTCCCATCAGCGTGGACTAGAAACGTGAGCCGGGCTGCTTCAGGAACGCGATTTCCTCGGGTGTCGAGACGCGGCCGAGAATCGCGTTGCGATGCGGAAAGCGACCGAAGCGCGCAACGACGTCGCGATGCTTGATGGCGTAATCGAGGAAATTGTCGAACAGCACGCGCTCGTCTGTATCGGCTTCGCTCGCCAGCGCGTCGAACAGGGCCACCGCGCGTGTCTGCATGGCGAGCGACTCGCTGTGTTCGAGCGGTAGATAGAGGAACACGCGCTCGATCGGCGTGAGCAGCCTGTCTTCAGCCGACGCCAGTGCGGCGAGGCTCAGCGCGAGTGCCTGCGTGTCGGTGGCGAAGGCCTGCGGCCGATCGCGGTGAATGTGATGCGGGAATTGGTCGAGCACGATCACCAGGGCGAGCCGGCCACGCGGCGTCGACGCCCAGTGGTCGAGCCGGCCCGCGGCGGCAGCCGTCAGCGTGTCGACGAAGCGGTCGATGACCGTCTGGTCGTTGGCGGCCGACTTGCCGAACCAGAGCTTGCGTTGCCGGGCTGCAATTTCGGCATTGCTGCCCGGCGGGCCAAACCAGAAGTCGAGAATGTCATCGGAGGACACGGGCATGACCAGGCGGGGAATCGGGGCAGATGTCTTGAGCATAACGCGGCTCATGGGTTCTGGGGGGCGGGTGTGCGCCCAGATGAGTGGCTGTGTTAACTTTAGGCATTCACAACTGGTCGGCATCGCGCGAACGCTTGACGTGAAGGAAAGCAGTCTCTTGCAGCTTCTGGAGTCGCTCGGGCAGATCACTTCCGGCGACGACCTGCTCGCGTGGGTGCGGCAGGACTTTCAGCAGGTCTTGCCGCACGGCGCCTTTCTTTGCGGCTTTGGCCGAATTCACCGGGCGGGCATCACGTTCGCGAAGATGTATTCGTGGAACTTTCCTGCGGGGTATCTGCGGGAACATAAGCAAGCCGACGGGAAATATGTCTGTCCCATCGTCAGACAATGGCTCGGCAGCGGCGACGTGCAACTCGTGGAGGCAGCATGCGCGACCGGGACTGACCCCGTCTGGCGCGCGCGCTTTGAGGCGAGCGGGCTGCAAAATGCCGCGGCGCACGGCATGTACGATTTTTCGCGACACTATGCGTCGTATTTCAGCTTCCACCGGGTTTCCGGCTCGCTGGGCGAGCGGCACCGCTTTCTCTTGCGGATATTCTGCCCAGCGCTGCATGCTGCGTTGTTGCGAATTCTGCATGCCATCAAGGCGGAAAGCAGTGCGGCGCGCAAGGGGCGCGCCCTGACCACGCGCGAACTCGAAGTGCTCGGCTGGGTGTGCGAAGGCAAAACCAGTTCGGAAATCGCGTCTATCCTCGGCGTCGCGCAAGGTACCGTGCGCAACCAGATCCAGAGCATCCTCGTCAAGCTGCGTGTCAACACCCGTGCGCAGGCCGCCGCCAAGGCGATCAAGAAGGGCCTGGTCGTCCCGCGCCAACCCGATTCCATCTTCGGTAATTTCTGAGGGCCTGAAGCGAGAGCCGCTGCTTGCGGTTCGGGCTGAGCCCGGAACCCTGACTACGACTTTAGTCTTAGAGCACTTGCTCTATGGCCGCACCGTCAATGAATCCCTAATCTTGCTCCCCGGTTCGGAGCACGATGCTCGAAGGCCTGCTCCGGTAACTGGCAGCACCTCGCGTGCACACAACGTCGTCATCGAAAAAGGGAGTCCCGGATGAAAACCATGCATGACTTGCAGCGCGGTCAGGGCATGACCGAGTACATCATCATCGTTGCCATGATCGCCATCGCGGCGATCGCCGTGTACCAGTACTTCGGCCAGACGGTGCGCAACCAGACCGCGGCCATCGCCCAGGAACTGGCCGGCAACGACGGCACTGCAGCGAAGAGCAATGCCCAGACGGCCTCGGGCAAAGCCGAGACCGTCGGCAATACCAAGAACACCCTCGACGACTACGTCAACCAGAAAGGCAAGTAAGCCGACCGCCTGCCCCAGAGGGGCGGGAACGCATTCGTCCCGGACATGGATACACCGCGTAAGACCTGGCAGACCGGGCAGGCCCTGCCGCTGGCGATGGTCCTGCTGGTTGCCGTTGCGGCGACCGTGTTCTTCATGTTCAATAGCGGGCAGCTGGTGCAGGAGAAGGTCCGCCTCACCAACACCGCGGACGCGGTGGCCTACAGCGCCGGTGTTTTCGAGGCACGCGTGCTCAACTACGACGCCTACACCAACCGCGCGATCATCGCCAACGAGATCGCGATAGGGCATGCCGTCGGACTGGCCTCGTGGCTGAAATACGCCGGCACCACTGCACATACGATTGCGCCGTATCTCTATTTGATTCCATACGCCGGCCCGGCGATCGCCACTGCCTTGAACCATGTTGACAGCATGGCAAGCTTCTGGACCCAGTTCGCTCTCGCGCCCGCGGTGACCATGCACGATGCCGCCATTAACGCGCTCGCCGCTTCGCAGTTGGCGGTGCATGGTCCTGGCAACGCCATCGCGCTCGCGAGTCGCAAGGCGCTGATGGACGAGGTGGCTCAGAAAAACGACCCTGACGTGAAAGTGGACGTGCTCCCCGTCGCGGACGATTTTGCTGGGTTCACGCAGTACTACGCCAGCCGCGACGAGCGCATGCGCATGGGCACGCTCGTGCACGACAGCCGCGACGCCTTCCTGCGCAGCCGCAACTGGAACTTCGGTCTGGTCGTCCTGTGCACCGGCGTGGTGCTCAGGAAGCGCGGAAGCACTGAACTCATCGACCTCGTCGATGGCTGGAAATCGATGGACACGTTGTCCGCCCATCACTACCGTATCCGACGCTTCCGTTGCCGGCGCTCGGAAAACCCGCTCGGCTACGGTACTGCGTCCTCGGACGAGGGCCTCGACGATTTTGGTTACAGCTACGCTGGCTCGCGCAGCACGAACCCACGGGCGAGCTACATGGCGGAATACCACGTGGCTGACGGTTTTGAACCGCCTACCCTCGGAGGCGGTGCCATCCCTGCCTATCACGAGCTCTCCGAGGCCGCGCTCAAGCGCGATGATCCCCTTACTGCACTGACGATCCGTGTCAGCAAGGCGCGCGCTGCGCAGGTCTTCTCGGGGGGCGGTGGCACGATTCAGCCCAAGGGCAGCCTGGATCTCTATCAAGGCGCGCTGGCGAAGAACGAGAGTGCCGCCGTCGCCAAGGTCGAGGTGTACTTCGAACGACCGGATGGACGAAACAAGCTCTTCAACAAGGAAGAAGCCGGCAGCCTCTTCAATCCCTACTGGCAGGTTCGGCTCGCCCCGGTGTCTGCGGGTGAGCGCGCCCTGGCCCAATTCAGACAAGGTTTGCAACTGCCATGAAGATGAAGCCTGCGACACGCGCACGCGTGGCCTTGATCCGGGGCGCGCAAATGCTTTTGGCACTGGCCCTGCTCGCGTCCAACGTGGCCGTCGCCCGAACTGCCGACCCGGTCCAGGGGGTCCACGTCCGCCGTCAGGGCGACATGCCCGAGGCGCGCGAAACCGGAAGGACGATGGTCAAGGCGCTCCAGGCCCAATGCGATTCGCCCATGATGAAGCAGGCTTGCCAGACGACGCTGTCCGACCCCAACGCCACGGCAAGGGCGAAGTCGGGGTGCCAGCAGTTGATGTCCGGCTTCAAGCTCGTCGGCAACCTCGACAGCCTCGGCGAAAACGAGGTGAACGAGTATTACGCACCGGCACTCAACCGATCGGCCCGGATCGTCAAGACAACCAGCGTCCGCCAGACCGGGGTATGTTCTGCTGTGGTCGATCAACACGAGCAGTTCGCGATCGTCGAATATCGTCCCACGGGGTTCAGCCGCTACGAGCGGCGGACGGACAAGCAGGGGCAGCCGTATTGGATCCGGTCGGATCGCAAATACGTGCCGGGCCTCGCCTATATGCTCAAGAGCGCGGTCGACAGCGCGCAGCTGAGCGGCAAGGTGACAGTCTCGGCGCCGCTGGGGCACAAGACACTCGTGCCGGGCCGCCCGTGCGAAATACGGCGGATCCATGCAGGGAGCATGGAGTTCGTCTCGTGCATCCACGCCACGGGGCTCGCGTTCCCCTCTCATGTCACCTTCGAAAGCGAGGTGCTCGCCGGCGGCAAGACCAGCCGCGTCGAGAAGCTGGTGTCCTATGCGCACGATGTGGCGCTGTCACGCGACCTGTTCTTTCCCAGACTTGGCGAAAAGGTGATGACGCAGCAGGACGCCCGCTCTGATCCCAACAATCCAATGAAACGGTGGTGCGCTGCCGAAAAGGCCCGTACTGGCGTAGACCCGTGCAAGGACGACGATGAATAGCGTGCGCATCATCCAGTCGGCGCCATCGCGCCAGCGAGGCCAGTCGACGGTGGAGTTCGTCGTGCTCGCCTTGGTGCTGGTGCCCCTGCTGCTCGCCGTGCCGCTGATCGGCAAGTATATGGACATCGCACACACCGCAGCGGTTGCCAGCCGCTATGCCGCTTTCGAGGGTACGGTGCGACACGCATCTGCCAAGGGGGGATGGAAGACCGACGCGGAACTTGCGATGGAAGTCAGGCGGCGCTTCTTCAGCAACAGCGATGCACCGGTCAAGACCGGGGATGCCGCGGGTGACTTCAATGCGCATCGCAACACGCTGTGGTTCGACCATCGCGGCGATGCCTTGCTGCCGAAGTTTGTGGACAACGTCGGCGTCAAGACCGAGCGCGCAAAGCTGTCACAGCCTTTTGGCGCGATCTATGCGGCCCCGCTCGGCCTGGCGCAGGACAATCTCTATACCGGACGGGTGTCGGTCGCCGTTGCGGACATCAATGGCTTCGAGCCATTCGATGCGCTGGGTCTGTCGATCGCGCGCGCGACGACGGTCCTTGCTGACACATGGGCGGCCAGTGGACCGGGCAACGTCGAACAACGCATAAAGAACGACGGCTGGAATCCAGCGGGGCCATTTGCCCACAAGCTCACCGAACTCGCGGCGGCGCCGATCAAGCCCTTCCTGTGGCTGGAATTCAGCACCAGTCCGCCCGACATCGGTCGTGTCGAGCCTGACCGGGTGCCCGGAGACCGGCTCAAATGACACGCACGCAGCTTATCGCCTCGCTGCTGGCGGCGCCGTTGTGCGCGGGGGCTGCATGGCCGCAACTGCCGGCGCCTTCCAACGCGCGAATCGAACCGATCGGAACAGAGGTCCGGCTCAACGGCGTTCCCATGCGCATGCAGCGGGTGCTGACGGCGCAGGCAGCAGCGGAGGTCGCGCGGCATTACCGCGAAGCCTTCGGCCCGCGCCACGCGACCGAGCGCCTGCCCGACCGTCTGGTGCTCTCGCAGGGGCGTGATGACTACTTCATCACGGTCAGCATTCGTCCGCTTGCGCCTGGCGTCACCGAAGCGCTCGTCTCGGTCGCCGACGCGCGCGAGGCCAGGCAGGCTGCCGGCCGGCCCCTGGGATTGCGCTTGCCTGCCGATTCGGCCGTGCTCTCCGACATGGAGTCGGTCGATGACGGAATGCGCTCGCGGCAGCTCGTGTTGAGCAACACCCACGCGATCCCGACGAATCTTCAAGCCATTTCGCGCGAGCTGGCGCTCCGCGGGATGCGGCCTGACGGGCCGCCGTTGAAGGCAACCGCGTCGGAGCATGTGCAGCTCTTCCGGGGCGACGGACGCGAGGCGCAGCTCACCGCCTTTCGCCAGGATGGCGGCACGCGAATTGTCCTCACCACGATCGAGAAGCCATGAAGCCTTTACCTATGCGTTCAAGCCAGCATGGCCAGTCGATGACCGAGTACCTGGTCGCACTGCTCGTCGTGATGATGATGGTCGGCGTCAGTTTTAGCGGTGAAACCTCGGTCATCGATCTCTTCCTCGATGCGGTGAGGACCGCATTCGAACAGCTCAGCAGTTTCCTGTCCCTCCCACTTTGAGACGTACCGAACCATGGCCTACCGGATCAATAAGAACTGGATCGTTCTGCTCGCCGCGCTCGGCGTCGGAGGGCTCGCAGCCTTCGGCGCGAAAACTTACCTGAGCAACCAGATGGCGGAGATCGAGGCGCGCGAAAAAAACAAGGCCATGGTTCAACTCGTCG
>JBKBRW010000030.1:0-9886 GCA_046291555.1 Thiobacillus sp.
CACCATGACGGCCATTGCCGAGCACTTCGGCGTGCATTATTCGACGGTGAGCAGGGTGGTGGCGCGCTATGAAGGTGTGCGGAGATGGGGTCAGGTCTTGCATTAACGCATTCCCTCGTCTGTAAGAAAAAAGTGCCCGTTGTGCGCCGTTTTACGATTTGCCGCAGTGCGGAGATGAGGGTTCAGGGTCAGGTCTTGCATTAACACATTTGCTCGCCTAGTCTGAGCGCCATGTCACGCCCCTTGAGACTTGAACTGGCTGGAGGTCTTTACCACGTCACCTCGGGCGGCGACGGGCGGGAGGACATTTACCTGAGCGAGGCGGACAGGCTGGCGTGGCTGGACGTGTTCGGCCAGGTCTGCAAGCGGTTCAACTGGGTGTGCCACGCTTGGTGCCAGATGGGTAACCACTACCACCTGTTGATCGAAACGCCGGAGGCCAATCTTGCGCAGGGCATGCGGCAACTCAATGGCGTCTACACGCAACGCTTCAATCGCGCGCATGGGCAGGTGGGGCATGTTTTCCAGGGACGGTACAAGGCGATACTGGTTGAGCGCGACAGCTACCTGCTGGAGCTCGCGCGCTATGTGGTGCTCAATCCGCTGCGCGCCGGGATGGTCAAGCGGCTGGAAACCTGGCCGTGGAGCAGCTACCTTGCCACGTGCGGCCAGGCGCCGGTTCCCGCATGGTTGCAGCCGGACTGGATCCTGGCGCAGTTCGGTCGGCAGCGTGCCAGTGCAATCCGCAAGTACGTCGAGTTCGTGCACGCAGGCGCCCGACTGCCGAGTGTGTGGACGCAGTTGCAGGGACAAATCTACCTTGGATCGGAAGATTTCGTGAAAAGGATGCAGGCGCAGATCGAGAAACATGCATCGCTGGACGAAATTCCGCGCGTCCAGCGTCGACCGTTGACGCAGTCTTTGGCCGAGTTCGAACAGCGCTATGACCGCAACGAGGCGATGGCACGCGCGTATCTGTCCGGACAGCACACCATGACGGCCATTGCCGAGCACTTCGGCGTGCATTATTCGACGGTGAGCAGGGTGGTGGCGCGCTATGAAGGTGCGGATGAGTGAGGGGGCCATTGCCAAGCACGCCGCTGGTGCACGATGCAAGACCTGACCCAAATGCTTCGCCGCGATGCAAGACCTGATCCCAAGGCTTGCCCACAATGCTTGTGCACGATGCAAGACCTGACCCTAATGCTTGATGCTTGTGCACGATGCAAGACCTGACCCCAATGCTCGCCACTGACCCCAATGCTCGCCAATGCTTCACAAATGCTTCACATGACCCCAATGCTCACGCGCAGACCTGACCCCAATGCTTGTGACCCCAATGCTTGCACTTGCAGTGGTATCGCCAAGGCCGACCCTGGCGCTGCTGTCGGCGCATGCCGTCGGGGTCGTCGATGCGTGCCGAAGCCGAAGAGGTTATACTTGTATAACAATTTGACCCCATGGAGATGAACCATGCTGGCGATCCGCTTGCCCGAGTCGATCGAAGCCCGGCTCAATGCCCTGGCGCAGGAAACGGGGCGCGCCAAATCCACGCTCGCTCGCGAAGCGATCCTCGAATATATCGACGACCTCGAAGATTTCTACCTCGCCGAAGCGCGTGCCCGGATGGACCGCAAGACGATTCCGCTCGCGGACGTGGAGCGCGAGCTTGGCCTTTGAGATCGAGTTCGATCCCGATGCACTGAAAGACCTGAAGAAACTGGATAAACCGGTTCAACAGCGTCTGGTCGGCTTTCTGAAAACACGGGTTGCGTCGCTGGACAACCCGAGAGAGATTGGTGAGGCCCTGTCAGGGACGAAGCTGGGTAATTACTGGAAATACCGCGTGGGCGACTGTCGAATCATCTGCGATATCCAGGATCGCCGCATCGTGGTGCGCGTGCTGCGCTTAGGAAACCGCCGCGAGATTTATCGGTGAGGCAGCGCTGGGCGCGCACGTTAGACAGCAATCCGGCGTGCTTGGGTTCTTTAATCTTCCACAACCTCGAAATCATGCGTGATCTCGGCCGTCTTGCCGAGCATGATGCTGGCCGAGCAGTATTTCTCCGCCGAGAGTTTCACCGCCTGTTCGACGCGCTTGGGGTCGAGTCCTTTGCCGGTGACGGTGAAGTGAACGTGGATTTTCGTGAACACTTTCGGATCGCTGTCGGCGCGGGTGGCGTCGAGGTCGGCGACGCAGTCGGTGACCTGCTGGCGACTCTTGCGCAGGATGTGCACGACGTCGTAGGCCGAGCAGCCGCCCAAGCCCATGAGCAGCATTTCCATCGGGCGCACGCCAAGGTTCTTGCCGCCGCCGTCGGGCGGGCCGTCCATCACGACGGTGTGGCCGGATTCGCTCTGGCCGGCGAAACTGACGCCTTCGATGAGTTTGACGCGGGCTTTCATGGCTGTCCTTCGGTGCGCAAAGACCGCAGTTTGTACCACAAAATGCCGAGCCACTCGTGCAGCGCGTAGGCGCTGTCGCGCAGGCCGTTGGGCGTGGGGAGGAGGTCGAATACGTCGTCGATCTCGGTGCTGGCGAACTGCGTGCCGGCCGGGACGACCTCGAGCCCCTGCGCCTCGAACTGGGGCACGGCGCGGCGCAGGTGCCAGGCGTGGGTGACGAGTGCAATGCGGCGGGCGCCGTCCTTGCGCAGCAGCGCGGCGGAGAATCGCGCGTTGTCCCAGGTGGTGACCGAGGCGTCCTCGACCCAGCGGGGCGTGAAGCCGTATTCCTGCCGGAGCGCCTGCTGCATGAGGCGGCCTTCCGGCGTGCTGCCGCCGCCCGGCATGCCGCCGGTGACGAGCAGCGGCACCCCGCTTGCCCGGTGCAGGTGCGCGGCGTAGCGCAGCCGGTCGACGCTGAAGCTGTTGAGCGTGTCGCCGCCGTATTCGGGGGCGTCGATGCGGCGGCCGCCGCCGAGCACGACGATGGCGTCGACCGATGCGAGCGCGTCGGGGGTGATGGGCTCGCTGATCTCGAGGCTTTTCTGTAGCAGGCCGCCCACCCAGGGCGTGGAGAGGGTATACAGCGAGACGGCGGAGATCAGGATCAGCGACATGGCGAGGCGCGGCCGGCGGCGATTGAGCACGAGCCCGGCCCCTAGCAGGATCACTAGCGCAAGCGGGGGCAACAAGGCGGCTGCGGCAAGCTTGGTCAGGAGCCAGGCGGACATGCCCGGATTGTAATCCGGCCCCGTCTCGACTGGCTTACGGAGTGTTTGACTTTGCCGCCGTCGCCCGGTTAAAATGCCCGGCTTTCCGAGATTGTCCTCTGCAAAGAGGTGGGTCATGAAAACCTTTTCCGCAAAATCGCACGAAGTTCAACGCGACTGGTTCGTCGTTGACGCCGACAACAAAGTGCTGGGTCGCCTCGCGTCCGAGATCGCGCGCCGTCTGCGCGGCAAGCACAAGCCCGAGTACACCCCTCACGTCGACACCGGCGACTACATCGTCGTGGTGAACGCGGCCAAGATGCGCGTGACCGGCAACAAGGAACTCGACAAGAAGTACTACCGCCATTCCGGCTACCCCGGCGGCATCTACGAGACCACCTTCGGCAAGATGCAGGAACGCTTCCCCGGCCGTGCGTTGGAGAAGGCGGTCAAGGGCATGCTCCCCAAGGGCCCGCTGGGCTACGCCATGATCAAGAAGATGAAGGTCTATGCGGGCGCGGAACATCCGCATGCGGCGCAGCAGCCCAAGCCCCTGGAAGTCAACGCTTAAATTAAGGTCATACCATGATCGGTCAATACAACTACGGTACGGGTCGTCGCAAGGAATCGGTCGCCCGCGTCTTCATCAAGGCTGGCAGCGGCAAGATCATCGTCAACGACAAGCCGGTCGACGAGTATTTCTCGCGCGAAACTGGCCGCATGGTCGTGCGCCAGCCGCTGGTGCTGACTGACAGCCTGAACAAGTTCGACATCATGGTGAACGTGTCCGGCGGCGGCGAGACCGGCCAGGCCGGCGCGGTGCGCCACGGCATCACCCGTGCGCTGATCGACTTCTCCGCCGAAATGAAGCCGGTGCTCAAGGCCGCTGGCCTCGTCACCCGCGACGCCCGCGAAGTCGAGCGCAAGAAGGTCGGCTTGCACAAGGCCCGTCGCCGCAAGCAGTTCTCCAAGCGTTAAGCGCTGGCCCGTACAGAAAAGCCGTCCGATTCCGGGCGGCTTTTTTTATGTCGTCATCGGGCGTGTCTTACAATTCCGTCATTCAGTTGCAAGGATCCACACCATGATCAAAGTCGGTATCGTCGGCGGCACGGGCTACACCGGGGTCGAACTGCTGCGCCTGTTGGCGCGCCATCCGCAGGTGGAACTCAAGGCCATCACCTCGCGTAAGGAAGCCGGCATGCCGGTGGCGGAGATGTTCCCCAACCTGCGTGGCCGGGTGAAGCTGGCCTTCTCCACGCCGGAGGAAGCCGGACTGGACAGCTGCGACGTTGTCTTCTTCGCCACGCCCAACGGCGTGGCGATGCAGCAGACGCGCGCGCTGCTCGACGCGGGCGTGAAGGTCATCGATCTGGCGGCCGACTTCCGCATCAAGGACGTCGCGGTGTGGGAGCAGTGGTACAAGATGGAGCACGCCTGCCCGGACCTGGTGGCGGAAGCCGTCTACGGCCTCCCCGAAATCAACCGCGACCAGATCAAGGGTGCGCGGCTCATCGCCAACCCGGGCTGCTACCCGACCGCGGTGCAACTGGGCTTCCTGCCCTTGCTGGAAGCCGGCGTCGTCGATACCGGCTTTCTCATCGCCGACGCGAAATCGGGCGTTTCGGGCGCCGGGCGCAAGCCGGAAACGCACATCCTCTTCGCCGAAGCGGCCGACAACTTCAAGGCCTACGCCGTCGGCGGCCACCGCCACTGGCCGGAGATCAAGCAGGGGCTGGAAATCTTCGCCGGCAAGCCGGTCGGCTTCACCTTCGTGCCGCATCTCACCCCGCTGATCCGCGGCATCCACGCCACCCTCTACGCCAAGGCCAGCGCCGACATGGACCTGCAGGCGATTTTCGAGAAGCGCTACGCGGGCGAGGCCTTCGTCGACGTGCTGCCGGCCGGCGCCCACCCGGAGACGCGCTCGGTGCGCGGCGCCAACGTCTGCCGCATCGCGGTGCACCGGCCCCGTGGCAGCGACAGCGTGGTGGTGCTCTCGGTGATCGACAACCTGGTGAAAGGCGCTGCCGGCCAGGCCGTGCAGAACATGAACATCCTGTTCGGCCTGCCCGAGGAGATGGCGCTCGCTGACGTCGGCATGCTGCCCTGAGCCTCTCGCGCGCGGCGCCAGAAGGTCCGGAACTCCGCAGCGCCGCCGGGGTCTTTGCTTGACGCAATGCGGGTGATGCGGATAATCACCCCACACTTTCTCTCAGGAGCATCGCCATGAACGCAGTCACCGAAATGGAATCCCCGCTGATCTTCACCGACAGCGCGGCCAACAAAGTCAAGAGCCTGATCGACGAGGAAGGCAATCCGGACCTGAAGCTCCGCGTGTTTGTCTCGGGCGGCGGCTGCTCCGGCTTCCAGTACGGCTTCACCTTCGACGAGACCCAAAATCCCGACGATACCGTGATGGAAAAGAACGGCGTGACCCTGCTGGTCGACTCGATGAGCTTCCAGTATCTGGTCGGCGCCGAGATCGACTATTCGGAAGGCCTCGAGGGTGCGCAGTTCGTGATCAAGAACCCGAACGCAACCACCACCTGCGGTTGCGGCTCGTCGTTCTCGGCGTAAGCGCGTTTCACCTTCAACAAAAAAGCGGCTTCGGCCGCTTTTTTGTTGCGCGCTCGGCTCGAGGGCGCGCTGGGTTTGGGGGCGGTCAGGCGGGGTAAATGGCCCCCAGCACCCGCTCGCCGCGCGCGCCGGTCACTGCCGGCAGATTGCCCGCCTCTCCATGGAGCGCTTGTCTTGCCAGCCAGGCGAAGGCGAGTGCTTCCACCCAGTCCGGGTCGATGCCCAGCGCTGCGGTGCTGGCGACTTCGATTCCCGGCAGCCGCGCCTTGAGGCGGCGCATCAGCGTGGCGTTGTGGGCGCCGCCCCCACAGACGTACACCTCGCGGGCGCCTGGGCATTCACCCCAGATCGCCCCGGCCAGGCTCGCCGCGGTGAATTCGAGCAGGGTGGCCTGCACGTCTTGCGGGGCGATGCTGCGTCCGAGTTCGGCCAGCAAGGCATCGAGTGCTTCCAGGTTGAACTGTTCGCGCCCGGCGCTCTTGGGGGGCGCCTCCCGCAGGTACGGGTGGTGCATCAGTGCGTCGAACAGGCCGGTGTCGAGTTGGCCACTGGCGGCCCATGCGCCGTCGCGGTCGTAGCGCGTGCCGCGGTGGCGCTGAATCCAGGCGTCGAGCAGTAGATTGCCCGGGCCGGTGTCCCAGCCTCGCACCGGGCTGTCGGGCGGCAGGTCGGTAACGTTGGCGATGCCGCCGATGTTGGCGATGACGCGATGCGTCTGCGGATGGCTCAGTACGCGTGCGTGAAAGGCCGGCACCAGCGGTGCCCCCTGGCCGCCTGCGGCAATGTCACGGCTGCGAAAGTCGGCCACCACCGCAATGCCGGTACGTTCGGCCAGACGCGCGGCGTTGCCGATCTGCAGCGTGTAGCCGTCGGCGGGACGGTGACGCAGCGTCTGGCCGTGGCAGCCGATCGCCCGTGCTGTCTCGCCAGCGAGCACGCCCCGCACCGCTTCGGCGTAGAGGTCGGCGAGGGCGTTGCCGGCGAGCGCGGCGCGGTGGAGTTCGTCGGGCTGGGAGGCGTTCAGCGCCAGCAACTCGGCCCGCAGCGCGTTGGGGTAGGGAAGATAGTGGCTTCGCAGCAGCCGCGGGGGCGCTGCGGGGCTGAGCGCGGCGAGAACAGCGTCGACGCCGTCGAGGCTGGTGCCGGACATGAGGCCGACATAGCGCTCGGCCTCATGCGACGGAGAACGGCTCAATCCAGCGCGGCGAGGTTGGTGCCGCGCAACAGGGCCAGGCGGTCGGACCAGGCCGCAGTCTGCTCGAGGAAGCGCGCGCGCTGGGCAGCGGCCAGCGGCGGCGACCCCGGCAGCTTGACCGTCATCGGGTTCTGCGGCAGGCCGGCGATGCGGACTTCATAGTGCAGGTGCGGTCCGGTCGCGGTGCCGGTGGCGCCGACATAGCCGATCACCTGGCCTTGCTCGACCGCACGGCCGGCCCGGATCCCCGAGGCGAACCCACTGAGGTGGGCATAGTAGGTTTCGAAGCCGTTCGAGTGGCGCAGGACGACAATATTGCCGTAGCCGCCGCGCCAGCCGGCGAAGCTCACGGTGCCGTCGCCGGTGGCCTTGACCCGCGTGCCGGTGGGCGCGCCGAAGTCGACGCCGGTGTGGGCGCGGTGGAAACCGTACACGGGGTGCTTGCGGGAATTGCTGAAGCTGGACGTGACCCGGGAGAATTCCAGCGGCGAGCGGAGGAAGCCCTTGCGCAGCGATTCCCCGTCCGGCGTGTAGTACTCCTCGCGGCCGAAGGGATCCTGATAGAGCACCGCGCGGTAGGGTTTGCCCGCGTTCACGTACTCGGCGGCCAGGAGCTTGCCGGGGCCGACGGGTTCGCCATTGCGGTAGTTGACCGTGTAGATCACCGAGAAGGTGTCGCCGCGGCGCAGGTCGTCGCGGAAGTCCAGGCTGGTCGAGAACACCTCGGCCATCTTGTCGGCGATGCGGTCGGGAATGCCGGCGCTGTCGGTCGCGGCATAGAGCGAGGAGAGGATGCGGCCCGAGCGCATGACGACGCGCGATTCCATCAGGTCGCTGGCTTCTTCCGCGACGAAGCTGTCGCCTTCCTTGCGCAGCATCAGGGACGGACCGTCGGCGCGCTCGAAGCGGATCGCCAACACCTGGCCGTCGTTGGTAGTGGTGGCGTGGATGCGCTTGCCCGCACGAATCCCGGACGCGATCTGGCGCACGGCGTCGGTCGCCAGGAGGCGCTGGATCTCGAGGTCGTCGATCGCAAGCCGCGACAGCGCGCGGGCGAGGGTGTCGCCGGACTGGACGACGCTGTCGCGCTCGAAGCTGCCTGCACCCACCGGTTGCGCCACCGCCGGCAGGGCGATCGCTTCGGTGATGATCTCGGGGGTGATGTCGAGAGTGTTGGTGTCGGGGGCGAGGCCGAAGGCTGCGACGACACCGAAAAGCGGAAGACTGGAGATAGCAACCAGGGTGCGCAGACGGAAGCGGCGTTCCGCTCGGGTCACGCGATCGGTTAAGATTCTCAGTTTGGTGAGCGGCATAGACCGTTTCCCTTACGTGATCGAGCCCGGAGTCTACCACAGAAACTCTGGGGATTTTCCCGTTTAAACAGCCACTTGAGCGTACCGGCCCTGATGGTATTAATGTTTTACGGCCGTACGCGCGCGAACTTGAACCGTTGCCGAGAGGAATTTCATGCTGGACGCCTTGAATGAAATCAAGCGTGGCGCCGACGAACTGCTGGTCGAAGCCGAACTGGTCGACAAGCTGAAGGCGGGCCGGCCGCTCAGGGTCAAGGCGGGTTTCGACCCGACCGCGCCCGATCTGCACCTCGGGCATACCGTGCTGTTGAACAAGTTGCGCCAATTCCAGCAGCTGGGCCACCACGTTATCTTCCTGATCGGGGATTTTACGGGGATGATCGGCGATCCTACCGGGAAGAATGCGACAAGGCCGCCGCTGACCCGGGAGGCGGTCGCGGACAACGCCAAGACCTACCAGGAGCAGGTGTTCAAGATCCTGGACCCCGCCAGAACCGAAGTCCGGTTCAATTCCGAGTGGATGGAGAAGCTGGGTTCCGCCGGCATGATTCGCCTGGCGGCGACGCACACCGTGGCGCGCATGCTCGAGCGCGACGACTTCCACAAGCGCTACCAGAACCAGCAGCCGATCGCGATCCACGAATTCCTCTATCCCCTGATCCAGGGCTACGACTCGGTCGAGCTGAAAGCGGACGTCGAACTCGGCGGCACCGACCAGAAGTTCAACCTCCTGATGGGGCGCGAGTTGCAGAAGCACCATGGACAACCGGCGCAGTGCATCCTCACCATGCCGCTGCTGGAGGGGACCGATGGCGTCAACAAGATGTCGAAGTCGCTCGGCAACTACATCGGCATCAACGAACCGCCGCAGGAAATCTTCGGCAAGCTGATGTCGATCTCCGACGAGCTCATGTGGCGCTATATCAACCTGCTGTCGTTCGAGCCGCTCGCCACGATCGAGGGCTGGAAGCGGCAGGTCGCCGAAGGCGCAAACCCGCGCGACATCAAGGTCGGTTTCGCGCAGGAGATCGTCGCGCGCTTCCACGGGCGGCCGGCGGCCGAGGCGGCGCTCGCCGAATTCGAGGCGCGGTTCCAGCGCGGCGTGCTGCCGGAAGACATGCCCGAAATCCGCCTGGCCGGCGTCGACGGCGTGCTGCCGGTGCCGCAACTTTTGAAGCAGGCGGGGCTGGTCGCGAGCACCTCGGATGCCATCCGCCAGATCGCGGGCGGCGGCGTCAGGCTCGACGGCGAGCGCGTGGCCGACAAGGGGGTCAGCGTGCCGGTCGGCGCAACCGTCGTCGCCCAGGTCGGCAAGCGCAAGTTCGCCCGCGTGACGATTGTTTGAAAAATATTTTGCAGAAACTGTTGACGGATTTTTCCTGCTCTGTAGAATGCTCACCTTCTCGAGCGGCCCGGTGGCAACGTCACACGAGCTAATCGATTGATCTTTAACAATTTACAGCCGATAGGTGTGGGTGTTTTTGCGGTAGCTGTCCTGGTTTTGGCTGGGGTAGCGGCTAGCATAGATGCTCATGCCGAATGAAGTAATTCATTTGAGTTGGGCGAAGAAGTTTGAAGTAATTGCAGTGATTGAACTGAAGAGTTTGATCCTGGCTCAGATTGAACGCTGGCGGAATGCTTTACAC
>JBKBRW010000031.1:0-3839 GCA_046291555.1 Thiobacillus sp.
CGCCCGCGTCAGTCCATGCCGGGATAGGCGTTGAACGCCGGGAGGTCGGCGATGCCCGGCGCCCAGCCCAGCCGCTCCTTTACCATGACCTGTGCGCCGGGCGGCAGCCCTTCGGGGTCGTCGAGCGTACCGGACTGTATGTCGACGATGCCCGGCAAGGTCTCCGGGTTGCGATAGAACAGCCCCGTCCCGCAGGCGCTGCAAAACTCCCGCGTCCCGTGCCGCGACGAATGATAGCGCGTCGTCGCGCCTTCGACGGTCAGTTGATCCTCCTGCCACGCGATCCACCCGACCATCGGCGCGCCCGACCAGCGCCGGCAATCCTCGCAATGGCAGATCGCATGATGCTGCGGCTCACCTTCGGCTGCCCATGTGACCGCCCCGCAATGACAGCGTCCCGTCGCGCTCATCACCCTTCTCCCAATCGTTTCACCTTTGTTCTCATGCATTGCGCTGTCGCGCAACCCTGCCTACGTGG
Source organism: Thiobacillus sp. (assembly GCA_046291555.1). Classification (GTDB taxonomy): domain Bacteria; phylum Pseudomonadota; class Gammaproteobacteria; order Burkholderiales; family Thiobacillaceae; genus Thiobacillus. Next base: position 479 of record JBKBRW010000031.1, read on the forward strand.
CACCCGTGACCGAATTGTCGACGCAGAGCCAAGCCAGCGAGCCGCCCTATCTTTCCGGCCTGAATCCGCCGCAACGCGAGGCCGTGCTTACCACCGACGGGCCCGTCCTCGTCCTCGCCGGTGCCGGCACCGGCAAGACGGCGGCGCTGACCGCGCGCCTCGCCCATCTGCTCTACACCCGCCGCGCCTATCCCAGCGAGATCCTGTCGGTGACCTTCACCAACAAGGCGGCGCGCGAAATGCGCGAGCGGGTTGGCCGCCTCGTCGGCGATGCGGTGGAGGGGATGCCATGGCTCGGCACCTTCCACGCGATCGGCGCGAAGATGCTTCGCCGCCACGCCGAACTCGTCGGTCTGCAGAACAATTTCACCATCCTCGACACCGACGATCAGCTGCGCCTGTTGAAGCAGCTGGTCCTTGCTGCCGACATCGATGAAAAGCGCTTCCCCTCTCGCAGCCTCGCCGGCCTGATCGACGAATGGAAGAACAAGGGCCTGACGCCGCGCGAAATCGACGCCGGCGAGAGCGAGCGTTACGCCAACGGCCGCGGCGGCGAACTCTACGAGCAATATCAGGCCCGCCTGCGCGCAGTGAACGCCTGCGACTTCGGCGATCTGCTGCTCCACGTCCTCACCATCCTGAAGAACAATCGCGAGGTGCTGGAGCTGTATCAGCAGCGCTTCCGCTACATCATGGTGGACGAATATCAGGACACCAACGCCGTCCAGTACCTCTGGCTGCGGCTGCTCGCGCAGGAACGCCGCAACATCTGCTGCGTCGGTGACGACGATCAGTCGATCTATTCCTGGCGCGGTGCGCAGGTCGAAAACATCCTGAAGTTCGAAAAGGACTTCCCCGGCGCCAAGGTCATCCGGCTGGAGCAGAACTACCGCTCGACGCCGCACATCCTGGGTGCCGCCGGCGGCGTGATCGGCAACAACACCGGCCGGCTCGGCAAGCAGCTGTGGACCGAGCTCGACGTCGGCGAAAAGGTCCGCGTCGTCGGCGTATGGGACGGGCCTGAGGAGGCGCGCCGCGTCGGCGACGAGATCGAGGCGTGCCAGCGTGCGGGCAAGAGCCTGGACGACATGGCGATCCTGGTCCGCGCACAGCACCAGACGCGCGAGTTCGAAGACCGCTTCATCGCCATCGGCCTGCCCTATCGCATCGTCGGCGGCTTCCGCTTCTACGAGCGGCAGGAAATCCGCGATGCACTCGCGTACCTGCGCATCGTCAACCAGCCGGCGGACGATCTCGCCTTCGAACGCATCGTCAACACGCCCAAGCGCGGCCTTGGCGACAAGGCGATCGCCAAGCTCCACCAGCTTGCCCGCGCGGAGAACCTCCCGCTCAGCTTCGCCGCCGCGCGTATCCTCGACACCGACGAACTAACCCCGCAGGCGCGCCGTGCGCTGGGCAATTTCGTCGGTGACATCGCGCGCTGGCGCGACATGGCGCGCGATCTTCCGCACCCCGAACTCGCCCGACAGATCCTCGACGAATCCGGCTACACCGCCATGTGGCAGGCGGAAAAGTCCGCCGAGGCCGCGGGCCGGCTGGAAAACCTAAGCGAACTCGTCCGAGCGATGGAGGAATATGAAAGCCTCGGCGCTTTCCTCGAACACGTCAGCCTCGTCATGGACAATGAAGGCTTGCGGGAGGATCCCAAGGTCACGATCATGACGATCCACGCCGCCAAGGGCCTCGAATATGACACCGTCTTCCTGGTCGGCTGGGAAGAAGGCCTGTTCCCCTCGCAGCGCTCGCTCGATGAAACCGGCACCCGCGGGCTCGAGGAGGAACGCCGCCTCGCCTATGTCGCGATCACCCGCGCGCGCCGCCAGGCCACGATCCTCCACGCCGCCAATCGCCGCATCTATGGCCAGTGGACCAGCTCCATCCCTTCGCGCTTCGTCGCGGAGCTGCCCGACGATCACGTGGAAACCGAAACCACCATGTCGGGCGGCGAAAGCCTGTGGCGCGCCAACTGGTCGGAACGCGCCGACCCCTTTGCCGACGTCGGGCGCGGCACCGGCCGCGGCCCGGGCTGGCAGCGCGCGGCGGGGACGCTCGGCGGAAAGCCCGGCGGCGACTGGCAAAGCCGCACCTTTTCGCGCGAACCGTCGCGCGTGGTCGAAAGTCGCACGCCGGCGGTCAGCCTCGGCAACAAGGGGCGCACCGACCTGTCGGTTGGCCTGCGCGTCTTCCACGAGAAGTTCGGCTACGGCACGATCGAGGAGATCGAGGGCAACAAGCTCGAGATCGAGTTCGAGAAGGCCGGCCGCAAGCGCGTCATGGACAGCTTCGTCACCATCCCCTGAGCCTCAGTGCTATTTACCTGCCGGGTTGATGCCGCAATAGTCCGGCCATGGCCCTTCCGCGTGCTGATGCCGACCAACTCGCCCGTCAGGGGCTCGATGCCCTGCGCAATCGCGACGGCGCCCGCGCCCGCGCCATCTTTGATCGGCTGGCGGTGGAGGCCCCGGCCGACGTGCCGCGTCCGTGGTTGCCGCTCGCCCAGGCCTGCCGACTGATCGGGGACGCCCCGGCCGAGACGGAGGCGCTGCAGGCGCTGCTCAGGGAACAGCCTCGCAACCTCGCCGGGCTGTTGCTGATGGGGGATCGCAAGCGGCTCGATAGCGACGATCGCGCCGCAACCGTCTTCTACACCGCGGCGCTCAATCAGGCCGCGGCCATGCGTGAGGTTCCGGCCTCGCTCCACCCGCTGCTACGCCAGGCGGAAGCGTTCAAGCAGGAAAGCGCCGCGCGCTTCGCCGGCCATGTCGAGGCGGCCGTGGGCGCGCTTCACGCCGGCCGCGTCGCCCAATCGGTCGACCTGCTGCTCGGCCGCCGCGAACTTCACCTGCAACAACCCTCGATGTTCTATTTCGAAGGGCTGCCGCAGCGCCCCTTCTACCGCCGAGACGAGTTCGACTGGGTCGCCGAACTGGAGGCCGCCACACCCGCCATCCGTGCCGAACTGGAAGCCGTTACCGAGGGCTTCCGCCCCTATGTGGAGGGTGATCCCAACCGCCCGCTCCCCAACAACCCCCTGCTCGACGATCCGGCATGGAGCGCGCTGCATCTGTGGCGCGGCGGGGAGATCGTGGCGGAGAACGCCGATCGCTTTCCCGTCACCATGGCGGCGCTGGCGAAGCTGCCCATTCCGCGCATTGCCGGCCGCTCACCAATGGCGCTGTTCTCGAGGCTGACGCCCGGCGCGCATATCCAGCCGCATCACGGCCTGCTCAACACCCGCCTGATCTGCCATCTGCCGATCATTGCCCCGCCCGGCTGCGCGCTGCGCGTTGGCGCCGACACGCACGAATGGCGCGAGGGTGAGCTCGTGACCTTCGACGAT
>JBKBRW010000032.1:0-3240 GCA_046291555.1 Thiobacillus sp.
CACGCGCCGCTATGCAGTCGGCCTTCTGCCATCGACCCATCAGCGCAAACTGCAGGAAACGCGGGATGTCAGCAATCGGGACGCTTACGCCCAGGCCGCTGAAGGAGGGCATTGGAGCGTCACGAATGGCGGAGAGTGTGGAGAGGGTCAGCAAAGGCCGGGGTGGGCCTATCAGAGCCGGCAAGTGGCCGGATGGGACCGGATGGGACCCGCAGAAATATTCGGGTCGGGGCATCGGGATTTCGGCTAGGGCCGATCTGGGCCTGTCAATCGGCGTCCAAAAAGGACCCCCTATCGGCGTGCAAAAGGGACCCCCTTCGTCAAGCAGCGTGACGGGTATGGGGGTCGCACCGTTCGCGCTGGTTGCGGCGTAGGGCGGGCGTAGCCCGACCGGAGGCGCAACCAGCGCGAAGCGTTCTCTGCGGGTGCCCCGGGCGTCAGCTTCGGTGTTTGAAGCGCCAGCTGTCGTTGCCGGTTTCGACGATGTCGCAATGGTGGGTAATGCGGTCGAGCAGCGCGGTGGTCATCTTGGGGTCGCCAAAGACCGTCGGCCACTCACCAAAGGCGAGGTTCGTCGTGACGATGACGGAGGTCTGCTCATAGAGCTTGCTGACGAGGTGGAAGAGCAGCTGACCGCCCGAGCGGGCAAAGGGCAGGTAGCCGAGCTCATCGAGCACCACGAGGTCGAGCCGGGAGAGCTGGGCCGCCAGCGTGCCGGCCTTGCCGAGGCGCGTTTCCTCCTCGAGCCGGTTCACCAGATCGACTGTGTTGAAGTAGCGCCCGCGGGCGCCGGCCCGCACCACGTTGGCGGTAATGGCGGTGGCAAGGTGCGTCTTGCCGGTGCCCGTTCCACCGACCAGCACGACGTTGCGCCGGCCGGGGAGGAACGAGCCGCTGTGCAGGGAGCGCACCAGCCCTTCGTTGATGGGGGTGTCGTTGAAGACGAAGGCGTCGAGGTCCTTCACCGCAGGCAGCCTGGCGGCCGACATCCGGTAGCGGACGGACGCCGCATGACGGTGCGTCGCCTCGGCACGCAGCAGGTCGGTCAGGACCTCCATGGTCGTGCGCTTGCGCTGCAGCCCGGTGGTGACGGCCTCGTCGAAGGCGCCAGCCATGCCCTTGAGGCCAAGGTCCGCCATGGCCGTCATCATCTCATGCCGCTGCATGGAGGCCTCGCAGGCTGTCATAGCGGGTGCAGTCGGCACGCGGCGGGTGGCGCAGCGCCAGGTCCTCGGGCGTGACGATGGCTAGCGGCCGGGGCGGCTCGCGTCGGCGGGCCAGGATGTTGACGATGACGTCGTCGCTGGCGGTGCCGGCCAGCAGCGCTTCGCGTACGGCCGCTTCGACCGCCTCCAGCCCGTCGTCGAGCACCGCTGCCAGCACGCGCACGAACCGCCGGTCGGCATCATCCCCGGCGCCGAGCTTGCGCCGCAGTCGTGACAGCGCAGGCGGCAGCTCCCAGCCCTGGAACGGCGCGCCATTGCGCAGGGCGCCCGGCTTGGTCACCAGCACCGGCAGGTAATGCCACGGGTCGTAGATGGTCCGGTCGCGCCCGAAGAACCGGGGGTGGTCGGCGACGACCTGGCCGTCGCAGCGCACGACGATGCGGTCGGCATAGGCACGGACCTGGACGGTACGCCGCACCACCCTGGCGGAGACGGAATAGCGGTTGCGGTCGAAGCTGATGAGGCACGTGCCGCTCACCGCGTGCTCGCTCTCGTGGAAGCCGTCGAAGGGGGCGACAACCGGCTGGAGCACACCGCGCTCGGCAGCCCATGCCTGCGCGACCGTCAGCTCCTTCTGCTCGGGATGCTGGTGCATGTCGGCCCAGCGGCGACACTCCGCCTCCAGCCAGCCGTTCAACTCCTCGATGCTGGCAAAGCGCAGCCGCGGCTGGAAGAAGCGGCCACGCGCGGTCTGCACCTGGTTCTCGACCTGCCCCTTCTCCCAGCCCGACGCCGGCGAGCAGGCCGTCGGCTCGACCATGTAGTGGTTCGCCATCACCAGGAAGCGCCGGTTGAAGACCCGCTCCTTGCCGGTGAACACGCTCGTCACCGCCGTCTTCATGTTGTCGTAGATGCCGCGCGTCGGCACGCCCCCGAAGAAGGCGAACGCCCGCGCATGGGCGTCGAACACCATCTCCTGTGTCTCGCGCGGATAGGCTCGCACATACATGGCCCGCGACGCGCACAGCCGCACATGCGCGACCTTCACGCGCATCGGCTTGCCCGAGATCTCGACGTCCTCGTGGCTCCAGTCGAACTGGTAAGCCTCGCCCGGCCGGAACAGCAGCGGGATGAAGGCCGGCGCATTCATCACATCGCGACGCCGCGCCTGCCGCCAGCGAGCCGCATAGCGGCGCACCGCGTCGTACGAGCCGTCGAACCCCTCGCGCAGCAGCAGGTCGTGGATACGCGTGAGGCGCAGCTTCTCGCGCCGCGGCCGTGCCTCGTCTTCCTCCAGCAACGCATCCAGTCGCGTCTGAAACGGCCCCAGCTTCGGCAGCGGCTGCACCTCCCGCCGGTAGCCCATGTCCGCCTCCGGCGCCCGGATCGCCTTGCGCACCACCTTGCGCGACAGGTGCAGGTCCCGCGCTATCGCCTTGATGGCCTTCCCCGACGCGTGCTCGCGCCGGATCCTCAACACCGTCTCCAATACCAGCATCCCGATCTCGCCGCCTGACACACCGCCAAGCGAGCAGCCTAGACCACCGGGATGAGGGGTCCTTTTTCGACGCCGATCACCCCGCTACCGGGGTCCCTTTTCCACGCCGATCCACACCCAGCCCAAGAGTAGCAGTGCGATCGAGAGCATGGGGCAGGCAATCGCCAGAACTTGTCGGGATAAACCCGTGGTCAGAATGCGCCCGTTCATCGCGCGCGCCTAGGCTCAGGACCTATTAAATCGCTTGCGGTGATAGCGAAGGGTTGATTCAATGACGGCGTGAGGAGACGTCGTGATGAGTGACCTGCTCTGGTTGTCGGAGGCGCAGATGCGCCGGATCGAGCCATATTTTCCGCTATCGCACGGGGTGCCACGGGTGGACGACCGTCGGATCATCAGCGGGATCATCTTCGTGATCAGGAACGGCCTGCGGTGGCGCGATGCGCCTGCCGATTATGGCCCGCCGAAGACGATCTACAACCGCTTCATCCGGTGGAGCCGGCTCGGCGTGTTCAACAAGATCTTCGCGGCCCTCGCGGCGAAGGGCGGCAAGCCCGACCAGTTGATGATAGATGC
>JBKBRW010000033.1:0-970 GCA_046291555.1 Thiobacillus sp.
GCCCGCCGCCGACTTTTCCGAGTTTGTGCCACAGCTGCCGCGCTCGGCGCTGGCGCCAGAGCCGCTGGGGCTGGCGGGGGAGAACGATGGCGCGCGGCCGCCTGCGCAGCGCGACGATATTCGCGGCATGCGCGAGGCGTCGCACATGCGCGGCGCCTCCATTTTCCGCAACATGGCGGTGCCGGACGCTGCCTTTGATATGACGGCTGATCCTGGCCCCGTCATCCCGCTGGACGCACTGTCCCCGCTGCTGCAGGTGCAAATGGGCGGCGGTATGGGCATGGGCGGTATGGGCATGGGCGGTATGGGCGGTATGGGTATGGGCGGCATGGGCGGCATGGGCATGGGCGGTATGGGTATGGGCGGTATGGGTATGGGCGGTTTGGGTGGAATGGGCGGTATGGGCGGCATGGGCGGCATGGGCATGGGCGGCACCAGCGGCTTTGGCGGCGCAGGCGGCTTTGGCGGCGCAGGCGGCGCAGGCGGCGCAGGCGGCGCAGGCGGTTATTCGTCTGGCGCTCCACGCACAACCGCCAGTGCCGCCATGTTCGCGCCCTTCACGGCCGTCACCGACAGCAGTGGACATGCCGCGGCCAGCGTGATTCGTGGACCAGAGTTCCAGCCCGCGCAGGTTTCCATCATGCCCACCTCCCGCTTGCCTCCGCCGCCATCGATGAGCGAGACAGTCCAGCAGCTGCGCCGACTGGCAGAGGAGGGCGCGGCTGACGCTGACGCTGACGCAGAGCAGGAAGAGCTGGCGGCGGGTGGCGTGGATGCTGCCGTTCAGACCCACCTCGCCGAGCCACCTGACCATCTCCGCCACAGCTGCGGAGAGGCATGCCCTGCGAGGAACAAGTTCTGCGGGCAGTGTGGCGCACAGCTTCAGTGAGGGATTACCAAGCAGAGCGGCAATGAGCTTGTATTGCAGCTGACGTGTATACCAGCGTGGAACAAAGGCGTCATCGACGCC
>JBKBRW010000034.1:0-839 GCA_046291555.1 Thiobacillus sp.
CGCACACCGCTTCTTGCGCATCATGCTGGCCGGGGTGCCGGAGTGTGGCTGCTCTGCCAACTATCCCAAGACGAGAGTAAATTTTGACGTGTGGGTGCCGTGGAGCGAGCTGGCTGGCGATCGAGGCGTGCGAAGTTGCGGCAGCGGCATTGATGGCAGTGGTATTGGCAGCGATGATTGTGTCGGTGGCAATGGCAGTGGTAGCATGAATGGTGGTGGCGGTGGCGCAGACGTCGCTGCTAGGTCCAGCGGCCTCCCCACTTGCGCTGGTGCTGGTGCTGGCGCTGGCGCTGGCGCTGGCGCTGGCGCTGGTGCTGGGAGCTCAGACGGCGGAGGCGGCGCAGGCGGCGCAGGCGGCGCAGGCGGCGAGGCGCTGTGGAAAGTCCCGCGCTTCGACGAGCAAGGTGTGCCGACGCTGCCGCCCTCATCGCACGCTCGCACGCAGCTGACCGCTGCCGCAGGCGACGGCGCGCTTGTGTGGTGCGGCCTGCGCATCGACGCCCGCACGCTGCACGTGCGTGCCAATTACTCCAAGTGCGCCGCGCGCCAGACCCTCCCCGCTGCGCGCGCTGTGCCTGACACACGCCTCCGCGCCTCAGGGTCCGCGAGGCGCGAGTGCTGGAGTCTGTTCCGCGCGCAGGCGGCGGGCGGGCCGGCGACTGGCTGCGCCGCCGTGTGCGCACGCTGATCCGCGCAAAGTGCCATCCACTGCTGCTCTGCTGCGGGGTGAACTCGCCGCATGCCGCGCTTGTGAACGCCAATGAGGTGCGTCTGCGGCGCTGCATGCGTACTGTGCGCGCGCTTACCCTCTGCGCGTGGGGGCTTGCCGCAGCTCTGTG
>JBKBRW010000035.1:0-818 GCA_046291555.1 Thiobacillus sp.
ACTGGGCGTAGTAGGAGCGCTCGCGGCCGTAGCGGTTGCGGTGCCGGACGTGGACCTTGGTCGAGTGACCGTTGAGGATCGCCTTCTGCACCGGCGCGCTCAACTGGTTCCACGGGGTGTTGAGGTCGAACCCCAGCTCGTCGCCGAGCGCGCCCATCAGGCGCAGGAAGTAGTCGGCCACGTGGGCGCCGGTCCAGGGCGAGATGGCGCCCTCACCGAGCGTGGCGTCGGGGTCGGGCACCACGAGCTCGGGGTCGACCTCCATCCGGGTGCCCAGGCCGTGGCAGGTCGGGCCGGCGCCGAAGGGTGAGTTGAAGGAGAACGAGCGAGGCTCGAGCTCGTCGGTGTCGATGGGGTGCTCGTTGGGGCACGCCATCTTCTCGGAGAAACGCAGCTCGCGCTGCGGGTCGTCCTCGGGCAGGTCGACGAAGTCGAAGAGCACCAGCCCGCTCGCGAGACCCAGCGCGGTCTCCACCGAGTCGGTGAGGCGACGCTTGGAGGACTCCTTGACCGCCAGCCGGTCGACCACGACCTCGATGGTGTGCTTCTGCTGCTTGTTCAGGGCGGGCGGGTCGTCGAGCGTGTGGGTGGTGCCGTTGACCCTCGCCCGGGAGAAGCCCTGGGTCTGCAGCTGGCGGAACAGCTCGACGTACTCCCCCTTGCGGCCACGGATCACCGGAGCGAGCACCTGGAAGCGCGCTCCCTCGTCCAGGGTCAGGATCCGGTCGACGATCTGCTGCGGCGTCTGGCGCTCGATCGGCGCACCGCAGGTCGGGCAGTGCGGTCGGCCGGCGCGGGCGTAGAGCAGCCGCAGGTAG
>JBKBRW010000036.1:0-514 GCA_046291555.1 Thiobacillus sp.
TACGAGGAGGTCAGGGCGCTCGGCTACGATGGCAGTTATGACGCGATCCGGCGATATGCCAAGACCTGGGCGAAGAACCGGGGAGTCGTGACGGCGGAAGCCTATGTACCCCTCTATTACGCGCCAGGTGAGGCTTACCAGTTCGACTGGAGCCACGAGATCATTTTGATCAACGGCGTGACGACGACCGTCAAGGTCGCCCATGTCCGGCTCTGCCACAGCCGGATGATGTTCGTCCGGGCCTATATGCGCGAGAGCCAGGAGATGGTCTTCGATGCCCATGACAAGGCCTTCGCCTTCTTCCGTGGCACCTGCACGCGCGGCATCTACGACAACATGAAGACTGCGGTCGAGACGGTGTTCGTCGGCAAGGAGCGGCAATACAATCGACGTTTCCTGCAGATGTGCAGCCACTATCTCGTTCAGCCCGTTGCTTGCACGCCCGCATCCGGATGGGAGAAGGGACAGGTCGAGAACCAGGTCGGCCTGGTGCGCGAACGCTTCTTCACCCCAC
>JBKBRW010000036.1:524-768 GCA_046291555.1 Thiobacillus sp.
CCCACGCCTTCGGGTCAACAGCCTGGAAGAGCTGAACGTCTGGCTGCTCGACAAATGCGTCGCCTATGCCAAGGCGCACCGCCATCCCGAGCAGACCGAGCGGATGATCTGGCAGATGTTCGAGGAGGAACGCGGCAGCCTCGTGCATTACGTCGGGCCGTTCGACGGTTTCCACTGCGTCCCGGCCTCGGTGTCGAAGACCTGCACGGTCCGCTTCGACAACAACAAATACTCCGTCCTCTCG
>JBKBRW010000037.1:0-753 GCA_046291555.1 Thiobacillus sp.
CACGCGCGCGCCATCGCGCAGCTGCTCCTCATCCGTGAGCACGGTGTGGACCCCCGCACCACCCCCGTCATCCTGCGCTACTGCAGCTTTGTGGCGCTGCTGTGGCTGTGTCAGATCATGCTGGCCGCCATGGCTGCGCTGGCGGTGGCGCAGCTGACCACGCGCGGCCACTGGTTTTCCCACCTGCTGCAGCACGGCACCAGCACCGCCCTCTGCCTCGCGCTCTACCTGCTGCTGCTGCGGCGTGCCTTGCATACGCGGCTGCAGGAGGAGGAGTTTGAGCGGGAGGCGCCGGCGGTGGGCAGCGTGTGGCTGTCCGACGAGGATTTGTTGCCTCGCCCCGGCGCGCAGCGCTGGCATGCCGGCATGCGGGTGCGTGTCGCGCCGCCTGCGCCGCCTGCGCCGCCTGCACACACAGCGCGCGTTTGCTGGCGCTGCGTGCGCTGTGCTGACTCTCGCCTCCCCGCCCCCGCCCCCGCGCAGCTGCCCCGCATGCCGGACACTTTCATGCGGCAGCGCCTCGGCCTGCTGGAGCCACTGCCGCTCTACCCATCTCGCACCCGCGCCCGCCGCCGCGTCGTGCCGCTGTACCAGGCGCAAGAGGGCCCCCCGGACGCCTGCCCCGCCGGCCCCGGCGTGTGCGTGCAGCCTTGCGGCGCAGTGATGCTGGCGCTGCCAGCCGCCTGCTCCGCGGCGGGGCCGGGCGACAGCTTAGGGGAGGAGGCGGAGGTGGCGGCGCTGCGCGCGCGAGAG
>JBKBRW010000038.1:0-752 GCA_046291555.1 Thiobacillus sp.
TCCGCCGTAGCCACACCCTCTGCCTCCAGCCGCCGCGCGTACTGGTGCGCGGTGGGCGGGTGCTTGCTGATGCGCTCGTACTTGCGAGGCTGCGTGAAACGCGGGTCGTCCAGCTGCGGCGCAGCAGCAGCGCGGCGTGGGGTGGGTGGGTGAGAGATTGCTCGTCGCATGGCGTGGTGACGGCGGCGCCGTGCACCTCGTTGTGCCCGTGGCGGCGATACCCGACAATGTCCACCACCACATCCTTGGCAAACACCTGTCGCCACTCTGCCGCCAACCGCATCGCGCGCACCACCGCCTCCGGGTCGTCGCCATTCACGTGCAGCACGGGCACGTTCAGGCCCTTGGCCACGTCACTGGGGTAGGGCGAGGAACGCAGGCGGCGCGGGTCGGTGGTGAACCCGATCTGCCGCCACCACCACCACCACCACCGCCGCCGCCGCCGCCACCGCCACCGCGAGCAACGGCGCACGAGCGAGCGTGAACGCGTCAGTGCAGCCACGCCGGCCGTTCTGCTCGCGCGGTCAGTACCTGGTTGTTCACGATGACGTGCAGCGTGCCGCCCGTGGTGTACTCTGGCAGGTCTGACAGCTCCAGCGTCTCTGCCATGATGCCCTGCCCGCTGAACGCGGCGTCGCCGTGGATGAGCACTGCCAGCGAGGAGCGGTCGCATGCCACGAACTGCCAGCGCGGCGAGCACGGCCAGGTCAGCGGCGGCTGCAGCAGCGGCAGCGGCGGCTGCAGCAGCGGCT
>JBKBRW010000039.1:0-740 GCA_046291555.1 Thiobacillus sp.
CGCGCCGTGGCCACTGCACACCAGCTGCGCAGCCGCCCCCAGCCCACGCGCCACGCAGGACGGCAGGGCGCTCAGCGCCACCAGCGCGTTCGCCATGCTGTCCACCGTCAGCCGGTCCGCGTCCTCTGGGCTCCGGCCGGCACCAGCTGCAGCCGCTGCTGCAACGCTTGTGAAGCCCGCGGCATCCTTCACCGCAGCCTCTGCCGCCGCAGTGCAGTCCGCCACAGTCCTGCGCAGCGCTTCGATGTATTCGGCGGACAGGGCCAGCTTCTCTCCATCCATCAACGAGCGGCTTCGCTTCAGGCGCATGGGCGAAGAGTTCAAGCCCAGCATGCCAGCGCGATCGGTGCTGTCGGCTGGGAAGGGCCGCCAGATCGCGATGGGTGCCACCGCGCCGCCTGCGCCGCCTGCGCCGCCTGCGCCGCCAGCACCGCCAGCACCGCCAGCACCGACTGCCCCACCTGCCCTACCTGGCTCGCCGCTGCCCACCGCTGTGCAGCTGCGCAGCACGCCATCCGAGCAGCCGCGCAGCAGGCTGCATTGCACCATGCCGCACTGCAGCAGCCAGGCAGTGCTGGCAGACAGGGCCTGGCCGCGCGTGGCGGCCAGCGCGCTCAGCGCGCCCCACAGCCGCTCCACCGCCGCGCACGCGGCTTGCACTCCCTCCGCCTGCCCGGGCTCCACCTCCGCCGCCAGCAGCGCCTGCAGGCCCAGCACACCACCCACCACCAGCTCACCCG
>JBKBRW010000003.1:0-73115 GCA_046291555.1 Thiobacillus sp.
GCAGATCGAAGCCGCCGGCGTGCTCGTCCGGCGCGGCACCCTCATCGATGCCACCATCGTCCGGTCGGCGAGGAAAGTGTGGTTCGCGCCCAGCGTTCCGGAGGGTCCGCGGCGATGGCGAAACTGGTATCGCATGGCGATCGACAGTGGGCTGGCTCCGCTCATCCTGTTCGCCAAACGGCTGGAGAAATACCTGCACGGCATTCTCGCCTCGGCACGCTTTCCGATGAACACCAGCACCCTCGAAGGCGTGAACAACCGCATCAAGGTCATCAAGCGCAAGGCCTACGGCTTCCGCAACTCAGCCTACTTCTTCCTCAAAATCAAGGACGCCTTCCCCGGGAAAGCGCGATGAACCGTTTTTTTGCCTTGCGCGGCTCAGGCGCGCGCGTAGACGACGAAGTCGAAACGCAGTCGATCGCCCCTCTCGCCCGTGTGCGACGCACGGGCGACCTCGCGGAACGCGCTGCGATCGAACTCTGGAAACCACGCATCCCCTGCCGCCTCGACGTCGACCTCGGTGAGGTAGAGCCGGTCGGCAAGGGGGATGACCTGTGCGTAGAGCTCGGCGCCGCCGATGAAGAACACCTCGTCCGCCTCGCCGCACAGCGCGATCGCGGCGGGGATCGAATCGGCGACGAGGCAGCCCTCGGGGCGATAGTCGCGATTGCGCGTGATGACGACGTTGGTGCGGCCGGGCAATGGGCGACCGAGCGACTCGAAGGTCTTGCGCCCCATGAGAACGGGATGACCGAGGGTGAGCGCCTTGAAGTGGGCGAGATCTTCCGGCAGCCGCCAGGGCAGGCGGTTCTCGATGCCGATGACGCGATTCTTCGCCAGCGCGGCGATCACGCTGACGCGCGGCTTTTTCGCGTCGCTCATACTGCCACCGGCGCCTTGATCGCGGGATGCGGATCGTAACCTTCGAGCGTGAAATCCTCGAAGCGGAAGCCGAAGATATCGGTCACCTCCGGGTTCAGCTTCATCGTCGGCAGCGGGCGCGGCTCGCGCGAGAGCTGCTCGCGCGCCTGGGCGAGGTGGTTGAGGTAGAGGTGCGCGTCGCCCAGGGTGTGGACGAAATCGCCGGGCTTGAGTCCCGTCACCTGCGCCATCATCATCGTCAGCAGGGCGTAGCTCGCGATGTTGAACGGCACCCCGAGAAAGATGTCCGCGCTGCGCTGGTAGAGCTGGCACGACAGCTTGCCGTCGGCGACGTAGAACTGGAAGAAGGCGTGGCACGGCGCCAGCGCCATCTTGTCGAGATCCGCGACGTTCCAGGCCGAGACGACGATGCGGCGCGAATCGGGGTTGGTGCGGATCGTCTTCACCGCCTCGCTGATCTGGTCGATGGTGCCACCGTCCGGCTTCGGCCAGGATCGCCACTGGTGGCCGTAGACCGGACCCAGGTCGCCGTGCTCGTCCGCCCATTCGTCCCAGATGGACACGCCGTTGTCCTTGAGATACTGGATGTTGGTGTCTCCCTTAAGGAACCACAGGAGCTCATGGATGATCGAGCGCAGATGCAGCTTCTTGGTGGTGACGAGCGGAAAGCCGTCGGCGAGGGCGTAGCGCATCTGCCAGCCGAACACCGAGAGCGTGCCGGTGCCAGTGCGGTCGTCTTTGCGGGTGCCGTGCTCGAGCACGTGGCGCATCAGGTCGAGATAGGGTTTCATGCCAGGATCAGGGCCGCGCGGGCGCAGCGAGGATGGGTTGAGAGTCGGCGTGCCCCTGCCCCTCGGCGAGCACGCTGTCGAAAAAGCCGGCGAGCCGCGTCGATGGCGATTCGCCGTAAACAGTCCAGAACGCGATCTGGAAGTCGGTATTGTCCTGCACGGCGAGCACCAGCGCGCGGAACCGGGCTTCGTCCTGGGCCTTCAGCCAGCCGACGAGCAGCATGGCCTGGCGGTAGAAGGCATGGATGTCGAGCCCCGAGGCCGCCGCGCGATGGCGTTTGTCGGGCGTGTCGCGTAGGTCGAGGTTGATGCGCCGCCCGGCGCGGATCGACTCGACCACCCTGGCGTCGTTCGCGTACTCGGCGCCGCCGCCCTCCGCCGTGAGCGAGGCCCAGCCCTCGTGGAACCAGACCGGCAGCGTGCTGTGGTAGTGGCCGATGCGCTGGCCCAGATGCACGTGCGCAAGTTCGTGGACCAGCAAGCCGCGCAGCCGGTGCCGCTCGCGGCCATCGAGATTGGGCGACAGGATCAGGCGGTTGTCCGGGATCACCACTGCAGACAGCTTGGGCGTGAGCACGTAGCGCTGGAAGCAGTCGCTGGTCCCGCACACGTGCACCCGCGGCGTGCGGGCGAACGGCAGATAGTGCGCCGCCTCGACCTGCGCGATCGCCTCCGGCAACAGCGCCGCGACGCGCGCGCCGTAGGCCTCGAACCCCGGTTCGACCCAGACGCGGTTGTCCTCGGCGAGCGGCACGAAGCTCTCCAGCGGCTTCAACGCCCGCGGGTGGCTCACGGTGAGCGCGCAGCCGGGCAAACTCAGCAGCAGGACGATGAGCCAGACGGCCTTCATGGATCGAGCGCACGCCAGTGCCCGTCGACCAGCCCCTGCAGCGGCGCGTATTGCTGCTTGTACGCCATCTTGCGGCTCTCGGCGATCCAGTAGCCCAGGTACAGATAGGGCAGCTCCAGCCGCTTCGCGAGCTCGATCTGCCACAGCACGCCGTAGACGCCGAGGCTGTCGCGGTCCCGCGCGGGGTCGAAGAAGGTGTACACCGCGGAGAGGCCGTCCTCGATCTGGTCGACGACCGAGACCATCACCAGGGTGTCGCCGTCGCGGAACTCGACCAGCACCGAATCGACGTTCGACGACAGCAGGAATTGCGTGTACTGGTCGGGCCCGTCGCGGTCCATGCCGCCGCCGGCGTGGCGGCTCGTGAGGTAAGTGCGGTAGAGCTGGTAGTGTTCGTCCCTGAAGTCGAGCGGCAGGAAGCGGGCGTCGAGCCTCCGGTTGCGCTTGAGCACCCGGCGCTGGGTGCGGTTGGGCACGAAGCCGGCGACGTCGACCCGCACCGGCACGCAGGCGTGGCACTGCTCGCAGTGGGGCCGGTAGGTGAACTGGCCGCTGCGGCGAAACCCGGCGCGGATGAGCGCGCTGTACGCCACGCCGTCGATGAGGTGGGTGGGCGTGGCGACCTGCGAGCGCGCGCGCCGGCCCGGCAGGTAGCTGCAGTCGTAGTGCGCGGTCAGGTAGAACTGGATGCGCTGGAATGGCGGTTCGGTCGGATGCATTAAATCGGTTTGGGCTTTACGTTGGCCCCTCCCCCGTTCGGGGGGAGAGTTGGGGAGAGGGCTCGAACGTCCAGGGTCCGGGGATATGGGGCAAGTTTACCAATTCCGCGACACGCGCCACGAAGACCGCGCGCGGCATCGTGCGGGCACCCAGGCTGGCGAGGTGGGCAGTCTCCATCTGGCAGTCGATGAGACCGAAGTCCCAGGCTTCGAGTTGCCGGGCGAGCCGGACCAGCGCGACTTTCGAGGCGTCGGGCTCGCGGCTGAACATCGATTCGCCATAGAACATCCGCCCGATCGCCACGCCGTAGAGCCCGCCGACCAGCCGCCCCTCGCGCCAGCTTTCGACCGAATGCGCGTAGCCCGCTTCGAAGAGGCGTGTATAGGCGGCGATCATCGCCGGCGAAATCCAGGTGCCGCCCGCCTTGTCACGCGGCGCCGCACAAGCGCGCATCACCTCGGCAAAGGCGCTGTCGACGCGCAGTTCGAAGCCGGCGTTGCGCTCGCGCTTGGCGAGCGAGCGGGTGACGCGGATCTCGCGCGGCACCAGCACCATGCGGGGGTCGGGGCTCCACCACAGAATGGGTTCGCCCGGGTTGAACCAGGGAAAGATGCCATGCCGGTAGGCGTCCAGCAGCCGTGACAGCGACAGGTCGCCGCCCATTGCCAGCAGGCCGTTGGGGTCGGCGAGCGCGGTCTCGACCGGGGGAAAGGAAGACTCGTCGGCAGGATGCGCGCGCATGCGTGCATGGTATCGGAATCCCCCCGCACTTGCCTCGGCGACGGAACTTAATTATGATAAACACATCTTCAATACTGCTATCGTTCCCCGGGACCGCGGCGGTCGCAATCCCGCCGCTTCGTATAATGGCCGCTTTCTCCTGGCGCCGTAGCGTCTCCCCGGACAAGGCAGTAAAGAAGAATGCGTAAACCCGATACGACGTCAGCACCCGTCGCACCGGCGCATCGGCCACCCGCCGCGGCGCCGGGCCAAACCGTCCGGCCCGCTACCCCGTGGCCGGGACGCGCAGCAGCGAGGTACGCCCACAAGCAGTGCCCGACGCCGGCGGCCCGCCCGACCTCTCTCCCGGGCAGGGCCCGTCCGGCCGTCGTTCTGAGGGGGACTCCGTGAGCAGCAACCGTGGGTCCACGGAGTCCCCGTCCTTTTCCGGCTGTTTCCACTGCGGCCTGCCCGTTCCCGAAGGCGCGCACTATCCCGTCCAGTTCGAGGGGGCGACGAAGGACGCCTGCTGTCGCGGCTGCCAGGCGGTCGCGCAGACCATCATCGACAGCGGCCAGGGCGCCTACTACCACCATCGCACCGCGCTGCCGGCCACGCCGCGCGAAGCCGAAGCCGAACTCGCGCAGCTGGGGCTCTACGACCTCCCGGAAATCCAGGAAAGCTTCGTGCGCACCGAGGCGGAGAACGTGCGCGAAGCCGCATTGATCCTGGAAAACATCGTCTGCGCGGCGTGCATCTGGCTCAACGAGCGCCACATCGCCGCGCTGCCCGGCGTGCTTTCGGTCGAGATCAACTACGCCACGCGCCGCGCGCGGGTGCGCTGGGACAACAGCCGCATCCAGCTCTCGGCCATCCTGAAAGCCGTGTCCGACATCGGCTACATCGCCCATCCCTTCGATCCGGGCCGTTCCGACGACCTCTACCGCCGCGAACGCAACACCGCGATCAAGCGCATCGCGATCGCGGGCCTCGGCATGATGCAGGTGATGATGTACGCGCTGCCGACCTACACGGCGACCGACATGACCGACGACATCCGCATGATGATGGGGTGGGCGAGCCTCATCCTCACCATCCCGGTCGTGCTTTACTCGGCCTGGCCCTTCTTCCTTGGCGCCTGGCGCGACTTCAAGCGGCGCATGCTCGGCATGGACGTGCCGGTCGCGCTCGGCGTTGGCACCGCGTTCGCCGCGAGCGTTTACAGCACCTTCTCCGGCCACGGCGAGGTGTATTACGACTCGGTCACCATGTTCGTCTTCCTGCTGCTGCTCGGCCGTTTCCTCGAAATGAACGCCCGCCGCCGCTCGGGCGCCGCGGTGGAGGAACTGGTCAAGCTGATCCCGGCCGCCACCACCCGGCTGCCCGCGTGGCCGGCGCGCACCGAGGAACAGATACCGGTCGCCCGGCTGGCGGTCGGCGAACACGTGCTGGTGCGCCCGGGCGAAACCATTCCCGTCGACGGCACCGTGGTCGACGGCGACAGCGCGGTGAGCGAGGCCATGCTCACCGGCGAGTCGCTGCCGGTCTCCAAGACCGTGGGCGCCCGCGTCGTCGGCGGCAGCCTCAACCAGGCGAGCCCGCTGGTGATCCGGGTCGAGAAACTCGGCGCCGACACCCGCCTGGCGTCGATCGTACGTCTGCTCGATCGCGCGCAGAGCGAGAAGCCGCGCATCGGCCAGCTCGCCGACCGCGCCGCCGCCTGGTTCGTCGGTCTGCTGCTCGTCACCACTTTCTTCATCGGCCTGGCCTGGTACCACATTGATCCCTCGCGCGCGCTGTGGATCGTCGTCTCGGTCCTCGTCGTCACCTGCCCCTGCGCGCTCGGGCTTGCCACCCCCACCGCGCTCACCACGGGCACCGGGCGCCTCACGCGGCTGGGCCTTTTGACCACGCGCGGTCACGCGCTGGAAACGCTGGCGCGCGCGACCGACCTCGTGTTCGACAAGACCGGCACGCTCACGCTCGGCCGCCTGTCGGTGCGCCGTATCGTGCCGCTCGCCGGCCGCGGCGAAGACGAGGTCCGCGCGCTCGCGGCCGCGCTCGAGGTCGGCTCCGAGCACCCCATCGCGCGCGCCATCCGCGAGGCAGCGGGCTCGGTGCTCGCCGCTTCCGACATCCGCAACACGCCGGGACGCGGCGTCGAAGGCAGCATCGACGGGCGCGTCTATCGCCTCGGCACGCCGCGCTTCGCAGCGAACAGCGACACGCCACCGCAGCCGCCCGAATCCAACGGCGGCGAGAGCTGGGTGGCGCTCTCCGAAGCGGGCGTGCTCATCGGCTGGATCGCGCTCGCCGACACCTTGCGCCCGGACGCCGCCGCAGCACTCGCTGCGCTGAAGCAGCAGGGCCTGCGCCTGCACCTGCTGTCGGGCGACGCCGCCCCCGCGGTCGAGACGGTGGCGAAGCAGCTCGGCATCGCCGACTGGCAGGCCGGCGCGCTGCCGGAAGACAAGCTCGCCTACGTGAAGAATCTGCAGGGCAACGGGCGCATCGTCGCCATGGTCGGCGACGGCATCAACGACGCGCCGGTGCTCGCCGGCGCGCAGGTGTCGATCGCGATGGGCGAAGGCGCCGACGTCGCGCAGGCGGCCGCCGACATGGTCATGCTCGGCAGCCGGCTCGGCACGCTTTCGGAAGGCGTGGGGCTCGCGCGCCAGACGCAGAAGATCATCCGCGAGAACCTCGGCTGGGCGCTCGGCTACAACCTCATCGCCATCCCCGCCGCTGCGCTTGGCTACGTCACACCGTGGATCGCCGGCATCGGCATGTCGGCGAGTTCCTTGCTGGTCGTGCTCAACGCGTTGCGGCTGTCGGACTTCGGGCAGGGCACCGAGTCGGCGCGCCCCGCCGCGACGCCCGCCTACGCATCGGAGCGTTAGCGTGGAAGTCCTGCTGCTGCTCATCCCGCTGAGCCTGCTGCTGGTCGGCGTCATCGCCGTGTTCATGTTGTGGGCGGCGAAGAGCGGCCAGTTCGACGACCTCGAGGGCCCGGCGCACAGCGTGCTGATGGACGACGACAGCCCGCCCAAGCAGGACCAGCCGCCGCCGAAGCCGTGATGGGGCATGCGGCCCGCCTCATCGCTCGCCTCGTCCTGGCGCTGGCCTCGTTGCCCGCGCTCGCCGCGCAGCCAATGATCGACGCCCACGCGCACTATTCGGCGCCCGACGCCGCGGCGTTCAGCCCGACCGAGATCGTCGCCAAGCTCGACGCCGCCGGCGTCGCCCGACTCCTCACGACGAGCTCGCCGCCGTGGCTTGCCCAATCGCTCTACCGCCGTGCGCCGCAACGCATCGTCCCGCTGCTCGGCGTATACGAAGCCGACCTGCACACGGGCCATTGGGTGCACGATGCGACGTTGCCCGCGCGCGTCATGGCGCAGCTCGACGCCCTGCTCGCGCGCTACCCGAACCTGTGGATCGACACCTCGGTGCGCGACGAGCGCATCGCGCCGGGCGGCACGCTGCTGCCCGAATGGCTCGCCCTGCTCGAACGCCATCCCGAGCGATTTCTCGTCGCCGTCGACACCTTCAGCGTCGACCGCTGGCGACGGTACGGCAAGGTCGTCGCGACGATCCGGCGCTGGAACGCGCCGCTGCCGGAGCCGCTCCGGTCCAACCTGCTGCACGACAACGCCGTGCGCCTGTTCGACCGCTTCCAGCCACGCCCTTAGAATGCGCGTTTTCCGTTCCGGAGTGTCCGCATGCGCCGTCTGTCCCTGTTTCCCGCCACGTTCGTCGTCGCCACGCTGCTGCTCGGCATAGCCGGCTGCGGCGCCAGCGAGCCCCCTGCGACCCAAACCGTGTCGACCGCTCCCGCACCCGGCGAGCCGCCCAACCCGCGCGTGCGCATCGAGACGAGCAAGGGCCCCATCACGGTCGAGCTGTTTCCCGCACAGGCACCCAAGTCGACGGCGAATTTCCTCGCCCTCGTGCAGCAGGGCTTCTACGACGGCACCATCTTCCACCGCGTGATCCCGAACTTCATGATCCAGGGCGGCGGCATGCTGCCCGACATGACCGAGAAACCACGCGGCACGCCCATCCCCAACGAAGCCAACAACGGCCTGCGCAATCTGCGTGGCACGCTGGCGATGGCACGTACGGCCGACCCGCACTCGGCCACCTCGCAGTTCTTCATCAACGTCGCCGACAACCGTTTCCTCGACCATCGCGGCAAGAGCTTTGAGGGCTGGGGCTACGCGGTCTTCGGCCAGGTGGTCGAAGGCATGGAGGTGGTCGACGCCATCGTCGCCGTGCCCCGCGGCAACCGCGGCCCGCATGGCGACGTGCCGCTCGAACCCATCGTCATGCAGCGCGTGACGCTGCTGCCGCAGGCAGCGAAGCCCTGAACCCGGCGAAGCGTCTCGCGCTGCTCGCAGCGCTCGCCCCGGCCGCCATCGCCCTCGGCCTCTTCGCCGGCGCGTTGCCGGACGACCGCGCGCTGGCGCAGCAGATCCTCGCCGAGCTGCGCGCGCCCCGGGTCGCCGCCGCCTTCGCCTGTGGCGGCCTTCTGGCGCTCGCCGGCGCGCTGATGCAGACCCTGTTCCGGAATCCGCTCGCCGAACCCTATCTCCTCGGCGCCTCCGGCGGCGCCGGCCTCCTGGCCCTGCTCGGCATGGCGGCGGGGCTGGCGTGGCCGTGGGTGTCCCTGCTCGCCTTCGCCGGCAGCCTGCTCGCGCTCGCGCTCGCCGCCGCGCTGGGCGGCCGCATGCTGGCGCGCGACCACACGCCGCTCTTGCTCGCCGGGGTCATGCTCGCCGCCGGCTTCGGCGCGCTGATCGCGCTGGTGCTCTCGCTCGCCCCCGCCGAGCGCCTGCCCGGCATGCTGTTTTTCCTCATGGGCGACCTCGCCTGGGCGGCGCAGCCGGGCCTGCTATGGCTCGGGCTGATTGCCGCGGTGACGCTCGCGCTGGCCCTGTCCCGGCGCCTCGACGTGCTGCAGCTCTCGCCGCTCAAGGCGGCGTCGCTGGGCGTCGCCGTCGCGCCGACACGTTGGACGCTGTTCTGCCTCGCTGGTGCGGCGACCGCGCTCGTCGTCGCCCAGGCCGGCAGCATCGGCTTCGTCGGCCTGATGGTGCCGCACGCCTTGAGGCGGCTCGGTTTTTCCGGCCACCGCGTGCTGCTGCCCGGGTGCGCGCTCGCTGGCGGCAGCCTCTTGGTGCTCGCCGACGCGCTCGCGCGCACCGTGATCGAACCGCGCGAACTGCCGGTCGGCGTGCTCACGGCGCTGATCGGCGTGCCGATGATGCTGTGGCTGCTGCGTAAACCATGAGCCTCGTCGCAACCCGGCTCACCCTCCACGCCGGCACCCGCACGCTGGTCGACGCGCTCGACCTCGCGCTTGAACCCGGCGACGTGCTCGGCGTCCTCGGACCGAACGGCGCAGGCAAATCGACGTTGCTCGCGGTCCTCGCCGGGCTGGCGTCACCCGCCGAGGGGCAGGTGACGCTCGACGGGCAGGTGCTGGCCGCGCTGCCCCCGCTCACCCGCGCGCAGCACATTGGTCTTTTGCCCCAGGGCGACGAAGGCGCGTTTTTCGGCAGCGTCACCGACTTCGTCGCGCTGGGGCACTACCCTTTCGGTGATGCAAACCTCGACCTCGCGCCGTTGCTCGCCCAGTGGGAACTCACCGAGCTGGCCGACCGGCCGTTTGCGACACTCTCCGGCGGCGAGCGCCAGCGGGCGCGGCTGGCGCAGCTCGCGGCGCAGGCCACGCCGGTCCTCCTGCTCGACGAGCCGCTGACCCACCTCGATCCGGCGCACCAGGCGCGCCTGCTGGCGTGGGCACGCAACGAGGCGGACGCCGGCAAAAGCGTCGTGCTGACCCTGCACGACCCCAACTGGGCGGCGTGCCGGTGCGACCGCCTGCTCTTCCTCTACGGCGACGGCCGCTGGCGGCTCGGCACCCCCGCGGAATGCCTCACGCCCGATGTGCTGGAGGCCCTGTACGGCCCCGGCACCGCGTCGCTGTGGCGGCCGGCGGCCTCGGGCGAGCCTGTATAATCGCGGTTTGCCACGCACGTCCCCCTGCTTCACCCGTTCATGATCCGTCGCATCCTCGATAAAGTCTTCGGCCGCAAGCCCCGCGGCCGCGACGCGCAGATCCTGCCGCTTACCGAGCATGGCATCCGCCGCGAGCAGCTCGACGACTGCGCGCTCAAGGTTTGCGAAACGCTCGCGCAGGCAGGCTACAAGGGCTATGTCGTCGGCGGTGCGGTGCGCGATCTCTTGCTCGGCAAGACGCCGAAGGACTTCGACGTCGCCACCGACGCCACGCCGGAGGAGGTGCGCAAGCTCTTCCGCCGCTCGCGCATCATCGGCCGCCGCTTCCAGATCGTGCACGTGATGTGCGGCCGCGAGACGATCGAGGTCACGACTTTCCGCGCCAACGGCCAGAAGGAAAGCGAAGACGAGGACGAACGGCCGACCGACGAGCACGGGCGGCTGCTGTCGGACAACGTGTTCGGCAGCATGGCCGACGACGCGGCGCGGCGCGATTTCACCATCAACGCGCTCTACTACGATCCCGCGCGAGAGGAAATCCACGATTACTTCGGCGGCGTGGCCGACTGCAAGAAGCGCGTGCTGCGCATGATCGGCGACCCCGAGACGCGCTACCGCGAGGATCCGGTGCGCATGCTGCGCGCGGCGCGCTTTGCCGCCAAGCTCGACTTCCACATCGACGAGGCGACGCGCAAGCCTGTCGCCACGCTGGCGCCGCTCCTCGCCAACATTCCGCGCGCGCGCATCTTCGACGAGGCGTTGAAGCTCCTTTTGTCCGGCCACGCGCTGCGCGGCGTGCACCAGCTGCGCGCCGAGGGCCTGCACCACGGCATGCTGCCGCTTCTGGACACCATCCTCGACGACCCCACCGGCGAGCGCTTCATCACCGCCGCGCTGAAGAACACCGACCTCCGCATCCAGTCGGACCGTCCCTCGTCGCCGGCCTTCCTGTTCGGCGCGCTGCTGTGGCCGCAGGTGGTCAAGCGCTGGGCCGCGTACCAGGCGGCCGGCGAGAAGCCGCAGCCGGCGCTGTTCCTGGCGATGGACGAGGTGCTGGACGCGCAGCGCAGCCAGCTCGCCATTCCGCGGCGCTACGACGGCATGATGAAGGAGATCTGGGCGCTGCAGCCGCGCTTCGAGCAGCGCGGCGGCCAGCGGCCGTACCGCCTGCTCGAGCATCCGCGCTTCCGCGCCGCCTACGACTTCATGCTGTTGCGCGCCGAGGCCGGCGAAGTGCCGGAGGAACTCGGCGAGTGGTGGACGCGCTTCCAGGCAGTCGACGAGGACGAGCGTGCCGCGATGCTGATCGCCGACAGCGGACCCAAGCCGCGCCGCAAGCGTCGTCGCAAGAAACCCGCCGAGGCATCGGGCGAGGCGCCCGCCGCATGAAGATCGTCGCCACCATCGGGCTCGGCGCCAACCTCGACGACCCGGCGGCGCAGGTGGAATATGCGCTCGCCGAGCTCGACCGCCTGCCCGCCACGCGGCTCGTCGCCCGTTCGCCGCTCTATGCCTCGGCGCCGGTCGGCTACGTCGACCAGCCCGACTTCATCAATGCCGTCGCGCAGGTGGAGACCACGCTTGCGCCGCGCGCCTTGCTCGCGGCGCTGCTCGACATCGAGCACCGCCACGGCCGCGAGCGCAGCTTCCGCAACGCACCGCGCACGCTCGACCTCGACCTCCTGCTCTACGGCGCCGCGCGTTTCCACGAGCCCGGCCTCGCGCTGCCGCACCCGCGCATGCACGAACGCGCCTTCGTGCTGCGGCCGCTCATGGACATCGCGCCCGACACCGTCATCCCCGGCCGCGGCCGTGCCGCCGACTGGCTCGCCGGCGTCGCCGATCAGCTCATCACCCCGCTGCCGCCGCCCGCCGCCGCCGTCAACGCATGAGCCTCGAACGCTACCGCTACGTCGTCGTCGAAGGCCCGATCGGCGCCGGCAAGACCAGCCTCACCCACAAGCTCGCCGAGCGCCTCGGCGCCGCCACGCTGCTGGAAAACGCCGGCGACAATCCGTTCCTGCCGCGCTTTTACCAGGAGCCCAAGCGCTACGCGCTTCCGACGCAGCTGCACTTCCTGTTCGACCGGGCGCGCCAGCTGCGCGAGCTGGCGCAGGGCGACCTGTTCTGTCCGAGCACGGTGTCGGACTTCCTCATCGACAAGGACATGCTGTTCGCTCGGCTCAACCTCGACGACGACGAATTCGAGCTCTACCAGAAGGTGTACGCCGACCTTGCCCCGCAGGCGCCGACGCCCGACCTCGTCATCTACCTGCAGGCGCCGGTCCAGGCGCTGCAGGAACGCGTCAACCGCCGCGGCATCGACTACGAGCGCAGCATGCACGCAGGCTATCTGGAGAAGCTTGCGAACAGTTACAGCGAGTTCTTCCACCGCTACGAGGCGGCGCCGGTGCTGATGGTCAACACCACCAACCTCAACTTCGCTGCGAGCGAGGCGGATTTCGAGCTGCTGCTCGAGCGCATGAAGAAAATGCGCGGTCCCCGCGAGTTCTTCAGCCGGGCGGTGTGATGGCGGTCACGCTCTCCACGTTGAAAACGATGCGGGCAAACGGCGAGAAGATCGCCGTGCTCACCTGCTACGACGCCAGCTTCGCACGTGCGCTTGACGCTGCCGGCGTCGACGTGCTGCTGGTCGGCGACTCGCTCGGCATGGTCGTGCAGGGTCACGCCTCGACGCTGCCGGTGAAGCTCGCCGAAATGAGCTACCACACGCGCTGCGTCGCAGCCGGCACCGAGCGCGCCTTCATCGTCGCCGACCTGCCCTTCGGCAGCTACCAGCCGTCGCCCGAGCGGGCCTTCGCCGCGAGCGCGCGCCTGATGGCCGCCGGCGCGCACATGGTCAAGCTGGAGGGCGGCGCGGTCATGGTCGACACCGTGGCCTTTCTCACCCAGCGCGGCATTCCGGTGTGCGCGCATCTGGGCCTCTTGCCGCAGTCTGTCAACCAGGTCGGCGGCTACAAGGTGCAGGGGCGCGACGACGCGGCGGCGGCGCAATTGATCGACGATGCCCGCGCGCTCGAAGCCGCCGGCGCCGGGCTGATCGTGCTGGAGATGGTGCCCGCGGCGCTGGCGAAAACCGTCACCGACGCGCTGACCATCCCGACTATCGGCATCGGCGCCGGCCCCGATTGCTCGGGCCAGGTGCTGGTGCTCTACGACCTGCTCGGCCTCTATCCGCGCGCGCCGAAGTTCGCGAAGAACTTCCTCGAAGGCAGCAACGGCATCGACGCCGCCGTGCGCGCCTACGTCGCCGCAGTCAAGGACGGTAGTTTTCCCGCCGCCGAGCAGAGTTTCTGATGCGGGTCGTCCACACCACCGCCGACTTGCGCGCCGCGCTCGCCGGTGAGGCGAACACCGCGTTCGTGCCGACCATGGGCAACCTGCACGCCGGCCACGTCTCCCTCATCGAACTCGCGAAGCAGCGCGGCGCGCCGGTGGTGGCGAGCGTCTTCGTCAACCCGCTGCAGTTCGGCGCGGGCGAAGATTTCGAGCGCTACCCGCGCACGCTAGAGGCCGACTGCGAGAAGCTCGATGCCGCCGGCTGCGACCTCGTGTTCGCGCCCGACGTCGCCGAGATGTACCCGGTGCCGCAGACCTACACCGTGCAGCCGCCCGAATCGCTGGCGAACGACCTCTGCGGCGCGTTCCGCCCCGGGCACTTCGCGGGTGTGGCGACCGTCGTGATGAAGCTCTTCAACCTGGTGCAGCCGCGCGTCGCCGTGTTCGGCAAGAAGGACTTCCAGCAGCTGCACGTCATCCGCGGCCTGGTCGAGCAGTTCAACCTGCCGATCGAGATCGTGGCCGGCGACACGCTGCGCGAGCCCGACGGCCTGGCGATGAGCTCGCGCAACGGCTATCTGTCGGACGCCGAGCGCATTCAGGCCACCCAGCTGTATCGCGCGCTCGCCGAGGTCAAGGCCGCGATCCAAGTCGGCGAGCGCGACTTTGAGGCACTCGCCGCCACCGCCGCCCGCCGGCTGAAAATGGCCGGCTGGCGCGTCGACTACGTCGCCGTGCGCGACGCCGCCACCCTCGCCGCGCCCGGTGCCACCAGCACGCATCTCGTCGTGCTCGGCGCCGCGTGGCTGGGGTGTACGCGGCTCATCGACAACCTCGAGGCCGCACCCATAAATCCTGTTAATTGAGGCACTTGACCGGCTTGGGCCGATCCTGGCTGGCGGGTATAATCAAGATCCTTTTTGCTTCCTAGCGAGGGCACCGTCATGCAAAGAACGATGCTCAAGTCCAAGCTGCACCGGGCGACCGTCACCCATGCCGAGCTGCATTACGAGGGCTCGTGCGCCATCGACGAAACCCTGCTGGACGCGGCCAACATCCACGAGTACGAGCAGATCCAGATCTACAACGTCACCAATGGCGAGCGTTTCACCACCTACGCCATCCGTGCCGCGCGCGACTCCGGGATCATCTCGGTGAACGGCGCCGCCGCCCACAAGGCCAAGCCGGGCGACCTCGTCATCATCGCCACCTACGCCACGTACAACGAGCTCGAACTGGCGCGCTACGAGCCAGAGCTGGTGTACGTTGACGCGGCCAACCGCATCGTCGACCAGCGCCACGACATTCCGGTGCAGGCTGCATAGACTGGACTTCGCGGTACGACAGCAGGCCGGGGCACCCCGGCTTTTTGTTTGCCGCACGGCGCCGACTGCGCCCGGCGCTCTCAGCCGGCAGCCCCTGCCCTTGCCCGTTACATTGTCGAGGACAACACAGGTCCGAATCGTGCTTGTGGCAGGCCGCCCGGCAATCCATCAGGCCCAACTATTCTGGCATTCGCAATCCGTATCCAGAGACGCCAGAACGACTTGGCATCGGCGGGCGATTGGCGTATAAATAGATTTGTCTAGGACAATCAGCGTTCGCACCACCACACGCGCCCACTTGCGGGAGAGCCTCCATGAGCGAAAACCTGGAATTCACTGCGATCACGGCCTCGGGAACGGCGTACGCCATTCACTTTCCCTTGCACCCCGAAACCCGCTCGGCGGAGGGCGTCTCGCTGCTGATGACCCGATTGCTGGACTGCATCAGCGAGGTGGTCGACACACGCCGCGACCTCAGCGACGGCGACGTGCTGCAGGCGCTGGCGATGACGCTCGCCATCCGGGCGCGGATCACGAGCAATCGGGCCGAGGCGGTCGCGAGCCTCGTTGAAACGCTGTTCCGCGACGCCCACGCTGCCGCCTGCGAGGCGGAGCCGTTCGCGGCGGGCAGGGCCTGACCCATGCCTCGTCCTTCCCCGGGAGCAGACGATCATGTCCGATGACCGCTACGTCCTCATCACCGGCGCGTCCGGCGGGCTTGGCCAGGCCGTGGCGCGAAGGCTCGCCGACGACGGCTGGTGGCTCGCGCTGGCCGGTCGCGACATCGGTCGCCTGCGCGCCGCCTACGGCGACACCGACTACCCACTGTTGACCGGCGACGTCAGCACGCCGGAGGGCGCACGCGAGGTGCTCGAGCAGTGCTGGCAGCAATACGGCCAGCCGCCGGACGCGCTCGTCCACTGCGTCGGCAGCATTCTCGTCGCCCCGTTGCACCGCACGACCCCCACCCAGTACCACAGCGTGCTCAGCGCCAACCTCGACTCGGCCTTCCACACACTCGCGGCCTGGGTCAGCGCGCAGCGCGACGCCAAGCGGCCGGGCGCGGCGGTGTTCGTGTCATCCGCTGCCGCCCGCATCGGCACGCCCAATCACGAAGCCGTGGCGGCGGCCAAGGCCGGGCTGGAGGGTCTGGTGCGCGCCGCCGCCGCGACCTACGCGAGCTCGGGCCTGCGCATCAACGCAGTCGCCCCCGGGCTGATGGACACGCCGGCCGCCACCGGCCTCATCTCCAGCCCGGCGGCGCGCGAGGCGGCCGCTCGGCAGTACCCCTTGCCCGGCATCGGCGTCCCGGCCCAGTTGGCCGACCTCATGGCCTGGCTGCTGTCGCCCGCCGCCGAGCGCGTGACCGGCCAGGTCTGGTCGGTCGACGGCGGCTTCAGCGTCGTGCGGCCGTTGGTGCGGTGAGCCGCAGGCGCGAATCCGTCATGCGCCGAGTCTTTGCGATCGAGTCCCGATGGCGGGCACGCCGGCCCGGCATCTTCTCCGCCAACCCCGCTTCAAGGAGGCAGCCATGATCACCGTCACCCGCGACCCCATCACCCTCAACGACGTCGTCGACCTCGACCGCGCGCCATTCGTGGTTGAAGGCTCGGACGAGCGCGCCGTGAAGATCTACTTCGAATCGGAGGCGAACCGCGCGGAGTACCTTTCGCTCGAAACCCACGGCGGCGTGAATTCCAGCGGTCTCAAGCACATCTTCGACGAGATGGCGGAGAACCCGGACACCGGCAGCATCAACTGAGGCTCGCCTCGACGCGCCGCCCCCGCAAGGGGACGGCGGGCTCACTTCAGTTTCCAGATCCCTGCGTTGTACTCCTGCATCGTGCGGTCGGTCGAGAAGAACCCGCTCGATGCGGTGTTGAGAATGCTCATGCGCGTCCAGCGTTCCTGGTCCTTCCAAGCGTGCGCTACGCGCTCCTGGGCATCGACGTAGCTGCGGAAGTCGGCAAGCACCATCCACGGATCGTGCGGGCTCAGCAAAGCGTCGAGAATGGGGTCGAAGATGCCGGGCTCACAGAGGTTGAAGTGGGCAGACCGCAAGAGACCGATGACGTTGGCGAGGTCGGGATCGTTGTCGAGGTAGTGCTGCGGGTTGTAGTGCCCGCGTAGCGCTTCGACCTCCTCCGCCTTGAGCCCGAACAGGAAAAAGTTTTCCTCGCCGACGGCTTCGAGGATCTCGATGTTGGCGCCGTCGTAGGTGCCGATGGTGACGGCGCCGTTCATCATGAACTTCATGTTGCCGGTGCCGGAGGCTTCCTTGCCGGCGGTAGAGATCTGCTCGGAAAGATCGGTCGCCGGGGCGATGGTCTCCATGCTGGTGACGCGGTAGTTGGGCAGGAAGGCGACCTTGAGCCGGCCGTCGACGTCGGGATCGTTGTTGACGACGTCGGCGACGTTGTTGATGAGCTTAATGATGCGCTTGGCCATGAAGTAGCCGGGTGCGGCCTTGCCGCCGATGAGCACGCAGCGGTCGGCCCAGCCGTCCAAGCGCTTCTGGTTGATGCGGTTGTACAGGTGGATGACGTGCAGCACGTTGAGCAGCTGCCGCTTGTACTCGTGGATGCGCTTGACCTGGACGTCGAACAGCGCGTCGGGATTGAAGTCGACGCCGCACTCGGCCTTCACCAGCGCGGCGAGTTTTTCCTTGTTGGCATGCTTGACCGCGCGCCACTCGGCGTGGAACGCGGCATGCTCGGGACTGGCGTAGGGTTTGAGCTTCTCCAGCTGGGCGAGATCGGCGACCCAGTCCTTGCCGATCTCGCGACTGATCAGCGCGGTCACGCCGGGGTTGGCGTGCGCGACCCAGCGTCGCGGGGTGACGCCGTTGGTCTTGTTGTTGAATTTCCCGGGCCACAGCTCGACGAAGTCGCGGAACAGGCCATCCTTGAGCAACTGGGAGTGCAGCGCCGCGACGCCATTGACCGAGAAGCTGCCGATGATGGCGAGCCACGCCATGCGCACCTGTCGCACCGGCTCCTCCTCGATGATGGACATGCGGCGGCGGCGCTCGATGTCGCCCGGCCACTTGACGCCGACCTCCCGCAGGAAGTGCGCGTTGATCTCGTAGATGATCTCGAGCAGCCGCGGCAGCAGGCGCTCGAACAGCGCGACCGGCCATTTCTCCAGCGCCTCGGGCAGCAGGGTGTGGTTGGTGTAGGCCATGCAGCGCGTGGTGATCGCCCAAGCCTCGTCCCAGGTGAGCCGCTCGACGTCGAGCAGGAGGCGCATAAGCTCGGCCACCGCGATGGTGGGGTGGGTGTCGTTCATCTGGAACACGTTGTGCTCCGCGAATTTCGACAGATCGGTGTTGCCCGCCGCGCGCCACTGCCGCAGCGCGTCCTGCATGCTCGCGGAGGCCAGGAAGTACTGCTGGCGCAAGCGCAATTCCTTGCCGTTTTCGCTGCTGTCGTTCGGATAGAGCACCATCGAAATGTGCTCGGCGTTGTTCTTGGCCTGCACCGCCTCGGTGTAGGAACCGGCGTTGAACTCCTCGAGGTCGAATTCGTCGGTGGCAACGGACTTCCACAGCCGCAGCGTGTTCACCACGCCGTTGCGGTATCCGGAGATCGGCATGTCGTAGGGAATCGCCAGCACGTCGTTGGTGTCGACCCAGCGCGCGCGGGGTACGCCGTGCTGGTCGTGGAAATGCTCGGTGCGCCCGCCGAACTGCACGCGGCAGGCGAATTCCGAGCGCTCGACCTCCCAAGGGTTGCCGTCGCGCAGCCAGTGATCGCTCTCCTCGACCTGGTAACCGTTCTCGATGCGCTGCTGGAACATGCCGTACTCGTAGCGGATGCCATAGCCCATTACCGGAAGATCCAGCGTTGCGCAGCTGTCCATGAAGCAGGCGGCGAGCCGGCCGAGGCCCCCGTTGCCAAGGCCCGCATCGACTTCCTCGTCGGCGATGGTCTCGAGGGTGTGCCCAAGCTGGTGCAACGCCTCACGCGAGGCGGCGTCGATGTCGAGATTGAGCACGTGATTGGAGAGCGCGCGCCCGATCAGGAACTCGAGCGAGAGGTAGTAGCCGCGGCGCTTGCCAGGCAGATCACGGCGGGCGTAGGTGTTCTGCCAGTCCGACATCAGCCGGTCGCGCAGCGTCCACGCCAGCGCCTTGTACGTGTAGATCGGTGTGCAGCCCAGCAGGCGGCCGAGATGGTAGAACTGGTAGCGCTGCAGGTCGCGGCCGAGGGCGTCGGCCGATACAGGCAAGGGCGTGAGCGATACCTTGGGGGACGAGGGCTGGATTTCGTCGGGCATGCGGGTCTCCCGGGGTGATCAGGCGGAATAGAGGTCGAGATAGTGGGCGGCACTCTGCGACCAGTCGAAAGACTGGCGCATGCCGGCCTGCTGAAGGCGCCGCCACTGCGCCGGCTCGCGGAACAGGGCAAGGGCGCGCCGCACGGCGGCGATGAGCCCTTCGACGCTCGGATCGTCGAAAACGAAGCCGGTCGCCGTCGCGTCCTCCTGCGTCTCGGGCGTGGTATCGACCACGGTGTCGGCGAGCCCGCCGGTCTTGAACACCACGGGCGGCGTGCCGTAACGCAGGCTGTACATCTGGTTGAGCCCGCACGGCTCGAAACGCGAAGGCATCAGGAACAGGTCGGCCCCGGCCTCGATCTGGTGCGCCAGCGGCTCGTCGTAGCCGATCTGGACGAACACCCGCTCCGGGTGCTGCTTGGCGAGCTGGGTGAACTTGTGCTCATACATCGCGAGGCCGGCGCCGAGCAGGACGAAATGCGCATCGGTGCTGGCGAGCAGCTCCGGCATTGCGGCGAGCACCCAGTCGATGCCTTTCTGCTCGACCAGGCGGCCGACGAAACCGATGAGCGGCGCCTGCATCGCGGCGTCGCCCACGTCGGGAAGGAAGCGCGCCAGCAGCGCCTGCTTGTTGCGCCGCTTGCCGGGCTGGATGCGGCTCATCGAATAGTGCGCGGGCAAGTGCCGGTCGATCGACGGATTCCAAAGCGTGGTGTCGATGCCGTTGAGAATGCCGGAGAGCTTGTAACGCACGGCGCGGAGCAGGCCGTCGAGGCCGTAGCCGAATTCGGGGGTGCAGATTTCCTCGGCATAGGTCGGGCTCACCGTGGTGACCGCGTCGGAATAGACGATGCCCGCCTTCAGCATCGAGAAACCGCCGTGAAACTCGACGCCCTCAGGCGACCACCACTGGCTTGGCAATTGCAGGCGCACGAAGTCGGTGTGCGAGAAGTGTCCGCCGTAGGCGAGGTTGTGGATGGTGAAGACCGTGCGCGGACGCGACGGCACGTCGTGCAGGAAGGCCGCGACGAGTCCGGCCTGCCAGTCGTGGCCGTGGACGACATCGGGCTGCCAGCCGAGTTCGAGCGCGTCCTGCCCGAGCTGCGCCGCCGCGCGCGCGAACACGGCGAAACGCTCGGCGTTGTCGGGCCAGTCGCTGCCCGTGGCGCTGACATAGGGGTTGCCCGGCCGGTCGAACAGCGGCGGGCAGTCGGCGATCCAGAGCGGAAAGGGAAAGTCGGGATGCCGGGTTTCGAGGATGCGCGTGCTGACAATGCCTTCGGCGCCCCGCAGATCCAGCCAGCCCAGGATGCGCACCTGGTCGAGCTGGCGCAGCAGCGCACGGTAGCCGGGCAACAGCAGCCGGATGTCGGCGCCGCGGTCCCACAGGGCGCGCGGCAGGCTGTAGAGCACGTCGCCCAGGCCGCCGGTCTTCACCAGCGGGAAGGCTTCGCTTGCGACAAAGAGGATTTTCTTGGCTACGCGTTTCATTTTTTATTAGGGCCTAGGGGCTAGGATTTAGGGGTTAGAGGGTGTCGTGCTTCGCACTATTACTTTGGTGCAGCCATCGGCCGCACATCCCCTCGTCCCTAGCCCTAGCTCCTAGCCCCTATCCCCTCTCTAACAAGGTTTCAGGAAAATCGCCCCCAGCGGCGGGATCGTCACCTCGACGGAATGGGGAAAGCCCATCCAGGGACGGTCCTGGGGGTACAGCGGCTGGCCGTTGCCGAGGTTGCTGCCGCCGTAGAACATCGAGTCGGTGTTGAGCACCTCGCGCCACGGGTCTCGCCAGGGCACGCCGATGCGGTAGGCATGGCGGGGCACGGGCGTGAAGTTGAGCAGCACGGCAATCGGCGGCGTGCCCTCAGGGCCGTAGCGCACGAAGCTCAGCACCGACTGGTCGGCGTCGTGGCAGTCGATCCAGCGGAAGCCGCGCGGATCGAAGTCGAACGCGTGCATCGCCGGTTCGTCGCGGTAGAGGCGGTTGAGGTCGCGCACCAGCGCGCGGATGCCGTCGTGGTCCGGGAAACCCAGCAGCACCCAGTCGAGCGGTCCGGACTCGCGCCACTCGTTCCACTGGCCGAACTCGCCGCCCATGAAGAGCAGCTTCTTGCCAGGGTGGGCATACTGCCAGGCGTAGAAGAGCCGCAGGTTGGCGAAGCGCTGCCAGACGTCGCCCGGCATCTTGTCGAGCATGCTCTTCTTCATGTGCACGACCTCGTCGTGCGAGAGCGGCAGCACGAAATTCTCGGTCCACGCGTACATCTGGCTAAACGTGAGCTGGTTGTGCTGGTACTTGCGGTAGACCGGGTCCTTCTCGATGTAGTCGAGGCTGTCGTTCATCCAACCCATGTTCCATTTCATCGAAAAGCCGAGTCCGCCGAGCTCGACCGGGCGCGACACCGCGGGCCACGCGGTCGACTCCTCGGCGATGGTGAGCACGCCGGGGAAACGCGCATGCACCGCGGTGTTCATCTCGCGCAGGAAATGGATGGCGTCGAGGTTCTCGCGCCCGCCGTACTGGTTGGGGACCCATTCGCCCGGCTGGCGCGAATAGTCGAGGTAGAGCATCGACGCGACGGCGTCAACGCGCAGGCCGTCGATGTGGAACTCCTCCAGCCAGTAGAGCGCGTTGGCGATGAGGAAATTGCGCACCTCGTTGCGGCCGAAGTCGAAGATCAGCGTGCCCCAGTCCTGGTGCTCGCCACGGCGCGGGTCGGCATGCTCGTACACCGGCTCGCCCGTGAAGCGCGCGAGCGCCCAGTCGTCCTTCGGAAAGTGGGCTGGCACCCAGTCGAGCAGCACGCCCAGGTTCGCCCGGTGGCAGGCGTCGACGAAGGCGCGGAAGTCGTGCGGCGAGCCGAAACGGGCGGTCGGCGCGTAATAGCCGGAGACCTGGTAGCCCCACGAGGCGTCGAGCGGATGTTCGGCGACGGGCATCAGCTCGATGTGCGTGTAGCCGAGGTCGAGCACATAGGGAATCAGCTCGGCGGCGAGCTCGCCCCACGTGTAGAAGCTGCCGTCCTCGTGGCGCCGCCAGGAGCCCGCGTGCAGCTCGTAGATGCTGATCGGCCGGTGCTGCCAGTCGAACTGCGCGCGCGCCGCGAGCCAGGCGCCGTCGCCCCAGGCGTAGGCGATCTCCTCGGGAATGCGGCTGGTGGTCTCGGGCCGCATGAACATCTGCCGCGCGTACGGATCGGTCTTGGTGACGAGCTGGCCGTGGCGACCGAGGATCTCGTACTTGTAGGCATGGCCGGCGTCGAGACCGGGGATGAACAGCTCCCACACGCCGGACGTGCCGCGGCAGCGCATCGGATGGCGACGGCCGTCCCAGTCGTTGAAGTCGCCGACGACGCTGACCCGTTGCACCGCCGGCGCCCACACGGCGAACAGGCAGCCGGTAACGCCGTCGACCGTCTTCAGGCGCGCGCCGAGCACCTTCCAGACGTCGAGGTGGCGCCCCTCGCCGAAGAGATACAGGTCCATGTCGCCCAGTTGCGGCGGAAACGTGTAGGGCGACTGCATCACGTGCCAGCGGCCGTCGGCCTTGGCCTGCCAGCGCAGCAACGGATGCCGGTCGAGCGCGCTGCCAGCGGGCAGGATGCGCTCGAAACAGTCGGTGCCCTCGATGCGCGTCATCGGGCCGCCCGCCACCTCGACCGCCTCGGCGGCGGGCAGGAACACGCGCACCACCTGGCCGCCGTCAGGCGTCGGGTGGATGCCGAGGACCTCGAACGGGTCGTGATGGGTGCCGGCCTGCAACCGCTCGATCGGCGGACTGATCACGGGCAGTTGGGCACGCAGGGGAGCGTTCATGGGTGGGGCAGCGTCTCGCATCGGTGGGTGTGTCTCAATTTTTTAAGCATACGGCATGCCAGATCGTCTGGGATGTCGCGCCAGGCGAAGCGCCAGGTCCAGTTGCCCGTTGCGGTGCCCGGGGTGTTCATACGTGCCGCACTGCCGAGGCCGAGCGCATCCTGCAAGGGCAGTATCGCCAGCGAGGCGGCGCTCGCCAGCACGGTGTCGATCATCGCCTCGGGCACGGCCTCGCGCTCGGTCACACCGAGTTGCGCCATGACCTGTCCGCGGGCGTCGTCCGACAGGGTATCCCACCAGCCACGGGTCGTGTCGTTGTCGTGCGTGCCGGTGTAGTACACGGTGTCCGGATGCACGTTCTCCGGCTTGTGGGGATTGTCGGCGTGGTGATCGAACGCAAATTGCAGCACCGCCATCCCCGGCAGGCCGAAACGGTGACGCAAAGCGGTGACGTCCGGCGTGATGATGCCGAGATCCTCGGCGACCAGCGGCAGCGCGCCGAGATCGTCCGCGATCGCCTGCAACAGGGCGTCGCCGGGCGCTTCCACCCAGTGGCCGTTGACGGCCGTGGATTCGGCGGCGGGAATCGCCCACGCCGCAGCCAGCCCGCGGAAGTGGTCGATGCGCACCAGGTCGAACCACTCGAAATGCGCGGCGAGCCGCCGCCGCCACCAGAGGAAGCCGTCGGCCTGCATCGCCGCCCAGTTGTAGTGCGGGTTGCCCCAGCGTTGCCCCGTCTCGGAAAAATAGTCGGGCGGCACACCGGCGACCACCGTCGGCTGGCCCGTCTCGTCGAGCAGGAAAAGCTCGCGATGGGCCCAGACGTCGGCGCTGTCGTGGGCGACGAAGATCGGCATGTCACCGAACAGGCGAATGCCACGCGTCGCCGCCTGCGCACGGATGCGCTGCCACGCCATCGCGGCGCGGTATTGCTCGACCTGCACCGCGCGCAGCGCGTCGGCATAGGCGGCGTCGAATGCGGCGAGCGCCCGGGGCTCGCGGTCGCGCAGCGGCACCGGCCAGGTCGTCCACGGTGCGAGGTCGTGCGCTTCGCGCAGGATCATGAAGCGGGCGAAATCGAACAGCCAGTGGGCCTGCCGGGCGCGCCACGCGGCAAAGCCGTCGAGATCGACCGGACCGGGCGGGAACAGTCGGGGATGCACGGCGAAGGCCGACGCGCACTGGTAAGGCGACAGGCCGGCGAGCGGCACGCCGAGCGGCAGCATCTGCCACACGCCGAAGCCGCCGGCGTGGAGGAAATCGAGCCAGCGCTCGGCGTCGGCCAGCGTGCCCGAAGGAAGCGAGGTAGGATGCAGCAGCACGCCGGCACGGCGTGCATCGAGGTTCATGCGCGGCCCCGGGCAACGCGTCGCGACGGCCGGGCGCTCATCCGACGTTCCTGCGCATGGTGCCCGCGTTCTCGGCCCAGCCACCACCGCTGGAGAGCGGCACGTCGAGCATGGCGGGCGGCGCCACGCCGAGCAGGCGATACAGCTCGCGCAGCTGGGTGCGGTAGAGGCGCTCGAAATCGCTCACGCTGTCGGCGGGGTTGTAGTCCCCGAACCACCAGAACCAGTCGGAGCCCTCGCACACGGCGAGCTGGCGCGTCGCCTGCGCGAGCTGGTCCGGGCTGAGGCGGCCGGCGGCAACGACGCTGTCGTAGGCGGTCTTCGCCGCGACGAGGTAATCCCAGCCACGGTTCTTGTCGGCCGACCCCATCCAGGTGGAGAAGCTGCCGTAGACCCAGCTGCCAGCCGCGAGGTGCTTCAGCGGGGCCGCCGGCAGCTTGCCGACCAGGCTGGAGAAGGTGGCCGTGCGCAGCGTCGGGTGCGCGGCGAGCGCGGCGTACAGGCCGTCGAGGAAGAAGTGCCCGTTGGCCGGATAGTACTCCCAGGCGTTTTCGCCGTCGAGGATGACCGACACCACGTGGCGCTTGGCGTCCTCGCCGAAATGGCTGGCGATGTTTTGGAGGTGGTGGACGAAATCGGCGACCGCATCGTCGGCATGCCAGTCGCTGTAGCGGAAGCCGATCAGGTCCGAGAGGCCGTCGTCGCGAAAGAACACCCGCGTCTTGTAGCTGTCGACGCGCGTCGGCGAGAACAACGCGCGCTTGCCCTGGATCTCCCCCTCGGGGACACCGGATTTTGCGCAGCTGTTGCGCCACA
This sequence comes from Thiobacillus sp., assembly GCA_046291555.1. Lineage (GTDB taxonomy): Bacteria > Pseudomonadota > Gammaproteobacteria > Burkholderiales > Thiobacillaceae > Thiobacillus. The sequence continues at coordinate 24,872 of JBKBRW010000003.1, forward strand.
CGCCCTCCCCCGACGCCGTCCAGGCAAAGCCCATCTCGTCGAGCTGCGCGAGCGCGTCCTCGCTCACCGCGCCCTCGGAGAGCCACACGCCGGTGGGCTTGCGGCCGAAGTAACGCTCGAACACCTCGACGCCGTGTTGCAGGTGCCAGCGCGCACGCGCCGCCCCGCCGGGGTAGCCTGGCGCCTCGGGTGCCGGCGCGTCGGGCATGGCGTCGCGCAGGTTGCCGAAGTCGTTGAGGAGCGGCACGATCGGATGGCCGTAGGGCGTCATCGACAACTCGACCTGGCCGCGCTCGGCGAGGGCGCGGTAGCGCGGCACCAGCCCGGCGATGCTGTGCTGCATGAGGTGCAGCAGTTCGTGGCGGTCCGCCGCCGAGTACTGGCTCTCCTGCGTCATCAGCCGTTGCACCAGCGGCAGCTGGCGCAGCGAATTGCCCAGCCAGGCGAGGTGGTACCAGGTCAGCAGATCGAGGAAATACTGCTCCGAAAGGTAGCCCAGGTGGGCCGGCAGATCGGCCTCGCCGTCCTCCGGCGCGGCGGCGATGCGCACCAGCCGGTGGAAAGCCGGATAAGGATGGATCATGCGCGGCGCGTGGCAGCGCTGGCAATCCTGCACGATGCGCTTGCGGCTCGCCGGGTCGGACGGGATGCGCTCGATGCCCGAAAGCAGGTTGAGCATGTGGTCCTGCGTCGGCTTGCCGTGCTTCAGCAGCGCGTCGAGCTGCTGCGCGTAGTCGTCGAGCTGCTCCAGCAGCACCGGGGCGAAATTGACCACTGCGCGCATCCCTGGGTGGCGCTCGAGGTGCGCCGCCATATCGCTGTAGTCCTTGATGCCGTGCAGGTACACCCAGGGCAGGTGATACGCCCCCTTCAGCCCCTCGCGATAGTAGGGCTGGTGCATGTGCCAGCACAGCACGACGTTGATCGATTCAGCCGTCATAGTCGTTCTGCAGACGCGCGTAGAGGTTTTGCCCCAGCATCGCCGAGGTCACCAGCACGATGCCCTCTTCGGTGACGTGGAAGCGGCGTGCGTCCTCCGCCGGATCCTCGCCGATCACTGTGCCGTCCTCGATCACGCAGCCCTTGTCGATGATGGCGTGGTTGATGCGGCAGTTCCGTCCGATGCTGACCTTGGGCAGGATCACGCTGTCCTTGATATGGCTGTAGTTCTCGACCGTGGTGGCGAAGAACAGCACCGAGCGTTTGACGCGCGCGCCCGACAGAATGCAGCCGCCGGCGATCAGCGAATCGATCGCCTCGCCGCGGCGCCCCTCGTCGTCCAAGATGAATTTGGCGGGCGGATACTGCGGCTGGTAGGTCCAGATCGGCCAGTCGCGGTTGTAGAGATTGAGCTCGGGCTCGACCGAGCAGAGCTCCATGTTGGTCTTCCAGTAGGAATGCAGTGTGCCGACGTCGCGCCAGTAGGCCGGATCGCCGTCCTTGTTGCGGAAGGGATAGGCCATCGCCCGCGCGGTGGCGATGTTCGACGGAATGATGTCCTTGCCGAAATCGTGGCTCGACTTCGGATTGCCCGCATCCTCGATCAGGGTGCGGTAGAGGAAATCCTTGGAGAAGATGTAGATGCCCATCGACACCAGCGCGGTGTCGGGTTTGCCCGGGATGGGGTCGGGCGATTTCGGCTTTTCGGTGAACTTGGTGATGCGCATGGTCTCGTCGACCGACATCACGCCGAACCCGCTCGCCTCCGCCACCGGCACCTCGATGCTGCCGACGGTGAAATCGGCGCCGGTCTGCACGTGGTAAATCAGCATTTCCGAGTAGTCCATCGTGTAGACGTGGTCGCCGCCGAGCACGAGCACGTACTCGGGGTGGTGGCGCTGCATGATGTCGATGTTTTGGAACAGCGCGTCGGCGGTGCCGCGGTACCATTCCTTGGCGCCGGTGCGCTGCTGCGCCGGTAGGATCTCGACGAATTCCCCGATCTCGCCGCGCATGAAGCCCCACGCGCGCTGCAAATGGCGAATCAGCGAATGCGACTTGTACTGGGTGAGCACGCCGATGCGGCGGATGCCCGAGTTGACGCAGTTGGACAGCGGAAAATCGATGATGCGGTACTTGCCGCCGATCGGCACCGCCGGCTTCGCGCGCCACGCGGTGAGATCCTTCAGCCGCGAGCCCTCGCCGCCCGCCAGCACCAGGGCGAGCGTGCGTCGCGTGAGGTCGGTCATCATCTTCGGTTCGGTGTAATAGCGGTAAAGCCGCGCCTGTTCGTCTTTGGAAATTGTCATGGTCCCACTCCGATGTGCTGCTGTGTTGAATCGTTCGATCGAGCGCGCAGGGCCGACCACGCGCTTGCAATCGCGCCGGCGACGCCGAGGCGTTTATGGGTTACCAGATGGATCGGCGTGCGCTCGACGACGCTGCGCATCCGCCCCTTGTCGCCTGCCCTCGCCATGAAGCGCGGCGCCTCGAGGCGCTCGCGCAGGTGGACGGCAATGCCCCCGGCGATGTAGAGCCCGCCGCGCGGCTGGAACATCAGCGCGACGTTGCCGACCCAGGCCGCGAGCAGATCGACGAAGAGCTCAAGCGCGGCATCGGCCGCTCGGTCACCGTCGGCTGCGCGCGCGTACACCGCGGCGCCGTCGAGCCGCGCCCCAGCCGGCGCGGCGACGCCCTGCTCGTCGCAGCAGAAGGCATAGAGGTCATGCAGCGCCAGCCCTGACACCACGCGTTCCCAGGAGACATGGCCGTGCTCGGCGCGCAGCCGTTCCAACAGTGCCGCCTGCCGCGCATCGGCCGGCGCGAAGTCGACGTGCCCTGCCTCGGTCGCATGGCTCTTCAGGCCGCCGGCGCCATCGGGCACCAGATAGGCGAGTCCCAGGCCGGTGCCGGCGCCGGTGACGACGCGCACGCCGTCGGCATCGATCGGCTGCGGATTGAGCGGCACCCGATCTTCGGCACTGAGCGTCGCCACACCCGCCGCAGCCGCCTCGAAATCATTGATCAAGCGCACCCGCGAAATCCCCAGCGACACGGCCATGTCCGCCGCGTCGAGCGTCCAGTCGAGGTTGGTGAGCGTGACGCGCTGGGCGTCGACCGGGCCTGGCACCGCGAGGAAGAGCGCGTCGGGGCGCGCGGGGCCGCCGGCATCGCCGACGAACTGGCGAATGAGGTCATCGGCGGTGGCGAAGGCGGCGCTCGGGTAGTCACGGCCAAAGCGCGTCCGCGGGCTCGACGTTCCATCGCCCGCGACCCAGGCCAGCCGGCTGTGCGTTGCTCCGATATCGCCCGCGATCAACTCCATAGCGCAACGATACTACACGCCCGAGGGGCGTTGGCTCATGCGCCGGTAGTAGTTGATGAGCGCGTTGGTCGAGGCATCGTGCCCTGCCACCGGCGCATCCGCATGCAGTTCGGGCAGGATGCGATTCGCCAGCTGCTTACCGAGCTCGACGCCCCACTGGTCGTAGGAATCGAGATTCCAGATGACCCCTTGGACGAAGATCTTGTGCTCGTAGAGGGCGATCAGCATGCCGAGCGTGTGCGGGGTCAGCTTCTGCAGCAGGATCGCATTGCTGGGATGGTTGCCGTCGAACACCTTGTACGGTGTGGCCTGCCCGGTCTGCGCGCGCGTCTCTTCCAGCGTGCGGCCGCGCATCAGCGCCTCGGTCTGCGCGAGAAAGTTGGCGATGAGAATGTCGTGGTGCGCCTGCAGCTCGGTGTGCGGCGTGACGGAAACGATGAAGTCCGCGGGGATCAGGCGCGTGCCCTGGTGCAGCAACTGATAAAACGCATGCTGGCCATTGATGCCGGTCGCACCCCAGATCACCTGCCCAGTCGCGTAGTCGACGACGTTGCCGTCGCGGTCGACCGACTTGCCGTTCGACTCCATGTCGGCCTGCTCCAGGTACGCGGGCAGGCTCCGCAGGTAATGGTCGTAGGGCAGGATGGCGTGCGATTCGGCGCCGAAGAAGTTGTTGTACCAGATGCCCAAGAGCGCCAGGATCACCGGCATGTTCTGCGCGAGCGGCGCGGTGCGGAAATGGTTGTCCATTTCGTGCGCGCCGTCCAGCAGCTCAATGAAGCGCTCGGCGCCGACCGCCAACACGATCGACAGCCCGATCGCCGACCACAGCGAGTAACGCCCGCCGACCCACTCCCAGAATTCAAACATGTTGGCCGGGTCGATGCCGAAGGCGATCACCGCCTCGCGGTTGGTCGACACCGCTACGAAATGCTTGGCGATGTGCTTGACCGCCTGCGACTGCGCCAGAAACCACTCGCGTGCATAGTGTGCGTTGGTCATGGTTTCCTGCGTGGTGAAGGTCTTGGACGACACGATGAACAGCGTCGTCTCGGGGTTCAACGCTTCGAGGGTCTCCTTCACATGCGCGCCGTCGACGTTGGAGATGAAGTGCACCTTGAGGCGCGGATGGCGGTACGGCTTCAGGGCCTGATACACCATCTGCGGACCGAGGTCGGAACCGCCGATCCCAATGTTGACCACGTCGGTGATGCGTTCGCCGGTGTAACCGCGCCATTCGCCGCTCCGAACCTTCTCGGCGAAGGTCCCCATGCGCTCGATCACGGCGTTGACCTTGGGCATCACGTCCTCGCCGTCGACGATCACCGGCGTGTTGCTGCGGTTGCGCAAGGCGACGTGCAGCACCGCGCGGTTCTCCGTATGGTTGATCTTCTCCCCCCGGAACATGCGCTCGCGCCAGCCGGCGACGTCCGCCTCCTCGGCGAGCCGCACCAGGAGCCGCATGGTCTCCTCGGTGACGCGATTCTTCGAATAGTCGAGCAGAACGTCGCCGACCTGCAGCGAAAATCGCTCGAAACGCTGCGGATCGGCGGCGAACAGGTCGCGCATGTGCATGCCCGAGACTGCCGCGTGGTGCGCACGCAACTGCCGGCAGACCGGCCGATGCAGCGCCCCCGACGAAGCCTCATCGTGCTGTGCGTGCGCGTATCCCAACGTCGTCATGCTTCCTCCTCGATTCATCCTGCTCGCCCGGCCGGACATCGACTCAAGCTGTCACGGCTTCGTCACGAAGCAACCGGCGTGCCACGGATGAAAAACACTGTATACACCTTTTAACAATAGGAAAAATCGGTGATGCGCTGATGACAGGCACTTTCCATGCCCCAAAACCGCGCCCCTTGCGAAACGGCGACCGCGGCATGCACCAAAAAGTTGCATGACGTCCTTTGGCCCGCCGGCCAGCTGGTATGCGGCTTGCTACACCCCTGACAGGCAAGGGCGCCCGCCCGGCATCCCACCGGCCGCCGGGCGACAAGGCCTTGGTTTGAATGGTTTTTCCGCGCCCGTGTCGCAAGGACACCCTGTTACGGGTTCGGCACACGCTGGCGAAATTTCGCAAAGGGTTGACGCATGCACGTTCTCATCACCGGCGGCGCAGGGTTCATCGGCTCGCATCTGGCACAGCACCACCTGGCGAACGGCGACCAAGTGTACGTCGTCGACAACCTCAGCACCGGGTCGCTCGGCAATATCGAGCCTTTCCGCGGCCATCCCAGCTTCCGTTTCGCCGAGGCCGACATCCTGCACTGGGGCGGACTCGGCGAAGCCGTCGCCTGGGCCGATCGCATCTATCACATGGCTGCGGTCGTCGGCGTCAAGAAGGTCCTCGAGGACCCGGTCGCCGTGATGTCGACCAACATGACCGGCACCGAGAAGATCCTGCGCGCCATCCGCCACGGCGGCTGGAACCCGCAGGTCATCATCGCCTCGACCTCCGAGGTCTACGGCTTCAATGCGAAGGACAGCTTCGCCGAGACCGATCACATCGTGCTCCCCTCGGCCGGACGCCTGCGCTGGGCTTACGCGGTGACCAAACTCGCCGACGAGTTCCTTGCCTTCTCGTACGCGCGCAAGTATGGCCTGCATATCGTGGTAGTGCGGCTGTTCAACACCATCGGCCCGAACCAGGTCGGCCACTACGGCATGGTGGTGCCGAGCTTCGTCCGCGCCGCGGTCGACAACCATCCCCTCACCGTGTACGGCGAGGGCACGCAGACGCGTTCTTTCTGCGATGTGCGCGACACCGTCGTCGCGCTCGACCGCCTGGCCGGCTGCCCCGAGGCCTGGGGCGAGGTGGTGAACGTCGGCAACGATCAGGAAATCTCGATCCGCGAGCTCGCCGAGCGGGTCATCGCACGCGCTGGCAGTCGTTCGCCGATCCACTTCCTCTCCTACAAGGAAGCCTACGGCGAAGAATTCGAGGATGTCACCCACCGCCGACCGCAACTCAACAAGTTGAAGGCGCTCACGGGCTTCGAGCCGGCGTGGCGCCTGGACGACACGCTGGACGACCTGATCGCGCGGGCACGCGCCAAAGTGCGCCGGGTCGCCTGACGCGTCGCCTAGAATAGGCCCCTATGGCAACAACCCCCTACTTCATCCTCAGCCCGAACACGGTGCTGAGCATCATCGGCCTCATCCGCGGGCCGGACAAGACGGTCCCCAAGCCCGCCCACGACTGGCGACAGGCCACCGTTGACGTGGTCATCCCGGCGTTCAACGAGGAGAGCAACATCCCCCTCTGCCTCGCTGCGCTGGCGCGCCAGACGCGCAAGCCGACCCGCATCATCCTCATCGACGACGGCAGCCGCGACCGCACCGTCGAGTATGCGCGCACCTTCTGCGAACTCAACGGCATGGACCTGATCGCGATCCAGCGCAAGCAGTCCATCGGCAAGACGCCAACCCTGAAAAGGCAGTCGCGCGAGTTCGACTCCGACGTCGAGTTCATCCTCGACGGCGACACCGTGCTTGAATCGGAGAACTACATCGACCGCGTCGTCGAGGAACTCTACCAGGGCGCCGGCATCGCCAGCGCCTGCGGCACCGTGCTGCCACTGCGCGACCGCGACCGTCGCGCGATGCTGGAAACCGAGCCGCTGCAGAACTTCCTCCGCGCCCACCCCGAGGCGTCGATCTACCCCAAGGTCGGCTGGTTCCACCACCTGCAGCGCGGCATCACCGACCTCTACCGCGACGTGCTCTATTTCTTCCTGCAGAAATTCATCTACCGCGGCCAGATGACCTTCTTCGGCAGCATCCTCAACCCGGTCGGTTGCGCCGTCGCCTACCGTCGCGACGTGCTGAAGACCATCGTCTTCGACCGCTACGAGCCCATCCTCGGCGACGACCTCACCAACTCCGAGGACATCTTCATCGGCTTCGCAATGAACGACAACGGCTACCGCAACATCCAGCTGACCGACGTCTACGCGCGCTCGCAGGAACCCGAGGTCAGCCGCGTGCCGGGACAGATCTACCTGTGGTCGTCGTCCTTCCTGCAGAGCTGCTACTACTTCGACGAGCTCATGCGCAGCCCCTTCAAGGCGCTGAAGCGCCGTCGCAAGAAGCAGGAGGAGCAGGTCGAACTCGCCGCCGGCCTCGAGGAAAAACGCAAGCATCCGGAGCAGTACCGCCAGCCCTTCGGCATCGACTACACGGTGAAGTATGGCCGCCCGATCGGCTGGGTGCTGTTCATGTCGGCGTTCGAAAAGATCGCCTTCCCGACCGCACTGCTGATCATGATCATCCTGCAGTTGTGGGAGCCGCTGGCGATCACGCTGATCGCCGAAACGCTCGTCGCGACGACCGTGCTCGCGATCGTCGCCAAGGGACGTCGGCTGGAATACTTTTTCAAGGGACTGCTGGTCACGCCGCTGCGATATGCAGTGCTGCTGTTCGACCTCGTCACCATCGGCCGCTTCGCGGCCGATCTCTGGATCTTCCGCAACCGGCGGTGGCGCAAATGAAGAAGCACGTCTGGATTCTTTCGCTGCTCCTCGCTTCCGGTCTGGCATCGGCGCAAACCGTGCCCGACGACGGCCTGCGCGCTGAAATGGCGGGCCAGTGGGCCGAGGCGATCGGCATCTACGAAGCGACGCTCAAGACCTCTCCCGGACAGGCGCACCTGTGGGAGCGCATCGCCGACATCCGCGCGACCCGCTTGAAAGACCCGGCCGGCGCCGCCGCAGCGCTGCGCGAAGCGGTCCGGGCCGCACCGTACGACGCGCGTCTGCATCACAAGCTGTCGCAGGCGCTGGCCGCCGCCCAGGACGGCCCCGGCGCGCTGGCCTCGATCCAGCGCGCGCTCGCGCTCACGCCGGATAACGCGACTTACCTGCGCGCGCGCGGCGAGATCGCCACCTGGACCGGCGACTACGCGCTCGCGCTGGCGAGCTACGAGCAGGTGCTCGCCAGCGCGCCGGGCGACGCCGAGGCCATCCTGGGGGCCGGCCGTGCCGCCGCCCGCTCCGGCCAGCGCGACGCCGCCGTGCCGCGCTATCGCGCCTACCTCGAGCAGCGCCCGCAGGACAAGGACGTGATGCTCGAATACATGGAGCTCGAAGCCGAGCGCGGCAACGTGCAGGGCGTTCAGGCGACCGATGCGCTCTACCGTCAGCGCTTCGGCGAAAGCCGCGACTACTGGCTGCGCATGGCCGACATCTACGCGCTGTCCAACGACGCCGCCGCCGCGTCGAAGGCGCTGCAGGAAGCGGCCCAGCTGGCGCCTCAGGATCACGTACTCCATTACCGCCTCGCGCAGAGCTATCAGAATGCGTCCGACGCCCCGGCCGCGCTCGCCGCCATCGAGCGGGCGATCGCGCTCGAGCCGAAGAACCTCGAATACCTGCGCACCCATGCCGATCTGGCCGCCTGGCAGGGCGACTACGCGAAGGCGCTCGACAGCCACCGGCGTATCCTCGCGATCGCGCCGGACGACGCGGGCGCCCGCCTCGGCATCGCCCGCGTGCACTACTGGCAGAGCGCGCTCGAAGCGTCGAAGAGCGCCTACGAAACCTACCTCGCCCGCCACCCGGACGTTGCGGCACCCTGGCTGGAATACGTCGTCGTCCTCACCGAGCGGGGCGACTATGCCCGGGCGATCGAAGTGCTCGACGACACCGCCAAGCGCTTCGGCGACAATCTCGCCCTGCGCAAGCAGCGCGCGCGCGTGCTCGCCTGGGCCGACCGCCCCGTGGCGTCGCTCGGCCTGGTCGACGCGCTCGGTCCGGAGCTACGCGACGATTTCGAACTGGGCTACACCCGCACCGTCGCCCTGCATTATGCGCACCGCCCGCGTGAAGCGCTGGCGAGCCTCGACGCCACCACGAAGCTGTCGCCCGGCAGCAAGGAAAGCCTCGACCTCGCACGCTTCATCCGCACCCCGCTGCGCTCGAACGTCACCGTCGGCTTCGGCGCCTTCGCCGGCTCCGACGACGTCAGCGCCCGCCATGCCTATCTGCGCGGCGAGTATGTGATCAATCCCGACACGCGCCTGTTCGGCGGCACGGACCGCCAGCGGCTCCATGCCAAGGTCGGCAGCGGCTACGAGAAGCCGGATAACGGTACGTCGATCGATTACACGCGCGCCTGGCTCGGCGTGCAGCATCGCGCCTCGCCGGTGCTCTCGCTCGACGCGCAGGCCGGCGGCGGCCGCGCCGAAGGTGCCAACACCTTCGCTTACGAAATCGGCGCCGACTACGAGCCGGTCGATACGCTCGCGCTACGCCTCGCGCACCGCCAAGACCTGTTCACGGCGTCGCCGCGCGCGGCCAAGCTCGGCATCGAACGCCGCTCGACCACGCTCGACGCCACCTGGGCACCGGACCTGCGCTGGACGCTCGACGGCCGCCTGGGCGTCGATACGCTGTCCGACGGCAACGATCGCTGGGAAGCCCAGTTCGCGCCGCGCCGCGCCGTGCTGCGCAGCCAACGCCTGAACCTGGATCTCGGCGTGAGCGGTCGCTGGTTCGGCTATGACAAAGACCCCGGCTACGGCTACTACGCGCCCACCACCTACCGTCGCTACGCGGTGACGGTCTTCACCTACTGGAAGCTGAGCGACGACGACGGCATCAGCGTGGCTTTCAGCTACGGTCCCTACAAGGACAACACGATGTCGGGCTACCAAAGCGGTGGCGACATCGTGCTGGAAGGCTTCTTCGGGCTCTATCGCGACTGGTACCTGAACGTGAAGGCCGGACTGTCCGACTACGGCGGCGGCGTGGCGGCAGGCTACCGCTCGCACCAGCTCGAACTCAGCCTGACGCGCCGTTTCTGAGCGCGACGGCCGCAGTGTCGCAGCAGGCCGCTCGATGACCCGCCTCCTGCTCTGCTTGCTGCTGTGGGTGCCGCTCGCCGCCGCCCAGCCGGCCGTGCAGCGAACGATGGCAATCACCTTCGATGACCTGCCCTACGCGTCGGTGCCGTCCGAGGACGACGCCGCGCTGGCCGAGATGACCACGCGCCTGCTGCAAGGCCTGCAGGCAGCCGCGATTCCCGCCGTCGGCTTCGTCAACGAATCGCGGCTCTACCGCGAAGGCAGTCCCGTGCCGGCGCGCGTGGATATGCTGCAGGCCTGGCTCGACGCCGGCCACGAGCTCGGCAACCACACCTATTCGCATGTCTCGCTCAACCGCGTGCCGTTCGAGGCCTACACCGCCAACCTGCTGCAAGGCGAAATGGTCACGCGGCCCCTCGCACAGGCAACCGGTCGCCCCCTGCGCTGGTTCCGCCCGCCCTACCTGCACCTGGGCCAGACCGCGTCCGTGCGCGCGGAGTTAGACGCCTTCCTCGCGGCGCGCGGCTACCGCATGGCGCCGGTGACCGTGAACCATGCGGAATGGGTGTTCGCTGTCGCCTATTCGCGTGCACTGGCGCAGGGCAACGCGGAAGCGGCACAGCGCATCGCCGAGGCCTACCTCCCTTACATGGAAGCCGAGCTCGACCGCGCCGAACGGCTGGCGCTCGATCGCTTCGGCCGCCCCATTCCCCACGTGCTGTTGCTGCACGCCAACGCGCTCAACGCCGACCATGTCGGCGCGCTGGTTGCGCGCCTGCAGCAGCGTGGCTACCGCTTCGTCACGCTGGATGCGGCGCTGCAGGACAGCGCCTACGCCACGCCCCTCGGCACGACCGTCATCGAAGGCGAATCCTGGCTCGAACACTGGGCGCGCGCCGCCGGCCTGCGTCCCGCGCAGCCGCCCGCAGTCCCCACTTTCGTCCGGCATTGGGCGGGGCCCGCCGCCTACCGGGACGATTGATGCTCGGGCGCGCGAGGTTCGCGGCAGTCTGCCTGCTTGCGCTCGCCGCCTCGCCGGCGTCCGCCGCCGACACCCTGCGGAAGCTTGCGGCCGCGGCAGGCCTGCGCGTTGGCACCGCGGTCGACGTCGCCCCCCTGCGCGACGACGCCGCCTACGCCCGCCTCGTCGCGCGCGAGTTCGACCTCGTCACGCCAGAGAACGCGATGAAGTTTTCCGTGATCCAGCCCGAGCGCGGCCGCTTCGACTTCGCTCAGGCCGATGCGCTGGTCGACTTCGCCGCGGCACACGGCATGACGGTGAACGGCCACGTGCTGGCGTGGCACCAGCAGTTGCCGGCGTGGCTAGAACACGGCGGCTTCGGCCGCGACGAACTGATCGCGATCCTGCGCGAGCACATCCGCACGCTGGTGACGCGCTACCGCGGCCGCGTCGCGTCGTGGGACGTCGCCGCCGAAGCCGTCGACGAGAACGGACGCCTGCGCGAAACCTTCTGGTCGCGCGGCATCGGGCCCGATTACCTGGCCCTGGCGTTCAGATGGGCGCACGAAGCCGACCCCGACGCCGAACTGCGCTACAACGACTACGGCGGCGAGGGCCTGGGCGAGAAGTCCGACGGCATCTTCACGTTGATGGCCGCGCTGCGTACCGCCGGCGCCCCGATCCACGGCGTCGGCTTGCAGATGCACGTGAGCGTCGACGACGCGCCGCAACCCGCCGAGGTCCGCGCCAACCTGCAGCGCCTCACCGCGCTCGGCCTCGCCGCGCACATCACCGAAATGGACGTGCGGCTGACGTTGCCGGCCGGTCGCCGCGCCCTGAAACGGCAGGCCCTCGTTTACCGCGACATCCTGCGTGCCTGTCTCGACGTGCCGACGTGCCGAAGTTTCTCGACCTGGGGCGCGACCGACCGTTACTCGTGGGTTCCGACATTCTTCCCGGGCAAGGGCGCGGCGTTGCTATTCGACGCCGAGGGGCGCCCCAAGCCCGCCTACACGCACGTGCGCAACACGCTGCGCGACGCGAGCCGCGAGCCGCGCTGAGCGCTGAGGAAGATTCTGGTGCCCGGGGGGGGACTCGAACCCCCACACCTTGCGGCGGCGGATTTTGAATCCGCTGCGTCTACCGATTCCGCCACCCGGGCAAGGGAGCCGGTCGCGAACGCACCGGCACGGAAGCCGCGCATTATCGCCGATCGGCTCGGGCCGCGGCAAGGCGGCGGCTATAATCGCGCCCCATGCGCGTTGCCGACTTCGATTTCGACCTTCCTCCCGAACTCATCGCCCAGTTCCCCACTGCCGAGCGCGGCGGGAGCCGGCTGCTTCACGTCGACGCCGCCGGCGGCCTGCATGACAGGATGTTCCGCGACCTGCCGGCGCTGCTGCGGCCGGACGACCTCCTGGTGATGAACGACACGCGCGTGATCAAGGCACGGCTCTTCGGCACCAAGGATTCCGGCGGCAAGGTGGAGTTGCTCGTCGAGCGCGTGATGAACGAGTACGAGGCGCTCGCCTTCATCCGCGCGAGCCACGCGCCGAAACCGGGTTCGACCATCCGCGTCGGCGACGACGTGACGCTCGCGGTGCTCGCGCGCGAGGACGATCTCACGCTGCTGCGCTTTCCCGAACCGGTGCTCGAGGTGCTCGACCGCTACGGCCGCCTGCCGCTGCCGCCCTACATCACGCACGCGCCGACCGAGGAGGACGAGCGGCGCTATCAGACCGTCTACGCCCGCGAGCCCGGCGCAGTGGCGGCGCCGACCGCAGGGCTGCACTTCGACGAGGCCATGCTGGCGACGCTCGCCGCGCAAGGCGTCCGCTCGGCGTATGTCACGCTGCACGTCGGCGCCGGCACCTTCCAACCCGTGCGCGTTGACGACGTGGCCGACCACACCATGCACGGCGAGCGCTACACCATCCCGCATGGGGTCGTCGACGCGATCGCGGAGACGCGCCGCCGCGGCGGCCGCGTCGTCGCGGTCGGCACCACCAGCCTGCGCGCGCTGGAGGCGGCGGCGCAATCGGGCGACCTGCGCGCGCATTCGGACGAGACCGACATCTTCATCACCCCGGGCTACGCGTTCCGCGTGGTCGACGCCCTCATCACCAATTTCCACCTGCCGAAGTCGACGGTCGTGATGCTGGTTTCCGCGTTTTCCGGGATCGAGGCGATTCGCGCTGCCTACACGCATGCCGTCAGGCACCGCTATCGGTTCTTCAGCTACGGCGACGCCACTTTTCTGGAGCGCCCGCGATGAAGTTCGACCTGCTCGCCACCGACGGCGGCGCGCGCCGGGGTCGCCTGTACCTCGCGCACGGCACCGTGGAGACGCCAGCGTTCATGCCGGTCGGCACCTACGGCACGGTGAAGGCCATGTCGCCTGCAGAAATTTCGGAGATCGGCTTCGAGATGCTGCTCTCCAACACCTTCCACCTGTGGCTGCGGCCGGGATTGGAGGTGATCGAGGCATTCGGCGGCCTGCACCGCTTCATGGGCTGGGACAAGCCCATCCTCACCGATTCGGGTGGCTTCCAGGTATTCAGCCTCGGCAAGCTGCGCAAGATCACCGAGGACGGCGTGAAGTTCGCTTCGCCGGTGAACGGCGACCGCCTTTTCCTCACCCCGGAAATCTCGATGCAGATCCAGCGCACGCTGAATTCCGACATCGTGATGATCTTCGACGAGTGCACGCCCTACCCCGCCACCGAGAAGGAGGCGGCCGATTCCATGCGCCTGAGCCTGCGCTGGGCGGCGCGCTCGAAGGCCGCGCACGCCGGCAACCCCAATGCGCTCTATGGCATCGTGCAGGGCGGCATGTACGAGGCCCAGCGCGACGAATCGGCGCGCGAACTCATCAATATGGACTTCGACGGCTACGCCATCGGCGGCCTCTCGGTCGGCGAGCCGAAGGACGACATGGCGCGCATCCTCGCCCACACCGCGCCACAGCTACCCACCGACAAGCCGCGCTATTTGATGGGCGTCGGTACGCCGTCGGATCTCGTCGCCGCGGTCGCGCAGGGCATCGACCAGTTCGACTGCGTGCTGCCGACGCGCAACGCCCGCCACGGCATCCTCTTCACCCGCCGTGGCGAGCTGCGCATCCGCAACGCGCGCTGGAAGACCGACACGTCGCCCATCGACCCGGAATGCGACTGCCACACCTGCACGCATTTCTCGCGCGCCTACCTGCACCATCTGATCCGTGCCAACGAGATCTTGGGCGCGCGCCTGGCGACGATCCACAACCTGCACACCTACCACCGGCTGATGGCAGGGATGCGCGCGGCGATCGAAGCCGGGCGCTTCGCCGACTTCGCCGCCGGCTTCCATGAACTGCAATCGCGCGGATGGTAGAATCCGCAAGTTTCTACACAGCCCCCGTTTCTGGAGCCCTCTGCATGATCTCGCTCGCCCACGCGCAAAGCGCCGCCCCGGCCACCCCCGGCTTCGTCGACTTTCTGCCCCTCATCATCATCTTCATCCTGTTCTGGTTCATGCTCATCCGCCCGCAGATGAAGCGCGCCAAGGAACAACGCAAGATGCTCTCCGAACTCGCCAAGGGCGACGAGGTCGTCACGGCCAGCGGCCAGCTCGGCAAGGTGGTGAAGATCGGCGAGCAGTACGTTTCGCTGGAGATCGCCGACGGCGTCGTCACCCACGTGCAGAAGCAGTCGATCCAGACCCTGCTGCCGAAGGGCACGATCAAGGGCATTTAATCGAGGGAACAGGGGCCAGGTACCGTCGTTTCCCCCTGCCCTCGGACAAGCATAAGCCCCCGTCTCCCCGCCCCCAACTCCCAGCCCCTAGTTCCCGACAATGAACCGCTTCCCGCTCTGGAAATACATCCTCATCGGCTTCACGCTGGTGGTGGCCTTCCTCTACACGCTGCCCAACTTCTTCGGCGAGCAGCCGGCGGTGCAGGTGTCGCCGGTGCGCACCACGGAGAAGGTCGATACCGCGCTGCTCCAGCGTGTCGAATCGCTGCTCAAGGATGCCAACATCGCTGTGAGCGGGCTGGAGCTTTCCGGCAACAGCATCAAGGCACGCTTCGCCAGCACCGACGTGCAGATCCAGGCGAAGGACGCGCTGCAAAACGGCCTCGGCGAACGCTACTCGGTCGCGCTCAACCTGGTGTCGGCGTCGCCCGCGTGGCTCGCCTCGATCAACGCGCTGCCGATGTACCTGGGCCTCGACCTGCGCGGCGGCGTGCACTTCCTGCTCGAAGTCGACATGAAGGCAGCGCTGGAAAAGGCCGCGGTGCGCTACCAGAACGAGTTCCGCACCGAGCTGCGCAACGCCAAGATCCGCTACGGCCGCATCACCCGTGAAGGCAATGCCGTCACCGTCCACTTCGCCACCCGCGACCAGCGCGACGCGGCGATCGACAAGCTCGGCGCGGTCTACAACGACCTCGCCTTCACGCCGCAAGACCAGGCCGAGGGCTTCACGCTCACCGCCCGCATGAAACCGGAGGCCGAGCAGCGGGTTCAGGCCTTCGCCCTGCAGCAGAACATCACCACGCTGCGCAATCGCGTCAACGAACTCGGCGTCGCCGAGCCCGTGATCCAGCAACAGGGCGCGAGCCGCGTCGTGGTGCAGCTGCCGGGCGTGCAGGACACCGCCAAGGCCAAGGACATCCTCGGCCGCACCGCCACCCTGGAAATCCGCCTGGTCGACGAACTCGCCGATCCGACGCTGATCGCGCAGGGCCAGGTGCCCTTCGGCGCCGACGTGGTGCCGAGCCGTGAAGGCACCCCCATCGCGGTGAAGAAGGACGTGATCCTCACCGGCGACTCGATCACCGACGCCGCGCCCGGCTTCGACAACCAGAGCGGCCAGCCCGCGGTGCACATCAGCCTCGACGGCAAGGGCGCCCGCATCTTCAAGGACGTGACGCGCGAGAACGTCAACAAGCGCATGGCTATCCTCTTGATTGAGAAAGGGCGCGCCGAGGCGATCACCGCGCCGGTGATCCGCGAGGAGATCGGCGGCGGCCGCGTGCAGATCACGGGCATGGAAAGCGCGCAGGAAGCGTCGGACGTTGCGCTGCTGCTTCGCGCTGGCGCGCTCGCCGCGCCGATGCAGATCGTCGAGGAGCGCACCGTTGGCCCCAGCATGGGCGCGGAAAACATCGCGAAGGGCTTTAATTCCAACATCTGGGGCTTCATCGCGGTCGTCACCTTCATCACCTTCTACTACCGCGTGTTCGGCCTGTTCTCCTCGCTCGCGCTGGCGATCAACGGCTTCTTCCTGATCGCGCTCCTGTCCATGCTGCAAGCGACCCTCACGCTGCCCGGCATGGCGGCGATCGCGCTCACGCTCGGCATGGCGATCGACGCCAACGTGCTGATCAACGAACGGATCCGCGAGGAATTGCGTAACGGCGCGACGCCACAGGCGGCGATCGCCGCCGGCTACGAGCGCGCCTGGGGCACGATTCTCGACGCCAACGTCACCACGCTGATCGCCGGCATCTCGCTGTTCTGGCTCGGCTCCGGCCCGGTGCGCGGCTTCGCCGTCGTGCTGTGCCTCGGCATCCTCACCTCGATGTTCAGCGCCGTGACGGTTTCGCGCGCGATGGCCAACCTCACCTACGGTCGCAAGGCTCGCCTCGCGAAGATCTCGATTTAAGGCCCGACCATGATCGAATTTTTCCCCTTCCGCAAAACCATCCCCTTCATGAGTTGGGGGAAGGTGACCACCGCCATCTCCCTGTTCACCTTCCTCTTCTCGGTGTGGGCGCTGTGGGACCGCGGACTCAACCTCGGCGTCGACTTCACCGGCGGCACGGTCATCGAGGTGAGCTACCCGCAGGCCGCCGATCTGCCCTCGATCCGCGCGGCGCTCGAAAAAACCGGGCTGCCCGAAATCTCGGTACAGAACTTCGGCACCAGCCGCGATGTGCTGATCCGCCTGCCGGTGAAGGGCGAGGCCAACGCTGCGCAGACCAGCAACCAGGTCATGGACGCGCTGAAAGCCGCGGATGCCGGCGTCGAGCTCAAGCGCGTCGACTTCGTCGGCCCGCAGGTCGGCCAGGAGCTCTACGACAGCGGCGCGCTGGCGCTGCTGGTCGTCGTCATCGGCATCATGCTCTACCTGTCGTTCCGCTTCGAATGGCGCTTCGCCGTGGCAGGCATGATCGCCAACCTACACGACATCGTCATCATCCTCGGTCTGTTCGCCTTCTTCCAGTGGGAGTTCACGCTCACCGTTCTGGCGGGCGTGCTCGCGATCCTTGGCTACTCGGTGAACGAGTCGGTCGTCATCTTCGACCGCATCCGCGAAAACATCCGCAAGATGCGCGGCGCGACCATCCCGCACATCATCGACGACGCCATCACCCGCACCATGAGCCGCACCATCATCACCCACGGTTCGACCCAGATCATGGTGCTCTCGATGCTGTTCTTCGGCGGCGAGGCGCTCCACAACTTCGCGCTGGCGCTCACCATCGGCATCATTTTCGGCATCTACTCGTCGACCTTGGTCGCGAGCCCCCTGCTGCTGATGTTCGGCGTGAAGCGCGAGCACTTCATCAAGCCGGTGGAAAAGAAGGAAGAGGCGGTTGTGTGAAGGGCCAACGGCTAGAATTCAAGGTCAGGGGGGCGTGTGCTTCGCGCCTACTGCATTAGTGTGCACGGTCCAGCCGCTCCAGCCCTGCCCCCCTGAGTCCTGAATCCTAAGATGCTCCACGACCTCATCCAGACCATCGTCGGCACCGTCGGCGCCTGGGGCTACACGGGGATTTTCCTGCTAATGGCGCTGGAGTCGAGCTTCTTCCCCTTCCCCAGCGAAGTGGTGATGATTCCCGCAGGCTATCTCGCCTATAAGGGCGAGATGAACCTCGCGCTCGCCATCCTCGCCGGCCTCGGCGGCAGCCTCGCCGGCGCGCTGTTCAACTACTGGCTGGCGATGCGTCTCGGCCGCCCCTTCCTGCTGCGCTACGGCAAATACGTGCTGTTCAAGGAGCATTCACTGCAGCGCATGGAGGACTTCTTCGCGCGTCACGGTCATATCTCGACCTTCACCGGGCGTCTGATCCCTGCGGTGCGGC
The DNA here is from genome assembly GCA_046291555.1 of Thiobacillus sp. Classification (GTDB taxonomy): domain Bacteria; phylum Pseudomonadota; class Gammaproteobacteria; order Burkholderiales; family Thiobacillaceae; genus Thiobacillus. The sequence goes on from JBKBRW010000003.1 coordinate 42,975, forward strand.
AGTACATCTCGCTGCCCGCCGGCCTCGCGCGCATGAACCTCGCGGTGTTCAGCCTCTACACCAGCCTCGGCGCCGGCATCTGGGTGACCATCCTCGCCGTGCTCGGCTACACCATCGGCCACAACGAGGCGGCGATCCGCGACCACCTGCATCTCATCACGCTCATCACGCTGGGTGCGGTCGCGGTAATCATCCTGCTCTACATACGCATCAAGCTGAAGAAGAAAATCGTTCGCTGAGGCCATGCGAAAAGTACGCGTCTGGGATCTGCCGACACGGATATTCCACTGGAGTCTCGCCCTGCTCGTGCTGGCCGCGTATCTGACGCAGGAATTCGAGCTGATGGTCTGGCACCAGCGCGTCGGACTCTCGATCCTCGGCCTCATCGCGTTCCGCTTGGCCTGGGGCTTCGTTGGTTCGACCTACGCCCGGTTTTCCAGCTTCGTGCGCGGCCCCGGAGCGGTGCTCGCCTACCTGCGAGGCCACTGGCAGGGCGAAGGGCACAACCCGCTGGGAGGCTGGTCGGTGCTGGCGCTCCTGCTATTGCCCTTGGCCATGGTGGTGAGCGGCCTGTTCGCCAACGACGACGTCGACTTTCGCGGCATGCTCGCCGACCGGGTGAGCAGCGGCACCAGCGAGGATCTGACCCGGCTCCACGGCCGGCTCTTCGATGTCCTGCTGGCCCTGATCGGCCTACACGTCGCAGCGATTGCCGTGCATATCTGGATCAAGCGCGCCAACCTGTTGCAGCCCATGATCACGGGCGAACGCATTCGCAACGATGGCGAAGGTGGGCCGTCCGGCGTCGGCGGCGGCGGGTGGGCATTGCTGCTGGCGCTGGCGGCGGCAGCGTCTGCCGTCGCTGTGGTATTCGCGCTGGTTCCGGAGCCCTTCGCGCTTCCCGACGATTACATTGCACCGGACTGGTAGCAGAAACGAAAACGGCGTGGCGCCTGCCGGCCCCACGCCGCACCGGCGAACGGCCCTTACTTGGCGCGATACCGGTCGTGGCAAGCCTTGCAGGATTCGTTCAATCGCTTGTACTGGATTTCGATCGCCGACGTGTTGCCCGCGGCGGCGACGCGAGCCAGTTCGTTGGCCTCTCGATTGAAGTTCGACGCGATTTCCCGGACTTTCTCCGGCTCGGCGAAGAACTCGGACTTAAGGCGCGTCTTCTGGTCGCCATGATCCCTGTCGGTACCGGGCGCATAGAGGGCCCCCATGCCCGAGTTGGCGACGGCAGCGATCGCCTCGGCGGCCTTCTGCACCTCGTCCTTGTTGAACGCGCCTTCGAGATTATTCTTGATCTTGCCCATGTTCCAGGACATGAAGCTGTAGCCGGCCTTGCGGAACTTGATCATGTCTTCCGGTTTGAGTGGCTGGTTCGCCATGGCGAGGTTGGAGAACGCGATCGATGCGGCGGCAATTGCCAGGGTGGATTTATTGAACATGCGCATATGGGAGGCTCCTTGAGAGGGTAGAAGAGGGATCGGCCGCAGGGGCCTTTTCGGATTCTAGCCAAGTGCGTCGGCTGCCTTGTGACAGAAGCTTGACGCATCCGACGTGGGTGGGACGTCGACGCTCAGCAAGCCGCCGCCACCATCAGCCGCTTCATCTCCGTCACCGCTTCCTTCCAGCCAACGAACAGTGCCTGCGCGACGATGGCATGACCGATGTTGAGCTCGTGGATGCCGGGCAGCGCAGCGATGGGCTGGACGTTGTGGTAGGTCAGCCCGTGGCCCGCGTTGACCGTGAGGCCGAGGCTGCGGCCGTAGGCGACCGCCATGCGGATGCGCTCGAATTCCCGCGTGCGCGCGTCGTCGGTGTCGGCATCGGCGTACGCACCCGTGTGGATCTCAACGACCGGGGCGCCCGCCGCGTGGGCAGCATCGAGCTGGGCGAAGTCCGGGTCGATGAACAGCGAGACGCGGATGCCGGCATCCGCCAGCCGCTTGCAGGCGTCGGCGATTTTCGGCGCCTGGCCTTTCACGTCGAGCCCACCCTCGGTGGTGAGTTCCTCGCGCTTCTCGGGCACCAGGCATACGTCCTGCGGGCGGGTGGCGACGGCGATGCCGAGCATCTCCTCGGTCATAGCCATTTCGAGGTTCATCTTGGTCTTCAGCACCTGGCGCAGGACGGCGACGTCGGTGTCCTGGATGTGGCGACGGTCCTCGCGCAGGTGCACGGTGATCGAGTCGGCGCCCGCAGTCTCGGCCATGAGCGCGGCCTCGACCGGGCTCGGATAACGCGTCTTGCGCGCCTGCCGCAGGGTGGCGATGTGGTCGATATTGACGCCGAGGTAGATGCTCATGGATTCAGGTCAGTGAGTTCACGCAGCAGCTGGCGAGTATAAAGCGGCTTGGCGCCGAGGGTGTGGTTGATGAGGCTGCGCATCAGCGCCTTCGCCTCGGTGAGCGTGGCCGGGTCGTCGAAGCGGTCGGCGGCGAGGTCGAGCAGGGTACGGCCCGAGACCGGGCAGCCCGGCTGGTCGAGTTGTCTCAGCGCGCCGCGCTCCGGCTGAAAGACGTAGCGCACCCCCGCCTCGATCGGCACATGACTGCCGGCTTCGACGTCGAACGTCGCGCCGTAGCCGATGTCGGCGAGCAGATTTTTTTCGAAGCGCCGCAGGATGCGTTCGAAGTGACCGGTGCGTCCGCTTTCCCCCCCCCCGGCGGCGAGTAGTGCGAGCGTCTCGCAATAGCGATCGTAAAGGGCCTCGTGCGGGTCGCCTCGCGCGAGCATGCGCAACAGCAGCTCGTTGAGGTAGAAACCGCACATCAGCCCCCGACCCTGCGGCGCGATGAGCCCGCCCTGCCATTCCGCGGCGTGCAGCGTCTTCAATTCATGCTTGCCGAACCACGACAGCAGCAGCGGCGTGAAGGGCTGCATCAGCCCGCGCAGGCTCGAGGCCGGCCGGCGCGCGCCGCGCGCGATCAGCGCGACGCGCCCGTAGCCCCGCGTGAAGACCTCGGCCACCACGCTCGTCTCCTTGAAGGGATAGGTGTGGAGGACGAAACCGGGTTCGTTGTTGATGCGGGCGTCGCTGGACATGCTCGAATGCGAAGGTCGCGGTGCCGCTCAGTCGAGGCCCAGCGATTTCAGCACGCGCACATCGTCGGCCCAGCCGCTCTTCACCTTGACCCACACTTCCAGGTACACCTTGCCGTCGAAGGCGCGTTCCATGTCCTGGCGCGCCTGGGTCGAGATCGTCTTGAGCTTTTCACCGCCCTTGCCGATGACGATGGGCTTGTGACTCTCGCGGTCGACCAGGATGGTGGCGAAGATGCGGCGCAGCCTGCCCTCCTCCTCGAACTTGTCGATGGTGACCGCGACGGCGTAGGGGATCTCCTCGCCGCACAGGCGGAACACCTTTTCCCGGATCAGTTCGGCGGCGAGTTGGCGCTCGGTCTGGTCGGTGACGTCGTCCTCGCCGAACAGCGGCGGATTCTCCGGCAGGTGCGCCTTCAGCGTCTTCAGCAGTTCGTCGAGGTTGTGCGCGTTCTTCGCCGACACGGGGACGATCTCGGTAAAGGGGTACACCGCCGAGACCTCCTTGAGCCACGCCATGAAGGCAGCCTTGTCCTTGGCATAGTCGATCTTGTTGACGACGAGGACGACCGGGCGGTCGGCCGGCAGGAGCTCGATCACCTGCCGGTCCTCGCGCGTCAGCCGCCCCGCCTCGACCAGCAGCATGACCACGTCGGTGTCGGCGAGCGTCTCGCGCACGCGCTTGTTCATCGCGCGGTTCATAGTCGTGCTGTGGCGCGTCTGGAAGCCCGGTGTGTCCACGAACACGAACTGCGCGTCATCCTCGGTACGGATGCCCATGACGCGGTGGCGCGTCGTCTGGGCCTTTTTAGAGGTGATGCTAATCTTTTGCCCGACCAGCTTGTTCAGGAGCGTCGACTTGCCGACGTTGGGGCGGCCGACGATCGCGACCAAACCGCACTTGAAGGCGCTCATTTCTGCAGCGCCTCGCACGCCTGGCGCGCGGCCTCCTGTTCGGCTGCTCGACGGCTCTTGCCGACGCCGCGTGTGGTGAGGGAAGGCTTCGCCAGCACGCAATCGACGATGAAGCTCTGGTCGTGCGCCTCGCCGCGGGTATCGATCAAATGGTATTCGGGGAGGGGCAGGCGTCGCGCCTGCAGCAGCTCCTGCAGCTGGGTCTTGGGATCCTTGCCCGAAGCCTTGGGATCGATCTTCGCTACCAGCGGATCGAACAGGCGACGCACGACAGCTTGCGCGGCGTCGAAGCCCGCATCGAGGAAGATCGCGCCGAACAGCGATTCCAGGGCGTCGGCAAGGATCGACGGGCGGCGGAAGCCGCCACTCTTCAGCTCCCCCTCGCCCAGCCGCAGGCTGTCGCCGAGTTTCAGCGTCACCGCAATCTCGGCCAGCGTTTCCTGCCGCACGAGGTTGGCGCGCAGGCGCGACAGGCTGCCTTCGGGCAGGTCAGGGAACGCATCGTACAGCGCGCGCGCGACCGAGCAGTTCAGCACCGAGTCGCCGAGGAATTCCAGACGTTCGTTGTTCACCGCGCCGTAGCTGCGGTGGGTGAGCGCCTGCATGAGGAGCTCGGGGCGGGTGAAGGTGTAGCCCAGCGCCTGCTGCAGGCGCTGGCTCAGCACGGGATTACTCAAGCTGCGCGCTGGGGTTGCTGCTGGCGTTGAAATCGATCACCAGGCTGATGTTGGCGACGAGCGGGGTGCGGAACTCGTACTCGACCGAGATGACCGGTACGCCGCCCTGACGTTCGATGCGCAGGTCCTCGGGCTTGACCACGCTCACGTAATCGACGCTCGCCCGCCGGGAAAAATCGTTGCGCAGCTCGGCGTTGCTCTTGTCCTTCATCTCCGGGTCCTGGGCCATCGCATTGAGGATCTTCTTCACCGAGAAGAACTCGACGTAAGCCGGGACGAGCTTCATCGCCAGCATCGCGACCGCGACCAGCACAATGGCGACGAAGAGAAAGCCCAGCATGCTCAGGCCACGCTGGCGGGATTTCAGTTCAGGAACGCGCTGCATGGTGTCTCCCTTTATCGAATGGTGGTGCCGATGCGGCCCAGATCGTCGAAATTCATCCAGATGAAGAAGGCCTTGCCGACGATGTTCTGGTCCGGAACGAAGCCCCAGTACCGGCCGTCGTTGCTGGCGTCACGGTTGTCGCCCAGGGTGAGGTAATGCCCCTCGGGCACCTTGCAGACGAAGCCTTCGCCGTCGGCATTGTAGGAGCAGTTTTCGCGGTGGGGAAAGTCCTTCACCTGGTGCGGGAACACCGAGGGACGCTCGGGCTCGACCATCATGGTGTGCGCCGCCTCGCCCAGCCTTTCCTCGTAGACCGTGGCGGTCACGTAGTTGAGGCCATTGGAGACATAGCTGTAGGTGCCCGCCGCCTTGGTTTCGACCGGGACGCCGTTCACTGTCAGCCGTTTGTCGCGATATTCGACCGTGTCGCCCGACACCCCCACCACGCGCTTGATGTAGTCGAGCGCGGGGTCCTCCGGGTAGCGGAAGACGATCACGTCGCCCCGCTGCGGGTCGTTCAAGGGAATGATCTTCTGGTTGATCACCGGCAGGCGGATGCCGTAGGTGTACTTGTTGACGAGGATGAAGTCGCCGACCAGCAGGGTCGGCATCATCGAGCCCGACGGGATCTTGAACGGCTCGACGAGGAAGGAGCGCAGCGCGAACACCACCAGGATGACCGGAAAGAAGCTCTTGGCATACTCGACCAGCAACGGCTCGGCGGCGCCCGGCTCGCGGCGGCGCTTCAACACCAGCGCATCGAGTAGCCAGATGCCGCCGGTCACGACCAGCGCGATGAAGAGAATGAGGGCGAAGTTCATGAGCGATTACTTGTCCGAGACTTGCAGGATGGCGAGGAAGGCCTCCTGCGGGATTTCGACGTTGCCGACCTGCTTCATGCGGCGCTTGCCGGCCTTCTGCTTTTCCAGCAGCTTCTTCTTGCGCGTGATGTCGCCGCCATAGCACTTGGCGAGCACGTTCTTGCGCATCGCTTTCACGTTCTCGCGCGCGATGATGTTGGCGCCGATCGCCGCCTGCACCGCGACGTCGAACATCTGCCGCGGGATCAGCTCGCGCATCTTGGCGGCGAGCTCCCGGCCCCGGTACACGCTGGTGGCGCGGTGGACGATCAGGGAAAGCGCGTCGACCTTCTCACCGTTGACGAGGATATCGAGCTTCACCAGATCCCCCGGCCGGAACTCCTTGAACTCGTAGTCCAGCGAGGCGTAGCCGCGGCTGGTCGATTTCAGCTTGTCGAAGAAATCCATCACCACCTCGTTCATCGGCAGGTCGTAGCGCAGCATCACCTGCTTGCCGTGGTACTGCATGTCGAGCTGCACGCCGCGCTTCTGGTTGCACAGGGTGATGACGTTGCCGACGAACACCTCCGGCACGTAGATCGTCGCGGTGATGATTGGCTCGCGGATCTCCTGAATCTTGGAGGGATCGGGCAGCTTGGACGGGTTTTCGACGTTGATGATCGAGCCATCCTTGAGCACGACCTCGTACACCACCGTCGGCGCGGTGGTGATGAGGTCCATGTCGTATTCGCGCTCGAGCCGCTCCTGCACGATGTCCATGTGCAGCAAGCCCAAGAAGCCGCAGCGGAAGCCGAAGCCGAGCGCCTGGCTGACTTCCGGCTCGAACTGCAGCGCGGCATCGTTCAGCTGAAGCTTGGTGAGCGCGTCGCGCAGCGCCTCGAAGTCGTGCGACTCGACCGGATAGAGGCCGGCGAAGACCTGAGACTGCACCTTCTTGAAGCCGGGCAGCGGTTCGCTCGCAGGGTTGTCGACGAGCGTCACGGTGTCGCCGACCTGGGCGGATTTCAGCTCCTTGATGCCGGCGATGACGAAACCGACCTCGCCCGCCGACAGTTGCTCGCGGTCGACCGACTTCGGCGTGAACACGCCGACGTGCTCGGCGAGGTACTGCGCGCCGGTCGCCATGAAGCGGATCTTGTCCTTGGGGCGCAGGACGCCGTCGACCACGCGCACCAGCATCACCACGCCGACGTAATTGTCGAACCAGGAATCGATGATCAGCGCCTTCAGCGGCGCGTTTTCGTCGCCGCGCGGCGGCGGCACCTGCTTGACCACCACCTCGAGGATCTCGGGGATGCCGACGCCGGTCTTGGCGGACGCGCGCACCGCGTCTGACGCGTCGATACCGACGATGTCCTCGATCTCGGCCGCGACGCGGTCGGGGTCGGCCGCCGGCAGGTCGATCTTGTTCAAAACCGGAATGACCTCGACGCCGAGGTCGATCGCCGTGTAGCAATTCGCCACCGTCTGCGCTTCCACCCCTTGGGAGGCGTCGACGACCAGCAGCGCGCCCTCGCAGGCCGAGAGCGAACGGCTCACCTCGTAGGAAAAGTCGACGTGGCCGGGCGTGTCGATCAGGTTGAGGCGATAGGTCTGGCCGTCCTGCGCCTTGTAGGTGAGTGCGGCGGTCTGCGCCTTGATGGTGATGCCCCGCTCTTTCTCGAGGTCCATCGAATCGAGCACCTGCGCCTCCATCTCGCGCTCGGACAGGCCGCCGCAGTACTGGATCAGGCGGTCGGCCAGCGTCGACTTGCCGTGGTCGATGTGGGCAATAATGGAGAAATTGCGGATCAGGTTCTGCGACACAACAAAACGGGCACGCTGCCGTGCCCGGTCAGGGATGCGATAAGACCGCGAATTTTAACGGATTTCAGGGGCTTACGGCGAGCCGTTCGGCGAGTGCCGCCGGATCGGCAAAATGCCGGCAGATTTCCGCGTCGCCCTCGAACAGGAGCGGCACGTCCCAGCCGTAGCGGGCCTTCAGCGCCGGATCGGCATCGACGTCGACCGCCTGCAGGCGATGGCCCGCCGCCTCGATCGGCGGCCGCACCGCGCCGGCCATCTCGTCGCAGAGGGTGCAGCCGGCGCGGGTGTACAGGGTGAAGACGCGGACAGCAGGCCTCAATCGCCGGAGATCCTCAGCGGGATGTAGAGCGAGCCCTCGCCGCGGCGTACCAGGATGGCCGCGCTCCGGCCCTTGGGCACCTCGGCGATCGCCTTGCGGAACGCCTCCACCGTCGCGACCTTGGCGTTGTTCACCGCGAGGATGACGTCGCCGACCCGGATGCCGGCACGCGCCGCGTCACCGGTCACCTCGACCACCAGAAGCCCGTGGTCGATCTTGAGTTCGCGCCGCTGCTCGGCGGTGAGTTCCGACAGCGCCAGTCCGCCACGCGAGAAGCTCTTCTCGCTGCGCGCCGCCACCTGGGGCTCGCCGGGCATCTCGCCCAGCACCGCGGACACGGTTTGCAGCTTGCCCTTGCGCCAGACCTCCAGCGCCACCCGCGTCCCGGGCCGGGTCAGACCCACCATGCGCGGCAGGTCGCCCGAGCTCTCCACCGCGCGCCCGTTGAACGTGAGGATCACGTCGGACGCCTGCAAGCCCGCCTTCATCGCCGGGCTGTCGTCCTGCACCTGTGAGACCAGCGCGCCGCGCGGCCGGTCGAGACCAAAGGACTCGGCAAGATCTGCCGTCACTTCCTGGATGGCCACGCCCAGCCAGCCGCGCGAGACGCGGCCGCTTTTCTTCAACTGCTCGGCCACTTCCATCGCGAGGTCGATCGGGATCGCGAACGACACCCCCTGGAAACCACCGCTGCGGCTGTAGATCTGCGAATTGATGCCGACCACCTCACCCTTCATGTTGAACAGCGGACCGCCCGAATTGCCCGGGTTGATCGGCACGTCGGTCTGGATGAAGGGTACGTAATTGTCGGACGGCAGCGAGCGGTTCTTGGCCGACACGATGCCCGCAGTCACCGAGTTCTCGAAGCCGAAGGGCGAGCCGATCGCGGCGACCGCCTCGCCGACACGCAGCTTGGCGGGGTCGCCGAGCTGGACGGTCGGCAAATTGCCCGCGGTGATCTTGATCACCGCGACGTCGGTGCGGTTGTCGGCGCCGACGACCTTGGCGATGAACTTACGCTTGTCGATCAGCTTGACCTCGACCTCATCGGCGTCGCGCACCACATGGGCGTTGGTGAGGATGAAGCCATCGGCGCTGACGATGAAACCGGAGCCGGCGCCGCGCGCCGGGATGTCCTGCCGGGGCACGCGGTTGCCCGGGGGAATGCCGGGCATGCCAGGAAAGAAGCGGCGGAAGAACTCCTGCAGATCCTCTTCCTCCGGCATCGCGAAGGGAAGATTCTCGCCGCCCCGACGGACGAGCTTGGTCGTGGTGATGTTGACCACGGCAGGCCCGTGGGCTTCCACCAGATCGGCAAGGTCAACGATTTCCTTCGAATGCGCCGGCGTCGACAAGGCGAACACCAGCGACGCTGTGGCCAGGGTTGCTCTCAACATGGCTATCCTTTCTTCAATCGTATTGTCGAGTTGTCCTCCCGCCGCAACACGATCGGTCGTGGCACACGACCGCCGCGACCGATCGCCCACCCCAGGGCACCGCCCGCCAGCAGCCCGACGAGCGCGGCGCCGTCGCCAGGCTGCATCGCCTGCCCCAACAAGGCGCCGGCCATCATCAACGCCAGCGGCAGCCCATACGCGCGCATCGCCCCCGCCAGCACGCTGCCGTCGACGATGCCGACGACGACGCGGTCGCCCGGCGCCAGCGCCAGGTCGCTGTCGACCGGGAACAGTCTCGGCCTGCGCTGGAACAGCTCGGCGATCCGCCGCGAGGAGCAGCCGTTCCCGCCACAGCTGCCACAGCCGGAGGGCTCGACCGCACGGACCCAGATGCCGTCCGGCGCGGTTTTGACGATTTCGACGGTCTGCTCGAGCATGGCGAACGCCCTACTTGCGCGTCACCGAATTGCCGGTCTCGATCAGTGCTGCGGTGGGCACTTCGCCCATGGTCGTGACGGAGAACCCGTCGACTTCACGGGCATAGGCACCGATCGCGCCTTCGGCCGACAGACCGCGCAGGCGTTCCGCCTGCGGGTCGGCCGGCTCGATGAAGAGGGACAGGACGGCCAGGCCATCCGAGAAGATGAAGTGTGTCACCGGCACCTTTTTGCCGGGCAAGGGCCGTACCGCCTGTTGCACCTGCACGTAGCCCGGCGGCGGCGTCACGTTCCAGCCAGGATCCGCCGGCGCGTCCAGACTGGCCTGCTGGATCCGCTTGCCGGTAAGGTCGTTGCGGAACAGCTGGGCGTCGGGCGCCCGGCCAATCTGCACCTCGGAGAACACGAACATCGACACCACCGCGCCCTGACTGTTGAGCGTGCGCGCCTTGAGCGGGAGCCCCGTCTGCTTGTCGAGCCAGAGTTGGTAGCCATGGCGGAAGGCGTCGCGCGGGGTCAGCGTGACCACCTGGCAGTTGCGGCCGGCAACCCGTTCGGTGCCACCAAGTCTCGCCTCATAGTAATCCAGCAGGGTCGCCGGCTGCGCCGGGAGCAGCGCCGGAAAGAAACGGCGCGAGGTATTGCGCTCCAGGCGCACGCTCTTGCCGTCCTGGAGGTGACAGTAGACATCGCTATTGATGCGCAGGAACTTGCGCGGCGCGCCATCGAGCACCTCGACCTTTTCCTGCTCGGCGCTGGCGTCGACACGGTGCAGCACCCGCAACACCTCGACGTGCTCGCCCTGATGGTAGACGTACACGCCACTGTAGTTTTGCTGCTTGGCGGCGGCCGCGGCGCGGTTGAGCCAGTCGAGCGCGGTTTCCGCCCGCGCCTCGGCGGCGAACAGCGCCAACCCAACGATCCCGGCGGCGATCCAGGCCCGCCGCCAGGCAAGCCACCCCCGCATCAACGCGGCTCCGCCATGACGGCAACGGCACGCTGGTAGGGCGAAGCGACCGCCATCGGAGCAAATTCCTGGTGCGCCACCAGATACGGCAGCAAATGGGTCTGGTCGACCGGCTCGGCCCGCTCCGCGACCTGCTGGAAACCGGGCGCCACCGCCATCGTCGGCGCGTTCGGGGTGTCCGCCAGCCACCCGGTCAGGGTGACAACACCCCACACGGCGAGCGACGCGAACGACGCCACGGCGATGCGCTGTGGCCACACGCTACGGCGCGGCGCAAGCACGGTCGGCTCGTCGGCGAGGCGGGCCGAGAAGCGCGCCATGAAATCGTTCGAGGCGGGTTCGACGCCCCGCATCAGGTCGCCAATGAGGTGGTAGTCGGACCAGGCCTGGCGCGCGCCGGCATCGCGTTTCAACGCGGCGAGGCACGCTGCGGTCTCGTCGGACGAGGCTTCGTCGTCGAGCATTGCCGACAGGATCTGTTGCGGATCCTCGGCCTCGCTCCGGGCATCTTGTATGGGTTTGCGTAGGGCTGACATGTTCACCACCTCTTGTCCTGACTCGTGCCCAGCATCGGGCGTATCTTCTCGGCGATGGCCTCGCGCGCTCGGAAGATCCGCGACCGCACGGTGCCAATCGGACACTCCATCATCTGCGCGATTTCCTCGTAGCTCATGCCTTCGAGCTCCCGCAGCGTGATGGCCGTCCTCAACTCTTCGGGCAGTGCATCCACTGCCTCGTTGACTGCTTTGGCGATCTGCTTGGTCTGGAGTTCCGCATCGGGCGTCGCGATGTCGCGCAACATCTCGCCGTCCTCGTAGTTCTCCGCATCTTCCGCCAGCACATCGCTGGAAACGGGCTGCCGCTTGTGCGCCACCAGGTAGTTTTTGGCGGTATTGACGGCGATCCGGTACAGCCAGGTGTAGAACGCGCTCTCGCCGCGGAAGCCCGGCAACGCGCGGTAGGCCTTGATGAAGGCTTCCTGCGTGATGTCCTCGACCTCGGCAGCGTCACGAACCATACGCGACAGCAGGCGTCCGAGCTTGCGGTGATACTTGTTCACCAAGAGCTCGAAGGCGCGCTTGTCGCCCTGCTGGGCGCGCTCGACCAACAGCTGATCCAGTTCGCGGTCCGACATTTCTCCCTGCTGCGTTATGTTTGTAGCGAAGTATACGTGACCGCAACTTCTGGCGAGTCAGAGTCGGCCCAACCCGGAAAGTTCAGCCAACCCCATGGGCCGGCGCCAGCCAAGCCTGCTATCATCCGCCGAAACCATGCACCGACACGACGTCCTCATCCTCGGCAGCGGTCTCGCCGCGCTGACCACCGCGCTCAAGCTCGCCGACCAGCGCCGCGTCGCCATCGTGACCAAGCGCCAGATGACCGACGGGGCCAGCGACTGGGCGCAGGGTGGCATCGCGGCCGCGGTCGACAGCGGCGACTCGGTGGAAGCCCATGTGCGAGACACGCTCATTGCCGGCGCCGGCCTTTGCGACGAAGCTGTCACCCGCATGGTGGCCGGCCAGGCGCGAGATATGATCGCCTGGCTCACCGCCAACGGCGTCGCCTTCACCCCCGACCCGCAGACCCCCGGCGGCCTGCACCTGTCGCGCGAGGGGGGGCATTCACGCCGCCGCGTGGTGCACGCGGCCGACGCCACTGGCCATGCGGTACAGATGAGCCTCTTGGACCGCGTGCGCGCCCACCCCAACATCGAGACCTTCGAGCAGCACGTCGCCATCGACCTCATCAGCGGCAAGCGCGCCGGCGGCCAGGAGCGACAGATCCACGGCGCCTACGCGCTCAACAAGGGCACCGGCGAGGTCGAGACTTTCGCCGCCGGCCACACCGTGCTGGCCACCGGCGGCGCCGGCAAGGTCTACCTCTACACGACCAACCCCGACACCTCGACCGGCGACGGCATCGCGATGGCCTGGCGCGCCGGCTGCCGCGTGGCCAACCTCGAATTCGTGCAGTTCCATCCGACCTGCCTCTATCACCCGCACGCCAAATCTTTCCTCATCAGCGAAGCGGTGCGCGGCGAGGGCGGCCACCTGCTGCTGCCCGACGGCAGCCGCTTCATGCACCTGCACGACGAGCGTGCCGAGCTCGCGCCGCGCGACATCGTCGCCCGCGCGATCGACTTCGAGATGAAGAAGCGCGGCATCGACTGCGTGTATTTGGACATCAGCCACAAGCCGGCGGATTTCGTGAAGGCGCATTTCCCGACCATCCACCGCCGCTGCCTCGAGCTCGGCATCGACATCACGCGCCAGCCGATCCCGGTGGTTCCCGCCGCCCATTACACCTGCGGCGGTGTCGTCACGGACATGAACGCGCGCACCGACCTCTGCAACCTGCACGCCGTCGGCGAAGTCACCTTCACCGGCCTGCACGGCGCCAACCGGCTGGCCTCCAACTCACTGCTCGAATGCCTGGTGTTCGGCCATGCCGCCGCCGCCGACATCCTCGCCACGCCGCCGGCGCCCTCGTTGAACCTGCCGGACTGGGATGCCTCGCGCGTCACCGACCCCGACGAGGAGGTGGTGATCTCGCACAACTGGGACGAGCTGCGCCGCTTCATGTGGGACTACGTCGGCATCGTGCGCACCAACAAGCGGCTGGCGCGCGCCACCCACCGCATCCGCCTGCTCCGGGCCGAGATCGACGAGTTCTACCGCAACTTCCGCGTCAGCAACGACCTCATCGAACTGCGCAACCTGGTACAGAGCGCTGACCTCATCATCCGCTGCGCGCAGTTGAGGCAGGAAAGCCGCGGGCTTCACTACAGCCGCGACTACCCCGAAACCATGCCGATCGCCGGCAACACCGTGCTCAACCCGCGTCCGGGGACGATGTGCCCGAGCGTGTGCGGCGTGCCCAGCGAAGCGATACCCTGAGCCGGCGCAGGGCGTCCGCATCGGCGCTGTCCGGCAAGAGTGTCAGCGTCCGTCGCCGCGCGTCCGCGCCGCGATAGCGCAGCACGATCATCGCGGGGGACACGAAACTGTCCCCCAGCACCTCGACGGCCTCCCAGCTCCCATCAGCGGCGGCGCGCTCGATGCCGCCATCGCTGCGCAGACGCAAGCGTCCCTCCGGCACGGCGCGTCGCCAGGCCAACACCGCGGCGGCAAGCACCGCGACGCCCAGCGCCAACGCGCCCGAGCCCGGCAGCGCAGACGCCGCCAGCGCCGCCCAGGCCAGCGCGAGCATCGCCGCCAGCAACAGCCCCAGCCGGCGTGAGGGCTTGACTTCAATCTCGTGCATGCGCGTGTACACTTTGGCGCTTCAGCGCATCGACTTATGAGTGGAACGCATCGTGATCGAATCCTGGAAAAACTTTCTGCTCACCCAAGGCGCCGCGATCGAGGACGGCAGCGTGCGCCATTTCGGCAATCCCGACGCGGAGCGGGCCGCGGCAGTGGGCGGCACGATCGTGGCGGACCTGTCGCAGCTGGGTCTCATCGCGTTCAGCGGCGAGGATACCGCCACCTTTCTGCAGGGCCAACTGACGAACGACGTCCGCACGCTGAAGGCCGACACCGCGCAATGGAACGGCCTCTGCAGTCCCAAGGGCCGGCTGCTCGGCAATTTCCTGATGTGGCGACAGGGCGAGGACACCTGCCTGCAATTGTCGGGCGACCTCACCGCCGGCGTGCTGAAGCGCATGTCGATGTTCATCCTGCGCGCCAAAGTGAAGGGGCGCGACGCCAGCGACGAAACCGTGCGCATGGTCGTCGCCGGGCCGCAGGCGCCAGCCGCGGTCGAGGCCGCAATGGGCACCCTCCCCGAGGCGCCGATGCGCACCGCCGCGGTGGCGAACGGCTGGGTCGTGCGCGTCGGCGCCGACAAGTTCGTGCTGTCGATCGCCCCCGCAGCGGCCGAAGCGGTCTGGCAGGCGCTGCGCCAGTCGGCCACGCCGGTCGGCGCGCCGGTGTGGGACTGGCTGCGGCTCACGGCGGGCATCCCCATGATCGTTGCCGCGACCCAGGAGCAGTTCGTGCCACAGATGGTCAATTACGAGGTGCTGGGTGGGGTGAGCTTCCAGAAAGGCTGCTACACCGGCCAGGAAATCGTCGCGCGCAGTCAGTACCTCGGCAAGCTCAAGCGCCGCATGTTTCTGGCCCACGCAGGCGCCGAGGCCGCGCCGGGTGACAGCCTTTTCAGCGCCGATCTCGAGGGGCAAGCGAGCGGCACGGTCGTCAATGCCGCCCCGGCGCCGGGTGGCGGCTACGATCTCCTCGCCGTCGCCCAGGTGGAGAGCGCCGCGAACCAGACCCTGCACTTGAGGTCGCTCGACGGCCCGGCGCTCACGCTGAAGCCTCTGCCCTACGCGCTGCCCGAATAAGGGTGCGGCACGCCTACGTCTACTACCGCGTCGCGCCGGAGCGCGCCGGGCTCGCCGCGGCACGCGTCGAGCGGCTGATGGCATCGGTGGCAGGCCTTTGCGCGGTGAAGCCGCGACGTCTTGTGCGCTGCGACGACGCGGGCACTTGGATGGAAATCTACGAAGGCATTTCGGACTGGCCGGCCTTCGATGCCGCGCTCGAATCGGCCGTCGCGGCGTTCGGCCTCCTCGACCTCATCGACGGCTCTCGCCATCTGGAGTGCTTCGTCGCCGCGGCCGAGGCAACATGAAAAAAGCCGGGCGAACCCGGCGTTTCCCCTGCGGCGCGCGGCGTCACTTCCGAACCATGATCTTCTCGACCCAGCCTTCGCCGTTCTGGCCCTGCACGTGCATGAAAGCGCCTTGGTCCTTGCCCGTGTAGATCACCTCCTCGCCGCGCGCGATGGTGGCAACGACCTTGGACGTCTTGTTCGGCTGCGCGTAGATCTTCAGCCCGCCGATCTTGCCGGTCACCACGTCACCCTCGTCGAACGCCGCGCCCGCCTTGGTCGGCTGCCCGGACGCCGCCTTCAGGTTGATGTCCTGGCGCGCCATCTGCGGATTGTTGCGGATCGAGCGCACGATGTTGTTCCAGTTGTCGAGGTAGCTCGCGGCGATCACCTTGCCCTCCGGGGTGTTGGTGTAGCCGCCGAGCGCGCCCGCCGCGCCGCCGCCGACCAGCAGGCCGCCGACGCTCCAGTCGGTCTTTTCGGCGTTGCCGGTCGCCGAGGCAATCTGCAGCGAGGTGCGCGAGTCGGACAGGATCATCGTCGTCTGTGCCGACTTGAACTTGAGGCCCGCCGCGACCAGGCCCGCGACCGCGCCGAACACGCCGAAGCCCCCGAGCGCGCCGCCGACCCCGCCCGAATCCTTGCTCGAGAACACGGCGTCCGGCGTCAGCACGTAGTCTGCCGTGACCATCTGCCCCTTGCCCATGTTCGAGCCGCGCCGCAGCTCGCCCGATTCGGCCAGCTGGCGTTCCTGCATCAGGTTCTGCATGGCGCGGCCGCGCTCGACCAACACGAAGCAGTTGGACTGCTGCACCATCATGCGGATGAGGCCGGTCGGCGACTGCAGGCCATATTGCAGCAGGTGGGAAATCACGGCGTCCTGCGGCTCGACCACGGCAAGCGTGCCGTAGGGCTTGTCGCACTTCTCGAGCTCCTTCGCTTCGCCCTGGGCGCCGTCGGGACCGGCGGAACCGGATGGCTGGCCCTCCTCGGTCTTGCTGCCGCCGAGCTTGAAGCCGAACAGCTGCGCGTGAGCGGGCATGGACGCCTGGGTCAGGAACATCCCCAGGACAAGGGCTTGGGCAAGGGTTTTCATCAGCGTCTCCTCGTTGGCTATCGGGCGGATTATAGCCACTTTGCCCAAGGGGAAGACGGTGCCCGACGTGCTTGGAATTTGATCGGCCGCGTCTATAAAAAAATCATTCTCACCCAAGGAGACGATCATGCTCGACATCAACAAACTCGTGGCCCAAGAGCACGCCGATCCGACGACGCGCGGCCATCTGGGCGAACTGGAACCTTGGTCGGAAACGCGCGCCATCGAGATGGCGCGCGCCGACGGTCTGGAACTGACCGACGACCATCTGGCGATCATCCGCTATCTGCGCGACTGCTACGCCGATCACGGCGGCACGATCAACGCGCGGATGCTGTTGCGCTCGCTGGAAGAGGAATTCGCCGGGCTGGGCGGGCACAAGTTCCTGTACAACCTGTTCCCGCAGGGCCCGATCGCGCAGGCCTCCCGCTACGCGGGCTTGCCGATGCCGCCGGGCACGCTCGACCCGTCGTTCGGCAGCACGCACTGATTCAGTCGGTTTCGACCACAGGCACGCGCGGCGCCAGCGCGCACAGGAGTTCGTAGCTAATGGTGCCCGCGGCGGCGGCCACCGAGTCGACGGACACGTGCTCGCCCCAGAGTTCGACCGGCGCGCCGACAGTGGCATCCGGGCTGTCGCTCAGATCGACGCACAGCATGTCCATCGACACCCGCCCCAGCGTCCGGCCGGGGCGCCCTGCGACGAGGACTGGGGTGCCAGTCGGGGCGTGGCGCGGATAGCCGTCCGCGTAGCCGCAGGCAACGATTCCCACGCGCATCGGCCGCTCGGCGCGAAACAGCTGGCCGTATCCGACGCCCTCCCCTGCTCGCAAGGTCTGCGTCGCGATGACTTCCGACTGCAGCGTCATCGCCGCGCGCAAGCCGAGGTTGGACGCGGGGGTGTCGGCGAACGGCGACGCACCATACAGCATGATGCCGGGCCGCACCCAGGCGCCGGCCGCGTGGGAGTAGCGCAGCAGCGCCGCCGAGTTGGCGCTGCTCCAGGGAAGTCGGTAGCCGGCGAGCTCGCGCAAGAAGGGCTGCAATTGCCAGTCGATCCCGACGGCATCGTCCGCCTGCGCGAAATGGGTCATCAGCGTCATGCCCGCCACCCCCGGCAGGCTGCGCACACGCGCGATCACCGCCGCGTGCTCGGCCAGCGGGAAGCCGAGGCGGTGCATGCCGGTGTCGAACTTGACGAACACCTGCAACGGACGGATGGGCGGATGATGCGCCAGCCAGTCCAGTTGCGCCCAGTGGTGGAGCACCGGCCACACGTCGAGCTCCGCACAGGCAGCCACCTCGTCCGGACTGAACAGGCCCTCCAGCATCAGGATCGGTTGCTCGACGCCCATCTGGCGCAGGTTCGCCGCCTCCTCCAGGGTGAGCACGGCGAGGCCGTCGGCCGCTGCGAAGGCGCGCCGCGCGCGCGACAAGCCGTGCCCGTAGGCATTCGCCTTGACCACGGCGAACACCCGCGCGTCGCCGGCGTGGCGGCGCGCGACGCGCAGGTTGTGCGCCATCGCACCTATGGAGATGCGCGCCTGGATCGGGCGCATCAGTAGGCGCCCGGCTGGGCCAGGGATTCGAAGCGCGTGTACTCGCCGAGGAAGGCCAGCCGAACCGTGCCGATGGGACCGTTGCGCTGCTTGCCGATGATGATCTCGGCCGTGCCCTTGTCCTGGCTGTCGGGGTTGTAGACCTCGTCGCGATAGATGAAGAGGATGACATCGGCGTCCTGCTCGATGGCGCCCGATTCGCGCAGGTCCGACATCACCGGACGCTTGTTGGGACGCTGCTCCAGGCCACGATTGAGCTGCGACAGCGCGATCACCGGCACGTGCAGTTCCTTCGCCAGCGCTTTCAGCGCGCGCGAGATTTCCGAAATCTCGGTGGCGCGGTTCTCCCCCGTGCTGGAAGCCGACATCAGCTGCAGGTAGTCGATGATGATGAGGCCGAGCTTGCCGCACTGCCGCATCAGGCGGCGTGCCCGTGCGCGCAGCTCGAGCACGTTGAGCCCCGGCGTCTCGTCGATGAAGATGGGCGCTTCGTTGAGCTTGCCGAGCGCGTAGGTGAGACGCTGCCAGTCGTCCTCGCCGAGCTTCCCGGTGCGTAGCCGGTGCTGGTCGAGCTTGCCGACCGAGCCGATCATCCGCATCACCAACTGGGCACCGCCCATCTCCATCGAAAACACCGCGACCGGCAGCCCCGTGTCGAGCGCGACGTTCTCGCCGATGTTGATTGAAAAAGCGGTTTTGCCCATCGACGGCCGGCCCGCGACGATGATGAGGTCGCCCGGCTGCAGGCCTGAGGTTTTCTGGTCGAGGTCGTGGAAGCCGGTCGGCACGCCGGTGACGCCGGAATCGTTGTCGCGGTGATAGAGCTCGTCGATGCGCTCGACGACTTCTTTCAAAAGCGGCCGGATCTCGGTAAAACCGGCCTGGCCGCGGCTGCCCGATTCGGCGATCTCGAACACCTTGGCCTCCGCCTCGTCGAGCAGCTGCTGGGCACTCTTGCCTGCGGGCGCGTAGGCGCTGTCGGCGATGCCGGTGGCGACTTCGACCAGGCGGCGCATCACCGAACGTTCGCGCACGATCTCGGCGTAGCGGCGGATGTTGGCGGCGGACGGCGTGCTGCTCGCCAGCGCGACGAGGTACGCCAGTCCGCCGACGTTTTCCAGTTCGCCCAGCGACTGCAGGGCCTCGGCGACCGTTACGGCGTCGGCAGGCCGGTTCTCGGCGATCTGGCGGACGATGGCCCGCAGGATGCGGCGATGATCCTGTCGGTAGAAATCGGCCTCCGAGACGATATCGGCGATGCGGTCCCACGCGCCGTTCTCGAGCAGCAGACCGCCGAGCACGGCCTGCTCGGCCTCGAGCGAGTGCGGTGGCAGGCGCATCTGCGCCAGCTGGGGATCGGGGTTTGCTGTCAGGGAGTGGATCGCGGCCATGGCAAAATTCTAGTCTCGGGGTAGGCCCCCACCAAGGGATAAAACGGGGGCCAAGATGTGGATAAGCCCTGAACAAGCCGGAATATCCCAGGCCACCAAGCAAAAAGGGGAGCCGACGGCTCCCCTTCTCGCAGCGGCAAGCGGGCTTACTGCTCGCCCACCACTACCACGGTGATGGTGGCAGTCACGTCGTGATGCAGGCCGAGCACCACGGGGTACTCGCCGATGGCCTTGAACGGGCCTTCCGGCATACGCACGTCGGACTTGACGACGTCGTGGCCCAGCGCCTTCAGCGCGTCGGCGATGTCGGCATTGGTGACCGAGCCGAACAGGCGGCCGTCGACGCCGGCCTTTTGGGTGATCGTCACGCTCACGCCTTCCAGCTTGGCGGCACGGGCCTCGGCATCGGCCAGCTTCTCGGCCGCCAGGCGCTCGAGCTCGGCCTTCTGCGCGGCGAACGCTTCCAGGTTGGCTTGCGTCGCGCGGCGCGCGCGGCCAGTGGGAATGAGGAAGTTGCGGGCGTAGCCGTCCTTCACCTTCACCACGTCACCCAGGTTGCCCAGGTTGACGACTTTGTCCATCAGAATCACTTGCATGGTCGTCTCCTCAGTGCAGGTCGGTGTAGGGCATCAGTGCCAGGAAGCGCGCGCGCTTGATGGCGGTGGAAAGCTGGCGCTGGTAGTGCGCCTTGGTGCCGGTGATGCGGGCCGGGATGATGCGGCCGTTCTCGGCGATGAATTCCTTCAGCACCTCGACGTCCTTGTAATCCACTTCGGCCACTTTCTCGGCGGTGAAGCGGCAGAACTTGCGACGCTTGAAGAGACCACGATTACCGCTGTCGCGGCGCTTGCCGGCGAACTTGCCGCCAGCCTTACCACCCATGGGACGTGCCATGATTCATTCCTTTTCGATTCGATTCAGTAACAAAACCAGTTGTCTGCTGTTCACGCTGCGCCGGTTCAGCGCGCCTTCCAGTTGCACCTGCGTGCCGGGCGGCAATTGAGCCAGACGATTGGCGAGCTCGCCGCTCGCCTGCACCGTCAACTCGCATTCCACCTGCCTCGTCTGGCCTGCCGGAGTCTGGCTGCTGCGGTGATGGAGCACCGCTTCCGCAATCGGCACGCCGGCCGGGCTGTAGCGCAAGGGATCGACCTGGATGAGTGCTCCGCTGATGACCAGCCTGTTCAATCAGCGCGGGCTCAGGCGGCGGTCGCTTCGGTGGCGGCCTCCGGTTTGGCGCCTTCGAGCAGGTCGCGCGACTTCTCTTCCTTCATCATCGGCGACGGCGTGGTGACCGCTTCGTCGCGCTTGATGGTGAGGTGGCGCAGCACCGCGTCGTTGAACTTGAAGCCGTGCTCGAGCTCTTCCAGCGTTTCCTGGTCGCACTCGATGTTCATCAGCACGTAGTGGGCCTTGTGCACCTTCTGGATCGGGTAGGCCATCTGGCGGCGGCCCCAGTCTTCCAGGCGATGAATCTTGCCGCCGCGGTTGGTGATGTTGCCCCTGTAGCGCTCGATCATCGCGGGCACCTGCTCGCTCTGATCGGGATGGACGATGAATACGATTTCGTAATGCCGCATTGTGTTCCTTTCGGTTAAGCCCCCCGCTGCGGGGCGGTGGAGCAAGGGACGGTTGAAAAACAATCCCCGCCGGGGCGGGGACTGTGCATCATACGCTTTTTGCCTGACAAATCAAGCCCCAAGCGGGTTTTGCGCGCTCAGATCACGCAATCGACGTAATAGCGCGCGCGGCCGTCGACCACGTCCTCGACCAGCCCATGCACATCGGTCTCGAAGCCTGGGAATTTCTCGTTGAACTCGCGGGTGAACTGCAGGTAGCGCACGATGGTCGCGTTGAAGCGCTCGCCCGGGATCAGAAGCGGAATTCCCGGCGGATAGGGCGTCACCAGCATCGCCGTGATGCGGCCTTCGAGCTTGTCGATCTCGACCCGCTCGATCTCACGGTGCGCCATCTTGGCGAAGGCGTCTGCCGGCTTCATCGCCGGCGCCATTTCGGAGAGATACATTTCGGTGGTCAGGCGCGCGACGTCCTTGGCCTTGTAGATGGCGTGGATCTGGTCGCACAGATCCTTGAGCCCGGTCTTCTCGTAGCGCGGGTACTTCTCGACGAACTCCGGCAGCACGCGCCACAGCGGCTGGTTCTCGTCGTAATCCGCCTTGAACTGCTGCAGCGCGGTCACCAGCGTGTTCCACCGGCCCTTGGTGATGCCGATGGTGAACATGATGAAGAACGAATAGAGGCCCGTCTTCTCGACGATGACGCCGTGCTCGGCGAGATACTTGGTGACGATCGCCGCCGGGATGCCCCAGTCGGCGAACGAGCCGTCCATGTCGAGCCCGGGCGTGATGACGGTGGCCTTGATCGGATCGAGCATGTTGAAGCCGCGCGCGAGATTGCCGAACTCGTGCCAGCGCTCGCCGGCCTCGAGCATCCAGTCCTCGCGGTCGCCCACGCCCTCCTCGGCGAGCTTCTCCGGGCCCCACACCTTGAACCACCAGGAGTCGCCGAATTCCGCGTCGACCTTGCGCATGGCGCGGCGAAAGTCGAGCGCCTCGCGGATCGACTCCTCGACCAGCGCGGTGCCGCCCGGCGGCTCCATCATCGCCGCGGCGACGTCGCACGAGGCGATGATCGCGTACTGCGGCGAGGTCGAGGTATGCATCAGGTAGGCCTCGTTGAAGCGGTGGAAGTCGAGCTTGCGCGTCTCCGAGTCCTGCACCAGGATCTGCGAGGCTTGCGAGAGGCCGGCGAGCAGCTTGTGCGTCGACTGGGTGGCGAACACCAGCGCGTCCTTGGCGCGCGGCCGGTTGCGGCCGATGGCGTGCATGCCGCGATAGAAATCATGGAAGGTTGCGTGCGGCAACCAGGCTTCGTCGAAATGCAGGGTGTCGATGTAGTCGCCGAGCAGTTCCTTGATCATGTCGACGTTGTAGAGAATGCCGTCGTAGGTCGACTGGGTGATGGTGAGGATGCGCGGCTTGCGCTTCACGTCCCTGGCGAAGGGATGCGCGGCGATCTTCTTCTCGATGTTCTCGGGGCGGAACTCGTCGAGCGGGATCGGACCGATGATGCCGTAGTGGTTGCGCGTGGGCGTGAGGAAGATCGGGATCGCGCCGCACATCATGATCGCGTGCAGGATCGACTTGTGGCAGTTGCGGTCGACGACGACGATGTCGCCCGGCGCGACGGTGGCGTGCCATACCATCTTGTTCGACGACGACGTGCCGTTGGTGACGAAGAACAGATGATCGCAGTTGAAGATGCGCGCCGCGTTGCGCTCGGACGCCGCCACCGGGCCGGTGTGATCGAGCAGCTGGCCGAGTTCGTCGACCGCGTTGCAGACGTCGGCACGCAAGAGGTTCTCGCCGAAGAACTGGTGGAACATCTGCCCGATCGGCGACTTCAGGAAGGCGACGCCGCCCGAGTGGCCGGGGCAGTGCCAGGAATACGAACCGTCCGCGGCGTAATGGGTGAGCGCGCGGAAGAACGGCGGCACCAGCGAATCGAGATAGGCGCGCGCCTCGCGGGCGATGTAGCGCGCAAGGAATTCCGGCGTGTCCTCCAGCATGTGGATGAAGCCGTTCAGTTCGCGCAGGATGTCGTTTGGGATGTGGCGGGCGGTGCGTGTCTCGCCGTGCAGGAAAATCGGGATCTCAGCGTTGCGGAAACGCACCTCCTCGACGAAGGCGCGCAGCTTCTGCAACGCCTTGGTGGTGTCCTCGTCGCTGCCGGCAAGTTCCTCGTCGTCGATCGATAGAATGAAGGCCGATGCGCGCGCCTGCTGCTGGGCGAACGAGGTCAGGTCGCCGTAGTTGGTGACGCCCAACACCTCCATGCCTTCCTTTTCGATCGCCTCGGCGAGCGTGCGGATGCCCAGTCCCGAGGCGTTCTCGGAACGAAAATCTTCGTCGATGATGACAACGGGAAAACGGAAGCGCATGGCCTGCTCCAGAGGGAAGCCGTGGGAATGGGCGATTTAAAAGAAGCGGATTATACGAATCCCCGGTGTCCCGGGGATTAAATTTTCGGCAGGGTCACGCCGACCTGGCCCTGATACTTGCCGCCGCGGTCACGGTAGGAGGTCTCGCACACCTCGTCGGATTCGAGGAAAAGCATTTGCGCGACGCCTTCGTTGGCGTAGATGCGCGCCGGCAACGGCGTGGTATTGGAGAACTCCAGCGTCACGTGCCCCTCCCACTCGGGCTCGAGCGGCGTGACGTTGACGATGATGCCGCAACGCGCGTAGGTGCTCTTGCCAAGACAGATCGTCAGCACGTTGCGCGGAATGCGGAAGTACTCGACCGTGCGCGCGAGCGCGAAGGAGTTGGGGGGGATGATGCAGGAGTCACCCGAGATCTCGACGAAGGAATCCGGGTCGAAGGACTTCGGGTCGACCAGCGTGTGGTTGAGGTTGGTGAAGACCTTGAATTCGCTGGCGCATCGCACGTCGTAACCGTAGCTCGACGTGCCGTACGACACGATGGATTTGCCGCCTGCCTGCTTGATCTGCCCCGGCTCGAAGGGCTCGATCATGCCATGCTCGACCGCCATGCGGCGGATCCACCGGTCGGACTTGATGCTCATTCAGGTGTTGGAAATGACGATGCTGGGGAATTTGGCGGAATGGTCGACCGCGCTTTCGCCGATCTTAACAGCAACCCGACGGGCGATCTGCTTGTAGATCTCGGCCACGCGCCCGTTCGGATCAGCCACGACCGAGGGCTTGCCCGAGTCGGTGTCGTGACGGATGTTGCCGTCGAGCGGCAGCGCGCCGAGGAATTCGACGTTGTAGTCCTTGCACATGCGCTCGCCGCCGCCCTGGCCGAAGATGCGCTCCTCGTGGCCGCACTTCGAGCAAATGTGCAGGCTCATGTTCTCGACCACGCCGATGATGGGAATGCCGACCTTCTCGAACATCTTGAGGCCCTTGCGCGCGTCGATCAGCGCGATGTCCTGCGGCGTGGTGACGATCACCGCGCCGGTCACCGGCACGCGCTGCGCCAGCGTCAGCTGGATGTCGCCGGTGCCCGGCGGCAGGTCGACGACCAGGTAGTCGAGGTCCTTCCAGTTGGTGTTGTTGAGCAGTTGCTCGAGCGCCTGCGTCACCATCGGGCCGCGCCACACCATGGGCGTCTCGACGTCGATCAAAAAGCCGATCGACATCGCCTGGACGCCGTGACCAATGAGCGGGTCGAGGTTCTTGCCGTCGGTCGACTCGGGTTTGTCGGTGATGCCGAGCATGGTCGGCTGCGAGGGACCGTAGATGTCGGCGTCGAGCATGCCGACGGAAGCGCCCTCGGCAGCCAGCGCCAGCGCGAGGTTGACCGCGGTGGTCGACTTGCCGACGCCGCCCTTGCCGGAAGCGACGGCGATGATGTTCTTCACGCCCGGGATCAGCTTCACGCCGCGCTGCACGCTGTGCGAAACGATCTTGAAGCTCACGTTGGCGGTCGCGCCGGTCACCCCGTCGATGGACTTCAGCTTGTCCTCGACCTGCTGCTTGATCATCGCCAGCTGGCTCTGCGCCGGATAGCTCAACTGGATGTCGACCGAGACGGCGCCGCCGTCGATCTTGATGTTGCGAGCGGATTTGGTCGAAACATAGTCCTTGTGGGTGTTGGGATCGACCAACTCTTTCAATGCGGTCTGCACCTGCAGTTCGGAAACGGCCATGTTTGCTCCAACGGGTTAATTAGCAAACGCTCATTTTAACGAAAACCGCCGCTTTGGGGACACGTAAATGCTAGAAAACACGCGGTTTTCCCCGTATCTTGCAGGGATATTCACCCCCGCGACGACCAGGGACAAAGTATCTCAGCGGGGATCGACGTGATGGGCGACGAGCACGGCCTCGGGTACCCGCAGGCGGATCGCGGCGACCAGCTCGCTGATGGCACCGGGGTTCGGACGCAGGGAGACCCACAGCAGATTGAGCTTGAGATTGAGATCCGCGAACACCACGTCGCGATGCAGCGAGAGCACCGCGTGCAGCGCGCGCGACGTGCGCTCGATTTCCTGCGGCGGACGCAGCCTCAGACGGGGGATGAGCATCATGAAATCGGCCAGCAGACGACCGTTGGCGTCGCGCGTCGGCGCGCGCTGCCACAGCGGCGTCCCCGGCTCGATTTCGGAGAGGAGCAAGGCGGAGGCGTGACGACAGATCCGCATCGCCCGCCTTCGCGCGACTAGGGCTTGACCAACAACTCGCGCGGCGCGTCAAGCCGTTCGCAGGCCTGCCGCGCGCGCACCCGCACCTGGCGCCTATCCTTGTGCAGGTAGCGCTCGAGCTCCTCGAGCGCGAGACGGTAGACCTCGCGCTTGAAATCCACCACCGCGTCCATCGGCACCCAATACTCGTTCCAACGCCAGGCGTCGAACTCCGGATGGTCGGTCGCGCGCAGCGAAACGTCGGTATCGCGACCGGTCAGGCGCAACAGGAACCAGATCTGCTTCTGCCCGCGGTAGAGCCCGCGATTGTCGCGCCGCGTCCAGTGCGCCGGCACGTCGTAGCGCAGCCACTCGCGGGTGCGACCGAGGATGCGCACGTGGTGGGGGTGCAACCCCACCTCTTCCTGCAACTCCCGGTACATGGCCTGTTCCGGCGTCTCCCCGGCGTTGATGCCGCCTTGGGGAAACTGCCAGGCGTGCTGATTGACGCGCTTGCCCCAGAACACCTGGTTGCGCGCATTGCACAAGATGATGCCTACGTTCGGGCGGTACCCTTCTCGGTCGATCATGGCCGCCACCATTCAAAAACTCACTGACTGCATTCTTTCACAGCCAGCGAAAAATGCAAACCCGCGCTTCCGGGAAGGTCACGCTTAAGGCTTGTTTTGATTGATGTTTCCTACTCCTCACGTGAGGAGCGGCGCGACGCCCTCCGCCCACTGGAAGTCACGCGCAAATCCGCGAAAATCGAGCCCATAGCGTTTGGCGAGATCCGCGAGCTGCGGCCGCACCGCTTCCAGCCTGGCCGGGGCATCCGGCTCGGAAAAGCCGAAGACGATGACATTGGTCTTGCTCTGCACGGCGATCCAGCCGATCTGGCCGTCGAAGGCGCGGGTCAGGCGCGCGAAATACTCGGGAAAATCGGCGTCGCGCCCCCACAGGTTGACGACCAGCACCCCGCCCGGACGCAGCACGCGGCGGCAGGCGGCGTAGAAGGTCTGGGTCGCCAGCGCCGGGACCTGGTTGCCGGCGTCGAAACCGTCGAGCAGGATGACATCGGCGGTGCCCGGATGCTGACGCACGTAGAGCGCGCCGTCGGCCTCGACGACCCGGAGCGTCTCGTCGTCCGGCGGCAGCTCGAAATGGCTGCGCGCGGCCGCGATCACGCGCGGGTCGATTTCCACGGCCGTCACACGCACCTCGGGGCGATGCTTGCGAATGAACTTGGCGAGCGAGCCGCCGCCCAGGCCGATCATCAGCACGTCCTGGGGGTCGGGGGAGAACATGAGGAAGGCCATCATCGCGCGGGTGTAGGCGAGTTCCAGATCCCACGGCCGCGAGATCCGCATGCGGCTCTGGATCGCCTGGCTGCCCAGGTGCAGCGTGCGCACGCCGCGTTCCTCGGTGACTTCCAGGCCGGCGTCTTCCGCACGGCGTTTTCCAAACTTCAAGCGCATTGCAGTCCCGTTCCTTTGCGAGGGCGAAAGATTACCTGTCCGCACGCTAAAATGCGCGCTTTCGTCCCGATTCCCCAATCATGCGCGCCACCCGCTTCTTCATTTCCACCACCAAGGAAGCCCCGTCCGAGGCCGAGCTCGTCAGCCACAAGCTGATGCTGCGCGCCGGCCTCATCAAGCGGCTCGGCTCCGGGCTCTATACCTGGATGCCCCTGGGGCTGCGCGTGCTGCGTCGGGTCGAGGCCATCGTGCGCGAGGAAATGAACCGCGCCGGCGCAATCGAGCTTTTGATGCCGGCAGTGCAGCCGGCCGAGCTGTGGGAGGAAACCGGCCGCTGGGCGGTGTTCGGCCCGCAGATGCTGAAAATCAAGGATCGTCACCAGCGCGATTTCTGCTTCGGCCCCACCCACGAGGAAGTGATCACCGACGTCGCGCGCCGCGAGATCAGGAGCTATCGCCAGCTGCCGGTGAACTTCTACCAGATCCAGATGAAGTTCCGCGACGAGATCCGGCCGCGCTTCGGCGTCATGCGCGCGCGCGAGTTCCTGATGAAGGACGCCTACTCCTTCCACGCCAGCCGCGACAGCCTCATCGTCACCTACCAGACCATGTACGACGCCTACACCCGAGTGTTCACCCGGCTGGGGCTTACCTTTCGCGCGGTGACCGCCGACACCGGCGCCATCGGCGGCTCGGGCTCGCACGAATTCCACGTGCTCGCCGATTCCGGCGAGGATCTGATCGCCTACTGCCCCGATTCCGACTACGCCGCCAACGTCGAACTCGCCGAGGCGCTCGCGCCGACGACGCCGCGCGGCGTGCCGACCGAAGCGCTGCGCGAGGTCGACACGCCGAAGCAGACGACCTGCGAGGACGTCGCCACCCTGCTGGGTATTCCGCTCCAACGCACGGTCAAGCTCATCGCCGTGATGGCGGGCGATGAAATGGTTGCGCTGCTCCTGCGCGGCGACCACCAGCTCAACGAAGTGAAGCTCGGCAAGCTTCCCGGCATGGCCGATTTCCGTCTTGCGAACGAAGCCGAAATCCGCGAAGCCTTCGGCTGTCCCCCGGGTTTTCTCGGGCCGGTCGGCATCGACCGCGCCAAGATTCGCGTCATCGCCGACCGCAGCGTCGTCGTGATGAGCGACTTCGTGTGCGGCGCCAATAAGCCCAAATTGCATCTGGCCGGAGTCAATTTCGGCCGTGACCTGCAGGAACCTGATCTCGTGGCCGATATACGGAATGTGGTCGCCGGCGATCCCAGCCCGGACGGCCGCGGCACGCTCGCGCTCTGTCGCGGCATCGAGGTCGGCCACGTGTTCCAGCTAGGCAGCAAGTATTCGCAGGCGATGAATGCGACCTATCTCGACGAGGCCGGAAAGTCCCAGGTCATGGAAATGGGCTGCTACGGCATCGGCGTATCGCGCATCGTCGCCGCAGCGATCGAGCAACACCACGACGAGAAGGGGATCATCTGGCCGTCGACGATGGCACCGTTCTTGCTAGTGATCGTGGCGATCGGATACGGCAAGAGCGAAATGGTTAAAACCGCCGCCGACAAGTTGTATGCTGAATTGGTCGCCGCCGGCTTCGACGTGCTGCTCGACGACCGTGACGAGCGCCCGGGCGTGATGTTCGCCGACGCCGAGTTGATCGGCATCCCGCACCGGGTGACGGTGGGCGAGCGCGGGCTCAAGGATGGCGAGATCGAGTACCAGCCACGACGGGCGGAGCCCGGCCAACCGGGCGGGCCGCAGAAAATCGCACTGGACGGCGCTGTGGAATTCCTGAAAGGATTGCTGGAAAACTGACATGCGTAAGACGACGTCCCTTGGCCTCGTGATCGCCGCGCTGCTCTGCGCGCTGTCCGCCCACGCCGGCGGCCAGCGTGAGGAGGCACTATCGGCGAACGTGCGCGCCTCGCTGCAGCGCGCGCTGGCCGACACCGCCGTCACCCGCACCGCGTTCCGCAACCCCGCCGACGAGGCCGCTTGGCTCGCGGAAATGTCGCGCCGGCTCGCCAAGCGCATGCCCGACGAAACCGAGCGGATTGAATTCCTCACCACCCTGCACTGGGAAGCGTCGCGCGCCGGCGTCGATCCGCAACTGATGCTCGGACTGGTCCAGGTCGAAAGCGGCTTCCGCAAATACGCCGTGTCGCCGGTCGGCGCGCGCGGCTACACCCAGGTGATGCCATTCTGGGTCAAGACCATCGGCAGTCCCGAACACAACCTCTTCCATTTGCGTACCAATCTGCGCTATGGCGCGATCATCCTGCGCCACTACATCGACATCGAGCGCGGCGACCTCTATCGTGCGCTGGGGCGCTACAACGGCAGTCTCGGACGGCCGGAATACCCTGCCCTCGTCGTCTCCGCCTGGAAGCGCCACTGGGACTACACGCCCCCGACCCGCTCGGCCGACAGCCAGAACAGCGCCGCGCCGCGCAGCTGAACACGCCCTCGCCAACCCCCCGTCGGGCGCTTGATTTCCAGCGCCCAAGGCTCCATCGTGAAATTCGAGCATGCCGTCGGCGTGCGCGACATTAAATTAAAGGAGCATCCATGAACATCAGATCCACGCTCGCCGCCGCGCTCGCCGCCGCGGCACTCGCCGGGCTTGCCGGCTGCGAAACGACGTCGGTCGGCGGCACGGTCTCGATCCACGACCGCGACATGGACCTGCGCGTCGTGTTCACCGACTACGATCGCCGCATCCTGCGCGACTACTACCGCGTCGATTACCGCACGCTGCCGCCCGGCCTCGCCAAGAAAGGCAAGATTCCGCCCGGCCACGCGTATCGTGTCCGCGTGCGCCAGCCGCTGCCGCCCGAGGTCGATTGGCGCTACCTGCCCTACAACCTCGAACGCCAGTTGAGCCGCCTGCCTGACGGCTACGTCCGGGTGATCATCGGCACCAACGTCGCGATCATGAACGTCCGCACCCGCGTCATCGTCGACTTGATCGAAGACATCGACGACTGACCTGGCCCCCGCCGCCGCCGGCTATTTAGAGAGGGGGACGGGGAGAAGTGCGCCCCCGCAGGGCCCGCCCCCGCGACGC
>JBKBRW010000003.1:73125-155262 GCA_046291555.1 Thiobacillus sp.
GCCGCCCCCTATTTCTCCCCGCCCTCCACTCCCAACCCTCGACCGCATCAGGCCCGGAACCCTCTCGGCCCGCGAGCGCACGCGCAAGCCCCCTCCCAATCGGGGATTTCGAGCCCTACGCCCAGGCACTGGCGCTGGCACGGTTCATGCGTCACCTGCAGGACAGGTTCCCTGGACAACCACGACAACGGAGACGACCATGGACATGACGCTGCAATTGTCCCGCACGCTCAAGGGACACGAGGAAATCTTCAACAACGGCCACACGGTGCGCCCACGCTGCCGCCAGATCCTGTTCGCGATCGGCGAAGGCATCTCCCTCGGCGCCTTGCGGGCCAAGCTTCCGCTTTCCGAACTGGAGACCTTGCTGAGCGATCTGATGCGCGGAGGCTTCGTCGAGGCGCGCGGCGATGGCGCCGTCGACCCAGCCATGCCCGCGCCCAGCGCTCCGACGCCAGCGGCGGTGGCGCCGGCCGCAAACGCCGCCGCGCGCGGGGTCGAGCAGGCCCGCGACCATGTGCTGCAAACGCTGTCGGCGCTGGCGGGCACCAAGTCGCCGGCCTACCGCAAGATGAGCGAAGTGGTCGACGTGAGCAGCTTCCGCGAGGCACTGGCGATGTGCCGCAAAGTCGTCGCGGCGGTGGCATCCCCGCATCAAGCAGCCGAAATGGAGGCCCAGGCGCTCCAGCGGCTGGGCCAGTGAGTCGCCCGCCTTCCTGTCTTAGCGAATGAGGACGACCAGCGGCCTGGGCTGGCAGTCGGCGGCGATCACGGCACCCGGCGCGCCCGGCACCGCGGCGACCACGCCAGCGAAGGGCGCCTTGAGCTCGGCGTCGGACAGGTTCTTCCTTGCAATCGCAAGCCGCGCATTCGCGGCAGCGAGGCTGGCTTTGGCCCGCGTGTGGCGCAGGGTCGACGCCTCTAGCTCGCTGGTCGAGGACACGGTGCGGTTGTACAGCTCTTCGGCGCGCTCGAGTTCGCGCCTCGCGTCGGCCTCCTCGGCCTCTGCACGCACCTGCTCGGCCGCCGCCTCGTCGGCGAGCGCCTGCAGGACCGTCCGGTCGAGACGGGCCAGCACCGCCCCCTTGCCCACCCGCTGACCGGGTTTCACGAGCACCTCCTCGACGATCCCCGACACCCGGGTCGTCAGCTCGACCCGCTCCGCGGCCCACGCTGACGCATTGAGGCCGACACCGATGAGGGCGATGGCGATCACGCGCTGATTCATTGCTGTGCTCCCTTCTGCGGCGGCAGCGTGCCGCCGGACAACGCTTCGAGCCGTGCCAGCGCGAGCGCCAGCCGGTATTCGACCTGCTTGCGGCGCAGCGCCGCTGCCTGCGTCTCGGCCATGCTGCTGCCGAGGTTGGTCTTGAGTTCGAGTTCGTATTCCGCGCGCGCCCGTTCCAGCGCCCAGTCGCGGTACTCGACCTGCTTGTCGGCAGCCCCGCGCGCGCTGCCGCGCAGCCATTCGATCTCCTGCAGTGTCGCGAGCACCGCCTCCGCCAGGTCGAGCTTGAGCTTCTCGAGTTCGGCGGCCCGGCGCTGCTTCAGCGCCAGTTCGCGGGCAATCCGTGCGTCGACGCGCCCGCCCTGATAAAGGGGGATATTGAACACCAGCCCTACGCTGACATCGTCCCGGGTGCTCGCTTCGCGGCTGTAGCCGCCGCCGATGACTTCGGCGTCGAGCGCGGGATTGCGTTCGGCGCGAATCGACGCGAGACGCGCGTCGGCCGCCGCCACCTGCGCCTGCAGGGCCTGCACGCGGGGGTTCTTTTCCATCACCCAGGCGAGCAGCGTTTCATAGTCCGGCACCGAGCGCGCATTGTCGGCCAGCGCCGGCTGCGCGAGCTGCGTGGGCAGCTTGCCGGGGCGATACAGCGCGTTGGCGAGTTTCTCGCGCGCGCTGCGCATGCGCTGAACGCTCGCATTGCGACGCTCCCGCCAGTCCTGGTAATGCGCTTCCAAACGCAGGAGCTCCGGGCGGCTGCCAATGCCGAGCTCGAAGCGTTCGCGCGCCTTGTCCCAGTCGAGGAAGGCGACGGTCATGAATTCGTTGTCGGCGACGTACTGCTGGTCGGCCACCAGCACGTCGAAGTAGCGCGCCATGATGTCGATACGGCGCAGGTTTTCGACGTTCATGAGCTCCGCTTGGCGCGCGGCGATTTCCTGATCGGCGGCGGCGACCGCCTGCTCGGTCCTGCCGAAATCCAGCAAGGGCTTGCGCGCGACGATGCGCGCGGTGTTGTCGGGCTCCCAGTCGCCGTCAGGGCGCTTGCCGCGGCGCAAGCTGCCGTCCAGGAACAGGCTGAAATCCTGCCGGCTTGCCGCGGCGTCGCGGTCGGCGCGCGCAATCGCGAGTTCGCTCTCGGCGATGCGACGATCGGGATGGGCGACCGACACGGCGTCGAGC
This sequence comes from Thiobacillus sp., assembly GCA_046291555.1. Classification (GTDB taxonomy): domain Bacteria; phylum Pseudomonadota; class Gammaproteobacteria; order Burkholderiales; family Thiobacillaceae; genus Thiobacillus. Next base: position 75,536 of record JBKBRW010000003.1, read on the forward strand.
GCCTGCTCAAGCGTCAGGGTTTCGGCGGCCGCCGGGGCGGCCAGGGCACATGCCAGAAGCCCCCCGCCGATGAGACGCCGCATCATTTGCCCTGCTTAAACTTGCTGAAGGGTTCGCGGGCGTACGCCCCTTCTGTGACGTAGCGGGCCAAGAGCAAAAATTCCGCCTTGTCCTTCACCGGCCCCGTATGACGGGTGAGGAGCTTGCCGTCGAGGTCGAAGAACATCAGCACCGGCGTCGCGCGCACGCGCAGGCCGAAGGCAAAGGCCTTCTCCGTCGTGTTGTTGCCCTGGAAGTCGACGAGCTCGGTATCGCCGTTGACGTCGATGGCGTAGACGAGGAATTTCGCCCGGTAGGCATCCTGCACGTCGGACTGGTTGAGAATGGTGTTCTTCATGCGGTCGCAGAACGGGCATTCGTCCATCTCGAAGAAGAGAAAGATCCCTTGCTTGCCCTGCTTCTTCGCCTCCGCGAGATCCGCCTGCAGATCGCCGAACTTGGGCTGGAAGAAGTGATTCATCGGGTCGCGCGTTTCGGCCCACGCGGGGAGGGAAAGCACGAGGAACAGGGCTAGCAGCAACTGGCGCATGAGGTCACCTCGTCTCGTTGTCTGGGTCATTTTTTGGCACGGGCCGAGTTGCCGGCAATGAATCGCTCGACCGCCTCCTTGGTGGTCAACCCGACCTGTTGCGCGACTATCTTACCATCGGGGTTGAAGAGGTAGGTCGTGGGCAAGCCGCGCATCGGCCCGATCTGCCGCACGATCTCGGGCGTGCCCAATACGATGGGGTAGGTCACCAACAGCCCCTCGGCGAAATCGATCACCTGTTTGGGATCACGGTAATCGAGGGCGATGCCGATGACGACCAGGTTGTTCTTCTTATTCTCGTGCAGCGCGATCAGGTCCGGTATTTCCTCGAGGCAGGGCGGGCACCAGGTCGCCCAGTAGTTCACCAGCACCCACTTGCCCTTGTAGCCCGAGAGCGTGTGCACCTTGCCAGCCGTGTCGGTGACGCGAAAGTCGGTGGCCTGGACGGCCACCGACAGGCCACCCAGCAGAAGGGCCACGAGCCACATCGGATAAAATCCCAAATTCCGCATCGCCAGTTTTTTCATCATGACTGAATTCCGCATCGAGAAGGACTCGCTCGGCGAAGTCCGGGTTCCCGTGGATGCCTGGTATGGCGCGCAAACCGCGCGTGCCGTCGCCAATTTTCCCATTTCGGGCCGCCGCCCGGATAAGGATTTCGTACTAGCGCACGTGCGCATCAAGCTCGCCGCGGCGCGCGCCAACTGCCAGCCGGGCTGGCTCAGCGAAGAAAAGCGCGACGCCATCGTCGCCGCCTGCGAGCGAATCCTCGGCGGCGAGTTTCTCGACCAGTTCGTCGTCGACCGCTTCCAGGCCGGCGCCGGCACCAGCCACAACATGAACAGCAACGAGGTGATCGCCAACCTCGCCAACGTCGCGCTGGGCGGCGAGCGCGGCACCTACAAACCGGTCAACCCCAACGACGACGTCAACATGGGGCAGTCGACGAACGACACCATTCCCACCGCGATCCGGCTCGCCGTGCTCGCCAAGCTGCCGCGGCTCACCGCCGCCGTGCACGCGATGGCCGCCGAGTTCAGCCGCCTGGCCGAACGCGAGAAGGACACGGTAAAGTCCGGCCGCACCCACCTGCAGGACGCGGTGCCGACGACGCTGGGCCAGGAATTCGCCGGCTACGCCTGGACGCTGACGCGCTGCGCCGCCGCCCTCGACGCGGTGCGCCCCGCCTTGTGCGAGATCGGACTCGGCGGCTCGGCCGCCGGCACGGGTCTGAACACCGCGCCCGACTACCCGGCGCGCGTCGCCGCTGAACTCGCGCAGCTCGCCGGCGAGCCGATCAAGGTCGGCCACCTCGTCGCGCAGATGCAGTCGATGAACGACCTCGCGCGCCTGTCGGGCGAGATCCGAAATCTGGCTTTGGAACTCACGCGCATTTCGAACGACCTGCGCCTCTTGGCCTCCGGCCCGCGCACGGGCCTGGGCGAAATCCAGCTGCCGCCAGTGCAGCCGGGCTCGAGCATCATGCCGGGCAAGGTCAACCCGGTGATGTTCGAGATGCTGAACCAGGTCTGCTTCCAGGTGCTGGGGCAGGACACCGCCGTCTCCTACATGGTTCAGGCCGGCCAGCTCGAGTTGAACGTGATGATGCCGGCGCTGGGCAGCGCATTGTTCGATGCGATGGACTGGCTGACGAACGCGATGAACGCGGCGACCGAGAAGAACCTCAAAGGCATCGTCGTCAATCGCGAGCGCTGCGCGTTCTTCATCCACCAGAGCGTCGCGCTTGCGACGCTCCTGAATACCCAGATCGGCTACATGCAGGCCGCCGAGGTCGCCAAGGAATCGGAGAGGTCCGGCCGCCCGGTGCGCGACATCGTCGCCGAGCGCGGCCTCATGAGCGCGGCCGACTTCGATGCCCTGGTGCTCGCCGCGGCGCATGGCATCGGCAGCGGCGGCGGGGGCGGCTGATCCCGCCTCGTCCCTGACCTGACACCCGAGCACCATGCCTATCCAGTGGTTCCCCGGTCATATGACCACCGCGCGCAAGAAAGCCGCGGAGACGATGGCGCAGATCGACGTGGTCGTCGAGGTGCTCGACGCGCGCCTGCCCGAGGCAGGCAGCAACCCGATGATCCACGAGCTGCGCGCGCACCGGCAGCGGCCCTGTCTCAAGGTGCTGAACAAGGTCGACCTCGCCGACCCCGAGGTGACCCGCGCGTGGATCGGCTACTACAACCAACAGCCGGGCGTGATGGCCGTGGCGATCTCGGCAAAGAAACCGGGCGACGTCGCCAAGCTCGCGGGGCTGGCGCAGAAGCTCGCACCGCACCGCGACGACAACTTCAAGCCGCTCAGGCTCATGATCATGGGCATTCCCAACGTCGGCAAATCGACGTTGATGAACACCTGGGTCAAGCGCCGCGTGGCGGCGGTGGGCGATGAGCCCGCGGTGACGAAGTCGCAGCAGCGCATCAATCTCTCGCCGCGGCTGATCCTGGTCGACACGCCGGGCATGACCTGGCCCAAGATCGAGCACGATTCTGACGGCTTCATGCTAGCTGCGAGCCACGCCATCGGCCGCAACGCGGTGATCGACGAGGAGGTGGCGACCTTCCTCGCCAGCATCCTGCTCGAACGCTATCCAGCACTGTTGAAGGCGCGCTATGGATTCGACCCCGCCGGGCTCGACGCGACCGGCGTGCTCGAAGCGGTGGCAAAGAAGCGCGGCTGCATTCTGAAAGGCCGCGGCGGCGACGTCGACCTGGAAAAGGCCGCGATGATTCTCCTGACCGACTACCGCAGCGGCACGCTTGGCCGCATCAGCCTGGAAACGCCGGCGACGCGGCAGGCGATGCTGGCCGTGGAAGCAAAGAAGCCGAAGAGCATGCCCGCCACCGAAACCGACAGTGCCGAATAGTCACGACCCTCGCCACGCAACTGCGTCGAGCCAGGCGAGCGTTTCCTGCTTGCCGTGTACGGCGGCGACCGGCAGGTGCTCGCCCTGCTGCCAGCGCGCGAGCGCCGCGTGCTTGGCGGCCCCGCTGATCAGGAACCACAGCTTCGCGCTGCGATTGAGCCGCGCTGCCGACAGGCTCACCCGCTCCGGCGGCGGCTTGGGCGCGTCCTGAACGGCAAGCACATCCGGACTGTCGGGCTGCGTGCCCCAGTCGTGGCCGGGAAACAGGCTTGCGGTGTGGCCGTCCTCGCCCATGCCCAGTAGCACGACGTCGAAATCGCCGATCTTCGCGAGCCAGTCCGCGTACACCGCCGCGGCCTCGACCGCGCCGTACTCGGCAGGAATCGGCCAGCGCTGCGCTTCGGGAATGTCCGACGCCGCAAGCCAGGCCGCCTCGACCATGGCGCTGTTGCGCTCCGGATGGTCCGCGGGCAGGCAGCGCTCGTCGCCGTACCAGATGTGCCAGCCGGAATCCCCGGCGCCGCGCCGCGCCAGTTCCTCGTACAGCGCGCGCGGCGTGCTGCCGCCCGCCAGCACCAGATGAAACGCGCCGCGCGCGGCGATGGCCGAATCGGCCTCGCGGCACAGCGCGTCGGCGAGCGCCCGAACCAGCGCCCCCGCATCGGCGAAAATACGCGTCGGCACCCGCATCACAGCTCGTTGCGCCAGCTCTGGTCGTCGCTGTCGAACAGCCGGTTGGCGTCCGCCGGCCCCCAGCTGCCCGCCGGATAGGTGGGAATGTATTCGCGCTCGACCGCCCAATGCTTGAGGATGGGATCGACGACCCGCCAGGCCCACTCGACCTCGTCGAAGCGGATGAAGAGCGAACGATCGCCCTCGATGACGTCGAGCAGCAGGGTTTCATAGGCGTCGAGCGTCTGTTCGTCGGTCTTCAGGAAGCTCGCGTTCATCTGCATCACCCGGGTGTCCATGTCGAGGCCGGGCTGCTTGACGTGGATTTCCATGCGCATCGACTCCTCGGGCTGGATCGACAGCAGCACCCAGTTGGGATCGATCGTTTCGAGCGGCGTCTCGCGGAAGAGCTGCTGCGGTGGATGGCGGAAGCGAATCGCGATCATCGACGTCTGTTTCGCCAGCCGCTTGCCCGTGCGCAGGTAGAACGGCACGCCGCGCCAGCGCCAGTTGTCGATGTAGAACTTGGCGGCGACGAAGGTCTCGGTGATCGAATTGGGCTCGACGTTCTCCTCCTGCTGGTAGCCCACCACCGACTGGCCGTTGACGCTGCCGCGCGCGTACTGCGCGCGCACCGCGTGGGCGTGCACAGCGCGCTTGGCAATCGGCCGGATCGAGCGCAGCACCTTGACCTTCTCGTCGCGCAGCGCGTCGGCCTCGAGCGCCGGCGGCGGTTCCATCGCAACCACCGTCAGGAGCTGCATCAAATGGTTCTGCAGCATGTCGCGCAAGGCGCCCGCGCGGTCGTAGTAGTCGGCGCGTTTCTCGATGCCGATCGATTCGGCGACCGTGATCTGCACGTGGTCGATGAAGTTGCGGTTCCACAGCGGCTCAATCAGCGTATTGGCGAAGCGGAACACCAGCAGGTTCTGCACCGTTTCCTTGCCGAGAAAATGGTCGATGCGATAGACCTGTTCCTCGTCGAAGTGCTGGTGCAGCAAACGGTTCAGCATCTGCGCCGACTCGATGTCTTCGCCGAAGGGCTTCTCGATCACCACCCGGTTCATGCCGCGCGGCTTGTTCAGGCCCACCACCTCCAGATTCTGGATCACCGCGGCGAATTCGGCCGGCTTGATCGCGAGATAGAAAACCGTGGCCGAGCATGCCGACTCCGGCGGCAGCCGCGCCGCCAGCGCACGATACGACTCGACGTCGTTGAGGTCGCCCTGCAGGTAGCTGAAGCGCGCGATGAAGCGCTCGAACACCGGCGTGTCGAGCGAGCCCTTGATCTTGCCTTTCAGCACTTCGCGCATGTGTTCGCGCCAGGAGTCGGTGGTCCATTCACGCCGCGAAAAGGCGATGAGCGAGAGCGACTCCGACAGCCGCGCAGCAGCCTCCAGGTGGTAAAGCGCAGGCAGCAGCTTGTTCGACGCGAGGTTGCCGGTGGCGCCGAAAATGACGAAGGAGCACGGCAGGTCCTCGGGCGTGGTGTTGCGTGCGAGGTTCATCCTAGCCCTCCTTCACCGCATGGCCGCCAAACCCCTGGCGCATTTTGGCGAGCATCTTCGCCGCGTAGTCGTTCCTGCCCTGGGTGGCGAAACGCATCATCAGCGCAAGCGTCATCACCGGGGTGGGCACGCCCTGCTCGACGGACTCGAGCGCGGTCCAGCGGCCTTCGCCCGAATCCGCGACGAAGGGCTGGATCGATTCGAGCGCCTGGTCCCGGGCGAGAAAATCGGCGGTGAGGTCAAGCAGCCAGGAGCGCACTACGCTGCCATGGCGCCACAATTCAGCGATCGCGCCGAGGTCAAGATCGAATTCGGACTTGTGCTTCATCAGCGCGAAGCCTTCGGCGAAGGCCTGCATCATGCCGTACTCGATGCCGTTGTGGACCATCTTCACGAAGTGGCCGGAACCGACCGGGCCGGCGTGCAGCCAGCCAGTCGTCGGCGTCGGCGCGAGCGCCTCCATGTAGGGCTTGAGGCGCGCCGCCGCCGAATCGCTGCCGCCGAACATGATGCAGTAGCCGTTCTCCAGCCCCCACACCCCGCCCGACACCCCGGCGTCGGCGAAGTCGATCTGCCGCGCCGCCAGCATCTCGGCGCGACGCAGGTCGTCCTTGTAATAGGCGTTGGCGCCGTCGACCACCAGGTCGCCCGGTGCGAGCAAGGGCGCCAGCGTCTGCAGTGCCTGCTCGGTGGCCTCACCCGCCGGCAGCATCAGCCAAACGATGCGCGGCGTCTCGAGCGCACCAACGAGGTCAGCGAGGCTTGCGCAGGCAAGGTGCCCCGTTTCAGACGCAAGCGCCTTGGCGACCTCGTGGCTGCGGTTGTGCACCGCGATGCGGATGCCCTGACGCGCCAGGCGCCGCGCCATGTTGCCGCCCATGCGGCCGAGTCCGACGAGTCCGAATTCCATGTTTGACTCCCTAGCAATGGTTATCGATACGGCGCATCAATCGTGCCAGCACCGCACGCATGATAGGACGCGGCAATGACGCTCAAGTTGCGCCGGGCGTGCGCCGCGCTGGTGCACGGTGCACCGGATCAGGCCAGGAGACCGGGGAACAACTGCCCTAGGCCGCTTGCGATCATCTCGATCGAGATCGCCGCGATGATGAGGCCCATCAGGCGCGTCACCACGTGGATGCCGGTCCTGCCGAGCCGCCGCGCGATCAGCGGCGCGGCGCGGAAGGCGAGCCACACGGTCAGCGCGACGAACGCCACCGGCAACAGCAGCAGGCTCTGGTGCAGCACGTCGCTCTCGGCCTTGCCGGACATGACGATGACGTGGGTGATCGCGCCCGGCCCGGCGAGCAGTGGCACCCCCAGCGGCACCACGCCGACCGCCTCGCGCTCCTCGGCCTCGGCCGCCTCGTCCTGCGTCTGGCGCTGCGGGCTGACGTGGGCCTGCACCATCGACAGCGCGAGCAGGAGCAGCAGCAGGCCGCCGGCGACCGTGAACGCCGCAAGGCGGATGCCGAAGAAGGCCAGCAGCGCTTCGCCGATGAAGGTGAACAGGGTGAGCACACCGAGCACGGTGAGCGCGGCGACGCGGGCCGCGGTGCGGCTTTGCGCCGGCGTGTAGCCGCGCGTCGCCAGCAGGAAGATCGGGATCACGCCGACCGGATCGACGATGGCGAACAGCGCAAAAGCAGACTTGGCGAGAACGAGCGGATCCATGCGCGCATCATAGCCGCATGAACGAAGCGGGGCCTAAACGCGGCGGAACAGCAGGTCCCACACGCCGTGGCCGAGCCGGATGCCGCGCTGCTCGAACTTGGTGAGCGGGCGGGTGTCGGGCCGCGGCGCGTAATCGGCAACGGTGTTGTTCAACAGCGGCTCGGCAGAGAGCACGGCGAGCATCTGCTCCGCGTAGTCCTGCCAGTCGGTGGCGAGGTGGATGTACCCGCCGGGCGCGAGCCGGCTCGCCAGCAACGCGACGAGCGGTGGCTGGATCAGGCGGCGCTTGTGGTGGCGCTTCTTGTGCCAGGGGTCGGGAAAGAAGATGTGCATGCCGGCGAGGCTGCCTGGCTCGAGCATGTGCGTCAGCACCTCGACCGCGTCGTGCTGGATCACGCGCACGTTGGTCAGCCGCCGCTCGCCGATCTGCTTCAACAGCGCGCCGACGCCCGGCGTGTGCACCTCTACGCCGAGGTAGTCGTTGTCCGGATTCGCCGACGCGATCTCGGCCAGGCCCTCGCCCATGCCGAATCCGATCTCGAGAAAGCGCGGTGCGTGCCGGCCGAACACCGCGTCGAAGTCGAGGGCGGACGCCTGGTAAGGCAGCATGAAGCGCGGCCCCAACTCTGCCAGCGCGCGCGCCTGGCCGGAGCCGACGCGGCCGGCGCGCAGCACGTAGGAGCGGATGCGCGGATGCGCGCCGGTTTCGCTCGTCATGCGCCTACTTGGTGCCGGTGATGAGGCCGGAAGTCGGCGAACTCGGGCTCGCCTTGTAGATCTTCTTCGGCATGCGTCCGGCGAGGAAGGCCTCGCGCCCGGCCTCGACCGCCTTTTTCATCGCCGAGGCCATCAGCACGGGATTGCCGGCGCCGGCGATCGCGGTATTCATCAGCACGGCGTCGCAGCCGAGCTCCATCGCGACGGTCGCGTCGCTCGCGGTGCCGACGCCGGCGTCGACGATCACCGGCACCGACAGGCGGTCGATGATGATCGAGAGGTTCCACGGATTGAGGATGCCCATGCCGGAGCCGATCAGGCTCGCCAGCGGCATCACCGCGACGCAGCCGATGTCCTCGAGCTGCTTTGCCGCGATGGGGTCGTCGGACGTGTAGACCATGACCTGGAAACCGTCTTTCACCAGCACTTCTGCCGCCTTGAGGGTCTCGGCGACGTTGGGATAGAGCGTCTCGGCATCACCCAGCACTTCAAGCTTCACCAGCGAGTGACCGTCGAGCAGCTCGCGCGCCAGCCGTAGCGTGCGGATCGCGTCGTCGGCCGTGTAGCAGCCGGCGGTGTTGGGCAGGTAGGTGTATTTCGACGGCGGCAAGGCGTCGAGCAGGCTGGGCTGGCTCGCGTCTTGGCCGATGTTGGTGCGGCGGATCGCGACGGTGACGATTTGCGCGCCCGAGGCTTCGACGGCAAGGCGGGTCTGTTCGAAATCCTTGTACTTGCCGGTGCCGACGAGCAGGCGCGAGGCATAGGATTTTCCGGCGATGACGAGTGGTTCCATGTTCAAAGGGGCCAGGATGCAGGGGCTGGGGAGAAGCCGGATCAGCCGCCGCCGACGGCGACGACGATTTCGAGCCGATCGCCATCGGCGAGCAGCGTGTCGGCATGCCGACTGCGCGGCACGATTTCGCCGTTTCGCTCCACCGCGATACGCTTGCCGGCGAGGTCGAGCAGCTCGACCAGCTGGGCGACGGTGAGTAGAGCGGAAAATCGGCGGACCTCGCCGTTGACGACCAGTTCGATCACAACTTCAATCCGGGGGGATGTTTCAGTAGAATCCCGATTCTACCCGGAAGCCTCGTGTGGGGCAGCTGCCCACGGACCAGGCGGGCGTCGTATAGTGGCATTACCTGAGCTTCCCAAGCTCATGAGGAGGGTTCGATTCCCTTCGCCCGCTCCACTTCTTTCTTTCCGCAGCGCGGCAGGCGGCCCGCAAAACAACCCCTTGCGAGAGACCGCCCGCCGTTCGTCGGGACCTTCGCGCAACACCCTTAAAGTTTTCGACTGCGCTGCCGTTTGAGCAGCTATGCGGCTGAGTGTCGGTTTTCCGACGCCTGTGCCGACCACCGAACAGGGCAAACCCGCCGCGAGACGGGGACGCAAAGTTACCGGTCTCGGAACTCCGAGTGGAGACCCGAGACAGCGGGACTGCCGGAATCCCCGTCGCGCGCTTCCCACGCCCCCTGTACGACGAGTCGGCCCTGCCGAAACCGGGAGGTGTTTGCCATGGAGCGCGAGATGTCCGAAAAGTCTGTCGTCGTCAACCTCAACCAGTTCGAGCGTTCCCGACGTACCCATCTTTCCGCCGAAACGCTGGGCATGCTGAACCGCAGCCGCGACCTGCTCATCGAAGGCGCAACCCGCGCCCTCACGCGCCAGACCGAGGCCATGGAGAATGCGCTTTTGGCCATGGCCGAACGCGCGCCGCTACTGGAAACGCGCAATGCCTACTACGATGCGCAGAGCCTGCTCAACAAACGCGCGAACGAACTGTTGAGCGCGTGCAAAGAGCAGTACTGCAAGGACTTCGGCAACCAGATCCAGCCCCACGAAAAGGCGGACGCGTTCAACCTCTCCGAGCTCTCCCTGCTTGGCGACCAGGATTTCGAAATCACGCTCGCCATCGACAAGGCGACCGCGCGCATGCATTTCAATTGCGCTGAAGAGCTGGTTGCGCTGAACGCCCGCATGGCCAAATTGCTCGGCCGACCCGAGCTTGCCGACAAGGACAATCCGCTCGGCCCGCGCGGCCTGTGCAATGCGCTCCTCGACGGCATGGCCTCGATGGACCTCAAGCAGAGCGTTCAGGTCGTGCTGCTGAACCAGTTCGACCTGGTGCTCACCACCGAGCTAGCGCAGATCTACCAATCGATCAACCGCTATCTCGTCGACCAAGGCGTGTTGCCGGAAATCAAGGCGGGCAGCCAGTCCCACAGCCGCACGCACGCCAGCGGCAGCCAGGGCAACAAACAGGCCGCAACGGCACCCGGCAACGACATGCTCGCCTTGTTCGAGCAACTCGCGAGAGGCTCGTCGAGCAACGGGAACATCACCGCCGGCAGCGTCCCCGGCTTCAACCTGCTCGACTCGCTCGGCCAGCTCCAGGCCGGCGCCCCCATGCTGCTGCCGGGCGGAATGCGTTTCGAACTCCCGCTGCTGGAAGCGAGCACCATCAGCAACGTGCTGCGCAGCCTGCAGCAAAGCCCGGTCATGCAAGCGGCGAGCCCGCTTGATGCCGTGCTGGTCGACGCGGTCGCGATGCTGTTCGACGTCGTATTCGACGAAGCGACGATTCCCGACAGGCTCAAGGCGCAGATAGCGCGCCTGCAGATCCCCGTGCTGAAAGCGGCGATGCTCGACCGCAATTTTTTCCTGCAGGCGCGCCATCCGGTGCGGCGCATGCTCGACGCCACGGCGAAGCTGTCGGTCCACCTGCCCGACAACGAGGCCGGCAACGCGCGCCTTGAGGCAATCTCGCAGATCGTCACCGGGGTCCTCGACACCTTCCAGCAGGACATCGCAGTGTTCGAGGCCGCGGCCGACGAGCTCGAAGCACTCGGCAGCGAACTCGAGGAAAAGCTCGACCAGACGCTGGATGCGACCCTGCAGCAGGACATCGCCGAGATCCGCCAGGCGGAGCGCGCGGAGCTCGCGCCAGTCGTGGTGCACGACTTCATCAACCGCGCGCTGGCCGACCACGCCGTCGAGGAGATCGTGCGCGAATTCCTGCGCCGCGACTGGGCGCGTCTGCTGACGCTGGACTACATCAAGGAAGGCGAACACGGCGCCCGCTTCAGCAGCCACGTCGAAACGATGCGCGAGCTGGTGTGGAGCGTGCAGGCCAAGGCCGACATGGACGCGCGGCTGATGCTGGTGCGCATCCTGCCGGGCCTGCTGAAGCGCCTGCGCGAGGGCGTCGCGGAGATCGAACTGCCGCAGAAGATCGCCGACCGCTTCTTCGCCACCCTGGTGATCCTGCACGCCAATGCGGTACGGCCCAATACCCAGCCGGTGCCGCTGCCCGAGATCACGCCCGAGGAAATGGAGGAAATCGCCGCCCAGCCCGACGCCGAGGCGACCGCCGCCCAGTTCATGCCAGAGCCGGTCCGGGAAGAAGCGGCAGCCCCCGAAATCGAGGACGAATACACCGCACGTGCCCGCACCCTCAGCAAGGGCGACTGGGTCGAGTTCCACTACGACGACGGCACGTTCCGCTGGGCCCGGCTGGGATGGGTGAGCGGTGTGCGCAACACCTATCTCTTCGCCGACCAGGACGGGATGAACAGCTTCTCGATCAGCCTCAACCGCCTTGCCGACAAGCTGCGGCGCGGCGAAGCCGTGCTGGTGGAGCGCAAGTCGATCACCGAGTCGGCCTTCGGCAAGCTGATGAGCCTGTTCCGCCAGAAGCTCGGCGTCTGACGCGCACCGGCCCGGGCGGGGTGATACCCTTGCCCGGGTGAGTTCCTTCGCTTCCCGAATCGTCCGCTGGCAACGCGCCCACGGCCGCCAGGACCTTCCCTGGCAAGCCGGCGTGGTCGGGCGGCGCGACCCCTATCGCGTCTGGCTTTCGGAAATCATGCTGCAGCAGACACAGGTCTCGACGGTCGTGCCGTACTTCGAGCGCTTCGTGAGCCGCTTTCCCGACCTACCGAGCCTCGCTGCCGCCAACGAAAACGACGTGCTCGCCCTGTGGAGCGGACTCGGCTATTACAGTCGGGCGCGCCACCTCCACGCCACCGCACGGGCAGTCGTCGCCGACTACGGCGGACGCTTCCCTGACGACGTCGAGCGCCTCGCGCGCCTGCCCGGCATCGGGCGGTCGACCGCTGCCGCGATCGCCGCCCTCGCCTTCGGGCGGCGCGCAGCCATTCTCGACGGCAACGTCAAGCGCGTGCTGGCCCGCCACGCGGGCGTTTCCGGCTGGCCAGGCGAGCGCAGCGTGGAGGCGGCGCTGTGGCTACTCGCCGAAGCACGCCTGCCGTCCCGCGACATCGAGGCCTATACGCAAGGGATGATGGACCTGGGCGCGCTCGTCTGTACCCGGGCCCGCCCGGCATGCGCCAGCTGCCCGGTCGCAGCCGACTGCGTCGCACGCGGTGAGGGCCGCGTCGGCGAACTGCCCGCGGCGCGGCCGAAAAAGGTCCTGCCCGAACGGCACGTGCAGATGCTTCTGCTGCTCGACCGCGGCGAGCTCATGCTCGAAAAGCGCCCGGCACGCGGCGTCTGGGGCGGCCTGTGGAGCCTGCCCGAACTCGAGCCTGGCGCCGATCCGGTGCTGCATTGCCGCGAGCGCCTCGGCGTCGCACCGACGGCGCACAGTCGCCTGCCCCGATTGAGCCACGGCTTCACGCACTTCCGGCTCCACATCGAGCCGGTCCGGGTCGAGCTTGCGCCCGGACGCGCGAGCCGCCCCGGACAGATCTGGCTGCCGCCTGCGGACGCGCTCGACGCCGCCCTGCCTGCACCCGTGCGCAAGCTCGTCGCTCGCCTCGTTGCAGACTGAACGGCTCCTCAATCCAGCGGGCTGTCGATATAAGCCCTTCCCGCTGGGCAGCCGGAGTTGTAGTGCCGCGTCCCCGCGCGCGTGAAAGCGAGCGGCCGACCCGGCGCGCCCGTCGCCGGGTCGCGCTCGAAGTACACCCGCACTTCCCGCAGCATCGGCCGCCGCTTGGCGGGGTCGGGGGTTTTCGGCGTGCGGCAGTCGAAGGTGACGGCGTCCTTCAGCGCCGGGTCGGCCCTGGCGAGCGCGTCGCGCAAGACATCGAGGCTCACCTCCCGCCCCATGTGGCCGGCGATCTCACGGCCGATGGCACGGTTGACCCGTTCGGTGAGCGCCGCCGCGGCCGCGAAATACGTTCCCGTATCGATGCCGGCGCAGCTGCCGTGCTTGGCCCACTGGTAGCGGTCGAGGCAATCGGCCGTCGCCGGCATCGCGCGCTCGAGTCTGGTGCGAGTTTGCGTCGGAAGCTTGGGCGCCGGCAGGCTGCAGAATGCGCCGCGGGTTTCGCCGGCGCACCAGGCTGGATGCTTGCGGTCGAGGCGGTTCGGCCAGAGGCCATGCAGGGTCAACGGCACGGCCTTGAAGCCCTGCTCGGACAGCGCCTTACACTGAGCGTAGCCGCGCTTGCGCTGGGGCTCGTCCTCGCAGAAGGCGGGCGCAACCGACAGCGCCAGCAGGTAGTAGTCGTACTCGACTTTCGCCGGCTCGGCGCAGCCCGCGAGAGGCAGCCAGGCCAGCGCGAGCAGCGCGATTTTCCAGTGCATCGTCGTCTCCTTCAGGGGTCGCATCGTGCCACAAGGCGGGCGCCGCGCGGCGGGCGGATTCCGGTAAAATTTCCGCTTTCCATCCGTTCTTGAAGAAAGCCCCACCATGTCCATGGCCGACCGCGACGGCGTCATCTGGTACGACGGCAAGCTCGTACCCTGGCGCGACGCCACCACCCACGTCCTCACCCATACCCTGCACTACGGCATGGGCGTCTTCGAGGGCGTGCGCGCCTACAAGGCCGAACAGGGCACGGCGATCTTCCGCCTGCAGGAACACACCGACCGGCTGTTCCGCTCCGCCCACATCCTCGGCATGAAGCTGCCGTTCGACAAGGCCACCGTCTCCGAGGCGCAGCGCATGGTCGTGCGCGAGAACCATCTCGAATCCGGCTACATCCGTCCGATGGCCTTCTTCGGCGCCGAGGCGATGGGTATTTCAGCGAAAAACCTGTCGATACACCTCATCGTCGCCGCCTGGCCGTGGGGCGCGTACATGGGCGAGGAGGCACTGTCGCAAGGCATCCGCGTGAAGACCAGCTCGTTCTCGCGCCACCACGTCAACATCACCATGTGCAAGGCCAAGGCGAACGGCAACTACATGAACTCCATCCTCGCGCACAAGGAAGCCGAGATGGACGGCTACCAGGAAGCGCTCTTGCTCGACGTCGACGGCTTCGTCGCCGAGGGCTCCGGTGAGAACATCTTCATCGTCAGGAACGGCAAGCTCTACACGCCGGATCTCACTTCGGCGCTCGAGGGCATCACCCGCGACACCATCGTCCAGCTCGCCGCCGAGATCGGCCTGCCGGTGATCGAAAAGCGCATCACCCGCGACGAGGTGTATTCGGCCGACGAAGCCTTCTTCACGGGCACCGCTGCCGAGGTCACGCCGATCCGCGAGCTCGACAACCGCGCCATCGGCGAAGGCACGCGCGGCCCGATCACCGCGAAGCTGCAGGCGATGTACTTCGACTGCGTGCACGGCCGCGCGCCGAAGCACGTCGACTGGCTCACCCCCGTCAAGTAAGTGGTCCGACGATGAGCGACCGACAGAACAACACGCGACGCGAGATCGAGGTCACCGAAAGCGACCTGCCGCTGCATTGCCCGATGCCGCAGCACGCGGACTGGAACGCCCATCCGCGCGTGTTTCTGCCGATCGAAGCGCGCGGCGAGGCACTGTGCCCGTATTGCGGTACGCTCTACCGACTGAAGGGGCGGCCGAGCGGCGGTCACTGATCCCCACAGCGCGCCCGACCGGCCTTTACCCGCTATCGTCTGAAGTCAGTAAGGAAGATAGGCTTCGACGCCGACATAGGCGCCTGCCGAGTCGGATTCCAGCTTGCTGAGCCCGCCTTTCAGCGTGAGGGCGGCATTCCGGCCGGCCTTGATTCCCCCAACAAAGACGCCGAGCGTGTGCAGGCGATAGTTGGGATCGCCCTGGGCGACGAATTCCGGGCCGACCCGCAGTCCGTTGCCCAACGTCGTCTCCGCGCGCACTCTGAGCCAGTAGCTTGAGTGGCCAACCAGATGGCTGACGATGCCATTCAAGCGCCAGGACGGCGAGACGGCCGTTTCACCCTCCAACTGCAGCTTCGCCCTGAGACGGCCGCCTTCGTCCTCGTTGGTCGGATCATCCGGACTCAAACGCGTGTTGCCATAACGCGCGCCGAGGTACGCGGCCCACCACCCCGACGCTCCACTCTCCTGAAACCCCAGTGCCGCCTCGCCGCCCACCACCGTGGCGTCGATTTCGGCACCCGGACCCTTTTCGTAGCGATAGGAGGTGTAGTCGAGCCAGTAGCGCTGGACCCAGCCATTGCCGAGGCGGTTGCCTGGAAGGGGCAGAACCGTACCCAGATACGCGTAGCCGTTACCCTTACCTGCCTCGGCACCTGCCAGGGCGACGGCGTCCTGTGCATTGACCGGCGACATGGCAAGGGCCATTGCCAGCGTCACTCCTAACCTGAACATGTCGGTTTCCCTGATCTGAACCTCACATATTATCGGCGATCAGGCGGCCATTTCGGAAATCACCTCGGTTTCCTCCCGTGCGTCATCCTCCAGGCGCATGCGGTAGCGGAACAGGGTACCCCCACCCGTGGCAAACACGTCGCTCGGACCGGGCCTCGACTTGAGCGTGTGAACACCCAGCCGCGAGTGGACCAGCAGGGTCAGCGGTAGTTTCGGGTCTAGCGCCTCGTTCACCAGCACTTCCACTTCCCTGCCGCCATCGAGCAACCCAACAAGTCCGACCTGACGGGGCACCCGATCATGCCTGTGCAGGATTTCGCAGCTGGCCCAGTGGCGGGCGGTAGAGAGCTCCTCGTGCCGGGGCACAAGCCCGAAACGCTGCAGCGGGGTCAGGCTGGCTTCCAGGAAGCGGTTGAGTTCCCACTGCATATTGTTGCCATACAGGAACTGTTCGATTCGTTGTTCTTCGACCAGGGGCAGACAGGGAAATGCACCGCCGATAAGACGGACGTAGCGCGCACCATCGCGCTCCGCGTGAACCGCGCTGCGTACCTCCAACTCCGTGGCGAGGGGCCCGTCCGGAAGATAGAGGATCACGAGCATGCGCTTACCGATCATGGCGTCATTAACCGGGCCGTAAAAACTCAGCCCCTTGGGGGAGAGATCATCGACCGTCCCGAGCACCCCCGCGAGCCGGGCCGCCACAGGTAGCCGGAAACGGTATTCGTCCCGCCGGTTGTCGGCGCGTCGGCGCGAGAAGCTCACCACAAGGAGCGCGAGGCTGGCGTTGACCGATGCCCAGAAAACGTTGGCCCACATGCCGTCGGCGGGCAGATGTCCTCCTGAATAGAATAGAAGAATGCCTACCGGAATCGCCGTCGCGTTGAGCGCGATCACCAGCAGGTGCGGGGCCAGATAAGGCAACGTATTCGAACGCTCGCCTAGTCGCTTGGCGGTGACGCCAAAGCGCTTGCGCACGCGCAGCATACCGAGCGTAGACCAGGCGAAGCTGGCGAAGCGCGCCATGTTGTATTGCTCGATGAGGAAGCTGCGTCCGTAACCGCGTGAGATTTCCTCGAACGCGAGGAAGTTGAGCAGAAGGTAAGGAGTGAAATGCAGGAGAAACACGCCACCGTCCACGGCGATCGGCATCGCACCGGCCATCAGCACGTAAACGGGCGCAAAGTAGAAAAAGGCTTTCTGCCACCCCTCGAAGTAGGCCAGAACCGTCGCCAGGTAATTGATTCGTTGCGCCAAGCTGAGGCCCGACGTGAACAGGATGCCTTCCTTGCGCCACACGTTCATTGCACCCACGCCCCAGCGGATGCGCTGTTTCAGGAACGGCTCGATCTTCGCGGGGGCGACGCCATAGGCGAGCGACTCATCGTGATAGACGGAGCGGTAGCCCTGCTTATGAAGCCGCAGGCTGGTGTGAAGATCTTCGGTCACCGTGCCGGTCGCGAAGCCGCCGATCCTGTCTAGCGCCGCACGCCGGATTACCGCGCAGCTACCGCAGTAGAAGGCGGCATTCCAGAAGTCCTTGCCACGCTGGATTACACGGAAGAACAGGGATTGCTCGGACCACGCGACGCGCGTGGCGGTGTCGGTGCGGTTCTGGAAGGAATCGAGGTTGTAGAAATCCTGCGGCGTCTGCACGAACGCGACCTTCTCATCCGAAAAATAGCCAAGCGTCTTGAGCAGAAAGTCCCGGCGCGGGGCGTGGTCTGCATCGAAGGTCGCGATGAAATCAGCGTCGCTATGCGGCAGGGCATGATTGAGGTTGCCTGCCTTGGCGTCCACGTTATCGGCGCGCGCGAGGTAACGAACCCCGAGCGCGGCGGCCATTTCACGCATCGCCGGACGATTGCCGTCGTCGAGAATCCAAGTCTGGTGTGGATATTCCATCGCCCGCGCCGCCAGCGCGGTGCGCCGGACCATTTCGACATCCTCGTTGTACGTCGGAATGAATACGTCGACCTTCAGCCCCTCGGCCGGTGCGGTTGCCTTACGTACCGTCAACCGCCATGTCATGAAGACGTTCAGCAAGGCGGTGAAGAATCCGAAGACCTCCGCTGCGTAGAGAACACGCGAAAAGACGGGGTGCGCTTCATTGAAGGTATCCAACCTCCAGTTGAGGTACCAGAAGCCGACAACGATGAACAGCAGAATGACGACTTGGCGGGCAGGGTGCAAGGATTCCGAGAGGGGTCTGTTGCTTGACACGGTGGCTCCCGAGCTAGGACGAGTTTCCTCGCCTAATACAAAAAGCGTGCCAGCAAAAACTTCGGTATGCTTGGGGCGTTATCAACAATCATGTCCGCAATGTTCGCAGAGACGCCAGAGGCCGCCGAAACCGCTTTCTACGCAGCCTTCGAAGCTCGCTCGCTCGACGCCATGATGGCCGTCTGGGCGGATGCCGAGCACATCGCCTGCCTGCATCCGCTGGCAGCGCCGCTCAACGGCCGCGCGGCGGTTGCCGCGGGCTGGAAGAGCCTGTTCGAGGCGGCCGGCCAGTTCCGCATGCAGGTCGAACTCGCGCACGAGATCCGCTCAGCCGACCAGGTCATCCGCATCGTGCGCGAATACCTCACCATCGGCCAGGAAGCCGAACCGCGCGCGCCCATCCTCGCCACCAACGTGTTCCGCCGCGACGGCGAAGGCTGGCGCATGGTGCTTCACCACGCCTCGCCACTGCAGGTCGGCGGAACGCCACCCGCGCGCACGGAACCCCCAGTGCTGCACTAGGTTCTGTCGGATCGCAACGCTCTGGTGCCCGTCCACGCCCGGAGCGTCCCACACATAGCCTTCCGGACAGCTCGGATGCGGAATTTTCGTCCGCAGTCTCGGCTGGTGACGCTCCGGCAGCTGCACTGCGATACGCGCGCAGCCGCAGCGATGCGGGCGTCAGCGAGCGCAGCCGATGCCTGGCCGCTGGAAAGCCGAAAATGCACCCTCGCCTGCACACGGTCGATTACCTTCTCGGTCATCGCGCAGCGCGCGCCGCCTCGTACTCGGGCACGCGAGCGACGAAGTCCGTGTCCTTCATCGGCACGTGGCAGCTGCGGCAACTGCCCGCATTCTTGCCCAGCGATTTGCCACTTCCGTCGAAGGCAGCATAGGCCCATTCGCCGGTACGCAGTTCGGGTGCCTCGGTCTGCCCCCAGCCCGGGCCTTTGCTCATGACGAACACCTTCGACAGTGCCTGCTTCTGCAACTTGCCGTTCGCATCGAGCACAGGCTGGCCGTTCGCGCCGGTTTTCACCGAATGCAATTCCATCACCATCGTCGTGCCGTAGGCGAACGGGTGACTCGACTTCAGCCCCTGCGGATTGATGTAGATATCGCGGATCTGCTTGAGGTCGGGGCGCTGTACGTTTTTCAGATACACCGGCCAACTGACATAGTCCGCCGGCAGAGGCAATTCGCCGTCATTCTTCACTGCCATGCTATGGCTGCCGGCCAGTGCGGCGCCACTTGCAGCCATGCAAAGCGCCATGACGATCATGTTCGTTTTCATGTCTGTCCTAACGAAGCCCTGAACAAGTCGTCACCCCGGCGAAAGCCGGGGCCCAGATGCCTGATTTAACTGGATTCCGGCTTTCGCCGGAATGACGAATATGGACTTGTTCAGGGTCTCCTTAAGCCGATATAAGGAAACAGACCGAACGTTTCACGACGCCTCCTATTTGGTGACGATGTCGCGCTCCATCGGCGCGAACACGGCGAGCACCCTGTTCTGCGAGCGGAAAGGAATACCGGCCTTGTTCATGCTGGTTTGCAGCACCTCGACCAGGGCGTTGAACTCCCGCCGGCTGACGCCCATGTCCTGATGCGTGGCGCGCATCGGCCGTCCGGTATATTCGCACGGGCCTTCGAGCGCATAGCAGAGTTGGTCGGTGAGTTGCAGAATGATGCGTTCCTTGTCTCGCCCCTCGAAGAAGGGCCGGGTGCGCGGGTCGGCCAGGAGTCCTTCCATGAAATCGCGCATCAGCCGTTCGATCCCTGCTTTTTCGCCAAAATCCTTGTAGGGCCCGGTGTCGCCGTTGCAGCAGCGCTTGAGCGGGGCGCTGTCGCCGGTGGTGTCGGCCAGCGTCGGCGTGACTGGAAGGACAAGCAGGGCAGCCAGCACCAGGCCGCATGCAAGTTGAATTTTCATGAATGTCTCCGGTTCAGAATCCAATTTGCGCCGAGATATAAAACGCCTTCTGGTCATTGCGGATCACAATGTTGCCAAGATCGACATAGGCCGCGGTAAGCGAGATATTCTTGGTGGGCGCCCAGGCGATGAAAAGGTCCTTCCAGTCGTCTTCCCGGGCGATGCCCAGATTGTTGGGCTTGGTGCGGTATTCCGCGCCGATGGCGAGGTTGCGCGAGAGCAGGTAGGCGACCGAGCCCTCGAACTGCGCCTCGTAGCTGTCGTTCCTGTCGCCGCCGAAGCCGAGGATGCCGATCTGGTTGGCCTTGGTGGCGCGCACGGTGGCATTCACCAGCGTGCTCTGCGCGAGGAAGAGCTTGGTGGCGGAAATGTAATAGTCGGTGCCTTTGTCGTCTTTGGCGCCGACCGCGCGCACCACCGCGCCCTGGTGGTTGCGCTTGTGCTGGAGACCGACGGACACCTGCGGCAGCCAGCTGTCCTGATCGTAGACGATGTCGCCGATGAGCTTTACCTTCACGCCGTAAATGTCCTGCTTGAACTTGAAATCCCGCCCCAGACCAAGCAGGGCGCCGACGTTTTGGGTGTTGAAGCTCTGGCGCGCGATCGACAGCTCGACACGGTCGTACAGTCCGGCCAGCACGCCGTAACTGTCGAGCGTGTAGTCGTCGGCTTCGACACGGGTGTAGAAGGCATTGCCACCGATCTGGTCGCGCGTGCCGTAACCACCGATAACAGCCCAGGGCGTGAGCCCGCCACCCGCCGCGCCTTCGACCTGCGAGACGCCGCCGGTGAGCAGAAGCTTGTCGCCGGACGGCAGGGGTGACGCCGACCATGTGGCGGACGACGCCAGCAGACATGCGATGGTGCATGCGCTGCGCTGAAACAGAATGCGATTGAACATCTTGATTTGAACCTCCCGGTTGAGAATGCTGCGGTTGCACTCAAACGCTTTACGCAACTCCGCGACAAACCGGATGCAGCCCTCGCACATTTTTTCATTCGCGCCGCGACTCGCGCAGCACACGAAACCCGGTCACCGAATAACGCGTATCCGCCGTATCCGCCGCGCGGTAATTGACTCTCACCAGATGCGGCGCGCAGTGGTAGGAGCCGCCGCGCCGCACGCGGCGACCACCCGCCACCGGCCCCTCTGGATCAGCGGCGGGGCTGTAGGCGTAGTAGTCAGGCTGATAGCGGTCGGCCACCCATTCCCAGGCGTTTCCCAGCATGTCGTGCAAACCCCAGGCGTTGGCCGGAAGCCGCCCGACCGGGTGCGGCACGTCGCCGGAGTTGCCGAGATACCAGGCGTGCGCCGCCAGCTCGGCATCGGGAAACGGCCGGTTGCCGGCACTGCCGGCGCGCGCGGCGTATTCCCATTCGGCTTCGGTCGGCAAACGGTAGCGCGTGGTGTTTTCCCGCTTGTTCAGCGCAGCGACGAAACGCTGCGCGTCGTTCCAGCTCACCGACACCACGGGCAGCTCGCGCCAGTCGCGTCGTTTCCAGAAAGCCGCCGGGCCAGGGCGCGTTTTCATCAGGTCGAACCACTGCCCCTGGGTGATTTCGGTACGCGCAAGGTCGAATCCGCGCGAGATTCGCACCCGGTGCGCGGGGCGTTCGTCGGCGATCAGGCTGGCGTCGCCGTCGGGCAATTCGAACAGCGCGGCTGTTTCGTCAGTTGCCCCCATCACGAATTCGCCGGGTGGGAGGGATACGAAATCAATGGTTGAGGCCCACGCCGGCGCGGCAAACCAGCACAGCACGACGAACGCTTTCACCGGAGCACCGGCGCGGGATTCCAGACCCAGGCGATGCGGGTGAAGCCGCCGTCGCAATCCGCCGCAAACTCGATCCCCCCCTCGGCATGCGCCGCCTTGCCGCCTGCGCTGACGGCGTTCAGTCTGAATACGGTGTCAGCATGAAGCCCGGCAACAGGCATCGTCATCACTTCGGAGCGCATCGTAGCGAACAGCGCGGCGATGCGATCGAACAGTTCGGACAATGCCGACTGCCCGGCCAGCGGCGGCTCATGCGCCGGGATGCCCAGCACCGCATCGTAGGCGCACAGCGTCACCCAGGCCGCCCGGTCCTTGCGCTCGAAGACGCGAAAACAGGGCTGCACCTTGCCTGCCATCGTCACGACGACCCCCCTTTCCGATAGTCGATCAACTCCACGCCCAGCCAACGCGCCATGCCCGCCGCACCGTCCTTCATCACCGCGTGGTGGTTCCAGGCGAACAGCGGCAACAGGAACGGCGCCAGCCAGCGCATCCAGACCTTGTGCGGCGAGACTTGCCAGACGTAACGCACGCGCGTGCCGACCGGGATCGCGGCGATTTCCCAGCGCCCCATGCCGACGAGATCGCCGCTCGCCTCCACCGCGAGCAGGTACGGCCGTTCCGCCGCGCGCGTGGTGAGGTCAATGACGAAGCCGTAGGGGAGATGGCTCGTCCACCAGGTGCGGCGCACCACGCCTTCGTCTTCATCGCCACCTTGTTGCAGCAGTTGCACGCGACGGATTTCCGGCCACCAGCGTGGCCAGTCTTCCGCCGCTTCGAGCACGGCCCAAACCGCATCGGGCGGCGCGGCCAAGTGCCATTCGCTGACGATCCGGAATGTCATGCCACGCGCCTCAACGTCCGACGATGTCGCCCTTCATCGACGCCAGCGCGGCCAGAAGTTCGTTCTTTTCCTTCTCCGGCACGTTGAACTTGTTGAGTGACTTCACCAGATCCTCGACCAGCGCGTTGAAATGCGCGTCGGTCACGCCCATGCCGGCGTGCGCGGCTTTCATGTCGCGGCCGATGTATCGGCACGGCCCGCCGGTGGCTTCGCAGATCTGGCTGACCAGCATGCTGTTCAGCCGCGGGATGTTGGTGTTGGCGAAAAAGCCGTTGATGCGGCTGTCGGCGGCAACATTGCCGATGAAGTCGTCGACCACGGCCTGGATCGCGGGCTTGCCGCCCAAACGGTCGTAAAGGCTCTTTTGCGGCTTATGCTGCATCGAGGTGCACGCAGCAGAAAACGTGACCAGGATCACTGCGAGAGAAAGTGCTGACAACCCGCGGGACACGGGGTTCGTAACTGACGGGTTCTGGTTCATGTCTGTTTCCTTGTTGAACACGGGAAAGGCTCCCAGCTATCTTTACGCGCGCACTCGCGCGGCGGATGCATGCATCCGGCCGAGCCTTCCATGCGTACTGCTCGAGACTGCCGCTACAGTTGACTACAACGTGAATCACCCGCCGCTGAAACTTTCCGACGCCGACAGCCCGCCCGAGAGCCTACCCATGGCAACCGCCCCGGAGGACGTGAACAGGATCGCGCTCGCGCACCTGATTCAGCGCATGGGGCAGGGCGACGAGGCGGCGCTCGCACGCCTGTACGACATCACGCTGCCGCGCATGTATGCACTGGTATTGCGCATCACAGTGCGCCGCGAACTGGCCGAGGAAGTTTGCGTCGAGACCTACTGGCAGGCCTGGCGCGAGGCCGCGCGCTACGACGTCGCGCGCGGCCAGCCGCTGGCCTGGCTGATGGTCATGGCGCGCAGCCGCGCGCTCGACGCGCTCAGGCGGCAAGATCGTGCGGCCAGCTGCCCCGACCCGGAAATCCTTCTCGAGGAGGTCAGCAGCCAGGATGCCTCCCCGCTCGAGCGCGTGATGGCAAGCGAACGCGACAGCGCGCTCGCCCGCGCGCTCACCGCGCTTACCCCGGTGCAGCGGCAGATGGTGGGGCTGGCGTTCTATCGCGACCTGTCGCATCAGGAAATCAGCAAACAGACCGGCTTGCCCCTCGGCACGGTCAAGTCCCACCTGAAACGCGCCCAGGACACTCTGCGCACCATCCTTGACCAGGCATGAGATCCGCGATGAAAAATAAAGACAAAGACAACAATGCTTCCCCCTCCCTCGATGCGGCCCTGATCGAAGCGCTGGCTGCGGCGACGCCGCCCGCAGCGCCGCCGGACGACGCCGCCACGCGCATGCGCGAAGCACTGTTCCAGCGCGTGCATGCCGCCGCCCCGGATTATCTCTTCGTCCACAGTCACGAAGGAGAATGGGTGCATTTCCTGCGTGGCGTCGAGCTCAAGCTGCTGCGCCAGGATGGCACGCAACGCTCCTATCTGTTGCGACTGGCCCCAGGCGCGCATATACCTCGCCATCAGCACGCGCTGGACGAAGAAAGCCTGATTCTCGAAGGCGACCTCACCATCGACGGCGTGCTGTGCCGAGCCGGCGATTACCACTTCGCGCCGCGCGGCAAACCGCATGGCCGGCTCGTCAGCAAACACGGCTGCCTGCTGTTCGTGCGCGGCGCGGCAGACACCCGCGCGCATCGATGATGCGGCTTGCTTGCGCCGGCCTCGCGGCAATCTGCATGATGCTGGCCATGCCTGTCACGATTGCCGCCCCCACCCCCTACACCGCCCCGGCCTGGCTGCCCGGCGGCGACCTGCAAACCATCTACACCAGTCTCTTCATCCGCGTGCCGCGCATGGATTACCGGCGTGAACGGCTCGAACTCGCCGACGGCGACTTTCTCGATTTTGACTGGGTCGACGGCGCGCCCGGCCAACCCGTAGTCGTACTCTTCCATGGCCTCGAAGGCAGTTCGGACAGCTTCTACGCACGCGACCTGATGCACCGCATCAAGGCACGCGGATGGAACGGCGTAGTCGCCCATTTCCGGGGGTGTTCAGGCGAGGACAACCGCCTGCCGCGCGCCTATTTCGCCGGAGACAGCGCCGATATCGACACCATGCTGCGGCACGTGAAATCCCGGCACCCCACAGTCCCGCTCTACGCGGTGGGCGTCTCGCTCGGCGGCAACGCGCTGCTGAAATGGCTGGGCGAACAGGGCGGCGACGCCGCGCTGCTCGTCGAGCGCGCCGCCGCCGTCTCCGCGCCGCTGGATCTCACCGCCGCCGGTTACGCGCTCGACAGCGGTTTCAACCGCCACGTCTACACCGCGCGTTTTCTCAACACACTCAAGGCCAAGGCCCTGCGCAAGGCGGAAAAATTTCCCGGCCTGCTCGACGCCGAAGCAATTGCAGCGTCCACCACCTTCCACGAATTCGATACCCTGGTCACGGCGAAACTGCATGGCTTTGTCGATGCCGACGACTACTGGCGGCGGGTATCGAGCAAGCCGCTGCTGAAATCGATAGCCGTGCCCACGCTGGTCATCAACGCCCGCAACGATCCTTTCATGCCCGACAGCGCCCTGCCCGGGCCGAGGGAGGTCTCGGCGTCGGTCACGCTGGAGCAGCCGGCGACCGGCGGCCACGTCGCCTTCCCCTCCGGCCCCTTCCCCGGCAATGCCGACTGGCTGCCGGCGCGTCTGCTGGATCATTTCGACACAGCGCCGCGCTAGAATCGCCGCATTCACCAATCGAGGAGTGCGTAGTGGAATACCCCAAGGAAATCTTCAAGGCCTACGACATACGCGGCATCGTCGGCAAGACCTTCACCCCCGAGATCGTCGAGGCGATCGGCCATGCCATCGGCTCGGAAGCCGCGGCACGCAACCAGACCGAAATCTGCATCGGCCGCGACGGCCGCCTGTCCGGCCCCGACATGGCGGCGGCGCTGGCGCGCGGCATCCGCAAGGCCGGCATCGGCGTCGTCGACCTCGGCATGGTCGCCACGCCGATGACCTACTTCGCTGCCTACCTGTTGAAGACGAACAGCGCGGTGATGGTCACCGGCAGCCACAACCCGCCCGACTACAACGGCCTGAAAATGGTGCTCGGCGGCGAGACGCTGTCGGGCGACACCATCCAGGCGCTGCGCCAGCGGCTGGTCGATGGCAATCTCGTGCACGGCGACGGCAGCTACCGCACCTACGACATCGCGCCGGAGTACCTCGCGCGCATCGTCTCCGACGTCAAGCTCGCCCGGCCGATGAAGATCATTGTCGACTGCGGCAACGGCGTGCCGGGCGCGTTCGCACCCAAGCTCTACCGCGACATGGGCTGCCAGATCGAGGAGCTTTTCTGCGAAGTCGACGGCAACTTCCCCAACCACCACCCCGATCCCTCGCAGCCGAAGAACCTGCAGGACCTGATCGCGCTTCTCAAGACCAGCGACGCCGAAATCGGCCTTGCCTTCGACGGCGACGGCGACCGCTTGGGCGTCGTCACCAAGGACGGCACGATCATCTTCCCCGACCGCCAGCTGATGCTGTTCGCCGACGACGTGCTTTCGCGCAACCCCGGCGCCGAAATCATTTTCGACGTCAAGTCGACGCGCAAGCTGTTCGATTGGATCCGCGCGCGCGGTGGCAAGCCGACCCTCTGGAAGACCGGCCACAGCTTCATCAAGGCGAAGATGAAGGAAACCGGCGCGCTTTTGGCTGGCGAGATGAGCGGCCACGTGTTCTTCAAGGAGCGCTGGTTCGGCTTCGACGACGGCCTCTACGCCGGCGCGCGGCTGCTCGAGTATCTCTCCAAGCAGGCCGACATCGACGCCACCCTGCACAGCCTGCCGGATACGGTGAACACGCCCGAGCTAAACATCAAGATGGCCGAGGGCGAGCACTACGCGCTGATGGAACGGCTGCAAAAAACCGCGAAGTTCCCCGACGCGCAGGAGGTCATCACGCTGGATGGGTTGCGCGTGGAATACGCCGACGGCTTCGGCCTCGCGCGCCCGTCGAATACTACGCCAGTGATCGTGCTGCGTTTCGAGGCCGACAACGCGGAGGCGCTCGAACGCATCCAGGCCGATTTCCGCCGCGTCATCCACGAGGCGGCGCCGGGTCTCGCGCTGCCGTTCTGAGCCGGCGACTGGCTGCGGAGCCCGCCATCGACTGCCTGCTCTTCCGCGACGAGGCGCCCGAGGGCGAGACGATCGCGTTCGACGCCATCAGCGATCATGTCGGCCATCCTGGCTGCTTTCTCTGGGTCGAGCTGAAGTCGCCCGACAGCCACACCATCACCCGCCTCGGTGAGGAGCTCGGGCTGCACGCGCTGGCGCTGGAGGACGCGATCTCGACGCACCAGCGCCCCAAGCTGGAGGAATACGACCACCACGTGTTCATCGCCGTTCGCACGGTTCAGCTGTGGGAATCGCGCCTCGAATTCGGCGAAACGCATCTCTTCGTCGGGGGCAACTACGTCGTCGCGATCCGCCACGACCAGGGCGGCAGCTACCAGCGCGTGAAGGAGCGCCTGAAACGCCGCCCGCCAGGCGTGAAGCTCGGCACGCCGTATGCGCTGTACCTGGTGCTCGACCTCATCGTCGACCATTTTCGCCCGGTGATCGTGGCGATGCAGGAGCGCTTCGGCGCGCTCGAGAGTCAGCTCCTCAGCGGCGCCAAGGCGAGCCGCGAGACGCTGGAAAAGCTCTACGCCATGAAGCGCGATCTCACCGCGCTGCGCGACGCGGTCGAACCCATGCAGGACATCACCCAGGACCTCATCCGCGTTCACCCGCAGTTCGTGACC
Organism: Thiobacillus sp.; assembly: GCA_046291555.1. Classification (GTDB taxonomy): domain Bacteria; phylum Pseudomonadota; class Gammaproteobacteria; order Burkholderiales; family Thiobacillaceae; genus Thiobacillus. The sequence continues at coordinate 102,710 of JBKBRW010000003.1, forward strand.
AAGGAGCTCAAGGCGTACTACCGCGACATCCACGACCACGCGGTGCGCGTCGCGGTGGGGATCGACCACCTGCGGCTGTCGACCTCGGACGCGATGCAGTTCAACCTCGCGACGCTGTCGCTGAAGCAGAACGAGTCGGTGCAGAAGCTCGCCGGCTGGGGCGCACTGCTCGCGCTGCCGACGGTCGTGTTCAGCCTCTACGGCATGAACTTCGAGTTCATGCCCGAGCTAAAATGGCCGTGGGCCTACCCGACGCTGCTCGCCGCTACCGGCGCCGCCGTGATCGTGCTTTACCGCCGGCTCAGGCGGCGCGGCTGGATCTGACGCTCACTTTCTGACGGCGCGTGCGTAACGGATACGCGTGACGCCGGCGGCGTCGCGGTCGAGCCAGGCGACGTGAAGCGCGCCGTCGGCGTCGAACGTCGCGACCGGATCGGACTGCGCGCCCGGCCCGTGCGCGCCGGGCACGGCGATGTCCTCGCCAAAGGACTCGCCCTCCCATTCCGACAGCCACACGTCGGACGTCCCATCGCGGGCATCGTCCCACAGCGCGACCAGGTGCGTGCCGTCGCTCGCGGCCAGCGCGTGCCACTGCGCCATGTTGTCGCCGAAGCTGTCCTGCACCTTGAGATTGCGGCCGAAGCGGCGGTCGCCGCCATCAAAGGCTGCGTAGACGTCGTAGCCGGAGAGGAAGTCGCGCTTGTCGAGCCAGACCGCGACCACGCCGCGCTGGCCCCAGCGGGCGAGCGTGGGACGCATCGCGCCGGTGCCGGCCCCCAGCCCGCCCGGCGCGCTGCCGCTCGCCATGTCGGAGACGCGCGCGGGTGCAGCGAAGCTGCGGCCGTCGCGGCTGTGGCTCGTCATCGGCACGGTGTGGCGATGACGACGGTCTTCCCAAGCGACCACGAGCGTGCCGTCGCCGGCGACCGCGAGCGCCGGCCAGCCCTGCTCGTCCGCGGGCTCCGTCGCCTCGACCGGCTGCACCGACTGCACGGCGAGCACGCCGCGCTTTTCAGTCAGGGTAGCGACGACGATGCGCTTGAAGCGGCCAGCCTGCTCAGCCCACGCCGCGTAGAGCGCACCGTCGCCGCGCGCGAGGGTAACCTGCGCCGCTTCCGCCTTGGACAGTTCCACGCGCGTGCCGCGCGGCCACGCCTGCGCGACCACTTTGCCGCCCTCTTCCCACGCCGCCAGGAAACGCCCGCCGTCGAGCGCCAGCACCACGGGCTCGTAGCATTCCCGCCTGCTGAGCCGGGTTTCGCGCTGAAAGCCCTTGGCCCTCATCGGCTTTACCGCCAGATAGCATTGGGGAATGCCGCTGCGGTTGTCTTCCCACACCACGCCGACGGCCCCGCCGGACACGGCGATGCCCTGACGGTTGGCCGATTCCAGATGCGGAAAAATCTTTGCGCCCGATGCGGTGTTGACGGTGAGCGGCGCGCTCCACGACCAGTCGGCGTGCGCCGGCAGCGCCAGTGCCGCGAGCAGCAGGAGGGCCGCCCTCACGATTTCTCGCCCAGGAATTCGAGCAGGGTCTTCTGCTTGTAATGGCCGCCGCGCACGTAGCGGTCGTAGTCCTGAAAATCTTTCACCGTCTTGAAGCCGGGCGCCTGGAAGATCTTGTCGCCCTGCGGCGTCAGGTACACGAACAGCGGCGTCGCGAAGGCCTGCAGGCGCGCGCCAATTTCGGCCTCGGTGATGCGCTCGCCGGAAGGCAGCGTGAGCCGCTTGCCGGATTCGGCGTCGACGTAGACCAGGACGTAATGGTCGCTGTAGAGCTTCTTCAGGCCGGCGTCGGAAAAAGTCGTCTTGTTGGTGTGGTCGCACCAGGCGCAGCCGTAGCGGCCGAAATACATGAAGATGGGCTTGCCGCTCGACTTGGCCGCCTTGAGGCCGGTGTCGAAGTCGACGAAGTTGTAGCCCTTGGGCGGGTCGGCGAACGCCGCGCCGGCCCACAGGCTGGCGGCGATCAGCAGCGTCATTGCGGCGGTCTTCATGGCGGTCTCCTTAGCGTGACGGCTTCATTCTGCTACATTCGCGGCTTCCTGCAATCCTCCTTAAGTACCGACGCATGAGCCACGATTCCGTTCGCATCGGCCTGGTCTCGATCAGCGATCGCGCCAGCCAGGGCGTATATGAAGACAAGGGACTGCCGGCGCTCGAGAGCTGGTTCGGCGAGGTGCTCGCCAACCCCGCCACCTTCGTCACCCGCCTGATTCCTGACGAGCAGCCGGTCATCGAGGCGACGCTGATCGAGCTCGCCGACGTGGAGAAGTGTTCGCTCATCCTCACCACCGGCGGCACCGGCCCGGCCCCGCGCGACGTCACCCCCGAGGCGACGCTGGCAGTCGCGCACAAGGTGCTGCCGGGTTTTGGCGAGGCGATGCGCGCGGTGTCGCTGAAGTACGTGCCGACCGCGATCCTGTCGCGCCAGGTCGGCGTCACCCGCGGCGCGAGCCTCATCCTCAACCTGCCTGGCCAGCCCAAGGCGATCAAGGAAACGCTCGACGGCATCTTCGCCGCCGTGCCCTACTGCGTCGACCTGATTGGCGGACCGTATCTGGAAACACGGCCGGACACGATCGCGGCGTTCCGGCCGAAGTCGGCGCAACGGCCGCCGGCCAGCTGAACCCCTTCAGCTGCCGTAGCGGTTGCGGAACGCCTGGTCGAGGTTGATTTCGCGAGCCGTCGCCGGGCCTATCACGCACGCCTCGAGGCTGGGCGGCATGACCGGCACCCCGGCCACGCTGAGATAGCGCCCCGCCATGATTTCCGCCTCGCGCCGCGGCACCGCCTGCGGCAGCTCGGCGTTGGCATAGCCATCGGGATAGACCAGCCGCCCGCCGGCCTCGTACTTGTCCGAGGCGCCAAGGGTGTGCAGCAGTTCGTGCGCGATGACGATGGCGTTCTGTCGCTGCTGGCGCGCGTCGGCGAACACATGGATGACGCCGATCAGCCCCTTCTGCAAACCCAGCGAGTGTTCCAGCGCCACGCCATCCTTGGCGGTGTGATAGATCAGGAAGAGCTTGACCGTGCCGGGCTGCGGCAGCACGGCGTCGGCGTGGCGGTACACCCACCAGCGCAGCTTGAGGCTCCAAGCCATGTTCTGCAGCGCGTTACCGCCGCGCGGCGGCGCCGGCGGGCGTTCGGACAAAACCGGCTGCACGCTGAAATTGACCGCAGGCGACACCTTCGCCCCGTAGCGCGCGCTTTCGCGCTCGAGGAAGGCGTTGATGTCATCGAAGTCGCGAGGCGTGAGGGCGGCGATCATCGCGTCGGTCTTGGCCGAGCCGTCGCCGTTGATGGGGAAGACCTGTACTTCGACCGGCACGCGCCACCCGCGTGCGATCCACTGTTCGAGAAAGGTCAGGCTGCCCGCCGCCGCCAGGAGGCCGAGTAGGATGAGGATGCGAAAACGACGGAAGCTCAAAGGGCTGCGGGGTCAGGGTGTGGCGGGTTGGGGGACAGGCTCGGGCAACGTGTGCTTGCCGGCGGCGAGCGTCAGCTTGCTGCCGACCAGTTGGTCCTTGAGCGTCTGCGCGCCGGGCGCGCCAACGCTCACGCGCGCCGGGTCGAGGCCGAGCTTCAGCAGTTCGTCGCGCATCGCCGCGCCGCGTGCCTCGGCGAGCTTCACCAATGCCGCGTCCTCGATCTTCACCTGCTGGGTCAGACGCTCGAGCAGTTCGGCGTGGAAGGCCGACGCCGGACCATCGTCGCGCGTCTTGAACTGGCGCGCGAGCCGCTCGACCATCTGGGTTTCCAGCACGCGCGCGGCGGCGCCGGCGTCCTTGCTGCGGAAGCTCTCGCGCAACTTCTGGTAGGCCTCCTTGCCGGCGCTCGCCGCGTAGCGGTCCTCGAGCCAGGTCTGCACCTTGTAGTGGTTGACGTCGACCGGGCCGGGCGCCTCGCCGGCGGCGAGCTTCACCCCGGCGACCGCGGCGGCGTCGCGCCGCATCGCCTGCTCCTGCAGCGCGCGGCGGTCGGCCACGGGGTCGAAGCCCGGTTCGATGGTGAGCGCGAGTACCGGTCGCTTGGCGAGCGCGTCGACGAGCGTCATGAGCTTTTCCTTTTCCGGCGGCAGCAGCACGCTCGAGCCGGGGTCGAAGCCGACCGCCTCGAATTTCTCCGCGTTCACCCCGAGCAGGCTGCCGAGCGCGCGGAAGGGCGCGGTCACGATCTTGGTCAGCACGTTCACGATCGCCTTCCAGATGATCTTGCCGTAGCTGAACTGCGGGTCGTCGAGGTTACCGGACACCGGCAGGTCGAGGTCGATCACGCCATTGCTGTCCTGCAGGAGCGCGATCGCGAGATCGAGCGGCAGCTTCATCGCGTCCGGGCTGTCGACGCGCTCGCCAAGTTTCAGGCGGTTGACGATGAACTTGTTTTCGCCCGCCAGCTGCCGCGCCTTGATCTTGTATTCGAGGTCGACCGAGAGCTTGCCGGAATCGATCTTGCGCCCGGCGAACTTGCCCGAATAGGGCGTGAGGTGGGTCATTTCCAGATTGCGGAAGGTGAGCTTGAGGTCGGTGAACTCGGTCGCCCGGAAGGGCTCGATCGCCCCGCGCACGCGCGCCGAGCCGTAGTCGTCGACCTTGCCGTCGAGCTCGACCTGGGCGGTCGTCGCGGGGTCGGTGGAAAGCCCGGTGATGACGCCACCGAGATTGTGCATGCGCGTGCCGAACTGCGGCGTGAGCGACAGGTCGGCGAACTCGGCGTTGGCGCCGACGATGCGCACGCGCTCGATCGCGACCGGAAACGCCGGTTCGGCGGGTTTCGCGGCGGCCTTGGGGGCCGGCTCGGATGCGGGCGTCTCGCCTGCCGGCTTGCGCAGCACACGCTGCAGGTTGACCGTCTTGTCCTCGAAGATGATCACCTTGCCGAAGGGGTGGGTGGCGACCAGTTCATTCATGTGCAGACGGTTTGGCGCGAGGCTCACGCGCAGGCTGTCGGAGGCGAGCTTCTGCCAGCCGAGGAAGGCCTCCTCGGTGCCTTCCTCGGTGATCGCGAGATCGTCGACCGCGAAGCCGCCGCGGTAGTCAAGCGTCATGCCGGATTTGGCCTGCGCGAACGTCAGCTTGCCGCGCGTGGACGCCGCGCCGGAATGCAGGTTGAGCGTGGCGAACTGGTTGACGTAGGGCGCGAAGGGCTTGAGCGAGAGGCCCGCCAGTCGCAGGTCGAGGTTGCCCGAGGACTTGCCGGGCACCACGCTGCCCGAGGCGTTGAAGCGGCCGCCCTGGCGCAGCGCGAAGCCGGCGTCGATCGGCACCGGCTTGTCGAGGTCGAGGCTCAGGTCCTTCAGCGTGGCGAAACCCTGCACCACGTCGAGCCGCACCGGTTTGCCGGTCGACGCATCGACGAAGCCGACCTCGATGCCGTCGACGGCGAGGCGCGCGAGCCGCACGTCGAACGTCGGCGCAGCGGCGGTTTTTTCCGCTGCCGGCGCCGCCGCGGGCGCACCCGGCGCCTTCTGTAGGATCTCGGCCCAGTTGAGCCGCTTCTGGCGGTCGAGCGCGACCGTGGTCCTGGCGCCGTTTAGCTCCACCGCCTCGATGGCGAGTTGCCTGTCGGCGAGCCTTAGGTTGGCGTTGCCCAGCGCCGCGCGCGCGAGCTCGGCCACCGCCTGCCCGCCCGAACTCACCCGCACCGGCCCCAGCCCTGCGTTCACCGGCCCGACTTCGATCGCCGCCGTCTCGCCGACTTCGCCGGCAAGTGCCGCGGTAAGGCCGAAGCCTTCGATAGCCACGGCCAGCGGCCGCGCATAGCCTTGGTCGGTGTAACGCGCCGACCAGTCGGCCACGCTGATTTCGCGCACGCCGATTTTCCACGGCGCGCCGGGCGCCGGCTTCGCCGGTTCCGACTGCGCGGGCGCTGGGTTGGCTGGTTCAGGGGACCCGGGCGGCGGCGCGCCGTTGCCGGCCGCGGCGAACAGCGTCTGCCAGTCGAGCACGCCCTGCGCGGTGCGCGTCGCTGCGAGCTTGCCGCCGGCGAGGTCGACGCCGGCGACGTCGACGCTGCGCCTTGCGAGGTCGAAGTTGCCGTTGCGCACGCGCGCCTCGGCGAGCTCCAGAACCGGCGCGCCGCCGCGTGGCGCCAGCGCGAGGTTCTGCACGATGAGGTTGGCACCACTCACCTGTACCCAGGGTGCGTCCGCGCCGCCCTCCTGACGCACCATGGCGAAGCGGTAGCGCAGGCCGGCGGCAAGCGTGCCCGAGGGCAGCTCGAAATTGCGCGGGCTCTTGATCGCGCGCAAGAGATTGGCCAGGCGCACCCCCTCGAGGCCGAGTTCGCCGCTGGAGGCCACAGGATTGAGGCCGACGTCGCCCTTCCACTTGAGCGTGCCGCCCTGCTCGGGCAGCTTGGCGGCAATGAGGTAATCGCCGCGGTCCTCCGGCAGGGTCGAGAGCCCGTCGAGCTCGATGCCGAGCGGCGCCAGCGTGACCTTGAACGGCTCGCCGGCGCGGTTGGCGTCGATGTATTCGATGTCGCCGTTCTGGATCTTGATGTGATCGATCACCAACCGCACCATCCTGTCGGACGGCGGCTTCTTATCCTCGTTGAGCCTGTCAATCAGCGCCTGCCAGTTGAGCGCGCCGCCCGGGCGCACCTCGAACACGGCGCGCGGACGGTCGAGCTGGACGTCGGCAACGCGCACCGCCCAGCGGAACAGGCCCGTCGTTTCCAGATTGAGATACAGCCGGTCGAAACCGGCGAGCGGCTTGCCGTCCATTTCGGCGAGCTTGAGGCCGCTCACCGTGGCTTCCAGCGTGAGTGGGTTGAACCTGACCTCGTTTGCGGTGAGCTGGCTGGCGAGCGTGCGCTCACCCACCCAGGGCAGGAGCTTCTGCGCAAGCGGATTGACGAGGAAGAAGCCGAACACGAGATAGAGGCCGAACAGCCCTGCCGCGACGAGGAAGGGCAGGCTGAATGCGATTTTGACGACGCGTCCCCACATGGCTGTCCCCCTTGTTTCTCGTTCAGGGCCCGGCCGGGCCGAGCGGGTGCGAATCACTCCGCTTCCTGCATCGCCTCGCGGATAACCTGGTAGATCTCGCGGAAGGCGCGCGGTGGCTTGTTGCGCGCCGCCTCGTCGCGCGCGTTGCGGATGAGCTGCCGCAGGTGCGTGACGTCGGTATGCGGATAGGCGTCGAGAAAGCGCGTCAGCGCCTCGTTGTCGGCGATGAGCTTCTCGCGCCACGTCTCGGCCTGATGCAGTTTGGCGTTTTCCGCCGCCGACACGCCCTTGAAAGCGTCGAGCTGGGCTCGAATGGGCGCCGGGTCGACGCTGCGCATGAGCTTGCCGATGTACTGCCGCTGACGGCGCAAGGCGCTGTTCTGCGTGATACGGCGGCACAGCGCGACCGCGTCCCGCAACTCCTCCGGCAGCTCGATGCGCTGGAACTGGGCGTCCGGCAATTTCACCAGCTCGGCGCCGAGAGCCTGCAGGGCTTCGACCTCGCGCTTCTTCTGGCTCTTGCTGGGGCCGGCATGGATATCGTCAGGGTCGAATTCCGGTTCGGCATCGGGGTCGATCAGGCGCACGGCGGGACTTTCGGTTGCTGTTATGATCGTCATTGTAGTTTCCGAGGCCGTACCCTGCCCACCTGAGCCCCAGTAAACCGCCGTTTTCACACCCGCACATCCATGTCCCGCTCCCAGTTCAGCTACACCCGCGACCAGCTCGCCGCGCTCGCCCGGCTCGTTGTCGATCACGCCATGCGGCAGGGCGCCAGCGCCGCCGACACCGAGATTTCCGAAGGCGTCGGCCAGAGCGTGAGCGTGCGCCAGGGCGAGATCGAAACCATCGAATACAACAAGGACAAAGGCGCCGGCGTCACCGTCTACCTCGGCCAGCGGCGCGGCCACGCGTCGACCTCGGACCTGTCGGAGGCCGCGCTGAAGAGCGCAGTAGAGAAGGCGCTCACCATCGCCCGCTACACCGCCGAGGACGAAGCCGCCGGCCTGCCAGACGCCGACCGCCTGGCGAAGGACGTGCCCGACCTCGATCTCTACCATCCGTGGGACTTGAGCGTCGAGGAGGCCGCCGAGCACGCCCGCGCCTGCGAGGCCGCAGCATTGGCAGTGGACAAGCGGCTCACCAACTCCGAAGGCGCGGGCGTGAATCTCCACACTTCGCAGTTCGTCTACGCCAACAGCCTCGGCTTCTGCAACGGCTACGCCGGCTCGCGCCACGGCATGTCGGTCGCCGTCATCGGCGAGGACAAGGGCGGCATGCAGCGCGACTACTGGTACACCAGCGCGCGCAACGCCAGCGACCTCGATTCCGCCGAGACCGTCGGCCGCATCGCCGGCGAGCGCACGGTGCGGCGCTTGAACGGCCGCAAGCTCGACACCCGCACCTGCCCGGTCGTCTTCGAGGCGCCGATCGCCACGGGGCTCATCGGCAATTTCGTCGCCGCGGTCTCCGGCGGCAGCCTCTACCGCAAATCATCCTTCCTCGTCGACAGCCTCGGCAAGCCGGTCTTCGCGCCGCACGTCAGCATCCGCGAGGCGCCCTTCATTCGCGGCGGGCTCGGCAGCGCGCCGTTCGACAGCGAGGGCGTCGCCTGCCTCGAACGCGACGTCGTCAAGGACGGCGTGGTGCAGGGCTATTTTCTGTCGAGCTACTCGGCGAGGAAGCTCGGCATGACGACGACCGGCAATGCCGGCGGCAGCCACAACCTGCTGGTGAGCCACGGCGACCTCGACCTCGCGAGTCTGTTGAAGGAAATGGGCACCGGGCTGCTGGTGACGGAACTGCTCGGCCACGGCGCCAACATGGTCACCGGCGACTACTCGCGGGGCGCCGCCGGCTTCTGGGTCGAGAACGGCGAGATCCAGTATCCGGTCGAGGAAATCACCATCGCCGGCAACCTTGCCGACATGTTCAAGGGCATCGTCGCCATCGGCCGCGACGTCGAACGCCGCGGCGCCAAGCAGGTCGGCTCGATCCTGATCGACCGGATGACGGTGGCCGGCAACTGATATGGCCGCGGTGCATACGACTCCGCACGGGCTTCAGCCCGTAGTGGATCGGAGTGCCCTTGTGGCGCAGCGTCTTTTCGTTGCGCTCCTTGCCGTCCTCCTGCTCGCCGCATGCGAGCGCGGCCCCACCCTTCCCCGCCTCAGCCCGCACGACGTCATCGTCGCCTTTGGCGACAGCCTCACCCACGGCACCGGCGCGAGCGAGGACACCGCCTACCCCGCCGTGCTCGCCGCGCTCACCGGCCGCACCGTGATCAACGCCGGCGTGCCCGGCGACACCACGACGACCGCCCTCGCGCGCCTGCCTGCGGTACTGGATGAACACAAGCCGCGCCTGGTGCTGCTGTGCCTGGGCGGCAACGACATGCTGAGGAAGCAGCCCGAGGCCGACACCGAGAACAACCTGCGCCTCCTGGTCCAGACCATCCGCGCCGCCGGGGCGGAGGTGCTGCTGATAGGCGTGCCCGCGCCGACGCTCTTCGGCGGCGCGCCCGATTTCTACGCGCGCGTGGCACGCGACATGAAGCTGCCGCTGGAGGACGAGGTCTTCGTCGAGGTCTTGCGCGACAACCGCCTCAAGGCCGACCCCATCCACGCCAACGCTGCCGGCTACCGCGTCGTCGCCGAGCGCCTGGCCGCGCTGCTGCGCGAGAAGGGGGCGCTGTGAACGCCCTGCTCGCGCTGGCCCGCGCCATCGACGCCTTCACCGAGCGCGTCGGCCGCGTCGTCATCTGGCTGGTGCTCGTCGCCACGCTGATCTCGGCTGCCAACGCACTCGCACGCTACACCCTCGGCGAAAGCTCGAACGCCTGGCTGGAAATCCAGTGGTACCTGTTCGGCGCGATGTTCCTGCTCGCGGCCGGCTACACGCTCAAGCACAACGGCCACGTGCGCATCGACATCCTCTACAACCGCTTCGGGCCGCGCGGGCAGGCCTGGATCGATCTCGGTGGCGGCCTCTTGTTCCTGCTGCCGATGGCCGGGCTGCTCGCGTGGCTGGCGTGGCCGATGTTCCATGAGGCATGGGTGACGCACGAGCTGTCGCCCGACGCCGGCGGGCTCGTGCGCTGGCCGGTGAAACTCTTGCTGCCGGCAGGCTTTGCACTCCTCGCGCTGCAGGGCGTGGCGGAAGTCATCAAGCGCATCGGCGTACTCAGCGGCCATCTCAGCCTGCCGCAGGAAAAACCCGAGGAAGAGGTCTGATGGACGCCGGCTTCCTCGCGCCGCTGATGTTCGCGGGCCTCGTGATCTTCCTGCTGCTGGGTTATCCAGTCGCGTTCGCGCTCGCCGCCAACGGCCTCCTGTTCGCCGGCATCGGCATCGCTTCGGGCCTCTTCGACGTGTCGCTGCTGCACGCGCTGCCCGAGCGCGTCTACGGCATCGTCGCCAACCCCACGCTGCTCGCCATCCCCTTCTTCGCCTTCATGGGGCTCATCCTCGAACGCTCGGGCATGGCCGAAGACCTGCTCGACACCATCGGCCAGCTGTTCGGCGCTATGAAAGGCGGGCTCGCCTACGCGGTGATCCTCGTCGGCGGCCTGCTCGCGGCGACCACCGGCGTCGTCGCCGCCACGGTGATTGCCATGGGCCTGATTTCCTTGCCGGTGATGCTGCGCTACGGCTATGACAAGCGGCTCGCTTCCGGCGTCATCGCGGCCTCGGGCACGCTCGCGCAGATCGTCCCGCCATCCCTGGTGCTGATCGTGCTCGCCGACCAGCTCGGCGCCTCGGTCGGCGACATGTACAAGGGCGCGCTACTGCCGGGCCTGGGCCTCATCGGCCTGTACCTCGCCTTCGTCTTCCACCTTACGCTGTTCCGCCCGCACATGGCGCCGGCGATGCCGGCCTCGGCGCGCACGCTGCATGGCTCGGCGCTGGGCCTGCGCGTGCTGACGACGCTGGTGCCGCCGCTGGTGCTGATCTTCCTGGTGCTCGGCACCATCTTCCTCGGCGTGGCCACCCCCACCGAGGGCGGCGCGATGGGCGCGGCGGGCGCGCTGCTGCTGGCGTGGGCACGCGGACGGCTCTCGCGCCTGCAGCTCACGCAGGCGATGGACAGCACGACCAAGCTCACCACCTTCGTCATCTTCATCCTCATCGGCTCGACGATCTTCACGCTGGTGTTCCGCGGGCTCGACGGCGACGTCTGGGTCGAGCACCTGTTCGACCAGCTGCCCGGTGGTGTCATCGGCTTCCTCATCGTCGTGAACCTGCTGGTGTTCACGCTGGCCTTCTTCCTCGACTTCTTCGAGATCGCCTTCATCGTCGTGCCGCTCCTCGCGCCCGTCGCGTACAAGCTCGGCATCGACCCGATCTGGTTCGGCGTCATGCTCGCGGTCAACATGCAGACCGCCTTCATGCACCCGCCCTTCGGCTTCGCGCTGTTTTACCTCAAGAGCGTCGCGCCGAAGTCGATCCGCACCGCCGACATCTACTGGGGCGCGATCCCCTTCCTCGTCATCCAGCTCGTCATGGTCGCGGTCGTGCTCGCCTTCCCCGACATCGTGCTGCGCGATGCGCCGCCGGAGGCGAGCAGCGTCACCGAAATCCCCATCGAAGTCGATCCCGACGCGAACTTCCTGCCGCCCGAGTGGCGCTGACCCCGCCGGGCAAAACATGAGAAAATAGCGGCCCTCGCGCCGGCGCCCTGCCGGGCGCTTTCCCCTCCCCTCGCAAGGACCGCATCATGAGCGAACTCATCATCGAAGACCTCGTCGTCGGCAGCGGCGACACCGCGCGCGCCGGACAATCCGTGCTGGTGCACTACACCGGCTGGCTCACCGACGGCAGCAAGTTCGATTCCAGCGTCGATCGCAACGACCCCTTCGACTTTCGCCTCGGCATGGGCCACGTGATCCCCGGCTGGGACCAGGGCGTGGCCGGCATGCAGGTCGGTGGCAAGCGCAAGCTGACCATTCCGCCCGAGCTCGCCTACGGCGCCCGCGGCGCCGGCGGCGTGATCCCGCCGAACGCCACGCTGGTATTCGAAGTGGAACTGCTGGCGATCAACTGAGTCCCTCGTCCGCATCGTTCGCGGACGCCGCCATGACCCACGCGCTGTTCTCCCACCGCAAGCACTGGGCGGCCCGTTTCGGCACCGCCCCCTTCCTGCCGATGTCGCGCGCCGAGATGGACGCGCTCGGCTGGGACGCGTGCGACGTCATCCTCGTCACCGGCGACGCCTACATCGACCACCCGAGCTTCGGCATGGCGCTGGTCGGGCGGCTCCTGGAGGCGCAGGGCTTCCGCGTCGGCATCATCAGCCAGCCCGACTGGCACTCGGCCGAGCCCTTCCGCTCGCTCGGCAAGCCAACGCTGTATTTCGGCGTGACCGCGGGCAACATGGACTCGATGGTCAACCGCTACACGTCGGACAGGAAAATCCGCTCCGACGACGCCTACACGCCCAACGCCGAGCCGAACAAGCGCCCCGACCGTGCCGTCACCGTATACGCGCAGCGCTGCCGCGAGGCCTTCCCCGGCACGCCGATCATCATCGGCTCGATCGAAGCATCCTTGCGCCGCATCGCGCACTACGACTACTGGAGCGACACCGTTCGCCGCTCGGTGCTGATGGACTCGAAGGCCGACCTCTTGATCTTCGGCAACGCCGAGCGCGCACTGGTCGACGTCACCCATCGCTTGGCCCGCGGGGAAAAAATCGGCGACATCCGCGACCTGCGCGGCACCGGCTTCGTCGTGCCGCGCGACTGGAAGCCGGCCGAAAACTGGATCGAGGTCGCCTCGACCGAGCTCGACACCCCCGGCGCGATCGACGCCCATATTGACCCGTATGCGATGACCCCGACGCCGCTCACGGCCGGCGGTGAGCAGGACGCGGGCACAGCGTCCGTCGACACGGCGGCGGTCGAACCCACGCCAGCCTCGCCCCCGCTGCTGAACACGCCCTCGGCAAGCGTGCGCCCGCTCCGCTTCGTGTCGAAAGTCGATCGGCTGGCGATCCGGAAGGCCATCCGTGAACGCACCGTCGTGCGTCTGCCGGACTACGACCAGGTTAAGAACAACCCGGTGCTGTACGCGCATGCCTCACGCGTGTTCCACCTCGAATCCAATCCCGGCAACGCCCGCGCCTTGCGACAGGCGCACGGCGACCGCGACGTCTGGCTCAACCCGCCGCCGATCCCGCTCACCACGGCCGAGATGGACGCGGTGTACGACCTGCCCTACGCGCGCGCGCCGCACCCCGCCTACGGCGACGCCAGGATTCCGGCGTGGGAAATGATCCGCTTCTCGGTCAACATCATGCGCGGCTGCTTCGGCGGCTGCACCTTCTGCTCGATCACCGAGCACGAGGGCCGCATCATCCAGAGCCGCAGCGAGGATTCGGTTATACGCGAAATCGAGGCGATCCGCGACAAGACGCCCGGCTTCACCGGCGTCATTTCCGACCTCGGCGGGCCGACCGCCAACATGTACCGCATGGCGTGCAAGTCGAAAGAGATCGAGCGCGCGTGCCGCAAACTCTCGTGCGTGTTCCCCGACATCTGCGACAACCTCGACACCGACCACACGCCGCTGATCCACATGTACCGCCGCGCGCGTCAGTTGCCGGGGATCAAGAAGATCCTCATCAGCTCGGGCCTCCGCTACGACCTCGCGGTGCGCTCGCCCGAATACGTGAAGGAACTGGTGCAGCACCACGTCGGCGGTTATCTGAAGATCGCGCCCGAGCACACCGAAGCCGGGCCGCTCTCCAAAATGATGAAACCCGGCATGGGCGCCTACGACCGCTTCAAGGCAATGTTCGAGGCGGCATCCAAGGCGGTCGGCAAGAAGCAGTACCTGATCCCCTACTTCATTGCCGCGCACCCCGGCACCACCGACGAGGACATGCTGAACCTCGCGCTGTGGCTGAAGGCGCACGACTTCCGTCTCGACCAGGTGCAGACCTTCCTGCCGACGCCGATGGCGCTCGCCACCGCGATGTACCACACCGAGAAGAACCCGCTGAAGAAGGTGCTCGGCGGCAAGGCCGAAGCCGTGCCCGTGGTGAAGCAGGGCCGCGTGCGGCGCCTGCACAAGGCCTTTCTGCGCTACCACGATCCGGACAACTGGCCGCTCTTGCGCGAGGCGCTGAAAGACATGGGCCGCGAGGACCTCATCGGCAACGGCAAGAAACACCTGATTCCCGCCTACCAGCCCGCCGGCACCGGCCGGCAGCCGGAAGGGGCGCGCACCCCACGCGCCCAAGGCGTCCGGAGCAAGCCGGCTCCAGGCAAGCCCGCCACTGCCAAACCGCACGCAGGCAAACCCGGCCCCGCCGACCACGGCCGGCCGCCACAGGTGCCCAGGCATCCCCTGAGCCAGCGACGCGGCGGCGGCAAGGCCCGCTGACAACGCCTCGCCTCTTGTAACTTGCACCTTGTCTCTGCAATGACCCCCCGCGACATCCTCCGCGCCAAGCTCAACCTCGAAACCGCCCGGATCGCCTGGCCCGAGCTCGAACGCCACTTCGCGCGCGGCGTGGTGATCAAGGTCGCCGCCGGCATGGACCTGGTCGACGCCGCGCTCGAAATCGCCGAGGACAACGCCGCGACCGTGCAGGCCTGGCTCGCCGACGGGCGCCTCGCGCGCGCCGAACCCGCCGACGCCGAAGACTGGCATGCCCGCCAATCCAGCCTCTGGGCCGTGGTCGTCGCACCCTGGGTGCTGGTGCAGGAAGCGTCGATCAAGCCGGACGCGTAATCAGCCGGGGAAACGGGATCAGCCTGCCGGCTCTGCACGCAAGCCGGGCAGGCGTGCAAAGCTTTCGCGTTTGACGGTATCGATGAAGTCGACGACAAAGGCGCGCGCTGCATCGGCCGCGCGCACCGCCGCGTGGAGCTCGGCCCACAGGCCGTGCTTGCCGATGGGACGCGCAACGATATAGCCGCGCTCCAGGTAGGGCGCGACCGCCCACGCGGGCAACGCGGCGAGACCACGACGGCTGGCGACGAGCTGAAGAATCGCGACCGTCAGCTGCGCCTCGCGGCGCGGCGGCCTCACTCCGGCAGGCGCCAGTACGCGACGAACCAGATCCAGGCGGTCCTCCGGCACCGGATAGGTAATGAGCGTGTGATTGGCGAAGTCGGCGGGCGCGAGCCACTTTTTCGCGGCGAGCGGGTGGCCCGGCGGCAGCAGCGCCAGCATCTCGAAGCCGAACAAGGGCAGCGTGACCACGCCGGCGCGCGGCGGACTTTCCGAGGTGATGACCAGATCGGCCTGCTGGTCCAGCAGCAGTCCGACCGGATCATCCTGGAACCCCCCCAGCAAATCGAGTTCCACGCCGGGCCACACCTCGCGGTAGCTGTCCATCGCCGGCATCAGCCAGTCGTAGCAGGTATGGCATTCCACCGCGATGCGCAGCTCCCCCGCGTCGCCGTCCTTCAGCTTGGCCAGGTCGCGCAGCGCTTCATGGACCTGCGGCAAGGTCGCGTGCGCCAGCGCCAGCAGCCGGCGACCGGCGGCCGTCAGGCCAAGCGGTCGCGCGGCGCGCTCGACCAGCGGCAAGCCCAATGCCTCTTCCAGTGCCTTCAGTTGATGCGACACCGCCGACTGCGTGAGATGCAGGCGTTCGGCGGCGGCAGTCAGCCCACCCGATTCAGCCACAGCCTGCAGCAGGCGCAGATGTCGCAGCTCGACATGAGAGTCGTTCATGAAGCAAATGAGAAATATTCGTTTGTCTCATGTTAGCCGCGCCGGCATCATGACGTCCATCATTTACTGGGAGTACACGCATGGCACGGGCACACGTATTGGGCGTTCCCCGCATCGGACCGCAACGGGAACTGAAGTCTGCGCTGGAGGCTTACTGGCGCGGCGACCTCGACGAGGCGGCGCTGAAATCGGTGGCGAGCGGCATTCGTCAATCCAACTGGCGGCGGCAGCATGCCGCTGGGCTCGATTTCGTCACCGTGGGCGATTTCGCGTTCTACGACCAGATGCTCAACCATGTTGCGCTCCTGGGCTGCGCACCGGCGCGCTTCGGCTTCGGAGACACGCTCGGCCTGCCGGAGTATTTCCAGCTGGCGCGCGGCAATGCCGCATGCCACGCGATGGAAATGACCAAATGGTTCGACACCAACTATCACTACCTCGTCCCCGAGCTGAAGCCGGAGACGCAGTTTTCGCCGGGCACGACATGGCTGTTCGACGAAGTGGCCGAGGCGCAGACGGCGGGTTTCAATCCCAAGCCCGTACTGATCGGCCCGCTCACCTTCCTTTACCTGGCCAAGGAAAAAACCGCCGGTTTTTCCCGCCTCGACCTGCTCGATCGCCTGCTGCCGGTCTATGGCGCGATCCTGGCGCGGCTGAAAGCCCAAGGCGTGGAATGGGTACAGATCGACGAACCGATCCTGGCGCTGGACCTGGACGCCGACTGGCGCACTGCCTTCGAGCGCGCCTATCATTCTCTGAATGCCGCCGGCGTGAAGCTGCTGCTCGCCAGCTATTTCGGCCCGCTGCGCGAGAACCTGCAGGTGGCGATGAAGCTGCCTGTGGCCGGGGTGCATGTCGATTGCGTGCGCGGCGGCGACGAACTGGCGCAGGTGATCGACTGGCTGCCCGTCACCAAAGTGCTTTCGGCGGGCGTGATCGACGGCCGCAATATCTGGATCACCGATCTGGCCGCCGTGCTCGATCGTTTCGATGAGGCGCATCGACGCCTCGGCGACCGGCTGTGGCTTGCGCCCTCGTGTTCGCTGCTGCACGTGCCGGTGAGTCTGGCGGACGAATCCGGGCTCGATCCCGAACTCAAGCGCTGGCTCGCGTTCGCCGACGAAAAAATCGCCGCGCTCGCCGTGCTCAAGACCGCGCTGAATGCCGGCCGCGAGGCGGTGGCGGCGGCGCTGGACGCCAACCAGCACGCGCTGGCCTCGCGCCGCGCCTCGACCCGCGTGCACGACGCTGCGGTCGGCGAGCGGCTGCGCACGCTCACCGCCACGCACGACACGCGCAACCAGCCGTTCGCGGCTCGCCAGGCGGCGCAGCGAGCGCGCTTCAAGCTGCCGCCTTTCCCGACCACGACCATCGGTTCTTTCCCGCAGACGGCCGATATCCGCAGCGCCCGCGCGCGCTTCAGGAGAGGCGAGCTGAGCGAAGCCGACTACCGCGCGACGATGCAGCGGGAAATCCGGCTGGCCGTCGAAAAACAGGAGGCCCTGGGGCTCGACGTCCTGGTGCACGGCGAGGCCGAGCGCAACGACATGGTCGAGTACTTCGGCGAACAGCTCGCGGGGTTCGCGTTCACGCAAAACGGCTGGGTGCAGTCCTACGGCAGCCGCTGCGTGAAGCCGCCGCTCATCTACGGCGACGTGTCACGCCCGCGGCCGATGACCGTGGACTGGACACGCTACGCCCAGTCGCTGACCGACAAGCCGATGAAGGGCATGCTGACCGGCCCGGTGACGATGCTGCAATGGTCCTTCGTGCGCGACGACCAGCCGCGCGCGACGACGGCGCTGCAGATCGCGCTGGCGATCCGCGACGAAGTGAATGACCTGGAGGCGGCCGGCATCGGCATCATCCAGATCGACGAACCCGCCTACCGCGAGGGTCTTCCGCTCAGAAAGGCGGACTGGCCCGCTTATCTGGACTGGGCGAGCCGCGCGTTCCGCATCAGCGCGTCCGGTGTGGCTGACGCCACCCAGATCCACACCCACATGTGCTATTCGGAATTCAACGACATCCTGCCGGCGATCGCGGCCATGGACGCCGACGTCATCACGATCGAGACCAGCCGCTCCGACATGGAACTGCTGCGCGGCTTCGGCGACTTCCATTACCCCAATGAAATCGGTCCGGGCGTCTACGACATCCACAGCCCGCGCGTGCCGACCGAGGCGGAAATGACCCGCCTGCTGGAAAAGGCCGCGCAGGTCATCCCGCCCGCCCACCTGTGGGTCAATCCCGACTGCGGCCTGAAAACCCGCGGCTGGGCGGAAACCGAAGCCGCGCTGGCGAACATGGTGGCGGCGGCGCGGGCGCTCCGGCACAGATACGCGCGCCCGCCGGCGGCCGCGACCGCCCAGGCATGACCCTCTAACGCACCCAACCCGCGGCTTGGGCTTCGTCCGGCCGCGCCCGGCTCAGGCAGCCAGGCTGTCCTTCACCCGCATCAGGCGCGCGCGCGCCTCGTTCGCCACGCCGTGCACCGCGGGGTTCGACACCAGCTTGACCATGATGCCGGGGTCGAGGAAGGACACGGTCACCTTGCCGTCGGCTTCCTCGCGCACCACCACGTTGCACGGCAACAGCATGCCGACGTCGGGCTCGGCGCCGATGGCCTGGTGGGCGAGCGGCGGATTGCACGCGCCGAGAATGCGGTAGGGACGCATGTCGACGTCGAGCTTGGCCTTCATCGTGCTCTTCACGTCGATGTCGGTCAGCACGCCGAAGCCTTCGGCCTTCAGCGCGGCGGTGACTTTCTCGATGGCGGCGTCGAAGGGGCCGTCGATTTTGGTTTCGAATCCGTAGTCGCTCATGGTCTTGCTCCCGATGAAAATGTTCGATGCGGCATTTTACCCGCTCGCGCGGGGCAGAACCCCCACGGCAATCAGGGCTCCGGCGATCAGGGTTCCAGCGACTGCTTTTCCATCTTCCACCACAGCCGGTACACCTCGTCCGACCACAACGACTTGATGTAGGCGACGGTATCCTGCATCTGCGCCTCGGTGAGCTTGCCCTTCCACGCCGGCATGTTGCCCTGCCCGCCGGGGCTGCCCTCGCGGATCATTTCCAGCAGGTCGGCCGTGGGGTGGTGCCAGGCGTGCGCGCTGTCGTCGAGCGGCGGCGGCGGGAAGCGACCGTCGGCGTCGCGAATGCGCCAATCGCCGGGCGGACCCTTGCCGTCCACGCCATGACACACCATGCAATGCTGTTGGTACAGCGCCTTGCCGCGCCCGATCTGTTCGGGATTGGCGAAGCGATCGGGCGGGGTGTCGTCGAGCAGCGACTGTTCGCAGGCGCTCAGCAGCAGCGCCGCAACAGCCGCGGCAATCGGGGCGAAGCGGGTCATGGCGTTTCCTCGTGATGATGGGAGCAGAGCGCGCAAACGCGCTCAGGTTCCCGGATGGTTCAGAACACCGTCGAGCATGCGCCGCATGTTTTGGAAGTGCGAGCCTTCCCAGTACACGCGCCCGCATTGGTCGCAAGTGGAAAAGCGCTCGTACAGCTCACGCACTCTCGGCGGCAGCCGGTCGAGCACGCTCGCCTTGTCGACCGGCCGCAGCGGCACGTTGCAGTGCAGGCAGCGCGTGAAGGGCCTGGCGCGCTGCGTGAGATCGAACCGCGTCACGACCTCGCGCAACTGATCCTCGGATTTCAGCGCGTGCACGTAGCAGCCGTGCGTCACCGCGCGCCGCTTGAGCAGTTCGCGGTCGCGCGTCAGCACGATGCGGCCATCGTGCGCGCAGATGGCCACGATGTCGTCGTCGTGGAAATGGTTGTCGTACAGCGTGTCGAACCCCAGCATGCGCAAGAGGTGCGCCAGCCCCCCGAGATGCGCGTCGGCGACGAAGCGCGTCTCGCGCAGGGGAGGTTCACGCATCCTCAACGGTGGCGTCACGTCCATCGCCCCGATGCGCGGATACACCGCCACCCGGTCGCCCTCCTCGAGGATGCGGTCGAAACCCACCGGTTCGTCATTGACGAGGATGCGTGCCACCTCGGTGTGCGGCACCCCCAGCGCCTCGATCATGTGCTTCGTCGTCGCCCGCCGCGCGCACGGCACGCTGAACGCCTGCCCGCGACGCTTCGGCGCGAGGAAGTCGTTCAGCTCTTCGTAGAAGCGGAAGGTAGCGGTGACCATATCGCGACTAATGTCGCGCGTGTGTGCCGGTGCGACATCGGTGCGAGCAGAGCAACGCGGCCCAACTCCGGTTCGCCTGCGACTCGCAACGCAGTCTTTTCACTGCAGACCTTACGGGCGGCACTTGTACAGCCCAAAGGTGCGTTCGCCGAATTTACTCGACTCCTTGCGCACCAATGTGTCCGCGCCCTCGTTGACCGCGCTGTTTCTCGCCAGCTGCAATAGGTTTGCCTCAACCGCCTCTGCGCTGCGCGAGACAAACCCGACGCTGGTGAGCACACTGACGGTGACATTGCCTCGAGGCGCGCAATTGACCACCTGGTCTGGCGTGGCAAGCGACACTTGCTCAGAGCCCGCGCGCACGTCCACCATCCGGCTTGCGCATCCGGTCGTCGCCATTGCCAGCGCCAGAGTGGAAGCGATGAACAAGGTTCTCTGCAGATGCTGACTGGTTGACTTGCCCATGGTCTGGCTTTCCGATCAATCCTGCGCCGATGGAAAAAGATCAGAACACCCGACATTCACCGCCCACGGGG
The DNA here is from genome assembly GCA_046291555.1 of Thiobacillus sp. Lineage (GTDB taxonomy): Bacteria > Pseudomonadota > Gammaproteobacteria > Burkholderiales > Thiobacillaceae > Thiobacillus. Next base: position 123,035 of record JBKBRW010000003.1, read on the forward strand.
GTTCCTCAAGCAAAGCGTGCCAGGCCACTTGAGAACTCAAGGTCAGACACCGTAAGCAAGAATCACCACAAGACCCGGCACTCGAACCCCGCAAAAATCGGATCGAGCGTGACCAGCACCGCTTTCTCAAGATTAGTCTGTGCAGCCAGCATGCGGTCGAAGGGATCGCGGTGCTCGCTTGAATATGCACCCGCTTTCAGACTGTGCAGGTAGCTAATCGGCAGGTGCTCGAAACCGTCGGCCATCACCAGTTCGTTGAAGCGAGCCATCGCCTGCGCGGCGTGTGGCAATTTGCCAAGCCGGTTCTTGGTGGAGATTTCCCAAGCGCTCGCTGCGCTGACCAGCACCTGATTGTCCTCATTGGCGATCGCGCGCCGCGCGACATCAGACAACTTGGGGTCGTTCGTCCACCACCACAATAAAGCGTGGGTATCAAGCAGGAGCCTCAAGGTTTTTCCCAAGCATCGAGTTCGGCTTCAGGCAGGGGCTCGAAGAATGCCTCGTCGATGTGCCCGGCGAGCCTGCCCGGCATGCGCTTGAGCTTCTCGCACGGCTGCAGCGGAACCATGCGCGCATAGGGCTTGCCAGCCTTGGACAGGATAATTTCCTGGCCTGCATGCGCTTGCTCAAGCAGGCGTGAGAACTGGGTCTTGGCTTCGTGGACGTTGACGGTGATGGCCATGGCAATTCCTTGTGGACTAACCAGTGGACCAAGTCTAGTCGAGGAGGGCGCGCCGCGCAACCGTGCCCGCGGCCAACCTCCGCCTAAATCCGGCTTGCCGTCTGTCGCATCACATCCGCCGCAAACCGCATCGCCTGCTTGACCGGCAGCGGCAGCGGCGCGCCGCCGTGGTCGACGGCGGTCTGAGCGTGCCGGGCTTCGTCGGCCTTCATCTGCTCGACGATCGCGCGGCTTTTTGCGTCGGCCTCGGGCAGTTGCTGCAGGTGGCCGTCCAGATGCGCTTCGACCTGGCGCTCGGTTTCGGCGAGGAAGCCGAGGTTCCACTTGTCGCCGAGCAGGCCGGCGAGCACACCCATACCGAAAGCGCCGCCGAACCACAGCGGGTTGAGCAGGCTCTTGCGGCCGCCGAGCTCGTTGATGCGCTGCTCGCACCAGGCGAGGTGATCGGTTTCCTCGCGCGCGGCCCGTTCGAGCTCGGCACGCACCCGCTCGTTCTTCGCGGTGAGCGCCTGGCCGGCGTAGAGCGCCTGGGCGCAGACTTCGCCGACGTGGTTGACGCGCATGAGCGCGGCGGCCCGGACTTTTTCCGTTTCGCTCAACTCGGCCTCGGGGCCGCTGGCGGGATACGGACGGCCGGCGTGCGGCGTGGCGAAGACGGTACGCAGACCGAGGTCGAAGGTGGTGATGATCTGGTCGAGTCGGTTCATGGGGGCCTCTCTGTCGATTCGAGGAAGTGTACGCCGGCAAACGCGTGCCCTCTTCCCCGCCCCTCTCCCGCTTGCGGGAGAGGGGCGGAAAACGTCATTTCACGTAGTAATTGAAATTCGCATACGCCGCCTCGTTCACCTTGAACCACTGGAACGCGGTGTCGCGGAATGCCTTCCACGGCCGGTAGATGGCGGCGAAGTCGGGGTTGGTCCTGGCTTCGGCTTCGTACAGCTCGAAGGTGGCGCGGCGCGCGGCGAGCATGACGTCCTTGGGGAAGGGGTGCAGCTGCACGCCCTGCCCGACCAGGCGCAGGAGCGCGGGCGGGTTCTTGGCGTCGTATTCGGCGAGCATGGACTGGTTGGCCTCGGCCGAGGCGACCTCGAAGGCCTGGCGGTAGACCTCGGGCAGCGCACGCCAGCTGGCCTGGTTGACGTAGAAGGAGAGCTGCGGCCCGCCCTCCCACCAGCCGGGGTAGTAGTAATGCTTGGCGATCTTGTGGAAGCCGAGCTTCTCGTCGTCGTAGGGGCCGACCCATTCGGCGGCGTCGAGCGCGCCGCGTTCGAGCGCGGGATAGATGTCGCTGCCGGGGAGCGTCTGCGGCACGACGCCCAGCTTGGCCATGATCTGGCCGCCGATGCCGGGGATACGCATCTTGAGGCCCTTGAGGTCGGCGAGCGACTTGATCGGCTTTCTGAACCAGCCGCCCATCTGGGTGCCGGTGTTGCCGCCGGGGAACTGCAGCACGTTGTACTTGGCGTAGAGCGCGCGTAGCAATTCGATGCCGCCGCCGGCGTACATCCAGGCGTTCTGCTGGCGCGCGGTCAAGCCGAAGGGCACGGCGGTGTCGAAGGCCAACCCAAGGTTCTTGCCGACGTAGTAATAGCCGGCCGAGTGGCCGCATTCGGCGGTGCCGTTGCCGACGGCGTCGAGCACCTGCAGGCCGGAGACGAGTTCGCCGCCGGCGAAGACGCGAATCTGGAACTTGCCGCCCGTGAGGGCGGCGACGCGCTTCGCGAGCGTTTCTCCGGCGCCGTAAATGGTGTCGAGGCTCTTGGGAAAGCTCGACGCCAGCCGCCAGCGCACGGCGGGCAGGTCTGCAGCCTGCGCCGCGCCCAGCGGCAGCAGGGCGGCGACGCCGGCGCCAGTCAGAAAGTCTCGTCTTTGCATGGGCTTGGCTCCGGTTTTGGCCGATTATACGGGCCGGCCGCCGGCAGCGCCGCGTGTTAAAATCCAGCCTTTTCCAGCCCTGCCCGATCATCATGTTCAACCGCCAAGACACCCTCGACAAGACCGATCCCGACCTGTGGGCCGCCATCGTCCAGGAAGATCGCCGCCAGCAGGATCACATCGAGCTGATCGCCTCGGAAAACTACACCAGCCCGGCGGTGATGCAGGCGCAGGGCTCGCAGCTCACCAACAAGTATGCCGAGGGCTATCCCGGCAAGCGCTATTACGGCGGCTGCGAGTACGTCGACATCGTCGAGCAGCTGGCCATCGACCGCGTGAAGGCGCTGTTCGGCGCCGAAGCCGCCAACGTGCAGCCCAACTCCGGCTCGCAGGCCAACCAGGCGGTGTTCATGGCCTTCCTGAAGCCCGGCGACACCATCATGGGCATGAGCCTTGCCGAAGGTGGCCACCTCACCCACGGCATGGCGCTCAACATGAGCGGCAAGTGGTTCAACGTCGTCGCCTACGGCCTCAACGAGAAGGAAGAAATCGACTACGAGAAGATGGAAGCGCTGGCGCGCGAACATAAACCCAAATTGATCATCGCCGGCGCCTCGGCCTATGCGCTCAGGATCGACTTCGAGCGCTTCGCCCGGATCGCCAAGGAAATCGGCGCGGTATTTATGGTTGATATGGCGCACTACGCCGGCCTCATCGCTGCGGGCGTGTACCCCAACCCGGTGCCGCACGCCGACGTGGTGACCTCGACCACCCACAAGACCCTGCGCGGTCCGCGCGGCGGCATCATCCTGATGAAGGCCGAACACGAGAAGGCCATCAACTCGGCCATCTTCCCCGGCCTGCAGGGCGGCCCGCTGATGCACGTGATCGCCGGCAAGGCGACCGCTTTCAAGGAAGCGTCGACCAAGGAATTCAAGCACTACCAGGAGCAGGTGCTCGCCAACGCGCTGGTGATGTGCAAGGTGCTGGTCGAGCGCGGCCTGCGCATCATCTCCGGCCGCACCGAGAGCCACGTCTTCCTCGTCGACCTGCGCAGCAAGAACCTCACCGGCAAGGAAGCCGAAGCGCTCCTGGGCCGCGCCCACATCACGGTCAACAAAAACTCCATCCCCAACGACCCGCAGAAGCCCTTCGTCACCAGCGGCATCCGTATCGGCACCCCGGCGATGACCACGCGCGGCTTCAAGGAACTCGAGGCCGAACAGCTCGCCCACCTCATCGCCGACGTGCTCGATGCGCCAACCGATGAGGCCGTGATCGAGCGCGTGAAGGGCGAGGTGGCGAAGCTGGTGGCGAAATTCCCCGTCTACGGTTGAGCTGATCGAGCCGGATGAAATCCCCTGGAAACCGTAGCGAGCGCAGCCAGGTTGGACGCGGCCAGCGCGCAGGAACCGCAATGTACATAAAAGTACATGAGGATTCCGAGCACTGCCCGCGTGCAAGATGGCAAGCGCAGTAGGTTTACAGGGGGTTTCATGAAATGTCCCTTCTGCGGCTCTCTGGACACCCAGGTCATCGACTCCCGCGTCAATGAAGCGGGCGACGCGATCCGCCGCCGCCGTCGCTGCACGGCGTGCGACAAGCGCTTCACCACCTGGGAGACCGCGGAGCTGCGGCCGCCGCAGATCGTGAAGACCAATGGCACGCGCGAGGATTTTTCCGAGACCAAGCTGCGCGAGAGCTTCCGCCGCGCGCTGCACAAGCGGCCGGTGCCGACCGAGCTGGTCGACGCGGCGGTCGAGCGCATCCGGCAGCTGCTGCTGACGCGCGGCGCGCGCGAAGTGCCGGCACGCGAAATCGGCGAGCGGGTGATGCACGAGCTGAAGAAGCTCGACAAGATCGCCTACATCCGCTTCGCGTCGGTCTACAAGAGCTTCCAGGACCCGGACGACTTCCGCGACGTGCTGCAGGACCTCGAGCACGTGCCGCCGCAGGGCGTCGACGACCTGTTCAAGTAAGCCCACATGGTCGCCGCCTACTCCGCCGCCGACCACGTCCACATGGCGCGCGCGCTGCAGCTCGCGGCGCGCGGCCTCTTCACCACCACCCCCAACCCGCGCGTCGGCTGCGTCATCGTCAGGGACGGCACGGTCGTCGGCGAAGGCTGGCACGCGCGCGCCGGCACGCCGCACGCCGAGATCCATGCGCTGAAGTCTGCGGGCGAGGCCGCGCGCGGCGCGACGGTGTACGTGACGCTCGAGCCCTGTTCGCACCACGGCCGCACGCCGCCGTGCGCCGAGGCGCTGGTGAACGCGGGCGTGGCGCGTGTGGTGGCGGCGATGCGCGACCCCAACCCGCTCGTCGCCGGGGCCGGCATCGACATGCTCACGCTCGCCGGCGTCAATGCCGAGGTCGGGTTGATGGAAGCCGAGGCGCGCGCGTTGAATCCGGGTTTCGTCTCGCGCATGACGCGCGGCCGCCCTTGGGTGCGCCTGAAAACCGCTTCGACGCTCGATGGCAAGACGGCGCTCGCCAACGGCCAATCGCAATGGATCACGGGTGAGGCCGCGCGCGCCGACGTGCAGCGCCTGCGCGCACGTGCCTGTGCGATCCTCACCGGCAGCGGCACCGTGCTCACGGACAATCCGCGCATGAATGTGCGCGAGTTCGACATCGGCCGACAACCCTTGAGGGTCGTCGTCGATTCCAGCTTGCGCATGCCGGCGAACGCGGCCGTCCTGCCTGCGCTCGTCGCCTGCCACCACGCCGAGCCGGCCGCGCGCGCGGCGCTCGAAGCCGCCGGCGCGGAAGTGGCCGAGCTGCCCGGCGCGGACGGCCGCGTCGACCTCGCCGCGCTCCTTGCGCTGCTGGCGCAGCGCGGCGTGAACGAGTTGCATGTGGAAGCCGGCGCGGCGTTGAACGGCGCGCTGCTCACGGCGGGACTGATCGACGAATGGGTCGCCTACGTGGCGCCGATGGCGGTGGGCGACGTTGCGCGCGGACTGTTCGCGATGCCCGAGCGCACTGCACTGAAGGACGCCGCGCGCTTCAAGCTCACCGACGTGCGCCAGATCGGCGGCGATGTGCGGCTGACGCTGCTGCCGGCGTGAGCGGCTTCAAGGACCACTTTTCCTCGGCGTCCGACCGCTACGCCGCCTACCGCCCCGACTACCCCGCCGCCCTCTACGACTGGCTTACCGGCCAGTGTTCCGCACACGACACCGCATGGGACTGCGCGACCGGCAGCGGCCAGGCGGCGCTCGGCCTGGCGACACACTTCCGCCGCGTGATCGCGACCGACGCCTCGACCGAGCAGATCCGCCACGCGCAGCCGCACCCCGCGATCGACTATCGTGTCGCACCCGCCGAGGCCAGCACGCTCGACGGCGCCAGCGTCGACCTCGTCACCGTCGCGCAGGCGGCGCACTGGTTCGACCTGCCGCGCTTTTATGCCGAAGTCGTGCGCGTGCTCAAGCCCGGCGGCGTGATTGCGCTGTGGGGTTACGGGCGCATGGTGCTGCCCGGCGAACTCGACGCACCCTTCCTGCGCTTTTACTCGGAGACGATTGGCCCCCACTGGCCAGCGGAACGAGCGCTCATCGACGACGCCTACCGCAGCCTGGAGTTTCCCTTCGTTGAAATCGACGCACCGGCGTTCTTCATCGAGGTGGCGTGGACACTCGACCGCCTGCTCGGCTACGTGTCGACCTGGTCGGCAGTCAAGCGCTTTCAGGCGGCGCAGGGCCACGACCCCCTGCCCGCGCTGCGCGCCGAACTCGCGCCGGCGTGGGGCGAGGCAGCTAGGCCGCGGCGGCTTGCGTGGCCGCTGTTCGTGCGGTGCGGACGCCGGTGAGAAAGTAGTCGATCACGTCCTGCACCGGACGGATCTCGCTGCCGTAAGGCAGCGATTCCGAACCGCGGAAGAACAGCCCCTTGGCGACGTCGCCCTTCAGTGCGGCTACCAGCTGCTGATCGATGCAGAACTGGCCAGCGCGGGCAATGCCATCGCGCAGGCCACACTGAGTGAGGCAGTGCAGGCCCGACGCACAGCGGCCGGGGTCGGCCTTGGCGCAGCCCTGAAGCTTCGCCTCGCGGCGCAGGTAGTTGGCGAGCCAGGGCGTCTTCACCGCGCGCGCCGGCAGTCCGGCGACGCTCATGAAGGTGACGATGTCTTCCGGCGTGGCCTCGGCGAGCACGCGCTTGAACTCGGGATGCGCGTCGCCTTCGGCGGTGACGGCAAAAGGCGTGCCGATCTGCACCGCCGATGCGCCGAGTTCGAGCGCGGCCAGCAGTTTCTCGTGGGTATTGATGCCGCCGCCGACAATGAGCGGGATCTGCTCGCGTGCAATACCAAGTTCGTCGAACAGCTTGAAGATGCCGGGCAGGACTTCGGCGAAATTGAATTTCGCGTTTTCGAGGTCGGCCGGGTTGGGCGCGCCGAGATGGCCGCCGGCGTAGCGCGGGTGCTCGATGACGATGGCGTCCGGTAGCCTGCCCTTCCGCATCCACCTCTTCAGCACGATGGCGACGCCGCGCGCGTCCGACAGGATGGGAATCAGCGCGACGCCGGGATAGCCTTCGGTCATTTCCGGCAGGTCGACCGGCAGCCCGGCGCCCATGACGATGGCCTGCGCGCCCGAGGCGCAGGCCTGGCGCACATACTCGCGGTGCGCGGCGACGGCCTTCATCACGTTGACCGCCACCAACCCTTGGCCGCCGGCGATGTCGAGCGCGGCGCGGATTTCGCGGTCGAGCGCGACGAGATTGAGGCGGTTGAGTTCGTCCTTGTCGCGGCAATGCTTGCCGGCCTCGACCAGATCCGCGTGGTGGTGCCTGAGGTCGATGCTGGCGATGGTGCCCATGGCGCCCGCGCGCGCCACCGCGCCGGCAAGCCGGTGCGCCGAAATGCCCACGCCCATGCCGCCCTGCACGATGGGCAGCAGGCGATGGCCGCGTAGGGAATAGCTAGGAAGCGTCGTCATGGCAGCACCCGCCTCGTCGAACAGGGCACAATTATAGCTTTTCAGACCTTGATGTCCCGGTTTGATACACCAACGGGCGTCGAATCGCATCGGGGTGGTTCACCGGCCCGCCCTAAACCCCTACAATGCAGGGTCTCTCACGCAGGCTCCGCTCTTTAGACCATGTTCACCGGCATCATCCAGGCGATCGGCCGCATCCACGAATTCGAAGCCCGCGGCGCCGACGCCCGCATGGTGATTCATGGCGGCGGGCTCGATTTCTCCGACGTCGCGATCGGCGACAGCATCGCGGTCAACGGCGTCTGCCTCACCGCCGTGGCGCTCACGCCCGACAGCTTCACCGTCGACGTCTCGGCCGAAACCCTGCGTTGCACCGAGGGCTTCGTGCCGGGCGCGGAAGTGAACCTCGAAAAGGCGCTACGGCTGGCCGACCGCCTCGGGGGGCACCTGGTCTCCGGCCACGTCGACGGCGTCGGTGCCGTGCACGCCTTCGCGCCGGTCGGCGAATCGCACTTGCTGGAAATTGACGCCCCGACTGAACTCGCGCGCTACATCATCCGCAAGGGCTCGATCACGGTGAACGGCGTGTCGCTGACGGTGAACCAGGTGGCCGGCACGCGCTTCGCCCTCAACCTCATTCCCCACACGCTCGAAATGACCACGCTCAAGCACCTCAAGGCCGGCAGCCGCGTCAACCTCGAAGTCGACATGATCGCGCGCTACGTCGAGCGCATGCTGCAATTCACCACCGCCACGGACAAAGACTGATGAGCCTCGCCTCCACCCTTGAAATCATCGAAGAGCTGAAAGCCGGCCGCATGGTTGTGCTGGTCGACGAGGAGGACCGCGAGAACGAGGGCGACCTCGTCATGGCCGCCGAGCACGTCACGCCGGAGGCGATCAACTTCATGGCCAAGTACGGCCGCGGCCTCATCTGCCTCACGCTCACCGACGCACGCTGCCGCCAGCTGGGCTTGAAGCAGATGGTCAGCGACAACCAGACGCCGCACGGCACCGCCTTCACCGTCTCGATCGAAGCGGCCGAAGGGGTGACCACCGGCATTTCCGCCGCCGACCGCGCCGTCACCATTCGCGCCGCGGTGAAGAAGGACGCGAAGCCGACCGACATCATCCAGCCCGGCCACATCTTCCCGCTGCGCGCGCAGCCGGGCGGCGTGCTGGTGCGCGCCGGCCACACCGAGGCCGGCTGCGACCTCGCGGGGCTCGCCGGACTCGAGCCCGCCGCGGTGATTTGCGAGATCCTCAAGGACGACGGCAGCATGGCGCGCCTGCCCGACCTGGTGCCCTTCGCGCAAGAGCACGGGCTCAAGATCGGCGCGATCGCCGACCTCATCCACTACCGCAGCCAAACCGAGAGCCTCGTCGAGCGTGTCGCTGACCGCCTGATCCAGACCGTCTATGGTGCCTTCCGCCTGATCGCCTACCGCGACACCAGCGCGCGCGAAACCCATCTCGCCCTGGTCAAGGGCGAAATCCATGCGGATAAGGAAACCCTGGTGCGCGTGCACGAGCCGCTCTCGGTGATGGACTTCCTCGACGTCACCGGCGGCGGCCACTCGTGGCCCATCTTGGGTGCGATGGAACGCATCGCCGAGGCGCAGTCCGGCGTGCTGGTTCTCCTGCACCGCCCGGAAACCGCCGACGCCCTGCTCACGCGCATCAATCCGGCGCCGGTCTCGCCGCACAAGGTCGACCTGCGCGATTACGGCATCGGCGCGCAAATCCTGCGCGACCTCGGCGTCGGCAAAATGCGCCTGCTGGCGAGCCCGCGCAAGATGCCGGCGATGGACGGCTTCGGGCTGGAAGTGACCGGCTACGCGGAAAAGGCATGATCCTCTGACAAGAAAGGACGCACCATGGGCACCACCGACGACATCAACGAACTCGATCCCATCTATCAGGGCAAGGGCCTGAAGATAGGCATGGTCATGAGCCGCTTCAACCGCGACATCTGCGAGGGCCTGCTGTCCGCGTGCGAGACCGAACTCCTGCGGTTGGGCGTCGCCAAGGACGACGTCCTGCTGGTCGACGTCCCCGGTGCGCTCGAGCATCCTCTGGTGCTGCAGAAAATGGCGCAGTCCGGCAAGTTCGACGCGCTCATCGCCATCGGCGCCGTCGTGCGCGGCGAGACCTACCATTTCGAGATCGTCTCGAACGAATCCGCACGCGGCATTCTCGACGTGCAGCTGGAGACCGGCGTGCCCATCGCCAACGCCATCCTCACCGTCGACACCGTCGAGCAGGGCCACCGCCGCATGCAGGAAAAGGGCCGCGACGCCGCCCGCGTCGCAGTCGAAATGGCCAATCTCCTGAAACGGCTCTGACATGGCCGGTTCCCGCAGAGTCGCGCGCGAGTTCACCCTGCAGGGCCTGTACGCCTGGCTCGTCGGCGGGGCCGACGTCACGCTGATCGCGGCCAACCTCCGCGAAGACGAGCAGTTCAAGCGCGTCGACGAGGAATTTTTCCGCACCCTGCTCTACGGCGTGCTCAAGGAGGAAGACGCCCTCAGCGCACGCCTTGCGCCCCTGCTCGATCGCCCCATCGCCGAGCTGTCGCCCATTGAGCGCGGCATCCTGCTCATCGGCGCGTATGAGCTGTTGCACTGCCCCGACGTACCCTGGCGCGTCGTCATCAACGAAGGCGTCGAGCTGGCCAAGAAATTCGGCGGCACCGACGGCCATAAGTACATCAACGGCGTGCTCGACAAACTGGCGCAGGACGTGCGCGCGGTGGAGATCGAGGCGGCGAAAGGCAGGGGCTAGACTTTAGGATCTAGGGGCTAGGGTCGAGTGAAAACATGCGGCAGCGCTCGAATTCATCACACGCGGCGCAGCCGCTCAAAGCCCCCTGGATCCTAGCCTCTAACGCCTAGGCCCTAAACCATGGAATTCGACCTCATCGCCCGCCACTTCACCCGCGCCACGCCCGGCGCGGTGCTGGGCGTGGGCGACGACTGCGCGCTGCTGGCGCCCACCCCTGGCATGCAACTCGCGGTGTCGTCCGACATGCTGCTCGAAGGCCGCCACTTCTCGCCGCAGGACGGGCCCGCCGGGCTCGGACACAAGTGCCTCGCGGTGAACCTCTCCGACCTCGCCGCGATGGGCGCGACGCCGCGCTGGGCGACGCTGTCGATCGCGCTGCCGGTCGCCGACGACGGCTGGCTCGCGGCGTTCGCGCGCGGCTTTTTCCGCATTGCCGAGCAGTACGGCATCGAGCTCGTCGGCGGCGACACCACGCGCGGCCCGCTGACCCTGTCGATCACGGTGATGGGCGAAGTGCCGCCCGGGCAGGCGTTGCGCCGCGAGGGCGCCCGACCCGGCGACGACGTATGGGTGTCGGGCACGCTCGGCGCGGCGGCGATGGCGCTCGCCTACCGCCAGGGGCGCCTGTTCATGGAACAGGTCGACGCCGCCAGGGTATTGCCCGCGCTCTACCTGCCGACGCCGCGCATCGAGCTCGGCATCGCGCTGCGCGGCATCGCCACCAGCGCGATCGACATTTCGGACGGCTTGCTCGCCGACCTTGGCCATATCCTCGAACGCTCGCAAGTCGGTGCCACCCTCGACTTCGCCGCGTTGCCGACACTGCCGGTCGTGCAGAGCTATCTGAACGACCCCGTCGCGCGCGACTGCGTGCTGGCGGGCGGCGACGACTACGAGCTGTGCTTCACCGCGCCGCCGGAGCACTACGACGCCGTGTTGGCCGCCGCCGCGGCCGCAGGCGTGGCAGTCACGCGCATCGGCCGCATCAGCGCCAAGCCGGGGCTCAGCGTCGTCGGCCCCGACGGCACCCCGCTCACGATCGAGCACACGGGCTATGACCACTTTGCGGCCTGACCTCGAGTTTCTTTTCACCCACCCCGCGCACCTGATCGCCTTCGGCTTCGGCAGCGGACTCGCCCCGAAGGCGCCGGGCACCGTGGGCACCCTGCTCGGCCTGCCGCTGTACTGGGCGATCGTCAGCATCGCGCCCGACCTGCCGAACCAGATTATCCTGCTCGTCGCCGCCTTCCTCGTCGGCGTCTGGGCCTGCGCGCGCGCCGGCCGCGCGCTCGGCGTGCCGGATCACGGCGGCATCGTGTGGGACGAGATCGTCGCCTTCGCGCTGGTGCTGGTGTTCACGCCGGCGGCCTGGGTCTGGGTCGCCATCGCCTTTGCCTTGTTCCGCCTGTTCGATATCCTGAAACCGTGGCCGATCCGGTTCGCCGACCGCCGGCTGAAAAACGGCTTCGGCGTGATGTTCGACGACCTCTTGGCGGCGGGCTACGCCATCGCCGCAATGAAAGGACTGCAATGGCTCGCGTGAGCGACGAAGAACTGCACCAACTCGCTGTCGACCTCAGCGAGAAGCTGCGCGCCCGCGGCTGGATGCTCGCCACCGCCGAATCGTGCACCGGCGGCTGGGTCGGCCATCTCCTCACGTCCCTGCCCGGCAGCTCGCAGTGGTACGAACGCGGTTTCATCACCTACGCCAACGCCGCCAAGGTTGAAATGCTAGGCGTCTCACCGCACACGCTGGAAACCCACGGCGCCGTGTCCGAGGAAACCGCGATGGAAATGGCCGCGGGCGCACTCAAACACAGCCACGCGGACGTGACGCTCGCGATCACCGGCATCGCCGGCCCCGGCGGCGGCACACCGCAAAAGCCCGTCGGCCTGGTGTGCTACGGCTGGGCGCTCGCCGACGGCACCGTCATGTCCTCCACCTGCCGTCTCGACGGCGACCGCGAGGAAATCCGCTCGCGCGCCGTGGCGGCGGCGCTGCGGGGCTTGATCGAACTGGTTGGATAGGGCTCAGGGGTCGGTAAAAAGCGTATCGCGTGCGACGCCAACATCAAGCGCGGCGCCGCTGCACAAGATCCCCTGAATCCTGGCCCCTGAACCCCGATCCCTAACTGAAAGCCCACGCCGCGAACGGCTCGATCTCGTCGCGGTTGAGCAGCATCAACTGGCTGGCTTGCGGATTCAGGCTGTGGTCCGGCGTGGTATCGACGCCCAAGCGTTGCAGCACATAGCCCAATAGCGCCCGCCGCACCTGCACCTCGATCGCCTCCCCCGCTGCCGCGTAATCCAGCAGCAACGCCTCCCGCCGCGCCGCATCCAGCCCCGCGTGGGGGGCGAGGCGCAGGTTCACGGTTTCCACCCAGTCCTCGTCGTAATCCAGGCTGGATTCGGCCGCCGCATCCAAGCATTCCGCCTCGACGATGCGCGACAGCACGAAGTCGCGGAACGCGCAGTGCGCCGCGTCGTAGGCGCGCGCGTGCCAGCGCAAACCGGTATCCACCAGCGTGTGCGGCTCGATGAGACGGTCGCCGGCGCTGTCGCGGCCGGACAGCGAACGGTAGCGCACGCGCAGCTGGCGGCGGCCAAAAATCGCGCGGGTGAGCTGGGCGAGCGTCGCGGCCGACGGCAGGCGCGCCGGCAGCGGCAGCGCGGCGGTCGGCACGCCGTAGATCAGGGTATCGCCGTAGGGGCCATTGGCAACAGCGAGATTGGCGGCGATCACCGGCAGTACCGTGGCCGGCGCGAGGTCGGCAAAGACCGGGCTGAACCCCCGGCTCGGCACGAAGCCGAACACGCCGTGCTGATAGACGAGATTGCCCGGCGCAAGCTCGCCGTAGAGCTTGAGGTCCTTGGTCGCCGCCGGGTCGGACAGGCCGAAGGCGCGGGCCACGTCGCTGCGCGTCACCACGCCGGCGTAAAAAGCCATCACTTCGATGTACTGCAGGCGCTGGCGCGTCGACCACTTCACGTCCAGTCGCATTTTTTCCTTGTAATTCATGGCGCTTTCTCCGCTTTGCCGCGAATTATAGGGCGCCATCCGGCAAATACAATTTATAAACTTGTATTTTTTGCTTACATGATATTTTTTATTGACATTAACAAAAGTATCGCCTAGAGTGCGGCCCATGCAGTCGCCCGCCGCCTGCCTTGACCGCAACCCCCTCAGGAGAAAGACCATGGCCTCCCCCACAATGACCGACGACAAATCCAAGGCGCTCGCCGCCGCGCTGTCCCAGATCGAGAAGCAGTTCGGCAAGGGCTCGGTGATGCGCCTGGGCGACCAGGGCGTCGCGCGCGACATCCAGGCCGTCTCCACCGGCTCGCTCGGGCTCGACATCGCGCTCGGCATCGGCGGCCTGCCGCGTGGCCGCGTGATCGAGATCTACGGCCCGGAATCGTCCGGCAAGACCACGCTCACCTTGCAGGTCATCGCCGAAATGCAGAAAGCCGGCGGCACCGCCGCCTTCATCGACGCCGAGCACGCGCTCGACCCGGTCTACGCCGGCAAGCTCGGCGTCGACGTCGACAACCTCCTGATTTCGCAGCCCGACACCGGCGAACAGGCGCTGGAAATCGCCGACATGCTGGTGCGCTCGGGCAGCGTCGACGTCGTCGTCATCGACTCGGTCGCCGCGCTGACGCCCAAGGCCGAAATCGAAGGCGAAATGGGCGACTCGCACATGGGCCTGCAGGCGCGGCTGATGAGCCAGGCGCTGCGCAAGCTCACCGCCAACATCAAGCGCACCAACACGCTCGTCATCTTCATCAACCAGATCCGCATGAAGATCGGCGTCATGTTCGGCAACCCCGAGACCACCACCGGCGGCAACGCGCTCAAGTTCTACGCCAGCGTGCGCCTCGACATCCGCCGCACCGGCGCGATCAAGAAAGGCGACGAAGTCATCGGCAACGAAACCAAGGTCAAGGTCGTCAAGAACAAGGTCTCGCCGCCGTTCAAGGAAGCCTACTTCGACATCCTCTACGGCCAGGGGATCTCGCGCGAAGGCGAAATCATCGAACTCGGCGTGCTTCACAAGCTGATCGACAAGTCCGGCGCCTGGTACGCCTACAACGGCGAGAAAATCGGCCAGGGCAAGGACAACGCGCGCGAATACCTGCGCGAGCATCCCGAGATCGCGCACGAGATCGAAGCCAAGATCCGCGCCGCCGTCGGCGTCAACAACGCGATCGCGGCGGTCGAAGACGAGGATGAAGTCGAAGCCTGAAGCCCTGCCGCGCCCCCGCCTTAGTGGGCGGGCACGGCACTCGGGAAAAGCCACGGGCCGGCAGGACCCCCCCCTTCGTTAGATCCTAAACCTTGCGACTATAATCCATTGGATTACAATCAAGCGTGCAGACCATCGCCGAAGTGCCCGAATATATCCGGCGCGCCGAAAAGCTGCTGACTGAGCTGGAGCGGCGGGAAATTCTGGATTATCTGGCCGCCAACCCCAAGGCAGGCGACATCATGGAAGGCACAGGCGGGGTGAGAAAGCTTCGCTGGGGCCGGCAAAGCCGCGGCAAGAGTGGGGGCGTCAGGGTCATTTACTATTTCCATTCTGACCGGATGCCCTTGTACCTGCTGACGCTATTTGCCAAGAACGAACGGGCCAACCTCACAAGGGCGGAACGCAATGAACTGGCCGGACTGGTAGACATGCTCGTCGCGGCGTGGATCGAGAGACGAATCCAATGAGCGCATTCCAAAGCATCAAACAGGGCCTGACCGAGGCGGTCGGCCACGCAAAGGGAAAGCAAACGGGTGTCAGGGAATATCAACCCTACGAAGTCGACGTCGCCGCACTGCGGAAGCGGCTGGGACTGACCCAGGAACAGTTCGCCGCCCGCTTCGGGTTCTCCGTCGCCACCCTGCGCCATTGGGAACGTGGCGACAGAAAGCCGCAAGGCGCAGCGCTCGTGCTCCTGAACCTGATCGACCGCGAGCCCGAGGCCGTCATGCGAGCACTCGCTGCATGAACGAGGAAACTGCCATGCACCTAGCGGTAGTTTCCGGAACACGCCCGTCCGCCAAGGGCTGCGTGTACCCAGGCAGCACTAAAACCTAAGCTGAAGCATGCCAAAAACCCGCACCCCCGTGACGCTGCGCCAGCATGCGCTGGCCCTGCTGGCGCGTCGCGAGCACACCCGCGCCGAGCTCGCCCGCAAGCTACAGGCCGCCGGCCACGACGCCGCCGACGTCGTCCCCCTGCTCGACGAATTCGAATCCAAGAACTGGCTCTCCGACCGCCGCTTCGCCGAAAGCTGGGTCGCCGACCACCGCGCCAAATCCGGCAGCGTCAAACTCGCCTACGAGTTGCGCCAGCACGGCGTGCCCGAGGACGTCATCGAAGCCGTGTTGAGCGAGAACCGCGACAGCGAGCTCGATCGCGCGCGTGAAGTGTGGCGCAAGAAATTCGGCCTCCCGCCAGCCGACGCCGCCGAGCGCGCCAGACAGACTCGCTTCCTGCTCGGCCGCGGCTTCAGCCTGGACATGGTCCAGAAAACGCTGAAAGGGACGGACTAGCACCCAGCCAAACGGCACTGGCAGGAAAAATGGGGTCACCCATTTGTCTGCCATTTGTCCTGAGGCTTATTTGCCGCCGGCATCCAGTCGATCCAGGATGGACAGCGCCTGCTGCACGTCGCCCTGCGCCGCCAGGGTGCGGAATCGGTTTTCGGTATCCCAGGCCGCCAGTGCCTGGGCGCTCATTTCTTCCATCAGCTTGTTCACGCTCAAGCCACGGCTGCGAGCCAGTGACTTGAGGCGCTCAGCCGTATCGTCCGGCAAACGAACCGTTAAGGTACTCATCGTGTTTCCTCCAGATATTCTGCGGGCGAGAGCACCCGCAGCCCGTTTAACAATAACTCGCCACGGCGAGTGTCGCGAACATTGCGGGTAATGATCGCCCCCGCCCCGCCTGCCATGGCCAACTCTATAAGGTGGTTGTCCGCCTCATCGGGCAAGTTGGGACGCCAGCCGTAGTAGATGTTTACCCAGCGCCCAACCCTGGCCAGGGCTGCCAGCACTTGTCGCCGCTCGTGGCTGGTGGTGGCATCCGTCCAAACGGGCCGCCCCAGCAAATCTTCGTATTCGAGCCACAAGGCGTTACCGAACAGCGGTTCGATCTTGCCCTGTAAGGCGTCGCGCAAAACCGCCCGCGAAGCACCGCCATCCGAGCGCAGTCCCGCAACAAAGACCCATTTCACTGCTCTTTTATTTCTGTGTTTGTTAAAACAGAAAAGCCTCCCGAAGGAGGCTTTTCTTGGCACGCGGCACAAATTGGTTATTACGATCCAGTACCACCACCACCAGCATCACCACCACCAGCATCACCACCACCACCAGCATCACCACCACCACCACTTGAGCTCACGCTGCAAACACCGGTATTGTTAGCGCAGCTAATTACGGTCGGGCCGTCATCTTTGGCGGTAAACGTAGTTGTGCCGCCGGCAGTAAGTAGAGCGCTGGCGTTGTAGCTAGACGTTGCACAGGCGGAGGGGGTATAGGCAGGCATGCTAGTGACATCACCATCTGCAGTTGCCGCCACAGCGCCGCGCATAATAGCCACACCTTCCGCCTGACAGGCACGGACCTTGGATTTATTGGTGTAATTCTGATAGGCCGGCAACGCGACGGCAGCCAAAATACCGATAATCGCCACCACGATCATCAGTTCGATCAGGGTGAAGCCCTGTTGCGCTTTCTTCATCATTTCACTTCTCCTAAATGGTTGATCGGATCCAACAGGTCTCCCTGTCTTGCCCTTTTACGAGCAGGAGGCATGCCAACTTTAGGGCCATCGCCCACAAACCTGGCAAAACCCTTGTCGCCACCAGCCTTTGCGTGGTTCTCACCCCACACGCGCGGCCGCAGCACGCGCGATGACGCGACCGCCGCACTGCCCGTGCGCGGCATACGCTGACACTTTTCGTCACTCCCACCCGGCGACCTCTCCCGAGCCAACGCGGCAGGTCGCGACGCCAAGAGGATGCAAGGCGGCAAACGAAAAAGCCACGGCGAACCGTGGCTTTTGGAATGCTGGTGGGTCGGGCGAGATTCGAACTCGCGACCAACGGATTAAAAGTCCGCTGCTCTACCGGCTGAGCTACCGACCCGGGACGCGGCATGAAGCCGTATCCGCGAAAGCGCAAGATTATAGACGAAGCTTGCGAAGCGGGTAAAGACCCTGCACGGATTCTCCCGCCCGGGCTCAGCGGTAGCGCGTGGGGTCGGGCACGCCGGCGGCCTCGAACCCCGCCCGGCGCAGGCGGCAGGCGTCGCACACGCCACAGGCGCGGCCTGCGGCGTCGGCCTGGTAGCAGCTCACGGTGAGCGCGTAGTCGACGCCGAGTGCGACGCCGCGGCGGATGATGCCGGCCTTCGACAGATATTGCAGCGGGGCGTGAACTTTGAGCGCCGCGCCTTCGACGCCGGCCCGGGTGGCGAGGTTGGCCATACGCTCGAAGGCTGCGATGAATTCGGGCCGGC
This sequence comes from Thiobacillus sp., assembly GCA_046291555.1. Classification (GTDB taxonomy): domain Bacteria; phylum Pseudomonadota; class Gammaproteobacteria; order Burkholderiales; family Thiobacillaceae; genus Thiobacillus. Next base: position 140,832 of record JBKBRW010000003.1, read on the forward strand.
AATCCGGGTAGCCGGAATAATCGACGGCGTTGACGCCAATGAAGAGGTCGCGCGCACCGAGCACTTCGGCCCAGGCGAGCGCGAGCGCGAGCATGACGGTGTTGCGGGCGGGCACGTAGGTGACGGGGATGCCTTCGGTGGGGGCTTCCGGCACGGCGATGGAATCGTCGGTGAGCGCGGAGCCGCCGATGTCGCCCAGCCCGAGGCGCATGACGCGGTGCTCGACCGCGCCGAGCGCGCGCGCCACGCGCGCGGCGGCGGCGAGCTCGGCGGTGTGGCGCTGGCCATAGTCGAGGCTGAGCGCATGACAGGCGTAGCCCTCACCGCGCGCGATCGCGAGCACGGTGGCGGAATCGAGGCCGCCGGAAAGCAGGACGACGGCCGGCTTCATCGCAGGAATCATTTGCCTGGCGCGTTGCCCCACAGGATCTTGTGCAGCTGTACCTGCATGCGCACCGGCAGTCTGTCGGCGAGCACCCATTCGGCGAGTTGCGCGGGTGCCAGTTCGCCCTGCACGGGGGAGAACAGCACCGGGCAGAGGCGGTCGAGACGCTCGTCGCGCAGCAACTTGCGCGCCCAGTCGTAGTCGGCGCGGTCGGCGACCACGAACTTGATCTCGTCGTGCGGCGTGAGGTGGGCGAGGTTCTCCCAGCGATTGCGCGCGTCCTCGCCCGAGCCGGGCGGCTTGATGTCGACGATGCGCGCAACGCGCGGGTCGACGCCGCTGATATCGAGCGCACCGCTGGTTTCGAGGGACACGGAATAGCCGGCGTCGCACAGCGCGGTGAGCAGCGCCGGGCAGTTTCGCTGCGCGAGCGGCTCGCCGCCGGTGACGCACACGGTCTTCACGCCGTAGTCGGCGATGCGCGCGAGCAGCGCGTCGAGCGTGACGGTCTCGCCGCCCTGGAAGCTGTAGGCCGTGTCGCACCAACGGCAGCGCAGGGGGCAACCGGTGAGCCGCACGAACACGGTGGGCAGGCCCGCGCGGCTGGTCTCGCCCTGCAGCGAGAGAAAGACCTCGGTGATGCGGAGCGTCGACGCCGGCGCGTCGGTCCGGTGGCCTGCGCCTTGCTCGAGAGTTGCGGTATCCGGCACGGGTTTACTTCAGTTCGGCCACGCGCCGCGTCGCCAGCGTCGCGGCCTGGGTGCCCGGATACTTGGCGACGATCTCCTGCAGCGTCTTGCGCCCGGCAGCGGTGTCGTTGAGCGCGAGCTGGCTGGCGGCGATGTTGAACAGCGCGTCCGGCACCTTGTTGCTGGCGGGGTAGGCCGCGATCAGCTTCTGCTGCTGCGCAAGCGCGGCCTTGTAATCCTTTTGCGCGAAGTACGAGTAGCCGATCCAGTATTGCGCGTTGGCCGCGAGCGCGCTCGCCGGATAGGCCTTGAGGAAATCGTTGAAACCGGCGATCGCAGCGGGATAATCGCCGTCGCGGAACAATTTGAGCGCGGCCTCGTAGCTACGCGATTCGAGCGCGGGGTCGCCTGCGGCGGGCTCGCTCTTCTCGGGCTGGGCCGCTGCGGCGGCCGCGGCCTGGACCGTCCTCGAGAGGTCGCCCATGCGCTGGTCGAGGTCGGCGTACAGGTCGTTCTGCCGCTTGCCGAGGGTGTCGAGCTGATGCGCCTGCACCTCGGTCTGGCCGCGCAGACGCGCGAGCTCGGCCTTGAGCGCCTCGACCTCGCGCATCAGGTTGAGCAATTGCTGCTTATCCTGCACGGCGGCCTCAACCTTGGCGAGCCGCGCGTCGATGGCGTCGACGCGCTGCTGCAGCGCCTGCACGCGCGTGTTGAGTTCGCCCACGCCAAAAAGCGCCCACGCCGGCTGCGCCAGCATGAGCCCCGCGGCGAGCAGCAGGGCGGGCTTACTCGTCGCCATACACGATGTCGGTGCGGCGGTTCTCGGCGTGCGCGTCTTCGGTGGTGCCCGGGTTGCGCAGCTTCTCCTCGCCGAAGCTGATCGCTTCCATCTGGCCGTCCGGCACACCCATCACGTTCAGGACGCGGCGCACGGCCTCGGCGCGCTTCTGGCCCAGCGCGAGGTTGTACTCGCGGCTGCCGCGCTCGTCGGTGTTGCCCTGCAGGATGACGCGCGCGTTCGGGTTGGCGCGCAGGTAGCCGGCGTGCGCCTCGAGCATGGGACGGTACTGGTCCTTCACCTCGAACTTGTCGAAGTCGAAGTAGACGCTGCGCTGGAATAGCGGGTTCGAGGGATCCTTGCGCGGATCGACCGGGGCAGGCGTGGCGGCGATGGGTTGGCCACCCACGGCGCCGGAAGGCGTAGCCGTGGTGGCGGCCGGCGGCGCGGCGGTCGTTGCCGGCGCCGCGGTGCGCGACTCCACCGCTGCCGGCTTGGTGGCCGTGCTGCTGCACCCCGTGAGCGCGAGCGCGATCAGGATGGGCCAGAGGATCTTGTTCATTTGTTTCTCTCCTTAGAAATTAAGAATCACGGCATCGAAAATCGCCCGGTGAAAACCAGCTCGAACTAAGGCCCCCACGCCGGCTCGCGGGCATCGACGCCCGATTCCGACAAGCGCGCACGCGTGCGCCCGTCCACGGAGACCGTACCGAGAACGCCGCGGTTCCCGACGACCGTCGCAAACAGAATCGCCTGGCCGTTGGGCGCGAAGCTCGGCGACTCGTCGCGCGCGGTATCGGAGAGCACGCGGACCTGTCCCGTCTCGAGATCCTGCAGCGCTACACGGAAGCGGCCCTCGTCGCGCGTGATGAAGGCGAGCTGGCGCCCGTTCGGGCTGATCGCGGGCGAGACGTTGTAGCCGCCGCTGAAGGTGATCCGCCGCGCCTCCCCGCCCGTCACCGGCATGCGATAGATCTGCGCGCTGCCGCCGCGGTCGGAGGTGAAATAGAGCGTCTGGCCGTCTGGGGAGAACACGGGCTCGGTGTCGATGCCGCTGCTGCGCGTGAGGCGCGTCGGGTTGCCGCCGTCGGCGTCGATGAGGTAGATCTGCGACGTGCCATCGCGCGTCAGCACCACCGCCAGCCGCTGGCCGTCCGGCGACCACGCGGGCGCCGAATTCGAGCCCTTGAACGCCGCGACCTTGCGGCGGCTGCCGTCGGCGAGCGACTGCACGTAGACGATGGGCTTCTTGTCCTCGAACGAGACATAGGCGAGGCGCCGTCCGTCGGGGGAAAAGCGCGGCGAGATCACCGGCTCGACCGAGCGCACGACGATGCGGGGGTTGTAGCCGTCGGCATCGGCAACGCGCAGCTCGTAGCGGCTGCCCTGCTTCTGCACGTAGGCGATGCGGCTGCTGAACGCGCCGGGAACGCCAGTGAGCTTTTCATGGATGATGTCGGAGATCTGGTGCGCGGTGGCACGCCACTGCGCCGGGGTGATGACGTAGCTCAGCGCCGCGAGCTCGGTGCGGCGCACGGCGTCGAGCAGGTAGAAACGCACCTCGAAGCGTCCGCCGGCCGCCGGCAGCACCTGACCGACGACCACGGCCTCGGCACCGCGGCCGCGCCAAGTGGGGTAATCGACCTGGGCGGGCATAGTCGGCTGCGGGGTGCCGGCCGTGTCGATGCGGCGGAACTGCCCGCTGCGATCGAGGTTGCTGGCGATGATGTCAGTGAGCGCCGGCGCAGGCTGACCCGGCGCGGTCTGGAAGGGGACGATCGCGATCGCGATCTGGCTCGCGGCACCGCCGACGACCTGGATTTCCATCGCCGCCCGCGCGCCGAAAGAGAGGCTCAGCAAGGCGAGACACAGGGCCGGGAACAGGGCAAAAGCGCGCAGCATGCGTTCGACGCTCGATGGTGAGAAGGTTCGTGAATGCCGGCCAAGTCTAGCACACGCCCCACTCGGGCTTCGTGGCGAAAACCCGCGCGGCGGCGCGGGTTGGCCTCAATCTTTGGGGCGGTGGACGAAGGAAAGTTCCGGCACGAAGGCGGCGCGCGCATCGCGATCGGCCGGCAGGGGCAGCGGCGAGGATTTCTCGATCGCGCGCAGCACCGCGTCGTCGTAGGCCGGGTTGCCGCTCGAGCGCGTCAACTGCACGCTTTGCACCTCGCCGGTCGGCAACAGACGCACGCGGATACGCACTTCCGGATTGCCGACGAGGTTGTCGGGCAGCCGCGTGTTGCCGCGCACCTTGGCGCTGATGAGGTCGCGGTACTGCGCGATGAGGCTGGCGGCCTCGGCCTGGCGCCTGCTCGCGGCGGCGCGCGCTTCGGCAAGCTGGGTAAGACGCGCCGCTTCGGCGGCCTCCTCCTCGGCCATGCGCCGCATGAGCTCGGCTTCCTCCTGCCGGCGCAGCTGCTCGCGACGCTGCGCCTCGGCGCGCTGCCGCTCGGCCTGCTCGCGTTCGCGCGCGGCGGCTTCGGCCATCGCTTTTTGCTCGGCTCGCTTGCGCTCGAGCGCGATGTCGGGCGCCTTCGGCGCAGGCTCGGCGACCGGCTTGGGAACGGGTGTCGGTTTCGGCACAGGGGCCGGTTCCGGCGCAGGCGCCGGCTTCACGGCTTCCGGCTTTACCGGTTCCGGCGGCGGGACCGGGCGCGGCCGTGGCGGCGGCGACGCGGCGGGCAGCGCTTCCCACAAGTCGACGGCGACGGGACCGGTCGGCTGGGTCTGCCATGACACGCCGAACACCAGCATCACCACGAACAGCACGTGCACCGCGAGCGACAGTGCGCCCGCGATCAGCTTGGGGGCGGGGCGCGCGACGAACCGGCCGTCGGTCGCAGCGAGCATGTCAGGGCGCCGGCCGGGCCAGAAGGCCGATGCGGGTCACCTGAGCGCGCTGCAGCACGCTCATCACGTGCATCACTTCCTCGTAGCGCACGTTCTTGTGCGCAGCGATCACGACCGGCTGGTCGGGACGCGCGCGGTGCAGCGCGGCGACTTCGGCGGCCAGATCGGACTTGGCGATGCTGCGCTCGGCCGTGCCCGCAGCACGGTCGCGCAGGCGGTAGTCCCCCCCCTCGCCGACGATGATCTCCAACGGTTGCGACGGCGTCTGGGAGGTGTCGGCGACGCTCGGCAGCTCGACCTGGCCGGGGTTGATGAAAGGCGCGGTGACCATGAAGATCACCAGCAGCACCAGCATCACGTCGAGCATCGGCACGACGTTGATCTGGGCGAGCTGCTTGCGCGCGCGAGCCATACGTTTACTTGGCCGTGACCTGCCGCTGCAGGATGTTGGAGAACTCCTCCATGAAGCTCTCCATGCGGTTGGCGAGGCGGTCGATGTCGTGGGTGAAGCGGTTGTAGCCGATCACCGCCGGAATCGCCGCGAACAGGCCCATGGCGGTCGCGATCAGCGCCTCGGCGATGCCGGGTGCGACCTGCGCCAGCGTCGCCTGGGCGACGTTCGACAGGCCGATGAAGGCGATCATGATGCCCCATACGGTGCCGAACAGGCCGACGTAAGGCGACACCGAGCCGACCGTGGCGAGGAAGGACAGGTGCGACTCGAGCCCGTCGAGTTCGCGCTGGTAGGCCGCGCGCATCGCGCGCCGGGTGCCGTCGATGATGACGTTCACCGACACGCCGGGCTGCTGGCGCAGCTTCATGAATTCCCGGAAGCCGGCCTCGAACAGTCGCGCCATCTCGCCTGCCGATTCGCGCGTCTGCGCGACGCGGTCGTACATCGTGCGCATGTCGCCGCCGGCCCAGAATTCGCGCTCGAAGGCTTCCGCCTCTTTTTGCGCCTGCTTGAGCGCGAACAGCTTGAGAAAGATGTACCACCACGACAGCAACGACGCGCCGACCAGCAGCAGCATGACGATCTGCACCGGGATCGAGGCTTCGAGCACGAGATGAAGGAGCGACAGGTCCTGGGTCAGTTCGGCGTTCACGGCTTGGTGTCCAGCGCTTGAAGGATCGGCAAGGGAATTCTAGCGGGTTTGAAATCGGCGGCGCCGACGCACGCGAGGGTGACGACGGCCTCGGCTAGACGCGCGCCGTCGCGCACAAGTTCCTGCCACACGACGAGGCGGGCGCGCCCGGCATGATCAAGGCGCACCGTGACTTCGAGCGCGTCGCTGAATCGCGCCGGGGCGAGGTAGTCGATCTCGACCCGGCGCACCACGAACAGCACGCCGACCTCGTCGCGCAGCACGTCCTGTTCGAATCCGCGAGCGCGCAGCCATTCGCTACGGGCGCGCTCGAGAAACTTGAGGTAGTTGGCGTAGTACACGACGCCGCCAGCGTCGGTGTCCTCCCAGTAGACGCGCACCGGCCAGGTAAAGGCCATTAGAAAAGATCCGCGTTGGGGGCGGCGGGCGGCACGAGCCCGAGGTGGCGGTAGGCGAGCGCGGTCGCGATGCGGCCGCGCGGGGTGCGCTGCAGGTAGCCCTGCTGGATGAGATAGGGCTCGAGCACGTCCTCGATGGTGTCCCGCTCCTCGCCAATGGCCGCAGCGAGGTTGTCCAGGCCCACCGGGCCGCCCATGAATTTTTCGACCACTGCGGAGAGCAGCTTCCTGTCCATCACATCGAGCCCTGCGCGGTCGACGTCGAGCATCACCAATGCGGCGTCCGCCACCGCGCCGGTGGCGCGGCCGCCCGCCTTCACTTCCGCGTAGTCGCGCACGCGCCGCAGCAGGCGGTTGGCGATGCGCGGCGTGCCGCGCGAACGGCGGGCGATTTCCAGCGCGCCCGCCTCGTCGAGATTCATGCCCAGGAGGCCCGCCGAGCGATGCACGATGAAGCCGAGTTCCTCGGCCGAATAGAACTCGAGCCGCGCGACGATCCCGAAGCGGTCGCGCAACGGGTTGGTGAGCATGCCGGCCCGAGTGGTGGCGCCGACGAGGGTGAAAGGCGGCAGGTCGAGCTTGACCGAGCGCGCCGCGGGGCCTTCGCCTATCATGATGTCGATCTGGAAATCTTCCAGCGCGGGGTAGAGCACTTCCTCCACGACCGGGCTCAGGCGATGAATCTCGTCGATGAACAAGACGTCGTGCGGCTCGAGGTTGGTGAGGAGCGCCGCGAGGTCGCCCGCGCGCTCGAGCACCGGGCCCGAGGTCTGCCTGAGGTTCACCCCCATCTCGCGCGCGATGATGTGGGCGAGGGTGGTCTTGCCCAGCCCCGGCGGGCCGAACAACAGCACGTGGTCGAGCGCTTCCTTGCGCTGGCGCGCGGCGTGGATGAAGATCTCGAGCTGCTCGCGCGCCTTCTGCTGACCGACGTATTCGGCGAGCGTGCGTGGGCGCAGCGCGCGTTCGATTTGCTCTTCCTGCGGGCTGGCGGCGGCGGGGGCGATAAGGCGGTCGGTTTCGATCATGGCGAGTGGCGCGTACGAGCCCCGATTCTACCCCGCCGCTTCCGTCACGAGCTGGCCGCGCCCTCGGGCCTTGGCCCGGTAGAGCGCGCGATCCGCGCGGCTCAACGCGTCGCCGATCGTCTCGTCCGGCGTCTTCCGGATCCAGGTCTGCCCCGCGCTGAGGCCCGTCGGCACCTCGAGTCCCAGCGCCGCAAGCTCATTGCGGAAGTGGTCGGCCAGACGCTGGTACCACGCTTCCAGTCCGCCTGCTTCGACATGCGTCAGCAACACGACGAATTCGTCGCCGGCGAGCCGCGCCGCGAGATCGGCGCGCCGGGTGAGAGTCTTGAGCGACTCGGCCAGGGCGCGCAGCACCTGGTCGCCGACGCCATGGCCCAGCGTGTCGTTCACGGTCTTGAAATGATCGACATCGAGCAGCACCAGGGCGACATGGTGCTCGCGCGCAGCGAGGCCCTGCACCTGCGCAAAATGGTTCTCCAAGGCACGACGATTCGGCAGCCCGGTGAGCGGATCGGTGAGGCTCAGGTACTCCAGGCGAACACGCTGGTCCTGCAGGTTGAGCGCGATGCGGTGGATGTCGGCGAACGCTGGCTGGAATTCGGCGTAGTGCGGCACGATCTCCGCCACCGGTTCGTCGCGCGCGAGTGCCGCGAGGGCATCGCGGGTGGCGTCGACATCGCGCAACACGGTGCGGCGCAAGCGCGTGAGCGTAATGCCGAGCAGGGTGAGCACGGCGAGCAGGGTGAGCAATCCGACCAGCGCCTGCTTCTCGCCGTCGCGCGTGAGCGTCCGCACGGGCGACTGCGCGACCAGGGTCCAATCGGTTCCGGGCAGCGTCATGCGCACCTCGCGCACCGGCCCTTCGACCGCGCCCGCTCTCACGAGCGTGTGGCTCGCGCCGTCGAGCAGCACCAGTGCATGGCCCGGGTCGAGCGCATCATCGATCACCCGCTGCAATTGCGCGAGGCGCAGGCTGAGAAACACCGCCCCGCGCCGGCCGCCCTCGTCGCCCGGGAGGGTGGCGACGAGATCGACGTGGGGGGGGCCACCGGTGCCGTTGTGGAGGACGGGCCGCAGTTGATTGAGGTCCTTCGCGCGGCGCAGGTCGGCGAGACACGCCGGGCCGATATGCAGGGTTTGGGGATCGCCCAGTACCTCGCCGTGTGCATCGATCAGCGCGAGCGCGAGCACGTCGGGCAACAGGCGCTGCCGCGCAACCGCCCACGCCTGTTGCTCCTCTGCGGTCCCGGCGCGCAGGAGTTCGGCAAATTCCGGGTCGCGCACGACGTTGGCGAGAACGGCGCGGTGATAGTCCATCACCCGCACCAAGCCGACCACCGCCTGTTCCGCCTCCCCCCGGAGGTGCCGTTCCTCGCTTTGAGCACCCGCCCGCAGGCTCACCCACAGGCTCAGGGCGATCCCCAGCGCGAACAGACCGACGACACCGGCGAGCAGCAGCACCCACTGCCGCTTGAGCGAGACGGTCTTGGACGAAGGAGCGATGACGGGGGACACGAGGGCAGTCAGGCTTTCGACAGGGCGCGCAAGGCCTGTCGGATCGCCTCACCCACGCTCAGGTCAGCGGGCAACTGGCGAATCGCCTCGGCGGCTTCGCGCTCATTGTAGCCCAGCGCCAGCAGGGCCTGGCGCACGTCGTCCGACGGCGCGGCCGCAGCGACGCCGCCCACCGCGCCAGCGAACACCGGCTTGCCCTTGAGTTCGAGCAGCAGGCGCTCGGCGGTCTTCTTGCCGATGCCCGGCACCTTGACGAGACGCCCGACCTCCTGCGCCGCGATCGCCGCCGAGAGGTCGTTGACCGACAGGCCGGAGAGCACCGACAGCGCGGTCTTGGCGCCGATGCCGGAGACCTTCAGGAGTTCGCGGAACGCCGCGCGTTCGGCCTCGCTGCCGAAGCCATACAGCAGGTGCGCGTCCTCGCGGATAGCCAGATGCGTGAGCAGGCTCACCTTCTCGCCGACCGCGGGCAGGTTGTAGAAGGTGCTCATCGGCACGTCGATCTCGTAGCCGACGCCGCCGACGTCGACCAGCACCTGCGGCGGCTGCTTGGCGGCGAGGATGCCCACGATCCGCCCGATCATCGGGCGCATCCCATCGAAAGCGTTTTTCCTATCATGCGCTTTTCCGGTTCATACGAGACGCCCGCCTCTCACGCGATAGCCAGCGGTGGGTTGCGCACCGAGGCGGCTGCCGTGGGCGTGGGTGATGGCGCAGGCGAGCGCGTCGGCGGCATCCGCCGTCGGCGCGACCGGCAGCGCCAGGAGCCGCTTGACCATTTCCTGCACCTGTTCCTTGGCGGCCTTGCCGTGGCCGACGACGGCCTGCTTGATCTGCAATGCGGTGTACTCGGCGACCACGAGTTCGTTCGACACCGCGGCGCAGATCGCGGCGCCGCGCGCCTGGCCCAGCAGCAGCGTCGACTGCGGGTTGACGTTGACGAACACGATCTCGACCGCGCAGGTGTCGGGCTGGTAGGTGGCAATGACCTCGTTGAGCCCGGCGAACAGCACGCCCAGCCGCGCCGGCAGCTCGCCCTCGCCGCTCTTGATCACGCCGCTCGCCACGTAGGCGAGCTTATGCCCAATCTGCTCGATGACGCCGAAGCCGGTGAGGCGCAGGCCGGGGTCGATGCCGAGGATGCGGATGCCGCTCACGCGTGCAGCGCCTTCAGGTGGCCCTGTCCGGCGTAGGCGAGGATCTTCTCGTCGGCCGTGACCAGGGTGAGGTTGTGTACCCGTGCGCTTGCCATCAGCAAGCGATCGACCGGGTCGCCATGGGGCGCATCCGGCAGCCGCGTCGACTCCAGGGCGATTTCGGGGATCACGCCCAGCATCTGCATGCCCGGGGTGGCGGATGCCTGGCGCACCCACTCGTCCACCGGCATGGACAGTCGGATGCGGTCCTTGGCCACCAGCATGCCGATCTCCCACACCGACATCACCGACACCCAGAGTCGCCCTGCGCGCGCTGCCTGCTCGATGCGCGCGCGCGCCTGTTCTCCCAGCCGGTCGGGGTCCGCCTCCAGCCACAGCCAAACATGCGTGTCGATCACCAGCCCGGCGTCAGGCATCGGCCTCCCAGGCTTCACCGACCGGCGCGATCAGGTCGCCACGCACGTGCACCGTGCCGGCGAGACGACCGAACAACACCGGTTCGGATTCGTCCATCGGCACCAGCCGGGCCACGGGCCGGCCGTGCTTGGTCAGGGTGATGGGGGCGTGCGTCCGCGCCACCTGGTCAAGATAGGCGAGGCACTTGGCCTTGAATTCCGTTGCCGGTAGTTCCATGATCGCCTTAACTGGTCATTTCAAACTGACCACTTTATAGCAGTCCGGCATCAGTCCGGCAACACCGCGTTGGTGTAGACCTCCTGCACGTCGTCGAGGCTTTCGAGCGCGTCCAGGATCTTCTGCATCTTCACCGCGTCGTCGCCGGTGAGTTCGGTCTCGGATTCCGGGCGCATGGTGATCTCCGCCATCGCGGGCTTGAAGCCGGCTTTCTCCAGCGCTTGCTTGACGGCCTCAAAAGCCTTCGGGTCCGGCGAGGTCAGTACCTCGATCGAGCCGTCCTCGTTGGGAATGACGTCGTCGGCGCCGGCCTCCAGCGCGACCTCCATCACCGCATCCTCGGAGGCGCCAGGCTCCAGCACGATCTGGCCGCAGTGTTTGAACTGGAACGCGACGCAGCCGTCGGTGCCCATGTTGCCGCCGTGCTTGGTGAAGGCGTGGCGCACGTCGGCGACGGTGCGCGTCTTGTTGTCGGTGAGGCAATCGACCATGACCGCGACGCCGCCGATGCCGTAGCCCTCGTAGCGCACCTCCTCGTAGTTCACGCCGTCGAGCTGGCCGGTGCCGCGCTTGATCGCGTTCTCGATGTTGTCCTTCGGCATGGACTCGGCCTTGGCCTTCTCGATGGCCAGCCGCAGCCGCGGGTTCATGTTGGGATCGCCGCCGCCCATCTTGGCGGCCACGGTGATTTCCTTGATAAGCTTGGTGAAGATCTTGCCGCGCTTCGCATCCTGGCGCCCCTTGCGGTGCTGGATGTTGGCCCATTTCGAATGTCCTGCCATGTTGGTTCCAACGCAAGTTAAATAGCCGGAGATTTTACACCGTGGCCCCCACACTCCGTTTCGGCATCGACCTCGGCGGCACCAAGATCGAACTCATTGCTTTCGACACTGACGGCCGCGAGCTCCTGCGCCGCCGGGTAGCGACGCCTCAGGACGACTACCCCGCGACGGTCGCCGCAATCGCGGCGCTGGTGCACGCGGCCGAAGTCGAACTGGGGCAAGGCGGCACGGTCGGGGTCGGCACGCCGGGGGCGATCTCGCCCGCGACCGGGCGCATGAAGAACTGCAATTCGACCTGCCTCAACGGCCGCCCGCTGAAGGAGGACCTCGAGCGCGCGCTGAACCGGGCGATCAGAATGGCCAACGACGCCGACTGCTTCGCGCTTTCCGAAGCCACCGACGGCGCGGCAACGGGGGCCGGCACCGTGTTCGGCGTCATCCTCGGCACCGGAGTGGGCGGCGGCGTGGTCGTGCGCGGCCATTTGCTGCAAGGCGCCAACGCCATCGCCGGCGAGTGGGGTCACAATCCCCTGCCCTATTTCCAGTTCGCCCACCGCCAGGCCGACCAGGAATCCACCGGCACGCACCCCGCCACCGGCGAGGCGATCAACCACCCCTGGCCCAGCCCGCGCGAACTCGACGCCGCTCCCGCCTGCTACTGCGGCAAGAAAGGCTGCATCGAAACCTGGCTGTCCGGCCCCGGCTTTGCCGCCGACCACGTGCGCTACGGCGGCGAGGACCTGCCGGCACACGAAATCGCCCAGCTCGCCGCCGCCGGCTACGGCCCGTGCAGCGCGACGCTCGCGCGCTACGAAGAACGCCTGGCGCGCGCGCTGGCCGGCGTCATCAATCTCATCGACCCGGATGTGATCGTGCTTGGCGGCGGCATGTCGAACATCACCCGGCTGTATGACACCGTTCCCAGACTGTGGCGGCGCTACGTGTTTTCCGATCGCGTCGACACCAAGCTCGTGCCACCCAAGTACGGCGACTCCAGTGGCGTGCGCGGGGCGGCGTGGCTGTGGAACAAAACGGGCGCTAGTGCAGCTTGATCCGCGCCCGCGTCGGCGTGCTGATGAAATGCGCGTAGGTGGTGAGTGCGGTCTTCACCCAGCCGTGCAGCGCGATCTCGTGCATTTTGTGCAACGACCAGTACACCAGCCGCGCCATCACGCCCTCGATCAGGATGCTGCCGCCGGTGAGCGTCCCCATCAGGTTGCCGACCGGGGAAAAGCGACCGAGCGCGACGAGCGAGCCGTAGTCGCGATAGACGTACTCGGGCAGCGGCTTGCCGCGCAGGCGCCGGCAAATCGACTTGACCAGCATCGAGGCCTGCTGGTGCGCGGCCTGCGCGCGCGGCGGCACGTTGCGGCCGTCGGGCATGGGGCAGGCGGCGCAGTCGCCGAAGGCGAAGATGTTGTCGTCGCGCGTCGTCTGCAGCGTGGGGCGGACCACCAATTGATTGATGCGGTTGGTCTCCAGGCCATCGAGGTCCTTGAGGAAATCCGGCGCCTTGATCCCGGCCGACCACACCATCATGCTGGCGGGGATGAACTTGCCGTCGGCAGTCACCATGCCGTTCTCGCGCACCTCGACGATGCGTTCGCCCACGTGCATTTCGACGCCGAGCGCGGCGAGCCGCTCCGCGGCGGCGGCCGACAGCCGCGGCGGCAGGCCCGGCAGGATGCGGTCGGAAGCCTCGACCAGCAGCAGTTTCAGGCTCTTCTCCGGCTCGATCTTGTCCATGCCGTAGGCCGAGAGTTCGCGCGTCGTGTCGTGCAGCTCGGCGGCGAGTTCGACACCGGTCGCGCCGGCGCCGACGATACCGACCGTGAGTTGGCCCGGCGCGACCGGCTCACGCTGGGTGTTGGCGCGCAGGCAGGCATTGATGTGGCGACGGTGGAACTCGCGCGCCTCTTCGGGCGTGTCGAGCATGATGCAGTGCTCGCGCACGCCGGGCACGCCGAAGTCGTTGCCGACCGAGCCAACCGCGATCACCAGCGTGTCGTAATGAAAACTGCGGCGCGGAATGATCTCGACGCCGTTCTCGTCGAAGGTCGGCGCGACGCTGACTTCCTGCCGCTGCCGATCGAGCCCATCCATGCGGCCGAGTCGAAAGGTGAAGCCGTGCCAGTGGCCCTGGGCGAGATATTCCAGGCGCTCGGCGTAGGAGTCGAGGCTGCCCGCGGCGACCTCGTAGAGCAGCGGTTTCCAGATGTGCGAGGGCGAGGCGTCGATCAGCGTGATACGCGCGCGCTTCGTCCGGCCGAGCTTGTCGCCCAGCCGCGTGGCGAGCTCCAGCCCGCCGGCGCCACCGCCGACGATCACGATTTCATGCAGCGCTTTGTCACTCGCCACGCGCTTTCTCCCTGAAACCTCTGCCTAACCCCGCGAATTCCGTGCCATGCGTTTTTCCGGCCTGAATCTCATGCCGAACGCCCGGCAGCCCTGCCTCGCCGGCCATTCCGCGGGCAGGTTTTCGTCACTTTCTGCGTCGGTTTCGGTGTACCGGACGCAATCCTCCCCACCCGGCTGTTCACGCGGCCAGCACCGACCAGCGCCGCAGGTTGTGCGCCAGGGCCAAGAGCGTGAAGTGCAGGGCGTTCTTCTTCAAGCCCTCGTAGCGGCAGCGCGCCAGCGTTCGTCGCGCCTTCCAGTCGGCAAACACGTGCTCGACCCTCGCCCGCACTTTCGACCAACGATGGTTCAACGCCGTCTGCCGGGGCGTGAGTTCACCTGCGCGCGGGTTGAACCGGATGCGCGGGAAGATGCCTTGCGCGCGCAGCCGTTTACGTCGCGCCGTGTCGCAATAGGCCGCGTCGGCATAAACCGCAGCGGCTGGCGCGCGCTCCAGCAACCGATCCAGGGGGACGGAATCGTGCACCGATCCGTTCGTGGTCGCGATGGCGCGCACGATCTCGCTGCCGTCGTCCACGGCGATATGCGCCTTGAACCCATGGGCGATGGGTTTGTTGCCCTTGACCGCCCAGCGGGCGTCCGTATCGCCTCCGGCTTCGCCCTTGGGCGGGGCTTTCCTCGCCGACCGGACGATGGTGGCATCGATGAGGGTGCCGCGCCGGACGAGCACGCCGGCGGCTTCGATCTGC
>JBKBRW010000040.1:0-699 GCA_046291555.1 Thiobacillus sp.
TGGCGCGTCAGGATGCGCAGATTCGAAACACCGAGTGCGCGTGCCGCCTGCACGTATTCGAGCTCGCGCAGCTTGAGCGTCTCGCCGCGCAGCAGGCGGGCGAGCCCCGTCCAGCTGGTGATGCCGAGAATCGCGCACAGGGCGACCAGGCGGGCATCGGCCCGGGAGGCTGCAGTTGCGAACCAGTCGGGATGGGTGTCGATCACCACCTGCATCATCAGCACCGCGGCGGCGATGAGCAAGACGCCCGGAATCGAATTCAGCGTGGTATAGAGATACTGGATCAGATCGTCGATCCAGCCGCCGGCATAGCCGGCGAGGATGCCAAGGAAGATCGCCGCCGGCAGCATGATCAAGGTGGTCAGCGTGCCGATCAGCAAGCCCGTGCGGATACTCTTCAGCGTCAGATACAGCACGTCCTGCCCGACCTTGTCGGTGCCGAGCACATGGTAGCCCTGCGCCAGCAGCGCCATCGGCCCGGCGACGAGGCAGAGAACGAGGAGCGTGCCGAATACGGCATCCCATGCCAGATGGGAAACGGCGCGACGCAGCGGCGCGCCGAGCAGCCACAGGATGAGCCAGGCGATCAGGCCGATGCCCAGGCCCCGGACCGTCCGCAGCGTGATGTCGTCGCCATGACGGGCGAGATCCTCGCCCAGATGCGCGCCGCCGTGTTGCAGACGGGGAAAGTCGCGCCCC
>JBKBRW010000041.1:0-669 GCA_046291555.1 Thiobacillus sp.
GAGGCGGAGGCGGAGCGCAGGCGGCGGCTGCAGCAGCGAGTGCGGCGCACGCACGAGGCAGAGGCGCTGGCCGTGCGCCTGCACCGGCAGCGCACGCAGCAGCGAGACGAGGCACGCATGCTGGCGCGCGCGCAGCAGCGACTGCGCCGGATCCAGCAGCGCACACGGGAGGCGGAGCTGGCGGCGCGGGCGATGGTGGCACTGCCGCCGGCCGCCCCCGCAGAGCCTGCCGCTGCCTCCGCGCGCGGAATCGGTGCCAGCACCGCGCAGCCAGCGCGCGACGACCATGACGACGAGGCGCTTGTGGCAGTGCCGCTGTCGGACGCAGAGACGGAGGCGGCGCAGGCGGCGCAGGCGGCGCAGGCTGCAGATGCGGCTGATGCGGCGCGGGCCGCACGGTGGCTGGTGGCGCAGATGGCGCAGCATTCACTGCACGCTGGCGCATCCACCGGCACGCTGCAGCAACCGCAGCCACAACAGCTGCAACAGCCACCGCCACAGCAGCGGCTGCAGCAAGCTTCCGCAGCACCAACAGAGGCAGCCGCAGCGCCGCGCCGCACTGCGCTCTTGGTAGCACACGCAGGCGCACAGACGGACGAACCGTGGTCGCCCGCCGCGCGAACACCCCCCGCTCGGCACGCCTCGGCGGCAGCGAGCAGTGCCACGGGT
>JBKBRW010000042.1:0-664 GCA_046291555.1 Thiobacillus sp.
CCCCGCGCATGGATCATCTGATGCCCCCTGATGGTGAAGTCAGAAGAGACTTCCAAATAGGAAGTCTGACCGTCAAGCACGTTTCTCCAGGGAGGCGCGACTCAACACCCAGCGGGGCGCGACTCAACACCCAGGGGGCTACTCGTGGTGCTTGCCGCTGATCGCCTCGGCGACGCGCTTGGGCACCTCGGTGTCGAAGACGCTGGGGATGATGAAGGTGGCGTTGAGCTCCTCGTCGGTCACCACCCGGGCGATCGCCTCGGCGGCCCGGATCAGCATCTCGGTGGTGATCTCCGACGCGCGGGCGTCGAGCAGGCCCCGGAAGACACCGGGGAACGCCAGCACGTTGTTGATCTGGTTGGGGTAGTCGGAGCGACCGCTGGCGACCACCGCGGCCCGCTTGCCGGCCTCGGCCGGGTCGATCTCGGGGTCGGGGTTGGCCAGCGCGAAGACGATCGCGTCGTCAGCCATGTCGTCGATCCACTCCGCCTGCAGCACCCCGGGACCGCTGACCCCGATGAAGACGTCGGCGCCCTGCAGACCGTCCTGGAGGGTGCCGGTGACCCGACGCGGGTTGGTGCGCGAGGCGAGCTCGGCCTTGGCCGGCGACAGCGACGTGTCGTCGGCGGACAGGCAGCCCTCACGGTCCCAGACGACCACGTCG
>JBKBRW010000043.1:0-663 GCA_046291555.1 Thiobacillus sp.
CGCGTCCCATCCGGGGCCGCGCCGACACTCACTGCCGCGCCTCGTAGGCCTCTCGCAGCGGGGCCGCCACACACCGGGCGTCCACCCAGCTGTCCTCCTCAGGCCCATAACCCAACCAGCGGACCTTGTACTGCGTCGTCCGGCGGCGCTGCCCGTGCAGGCGCCGGTGTCGCTTGTCCACTACGTAGTCGACCTGGTGCCATCCTTCCGGCAGCTGGTCGTCCGTCTTGTCTCGTCACCCGGGTCCAGGTCCGGAGCGCCCAGCGGGCGGGACTCGAACTCGTAGTACGGCTTCAAGCGGCTGGCATGGGCCAGCTGCTTCAACAGGCGGTTCTTCACGTTGCGCAGACGGAAGGTGACGGGCGTGACTCGCTCCACCACCCGGAACGGCCCCAGCCACCTGTCGTGCGCCAACTTGTTCGCCTTGCCCTTGCGGCGCGTCATGACCGCGGTCGCCCTCGCGGAACTGCGGTGGCCGGTGTCTGGCGTTGTAGCGCTGCGTCTGCTTAGCGCGCGCCCCCTCCAGCGCCGTGGTGGCGCTCTTGCGCCGTCCGCAAGCGACCCATGAGCTCCTTCTTGAACTGCTGCATGTTGAGGTGGTAGCGCGTCGCTTGCTTGAGGCCCCACAACACGTCCAGCGGTGCCGGCGGCTCTCTTGCGGTC
>JBKBRW010000044.1:0-661 GCA_046291555.1 Thiobacillus sp.
CGGGCACATGTTGACGACGTCGTTGATCAGCTCGTTCATGCCGTGCTTGGCGAACCACTTCTTGCCGAGCTCGTCATCGGTCTTCATGTTGTCGCGCCAGGTGCCGATCACGGCCATGTCGGCGCGCTGGATCGCATTCATGCAGTCATTGCCGCAGCCGGAGAACTTGAACTTGAACTTGTACGGCAAGGCGGGGCGGTGGATGTCGTCGAGGAAGTTGTTGATGATCTTCTGGTGAGCCTTGGCTTCGTCGTAGCAGGACTGCTCACAGCGTGCGGCACCGACGCAGGACATCGCGGTGCGCACTGCAGGGCCGGCACCGCCCATGTCGAAGCCCATTTCATTGATCTCGTCCCAGGCCGGCTGGACGTTCTCGGTGGTGCAGCCCTGGAACATGATGTCGCCGGATTGACCGTGCAACGCGATCAGACCGGAACCGTATTTTTCCCAGATGTCGCAGAACTTGCGCAGCGTGGCGGTATCGTAGTGCATGCCGGGCGGCGGCATGATGCGCAGGGTGTGGAATTCGGCAGCATCCTTGAAGACCGGCTGACCGTTGTCGTCCTTGATTTCGGTGAAGCGGGGAATCACGCCGCCGCCGTAACCGAATACGCCCACCGTGCCCCCCTTCCAGTAGCCCTTGCGGGTTTCGTAGGAATGC
>JBKBRW010000045.1:0-660 GCA_046291555.1 Thiobacillus sp.
GATCTCGACGGTGAGGTGGGAGGGGTCCAGCCCGGACGCGTCCAGTGCGTCGGCGACGCGGCGCACGACCCGTCGGTCGGTCAGCTCGCTCGACGACAGGTTCACCGCGACCGAGTGTGGGAGGTGGCACCCGGACCGCTCGGCGATCGCAGCGAAGTCGGCGCACGCCCGCTGCAGCGACCGCTCGCCGATCGCGCCCAACAGGCCCGACGAGGTCGCCTCCTCCAGGAAGGCGTCCGGGCTCAGCAGCCCCCGATCGGGGTGACGCCATCGCAGCAGCGCCTCGACGCCGGTGATCCGGCCGGAGTCGAGCTGGACGATGGGCTGGTAGTGCAGCACGAACTCGTCGCGGGCCACCGCCCGTCGCAGCTCCGGTTCCAGGTCCGGGCGGAACCGGCCCTCGTCCTCGTCGGAGTGGCGGTAGGTGACCACGCAGGCGCGGCCCAGGGCCTTGGCGCGGTACAAGGCCACGTCCGCCCGTCGCAGCAGCTCCTCGGCGTCCACGTCGGGCTCGGCCTCGGCCACCCCGACGCTCGCGGTCAACCGGAGTTGGTGGCCTTCGACCATGACGGGCCGGCCGATGTCCTCGACCAGCCGTCGTCCCGTCCCGGCGGCCTGCTCGGCGCCCTGCAGGTCCTCGAGGAGCACCACGAACTCGTC
>JBKBRW010000046.1:0-658 GCA_046291555.1 Thiobacillus sp.
CGCGGCACGCAGGCGCTCCACCATGTCGCGCTCGTACTGACTGCCCGCGCTGCTGGTGCTGGAGCTGCGTGTGCGCTGCCGCAGCAGCGCTGGCAGAGTCGTGTCCTCTCCAGCAGGGGCGGCGCCGGCCGCGTCCTCTGCGGCAGCCGCAGCCACCGCTTCGCGGGCAGCGGTGCTGTCGGAGGCGCTGAAGCGCACGCTGCGCCGCGGCACGGAAGCAGGGCCGTCTTCATCGCCACCGCCGCGGCCCTCCGCTAGCTCCCCTGCTGCGTCTGCTGCGCCTGCTGCGCCTGCTGCCGCGCTCTTTCCCACCCCACCCTCGGTGCTGGCAGCGCTGCGGGCGCCTCTGCCGCCGGTGCCGCTGCTGCCGCTACTGCTGCCGCTGTCGCTGCCGGCTGTCGCAACCGGCTGCCGCAACCGACTGCTGCCGCAACTGCTGCCATTGCCGCTGCTGCTGCCACTGCCGCCTCCAGCGCGGCGGGACACATCCGCACGGCGGCGAGGCAGCGCCAATCGCGGCGCCCCGCCTCTGCCGCGCCTGCTGTCGCCGTGCGCGTGCTGCACAGCACCGACCCCGCGCGTCGCGCGCGCCGCGAGAAGCTTCGCGCCGCGGCGTTCGAAAACGCGCAACAGCGCGCGGCGCAGCCGTCGCCGCAGC
>JBKBRW010000047.1:0-653 GCA_046291555.1 Thiobacillus sp.
CGTCGTTCACATCCCGCACGCTCACCACGAGGGTGGCGGTGGAGGTCAGGCGCGGCGTGGGCATGCCCGGGATGCCATTGTCCTGCACCGACACGGTCAGCACGTAGCGGTCCAGGTCCTCAAAGTCCAGCACGTTGGCCGCCACCAGCAGCGCGCCCGTAGCCGTGTTCACGGCAAAGGCGCCGCCCTCGTTGCCCGCCACGATGGCGTAGGTGAGGGTGGTGAAGGCGTCGGGGTCGCTGGCCACCACCTGGCCCACGAACGTGCCCGCCGCGCTGTTCTCGTCCACGGCGAATGCCGCGTCCTGCACAACCGGCGGCTCGTTCACGTTGGCCAGCGTCACGGTCAGCGTGGCGCGGTGCGTCAGGCCGCCCACGTCCGTCACGGTGGTGTTGTACACAAACACGTTCTGGCCCTCAAAGTCCAGCACCGGCGTGGGGCTGCGCACGCGCACCTCGCCCGACGCCGGGTGCAGCTCGAACGGGTCCGAGCTGCCCGCCGGCCACACGGACATGGTCAGCACCAGCTTGCCCTGGTCCGCGGCGTCGGGGTCGGTGGCGGTGAGGCGGCCGGCCAGCACGCCGGCCAGGCTGTTCTCGTCCACCGTCAGCGCGGCGGCCTGGATGGTGGGCCGCTCGTTCACGTCCGTGAGG
>JBKBRW010000048.1:0-634 GCA_046291555.1 Thiobacillus sp.
TCGCCCTCATTGCCCTGCTCTGGGTCACCTATGGCTATTCGCTGGCCTTTGCCGGCCCCAGTGAAGGGGGGCTGTCGGCCTTTATCGGCGACTTTTCCAACTTCATGCTCGGCGCCACCGGCCCCGAATCGGTCTCCGGCACCATTCCGGAACTGGTCTTCGTGGTCTTCCAGCTCACCTTTGCCTGTATCACCGCCACGCTCATCGTCGGCGGCATTGCCGAGCGCATGAAGTTCGGCGCGATCATGGCCTTCCTGGCCATCTGGTTCACCTTCTCCTACCTGCCCATCGCGCACATGGTCTGGTCGGAAGCCGGCCTCTTTTTCAACATGGATGCACTCGATTTCGCCGGTGGCACTGTGGTGCATATCAATTCCGGCGTGGCGGCGCTCGTCGCCGCCATCGTGCTCGGGCCGCGCCTGAGCTATATGAAGGAGCCGATTGCCCCGCATAACCTGGTTTTCGTCTTCATCGGGGCGAGCCTCCTCTGGGTCGGCTGGTTCGGCTTCAATGCCGGCTCGGCCCTGGCTGCCAACGGCACTGCCGCGCAGGCCTTCCTCAATACCATCACCGCTCCGGCCGCCGCCGCTCTGGCATGGGCTCTGGGGGAGAAGATCACCCGCGGCCATGCTTC
>JBKBRW010000049.1:0-629 GCA_046291555.1 Thiobacillus sp.
CTCGGCTTCGACGACGCCCCGATGCGGGCGCTGCGCGCCGACGAGGCCGAGGGTGTGATCTACCTCGGGTCCTTCTCCAAGACCTTCGCGCCGGGCTTTCGGGTGGGCTGGGCGCTCGCGCCGCACGCCGTCCGCGAGAAGCTCGTGCTGGCGCAGGAGTCCGCGACGCTGTGCCCGCCGTCGTTCAGCCAGCTGGCCGTCTCGTCCTACCTCGAGCGCCACGACTGGCAGGGGCAGGTCAAGGAGTTCCGGGAGATGTACCGCCAGCGCCGCGACGCGATGGTCTCCGCCCTGGCCGACCTGATGCCCGCGGCCTGCCAGTGGAACGTCCCCACCGGCGGGTTCTACGTCTGGCTCACCCTGCCGCCGGGCATCGACGCCAAGGCGATGCTGCCCCGCGCGGTCACCGCCCGGGTGGCCTACGTCCCCGGCACCGCCTTCTTCGCCGACGGCTTCGGCAGCGGCTCGATGCGGCTCTCCTTCTGCTATCCGACCCCGGAGCGCATCCGCGAGGGGGTACGCCGCCTGGCCGGGGTGCTGGAGCAGGAGATGGAGCTGCGCGAGACCTTCGGGGCCCTGCCGCCCACCCGCGAGCTGCACGCCCGCAGCGGCTACGACAGCCCCAGCAC
>JBKBRW010000004.1:0-140732 GCA_046291555.1 Thiobacillus sp.
GGCCGTTTCGGATTCGGTCTGGCGGTTCTGGATGGCGAGCTCAGGTAAGGAATAGGCAACATGAGAGGGAGAAAGCGGGGCACGATATTCGACCCGACGCGATACCAGCTTCCAAACGACTGCGTCGAGTTTGCCCAATCGCCGCAAGCCCTGATTTTTGACGATTTCGTGCGCATTTACTTCTCCACACGTTCGGTGGACAAGGCAAACGGCAAATACCTCAGCCATGTCGCCTTTGTTGAAATGGAAAAGAACTTGCGCGAGGTGATCCGCGTATCGGAACACACGGTCATTCCGCTTGGCGACCTCGGCTGCTTCGACGAGCACGGTATATTTCCGATGAGCGTCATGCGCCACGGCGATCTCGTGTATGGCTACACCTGTGGCTGGAGTCGACGCGTATCGGTATCGGTGGAAACAGCCATAGGCCTGGCGATTAGCCGTGACGGCGGTCTCACCTTTGAGCGTATGGGTAGCGGACCGGTGCTTGCAGCCTCGCAGCATGAGCCTTGCCTGGTCGGTGATGGCTTCGTGAGGAATATCGATGGCCTGTTCCACATGTGGTACATCTTCGGCACAGGGTGGAAGCGCTTCTCGCCTGATGCCGCGCCGGATCGTACCTACAAGATTGGCCACGCCGTATCAAGCGACGGCATCAACTGGGTGAAGGAGGAGGCGCGACAGATCATCACCGACCGTCTGGGCCCACACGAAAGTCAGGCACTGCCGACGGTGATCGAGATCGACGGCCGCTACCACATGTTTTTCTGCTTCCGCGAGTCGTTCGATTTCAGACAAAACAGGGATCGTGGTTATCGCATTGGTCATGCCTGGTCAGAAGATCTGGAAAACTGGACGCGAGACGACGAGCCTGTCTTACCTGAAGGGGTAGCGGGCGAATGGGATTCGGACATGTTGTGCTATCCGCATGTATTCGAGCTCGATGGGAAGGTCTATCTGTTATACAACGGCAACGAATTCGGACGCCACGGCTTTGGCGCAGCGGTGCTCGAGCCGTGAATGCACCGGTCGAGTATCGGCTGAACACAGCATCCGTAGCGGAGATCGCCGAGCACCTGATGCGCTGCGATGCGAATTTCCTGCCCCCCCTGAGCGCCCGGGTTGAGATAAGCGATTACGCGAAGAAAATCGCGAGCAAAGCGACGCGTTTTGAAGCGTGGGCGGCTGACACGCTGGCCGGATTGTTAGCGGTGTACTGCAATGATCACGAGAAACGCACTGCTTTTGTTACCAGCGTCAGCGTGTTGCCGGCGTGGTCGGGGATCGGAATTGGTTCGTATTTGCTGAATCAGTGCATCCGTCATGCGCGCGCAATGAGAATGCGGGAGATCAGCTTGGAAGTTGCGACCGGCAATGACCCTGCCATCAAGCTGTATTCCAAGAGCGGCTTTATTTTGACTCAGTCCAGCTCACGGTTCGCCAGCATGAGCCTGAATCTGGAAGGCGAGGGGGAGACATGAACGGCAAGCGTGACTACAACCTCGAAATAAGCGACACGAGAGAGCGTAAATACGCCTATGACTTCGATTTCGATGTCATGCACCGTTTCATGCTCAGGTCGTTCGAGGCCAGCTTTAAAGAGGGCAGTCTGCTGGAACTTGGCAGCTTCAAGGGGGACTTCACCCGCAGGCTGTTGCCTTACTTCGATGACGTCACTTGCGTCGAGGTGTCGGACGTCGCAATCGATGAGGCGCGGCACAAAGTGGGCGACCGGGTCACGTTCGTCAACGCGCCCTTTGAGCAGGTAATGTTGCCGAAACGCTACGACAACATTGTGATGACTCATGTGCTGGAACACCTGGATGATCCTGTGCAGGTCCTGAAGCGCGTCAATGACGAGTGGTTGGCCGAAGGCGGGAGATTTTTCCTTGTGTGCCCGAACGCCAACGCGCCCTCACGGCAGATCGCGGTCAAGATGGGTCTCATCTCCCACAATGCCGCCGTTACGCCGGCCGAAGCCGAACATGGCCACCGACGCACCTACACCCTAGACACCCTGGAGCGAGATGCCGTGTCTGCCGGGCTCAGGGTGATTCACCGCTCGGGGATATTTTTTAAAGCATTGGCGAACTTCCAGTGGGACAGGTTGCTGCAGACGGATATCGTTTCCGAGGCGTATCTGGAGGGATGTTACAAATTTGGCCAGCATTATCCCGACCTGTGCGCAAGCATTTACCTGTTGTGTGAGCGTGGCGGTTCAGAATAGGGCTGTTTGTCGGCCGCTAAAGAGCCGCGGTTGCGCTTCCGTTGGATCGGCGGAATTTAGACGGCGCAATGCTGGTTTTTAGCCGCAGCCTAATCGTGGACTTCATTTCCACTCCCTTGCGCAATCGCGAGATCTGGCACGCTCGTGCAGATTGGTAAGGCCTAAAAACCCACGGGCTGAACCGTCCCCGTACCTTCGGCTTACCGCCCCTCGCGCCCCCCGGGCGCCACCTTGTGCTCGACCGCGAACACCGCCGCCTCCACTCGCGACGACAGGTTGAGCTTGGCGAGAATGTGCCGCACATGCAGCTTGACGGTGTCGTGGCTGATGTCGAGGGTGCGGGCGATGGCCTTGTTGGATTCGCCGCGCGAGAGGTGGGAGAGGATTTCGCGTTCGCGCGGGGTCAGGGCGTCGAGCAGGGAGCCGGTGTCCTGGCCTTTCTTGTCGTAAAGGTTGACGAGCTTGGCAGTCATCGCGGGCGCGACGACGGTTTCGCCGCGCTGGGCGCGCAGGATGGCGTCGACGACTTCGTCGGGTTCCATGCTCTTCAATAGATACCCATTGGCGCCGGCGCGCAGCGCGCGGGCGAGGTCATCCTCGGCCTCGGAGAGCGTGAGAATGAGCACGGGCAGTTCGAAGCCGTCGGCGCGCAGCTGCTGCATGAGGGTGATGCCGTCGGTGCCGGGCATATTGAGGTCGAGGATGAGCACGTCGGGACGGTGCGCCTTGAGCAGCATCTCGACTTCCTCCGGCTTGCCGGTGAAGGCGGTGACCTCGATGCTGCCGCTTTGCTCGAGCAGTTCGGCCAGGCCCTTGCGGAACAGGGTGTGGTCGTCGACGAGGATGATGCGGGTCTTGAGGCTCATGCCACTTGCTCGGCCTTGCGTTGCGGGAAAGTGAGGCGCACGACGGTGCCGCCGGCGGGGCGCGACTCGACACTGAGCTTGCCACCAAGCTTCGCCGCGCGTTCGCGCATGATGGTCAGGCCAAAGCTCTTGCCCATGGTGGACGATTCATCGTGCTTCTTCTGCACGCCGACGCCGTCGTCGGCGACGTTGACGATGTACTGGCCGTCGTCGAGGTCGAAGGTGATGACGACGTGGCGCGCGCGGGCGTGCTTGGCGATGTTGTAGAGCGACTCCTGGATGATGTGGAAGACCTGGATTTCCTCGTCCGGGGTGAGGCTCACGTCCTGCACCAGGTTGAGGAAGTCGACGTCGGCGTTGGCCTTCTTGCGGAAGCTCTTGGCGAGCTCCTGGATCGCCGGCACCAGGCCGCGCGGGTTGATGCGGTCGCGGTACTGGGTGATGAGGTCGCGCAGGTCGGCGTAGGCGAGGTCGACGGCTTCCTCGACGTCGCCCAGATAACGGTTGGCCTTCGGATAGTCCTCGTTGCGCATGGCGTCGGAGAGCACGGTGAGCCGCATCTTGGCGTAGGCGAGCGTCTGCGCGAGCGAATCGTGGATCTGGTTGGCGAGCATCTGGCGCTCGTTCATCAGCGAAATGCGCATGTTCTCGCGGGTGAGCCGCGCGTTCTCCAGCGCGATGCCAAGGTGTTCGCTGATCGAGCGGAACAGCAGGCGCACGTCCTCGGGCACGACGTGGCCTTCCTCCATGAAGAGGTTGTACACGCCCATGACCTGGTTCTTGTGCATGAGCGGCACGGCGACGACGCTGTTGCAGGTGCCGCTGAAATAGGCGTCGCCGGCCTGGCGCTTGCAGTAGGCGACGTTGCTCCAGCTGCTGACGGTGACTTCGCGCGCGGCCTTGCCGCACACGCCGCAGTCGACGCTGACCAGCGCCTCGTGCTCGACCAGTTCGGGCGGCAGGCCCACCGAGCCGATCAGGCGCAAGTGGGTACGGTCGTCGGTGATCACGCGCACCGCGCCGGCCTGTGCGCCTGCGAGCCGGATCATGGTCGAGAGGAAGCGCCCCAGCAGCTGCTCGACGTTGGCGTCGGTCGACAGGCTGGTGGTGATTTCCGACAGCACCTTCAACGCCGGTACGCTGACGTTGCCGGAGTCGACCGGGGTGTGCTGGATCAGGGGCTGGATGTTCTCTTTCATGGTGCGAAAGCGACGGAAGCGTTCATCAGCATAGCCGATTTGAGCGCGGTTCCGCGCAGCCGGTTCATGGCTGCGGGATCGGGTCGAGGTCCTCGGGGAAACCGCCGTGCGCGGGCGCCGGCTGCTTGGCGGGCGGGTCGACCTGGCTCGTGGTGCCGTCGGGTTTTTCTTTGGGCGGGCGCGGCGGTGCGGCGGGCGCCGGCGGCGGCGCGGCCGGCGTCTCGGTCGGCTCGGCGGGGGGGGCTGCTTCCACGGCGGCGGGGGCGGGCGGCGGCGCGGGCGGGGTGAGGCCGAGGTAGGGTTTCAGCTGCGGCAGCAGGGTCTTCAGCATCTGCGCGGTGAGCGAGCTGGTGAAGCCGAACTGGCCGGCCTGCTCGCCCTGCACCAACGCGGTGAGCGTGCCGAAGTGGCGGTCGCCGACGTAGAAGACGAAGGTGGCGGTGCGGTTGACCACGCGTGATTCGAGCAGCTGGCCGCCGCGGCCGTAGCGCTCGAAGCGGTGGTCGCCGGTGCCGGTCTTGCCGCCGATCGGCAGCGGCTGGCCGTCCGGGTATTTGAGCGCGTTCGCGAGCCGCACCGCGGTGCCCTGTTCGACCACCTGGGCGAGTGCACGGCGCACCGTCTGCGCGACTTCCGCGGGCATGAGGCGCTCGCCTTGCACCGGGCCCGGGGAAACCCGGGTGTCGTAGGGCGTGTTGGCGGCGAAGCGCATGCCGGCGAGGCTCACCATGGGCATGCGCACGCCGTCGTTGACGAGGATGCCCATCAGCTCGGCGAGCGCGGCGGGGCGGTCGCCCGAGCTGCCGATCGAGGTGGCGAAGGACGGCGTGATGGTGTCGAAGGGGTAGCCGAGCCGCTTCCAGTCGACCAGCAGGCGGTCGAAGGCCTCGACTTCGAGCAGCGACTGGATGCGGATGTCCTGTGCGTTCTTGCGGCTGGTGTCGAACAGCCACTCGTAGACCTCGAGGCGCACGCCGCTGCCGGTTTCCTGCAGCGTCTTGAGATCGATGCCGGGCTGGGTGCGCAGCGTCCGCACCACCCAGAGCTCGAGCGGGTGGATCTGCGCGATGTAGCCGCGGTCGTTGAGGCTGTAGGCAGTCGGGGCGTGGGTGCGATACAGCGACTCGAGCGCCTGCCGGCCGAGGCCGGTGCTCGCCGGCACGTGCTCGTGCAGCGCCTTGACGAAGGTGTCGAAGTCGGCCTGAGGCTCGAGGTAGCGGTACACAGCGGCGAAGCGGCGCGGGTGCAACCCGACGCGGGTGTAGAGGGCGGCGGCCATCTCGTCGGCGCTCGCCGCCTTGTGGCGCTGGTAGAAGTTGTTGATGAAGACGCGGCCCTCGCGGTCGACGAAGCGCGCGAGATAGGTGTCGCGCAGCGGGTTTTCGGCGTCGTCGAGGATGCGCGCGGCCGCGCCCGGCGTGCTGCTGCTGTAGTGGCGGATGATGTCCCGCATCATGCGGATGAACACCAGGTTGACCGAGTTGCGCGTGGCTTCCCACACGTCCATTACGCGGCCGTTGTCCTTGGCGTCGAAGTTGGCGAAGTTGTGCACGCCGCCGCCGGTGAAAAAGGGTTCGGGCGCGGCGGAATACATGCGCCCCATCGCGGCGTCGAGGGTGACGGCGAGCGGCTCGTCGCGATTGGCGAGCAGGCGCGAGGCGACCCATTGCGCCAACACGTCGCGCCGCGGCTCGGCTTTCTGCTTGAGCGCCGTCGGGTCGATCGCGCGGTATTCCGCGTGCAGGCGCGCGATGATCTCCAGGTAGGTGACGAGCGTGCGCAGCTTCGCGGTCGACCCGAGGTCGAGGCGGGCCTGGCTATTGATGTCGAAGGGCTGGTTGAGGTTGTCGGCCTGTATGCGCAGAAGGTTGCCCTGCGGGCTCTTTTCGTAGAGGGTGAAGCTATAGATCACCTCGCCGAACGGGTTTTCCGGCCGCAGCAGGCGATGGCCGACGAGGCCCGAGGCGGCGGCGGCCCCGGGCTTGGCGAGGCTCTGCAGGTAGGCGCTCACCGTCTTCTGCGCTGGCTGGTTGATCGTCGTCCGCACCTGCAGGTCGAGGCGGTCGAGGTCGTACAGGCGCGGCTCGCCAAGCAGCTGGGCGACGCGAATGCGCTGGGCGTTGGCGGCCTTCTGGTCGACGAAACGCGGCGGCGGCGGGTCAGTGCGCTGCTCGGGGCCGCGCAGGCGCACCTGCTTGGCCTGGTCGGCGAGCGCGCGCGAAATCACGCCGGCGTTGGCGAGCAGGTCAAGGTGGTCGTCGGTGAGCGCGTCGAGCGCCTTGCGGTTCGACGCGAGGTAATAAGAGGGGCGGCGCTCGGCGACGATGAGCGACAGGGCGTGTTTCAATGCGCTGGCGTAGGCGGGGTCGACAGTTTTGGCCGCGGCGGCCTCGCCGCGTTTCGCGGGGGCGTGCTTGCCGTTGGCGGCCTTGGTGCCGCCGTTGCGTTTGAGGATGGCATTGACCTCGTCGAAGTCGAGGCCGTACCAGGCCCACAGCCCGTCGCCGATGCCGTGCACCTCGCCGAAGCGCGGCGCGGCGGCGAGCGGCACGGTGTTGAGGTAGGCGGTCACGGTTTCGCGCCGCATTTCCAGCGTGTTGGGGCCGTTGAGGTAAGCGCGCAGGCTGGCGGTGGCCATCTGCCGCAGCTTCTCGCTCATGTCGGCGGTGCGGCCTTCGGGCGAGTGGCGATATTTCTCGATCTGGGTCGGCAGCGTGCTGCCGCCCGGCACGTTGCGGTTGCGGTCGACGATGCTGATGCCCTTTTCCAGCACGGCCTGGGCGAGGCGGTCCCACTCGACGGCGGGGTTGCGGGTGGGGAACTGCTCGGTGAGCAGTTCGCGGTTCTCGATATAGACGAGCGCGTCGACCAGCACCTTGGGGATGTCGGCGAAGCCGGCGTAGACGCGGGTCGGGTAGCGTGCCTGGTAAAGCATCTCGCCGTCGCTGTCCAGGAGCGCGATGCCGGCCTGGTCCTTCTCGTGGTAGGGCAGGAAGAGGCCGAGGTCGGCGACGCGCGACATCTGCAGGCTGATGCGCGCCTGCTCGTCGATCTTCCAGCCGGCCTTCTCGAGGCGCGCGAGGTAGTCGGGCAGCTTGCTGTAGCCGAGACGCACGTCGTAGGGGCCTTCGCCGGGGAAGCGGATCCGGTCAGATGGCCCCGGCCGCATCTGCCAGGTCATTTTCTCGGCGGTCTTGGCGAGGTACTTTGCCTCGAGCGCGGAAGACAGTAGCTCGTACGCGACGAGACCGATGAGCGCGACCGTGAGCAGCAGGACGCCGACGCCGATCAGGATGCGGCGGGGCAGCTTACGCATGGAGCCAGTCGCGTGCGGTCAGGAAGTCGGTGTAGAGGCGCGCTTCCGGCGTGCCCGGCTCGGGGTGCCAGTCGTAGCGCCATTTCACGATCGGCGGCAGCGACATCAGGATCGATTCGGTGCGTCCGCCCGACTGCAGGCCGAACAGGGTGCCGCGGTCGTACACCAAATTGAATTCCACGTAGCGGCCTCGGCGGTAGGCCTGGAAATCGCGCTCGCGCTCGCCGTAGGGCGTGTCGCGGCGTCGCTCGAGGATGGGCAGGTAGGCGGCGAGGAAGGCGTCGCCGACCGCGCGTGTCATGGCGAAGGCGTGGTCGAAGCCGCCTTCGGAAAAGTCGTCGAAGAACACCCCGCCGATGCCGCGCGGCTCGCTGCGGTGCTTGAGAAAAAAGTAGCGGTTGCACCAGTCCTTGAAGCGCGGGTAGAGATCTTTGCCAAAGGGATCGAGCGCGGCCTGGCAAGTGGCATGGAAGTGGCGCGCGTCCTCCTCGAAGCCATAGTAGGGCGTGAGGTCCATGCCGCCGCCGAACCAGAACACCGGCGCCTCGCCGTCCTTCATCGCGACGAAGCAGCGCACGTTCATGTGCACCGTGGGCGCGTAGGGGTTGCGCGGGTGCAGCACCAGCGAGACGCCCATCGCCTCCCAGCGGCGGCCGGCGAGCTCGGGCCGATGTGCGCTCGCCGATGGCGGCAGCTGGCTCCCCATGACGTGGGAGAAATTCACGCCGCCGCGCTCGAGCACGCGGCCTTCCTCGATCAGGCGCGAAATCCCGCCGCCGCCTTCGGGCCGATCCCAGGCGTCGGTGCGGAAGGGCAGGCCGTCGGCGGCTTCGAGCGCGGCGACGATGCGCGCCTGCAGCTCGAGCAGATAGGTCTTGACGGCAGCGGTGTCGAAAGCAAGGTCGGGCATCAGGGGCGAAAAATCGTTCCGGTAGCGAGATCGATGAGTGTGGAGGGGCGGCGGCGTGTGCCGATACGGCCGGGGAGCACACGCACACGCCGCCCGAATATTCTGCGGCATTCCGCGGCGGTTTTGGCGGGTTTGTGGCCCGTCTTGTTGGCGCTGGTGGAGACGAGCGCCATGCCGAGTGCGCGACACAGCCGCGCCGCGTCCGGATGGGCGGTGACGCGCACTGCGACTGTCGGCCGGCCGCCGGTGAGCAGCGCCGGGCAGGCCGCCGAGGCGGGCACCACCCAGGTCACCGGGCCCGGCCAGGTCTTCGCCATGCGCGCGCGGTCGGCGGCCGTGAGCGCGCCGACGAAGGGCGCGAGGTGTTTGAACGTATCGGCGATGAGCAGCATACCCTTGGCCGCGCTGCGGCCCTTGAGCGCGATGAGGCGACGCAGCGCACCGACGTTGTGCGGGTCGCAGCCCAGGCCGTAGCACGATTCGGTCGGGTAGGCGACCAGCCCGCCGCGCCGGAGGTGGGCGCGCAGCGAGCCGCGGTCTAGCATCACGCCGGGGCTCTCACTTCTTGCGGTCGAGCGCGCGCCAGCCAATGTCGCGGCGGAACTGCATGCCGTCGAAGTGGATGGCCGCGACGGCTTCGTACGCGCGTTTCTGCGCCATGCGCACGCTGTCGCCGAGCGCGGTCACCGTGAGCACGCGGCCGCCGCTCACGACGATCCGCCCGTCCTGTTCCGCGGTGCCGGCGTGGAAGATGTGGAGATCGTCGGCAGCCTTGGGCAGGGCGCCGATGACGGCACCCTTCTTCGGCGCGTCCGGGTAGCCTTCGGCGGCGAGCACGACGGCGAGCGCGGTGCGGCGGTCCCATTCGGCCTCGACCTGGTCGAGCTTGCCGTTCACGGCGGCGTCGACGAGCGTCACGAGGTCGGATTTCAGCCGCATCATGATCGGCTGCGTCTCGGGGTCGCCCATGCGGCAGTTGAATTCGAGCACCTTGGGCGCGCCGTCCGGCGACACCATGATGCCGGCGTAGAGAAATCCGGTGTAGCGGATGCCGTCGGCGGTCATCCCTTCGACGGTCGGGGTGATCACTTCGCGCATGATGCGCGCATGCAGTTCGGGGGTGACGACCGGCGCCGGCGAATACGCGCCCATGCCGCCGGTGTTGGGGCCTGCATCGCCGTCCTTGAGGCGCTTGTGGTCCTGGCTCGAGGCGAGCGCGAGCACGTGCTCGCCATCGACCATGACGATGAAGCTCGCCTCTTCGCCGAGCAGGCATTCCTCGATCACCACGCGGTGGCCGGCCTCGCCCATGCTGTTGCCGGCGAGCATGGCGTCGACCGCGGCGTGCGCTTCCTCGGCGGTCGCGGCGACGACCACGCCCTTGCCGGCGGCCAGACCGTCGGCCTTCACGACGATGGGCGCGCCTTTTTCATCGATGTAGGCGTGCGCCGTGGCGGGGTCGGTGAAAGTGCCGAACGCGGCGGTAGGGATGCCGTGGCGCGCCATGAACTGCTTGGCGAAGTCCTTGGAGCTTTCCAGCTGCGCGGCCGCCTGCGTCGGGCCAAAGATCTTGAGGCCCGCAGCGCGGAAGGCGTCGACCACGCCGGCGGCGAGCGGCGCCTCGGGGCCCACCACCGTCAGCGCGATCTCCTCGCGGCGGGCGAACTCGACCAGCGCCGGGATGTCCGGGATCGGCACATTGACGAGGCCGTCCTCGTGCGCGGTGCCACCGTTGCCGGGCGCGACGTAGACCTGGTGAACCTTGGGCGATTGCGCGAGCTTCCACGCCAGTGCGTGTTCGCGTCCGCCGGAGCCGATGACGAGAAGTTTCATATAGGGGTCAGGATTCAGGGATCAGGGTTCGGGGAGCGGGGGTCAGGGGGATTCAGAAACGTGGCCTTGGCCGCACCTCCCTGAATCGTGACCCCAGATCCCTAGTGACGGAAATGCCGCGTCCCGGTGAACACCATCGCGATGCCGTGTTCGTTCGCCGCCGCGATCACTTCGTCGTCGCGCATCGAGCCGCCAGGCTGGATGACGGCCTGGATGCCGGCCGCCGCGGCCTGGTCGATGCCGTCGCGGAAGGGGAAGAAGGCGTCCGAGGCCATCACCGAGCCAGGGACGACGAGGCCCGCGTACTCGGCCTTGATCGCGGCGATGCGCGCGGAATTGACCCGGCTCATCTGCCCCGCGCCGACGCCGATAGTCATGCGGTCCTTCGCATAGACGATGGCGTTGGATTTCACGAACTTGGCGACGCGCCAGGCGAACAGGAGGTCGTCCATTTCCTGGTCGGTCGGCGCGCGATGCGTCACCACGTTCAATTCCGCATGGAGCAGCACGTCGGCGTCCTGCACCAGCAAACCGCCTGCTACGCGCTTCATGTCGAGCTGGGCCACAGCTCCGCTCCATGCGCCACATTCGAGCAGGCGCACGTTCTTCTTGGCTGCGACCGCGGCGCTGGCTTCCGGGCTCACCTCGGGGGCGATGATGACCTCGACGAACTGGCGCTCGACGATGGCTTGTGCGGTGGCGCCGTCGAGCCGGCTGTTGAAGGCGATGATGCCGCCGAAGGCTGACTCGGGATCGGTCTTGTAGGCGCGGTCATAGGCTTCGAGGAGATTCGCGCCGTAGGCGACCCCGCAGGGGTTGGCGTGCTTGACGATGACGCAGGCGGGCGCGGCGTCGAACTGCTTGACGCATTCGAGCGCGGCGTCGGTGTCGGCGATGTTGTTGTAGCTGAGCTCCTTGCCCTGGATCTGGCGCGCGGTGGCGATGGTGCCGGCGGGCGCGTTCGCCTCGACGTAGAAGGCGCCGGCCTGGTGCGGGTTCTCGCCGTAGCGGCAGGTCTGTGCGCGGGTGAACTGCAGGTTCAGCTTTTCGCCGAAGGCCTCGCGTTCGTTGTTTGCGTTGAGCGCCGTCAGATAGTTGCTGATCGCGCCGTCGTATTCGGCGGTATGGCTGAAAGCCTTTTTCGCCAGCCGAAAGCGCGTGGCGTCGGTCAGTGCGCCGCCGTTGGCCTGCATCTCGGCGATGAGCTGCGGGTAGTCGGCGGGATCGGTGACGATGGCGACGAAGCGGTAGTTCTTGGCCGACGAGCGCACCATCGCCGGGCCGCCGATGTCGATGTTCTCGATGGCCTCGTCGAGCGTGTGCGGCTTGGACACGGTGGCGACGAAGGGATAGAGGTTCACGCACACCAGATCGATGTTGGGGATGCCGTGCTGCTGCATCGTCGCCACGTGGTCCGCAAGGTCGCGCCGGCCGAGGATGCCGCCGTGCACCTTGGGATGCAGTGTCTTCACCCGGCCGTCGAGCATTTCGGGAAAGCCCGTGTAGTCGCTGACGTCGATCACCGCGAGGCCGGCGTCGCGCAGGGCCTTGGCGGTGCCGCCGGTGGACAGCAGTTCGACGCCGGCGCCGGCGAGTGCGCGGGCGAAATCGACAAGGCCCGTCTTGTCGGAAACGGAAAGCAGGGCACGCTGGATTTTCATGGCGGGGGAATCAGTCAGAAAGGCCGTGTTCGCGCAATTTCTTGCGCCCTCTTAATCGGAAAGACCATGCTCGCGCAATTTCTTGCGCAGGGTGTTGCGGTTGATGCCGAGCATGTCGGCGGCGCGCGTCTGGTTGCCCTCGGCTCGGTCGAGCATGTAGGCCAGCAGCGGCTTTTCCACCGCGCTGAGCACCATGTTGTAGACGTCGCTCGGCGGCTCGCCGTCGAGATCCTTAAAATAGCGGTTGAGCGACCGCCGCATGCAGGCGGCGATTTCGTTTTCTTCGATCATGCTGGATGTTCCCCTTTATGCCGCGAGCCGGTTGGCGCTTGTCCCCACGTAGGGGATTGTCCCCGCGAGCGGGGAAGGCATCGCTTCATTGTTGTCGCGTTCGTAGCGCAGGCGGCTGTCGGCACGTGCAGCCTGCGAGAAAAACTCGTTCACCACCGCGAGCTGTTCGCCCACGCTGTCGAGCTGGTTCATGGCGTGGCGGAAGGCGCTGCTGCCGACCAGGCCTTTGGTGTACCAGGAAATGTGCTTGCGTGCGACGCGCACGCCGGTGACCTCGCCATAGAAGGCATAGAGGTCGTGCAGGTGACCAAGCAGCACCGCGTGGATCTCGGCGACCTCGGGCTGCGGCAGGTGCGTGCCGGTCGCGAGGTAATGTTCGATCTCGCGAAAGATCCACGGCCGACCCTGCGCGGCGCGACCGATCATAACGGCATCCGCGCCGGTGTAATCCAATACGTATTTGGCCTTTTCCGGCGAGGTGATGTCGCCATTGGCGATCACCGGAATCGTCGCTTCGGCCTTCACGGCCTTGATGGTGTCGTACTCAGCCTCGCCGGTGTAGCCGCAGGCGCGGGTGCGGCCATGCATCGCCAGTGCCCGCACGCCCGCGTTCTCGGCGATGCGCAGGATGCTGAGGGCGTTCCTGTGTTCGCGGTCCCACCCGGTGCGGATTTTCAGCGTCACCGGCACTTCGGGCACTGCCTTCACCACCGCGTCGAGAATGCGCCCGACCAGCGCCTCGTCCTGCAGCAGCGCCGAGCCCGCCATCACGTTGCATACCTTCTTCGCTGGGCAGCCCATGTTGATATCGATGATCTGCGCGCCGCGGTCGACGTTGTGGCGGGCGGCCTCAGCCATCATGTTCGGGTCGGCGCCCGCGATCTGCACGCTGATCGGGTCGACCTCGCCCTCGTGGTTGGCGCGGCGTGCGGTCTTGGCCGAGCCGTACAGCAGCGAATTCGACGTCACCATCTCGGACACGGCCATGCCCGCGCCGAGCTTCTTGCAAAGCTGGCGGAACGGCCGATCGGTCACCCCGGCCATGGGGGCGACGATCAGGTTGTTCTTGAGGACGTAGTTGCCGATACGCATAAGGGCCGAAATTTTACCCGCGTCGCCGTCCCCGACCAAGCGCACGAAATGCCCAGGGCTGGAGGCCGGGTCGGGTCCGGGCTATAGTGTGCTTGGCACGGATCGTTCACATACAAGAGGAGGGTGGAATGAGCATCATTTCGGAGTTCAAGGAATTCGCGATCAAGGGCAATGCGATGGACTTGGCGGTCGGCGTCATCATCGGCGCAGCCTTCGGCAAGATCGTCGACTCCATCGTCAAGGACCTGATCATGCCCATCGTCGGCGCGATCTCGGGCGGCATCGACTTCTCCAACCTGTTTTTTGCGCTGGGTGACGTCCCCGAGGGCACGGCGATGACGCTAGACGCGCTGCGCGCCGCCAACGTCCCAGTGTTCGCCTACGGCAGTTTCCTCACCATCCTGCTCAATTTCATCATCCTGGCTTTCGTCGTCTTCATGATCGTCAAGCAGATCAACCGCTTGAAGAAGCAGGCGCCTCCCGCTCCCGCGCCGGCAACGCCTGAGGACATCGTGTTGCTGCGCGAAATCCGTGATAGCCTGAAAAAATAATGTAATGACTTGAGAAAGTTGCGGCGACTGTTGCGCGGCTGCAACCCTCAGTCCACGCCGAATCTTCCGGCGCCGCCCAAGGATTGGTCGGCGCATCTCGGACCGGTACAATATAGCCATCTATTATCCGCCGCGAATTCTGGGGCGGACCTTTTCACCATATATTTATTGGGAGTTCTTGATGACGAAGCACGCTTACATGGCGGGGGCGCTGGCAGGCCTGCTGGCTCTAGGGGCGAATGCCGCCGAAATGCCCGATCGTGAAATCGGAGTGTTGCTTGGTGCGGGCTGGGCCGACAAGGATCTGGTCGGCGGCAAGGACGACGAGGCGAACCCACTGTTTGGGATCCGCTACGGCCATCGGTTGGGTAGCAGCTTCAATTTCTTTGGCGACCTGGTTTACGGCAAATACGACGGCAACCTCGCCGGTGTGGGCGACTCCGATGTGACGACGCTGCGTGGCGGCCTCGAATGGCTGTTCTCCAAGCAGCAGCGCTACAACTGGTTCCTGTCCGGTGGTTTGGGGGCAATCAACGTCAATACCGACAACGGCCCGGACTTCACCCGTCCGCTGGTTTCGGTCGGAATTGGCCAGGCTTGGGAAGTCGGCGCGAATGACGCTTTCCGCTGGGAAGTCCGTGCAGACCAGTCGCTTGGCAACAGCACCCTGCCCAATGCGGGTCTGACCAACTTCCAGGCGCTGCTCGGCTACTCGTGGGGCATCGGCGCTCCGCTGGATTCCGACGGCGACGGCGTGCCGAACCGCGCGGACCAATGCCCCAACACCCCGAAAGGCGCCAAGGTCGACCCCAAAGGTTGCCCGCTCGACAGCGACGGCGACGGCGTGTTCGATGGCCTCGACAAGTGCCCTGGGACCCCGGCGGGCGTGAAAGTCAACGCCGACGGCTGCCCGCTCGACAGCGACGGCGACGGCATCCCTGACTACCTCGACAAGTGCCCGACGGTCCCGGCGCCGGGTACCGCGGACGGCTGCCCGCCGCCTGCGCCCGTGGTCGAACAGCCTGCTCCCGCGCCGGCGCCTGCACCGGTCGATACCACTCCGCGCAAGCTGGTCCTGGAAGGCGTGAACTTCAGCAC
Organism: Thiobacillus sp.; assembly: GCA_046291555.1. Lineage (GTDB taxonomy): Bacteria > Pseudomonadota > Gammaproteobacteria > Burkholderiales > Thiobacillaceae > Thiobacillus. The sequence continues at coordinate 15,045 of JBKBRW010000004.1, forward strand.
CGACAGCTCCAAGCTGGCGCCGGAGTCGCAAGCCATCCTCGACAACGCGGCTGCCACGCTGAAGGCCTGGGACGACGTCAAGGTGATGATCGAAGTGGCCGGCCACACCGACTCGACCGGCAGTGCCGCCTACAACCAGCGCCTGTCCGAGCGTCGCGCCAACACCGTTCGCGAGTACCTGATCTCGAAGGGGATTGCGGCCGAGCGTCTGGTTGCCAAGGGTTACGGCGAGTCGCAGCCGGTGGCGGACAACCGCACGCGCGAAGGCCGCTTCAAGAACCGCCGCGTGGAACTGATCCCGCTGAAGTAAAAGGCGCCTCCCACGCAGAACGGGCACCGCAAGGTGCCCGTTTTTTGTTGCGCGGCCGGCGTGCGCGGTGTCAGTGCGCCGCTTCCCAGTTGCGGCCGGCGCCGACGCCGACGCGCAGCGGCACCTTGAGCTGTGCAACGTTGCACATGTGGGCGGGTAGTTCGGCGCGCACGCGCTCGAGTTCGTCCTCCGGAACCTCGAGGATGAGTTCGTCGTGCACCTGCAGAAGCAGCCGGCTGTGGAGCCGTTCGGCGTCGATCCAGCGCTGCACTGCGATCATGGCGAGCTTGATGAGGTCGGCGGCGGTGCCCTGCATGGGCGCGTTGATCGCGGAGCGCTCGGCGCCCTGGCGGCGCGCCGGGTTCTTGGAATTGATCTCCGGCAGGTATAGCCGGCGGCCGAACACGGTCTCGACGTAACCCTGGCGGCGCGCCGTGTCGCGGGTGCGCTGCATGTAGTCGGCTACCCCCGGATAACGCGCGAAGTAGCGGTCGATGTAAGCCTGGGCGGCAGAGCGTTCGAGGTTCAGCTGCGAGGCCAGCCCGAAGGCCGACATGCCGTAGATGAGGCCGAAGTTGATGACCTTGGCCATGCGTCGCTGATCCGGGCTCACCTGGTCGAGCGGCACGCCGAAGACCTCGGCGGCGGTCGCGGTGTGGATGTCGCGGTCCTCGGCGAAGGCTTTCAAGAGGCCCGCGTCGTCGGACAGGTGCGCCATGATGCGCAACTCGATCTGCGAGTAGTCGGCCGACACCAGCATGTGCCCGGGCGGCGCGATGAAGGCCTCGCGGATGCGGCGGCCCTCGGCGGTGCGTGCCGGAATGTTCTGCATGTTGGGGTCGGCGCTCGCCAGCCGGCCGGTCACCGCGGTCGCCTGCGAATAGCTGGTGTGCACGCGGCCGGTGCGCGGGTCGATCATCTGCGGCAGCTTGTCGGTGTAGGTCGACTTCAGCTTGGCGAGGCCCCGGTAGTCGAGGATCGCGCGCGCGATCGGATGGTCGAGCGCGAGCTGCTCGAGCGTTTCTTCATCCGTGGAGGGCGCGCCGCTCGGCGTCTTCTTGACGATGGGCAGGCCCTTCTGCGTGAACAGGATGTCGCCGATCTGCTTCGGCGAACCGAGGTTGAAAGGCTGGCCGGCTTCCTGGTACGCACGCTGCTCGAGCTCCAGCATCTTCCGGCCGAGCTCGCCGCTCTGCACCGCGAGGAGGTCGCGGTCGAGCAGCACGCCGGCGCGCTCCATGCGGAACAGGATCTCGGCGATTGGCAGCTCGATCTTCCGGTAGACGAAGCTCAGTTTGTCGGAGGCGGCGATCTGCGGCGCCAGGGCGTCGCGCACGCGCAGCGTGACGTCGGCGTCCTCGGCTGCGTATTCGCTAGCGCGGGCGATGTCGACCTGCTCGAAGCCGATGCGCGCGGCGCCCTTGCCGGTGACGTCGTCGTAGCTGATCGTCGCGAGGCCGAGATGGCGTGCGGCGAGGCTGCCGAGTTCGTGCGGCTGGTGGGCCTCGAGCACGTAGGACTGCAGCAGGGTGTCGTCGACGATGCCGGTGAGCGTGACGCCATGGTTGGCTAACACGTGGTGGTCGTACTTGAGATGCTGGCCGACGATCTTCGGCTCGCGCGATTCGAGCAAGGGTTTCAGCCTCGCGAGCACTGCATCGCGACCCAGTTGGCGGGGCGCGCCAGCGTAGTGGTGGCCCAGCGGCACGTACGCGGCCTCGCCGGGGGCGACCGCGAAGGAAATGCCGACCAGCTCGGCCTGCATGGGATTGAGGCTGGTGGTCTCGGTGTCGAGCGCGAACAGCGGCGCCGCCTCGAGTTTCGCGATCCAGGCGTCGAGCTGCTGCTCGGTCAGGATCGTTTCATAGCGCGCCCGGTGCGCGCCGCTGGCGTCCTGGTTCGGGGCTTCCGGGGCCGCCACGGCAGCGTCTAGCTCACGCAGCCAGCTGCGGAATTCGTAGCGTTCGAACAACGCGCGCAGCGTGTCGGTGTCGCGAGGCTTCAGCACGAGATCGTCGAAGTTGAACGGCAGCTCGACGTCGGTCTTGATCGTGACCAACCGGCGCGCCTGCGGCAACCAATCGCGCGCGGCGCGCAAGTTTTCGCCAACCACGCCTTTCACCTCGTCGGCACGCGCCAGCAAATCGTCGAGCGTGCCGTATTCGGTGAGCCATTTCACCGCCGTTTTCGGCCCGCACTTGGCAACCCCGGGCACGTTGTCGACCGCGTCGCCGACCAGCGTGAGGTAGTCGACGATGCGTTCGGGCGGCACCCCGAACTTCGCGATCACGCCGGCGCGATCGAGCGTTTCCTCGCTCATGGTGTTGACCAGCGTGACGTGGTCGTCGACGAGCTGCGCCATGTCCTTGTCGCCGGTCGAGACGATGCTGCGCACGCCGCGCGCGGTGGCGTGTCGCACCAGGGTGCCGATGACGTCGTCGGCCTCGACGCCTTCGATGATGACGAGTGGCCAGCCCTCGGCACGGATTGCTTCGTGCAGCGGCGCGATCTGGCTCGCGAGGTCGTCCGGCATCGGCGGGCGGTGCGCCTTGTATTCCGGGTAAAGGTCGTCGCGGAAGGTCTTGCCCTTCGCGTCGAACACGCAGGCGATATAATCGGCCGCATAGTCCTTGCGCAGCCGGTGCAGCATCGAGAGTACGCCCTTGATCGCATTGGTCGGCTCGCCCGCCGAGTTGCGCAGATCGGGCAGGGCATGAAACGCGCGATACAGGTAGGACGACCCGTCCACCAGCAGCAGGGTCTTGGCGGGCTGACTTGAGTTGGATTCGTTCACGAGGCGTTCAGCGATGCATTTGGATAAATTGCCGGACAGCGCCGATCCCACGCGGGCGGCGGAGATCCAGTATTCGGCGCGCGAGTCGTGGCGGATGTTGGGGATTATGGCAGAGTTCGTCGAGGCGACCGAACGCCTGGCGTCGATCCGTCCGGCGGTTTCGATCTTCGGCAGCGCACGCACGCCGCCCGACCACGCCTACTACATGCTGACCGAGGAAATCGCGCGCAAGCTGTCGGACGCCGGCTTCTCGGTGATCTCCGGTGGCGGCCCCGGTATCATGGAGGCGGCGAACAAGGGCGCCTACTTCGGCAAGTCGCCGAGCGTCGGCCTCAACATCCAGCTGCCGCACGAGCAAACCGCGAATCCTTACCAGGACATCAGCCAGACCTTCCAGCACTTTTTTGCCCGCAAGGTCATGTTCGTCAAGTTCGCCGCGGCCTATGTCGTCATGCCGGGCGGCTTCGGCACGCTCGACGAACTGTTCGAAGCGCTGACGCTGGTGCAGACCGGCAAGATCGCCCGTATTCCCATCATCCTCGTCGGCAACGGCTTCTGGGCCGGCCTGGTCGACTGGGTGCGGAACTCGCTCATCACCGAAGGCATGATCTCGCCCGAGGACATCGATCTGATTCGCGTCATCGACAAGCCCGAATCCGTCGTCGAGGCGATTTTCAGCCATTACGAGAAGCGCGGCTTCACGCCGTCGATCGCCGAGCGCGAGATCCAGCTCAATCTGTAACCGCTTTCCTTCCGGAGCCACGCATGCGCATTCCTCTCCTGATCCTCCCCCTGATGCTGAGCACGCTTGCCGTTGCCCAGCCCGCGGATCGCCCGCCCGCCGTGGAGCCGGCACCGGCGGTCGCGCCGGGCGACGACGCGCCCACGGTGACCATCCGCCCGAGCAGCCAGGGCCGGGTCATCGAATACCGCGCGAACGGCCGCCTCTACATGCTCAAGGTCATTCCGCGGGTCGGCAAGCCCTATTACCTCATCGACCAGAAGGGCGACGGCCAGTTTGCGCGGCAGGACAGCCTCGACTCCGGCCTGCGTCCGCCGATGTGGGTGATCAAGGAGTTCTGATGCCGGTCGGCGGGCACAGCGCCCGCGCGCGGCGTCGGGTAGAATCGCCCGCATGATGAACGCATCGAATCAGGACATTCCGCGCAAGGTTCCGGCAAGCCAGGGCTATCGCTGGGTCGTCGAGGGCTTCCGCTTCTACCGCAAGAATCCGCTGCTGCTGTCGGCCGCCTTCGGCGTGCTGTTCGGCATCGTGATGGCGCTGGGCCTCATCCCCGTGGTCGGCGGCTCGCTTTCGGAGCTCGCCTCGCCGCTGATGGTGGCGGGCTTCATGGCCGCCTACCGCACGCTCGACGAAGGCAAGGAGCTCGAACTGCCGAATTTCCTCGCCGGCGTGACCGGTCCGGCGATTCCGCTGATGGCGGTTGGCGCGGTGCAACTGCTCGGCGCACTGGTCATCGGCAAGGTCATGCTCGGCATGGGCTTCGACCCGCAGGCGGTGATGACCGCCGCGCAGACCGAGAAGGACCCGGCGGCGATGCAGGCAATCCTGAACCAGGCCATGCCGGCGATCTTCACCGGCATGCTGCTGTTCACCCCGCTCATCATGGCGACCTGGTTCGCGCCCGCCCTGATCCTGTTCGGCGGCGCGCGCCCGGCGACCGCCCTCGGCGTGAGCCTGCGCGCGGTCGCCAAGAACTGGGCGGCGATGCTGGTCAACGGCCTCACGCTCGGCCTGCTGCTCTTCCTGTCGCTGCTGGTGCCGATGATGCTGGGCCTGTTGATCGCGATGCCCATCCTGTTCGGCTCGCTGTACGCGTCCTACCAGGCGATCTTCGCCGTATGGGCCGACGACGCCGAAGCCGCGCCCGACAACGTCGTGCAGTTGTAAGCGGCCTCAGGCCGGCGTGAGTTTCGCGTAGGCGAGCGCCAGCCATTTGGTGCCGGCGTCGCGGAATTTCACCTGCACGCGCGCGTCGCTGCCGCGCCCCTCGAAGTCGATGATGATGCCGGTGCCGAACTTGGCGTGCGCCACGCTCTGGCCGACGCGGTAGCCGGTGTCGTTGGCCGGCGTTGCGCGCGGCGCTGACTCGCTCACGGACCGATGGATTGGTTCCGTACGGCGGTTCAGGTGCAGCAGCACCTGCTCGGGCAGTTCGTCGAGGAAGCGTGACGGATAGCCATAGCGCACCTGGCCGTGCAGCATGCGCGACTGCGCGTGGGTGAGATACAGGCGCCGGCGCGCGCGGGTGATTGCCACGTACATCAGGCGGCGTTCCTCCTCCAGGCCGTTTTCCTCCTGCGCGCTCTGTTCGTGCGGGAACAGGCTTTCCTCCAGCCCGGTGATGAACACCGTGTGGAATTCCAGTCCCTTGGCGGCGTGCACGGTCATCAGCTGCAGCGCGTCCTGGCCGGCGCCGGCCTGGTGCTCGCCGGCTTCCAGCGCGGCATGCGCCAGAAACGCGTCCAACGTGTGGTCCTCGGATTCCTCGGCGAAGAGCGCGGCGGCATTGACGAGTTCGTTGAGGTTTTCCAGGCGGTCAGCGCCGTCCTTGTCGGCGCGGTAGTAGTCGGCGAGCCCCGAGGCCTCGATCACGTGGTCGATGGTCTCGGCGAGCGTGAGGCCGGCGGTGGCCGACTTGATGTCCTCGATCAGCTTGGCGAAACCGGCGACCTTGCCGCCGCCGGTGCACGCGGCCTGCCACAGGCTCGCACCTGAGCGGGCGGCGGTCTCGGCGAGCTGTTCCAGCGTGCGTGCGCCGATGCCGCGCGCGGGAAAGTTCACCACGCGCAGGAAGGCGCCGTCATCCTCGGGGTGCGTCATCAGGCGCAGGTAAGCGAGCGCGTGCTTGATTTCCTGGCGCTCGAAGAAGCGCAGCCCGCCGTAGACGCGGTAGGCGACGCCGGCCGAAAACAGCGCGTGCTCCAGGACGCGCGATTGGGCATTGGAGCGGTACAGGAGCGCCATGTCGGAGAAGGGCACGCCTTCGCGGTTGAGGGCCTTCGCCTCGTCGACGACGAAGCTCGCCTCGTCCTGGTCGGACCAGGCCTCGAAGACGCGAATCGGCTCGCCCTCGCCTTCGGCGGTCCACAGGTTCTTGCCCAGCCGGTGCGCGTTCTGGGAAATGAGCGTATTGGCGGCGGTGAGGATGTGGCCGTGGCTGCGGTAGTTTTGCTCCAGCTTGATCACGCGGCCCTGCGCGAACTCGCGTTCGAACGCCCCCATGTTGGCGGTGTCGGCGCCGCGGAAGGCGTAGATCGACTGGTCATCGTCGCCCACCGCGAACAGCGCGGTGTGCGGCCCGGCGAAGAGCTTCAGCCAGCGGTACTGCAGCACGTTGGTGTCCTGGAACTCGTCGATCAGGAGGTGGCGGAAGCGGTCCTGGTAGTGCTGGCGCAGCGGCTCGTTGCGGTACAGGAGCTCGTAGGAACGCAGCAGCAGCTCGGGAAAATCCGCCACGCCCTCGCGCTGGCACTGCGCGTCGTAGGCCTCGTAGAGTTCGGCAAGCCGCATCGAGTAGTCGTCGTAGGCATCGGCGTCGCGCGCACGGCGCCCCGCCTCCTTGTGGCCGTTGATGAACCCCTGCACCTTCTTCGGCTCGTATTTCTCGGTGTCGACGTTCATCGCCTTCATCAGGCGCTTGATCGCCGAGAGCTGGTCAGCGGAATCGAGGATCTGGAACGACTGCGGCAACCCCGCCTCGTGCCAGTGCGTTCTGAGCAGCCGGTTGGCCAGCCCATGGAAGGTCCCGACCCACATGCCGCGCGTGTTGATCGGCAGCATCGCCGAAATGCGGGTGAGCATCTCCTTGGCGGCCTTGTTGGTGAAGGTCACGGCGAGGATGCCGTGCGGCGATACCTGTCCCGTCTGGATCAGCCAGGCGATGCGGGTGGTGAGCACGCGGGTCTTGCCCGAGCCTGCGCCCGCGAGGATCAGCGCGGATTCGTGCGGGAGCGTCACCGCGGCGCGCTGTTCGGGGTTGAGGGTGTCGAGCAGGGAAACCATGGGGGGTAAAATCCGGCGATCAAACGTGGATTATAAAGGGGCCGTCATGGTGAAAATCCTGTTTTTCGGGGATCTGGTCGACACGCTCGGCATGGCGTCCGACGAGATCGCACTGCCTGCGGACGTGACCGACGTCGAGCGCCTGCTGTTCGTGCTGGCCAAGCGCGGCGAGATGTGGAAGAAGATGCTGCTCGGCAATCCCAAGCTGAATATCACCATCAACAAGCAGTTCGCCGAGAAATCCTCGCCGGTGAAGGACGGCGACGAAATTGCCTTGGTGGGATTCGCCGTGGTGTAGATGCTTGATAGGGCGACCCCCCGGAAGAATTAAATTGTTCATGGGCGCTTTATGGGTGCTTCATCTTGACGCCCCAGACTTTGCCGGGCTTTCGCAAAGGAAGCTCGACCGCCACATTTGAACAATTTCGCAATCAGGGAGAACCCTATGTCTCATACCAAACTTCCTCTGTCCACGCTCGCGCTTGCCCTGCTGAGCGCGGGCGTTTCCCATGCCGCTGATTTTGGCGCCCACACCGAGCACCTGCTCAAGGCGCATTCGATGCAATTGTTCGGCATCGTCCAGCCGCTCGGCGAATCCGCCCCGGCCACCACCGGTGCTTACCGTACCGAATCCCAAAAGGCCGGTGACCAGGTTTTGCTGGCCAAGGGCCTGAAGGCTGAGTATCTGACTCGCAACGCGGCCGATCGCACTGACATGATGGAGTTCTACCCGCTCCAGAATCCCACCCATCTGGTGACCTGCGTCGAGGGCGCCCGTGTGCAGTTGACCGGCGACGCCGACAAGGCCAACTACGCGCCTGGCGACAAATTCAACCCCTCGGTGCAGCGCATCAATCTGAAGACGGGCGCGGTCGAAACCGTGCTGCGCGGCATGCAGTCGTGCGACGGCATTCGCACCACCCCGTGGGGCACCGTGCTGGCCACCGAGGAAACGACCACCGGTGGCGCGTATGAAATCCTGAATCCGCTCGTCACGACCGAATTCACCGTCAAGGACCGCGCTACCGGCGAGATCGTCAATGCCGCCGGGATCACCGACACCGATGCAATCGCCAAGCGCACCGCTTTGCCGACCATGGCTTGGGAAGGCATTGGCATAACCCCCGAGGGGGTCGTGGTGGCCGGTGACGAATTGCGCGCCGGCTCCTACGTCGATTCGCGCGGCGAATTCGATACCGATGGCGGCGCCATCTTCAAGTTCGTTCCCGACATGCCCCGCAGCGGTGACGCCCCGATCACCAACCTGGCCATGAGCCCTCTGGTGTCCGGCAGCGTCTATGCCTTCCAGGCTTCCTGCTACGGCGCTACCAGCGCCAGCTTCCCGCAGTTCGGTCAGGGTTGCGAGATCGGCGACGGCGGCTGGGTGAAAGTGAATGCCGCGACCGCCCGTACCGATGCCGACAAGTTTGGCGCCACGGGTTACTACCGCCCGGAAGATGGCCACATGGACCCGATGTACAGCGGTCCCGGCTACAAGTTCTGCTGGGCTAACACCGGCAACGAAGGCACCAGCAACTACGGCGAGATCGTCTGCATCATCGACCGGAATCCGATGGGTACGGGCGAGCGTAGCCTGGTGCGCGGCGACACCACCTACACCTATCTGGCCGACACCACCGCCACCGGCACCACGGCGGGTCGTGGCGGCGCAGGCTACGCGTACGCCACCGCCAACCGCTTCGTCGAGGGCGACCAGGACTTCAACTCGTTCGACAACCTCGCTTTCCAGCCCGTCACCGGCAACCTGTACGTGGTCGAGGACCACGCCAACGGCGACGTCTTCGCCTGCCTGCCGGATGGTGCCGACCGCGATCTGAAAAGCGATGGCTGCGTGAAGATCCTGTCCGTGGTGCCCAGCGAGGCTGAGCCCACCGGCTTCATCTTCAGCCCCGACGGCACGACTGCCTACGTGTCGATCCAGCACACCAACGATGCCAACATGCCCAAGGTCGACGACTACGGCACGGACGACATCCTGGTGATCACTGGATTCAAGGTGCCCAAGCACGGCAAGTAATTCAAGCCGGCCGGAAAGCGGGGGCCACAGGCCCCCGCCAGCGCCATGACAAACCCCGCCTTCTTCGGAAGGCGGGGTTTTTTCTGGAGGGTGGTCTGATGTGCTGGTGTTCCTGGTCAAGAAACAGAAAGGAAACACCTGATCGTGCCGCGACGCACAAAAACAAAACCCCCAACTCGTGGGGGCTTTGTCAATGGGCCGAGACGGCCTCTCGGCCGACCTTTGCGCTTACTGATGCCGTTAATTACTTGTTTTTGTTGGCGATCATGTCCTGGATCAGCGGCGCCAGAATCAGCTCCATGGCAAAGCCCATCTTGGCGCCCGGCACCACGATGGTGTTGCGGCGCGACATGAAGGAGTTCGGGATCATGTTCAAGAGGTAGGGGAAGTCGACGCCCTTCGGCTCGCGGAAGCGGATCACGATGAAGCTCTCGTCCGGCGTGGGAATGTCGCGCGAAATGAAGGGGTTGGAGGTGTCGACGGTCGACACGCGCTGGAAGTTGATGTCGGTGCGCGAGAACTGCGGGGTGATGTAGTTCACGTAGTCCGGCATGCGGCGCAGGATGGTGTCGACGATGACGTCGGCCGAGTAGCCGCGCTCGGCGCCGTCGCGGTGGATTTTCTGGATCCATTCGAGGTTGACGATGGGCACCACGCCGATGCCGAGGTCGACGTGCTGGGCGACATCGACGGTGTCGGTTTTCACCAAGCCGTGCAGGCCTTCATAGAACAGCACGTCGGAGCCGGCGGGAATGTCTTCCCAGGGCGTGAATTCGCCGGGGTTGAGGCTGGTGTTGAGGCGCTTGTTGTGCTCGGCGGCTTCCTCGTCGCTGTGGATGTAGTAGCGGCGCTTGCCGGTGCCGGTCTCGCCGTAGGTCTTGAAGAGGTCGGCCAGCTTGTCGAAGTGGTTGGACTGCGGGCCGAAATGGCTGAAATGCTTGTTGCCCTCGGCTTCGGCCTTCTTCACGGCTTCCTTGAACTCGACGCGCGACAGGCTGTGGAAGCTGTCGCCCTCGATCACCGCGGCATTGATTTTCTCGCGCAGGAAAATGTGCTCGAACGCGCGCTTGACGGTGGTGGTGCCGGCGCCGGACGAACCCGTGACCGCGATGACGGGATGCTTCTTGGACATGCTGGGACTCCCTGGAGTATGGCTAGAACGAATGCGAAACCGCCGCATTTTACCCGCCCGGGGCGGGCCTTGTCACCCGCGGGGTCCAGGGTTTCGAAACGGGCGCTCACATTGCGAATTCAAGTCGCTCCTGAACCTTGTTGAGCGCGGCCGCGGCGCAGGCCTTGTCCTTGTCTCCGCCCGGTGCGCCGGATACGCCCACCGCGCCGATCAGGCTGCCGGCGGCCCGGATCGGTAGCGCGCCGTCCATCACGATCAGCCCGCTAATGTGATTGAGTTCGGGCCGGATGTCGGCGCGTGCGGCACGGAATTCGCCCGAGTCGCTGCCCGACATCACGGCCATGCCCGCCTTGCGCTCGGCGATCTCCAGCGTGTGGCGCGCGGCGAGGCTGTCGCGCAGTGCGACCTGCACATTGCCGGCGCGGTCGAGCACCACGGCGGACACGTTGTAGCCGTCCGTGCGGCAGGCTTCGACTGAAGCCATCGCGATGTCGCGCGCGAGTTCCAGGCTGATCTGCCGCACCGGGAGGATGTCGGCGGCGTGGGCGGGGAGGGCGGCGGCAAGCATGAGGGGCAGCAGGCGTTTCATGGTGTCTCCTTTGTGTCGCGGGAATGAGGCACCGACCCGGGCGACAGGCCGACGTTCCCGGCGGGAAGCGCGGGCGTGGCGGGCGGTATAATCGCGGACTTGATTCTAAGCGGTTGCCGCAATGCAAGAAAAATACCTTCCCCAGGACATCGAGCGCGCCGCCCAGCAGAAATGGGCCGCGGAAGGCGCCTTCCGCGCGCGCGACGATGACGGTCGGCCGAAATATTACTGCCTGTCGATGTTCCCGTACCCGTCGGGCAAGCTGCACATGGGCCACGTGCGCAACTACACCATAGGCGACGTGCTGGCGCGCTACCACGCGATGCGCGGATTCAACGTGATGCAGCCGATGGGCTGGGACGCCTTCGGCCTGCCCGCCGAAAACGCAGCCATTGCCAACGGCGTGCCGCCCGCGGCGTGGACCTACGCCAACATCGACCACATGCGGTCGCAGTTGAAGGCGCTGGGCTTCGCCATCGACTGGTCGCGCGAGCTCGCCACCTGCAAGCCCGACTACTACCGCTGGGAGCAGTGGCTGTTCACCCGGCTGTTCGAAAAGGGCGTGATCTACAAGAAGATGGCGACGGTCAACTGGGATCCGGTCGACCAGACGGTGCTGGCCAACGAGCAGGTCATCGACGGCCGCGGCTGGCGCTCCGGCGCGCTGGTCGAAAAGCGCGACATCCCGATGTACTTTTTCCGCATCACCCAGTACGCCGACGAGCTGCTTTCCGGTCTCGACCATTTGCCGGGCTGGCCCGAGCGGGTGAAGACGATGCAGGCCAACTGGATCGGCAAGAGCACCGGGGTGCGGCTGGCGTTCCCGTACACGCTCGACGGCCGCAGCGAAAAACTCTGGGTGTTCACCACCCGCGCCGACACCCTCATGGGCGTGACCTTCGTCGCCGTCGCCGCCGAGCATCCGCTCGCCACCCGCGCCGCCGCCAACCACCCCGAACTTGCCGCCTTCATTGCCGAATGCAAGCAGGGCAGCGTGGCCGAGGCCGACATGGCGACGATGGAAAAGAAGGGCATGGACACGGGGCTCACCGTCTCGCATCCGCTCACCGGCGAACCCATCCCGGTGTGGGTCGGCAACTACGTGCTGATGAGCTACGGCGAGGGCGCGGTGATGGCGGTGCCGGCGCACGACGAGCGCGATTTCGGCTTTGCGCGGAAATACGGTTTGCCGATCAGGCAGGTGATCGCGGTCGACGGCGAAACCTTTTCGCCCGACGCCTGGCAGGAATGGTACGGCGACAAGGCGCGCGGCGTGTGTGTGAATTCGGGCAAGTACGATGGCCTCGGCTACGAAGCCGCGGTCGATGCCATCGCCGCCGACCTTGCCGCCAGGGGGGTCGGCGAGAAGAAGACCCAGTTCCGCCTGCGCGACTGGGGCATTTCGCGCCAGCGTTACTGGGGCTGCCCCATCCCCATCATCCATTGCGCGTCCTGCGGCGACGTGCCGGTGCCGGCCGAGCAATTGCCGGTGGTGCTGCCGGAAGACGTCGTCCCGGACGGTTCCGGCAACCCGCTCAACAAGCGTGCCGACTTCGTCAATTGCAGCTGCCCCAAGTGCGGCAAACCCGCCCGCCGCGAAACCGACACGATGGATACCTTCGTCGAGTCGAGCTGGTACTACGCGCGCTACGCCTGCCCCGACGCCAATCAAATGCTGGACGCGCGCGCCAACCAGTGGCTGCCGGTCGACCAGTACATCGGCGGCATCGAGCACGCCATCCTGCATCTCCTGTACGCGCGCTTTTTCCACAAGCTGATGCGCGACGAGGGCCTGGTTTCTAGCGATGAACCCTTTACCAACCTGCTCACCCAGGGCATGGTCGTCGCCGACACCTACTACCGTGAAGACGCTGCCGGCAAGAAGACCTGGTTCAACCCGGCCGACGTCGAGCTGCGTGACGGGAGGGCAATCCTGAAGTCGGACGGTCGGCCGGTCATCGCCGGCGGCACCGAAAAGATGTCGAAGTCAAAGAACAACGGCGTCGACCCGCAGGCGCTGATCGATGCCTACGGCGCCGACACCGCGCGACTCTTCACCATGTTCGCCGCGCCGCCCGAGCAGAGCCTGGAGTGGTCGGACGCAGGCGTCGAGGGCGCGCACCGCTTCTTGAAGCGGCTGTGGAAGACGGTGTACGAGCACGTGCAGGGCGGCCTGGTCGCCGCGTTTGCTGGCGGCGAGTTGCCGGACGCTGCCAAGGGTTTGCGTCGCCAGTTGCACCAGACGATCCAGAAGGTCGGCGACGACATCGAGCGCCGCAAGCAATTCAACACCGCGATCGCCGCGGTGATGGAGCTGATGAACGCCCTCGGCAAGCTGGAGGGTGAGGATGCCACCACGCGCAGCGTCCGTCAGGAAGTGCTCGAAGCCGTGGTCGCTCTGCTCGCGCCCATCGTGCCCCACGTTGCGGAGGCGCTCTATGCCGAATTGAAGCCCGGTGCCTCGCTGCGCTGGCCCGATGTCGACGAAGCCGCGTTGGTCCAAGACGAGATCGAACTGGTGCTGCAGGTCAACGGCAAGCTGCGCGGGGCGCTGCGCGTACCCGCCGCTGCCGACAAGGTGGCGATCGAGGCGGCTGCGCTGGCGAGCGAGACCGCGCAGAAATATCTCGAGGGCAAGCCGCCGAAGAAGATCGTGGTCGTGCCGGGCCGTCTGGTGAACCTCGTCGTATGAAGCGCCGATTCTTCCTCGCCCTGTTGCCGGCCGCGCTCGTCGCGGGCTGTGGCTTCCAGCTGCGGCGCTACGACGGCATCCCGTTCGCCACGCTTTACCTCGACGCGCCGGCGGGCGGTGACGTCGCGCAGCGCCTGCGGGCGAGCCTGGTCGCAGACCGTCGCACGCGCCTGGTCGCCAGCGCCGACGAGGCGGAGGCGGTGCTGCACCTGGGTCCGGAACTGCGCAGTAAGGCGATCCTATCGCTGTCGGGCGCCGGCCGCGTCACCGAATACCGTCTGGGACTGACGTTGCGCTACAGCGTGAGCGGTCGCGGCGGCGCCGTGCTCGCCGCAGAGGAGACGATCGAGCTCACGCGCGACGTGACCTACGACGATGCGCAGGTGCTGGCGAAGAGCGCCGAGGAGGCGCTCCTCCATCGCGACATGACCGACACCGCCTCGCTGCGGATCGTGCGCCGCCTGCAGGCGCTCAAACCGGTCAACGGCGCTTGAACGTTTCCGCCGACCGTCTGCCCGACCACCTCGCGCGCGGCCTCGCGCCGCTCTACGTGATCGTGGGCGACGAGCCGCTCGCCGCCCAGGAGGCGGGCGACGCGATCCGTGCCGCGGCGCGCGCGGCGGGCCATGTCGAGCGCACCGTGCACACCGTGCAGGGCCGCACCAACTGGCAGGGCATTTTTGCCAGTGGCGACAACCTCTCGCTGTTCGCCGAGCGACGGCTGACCGAAATCCGCATTCCCTCGGGCAAGCCCGGCGTCGAAGGCGCCAAGGCGCTGGAGGCCTACGCCGACAAGCTGCCGCCCGACACAGTGACGCTCATCAGCCTGCCCGGCCTCGACTGGAAGACGATGCAGAGCCGCTGGTTCGCCGCGTTGGCTGCCAAGGGCGTCGTGGTCGAGGCCAAGCCGGTCGACCGCGCGCGCTTGCCCGAGTGGATCGCCCGCCGGCTGGCGAAGCAGAACCTGCGCGCCGAGCCCGCCGCGCTGGAATTCCTCGCCGACCAGGTCGAGGGGAATCTCCTCGCGGCGCAGCAGGAGATCGACAAGCTCGCGCTGCTCCTGCCGCCGGGCGCCATGACGCTGGCCGACGTCGAGCACGCGGTGGTCGACGTCAGCCGGCTCGAGGCCGACGTGCTCGCCGACGCGCTCTACGCCGGCGACGGCGCGCGGTTCGCGCAGGGGGTGGCCGACCTGAAGGACAGCGGCGAGGCGGTGCCGGCGATCCTGTGGCAGGTGACGTCGGCGGTGACGCTGCTGCTCAGGCTAAAATGGGGGCTCAATCAGGGCGACAGCCTGCCGGGCCTGATGCGCACGCTGTGGGGCCGCGACAAGCAGCGCGCGCCGCAGATCGAACGGGCGCTGAAGCGCCTCAGCCTCACGCAGATCGAGACGGCGCTCGCCGATTTGGCGCGCGTCGACCGCCAGGCCAAGGGCCTCGATCGCGTCGGCGATGCGTGGGACACGCTGATGCGCGTGGGCATGACGCTCGCGGCAGGCCAGCCCGCCAACAGGACACGATGATGGACGTCAAACACTACATGCAGACGGTGGGTAAACAGGCGCGCGAGGCCTCGCGTGCGATCGCCCGCGCCGACACCAACCAGAAGAACCGCGCGCTCGCCGCGATGGCGGCGGCGATCCGGCGCGACGCTGCCAAGTTGCTCGCAGCCAACGCGCGCGATATGGACCACGCGCGCGCCGCCGGCTACGACAGCGCGCTTCTCGATCGCCTGCAACTCACCGAGAAGACCGTCGCTGGCATGGCCGAAGGCCTGGAGCAGATCGCCGCTTTGCCGGACCCGGTCGGCGAGATCGACGGGCTGAAATTTCGTCCGTCCGGCATCCAGGTCGGCAAGATGCGGGTGCCGCTTGGCGTCATCGGCATCATCTACGAGGCGCGCCCCAATGTGACTGCGGACGCCGCCGGCCTCTGCCTCAAGTCGGGCAACGCCGCGATCCTGCGCGGCGGCTCCGAGGCGCTGCATTCCAACCAGGCGGTCGCCGCCTGCGTGCGCGAGGGGCTGGAGGCCGCCGGCCTGCCGGCCGCGGTGGTGCAGGTGGTCGAGACGACCGACCGCGCCGCGGTGGGCGAACTCATCACCATGAAGGACTACGTGGACGTGATCGTGCCGCGCGGCGGCAAGGGCCTGATCGAGCGCATCACCGGCGAGGCGCGGGTGCCGGTGATCAAGCACCTGCACGGCAACTGCCACGTCTACGTCGACGACCGCGCCGATCTGGCCAAGGCCGTGAAGATCGTCGAGAACGCCAAGACCCAGCGCTACGGCACCTGCAACACCACCGAGTCGCTGCTGGTGGCGCGCGCGATCGCCGATGCCGCGCTGCCGGCCATCGGCACGATGCTCGCGGGCAAGGGCGTCGAGATGCGTGGCTGCGCCGAGGCGCTGGCGATTCTGAAAAGCGCCGGCATCGCCGAAGACAAGCTCAAGGCCGCGACGGAAGCGGACTGGTACGAGGAATACCTCGGCCCCATCATCGCGGTGAAGGTGGTGGAGGGGCTGGACGAAGCGATGACGCACATCAACACCCACGGCTCACAGCACACCGACGCCATCGTTACCGAGGACTATGGCCGTGCGCGCCGCTTCCTGCGCGAGGTCGATTCGGCGAGCGTGATGGTCAACGCGTCGACCCGCTTCGCCGACGGCTTCGAATACGGCCTCGGCGCCGAAATCGGCATCTCGACCGACAAGATCCACGCGCGTGGCCCGGTGGGCCTCGAGGGGCTCACCAGCCAGAAATGGGTGGTGCTGGGAGACGGCCACGTCCGTGGCTGAGCACTTGCCGCCGCTCGGCATTCTCGGCGGCACTTTCGATCCGATCCACTACGGGCACCTGCGTCTGGCCGAAGACATGGCCGACGCGCTCGGCCTCGAGCGGGTGCTGTTCATTCCCGCCGGGCAGCCGCCGCACCGTGGACCGCCGCGCACTGACGCACGCCACCGGCTGGAAATGGTGCGCCGCGCCGTGGCCGGCAACCCGCGCTTCGTCGCCGACGCGCGCGAGGTCGAGCGCGATGCGCCGAGCTACACCGTCGACACGCTGACCGCGCTGCGCGCCGAGTTCGGTGCCGCGCGGCCGCTGTGGCTGCTGCTCGGCGCAGACGCGTTCGTCGGCTTGCCGACCTGGCATGCTTGGCGACGGCTCTTCGATCTGGCCAACATTGCCGTGGCGACGCGGCCCGGCGCGCCACTTGCCGATGCGCTGCCTGCAGAACTCAGAGACGAGGTAGCACGCCGGCAGACGCTTGCCGGCGCCGCCGGTGGGGTGCTGCTGCGCGACACGCCACCGCTCGACATTTCGGCCACCGCCATCCGCGATACCCTGGCCCGGGGCCGCAGCGCACGCTACTGGCTGCCCGACGCCGTGCTCGACTATATTCAGGAACAGAAGCTCTACGCATGAACATCGAAGACAAGGTCAAACTCGTCGTCGCCGCCCTCGAGGACATCAAGGGACGCGATATCACCGTGCTCGACACCAGCAGGCTGACGTCGCTGTTCGAGCGCATGGTGATCGCCAGCGGCGACTCCAACCGCCAGACCCGGGCGCTCGCCGACAACGTGCGCGAGAAGGTCAAAGAGGCCGGCGAGTACGTCGGCGGGACCGAAGGCGAGGATACCGGCGACTGGGTCCTGCTCGACCTGGGCGACGTGGTGGTGCACGTGATGCTGCCCGCGGTGCGTGCTCACTACAACTTGGAAGAGCTGTGGGGCGCGGGCCAGGCCGCGCGCGCGCGTCATATCCAGGCCGATTACTGAATCGAAGCGCGCTTTGCGTCCGGCATGAAGCTGCACCTGATCGCCGTCGGCCACAAGATGCCGGGCTGGATCACCGCGGGCTACGACGTCTATGCGCGCCGCATGCCGCCCGATCTGCCGCTGTCGCTTGTCGAGATCAAACCCGGCCATCGCGTTGCCGGCGAGGACGGCGCGCGGGCGCGGCAGATCGAGGCCGAGCGCATTCTCGCCGCGCTGCCGGCGGGCAGTACGCTGGTGGCGCTCGACGAGCGCGGCGTACAGCCGACGACGCGCGAACTCGCGGGCTGGTTGTCGAGCTGGATGGCCGAAGGGGTCTCGCCGGCGTTCGTGATCGGCGGCGCCGATGGCCTCGACGACAGCGTGAAGGCACGCGCCGCTCGGCTGCTCGGTGTGTCCCGCCTCACCCTGCCGCACGCGCTCGTCCGCGTGCTCTTGGCCGAGCAGCTCTACCGATCCGCCTGTATCATCAAGGGACACCCCTACCACCGCGATTGACCCTCCCATGCTGGTCGACAAGCGCATCTACCTCGCCTCGCAATCGCCGCGGCGCCGCGAGCTCCTCAAGCAGATCGGCGTCGTCTTCGACGTACTGCCGCTGCGCGCCGCCGCCGGCCGGGTCGACGTCGTCGAAGTGCCCAACGTCGGCGAGGCGGCAGCCGATTTCGCGCAGCGCATGGCCATCGAGAAGGCGGCCTGTGGCTGGCGCGCGGTCGAGCATCGGCGGTTGCTGCGGTTTCCCGTGCTGGGTGCCGACACCGTGGTCGAGATCGACGGCGAGATTCTTGGCAAGCCGAACGGCCGTGCCGAAGCGCAGACGATGCTGACGCGGCTGGCCGGTCGCGAGCACCATGTCCACACCGCAGTCGCGGTGCAGCACGAGGGCCGTCTCGACGTGCGCCTGTCGAGCAGCCGCGTGCGGCTCGCCCCGCTCGAGGCGGCGTGTATCGCGCGCTACCTGGAGAGCGGCGAATACCTTGGCAAGGCGGGCGCCTACGCGATCCAGGGGCGTGCCGGCGCCTTCGTCGAGCACATCGAAGGCAGCTACAGCGGCATCATGGGGCTGCCGTTATACGACACCGCCGTCCTGTTGCGGTCATTCGGCCTTGATTGCTGATGTTTTTCTCAAATCGAAGTGGATTCTCGCCCGAGTCCGCTTCGATTTGAGAATCGAATAGGGTCGTGACATGAGCGAAGAAATTCTCGTCAACGTCACCCCGCAGGAAACGCGGGTCGCCGTCATGCACCTGGGCGCCGTCCAGGAGCTGCATATCGAGCGCGCGAAATGCCGCGGGTTGGTTTCCAATATCTACATGGGGCGCGTCGTGCGCGTGCTGCCGGGCATGCAGTCCGCGTTCATCGACATCGGGCTCGAGCGCGCGGCCTTCCTGCACGTCGCCGACATCTGGGAGGAGCGCCACGGCAACGAGCCGGAGCGCCCGATCGAGCAGATTCTGCACGAGGGCCAGACGTTGATGGTGCAGGTGATCAAGGATCCCATCGGCACCAAGGGGGCGCGGCTCTCCACCCAGATCAGCTTCGCCGGCCGCTACCTGGTCTACCTGCCGCAGGAGTCGCACATCGGCATCTCGCAGAAGATCGAGGGCGAGGAGGAGCGCGAGTACCTGCGCCAGAAACTGCACCAGTTGATGCCGGCCGACGTCAGCGGCGGCTTCATCGTACGTACCATGGCGGAAAACGCCGACGACGCCGAGATCGAGGCCGACATCGACTATCTGCGGCGGCTGTGGAAGCGCATCCAGGATCGCGGCAACTGCACGGTGCCCTGCCTGTTGTATCAGGATCTCGATCTCTCGTTGCGCGTGCTGCGCGATTTCGTGAACCGGGACACGACGCGTATCCTCGTCGACTCGCGTGAGACCTACCAGCGCATGCTGGACTTCGCACTCAACTACACCCAGACGGTGGCCGACAAGCTGCAGCATTACGGCGCGGACCGGCCGCTCTACGACGTCTACGGCATCGAGGACGAGATCGCGAAGGCGCTGGGGCGCCGCGTCGATCTCAAGTCAGGCGGCTATCTCATCATCGACCAGACCGAGGCGCTCACCACCGTCGACGTCAACACCGGCGGCTTCGTCGGTGCGCGCAACTTCGACGACACCATCTTCAAGACCAACCTCGAGGCGGCGCAGGCGATCGCGCGCCAGCTGCGTCTGAGGAACCTCGGCGGCATCATCATCATCGATTTCATCGACATGGACAACGCCGAGCATCAGGAGGCGGTGTTGACCGAGCTCAAGAAGGCGCTCGCGCGCGACCCCACCCGCACGACGGTTTCCGGTTTCTCCACCCTGGGGCTCGTCGAGATGACCCGCAAACGCACGCGCGAGTCACTCGCGCACGTGCTGTGCGAACCCTGTCCCACCTGCCAGGGCCGCGGCGAGATCAAGACCGCGCAGACCGTGTGCTACGACGTGCTGCGCGAGATCCTGCGCGAGGCGCGCCAGTTCAGCGCGCGCGAGTACCGCATCGTCGCTGCGCAGAGCGTCATTGATCTGTTTCTCGACGAGGAGTCCGGCAGCCTCGCCCAGCTCATCGACTTCATCGGCAAGCCCGTGTCGCTCCAGGTCGAGACGAGCTACCCGCAGGAACAGTACGACATCATTCTGCTGTGAGCGGTCAGGGGTCAGGGTGAATCGCCCAAACCGCGTGCATTGAGATGAAAACCCGCCCACCCAGCTATTGGTTCACTGCCTGCGCCGAACTCGCAGCCGCCGACCCGGTGATGGCGGCTCTCATCACGCGCTACCCGGACTGCGTGCTCGGCAACCGCGGCGATCCCTTCCAGACGCTCGCGCGCGCCATCGTCGGCCAGCAGATCTCGGTCAAGGCGGCCGATAGCATCTGGGCGCGCTTCGCCGGGCTAGCCGGAACCGTGGCCCCCGACGCGGTGGCGGCGCTCGATCCCGACGCGCTCGCCGCGTGCGGCCTGTCGCGCCGCAAGGTCGAGTACCTCGTCGACCTTGCCGGACATTTCGTCGACGAGCGCATCCGGCCCGCGCGCTGGAAACGGATGGACGACGAGGCGGTCATCGCCGAACTCACCGACGTGCGTGGTATCGGTCGCTGGACCGCCGAGATGGTCCTTATCTTCAACCTGCGCCGGCCCGATGTCTGGCCGGTGGACGACATCGGCCTGCAGAAGGCGGTCGCCGTGCACTACCTGGGCGGCGAACGGCCCACGCCCGGAGCCCTGCGCGAACACGGCGCGCGTCACGCGCCTTGGCGCACCGTCGCCACCTGGTATCTGTGGCGCAGCCTCGACCCGGTCGTGGTGCAGTATTAGTCGGCGATTTCGGCGATTACCGGCGCGTGGTCAGATGGGCGCTCCAGCTTGCGCATGTCGCGGTCGATGCTGGCGGCGGTGCAGGCGGCGGCGAGCGGCTCGCTGAGAAGAATGTGATCGATGCGCAGGCCGTGGTTGCGGCGGAAACCCATCATCCGGTAGTCCCACCAGGAAAAGCTCTTCTCAGGCTGCTCGAACAGGCGGAAGCTGTCTTTCAGACCCAACGCGAGCAGCGCGCGGAATTTCTCGCGTTCGGGCTCCGACACCAGCACTGAGCCTTCCCAGGCCTTGGGGTCGTGCACGTCGCGGTCTTCCGGCGCGACGTTGTAGTCGCCGAGCACGGCAAGCTTCGGGTGGCGCGCAAGTTCGTCCTTCAGCCACGCGGCGAGCGCATCGAACCAGGCGAGCTTGTAGACGTACTTGTCGGAATCGAGAGCCTGCCCGTTCGGGCAGTACACGCACACCAGCCGCACGCCGTCGACGGTGGCCGCGATCACCCGCTTCTGCTCGTCGTCCAGCCCCGGGATGCCGATCTGTACCTCGGTCGGTTCGCTGCGGCTCACGATGGCGACGCCGTTGTAGGTCCTCTGTCCGGCAAAGATCGCGCGGTAGCCGGCGGCCTCGAGCTCGGGGACCGGAAACGCATCGTCGGTGAGCTTGGTTTCCTGAAGGCACACCGCGTCGGGTTGGCGGGTGGCGAGAAAGTCTAGCAATTGCGGCAGGCGGACCTTGAGGGAATTGACGTTCCAGGCGGCGAGTTTCATGCCGCGAGTGTAGCGCAAGCGATTCCCCCTGCGGGCCGTGCCTAAAACCCGGGGTAGACGGCGGCGTTTGGGACGCTACTGCGGGGTGGCGGGCGCGGGGCTCGCTGCCGGCGCGGCGGGCCGCCCTGGCGCCGGCGACTTCGGATAGCCGGCCTTGTCGAGCAAGGCATGCCACTGGCCGGTCTCGAAGCCGTCGATCCGGTCGGTGCCGACCACCAGGACCGGCACGCTGGTGCGCCCGGTGAGCTTGAGCAGTTCCTCGCGGGCTTCCGTGACCGCTTGGGGATCCTTGGTCGAATAGGGCACGCCGCGCTCGCTCAACAGCGCGCGCGCCTGTTCGCAGGGGGCGCCGCAGGCCGTGGTGTAGAGGGTGACAGGGAAGCGCTCGCGCGCAGTGCGGGTGGCATAGGACTCACCGCCTTCGATGAAGCTGCCCTTGAACTGCTTCTGCTGTGAATGCTTGACACTCGGCGGCGGCGGCTGGTCGCTGTAGACCGTTCGACCTTGCGCGTCCTTCCATTGATAAAGCTGGGCTGCTGCCAGCGGTTGGCTGGCCAACGCAAGGCCGATTGCCGCGACAAGGAATGCGGATTTCATGCGGTGTTCCCGAGAAAACTCACCTGCGGGGTTAACGGCCATGTATGGCCGCGGCTTTAAGCCATGCCGTTGTGCCGCAACAGGGCGTCGATCGTCGGCTCGCGGCCGCGGAAGGCCTTGAACGACTCGATCGCCGGGCGTGCGCCGCCCTGGGCGAGGATTTCGCTCCAGAAGCGGTGGCCGACCTCGGGATTGAGCACGCCGCCGTAGCCTTCGGCTTCGTCCTCGAACAGCGCATAGGCATCGGCGGAGAGCACCTCCGCCCACTTGTAGCTGTAGTAGCCCGCCGCGTAGCCGCCGGCGAAGATGTGCGAGAAACTGTTGGGGAAGCGGTTGTACGCAGGGGGCATGATGACCGCGACCTTCCTGCGGATCTCCTCGATCAGGTCCTGCGCGGTGCGGTTTCCATTCGGGTCGAAGTCGTCGTGCAAATGCATGTCGAAGCTGGCGAACTCGATCTGCCGCAGCGTCTGCAGGCCGGCCTGGAAGTTCTTGGCGGCGAGCATCTTGTCGAAGAGTTCGCGCGGCAGCGCCTCGCCGGTGTCGACGTGCGCCGTCATGTACTTCAACACGTCCCACTCCCAGCAGAAGTTCTCCATGAACTGGCTGGGGAGCTCGACCGCGTCCCACTCGACGCCGTTGATGCCGGACACGCCCAGTTCCTCCACCCGGGTCAGCAGATGGTGCAGGCCGTGGCCCATCTCGTGGAACAGGGTGATGACCTCGTCGTGGGTGAAGAGCGCGGGCTTGCCGCCGACCGGCGCGGAGAAATTGCAGTTGAGATACGCGACGGGTGTCTGGATCCCTTCGCCCTTGCGGCGACGGGTGATGACGTCGTCCATCCACGCGCCGCCGCGCTTGGAGGCGCGCGCGTAGAGGTCGAGGTAGAACTGGCCGATGCGCTGGCCGGCGTGATCGGTCAGTGTGTAGAACTTCACGTCCGGGTGCCACACCGGTGCGCTGTCCTCGCGCACGTGCAGCCCGTAAAGCGTTTCGATCAGGCGGAACAGGCCGGCGAGCACGCGCGGCTCGGGAAAGTACTGCTTCACCTCCTGGTCGGAAAAGCTGTAGCGCGCCACGCGCAGTTTTTCCGACACATAGGCGTTGTCCCAGGCCTCGAGTTCGTCGAGCCCCAGTTGGTCGCGCGCGAAGGCCTTCATCTCCTCATAGTCCTTCTCGGCGTAGGGGCGGGCGCGGGCGGCGAGTTCGTCGAGGAAGTCGAGCACCTCGCGCGGCGACTCGGCCATCTTGGCTTCCAGCGACACCTCGGCGTAGCTCCGGAACCCCAGCAACTCGGCGGCTTCGCGGCGCAGCTTGAGGATGCGCGCGATCAGCGGCGTGTTGTCGAGCTTGGCGTCACCGAACTCGGACGCGCGCGTGACGTAGGCGCGATAGAGGATCTGCCTGAGTTCGCGGCTGTCGGCGTACTGCATCACCGGCAGGTAGGATGGCATGTGCAGGGTGAATTTCCAGCCCGTGGTGCCGGCGGCTTCCGCCGCGGCGCGCGCCGTCTCGAGCACATCGTCGGGAATGCCGGTGAGTTCCTCCTTGTCGTCGATGATGAGCGCGTAGTCGTTGGTCGCGTCGAGCAGGTTCTCCTCGAACTTGGCGGAGAGCTGCGCGAGTTCCTCCTGCACCTGCATGAAGCGCGCCTTCTTGTCGGCCGGCAGTTCGGCGCCGCCCAGACGGAAGTCGCGCAGCTCGTTGTCGACGATCTTCCGGCGCGCGGGCGACAGCGTGGCGAATGCGGGGCTCGCGGCGAGCGCCTTGTACTTGGCGAACAGCGCCTCGTTCTGGCCGAGCTCGGCGTAATAGACCGTGATCTTGGGCAGATTGGCGTTGTAGGCCTCGCGCAGCTCGGGCGTATCCATCACCGAATGCAGGTGCGAGACCTGGCCCCAGGCGCGGCCGAGTTTTTCGTTGGCGTCCTCCAGCGGAGCGACGAAGGCGTCCCACTCGGCCGGCGTCTCGGGCGCCTCGGCCCGCTTCACTGCGGCGCGGCAGTCGGCCAGCAGCTGGTCGATCGCGGGGGTGACGTGTTCGGGCTTGAAGTCGGCGAAGCGGGGCAGGCCGGAGAAGTCGAGCAGGGGATTTGTGCTCTCTAGGGTATTCATGGGGACTCTTTCTCGAAGGGGCGCGCAGGGCGCGGCAAGGCCGGAATTCAGAACGATTATAATTTGTGCCTGGTTCCGCTCCCTTTCAACCCCATGCCCGACATGGCCTTGAACGATTTCCTCGCGCCCTATCAGGGGCATGCGCCGCACTGCGCACCCGGCGCCTGGGTGCATCCGCGCGCGACCGTGATCGGCGAGGTCAGCCTCGGCCGCGACGCGTCGGTGTGGCCGGGCGCGGTGATCCGCGGTGACGTCAATTCGATCGCCATCGGTGAGGCGACCAACATCCAGGACAACAGCGTGCTGCACGTGTCGCACAAAACGGCCGAGAACCCCGCCGGCGGCCCGCTGGTGATCGGCGCGCGCGTCACCGTCGGGCACACGGTGATCCTGCATGCCTGCACCATCGAGGACGAATGCCTGATCGGCATGGGCTCGATCATCCTCGACCGCGCGGTGGTGCAGAAGCACGTCCTGCTGGGCGCCGGCTCGCTGGTGCCGGAAGGCAAGGTGCTCGAATCCGGCCATCTTTATCTTGGCCGCCCTGCCAAGCTGGTGCGGGCGCTCACCGCCGAGGAAATCGCCTATTTCAACTATTCCGCGGAGCACTATGTGAGGCTGGCGCGGTCATACCAGCCCTGACGCTTGATCCGGACCCCGACCCATGAAATTCGCCAAACCCGCTCTCGCCATTCTCGTCGTCGTCGCGCTTGCTGGCGCGCTCGCCTATGCGCTCACCGCCAAGCCCGCCGCGCCGCCGCAGGTGTTCACCACGCTCGACGGCCGCCAGGTCGCGCTCGCCGAGCAGCGCGGCAAGGTTGTGCTGGTCAACTTCTGGGCGACCTCGTGCCCAGGCTGCGTCAAGGAAATGCCGGACATGATCAAGGTCTACAACGAATACCACGGGCGCGGCTTCGAGATCGTCGCCGTGGCGATGAGCTACGACCCGCCGGCGTACGTCAACAACTTCGTGCAGACGCGGCAACTGCCTTTCCCCGTCGTGCTCGATAGCGACGGCGCGCACGCGCAGGCCTTCGGCAACGTGCAGGTGACGCCGACCAGCTTCGTCATCGGCCCCGACGGCCGCATCCACGAACACAAGCTCGGCGAGATCGACTTCGCCCGCCTGCGCGCACTGCTCGATCGGGAGTTGTCTTGAGGCGCGCGTGGATCGTGGCGGCGCTCGTCGCACTCGCCGCTGGCTGCAGCACGCCGGCGCCGAAAACCAAGAAACCGTCGCCCCCCGGCCCGCCGCCGCCGGAGATGTCGACCGAGCCCATCGTCTGCCCGGCCGACGTGCAGGCATGCCCGGACGGCAGCTTCGTCGCGCGCGACCCCGACAACGGCTGCGTGTTCCAGCCCTGCCCTGGCGCGGCCCCCATCAAATAACGCTCTGGAATCGAAATTCATGGCGCAGTACGTTTATTCGCTCAACCGTGTCGGCAAGATCGTCCCGCCGAAGCGGCAGATCCTGAAGGACATTTCGCTCAGCTTCTTCCCCGGCGCGAAGATCGGCCTCCTGGGACTCAACGGCTCGGGCAAGTCGACGCTGATCAAGATCATGGCCGGCGTCGACAAGGACATCGAGGGCGAGGCGATCCCGATGCCGGGCATCCGCATTGGCTACCTGCCGCAGGAGCCGCAGCTCGACCCCAATCACACGGTGCGCCAGGCGGTGGAAGCCGGCCTCGGCGAGATCGTCGCGGCGAAGGCGCGGCTGGACGAGATCTACGCCGCCTACGCCGAGCCCGACGCCGACTTCGACAAGCTCGCCGAGGAGCAGGCCAATTGCGAGGCGGTGCTCGCGGCGGCCGGCGCCGACCTCGACACGCAGATGGAAATCGCCGCCGATGCGTTGCGCCTGCCGCCGTGGGACGCGACGATCGGCCACCTGTCGGGGGGCGAGAAGCGCCGCGTCGCGCTCTGCCAGCTGCTGCTCTCCAACCCCGACATGCTGCTGCTCGACGAGCCGACCAACCACCTCGACGCCGAGTCGGTCGAATGGTTGGAGCAGTTCCTGGTGCGCTACCCGGGAACGGTCGTGGCGGTCACGCACGATCGCTACTTCCTCGACAACGCCGCCGAATGGATTCTCGAACTCGACCGCGGCCACGGCATCCCGTGGAAGGGCAACTACACCAGCTGGCTGGAACAGAAGGAAGCGCGGCTCGAGACCGAAGCCAAGCAGGAAGCCGCTCGCATCAAGACGATGAAGCACGAGCTTGAGTGGGTGCGGCAGAATCCCAAGGCGCGCCAGGCGAAATCGAAGGCGCGTCTGGCGCGCTTCGAGGAACTCTCCAGCTACGAATACCAGAAGCGCAACGAGACGCAGGAAATCTTCATCCCGCCCGGCGAGCGGCTGGGCGACAAGGTGATCGACTTCCACAACGTCTCCAAGGCATTCGGCGACCGCCTGCTCATCGACAACCTGTCCTTCAGCGTGCCGCCCGGCGCGATCGTCGGCATCATCGGCCCCAACGGCGCTGGCAAGTCGACGCTGTTCCGGATGATCACCGGGCAGGAACAGCCGGACCACGGCGAAATTGAAATCGGCCAGACGGTGAAGCTCGCCTACGTCGACCAGAGCCGCGACGAGCTCGCGGCCGACAAAACCGTGTTCGACGAAATTGCGCAGGGGCGCGACATCCTCACCGTCGGCAAGTTCGAGACGCCGGCGCGCGCGTATCTGGGCCGCTTCAACTTCAAGGGCGCGGACCAGCAAAAGCTCGTTGGCAATCTCTCGGGCGGCGAACGCGGCCGGCTGCATCTGGCGAAGACGCTGATCGCCGGCGGCAACGTGCTCTTGCTCGACGAACCGTCGAACGACCTCGACGTCGAGACTCTGCGCGCGCTCGAAGATGCGCTGCTCGAATTCGCCGGCTGCGTGCTGGTGATCTCGCACGACCGCTGGTTCCTCGACCGCATCGCCACCCACATCCTCGCCTTCGAGGGCGATTCCCAGGTGGTGTTCTTTCCTGGCAACTACCAGGAATACGAGGCCGACAAGAGAAAGCGCCTGGGCGAGGAAGGCGCCAAGCCCAAGCGCATCCGCTACAAGCCGATCAGCCGCTAATCCCTGCCTTGTCCGAGCAGCGCCCGACGTTCCGCCTGCGCTACCTGCCGTTGATCGCCGGGGCGATCGCGGCTGTCGCGGTGTGGATGGTGCTGAAGGGCTTCGTCTGGCTGGAGCAGGATAGGCGGCTGCAGGCCGAGCGCGCGCTGATCCAGGCGGAGGCGGCGACGGTGCGTTCGCGTCTCGAGTCCGAGCTCAACAGCACGCTGTCACTGAGCCTGGGACTGTCGACCTTCGTGCTCACCAAGCCTGATTTTTCCGAGGCTGACCTCGCACAGGTCGCCGAATCGCTGCTGCGCATGCAGCCTGCGATCCGCAGCGTGGCCATCGCGCCGGACAACGTCATCCGCCATGTCTATCCCCTCACGGGCAACGAGAGGGCGCTGGGGCTGCGCTACCTGGACACGCCCGCCCAGCGCGAAGCCGTGCTGCGCCTGATGCGCGAGAGACGTCCAGTGACGGCAGGGCCAGTCGAACTCGCGCAGGGCGGGATCGGCATCATCAACCGCATTCCCATCCTGTTCACCCGCCCCAATGGCGCAAGTGAATACTGGGGGCTGGCGTCAGTCGTGATCGACCCGGCGCCGATCTACCGCTATGCCGGCATCCGCGACGACGACCCGAAAGGGATGCGCTATGCGCTGCGCGGCCGCGACGGCCTGGGCAGCGAGGGCGAAGTCTTTCTCGGTGACGCTGCGCTGTTCGACAACCCGGGGGCTGTGGTGATGGATGTCGTCATACCCGGCGGGACGTGGCAGCTGGCGGCGCATGGCATGCCACCCGCGGGGCGCTCCGCCTGGTGGACCCGCGGCGTGCTGCTGCTACTCGCGACGATGATGGGTGTGCTGGCGGCTTATGCGGTGTCGGCGCACCAGCGGCTCCGGAGCATGGCGCTCAACGATCCGCTCACGGGGCTCGCCAATCGCCACCAGTTCGACCTGCGGGCGCAGGACATGTTCGCGTTGGCCCGGCGCAACGACTGCCGGCTGACGCTCCTCAACATCGATATCGACGACTTCAAGTCGATCAACGACACCTATGGCCACGCGGTCGGCGACGCCGTGCTGGTGCAGGTGGCGAAAGTGCTCAAGCGGTGCTGCCGCGAATCCGATCTGATTGCCCGGCTCGGCGGCGACGAATTCGTCGTGCTGTTGCCGGGCACGCCGGACGGCGAGGCGCTCAACGGCTTGCTCGACCGCCTGCGCCAGGCGATCGAATTTGCGCCGCCCGGTGGCGAGGCGCCGATCCGGCTGCACGTCAGCATCGGCGTGGCGACCTGCAGCGAGGCGACGCCGACGCTGGACGCGCTGATGCGCGAGGCGGACGCCGCGATGTATCGCGCCAAGGCCACCGCGCGATGACGCGCGCCGCGTCAGTAGTGGGGCGGGATTTCCTCGCGCGGACTGCGCGCGTCCTCCGGCTGCAGCGCCTGCAGCTGGCGATAGAGCAGGCGCAGTTCGGCCTGCAGCAGGTCGATTCGTTCCTGCTGGCGGAACACGGTCTGATTGAGCGTGTCGATGAGATCTTCGGCGAGCGCGAGCTTGGCTTCGATTTCGTTCAGGCGGTCTTCGATCATCGGCGTGCGGCGGTTTCGAGCAAGGGGGCGACGCGGGATTCGAGACGGGGATAGTGCACCTGCCCGGCGATGGTGTGGCGGATGCGGCCGTCGGCGTCGAGGATGAACGAGGTCGGCACCGTGGCGACGTGGCCGAAGGCCGCCGCCACCGACGCGTTGGTCGGCGCCGCCGGGAAAGCGTACGACTTGTCGGTCATCCATTCCGAGATCTTCTGCGGCGGATCGTCGACGCTGATCGACACGACCTCGAAGCCGCGGTCGCGGTAGTCCTTCCAGAAGCGGTCGATCACCGGTTTTTCCTTGCGGCAGTATGGGCACCAGGTCGCCCAGAAATTCACCAGCACGACGCGCCCCTTCAGATTCTCGCTGGTAAGCACGCGACCGTCGGTGAGCGTCACCTGCCAGGGGGGGATCGCCTGGGTTTCGTCATTCACCTTGGCCGGCGGTCGGAACCACAGGTAGGCGATCAAACCCAGTAGAATCAGGGTCAGCGGACTCGGCGTCCATTTCTTGAGGGTGGCTCTATCCATGCTGTGGCTGAAATCGTTTCATATCGTGATGGTGGTAAGCTGGTTCGCCGGGCTGTTCTACCTGCCGCGCATCTTCGTCAACCTGGCGATGGAAACGAACCCGGCCGCGTACGACCGCCTGCTCCTGATGGCTGGCAAATTGTATCGGTTCGTCACCCCGATCATGTGGCTTACCCTCGCCAGCGGAATATGGCTGTGGCTGGTGTGGTGGCTGCCGACCGACGCCTGGCTGTGGCTGAAGGTCGCGCTGGTCGCGGGCCTCGTCGGCTACCACCACGTGTGCAAACGCCTGCTGCGCCAGTTCGAGGCCAGACAGAACACGAAATCCCACGTTTGGTTCCGCTGGTTCAACGAAATCCCGGTGATCGTGCTCCTGGTCGTGGTGCTGCTGGTGGTGTTAAAGCCGTTCTAACGGGCCGTTCCCACGAAACACGCCGCTCTTTGAAAGCCCCGTTTGAAGCCCGAACCTCGCCGTAAACCCGCGCATCCCGAGCGCGACGCCCTCCCGCCCGCCAGTCACTTCGCCACCTGCCCGCGCGGGCTCGAGGCGATCCTCGAACAGGAACTGACCGCCGCTGGCGCGCGCGTGGTGCG
The DNA here is from genome assembly GCA_046291555.1 of Thiobacillus sp. GTDB lineage: Bacteria > Pseudomonadota > Gammaproteobacteria > Burkholderiales > Thiobacillaceae > Thiobacillus. The sequence goes on from JBKBRW010000004.1 coordinate 44,965, forward strand.
CCAGGTGCCGGCTGGCGTGCTTTTCACGGCGGACGCGGCGGCGGAGATGCGCGCCAACCTCACCTCGCGCGTCGCCACGCGCATCCTGCGCAAGGTCGGCTACACGCGCTACCGGAAGGAAGAGCACATCTACCGCGCCGCGCTCGATCTGCCTTGGCCGGATTGGTTCGACGTCGCGAAGACCATCGCGGTGAAGGTCGGCGCGCAGAACGCGCCGCTCAAGAGCCTCAACTTCATCACCTTGAAGATCAAGGACGCGATCTGCGACCGCTTCCGTGAGGAAACCCGCGCGCGCCCGAGCGTCGACACCGAGGCGCCCGACGTGCCGGTGTACGCCTTCTTCACCCCGGACGCGGTGACCTTTTATCTCGACACCTCCGGCGAGCCGCTGTTCAAGCGCGGCTTCAAGCGCGAGGCGAGCGCGGCGTCGATCAAGGAAAACCTCGCCGCGGGGCTCCTCCTGCTGTCGGGCTGGGAGCCCGGCACGCCGCTTCTCGACCCGATGTGTGGCGCCGGCACCATCCTGCTCGAAGCCGCGGACCTGGCATTCAACCGGGCGCCGGGACGCGCACGACGTTTCGCTTTCGAGCATTACCGCGATTTCGACGCGGCGCTGTGGCAGCGCGTATGGAACGAAGCCCGGGCGAAGGAAAAGCCGTTGGGTCCGTTTCCCCTCTACGGTGCCGACCGCGACCGCTGGGTGCTCGACAAGGCGCGCAACAACCTCGTCGCTGCCGGGTACGGCGAGATCGTCCAGCTCCAAGTCGCCGACGTCCTCGACCTCAAGGCGCCGGCGCCGTCCGGCACTCTGGTCACCAACCCCCCTTATGGCGAGCGCCTGGGCGAAGCCGACGAACTCGCCGAGTGGTATCCCCAGCTCGGCGACTGGCTGAAGCGAAATTTCGCCGGCTGGGAGGCGTGGATCATTTCGGGCGACCCGCTGCTGCCGAAATTGATCGGCCTCAAGGCCAGCCGCCGCATCCCGCTTTTCAACGGGCCGATCGAGACGCGCTTCCTGCAATACAAGCTGGTCGCAGGGTCGATGCGCGAGAAAAAAGCCGCGCCCTGAGCGGAACCGCGGCGAGGCGACACGCGTCTTGTGAATAGGATTGTCACCGGAGAAACCACCATGATCACCGCATCGCTTCGCCTGACCGGCACCCTCGACGACGGCGCCGAGGTCTACCGCAGCTACTACCTCGTCGCCGATTTCGGCTCATCCGGCAGCGGCAAGGCATCGATCATCCCGATGTCGATCGGCGCGCCGATGCCGGACGACGACCATCTGGCGGTCGCGCACGGCGGCGAGGAAGCCGCCCTCAAGGCGGCTGCCGAAATCATCAAGGCGCTGCCCGGCAACCAGGGGCTCGCCGTGCAGGCCGTCATCAATCCAGAGTAGGCCGCACGGCCCGCGACGCGACCCGGGGCGGGCCTAGACGATGTCGAGGTGGTCGAGCCCCGCCATCATGTCGCGGCCCTTCGCTTCCTGGCCGTGCAGCTTGATCCTCAGGCGGAGGTCGTTGAGGCTGTCGGCGTTCCGCAGCGCATCCTCATAGGAGATCATCCCGGCTTCGTACAAGTCGAACAGCGACTGGTCGAAGGTTTGCATGCCGAGTTCGCGCGACTTCGACATGATCTCCTTGATCTCGTGCACCTGGCCCTTGAAGATGAGGTCGGCGATCAGCGGCGAGTTGAGCAGGATCTCGACCGCGGCGACGCGGCCGTTGGTGCCCTTGCGCGGGATCAGGCGCTGCGAGATGAAGGCCTTGAGGTTGAGCGAAAGGTCCATCAGGAGCTGGTCTCGCTTCTCCTCAGGGAAGAAGTTGATGATGCGGTCGAGCGCCTGGTTGGCGCTGTTGGCGTGCAGCGTCGACAAGCACAGGTGGCCGGTTTCGGCGAAGGCGATCGCATACTCCATGGTGTCGCGGTCGCGGATTTCGCCGATGAGGATGACGTCGGGCGCCTGGCGCAGGGTGTTCTTCAGCGCCGAGAACCAGTTGTCGGTGTCGATACCGACTTCGCGCTGGGTGATGATCGACTTCTTGTGCTCGTGCACGTATTCGATCGGATCCTCGACGGTGATGATGTGGCCGGCGTCGTTCTCGTTGCGGTAGCCGACCATGGCGGCGAGCGAGGTCGATTTGCCGGTGCCGGTGCCGCCGACGAAGATCACGAGGCCGCGCTTGATCATCGCCACGTCCTTGAGGATCGGCGGCAGGTTGAGGTCCTCGAGCTTGGGGATCTTGGTGTTGATCGTCCGCATCACGAGGCCGACGCGGCCCTGCTGCACGAACACGTTGACGCGGAAGCGGCCGATCTCGGGCGGACTGATGGCGAAGTTGGATTCGTTGGTCGCCTCGAAGTCGCGCCACTGCCGCTCGTTCATGATCGAGCGCGCGAGTTCGCTGGTGTGCGCCGGGGTGAGGCTCTGGTTCGACACCGGCGTGATCTTGCCGTCGACCTTGATCGCGGGCGGGAAGCCTGCGGTGATGAAGAGGTCAGAGGCGTTCTTCGCCAGCATCAGGCGCAACAGGTCGTGGACGGTCTTTTCAGCGTTCATTGATCAATCCTCAGCCGAAGAAGGCATCTTTGTTCTGCGCCGCGGCCCGCGCGGTGCCGGGGGCGATGATGTTGCGGCGCACCAGGTCCTGCAGGTTCTGGTCGAGCGTCTGCATCCCGAGGTTGCCGCCGGTCTGGATCGCAGAATACATCTGCGCGACCTTGTTTTCCCGGATGAGGTTGCGGATCGCAGGTGTGCCGATCATGATCTCGTGCGCCGCGACGCGGCCGGTGCCGTCCTTGGTCTTGAGCAGCGTCTGCGAGATGACCGCGCGCAAGGATTCGGACAGCATCGAGCGCACCATCTCCTTTTCCGCCGCCGGGAACACGTCGACCACGCGGTCGATGGTCTTGGCCGCCGACGAGGTGTGCAGCGTGCCGAACACCAGGTGGCCGGTCTCGGCGGCGGTGAGCGCCAGACGGATCGTCTCTAGGTCGCGCAATTCGCCGACCAGGATCACGTCCGGGTCCTCCCGCAGCGCGGAACGCAGCGCATTGTTGAACGACAGCGTGTGCGGGCCGACCTCGCGCTGGTTGATCAGGCACTTCTTGCTCTGGTGGACAAATTCGATCGGGTCCTCGACGGTGAGGATGTGCGAATACTGGTTCTCGTTGATGTAGTCCATCATCGCCGCGAGCGTGGTCGACTTGCCCGAACCGGTGGGCCCGGTGACGAGTACGATGCCGCGCGGCTGATCGGCGATTTCCTTGAAGATGGGCGGGCAGTTGAGTTCTTCAAGCGTCAGTACCTTGGATGGAATCGTTCGGAACACGGCGCCGGCGCCGTACTGCTGGTTGAAGGCGTTGACGCGGAAGCGGGCGAGCGAGGGAATTTCGAACGAGAAGTCGATTTCGAGGACTTCCTCGTACACCTTGCGCTGGCTGTCGTTCATGATGTCGTACACCATGCGGTGGACGTCCTTGTGGTCCATCGGCGGCAGGTTGATGCGGCGGATGTCGCCGTTGACCCGGATCATTGGCGGCAGTCCCGACGACAGATGCAGGTCGGATGCCTTGTTCTTGACGGCGAATGCCAGCAGTTCGGAAATATCCACGCGTGCCTCGTTCAGTGGTGAAGGGGTTTTGTCAGATAATGATCGTCATGGATAACGGCCCGGTAACGACCGAACTTGAGCCGCGCGGGGCTGCCGGCGCGGCGCCTGAATGTGAGCGCTTGCGTACCGTCGAGCGCCGCATCGCCGAAGCGGCGGCCGAGGCGGGGCGCGATCCTGCGAGCGTCGCGCTGCTTGCCGTCAGCAAGACCTTCGACGCCGCGGCGGTGCGTGCGCTCGCAGGCTGCGGACACCGGCGGTTCGGCGAGAACTATCTGCAGGAGGCGCTGGCCAAGCAGGCGGCGCTCGCCGATCTGCGCCTCGAATGGCATTTCATCGGACCGATCCAGAGCAACAAGACGCGGGCGATCGCGGCGCATTTCGCCTGGGTGCACAGTGTCGACCGGCTCAAGGTTGCCGAGCGCCTGTCGGCGCAACGTCCACCGGACCTGCCGCGGCTCAACGTCTGTCTCGAGGTCAACGTGAGCGGCGAGGCGAGCAAGGCTGGTGTGTCGCCTGCCGACCTCCCTGCGCTTGCCGACGCGGTGTCGCGTCTGCCGGGTCTGCATCTGCGGGGATTGATGGCGATTCCGGCCCCGGCCGATGACCGGCCGGCGCAGCGCGCGGCGTTCGCCGCGGTGCGCAAGCTGTTCGACGACCTGCGTGCGCGCGGTCATGCGCTCGACACGCTGTCGATGGGCATGTCGGCGGACCTCGAAGCGGCGATCCTCGAGGGCGCGACCCTGGTGCGGGTAGGCACCGCCTTGTTTGGCGAAAGGAAAAAGCAGCATGCATAAGGTCAGCTTCATCGGCGGCGGCAACATGGCCGCGGCCATCATTGGCGGGCTGGTCGCCAGCGGCACCGCGCCGACCGACATCGAAGTCGTTGAGATCGATGCCGACGCGCGGGCGCGACTCGCTGCGCGCTTCGGGGTTGTCGTCCACGCCGACCTCTCCGCGGCGCGGCTGCATGCGCTGGTCGTGCTGGCGGTCAAGCCGCAGACACTGCCGGAGGTCGCGGCGGCGCTGTCGAAGCGGCTCGCCGGGCAACTCGTGCTGTCGATCGCCGCCGGCGTGCGCGTGGCGGACCTCGCGCGCTGGCTCGGCGGCCACGGCCGCATCGTGCGGGCGATGCCGAACACTCCCGCGCTGGTGCAGGCCGGCATCGCGGGCCTGTATGCGGCGCCGGGGCTGGGCCAGGAGGCGCGCTCGCAGGCGGAATCGGTGCTGCGCGCCGTCGGCGGCGTGGTATGGGTCGACGACGAGACGCTGCTCGACGCGTTGACCGCGGTTTCCGGCAGCGGCCCGGCCTATGTCTTCTATTTCATCGAATCGCTCGAGGCGGCGGCCATCGCGCAGGGGCTCGCCGCCGATACCGCGCGCCAGCTCGCGCTGCAGACCTTCTTCGGCGCCGCCAAACTCGCGCTCGAGTCGGGTGAGGAGCCGGAGCTCCTGCGCCAGCGCGTGACGTCCAAGGGCGGCACGACCGAGCGCGGCATCGCCGCGCTGGAGACCGCGGGCGTGAAGCAGGCGATCGGCGACGCGGTGGCGGCCGCGAGCCGGCGCAGCGCCGAGCTGGGCGACGAACTGGGGAGGCTGGCATGATCGAGGGCGCACTCAAGTTCCTGATCCAGACGATCGGCAATCTGTTCGTCATCGCGGTGCTGCTGCGCTTTATGATGCAGCTCTTCCGGGTGCCGTTCCGCAACCCCTTCGCGCAGTTCATCGTCGCCCTCACCGACTTCGCCGTGAAGCCGCTGCGGCGAGTCGTGCCCGGGCTGTTCGGGCTCGACATGGCCTGCCTCGTGGTGGCGTTCCTGGTCGAATTCGTGGTCGTCGTGGCGGGCTACTGGCTGAGCGGTTTTCCGTTCGGACTCGCCGGCGGGCGCGTATGGCCGGTGATGCTGGGGCTCGCGGCGGTGCGCCTGATGACGGTCACGATCTATCTCGTGATCGGCATCACCCTGGTCCGCGCGGTGCTCTCCTGGGTCAACTCGAATTCGCCGCTGATGCCGGTGGTGTACGAGCTATCTGAGCCGTTCCTGCGGCCGCTGCGCCGCGTGGTGCCGATGGTCGCCAATGTCGACCTCACCCCGCTGGTGCTGTTCATCCTTTGTCAGCTGGTGCTGATGGTGCCGATTCTCGGCCTGGAGCGCTCGCTCCTCAGCGCGCTGTGAGCGAGCCGCCCCGGTGGGCGCGCCGAGCCGGCGACGCCTGGCTGCTCGACTTGCACGTGCAGCCGGGGGCGAAGGTGACCCAGGTCGTCGGCGAGCATGGCGGGCGGCTCAAGCTAAAGGTCGCCGCGCCGCCGGTCGATAACAAGGCGAATGAGCATTTGCTGGACTGGCTGGCCACGCGCCTCGGCGTGCCGAAGTCGGCCGTGCGGCTGGTGCGCGGGGAGACAACACGGCAGAAGACCGTGGCGGTGACGGGGCGCGACGCCCCGTGGACGGCAATCGAACACGACGGCACAGCATGAGCATCCATCTCGAACAGGAAGTTGCGGATTTCAGCGACCGGCGCCTGCGCCTGGCGACGGCGATCACCGACTACGCCGACTGGCTCGACCGCCAGCACGGCATCGACGCCGAGCGCACCCTGCGCCTGACGGACACCGCCGCGAGCCTGCGCGAGGACAAGCTCGTGGTGGCCTTCGTCGCCGAGTTCTCGCGCGGCAAGACCGAGCTCATCAACGCCCTCTTCTTCGGCGACCACGGGCAGCGCCTGCTGCCCTCGGAAGCGGGCCGCACGACCATGTGTCCGACCGAGCTTTTCGCTAGCGACGCCGAGCCGCCCAGCCTCGCCTTGCTGCCGATCGAGACGCGCCGGCGCGGCGAGTCGCTGGCGCAGCTCAAGCGCATGCCCATCGAGTGGGTGCGCATTCCACTCGACCCGGCCGATCCGCGCCAGCTGCATGACAGCCTCAAGAAGCTGACCGAGACCAAGACGATGGCGGCGCCCGACGCGATCGAGCTGGGCCTGTGGGATCCGGCCGACGAGAGCGCGCGCCACCAGCTGCGAACGGACGGCGCAGTGGAGGTACCGGCCTGGCGCTATGCGCTGGTCAACTACCCGCATCCCCTGCTGCAGGCGGGGCTGACGATCCTCGACACGCCGGGCCTCAACGCGCTGGGCGCGGAACCCGAGCTCACCCTGTCGGTGATCCCCAACGCCCACGCGGTGATGTTCGTGCTCGCCACCGACACCGGGGTGACGCGCTCCGACCTGGAGATCTGGCAGAAGCACGTGCACCGCCATGCCAACTATCATGTCGCGGTGCTGAACAAGATCGACATGCTATGGGACGAGCTGAAAAGCGACGCGGAGGTGCAGGCGACCATCGAGCGCCAGGCCGACGACGCCGCGCGCGTGCTCAAGCTGCCACGGAGCCGAGTGTTCACCGTCTCGGCGCAGAAGGCACTGGCGGCGTCGATCAAGGGGGACGGCGCCTTGCGCGTGCGTTCCGGCATCGAGTCGCTCGAGTACCTGCTGGCGCACCAGGTGATCCCGGCACGCCGCGACATGCTCTACCACGCCGTCACCCGCGAGGTCAGCGCGCTCATCGACGAGAGCCGGGCCGATCTGGCGGCTCGGCTCAAGCACCACAGCGACGAACTGATCCAGCTCTCGCAGCTGTCTGGCAAGAACCGGGAACTCATCGAGCAGATGCGCGCCACGCTGCAGAAGGAAAAGGACAGTTATGACGCCACCGCAGAGCAGTTTCGCGCCACCCGCAAGCTGGTGCAGGCCGAGGGCGAGCGCCTGCTGGCGCTGCTGTCCGACGCGTCACTGGCCGAAATCTGCAAGGCTGGGCGCGTCACGATGGAGTCCGCCCTGACCACCCGTGGTCTCACCCAGGGCATCCGCCAGCTCAGCGAACAGATGGTCGAGCGCCTCGAGGAAGCGTCGAAGGTCGCCGGCGGCATGCTCGACACGCTCGAGCATGCGTATGGACGCTTTCATCGCGTGCACCGGCTGCCGAAGATGCAGGTACCGCGTCTCGACCTCAACGCCTACCGTAACCGCCTGCAGGCGCTCATGCGCGAGATCGACGCCTTCTGCCGCGATCCGGCGAATCTGCTGCTGGAAAAACGCTTCATGATCCGCCGCTTCTACGCGGGTCTTGCGGAGGAGGCGCGCAAGGCCTTCAACCTCGCGCGCACCGAAGCCGAACGCTGGCTGCGCATCGCGCTCGACCCGGTGATGACCCGCATTCGCGAGCACAAGCAGTATCTCGACGGCCGCCTGGCCGGTTTGCAGCGTATCCTCGAGAATATGGGGACGCTGCAAAGCCGCATGCTGCAAATCAAGGACGAGATCAACCGGCTGCGCGCCAGCCGCGAGGACCTCGCGCGCATCGCCGCCGAGCTGACGGCCTAGCGTTCGTCAGCCATTGAGCCGGCCGAGCAGGGCCGGCGTCTTGTCGGGGTCGGTGTTCTTCAGCAGCCTTTGTGCGGCCGGCGTCACTTCGTCCAAGTGCGACTTGAGCACCTGCTGCTTCACCTGCAGCAGGCTCGCCGGGTGCATCGAGAAGATGCGCAGGCCCAGCCCGAGCAGAAGGCGGGTGAGCAATGGATCCCCCGCCATTTCCCCGCACACCGACACCGGCTTGCCGGCCTTCGCGCCCGCGCGGAGCGTCTGCTGGATGAGGCTCAGCACAGCGGGGTGCAGCGGATCGTAGAGGTGCGACACGCTGTCGTCGGCACGGTCGATCGCCAGCGTGTACTGGATGAGGTCGTTGGTGCCGATCGACAGGAAATCGAGCTGGTCGGCGAAGAAATTGGCCGCCAGCGCCGCCGCCGGCACTTCGATCATGCCGCCGATCGGAACGCCCTCGTCGAACTTCAGTCCGTCCCGGCGCAGGGATGCCTTGGCCTCGTCGATGCGCTGCAGCGTCTGGCGCAGTTCGAGAAAGCTCGCCAGCATGGGGATCAGGATGCGGACCTGGCCATGCGCGGAGGCGCGTAGGATCGCGCGCAGCTGTGTGTGGAACAGGGCGGGCTCGGCGAGGCACAGGCGGATCGCGCGCAGACCCAGCGCGGGGTTGTCGGCGACGGTGTGACCCCAGGGGGCCTGCTTGTCGGCGCCGAGGTCGAGCGTGCGGATCGTCACCGGCTTGCCGTCGAGCGCCTCGGCGACCGCCCGGTAGGACGCGTACTGCTCCTCCTCGCTCGGCAGGTCGCTGCGGTTGAGGAACAGGAATTCGCTGCGGAAGAGCCCGATGCCATGCGCGCCGGCGGCTTTCACCGCGTCGATGTCGGACAAAAGCTCGATGTTCGCCATCAGCTCGATCGGCGTGCCGTCGAGCGTCGCCGACTTGCTCGTCTTGAGGCGCTTGAGCTTGTCGGTGTCGATGCGCCACTGGTTCTGCCGCAGCCGGTACTCGGCGAGCACCGATTCGTCCGGGTTGACGATGACCACGCCCTCGCGGCCGTCGACGATTAGCAGGTCGTGGTCGCGGATCAGCCCGCGGGCGTTATGCAGCGCCATCACCGACGGCATGCTCATGCTGCGCGCGAGGATCGCGGTGTGCGAGGTGGTGCCGCCGAGGTCGGTGATGAACGCGGCGAAACGCACGTTCTTGAAGATCACCATGTCGGCGGGCGACAGTTCGTGCGCGACCAGGATGCGGTCGACGTCGAAGCTGACGTCGAGCGGGATGTGGCTGGGGTGGCCCATTAGCACCTTGAGCACGCGCTGGACGACCTGCACTACGTCTTCCTGCCGGCTCCGGAGATAGGGATCGTCGATCTCCTCGAAGCGCGCCACCAGTGCTTCCATCTGCTGCGCCAGCGCCCACTCCGCGTTGCACTGCGTCTCGCGGATGAGACGTTTGGGCTCCTCGGCGATCATCGAATCGCCGAGGAACATCAGGTGCATGTCGAGGAAGGCCGACAGCTCGGCCGGCGCGCCGGGCGGGATGTGGGTGCGCAGGATCTCGAGTTCGGTGCGGCTGGTCTGGATGGCCTCGTCGAAGCGTGCGAGTTCGTCGTCGATGTACTTCTGGTCGAGCATGTACTGCGGCACTTCGATGCGCGCCGCCGACGCGAGGTGAGCGTAGCCGATGGCGATGCCGCCGGAGACGCCGATGCCGTGGAGGCTGAAACTCATGCGAGCTCTTCTCCAAAGCCGCTCTCGATCAGGCGGGCGAGCGCGTCCATCGCCTCGACCTCGTCCTCGCCCTCGGTTTCGAGCGTGATCGTGCTGCCCTTGGCCGCGGCCAGCATCATCACCCCCATGATGCTCTTCGCATTGACGCGACGACCGTTGCGCGACAGGTGCACGTTGCTCTTGAAGGAAGAGGCGAGCTGGGTGAGGCGCGCCGACGGCCGCGCGTGCAGGCCGAGTTTGTTGACGATTTCAACGTCCCGTCGCTGCATGGCACATGGTCTCGGTGATGTGATGGATGCTGTTGCGCCCGCCTTCGACGATGCGCTCGATCAGCTGCGGCAGGCCCAGGTTGGCGCGGTAATTCAGCGCCTTGAGCAGCATCGGTAGGTTGGCGCCGGTGACCGCCTCGACGCGGCCCGGCTCGAGCACGCGGCACAGCGTGTTGCTTGGCGTGGCGCCGTACATGTCGTTCAGCACGAGCACGCCGTCGCCTTCGTCAAGTTCGGCGAGTCGCGCCTGCAGGGCTTTCTGGCGCTCGTCGGGATCGGCGTGGCCGGTGAAGTCGAGCGTGGCGAGCGCACGCGGTCGCTGCCCCAGGACGTGCGTGGCGCACTCGACCAGGCTGTCGGCGAGCGAGCCGTGGGCGACAATGAGGATCCCTATCATTGCGGAAAGCTCAGATTAAAAGTGCCATTTTAACGCGGCCGGCCCCGCCCATTGTCCCGGTCGGCCCCGCCGGAACTTCTCCCGCGTCGGTGACGGCGTCCGGCTGCGTCAGCGCAGCCGCGCCTTGATGGCGGGCGAGACGTGGAGCGTACCGTCGGCGTCGACCGCGACATAGCCGCTGATGCCGAGGCGGGCGGCCTCGCCGGCGAGCGCGTCGGGACCGCCGATGAAGAGCGGCTTCGACAACGCATCCGAGCGGGCGCCGGCGCGATCGCCGTGGACCAGGATCGTCACCGATTGCATCGCGGTCGCTGGCGCACCCGTGCGCGGATCGATCAGGTGGCAGTAGCGGCGCCCATTCGCCTCGAAAAACCGCTGGTAGTCGCCCGAGGTACCAATCGCCTCGCCGTCGTGGAGCTCGAGCGTCGCTAGCGTACCGGGCTGGCGTGGGTGCTGCAGGCCGACCCGCCATGGGCGGTCGCCGCGGTTCCCCAGCGCAAGCACGTTGCCGCCGATGTTGATGAGCGCGTTGGCGATGCCGTGACGCTTCAGGATCGCCGCGGCGTCGTCCAGCGCCCGGCCCTTCGCGTAGCCGCCAAGATCAATCTGAACCCAAGGGTTGCGGCTCGCCACCGTGCCGTCGACGATGACGAGGTCGGCCATTCGTGGGTGCCGAGCGACCCAGTCGGCGATCGCTGAGGCGGCCGGAACCCGTGCCTGCGGCGTGTCCGCGTGGAAGCCCCACAGCGCCACCAGGCCGCCGATCGCCGGATTGAACAATTCGCCGCTTTGCGCGGCGAGGGCCTGGGCGTCTTCGAGCATTGCCGCGAGTTCGGGCGACACCTTGACGCGCTCGCCGCGTGCGAGCGCCGCATTGAGCGCCGACAGTTCGCTCGGCTGCCAGGCGTGCAGCTGGCGATGCAGCGCATCGAAATGCGCCAGCACGTCGGCGATGGCCCCGCGTGCCCGCGCCTCGGGAACATCCGCGACGCTGACCTCCACCAGGGTGCCGAACACGTAGGCCTGCTGCTGGTGGACGCGCGGCGGGCTACAGGCCGAGAGTAGGCTGGCAAACAGGAGCCAGACGAGAATGCGCGGGAAGAGGCCGGCGGTCAAAGGTGCACCGCGTGGGCGTAGCGTCGCTCGACGGCGGCAACGAATTGCAGGGCGACGTCGTGGCCGGTCTGCGCGGCGATCTCCTGGAAGCCGGTGGGACTGGTGACGTTGATCTCAGTGAGGCAGTCGCCGATGACGTCGAGGCCGGCGAGGAAGATGCCGTGTTCCTTCGCCCACGGCGCGATCGCGTCGGCGATGCGGCGGTCGCGTTCGCTGAGCGGCTGCGCGCGGGCCGTGCCGCCGGCGGCGAGGTTGCCGCGCGTCTCCCCCGCCTGGGGAATACGCGCGAGCGCCCAGGGCACGACCTCGCCGTCGATCAAGAGGATGCGCTTGTCGCCCTCGGCGATCGCCGGCAGGTAGCGCTGCGCCATGATCGCGCGCCGGCCACGGTGTGTCAGCGTCTCGAGGATCACGTTGCGATTCGGATCGTCCGCGCGCAGCCGGAATATCCCGGCGCCGCCCATCTCGGTGAGCGGCTTGACGATGATGTCCTCACGTTCGGCGAGGAAGCGGAGGATTTCGGTTGCGTCCGCCGAGACCAGGGTCGGTGCTATGAATTGTGGAAAGTGGAGGATCGCCACTTTCTCGTTGAAATCGCGCAGCGCGGACGGCCGGTTGAGCACGTTGGCACCGTTGATCTCGGCCATGCCGAGCAGGTGGGTGGCGATCAGGTAGTCGGTGTCGACTGGCGGGTCGGTGCGCATCACCACGGCGTTGAAATCTTTCAGCCGCGCCTCCTCGGTGTGGGTGACGCCGAACCAGTCGTCGCCGGCGCGCACTTCGAGCGCGGCGCAAGGCGCGCGCACGACGCCGTCGCGGATGGATAGCTGCCGCGCCTCGCAGGCGAACACGGCATGGCCACGCGTCGCGGCGGCCCGCATCATCGCCACCGAGCTGTCCTTGTAGGGCTTGAGGTGCGCCAGCGGATCGACGACGAAGAGCAGTCTCATGCGGCTTCGTTCAGGGTCTCGTCGAGTTCGATGCTCGCGGCGAGCATCGCCAGGCGCGCGATCACGCCATAGGCGTAGAAGCGGTTGGGGCTGGCGTCCGGATTCGCGCTGCGGTCGGGCATCACGCAGGTGTCGTCGAAGGCGAGCGGCACGAAATGCATGCCGGGGCTGTTGAGGTTCTCGTCGGCCCCGCGTCCGGTGTGCACGCGGTAGAAGCCGCCGACGACGAAGTGGTCGAGCATGTAGACGACCGGCTCGGCGACCGCCTCGTTGATGCTCTCGAAGGTGTAGACGCCTTCCTGGATCAGCACCTCGGTCACTTCGAGGCCTTCCTTCACCACCGCCATCTTGTTGCGCTGCTTGCGGTTGAGCTCGCGCACGTCGTCGGGCGACTTCACCGTCATGATGCCCATGCCGTAGGTGCCGGCGTCGGCCTTGACGATGACGAAGGGCGGCTGGTCGATGCCGTACTCGTCGTACTTGGCGTGGATGCGGGCGAGCAGTGCGCCCACCTTCTCGGCGAGGCAGTCCTCGCCCTGGCGCGCCTGGAAATCGATTTTCCCGCACTGATCGAAATACGGGTCGATCAGCCACGGGTCGATGTTCACCAGGCGGGCGAACTCGATCGCGACGTTCTGGTAGGCGCGGAAATGGCGCGACTTGCGGCGTGTCGCCCAGCCCGCGTGCAGCGGCGGCATGATGGTCTGCTCGATGCCCTTGAGGATGTCGGGCACGCCGGCCGAGAGGTCATTGTTGAGCAGCACCGCGCAGGGGTCGAAGCCTTCCAGGCCGACCCGGTCGCCACGGCGCACCAGCGGCTCGAGCGTGAGGCGGCCGCCGGCCGGCAGTTCCAGCGTGGTCGGCTGGGTGATCTCGGGGATCAGCGTGCCGATGCGCACGATGAGGCCGGTCTGCCTGAGGATGTGCGCGAGCACCGCGACGTTCTGCAGGTAGAAGGTGTTGCGCGTGTGGTTCTCGGGAATGAGCAGCAGGCGCTGCGCATCCGGGCAGATTTTTTCCACCGCGCCCATCGCCGCGTGGATCGACAGCGACATGAAGGACGGGTTGAGGTTGTTGAAGCCGCCGGGAAACAGGTTGGTGTCGACCGGCGCCAGCTTGAAGCCGGCGTTACGGATATCGACCGAGGTGTAGAACGGTGCCGCCTGCTCCTTCCACTGCTGGCGGAACCAGTGCTCGATGGTCGGCTGCGCGTCGAGCAGGCGCTTTTCCAGCTCCAGCAGGGGGCCGGTGAGTGCGGTGGTGAGGTAGGGGACCATAGAATAGGCGTCTTGGAATTATGTTTTCTATTCTAGGCCAAGCCGGATGTTTGACATCGTTTTGTACCAGCCCGAGATTCCGCCCAACACCGGCAACCTCATTCGCCTCGCGGCCAACACCGGCTGCCGCCTGCATCTGGTCGAGCCGCTCGGTTTCGATCTGTCCGACAAGCAGGTCGCGCGCGCCGGACTCGATTACCACGACATGGCCTGCGTGACCGTGCATCCCGAGTGGGCGGCGGTGCGGGCGGCGCTCTCCGGCCGGCGCTGGTATGCGCTCACCACCAAGGGCAGCCGCAGCTACGCGACGGTCGCGTTCCAGCCGGACGACGTGCTGCTGTTCGGCCCCGAGTCGCGCGGCCTGCCGCCCGAGATCCTGGCAACACTCGACGACGAGCACCGGCTGCGCTTGCCGATGCTGCCCGGTTCGCGCAGCATGAACCTGTCGAACGCCGTCAGCGTGACGGTGTTCGAGGCCTGGCGACAGAACGGCTTTGCGGGAGGGGTCTAGATGAGCGTGATGGAATGGCTGGAAGCGGCGAGCTATTTCGTCACCATCGTCGGCCTGCCGCTGGCGATCGCGGTCTTCGTGCACGAGCGCCGGCGCGAACGGTAGAACGACGAGGAGGAGATATTCCTGCGGCTATCCGACGAATATTCGGATTTCATGCGGCTTGTCATCGACAACGCCGACCTGCAACTGCTGTCGGCGCAGCCGACCGGCGCGCTCAGCAAGGAGCAGCAGGAGCGCAAGCAGGCGCTGTTCGCCATCCTCGTCGCGCTGTTCGAGCGCGCCTACGTGCTGGTGTACGAGGACGACATGGGGCGGCAGCAGGCGCGCCTGTGGCAGTCGTGGGCCGACTACATGCACGAATGGTGCGCCCGCGAGGACTTCCGCGCCGCGCTGCCGGGCCTGCTGCACGGCGAGGATCCGGGCTTCGTCGCGACGATCCGGCGCATCGCGTACACGGCCGCGCAACGACGGCCCGCTCAGTAGGCGAGGTTCTCGACCTTGGCGGCGAGCGCCGCGCCGCGCATGCGTTCGAGCATGTCTGCCACCACTTCGATGTCGTTGTCGAACGAGCCATGGGCGAGCTTGATGCGGTCGGCGCCGGTCGACACCGTCGCGCGCCGCTTGCCGTGCAACCGGACCGCGCCGACGGCGGCGGCATGGCCCGCCCATTCGGCGAGATCGGCGGCGATTTCAGGCGCACTGGACCAGAGGTCGGGCGGCGCCGCCTTCCACGCGTATTCCATGCCCAGAATCGGCGTCTTGTGGCGCGTCTCCAGCGCGCGGCTCACCAGATACAACAGCGACTTGCCGTAGGGGCCGACGGTATCCGCGCGCTCGCGCTCGTCGTCCATGATGTCGACATGGACCGACCCCGGCACGAGCTTGCCGGACTGGAAGGCAGCCCCGTAGTGCCGGTTGGCGAAATCGACCGTGCACGCCGGCGCGAACAGGGTCAGGCTGGCGAGGTCGAGTTGCTTGTCGAGCAGCGGCAGCAGGTGGCCCAGCACGATGGCGCCGGCGGAATGCCCGGCGAGGTGGATTTCCAGGCCCGGCGTCTTGCCGGACAGCGTGCGCAGGTGGCGGGCGAGCAGCGCCAGCCCGCCGCCGTCGAACGCCGCCGCCGCGGCGTTCTGCTTCATCTCCGACCACAGCGGCTTGACCAGCAGGTTTTCACAGGCGACCTCGATCGAGCGGTCACGCGCCTCGGCGAGCGCCTGCCGGATCCTGTCGGCGACGCCTTCGTCGCGCATCTCGGGCTGGCCGCGGAAGACCTCGCGCGCCGAATCCTCGAGGATGCTGCGCAGGCTTTCCAGCGGACCGGTCTTCCAGGTGACAAACAGCGGATAGAGGCCGTTCTCGCGGAAGTACGGCGCCATCATGCGGATGCGCGTGAGCGAATCGGCCTCGCTATTGAGTCCGCCGTGCACGTAGATCGCGAGCTTGCGCGGCGCATCGTCCGGCAGCGCGTCGAACCAGGCCGCGGGTTGATCGACGCAGACGATTTCGGCGGCCCGCGCGGCGTTTTCCGCGACGATGAGACGGTTGATCGGGCGGCCGTTGTTGCCGAGCACCAGGCTGTGCAGATAGGCCGCGGCCTCGTCGAGCGGCCGCACGGCGTCGTTCTGGTAGCGGAAGCCTTCGCCCGGGACGGTGCGCCGTCCGGCGCCGCCGGCCGCCGGCGAGGCCGCCTGCAACGGACGGGTGCTGAATGCGACGGGCGACGCCGCGGTGCGCATCGGCGCGCCGAGCACGGCGACCCAGGCGTCGGTACCGTGGCGCACCCAGTCCTCGTAGGCGAGGAGCGCAAAGCCGTGGTAGCCCCAGTCCGGCCCCCACGAGTTCTGCACGACGAAGCCGTCCTCGGTGTAGCCGACGATGGCGAAGGCGTGGGCGCCGACCGGCTTGGTCTGCATCGTCAAAATCACCGGCTCGTCGGTCTTGTCCAGGAACCAGCCCTTGTGCACGTTGGCCGAGCAGTAGATCGCGCCGACCTCGTAGATGGCCGCCTGCATGTCGCTGAGGCTGCGTTTGTCGATGCGGTAGTAGGCGCCCAGCGGCCGGCTCGCGGCGTCGGTCTCCCAGCCCGCCTTCGGCGGAATGAACGCGATCTTGCCGCGGCTGTTGCGGTAGGGCCACAGCGCCTCGCTGCAGACGCCGTGGCGGTGCCAGCCTTTCATCGCGCCGCGGCAGCTCGAGCCTTCGTAATCCTCGCCCGGCCACTCGTCATACAGCCGAGCGAGGTGGTAGAGCATGCGCGGGCTCACCGTCCTGAGGCCGCGCGTCTGATATCCGTTCTGCTTCCACTGCAGGAAGTTGATCATCGCGGCCAGCCCGAAGCCGGTACAGGCGCCTTCCTCGCCCTGGTCGAGCACGAGCGCCCGCGCGTAATCCGGCAGATGCTGGTCGATGCTTTCCAGCTGCGGCCAGCGTGGCGGCAGCGAAACCAGGCGCGGCTGGTAGACGCGGTCGCGCAGGTCGATGCGGTCGGGACGGGCGTCGAAGGTACGGTGGTGCTGGGTGACGGTTGGCACGGCTTTACTCCTCTCGGCACGGGTTTCCCGTTATAGAGGGAAATCCGTCCATAGCGAGGCGCGCGACGGACGGTTTGACGGCCTTGCGCCGACAGGGATTAGAATTGTGAAAATTTTCTGATGGCTCCACCCATGCCTGTCGCCCCCCTGCGTTCCTCGCCGTCGGACATCACTCACGAGGTGATCGAGTCGGTCGTCCAGCTGACCGAACAGCGCGACGAACTCACGCTATTGCGCAGCCTCCAGAATTCGATCCATGAAATGCTGCCGGAAGCGCAGATCGCGATGGCGTGCCTCACGCGCGACGCCGAAAACCGCTGGCAGGCCGACGCGAAGTGTCCGCTGCCGACGCCGATGTTCATGCTGAGCGATGCGCTGGTCGCGCAGGTCGTCGAGCTCGACACGGAGCGCGCGGTTCGCGAGTATGCCGAGGACGGCCAGCGGTATCTCATCGCCAGCCTGGGCACGCAGGATGAGCGGCGCAAGGCCATCCTCATCCGCCAGGCGGAATGGAGCGAGGCCGATCGCTGCATCGCGCAGGGCATGCTCAACATCTACGCCAACTTCGCGCGCGTCCTGTTCGACAGCGAGCGCGATACCCTCACCGGCCTTTACAACCGCAAGAAGCTCGAGCAGAAGTTGAGTGAACTGCTCGCGGCGCGCATGCGCGGCGTCCACCGCAAGCGCGACGAGAACACGACGGATTATCTGGCCGTATTCGACATCGACCACTTCAAGCGCATCAACGACACCTACGGCCACCTGATGGGCGACGAGGTGCTGCTGATCTTTGCCGGGCTGGTGCGCAACACGCTGCGCGACGTCGACTGGGTGTTCCGCTATGGCGGCGAGGAATTCGTCTCGCTGATCAAGGGCGTGCCGCCCGATACGATCTCGACGATCCTCGAGCGGGTCCGCAAGCGGGTGCAGGACCATGTCTTTCCGCAGGTCGGCCAGGTGACGGTGAGCATAGGCTTCACCGCCATCGCCGACCAGGCGCTACCGCCCTATGTGTTCGAGGAAGCCGACAAGGCCCTCTATTACGCCAAGCAGCAAGGCCGCAACCGCGTCTGCGACTACGCGGGCCTGGTGTCGAGCGGGGTGCTGGCGCGCGAAGATCACGCGGGCGGCTCGGTCGAGCTGTTCTGAGTCTCTTTCGACTCTAGCTGCCGAATTCCTGCTTGATGTCGCGGTTGAGCAGCGCATCGACCGCCTGCGCCGCCGGCAAGCCTTCGAACAGCATCTGGCACACGGCGTGGCTGATGGGCATCTCGACGTCGAGCTCCGCCGCCAGCGCGTCGACTTCGCGCGCGGTGGTGACGCCTTCGGCAACGTGGCCCAATTCAGCAAGGATGGTATTGAGCACCTGCCCGCGCGCGAGCCGCAGGCCCACCTGACGGTTGCGCGAGAGGTCGCCGGTGGTCGTGAGCACGAGGTCGCCCAGTCCCGACAGCCCCATGAACGTCTCGAAATGCCCGCCGAGGCGCACGCCCAGGCGAGTCATTTCCGCGAGGCCGCGGGTGATCAGCGCCGCGCGCGCGTTGTGGCCGAGACCGAGGCCGTCGCAGATGCCCGCAGCGATCGCCATCACGTTCTTGAGCGCGCCGCCGACTTCCACCCCGATCACGTCGTCGTGCGCGTACAAGCGCAGGCAGTGGCTGGACAGCGCCTCGGCAAGCCGTCGCGCCAGGCCGGCATGCTGTGCGGCCAGCGTCAGCGCGGTGGGAAACCCCTGCGCGACCTCCTGAGCGAAGCTCGGACCCGACAGCACGGCGCTCTCCCGCTGCGCCGGCAGCAGCTCGGCGATCAACTGGTGCGGCAGCCGGCGGCTGCCGGGCTCGAAGCCCTTGCTCACCCAAACCAGCGGCGGCAGGGCGGCGCGCGCGGCGAGCGCGGTGAGCACCGCGCGCAGGCCGCCGCTCGGCACCGCGAGCACGACGAGTTCAGCGCCGACGAGCGTGTCGTCGAGGTCGGCGCTGAATGACAGGGTGGACGGCAGCGGACAGTCCGGGAGGTAGCGCGCGTTCATGCGGGTGGTGCGCAACGCCTCCATTTCGGCGGCATTGCGCCCCCACAGCGTCACCCCATGCTGCGTGGCCCAGCTCGCAGCGAGCGCGGTGCCCCAGGCGCCGGCGCCCAGCACGGCGAGTTTCATTGGCCCCATACCTCGCTCACCGGCAGCCAGCCGACGAGGCCGCTGGGGTGCCGGACCTGGATCCAGCCGGGGGTGCCGGCCTCGCTTCCCGTTTCGAGCAGCACGCCCCGCGCGGCGCGGAAGGCCACGTCGGCGTCGGCGCGCGGCTGTTGCCTCGCCACGCCCGTATCCGCTCGCACCATCACGCGGCGGGCGCCGCCAAGGGCGGACGCTTCGATCCAGCCGAGGCGCCCGCTGTGGTCGCGCACCCGGACCCAGCCGTCGGTCACGACGACGAGTTCGAGCGGCAGGCCGCTGCCGGCGATGGCGAGACGGGTCGAGGTCGTCGAGGGCGCATCGTAGAGGATGGCAGCGCGGGCCGTGTTGCGGTACTCGAGTGCCGCCACGGGCGTGGCGAGCGCAAGCAGGAGACCCGCCGTCAGGCCGTGACGGGAGAGGGCGCCCAAGGCCTGCCTCAGTGCGTCTGGACCGGCGCGGCGCTTGCCTGCTGCTGTTGCTGCGCCTGCTGCTGGTTCTGTAGGAACAGTGCCTCGAAGTTGACCGGGTTCAGCAGAAGCGGCGGGAAGCCGGCGCGAATGATGACGTCGGAGACCGTCTCGCGCAGGTAGGGGAAGACGATGTTCGGGCAGCCGATACCCAGCACCATGGGCATCTGCTCCTGCGGCACGTTCTGGATGCGGAAGATGCCGGCCTGAGTGGCTTCGACCAGGAACATCGTCTTGTCGCCGAGCTTGGCGGTGACGGTCGCGGTGATGCCGTTGTAGTAATGGTCGTCGCCCAGCGCGCGGCTCTCGGTCGACATGGTCACGTCGATCTGCGGCGCCGCCTGCTCGAGGTAGATCGCCGGGGCGTTGGGCACCTCGACCGACAGGTCCTTGACGAAGAGTTTCTCGATGTTGAAAACGAACTGTTGCGCGTCGCTCATGGGGGCTCCCTGGATGTCAAAACCGGAGCCGTGGCTCCGCGGAAGCCGCCATTTTACACGGGCTTACTGGATCCCCTGTGACGCCAGCCAGCGCTTCAGCGCGTGCGCGTCCATCGCCCCCGAAACGCGCGCGACTTCGACGCCGTCACGGAACAGGATCAGGCTGGGGATGCCCTTGATGTGATGGCGCATGGAGATGTGCGGCGCCGCCTCGGTGTCGACCTTGGCGAAGCGCACGCGCGTCGCCATCTCGGCGGCGACCTGCTGGAATACCGGCGCCATCATCTTGCACGGCCCGCACCAGTCAGCCCAGAAATCGACCAGCACCGGCAGGCCAGCCTTGGCGATGAAGCGGTCGAAGCTTGCCGCGGTGAGGTCAACCGGCTTGCCGGGCAGGATCGGCGCACCGCATTTGCCGCACTTCGGCGCGTCGGCGAGGCGCGCATCCGGGACACGGTTGACGGCAAGGCAATGAGGGCAGGCGAGTTCCATGGCGATTTCCCTGAGGTGAACTATGTCATATCTCACATGGGAGCGGACTGAGGCCAGTTCAAGGCCACCTGCCCGGGCACCTCAGCTCGCGTTCAGCAGCGGCACCAGCTTGCCGGCGGCGTCGAGCGCCGAGGTGTCGTCGAAGCCGCCGACGTGGGTGTCGCCGATGAACACCTGTGGCACGGTGCGGCGGCCGCCCGAGCGCGCGATCATCTCGTCCATCTTCGACGGGTCGAGGTCGACGCGGATCTTTTCGATCTCGGCGACGCCGCGGCTTTTCAGCAGGCGCTCCGCAGCGACGCAGTAGGGGCAGACCGCGGTGCAGTACATGACGACTCTGGCCATGGAAAAAGTCCTTATTTCTTGGTGACAGGAAGGTTCGCGCGTTCCCACGCGATGATGCCGCCCGCCTGGTTGAACACCGAAGTGAAGCCGGCCTTCTTGAGGATGCGGCAGGCGTGGGCCGAGCGGTTGCCGCTGCGGCAGGTGACGAGGATGGGCTTGTCCTTGTGCGACTCGATCTCCTTGAGGCGCTTGCTGAGCTGGCCGAGTGGAATGTGCTTGGCTCGCGGAATGTGGCCCGCCGCGTACTCCTTGTCCTCGCGCACGTCGAGCACCAGCGCGTCGTCGTTGAACAGGCGGGTCGCTTTCAGCGTGTCGGCCTCTTCGACACCGGACAGCTTCGCACCGATGAAGGACCACAGCAGCATGGCGCCCGACACCACGGTCAGGGCCACCAGCATCCAGTTGTCCTGGAGGAATTGCAGGTCCATGCAGGCTCCCGCTTAGAGGCCGCAGCCCTGCTTGACCCCGGCCTTCTTCAGCATGATGTCCATCGGGCAGAAGCGGGTGATGCCGGACTGGAACAGGTTGAAGCCGACGAAGGCGGTGAACCATAGCCACGAGATCTGCGTCATGTCGACCGTGCCCGAGAAGTGGGCGAGCGCGAGCGAGAGCATGATGAAGAAACCGGCAATGATGCGGACGAGACGTTCAACGGTCATGGTAAGACTCCTGTTTCATGGGGAAGGGAACTTGCGGTAGTTGGCCGCGTAATACAGCACCGGGATCACCACCAGGGTGAGCAGGGTGGAGACGAAGATGCCGAAGATGAGCGACACCGCGAGACCCGAGAAAATCGGGTCGTCGAGGATGAAGAAGGCACCGAGCATGGCGGCGAGCCCGGTGAGGACGATGGGCTTGGCGCGGGTGGCGCCCGCCTGGATCACCGCCTCCTGGAAGCCCATGCCCGCCGCCGTCTGCTCGTTGACGAAGTCGACGAGCAGGATGGAATTGCGCACGATGATGCCGGCGAGCGCGATCATGCCGATCATCGAGGTCGCGGTGAACTGCGCCCCGAGGAGCGCGTGACCCGGCATCACGCCAATGATGGTGAGCGGGATCGGCGCCATGATGATGAGCGGCGTGAGGTAGCTCTTGAACTGCGCGACGACCAGGATGTAGATCAGCAGCAGCCCGACCGCGTAGGCGATACCCATGTCGCGGAAGGTCTCGTAAGTCACCTGCCATTCGCCGTCCCACTTCAGCGCGAAGCCGGCGTAGGGGTCGGCCGGCTGGCGGATGAAGTATTCGGCGAGCGTGCCGCCCTGTTCGAGCGCGCGGTCCTTCAGGTCGCCGCGCATCGCGAACAGACCGTACAGCGGCGAGTCGATCTTGCCGCCGGTGTCGCCGAGCACGAACACCACGGGCAGCAGATTCTTATGGTAGATGGTCTTCTCGCGCGCGCTCGGCATCACCTCGACCAGCTCGGAAAGCGGCACCAGCTTGCCGTTCGCGCCGCGCACCGTGAGCTTGAGCAATTCCTCCAGCTTCGACTGCCGCTCCGGCGGAAGCGTGATGCGCACCGGCACCTCGTGCTTGGCGCCGCTACCGTGGATGGGCGTGACGTTCTCGCCCGAGAGCCCCATCTTCATCGCCGCGACGATGTCTTTCTGCGCCACGCCGGCCATCGCGGCCTTGTTCTGTAGCACCCGCAGCACGAAGCGCTGGGCGTCGTCCTCGACCGTGTCGTCGATCGCGACGATGCCCTCGGTCTGCTCGAACACCTTGCGCACTTCCTTGGCGACCTGCATCTGCGCCTCGTAGTCCGGGCCGTAGATCTCGGCGACGATGGGCGACATCACCGGCGGTCCGGGCGGCACCTCGACCACCTTGACGTCGGCGCCGTGCTTCTTCGCGATCGCCTCGACCAGGGGGCGGATCGCCTGCGCGATGTCGTGGCTCTTGCGGTCGCGTCCGTGCTTGTCGACGAGGTTCACCTGCAGGTCTCCGACCTCGGGGCCGGCACGCAGGTAATACTGCCGCACCAGGCCGTTGAAACTGATCGGCGCCGCGGTGCCGGCGTAGGCCTGGTAATCGGTGACTTCCGGCACCTGCGCGACGGCTTCGCCCATTTCGGCGAGCACTTGCGCGGTCTTTTCCAGCGGTGTGCCGACCGGCATGTCGACGACGATCTGGAACTCCGACTTGTTGTCGAACGGCAGCATCTTCAGGATCACGAGTTGCACCGCGGGCAGCGCGACCGAAATGAGGATGGCGACGCCGATGCCGAGCCACAGCTTTTTGCGCGCCCCTTTGCCCTCGGCGCCGCGCAGAAACGGCGTCATGCGGGTGCGGAACAGCGCCAGCAGCTTGTCGTTGCCGGCGTCGTGGCCATGCGCCGACTGCTTGATGAGCTTCAGCGCCAGCCAGGGCGTGACGACGAAGGCGATCGCCAGAGAGATCAGCATGCCGATCGAGGCGTTGATCGGGATCGGGCTCATGTAGGGGCCCATCAGGCCCGTGACAAAGGCCATCGGCAGCAGCGCGGCGATCACGGTGAAGGTGGCGAGGATGGTCGGGCCGCCGACCTCGTCGACCGCGCGCGGGATGATCGCTTCCAGTCCGTCGTGGTCCAGTCCCATGCGGCGATGGATGTTCTCGACCACAACGATCGCGTCGTCGACCAGAATGCCGATTGAGAAAATGAGCGCGAACAGCGACACCCGGTTGAGCGTGAAGCCCCACGCCCACGACGCGAACAGCGTGGCGGCGAGCGTGAGCAGCACCGCGGCGCCGACGATCAGCGCCTCGCGCTTGCCGAGCGCGAACAGCACCAGGAGCACCACCGAGGCGGTGGCGAAGATGAGCTTCTGGATCAGCTTCTTCGCCTTGTCGTCGGCGGTCGCGCCGTAGTTGCGCGTGACAGTGACTTCCACGCCCTCGGGGATGACGCTGTTCTGCAGCGCATTCACGCGCTCGATCACCTTCTCGGCGACGTCTACGGCGTTCTCGCCGGGTTTCTTCGAGACGGCGAGCGTCACCGCCGGGAAGGTCTGGCCCTGCTCGGCGGCGTTTGCGCCGCCGGCGCCCGGGCCATGCCAGACGTAGCGCGCCGGCTGTTCGGGGCCGGCGACGACGGTGGCGATGTCGCTCATGTAGACGGGGCGGCCCTGCGAGACGCCGACCACCAACTGCTTCACGTCGTCGGCGCCGGTGAGAAAGGTGCCGGTCTGGACGAGGATTTCCTGGTTGTTCGACACCAGCGTGCCGGAAGGCTGCGCGGCGTTCGACACCTGTAGCGCGTCGCGGATGTCCTGCGCCGAAACGCCGTAGGACACCATGCGGTCGGGGTCCATCAGCACCCGCACCGCACGGCCGGGGCCGCCGACGGTGGTGACCTCGCGGGTGCCGGCGATGCGCTTGAGTTCGATTTCGGCGGCGCGCGCGACCTGCTCGAGCTCGAAGGCGCCGCGATGCGCGTCGCGCGTCCACAGGGTGACCGTGACGATGGGGACGTCGTCGATGCCGAGCGGCTTGATGATGGGCTCGCCGACACCCAGCTCGGGCGAGACCCAGTCACGGTTCGCCTGGATTGTGTCGTAGAGGCGCACCAGCGCCTGCGTGCGGTCCTGGCCGACGAGGTATTGCACCGTCAGCACCGCCATGCCCGGCTTGGACACCGAATAGATGTGCTCGATGCCGGAGATCTGCGAGAGCACCTGCTCGGCCGGCGTGGCGACCAGCGCTTCCACGTCCCGTGCCGACGCGCCGGGGAAGGGAATGAAGACGTTGGCCATCGTGACGTTGATCTGCGGCTCTTCCTCGCGCGGCGTGATGAGGATGGCGAACAGGCCTAGAAGCGCCGCGATCAGCGCGATCAGCGGCGTGAGCTGGGAGGTGAGAAAGAAGCGGGCGATGCGGCCGGAGAATCCCATGGCGGTCTCCGCTTATTTCTTGGGCGCGGCTTGATTGGCGGCGCTCTTGGCGTAGATGCCTGCCTTGACCGGGTCGAGCGCGATGACGTCGCCGGGGTTGAGACCGGCGAGGACTTCGACCTGGCCGCGCCCGTTCGGCGTGCCCAGGCGCACCTGGCGCAGGCTGACCTTGTTGTCTTCAGCAACGACGTAGACCGCGGTGATCTCGGAGCGGCGCACCACGGCGCTGGAGGGGATCGCGAGCTTGCGCGCGCTGCCGACCGAGAAGTGCGCGCGCGCAAACATGCCGGGAATCACCCCTTCGAGGTTGGCGGGCAGGTCGATACGCACCTTGACCGTGTGCGTGGCGGCGTCGGCGGCTGGCAGCACGGTCACCCCGCGAGCGTCGATCCACTTGTCGAGCGAGGGAATCTCGACCGTCACCCGCGGCGCGGCTTTCACCTCAGCGAGCTTGTATTGCGGGATGTTCGCGATCACGCGCATGTCCTTGGGGTCGAAGCCGGTCATCAGCGGCGTGCCGGGCGCGACGGTCTCGCCGACCTCGACGTGACGCGCGGCGACCACCCCGGAGTAGGGGGCCGTGATGACCGTGTATCCCTTCACCGCCGCGGTCTGGCCGACGCCGGCGCGCGCCGCGCGGGCAGCCGCCTCGGCCGCCTGGAATTCGGCGGTGGCCCGGTCCAGCGCCGCCTGGCTGACGAACTTCTGCTGGAAAAGCTGCTGCTGGCGCTGGTAATTGGCCCGCGCGTTGGCGAGGTTGGCTTCCGCCTGCGCCACCTGGGCCTGGCTACCGGCGACCGCCGACGTGAGTTCCTGGGCCGAGAGGCGTACGATGACCGAGCCGGCCTTCACGTAGTCGCCGGCATCGAAATTGACCTCGGCCACGCGTCCGCTCACCTGCGCCGCGAGCGTCGACTGCTTCACCGCCTCGACCGTTGCTTCGGTGGAGTAGCCGGCGTCGGCCATTTCGTACCGAACCGTCGCCGTCTGGAACGGCAGAGCCGCCCAGGCCGAAGGCGCGACGAGGAAGAGGCAGGCAAGCAGGCGGGCGGACATGGGCATCGGGACGTCTCCAGTAATGTTTATTAGCATATTCTAATTTACATTAATTTTCAATTGTTTGGGAGCGCACTATGGGACGCGGTCGCGGGCGGCGTCCGGTGTCAGTATGCCTGAGGCCCGCCAGGCCGGCCAGCCTGAGAGCAGGCCACAAAAGAAAACGCCCGGCGCCGCACCTGCGGGGCCGGGCGCCGGGTCGGAGCGACTTACTTGGCGAAGCCGCAGAACACGTCGCGCATCATGCCCAGCAGCTTGAGCGTGCGGGTGTCGCCGACGCGGTAATAGACCCGGTTGGCGTCCTTGCGCGTGCGCAGCACGCCCTTGTCGCGCAGAATCGCCAGATGCTGGGAAATGTTGCTCTGCGAGGTGCCGACCTGATCGACGATGTCCTGCACGCTGATTTCCTTGTCGCCGAGCACGCAGAGAATCTTCAGGCGCAGCGGATGGGACATGGCCTTCATCGCACGCGAGGCTTGCTCGATGTGCTCGTCCTTGTCCATCAGGTCCGCGTCGTCCCACTCAGCCGGCATAGTCATCATCCTGTTTCCGTTCGCTCGTACGCTTGTCGCCACGCCCGCTCCGCGCGCGGATGCGCCGGCTCGAAGGGGCGAGATAATTGCGAATGCGTATAGATTAGCAATCACGCATATATTAAAATAATCCCACAAAATCAAGTCGGGCAATACAACTTTTTTCATGAAGACCACGCCGGTTCTGCTCCTCATCCTCGACGGTTTCGGCTGCCGCAAGGAGCGCGACGACAATGCCATCGCGCAAGCCAACAAGCCCAATTTCGACCGGCTGTGGAAGGAGCATCCGCACACCCTGATCCACGCCTCGGAGATGGAGGTCGGCCTGCCCAAGGGCCAGATGGGCAACTCGGAAGTGGGGCACCTCAACATCGGCGCCGGCCGCGTGGTCTATCAGGAATTCACCCGCATCGACCGTGCCATCGAATCCGGCTTTTTCTACACCAATCCCGCGTTGCTCAGCGCCGTCCACCTGGCGCGCGACAATCAGAAGACGCTGCACGTGCTGGGGCTCTTGTCCGACGGTGGCGTCCACAGCCACGAATCGCACCTGCACGCCATGCTTGAGCTTGCCCGCCGCGAGGGCCTGCACAAGGTCTGCCTGCACGTCTTTCTCGACGGTCGCGACACCCCGCCCAAGAGTGCCGAGATCTATCTGCGCCGCCTGCAGGAGAAGGTCGACGCAGCCGGGGTCGGCCACATCGCCTCGATGATCGGCCGCTACTACGCGATGGACCGCGACCGTCGCTGGCAGCGGGTGAAGGCGGCGTACGACCTTCTGACCCAGGGCCGTGCGGAGTACGCCGCCGAAACACCCCTCGCGGGACTCGAAGCCGCCTATGCCCGCGGCGAGACCGACGAGTTCGTCAAGGCCACCGCGATCCTGCCGCCCGACGGTAAGCCGGTGAAAATGGAAGACGGCGACGCGGTGGTGTTCATGAACTTCCGCTCCGACCGTGCGCGCCAGCTCTCGCGCCCCTTCATCGAGCCGGATTTCGGCGAGTTCGAACGCGAGGTGACCCCGCGGCTCGCCACCTACTGCACGCTCACCGGTTACAGCGACGATTTCAAGGTGTCGGTGGCGTTCCCGCCGGAGCGCATCAAGAACGGCCTCGGCGAGTATGTCGCGCAGCTGGGGCTGCGGCAGCTCCGGATCGCCGAAACCGAGAAGTATCCCCACGTCACCTTCTTCTTCAATGGCGGCGAGGAAATCTCCTTTCCGGGGGAAGACCGCGTGCTGGTGCCGTCGCCCGACGTCGCCACCTACGACCTCAAGCCGGAGATGAGCGCGTTCGAGGTGACCGAGAAGCTGGTCGCGGCGATCGAGAGCAGGCAGTACGACCTCATCGTCTGCAACTACGCCAACCCCGACATGGTCGGCCACACCGGCGATCTCAAGGCCGCGATCAAGGCGATCGAGATCGTCGACACCTGCATCGGGCGGGTGATCGAAGCGCAGCGCGCGCGCGGCGGCGAGGTGCTGCTCACCGCAGATCACGGCAACGCCGAGCTGATGCGGGACGCCGTTACCGGCCAGGCACATACCGCGCACACCATGAATCTCGTCCCGCTGCTCTACGTCGGCGGGCGCCATGCCACGCTCGCCGAAACCGGCGCGCTGGAGGACATCAGCCCGACGCTCCTGAAGATGATGGGGCTCGCCCAGCCGCCCGAGATGACCGGCGAGCCCTTGGTCACCTTCGAGTGAGCGGCGGCGATGCCGTAAGCTCGGCAGGGTGAAACTCAGAGCCTTCCTCGTCATCCTCGCGCTGGCCGTGCCGCTGGCGGTGGGTGCCAACCAAGCCGAACGCAAGCAGTTCGAACTCGACGCCCTCAAAAAGCGCCTGCAGGCGCTGGAGCAGGACTTCCGCAAGAACCAGGCAAGCCGCAAGGAAGCGGTCGACGAGCTGCGCGAATCCGAGCGCGCGATCAGCGCCGCGGTACGCCAGTTGCGTGAACTCGACAGCGAACGCCAACGGACCCAGGCGGAGCTCGCTGCGCTGAAAACCCAGTCCGACGAACTGTCCGTGCGCATCGAGGCGCAGCAAGCGCATCTCGCCGACGCGTTGCGAGGGGTTTACCTGCGGGGGCAGGGCGATGCGCTGAAGCTGTTCCTCAACGGCGGCAACCCGAATCAGACCGCCCGCGACATGCGCTACCTCGCCCATCTGTCGCGTGCCCAGCACGAGTTGATCGACGGCCTGCGCGCTGACCTCGCGCGTCTCGAGGCCCTGCAGCAGCAGGCGTCCCACAAGTCGGATGCGCTCGCCCAGGTGCAGGCGGCGCGCGAAGCCGAGCAGAAAAGGCTGCAGGCGGATCGCGCGGCGCGCGAACAGGTGTTGCAGCGTCTGTCGGCCGAAATCCGCCAACAGCAACGGCAGATCGCCAACCTCAAGCGCGACGAGCAGAACCTGACACAGCTCGTCGAGCGCCTCAATCGGGTGATGGCGCAGCAGGCCGCGCGCGAGGCGGCGCGGGCACGGGCTGCCCAGCAGGCAAGGCCGCGGCAGGCGGAGCCGGCGGCGCGTCCGGGTGGCCCGGTGGGCGTCAATACCGAGACGCCGGTGCCCTTCCGTTCCGATCAGCCGTTCTCCCGCCTGAAGGGAACCCTGCGGCTGCCGGTCGCGGGGGAACTGATGAACCGTTTCGGTGCTCCGAGAGAGGACGGCGGCGTGAGCTGGCGGGGACTTTTCATCCGTGCCGCGCAGGGCACGCCGGTGAAGGCGATCGCGGCGGGCCAGGTCGTGTTTTCCGAGTGGCTGCGCGGGTTTGGCAACCTCATCATCATCGACCACGGCGAGGGCTACATGAGCCTGTACAGCAATAATGAAAGTCTGTATAAGCAGGTGGGCGACCGGGTCCAGCCCGGCGACGCCATCGCCACGGTCGGCAACAGCGGTGGGCAATCCGACGCCGGCCTGTACTTTGAAATGCGGCACCTGAGCCGCCCCATCAATCCCCTGCAGTGGGTGAAGTGAGATGAAACAAAAGGCAAAAATCGTCTTGGTCGGCTTGGCCGGCCTCCTCGCCGGCGCGGCGCTGACGCTCAACCTGTCGGCGATTGCCAACAAGGAGACGGCGACCGCCCTGCCGGTCGAAGAACTGCGAGCCTTCACCGACGTCTTTGCGCGGATCAAGAGCGACTACGTCGACCCCGTCGACGACAAGAAGCTCATCACGGAAGCGATCAACGGCATGCTGACGGGGCTGGATCCGCATTCCAGCTATCTCGACGCGGACGCCTTCAAAGATCTCCAGGTCGGCACCCAGGGGGAATTCGGCGGGCTCGGCATCGAGGTCGGTATGGAAGACGGCTTCGTCAAGGTCGTCTCCCCGATCGAGGACACCCCGGCGTTCAAGGCCGGCGTGAAGCCCGGCGACCTCATCATCAAGCTCGACGATACGCCGGTGAAGGGCATGAGCCTGAACGACGCGGTCAAGCGCATGCGCGGCAAGCCGGGCACCAGCATCAAGCTGACCATCTCGCGCAAGGGTGTCGACAAGCCCATCGTGCTCACCCTGACCCGCGCGGTCATCAAGATCCGCAGCGTGAAGTCGACCATGCTCGACCCGGGCTATGGCTACGTGCGCGTCACCCAGTTCCAAGAGCACACGGGTGAACTGCTGGTCGAGGCGCTGAACAAGCTCTACAAGGAGAACAAAACGCCGTTGAAGGGCCTGATTCTCGACCTGCGCAACGACCCGGGCGGCCTGCTGAACGGTGCCGTCGCCGTGTCGGCGGCCTTCCTCAAGCCCGACAGTCTGGTGGTCTACACCGAGGGCCGCACGGAAGATGCGCGGATGCGTCTCACCGCCAGTCGCGAACACTATCTGCGTCCGATGCAGACGGATTACCTGAAGAGCCTGCCTGCTGGGGTGAAAGACGTGCCGATGGTGGTGTTGGTCAATGGCGGCTCCGCCTCGGCGTCGGAGATTGTCGCCGGCGCGCTGCAGGACCACAAGCGCGCGGTGGTGATGGGCACGCGCACCTTTGGCAAGGGCTCGGTGCAGACGATTCTGCCCTTGGGCAACGGCACCGCGATCAAACTCACCACTGCCCGCTATTTCACGCCGAGCGGCCGCTCGATCCAGGCCAAGGGCATCGAGCCCGACATCGTCGTCGAGGATCCGGCGATGCCCGAATCGGAAGACCTGCGCGTGCGCGAGGCGGACCTCGACCGCCATCTCGCGAACCCCGCCGGGACGACGCCCGAGGAACCCGCACGCAAGCCCGCCGACAGCATCAAGGCGCCGACCGAACAGCCCGGCCGCGACAAGAAGCCGCCCACGCTCGAACCGGGCGAGGTCGTGTCGAAGAATGACTTCCAGGTGAACCAGGCGCTCAACTTGTTGAAAGGGTTGCAGATTCTCCAAAGCCGCTGAACGGGCGCGCCGACGCGCGCAGCGGGCGCTATACTGACCCCAGTGCAGTCGTGGGTGTTAGGCCATGCGCCCGTGTGATCTGGAAAAAGACCGTGAAATCGTGTTCCATCCCTTGCCGCCTGGCCAGGTCGAGCGCGCGCGCGTCCTGCTCGAGGGGCTCGACGGTCTGGTCGTGATGCGTGGCGCCGACGGGTGCCGCCTGGTGGTGCGCTATCACGTCTGCGAGTACACGCTGGAAAGCATTGAAACTGCGCTTGCCGACCAGGGCTTCCATCTCGACAACAGCCTGCTCACCAAGGTGAAGCGTGCGCTGGCGTATTTCTGCGAAAGCGTCCAGCGGCGCAACGTCGCGGCCAACGAGCCCGACATCAAGTCGCAACAGGCGTTCATGAAGGTCTACGAGCGTCGCCTGCACGGCGACCGCGACGATACCCCGGAGGAATGGCGCTTCTACAAATAGCGCCCGCACCTTGATGGATCTTGCCGACGACCAGCTGCTGCGCTACAGCCGGCACATCCTGCTGCCGGAAATCGGCGCCGAGGGCCAGGCGCGCCTGTGCGAGGCGTCGGTGCTCGTGGTCGGCGCGGGCGGACTCGGTTGTCCGGCTGCGCTCTACCTAGGGGCCTCGGGCGTTGGCCGGCTGACGATCGCCGACGGCGATGTCGTCGACCTTACCAACCTGCAACGGCAGATTGGCCACGACACAGCCGCGATCGGGATCAACAAGGCGGCGTCGCTGGCGGGCCGGGTGCGCGCGATCAACCCGGCGATCGAGGTGCGCGGCATCGAAGGCAGGCTCGGCGGCGATGCGCTCGCCGCGGCAGTGGGCGCGGCGGACCTGGTGGTCGATGCCTCGGATAACTTCGCCACGCGACATGCGGTCAACCGTGCCTGTGTGGCCGCGCGCAAGCCTTTGGTTTCGGGCGCGGCGATCGGCTTTTCCGGCCAGCTCGCGGTGTTCGATTCCGCGCGCCCCGACAGCCCGTGCTACCACTGCCTGTTTTCCGATCAGCCCGCCGAACCCGAGCTGCGCTGCGCCGAGGCGGGGGTTCTCTCCCCCCTCGTCGGCACGATCGGCGCGATGCAAGCGGCCGAAGCGCTCAAGTGGATCGTTGGCGCAGGCGAGCCGTTGGTGGGGCGGCTGTTACTGTGGGATGCCCTGCGCGCGGAGGCGCGCGTGATGAAGGTGCCGCGCGACCCGGCGTGCGCGGTGTGCGGGGCCCGCGCTTAGCTGGTCAGGCGGCGTGTGCGTCGAGCAGGCGCGCGAGCAGCAGTTCGACGTCGCCGCCCGGCATGCGGGTAAAGCCGCTCTTCGCGAACTGGTGCCAGCGGCCCACTACCATGCACTGCATCAGGTTGGCGAGCGGACCGGCGAGCTCGGACGTCTGATCGCCGGCGAAGCGTAGGCATTGCCGCAGTTGCGCCTCGATGCGGTCGTGCAACTGGTTGATGCGCTTCTGCAGGCGCTCGTTCTCGTGCACCAGCGCCTCGCCGATCAGCACCCGGGTCATGCCGGGGTTTTTCTGCGCGAAGGTCAGCAGCATCTTGAGGATGGCTTCGACCTGCGCCGCAGGCGAGGGCGTATCGGCTGTGATGCGGGCGATCAGCCCGAACAGCGTCTGCTCGATGAACTCGATCAGGCCCTCGAACATCTGGGCCTTGCTGGCGAAATGACGGTAGAGCGCCGCTTCCGACACGCCCACCCGCGCGGCGAGCGCGGCGGTGGTGATCTTTTCCGGGTTGGGTTCCTCGAGCATAGCCGCCAGCGTCTGCAGGATCTGCAGGCGGCGCTCGCCGGGTTTTCTGGCTTCCGCTTCCATCAGGCGCTCCCCTTGTCTTGTTATCCGGTGACGATTATCGGCGATTTGGGCGTTTGGTGGGCCTGCACGGGCTCGAACCGTGGACCAAGGGATTATGAGTCCCCTGCTCTAACCAACTGAGCTACAGGCCCGAAACGAAACTGCCCCGCTGGGCGCGGGGCAGGGTGAGGGCTACTCGCCGCCGCCGACGAAGCTCTTGAGCTTCTCGGAGCGGCTGGGGTGGCGCAGCTTGCGCAGCGCCTTGGCCTCGATCTGGCGGATGCGCTCGCGCGTCACGTCGAACTGCTTGCCGACCTCTTCCAGCGTGTGGTCGGTGTTCATCTCGATGCCGAAGCGCATGCGGAGCACCTTGGCCTCTCGGGAGGTGAGGCTGTCGAGCACTTCGCGGGTGGCGTCGCGGAGGTTGGCGTAGATTGCCGAGTCGTCGGGCGACAGCGTGGTCGAGTCCTCGATGAAGTCGCCCAGATGCGAATCCTCGTCGTCGCCGATCGGCGTCTCCATGGAAATCGGCTCCTTGGCGATCTTCATGATCTTGCGAATCTTGTCCTCGGGCATTTCCATCTTGATCGCCAGCGTCGCCGGGTCGGGCTCGACGCCGGTCTCCTGCAGGATCTGCCGGCTGATGCGGTTCATCTTGTTGATCGTCTCGATCATGTGCACCGGGATGCGGATGGTGCGCGCCTGGTCGGCGATCGAGCGCGTGATCGCCTGGCGGATCCACCACGTCGCGTAGGTCGAGAACTTGTAGCCGCGGCGGTATTCGAATTTTTCGACCGCCTTCATCAGGCCGATGTTGCCTTCCTGGATTAGGTCGAGGAACTGCAGGCCGCGGTTGGTGTATTTCTTGGCGATGGAAATCACCAGGCGCAGGTTCGCCTCGATCATCTCGCGCTTGGCGCGGCGCGCCTTGGCTTCGCCCGTCGACATCTGCTTGTTGATGTCCTTGAGATGCTTGATCGGCATGCCGACGTGCTCCTGCAGGGCGATCAGCGCCTCCTGGTGGGCCTTGACCTCGTACTGCAATTTGGCGAGCGTCGAACAGTAGGCCTTCTTGGCGGCGATTTCCTTGTCGACCCAGCCGAGGTTGGTCTCGTTGCCGGGGAAAGCCTTGATGAAGTGGGGGCGTGGCATGCCGGAGCGGGTGACGCAGAACTCCATGATCTGGCGCTCGTGGCTGCGCACTTCCTCGACGGCGTTGCGGATTTCGTCGCACAGGCGGTCGACCACGCGCACCGAGAAGCGGAACGCCATCAGGAGCTCGGTGACCTCGTTCTGCGCCTTGGTGTGCTGGGGGCTGCCGAGACCATACTTGGCCTGGGCCGCCTGCGCCTTCTTGAAGGCCTTGCGGATGTGATCGAACTGGGCGAGCGCATCGGCCTTCAGCTGCGCAAGGTTGGCGGCGGCGACGGCGGCGCTGGCGTCCTCGTCGTCCTCGTCGTCGGTCACCTCGGTTTCGCCTTCGGTGTCCTCTTCGGCTGCCTGGGCCTCGGCCTCGGTTTCCGCCTCGACGAAGCCGTCGACCAGCTCGTCGATGCGCATCTCGTCCTTCTCGACCTGCGCGGCCATGTCGAGGATCTGCTGCACGGTGAGCGGGCACGAGGAGATTGCCTGAATCATGTGACGCAGGCCTTCCTCGATACGCTTGGCGATCTCGATTTCGCCTTCGCGGGTGAGGAGGTCGACCGAACCCATTTCGCGCATGTACATGCGCACGGGATCGGTGGTGCGGCCGAACTCGGAGTCGACGGTGGTCAGCGCCTGCTCGGCTTCGGCCACCACGTCCTCGTCCGCGACGGCGGGGGTGGCGTCCTGCATCAGCAGGGTCTCGGCGTCGGGCGCCTCGTCGTAGACCTGGATGCCCATGTCGTTGATCATGCTGATCACACCTTCGATCTGGTCGGCGTCCAGCACCTCGTCGGGCAGGTGGTCGTTGATCTCGGCGTAGGTTAGGAAGCCGCGCTCCTTGCCGAGGATGATGAGGTTCTTGAGCTGGGTGCGGCGCGCTTCCGCCTCGACCGGCGTCAGTTCCTTCAGGGGCAGCAAGGCTTCGGCTTTCTTGGCGTTGCCGCCGGGTTTTCTTCCACGTACAGCCACAGGCTTATATCTCCGCTTCGAGAGGCTCCGACGACTGAAGTCAGAGCATAAAAAATCTTTCAAAAACCGGCAATTATACCCTAATCGGGGCCATTGTCTCGACGTTTTTGGCAAGCTAGGAACGTGCCAGTTCCGCCAGTTCCCGACGCTCGTTTGCGTCGAGGCTGGACAAGGGGCGCGTCGCCAACTCTTGCCAGCGACGCCGCTGCCAGTCGTCGCGCAGCTGTTTCACGGCACCCTCGAATTCGGCGTTCCAGTCCCAGCCTTCGTCTTTGTCGATGAGGTCGACCATGAGTTCGCCAACGAGCGGCTCCAAGGTCGAACCGCGCGCAGCCTCGGCCAATGCCGCCAGCCCCGGTGCGCCGACGCCGCGCAGCCACCTGAGCAGGTCCAGCACCTGCGCGTGCAGCGGATCGTTGGCATCGAGCCACCGCGCGTCGATTTCGGTCGCGCGGTGCGGATTCATCAGCAGGGTGCGGGCGAGGCTGCGCAGCCGGGACGGCGCCGGTCTGCGCAGCGGCCGGGCGGGGGCGCGCCGGACGGGCGGCGTCGACAGCCCCAGGACGCCCAGGGCGTCGTTCGGCAGCTGGGCCATGTCGGCGATCTGGCGCCGGATCAGCCCGGCGAACAGCGGTGCGGCGATGCGGTCGAGCAGGGGTTTGGCCGCCTTCAGCAGGGCCGCCCGCCCCTCCTGGGTGTCGAGGCGGCAGTCGCGCGCGAGTTCGCGCACCAGGAAGGCTGACAGCGGCACGGTTTCGCGCTCGAGCAACTGCAGGAACGCGTCGCGGCCGTGGCTGCGGATGTAACTGTCGGGGTCCTCGCCCTCGGGCAGGAACAGGAAGCTGACTTCCTTGCCGTCCTGCAGCGCCTCCAGCGTGTTTTCCAGCGCGCGCCAGGCCGCCTTGCGGCCGGCGGCGTCACCGTCGAAAGCGTAGATCAGGCGGTCGGTGTGGCGCAGCAGCGTGCGGGCGTGGATCGGCGTGGTGGCGGTGCCGAGCGTCGCGACGGCGAACTCGACGCCGTGCTGGGCGAGCGCCACGACGTCCATGTAGCCCTCGACGACGATCGCGCGGCCGGCGGCCTTGATCGCCGCGCGCGCCTCGAACAGGCCATAGATCTCCGAACCTTTGTGAAACAGCGGCGTCTCGGGCGAATTGAGGTATTTCGGCTCGCCCGCGCCGAGCACGCGGCCGCCGAAGCCGACGATCTGGCCCTTGCCATTCCGGATCGGGAACATGATGCGGTCGCGGAAGCGGTCGTAGCGGCGGCCCTCGTTCTCGACGACGAGCCCGCAGGCGACCAGGGCGTCGGCGTCGTAGTCCCTGAACACCTGCTTCAGCGGCGAGCCATCGGGGGCGTAGCCGATGCCGTATCGCGCCGCGATGGCGCCGGTCAGCCCGCGTCCCTTGAGGTAGTCGATCGCGCGCGGCGACTGCTTCAGCTGCTGTTTGTAGAAGCGCGCCGCCTGTTCTAGCGCATCCCACAGCACCGGCGGGGGCTTCGGCCGCTCCGGTTCGCGCGAGGCTTCCGGCATCGGCAAGCCGACTTCCTGCGCCAGCGCGGCGACGGCGTCGGGAAAACTCATGTGCTCGTATTCCATGAGGAAGCCGAGCGCGGTGCCGTGCGCGCCGCAGCCGAAGCAGTGGTAGAACTGCTTGGTCGGGCTGACGGTGAAGGAGGGCGTCTTTTCGCTGTGGAAGGGGCAGCAGGCCTGGTAGTTCTGGCCGGCTTTCTTCAGCGGCACGCGGCGGTCGATGACGTCGACGATGTCGACGCGGGCGAGCAGGGTGTCGATGAAGTCGCGGGGAATCATCACCGCATCATAGACCGGAGACCGGCCGGGAGAGGGCTCAGCCCGCGAGGCGGGATTTGATCAGCGCGGAGACCTGACCCATGTCGGCGCGGCCGGCGAGGCGCGGCTTCAACAGATCCATCACCTTGCCCATGTCCTTGGGGCTGGTGGCACCGGCTTCGGCGATGGCAGCGGCGACGGCCGCCTCGACTTCGGCGGCGGAAAGTTGCTCGGGGAGATAGGCCTTGAGCACCGCGAGTTCGGCTTCCTCGGCGGCGACCAGGTCGTCGCGGCCGGCCGCCTGGAACTGGCTGACCGAGTCCTTGCGCTGCTTGATGAGCTTTTCGACGACGCCGCTGATTGCGGCGTCATCGAGTTCGGTGCGCTCGTCGACTTCGCGCTGCTTGATCGCGGCGAGCAGCAGGCGGATGGTGCCGAGGCGCGCCGTTTCCTTGGCGCGCATGGCCGCCTTCATGTCGTCGTTGATGCGGGCCTTGAGCGACACGATGGGGCGTCCCGCCGTGGCGGGATCAGTAAAGCTTGGGAGGGAGTTGCTGGCTGCGTAGGCGCTTGCTCTGGCGCTTGATCGCGGCGGCGAGTTTGCGCTTGCGCTCGGCGGTGGGCTTTTCGTAGAACTCGCGGGCGCGCAGTTCGGTCAGGAGGCCGACTTTTTCGATGGAACGCTTGAAGCGGCGCAGGGCGACATCAAACGGCTCGTTTTCCTTGACTTTGACGTGAGGCATGTGAAGAGCGTTTCCTGGGATTGGGAAAAACCGGAATAATAACCGTCCCACGCTCATTTTTCCAGTCCCCCCTATCCCCATGCTGGTCCTTGGCGTCGAATCCTCCTGCGACGAGACCGGGGTCGCGCTCTACGACAGCGAGCGCGGCCTGCTCGCCCACGCCCTGCACTCGCAGATCGCGATGCATGCCGACTACGGCGGCGTGGTGCCGGAACTGGCCTCGCGCGACCACATCCGCCGCGTGCTTCCGTTGACCCGCAAGGTATTGGAAGAGAGTAGGCGCACACTGGCAGAGCTCGACGGCATCGCCTACACGCAGGGGCCGGGGCTCGCCGGGGCCTTGCTGGTGGGGGCCGGGATGGCGCGCGCGCTGGCGTTTGCGCTGGGCATTCCGGCGGTCGGCGTGCACCACCTCGAGGGGCACCTGCTTTCGCCGCTGATTTCCGATACGCCGCCCGAATTTCCCTTCGTCGCGCTCCTGGTGTCGGGCGGCCACACCCAGATCATGCGGGTGGCCGGTGTCGGCCGCTACACGCTCTTGGGCGAGACGCTGGACGACGCCGCGGGCGAGGCCTTCGACAAGACCGCCCAACTCCTCGGCCTGGGCTATCCCGGCGGGCCAGCCTTGTCGAAGCTCGCGGCGACGGGTGATGCCAGCCGGTACGTCCTGCCGCGCCCGATGCTCAACTCGGGCGATTTCGATTTCAGTTTTTCCGGCCTCAAGACCGCGGTGCTGACGCTGGTCAAGAAGGTAGGCCTGGCACACGCCGCGGACATCGCGGCCGCGTTTCAGGCTGCGGCGGTCGAGGTGCTGGTGACGAAAAGCCTCGCCGCGTGCGAAGCCACAGACACCCGACGGCTGGTGGTCGCGGGCGGCGTGGGCGCGAATGCCCATCTGCGCGAACGGCTGACGCGCGAGGGCGCAGCGCGCGGCGTCGCGGTGTCGTATCCGCGGCTGGAGTTCTGCACCGACAACGGCGCGATGATCGCGTACGCGGGCGCCCAGCGGCTCGCGCACGCGGCGCCCGATCTCGCGTTCGCAGTCCGCCCACGCTGGGATCTGGCGACGCTCGAAGCGGTATAGTCAGGGCCGGAACATCGGATAGGCCTCGCGCAGCGCCTTGAGCCACTTCTCGCTGCCGGTCAGCTGTGCGATCTGGTCTGGGAACAGCAGGAAACCCACCAGCGCCGCCATCAGGCAGATCAGAATCACCGTCCCGAACACGCTTTCCGGGCGCAGTACGCCCCAGTAGCGGCTCACCAGAAACAGCGTGTCCTTCTTGTGCTCCGACATCAACAGCCAGCGCCGCAGC
This sequence comes from Thiobacillus sp., assembly GCA_046291555.1. Classification (GTDB taxonomy): domain Bacteria; phylum Pseudomonadota; class Gammaproteobacteria; order Burkholderiales; family Thiobacillaceae; genus Thiobacillus. The sequence goes on from JBKBRW010000004.1 coordinate 83,265, forward strand.
AGCTTGACGGCGAGATACGCGGTGTAGCCGCCCACCAGCGAGGCGAACACGATGCGGAACACCGCGAAGATGTCGAGTCCGCCGCCGAGGTACTGGTGGTAGAGCCATGAGACGAAGCCGAGCGAGATCGAGGCGAGCACGGCGATCGCGACGTTGATGAACAGCCGGCGCCGCTCGCGCGCGAGGTCGCGCTGGCGCTCGATGAAGAAATTGTCGATCTCGTGCTTGAAGTACTCCACCTTCTCCTGCACCAGCGCCGAGATCTCGGTCTTGGCGCGCACGATGCGCTCGTCCATCAGCGCGCCAAGCTTCTCGCCGGCGTAGTCGACCAGTTCGCGCACGTCGTCCTTGGTGAACTGGCGCTGTTCGTGGAGTTCGTCGGAAATCTTGTCGAGCTTGGCGTCGATTTCCTGGCTCGCCTGCCAGATGACGTCCTTGAGTTCGCTGCCAGCCTGCGACACGCCGTCCTTGACGACGTCGGACAGGCGCCTGCCGGCATGGTCGATCGCCTCGCGCGAGACCTCGGCGAGACTTTCCTTGGCGTGGTCGATGGTCTTGTCGAAAAGCACCATGGCAGAGGGGGTTGCAGGACTCAGGACTTCTGTCCGATGCGTTTTTCCTCGCCGTTGACGAGCTTGACGAGGTTGCTCTTGTGACGATAGACGAGGAGGAGCGCGATCACCAGCACCGCGACCGCCTGGTTGTTCCAGCCCGCGAGCAGCCCCGCGTAGATCGGGGCGAGCAGCGCCGTCACCAGCGCAGACAGCGAGGAAATCCGGAACAGCACCGCGACGAGCAGCCAGGTGGCGAGGCAGGCCAGCCCGAGCCAGGGGTCGAGCCCGACCAGCACGCCGAGCGCGGTGGCCACACCCTTCCCACCCTGGAAGCGGAAAAACACCGGATAGAGGTGGCCGACGAACACCGCCATCGCTGCCAGCAGCACCAGGTCGGGGTGGAGGTTGAACTCGGTGACGATCGTGTCGGCCGCCATCACCGCGACCCAACCCTTCAGTGCATCGCCCAGCAACGTCAGCGCGGCGGCGAGCTTGCGACCGGTGCGCAGCACGTTGGTGGCGCCCGGATTGCCCGAGCCGAAGCTCCTCGGGTCCGGCAGCCCCATGGCGCGGCTCACGATCACGGCAAACGAAAGCGAGCCGATCAGGTAGGCGCCGACGATCAGCAACAGGGTGGTCATAAGTCAGTAAAATGGCGGATTTTGAGTGGGCCCGGCACGGGCGGCGCGATGGATATCTTGTTCTTGCGGGACTTTCGTCTCGAACTGATTATCGGCATATACGAGTGGGAACGCAAAGTCCCGCAACCGGTGCGCCTTGATCTCGAAATCGGTTTGCCCCACAGCAAGGCCGGCGGCACCGACGACGTCGCCGACACCATCGACTACGGTGCAGTCGCCATGCGGGTGAAGGAGTTCCTGCACAACGCGCCACAGCCTATCACCCTGGTCGAGTCGGTCGCCGAGAACGTCGCGCGCATCGTGCGCGAGGAGTTCGGCGCGCCCTGGGTCAGGGTGTCGGTGACCAAGTTCGCCATCGTGCCCGGCATCAAGGAACTCGGCATCACCATCGAACGCGGCAGCCGCGCGTGAGCATCGAAGCCGTGGCCGCGTCCGCGGCCATTTTGCTGGCGGCGTATTTCATTCGCGGCATCACGGGGTTCGGTTCGGGGCTCATCGCCGTGCCGCTGCTGGCGCTTTTGCTTCCTCTGCAGTTCGTCGTGCCGCTGGTGCTGTTGCTCGATTTCACCGCCTCGCTGGTACTGGGGGGCGTGCATTTCAGGCACGTTCTATGGGACGAGGTGCGGATCCTGATTCCCCTGAGCCTGGTCGGCGTCGCGCTCGGGACGACCCTGCTGGTGAACCTGCCGCAGGCGCCGATGCTGATCGCGCTCGCACTGTTCATCTTTGCTTTCGCCGTGCGCAGCCTGTTGAATCTGCACGGCGACAAACCGGTGTCGCGCTGGTGGGCAGCGCCGGCGTCGTTTACCGGCGGCACCGTCGGCGGCCTGTTCGGGACCGGCGGTCCGCCCTACGTGATCTATCTCACGCACCGCATTCGCGACAAGGGCCAGCTGCGCGCGACGCTCTCGGCACTCTTCTTCATCGAAGGCTTGACGCGCATCGTAAGCTTCCTGATAGTGGGGCTGCTGCTGACGCGCGACGTCTGGCTCGCGTTTGCGGCCGCGCTGCCGCTGGTGCTGGGCGCGCTCTACCTGGGCGGGCGGGCGCACGTCGGTCTGTCGCCGGCGCGGATGAACCGATTGATCGGCGGTCTCTTGCTGGTGTCGAGCGCGTCGCTCGCGATCAAGGCGTTTTCGCTATGAACGAGGCATCCCTCCATTTCGAGTCGATCGCTTTTTCCGGTTTGCAGCCGGGTTCGAGTCTCATCGTGCTCGGTGCGGTGCATGGCAACGAAACCTGCGGCACCCGTGCGATCCGCCGCGTGATCGGCGAGATCGAATCGGCCAAGCTCGGCGTCATCGCCGGCCGCGTCACCTTCGTACCCGTCACCAATCCGCTCGCTTATGCGCGGCATCAGCGCATGGGTGACCGCAACCTCAACCGCAACCTGGCGCCAACCGAGGCACCGTCCGAATTCGAAGACCACGTCGCCAACTGGTTGTGCCCCTTGCTGGCGCAGCACGACGCGCTGCTCGATCTCCACTCCTTTCACACGGCGGGCGAGCCGTTCGTGATGCTGGGGCCGGAGGACAACGCCGGCACGCTCGAGCCCTTCGCCCGTGCCGTCGAGGAAACCGCGCTCGCGCTCGCGCTGGGCGTGCACCGATTCGTCGACGGCTGGCTCGATACCTACGCCGCGGGCGTCGCGCGCCGGCGCGCGGCGGGAGCGCCGGCGCGCGAGGCCGACGTGCATTACGGCATCGGCACCACCGAGTACATGCGTTCGCGGGGCGGCATTGCGCTCACGCTGGAATGCGGCCAGCACGACGATCCCGCCGCGCCTGAAGTTGCCTATCGCGCCATCCACCGCGCGCTCGCCCACCTGCGGCTGAGCGACGAGGCGCCGCCCGCACCGGTGAGTCGGCGCGAGGCCTTGCGGCTGTACGAGGTGGTCGATCGCGCGCATGCGGACGACCGGTTCGCGCGCCACTGGTCGAGTTTCGACCGCGTCTATGCGGGCGAGGTGATCGGCACGCGGCACGATGGCACGCCGGTGGTTGCCGAGTCCGAGGGCTATGTCGTGTTCCCCAACCCCGCCGCCCTGCCGGGGCAGGAATGGTTCTACCTCGCCCGGGCCACTGCCAGGGTGTGAGCGATGCCGGGTGGGTCGGCTATGATGCGGCGCTGACCGTCGTTTGACGCACTGACCGGCGCGATCCATGGGCCAGGAAATCACCCGCACGCATTACTCCGTTGCCGACCACGAACGCTTTCGTTCGCGCCTGATCGCGGAGACAGCCGACCTGCGCGCCCGGGCCGTGGGCGGCGCTTTCGCCGACACGCGCTTTATTGCCGGCTTCGAGCTCGAAGCCTGGCTGCTCGATCACGCGGGCTTTCCGAGTCCGGTCAACGAAGTTTACCTGCGCGCGCTGAACGACCCGCTGGTGGTACCCGAGTTGTCCCGCTTCAACGTCGAGCTCAACGCGCCGCCGGTGGAGGTGGGCGCGGGGATGCTCGCCGCGCTGGAGGCGTCGCTCACCGCCACGTGGGAAAAGTGCCAGCATGTCGCGCACGGCATGGACACCGTGCTGGCGATGATCGGCATCCTGCCGACCATCCGCGACGACGATCTCAACCTCGCCAACATGTCGGCCATGAACCGCTTCGACGTGCTGAACGCACAGGTGCTTCAGCAGCGCGGCGGCGCGCCGATCCGCATCGACATCGCCGGCGAGGATCACCTGCAATTGAGCCGACAGGACGTGATGCTGGAAGCCGCGACCACGTCGTTCCAGCTGCATCTGCAGGTGCCCTACGCGCAGGCAGGCCACTATTACAACGCCTCGCTCGTCAGCGCCGCGCCGTTGCTCGCAGCCGCGGTCAATTCGCCCCTGTTGTTCGGCCGGCGGCTGTGGCAGGAGACCCGGGTGCCGCTCTTCGAACAGTCGGTCGAGCTGGGCGGCTACGCCGGGCTTGCCGAGGCGAGCGTGCGCCGGGTGGGCTTCGGTCGCGGCTACGTTGTCGACAGCTTGGTGGAACTGTTCGAGGAGAACCTCGAGCAGTTTCCCGTCCTGCTGCCGGTGCTGCAGGACGATGCGTCCGAACGCTATCCGCACCTGCGCCTGCACAACGGCTCGATCTGGCGCTGGGTGCGGCCGCTGATCGGGTTCGACGCCCAAGGTGTGCCACACGTGCGGCTGGAACAGCGGGTGATGCCGAGCGGGCCGTCGGTGCTCGACATGGTCGCGAACGCGGCGCTGTATTACGGGCTGGTGCATGGGCTGGTGCGCGAAGCGCGTGCGCTCGAAACCGACTTGCCGTTCGCCGCGGCGCGGGCCAATTTCTATGCTGCGGCACGCCACGGCCTGCAGGCCGAATTGGCGTGGCTCGACGGCAGTCGCCATCCGGCGCGCATGCTTCTCTTCGACGTGGTCCTGCCGCTCGCGCGACGCGGCTTGCGCGACTTCGGCCTCGACGAGGGGGAGGCCGAGCATTATCTCGGCATCGTCGAGGCGCGCGTGCGCAGCGGCCGCACCGGCGCGGCGTGGCAGCTGGCACGCTTGGCGGAGGTAGGAGGCGACGTCCACCGCATGATGGATGATTATCTGGAGAACCAGCGGGGCGGCGCGCCGGTGCACGAATGGGCACTCTGACACAACTCGACGCGCTACCCGCCGGTCTGCTCGACCTGCCGGCGGCGCGGCTCGGCGAAGTCTTGCCGGGGCCGACGCTCATACACCTGCCGGGGCGGCGGACGCCGCCGCTCTTTGTGTCGGTGCTGCTACACGGCAACGAGGACACCGGCTGGCTCGCGGCACAGGCGGTGTTGCGGAAGTACGCCGGTAGCGGCTTGCCGCGCGCGCTCTCCCTCTTCATCGGCAACGTCGACGCGGCGCGGGCGGGTCTGCGCCGGCTCGATGGCCAGCCCGATTACAACCGCGTGTGGCCGGGCAGCGAGGAAGCGCATCCCGCCGAGCGGGCGATGATGCAGGCCGTGATCGACGCCATGCGCGCACGCGGGGTGTTCGCGAGTCTCGACATCCACAACAACACCGGGCTCAACCCGCATTACGCGTGCGTCAACCGGCTCGACCCGCCTTTCCTGCAGCTCGCCACGCTATTCTCGCGCATCGTCGTGTATTTCGTGCGGCCGCGCGGCGTGCAGTCGGCGGCGTTCGCCGAGCTGTGCCCGGCGGTCACGGTGGAATGCGGCAAGCCGGGCACCCCGGGCAGCGTCGAGCACGCCGCGGCGTTCATCGAGGCAGCCCTGCATCTGTCGGAGTTTCCGCTGCATCCGGTCGCCGCGCACGACATCGACCTGTTCCATACGGTCGCCACGGTCAAGGTGCCGGAGGGCGTGAGCTTCGGCTTCGGTTCGCCCACGGCTGACCTCAGTTTCGTTCCTGAGCTCGACCACTACAACTTTCGGGAACTGGGCCACGGCGACCTGCTCGGCCACGTGCGCCCGGGGAGCAGCGCGGCGCTCCTCGCGTTGGACGAAGCCGGCGTGGACATCGGCGCACGCGTGTTCGACTACCGCGATGGCCATATCGCGCTGAAAAAACGCCTGATGCCGGCGATGCTCACGCGCGACGAGCGCGTGATCCGCCAGGATTGCCTGTGCTATCTGATGGAGCGCATCCCCTACGCGGGCTGACTCAGCCGCGCGGGTGATGCTGCGCGTGCAGCTGCTTCATGCGTTCGCGCGCGACGTGGGTGTAGATCTGCGTCGTCGAGATGTCGCTGTGGCCGAGCAGCATCTGCACCACGCGCAGGTCGGCGCCGTGGTTGAGAAGGTGCGTGGCGAAGGCGTGGCGCAGCGTGTGCGGCGACAGCGGCCGGGTGATGCCGGCGGCCGCAGCGCGGCGCTTGATGAGATGCCAGAACGCCTGCCGCGTCATGCCCTCGCCGCGCGCGGTCACGAACACGGCGTCCGAGAGCCGCGCGCCGAGCAGCGCCGGCCGTGCGTCGGCGAGGTAGCGCTTGAGCCAGGCGACCGCCTCCTCGCCCAGCGGCACCAGCCGGTCCTTGCTGCCCTTGCCGGTCACGCGCAGCACGCCGTCGTTGAGGTTCATCGCCGTCAGCTTGAGACCTACCAGTTCCGACACCCGCAGGCCCGTCGCGTAGAGCGTTTCCAGCATGGCTCGGTCGCGCGTGTCGTGCGGGGTGTCGCCCGCCGCGCTGGCGAGCAGGCGCTCGACGTCGGCTTCGGTGAGCGACTTCGGCAGCGCGCGCGGCAGCTTGGGGCTGTCGAGGTTGAGCGTGGGGTCGGCGGCGATGAGATTTTCGCGCAGCAGGTAGCGGTAGAAGCGCTTCAGCGCCGATACATAGCGTGCGGCGCTGCGCGGCTTGGTGTGCTGGGCGAAACGCCACGCGAGATAGGCTTCGATGTCGCCCGCCATCGCGGCGTCGAGGCTGCGCCCGCGTTCCCGCGAGAGCCAGCCGGCAAAGCCGGCGAGGTCGCGGCGGTAGGCGGCGAGCGTCAATGGCGCGAGGCCGTCCTCCAGCCACAGGTGGTCGCAGAAGCGGTCAATCAGCGCGTCGATCGGTCTGGGCCTTACGGTTGCCCCCTCTCCCGCTTGTGGGGAGAGGTTGGGAAGCGATCTGTTCGTGTGCGAGCAGCCAGGTCTTCACGTCGAGCGGCATGCCGACAGAGGTGTGCATGAAGCCGCCGAGCCCGTTCACCGCGAGCACGCGGTGGCAGGGAATCAGGATCGGCAGGGGATTGGCGCCGCAGGCCTGGCCGACGGCGCGCGCGGCGGTGCCGAGCTGCTTTGCCAATGTGCCGTAGGTGCTGGGGTGGCCGGGCGGGATGCTCATCAGCGCGCGCCACACGCGAAGCTGGAACGGCGTGCCGGCCGGCTCGAACGGCAGGTCGAAAACGTGGCGCGGGTCGCGCCAGTAGGCGTCGAGTTCAGTCCGCAGGCGGCGGACGCGCACATCGTCGTTGCCGACGGGCGGGGTGTCGGCGGGCAGGAAGTCGAGCCGGGTCAGCGCGTCGCCGGTGAAGACGACGCCGAGCTGGCAGGGCGGGGCGTCGAGGATCGCGTCGTAGTGCGGCATGGCTGCATTCTAGCGTCGGCCGCAAACAAAAACGCCCGCGCGGGGCGGGCGTTTTCGGCGAGGAAGCAGGACGCTTATTCGGCGGCCGTTGCTGCGGCCTTGCGGGCGGGCAGCTTTTCCTTGATGCGCGCCGACTTGCCGGAGCGCTCGCGCAGGTAGTAGAGCTTCGCGCGACGCACGTCGCCGCGGCGCTTGACTTCGATGCTGGCGACCAGCGGCGAGTAGGTCTGGAAGGTGCGCTCGACGCCTTCGCCGGCCGAGATCTTGCGAACGGTGAAGCCGGAGTTGAGGCCGCGGTTGCGCTTGGCGATGACGACGCCTTCATAGGCCTGCAGACGCTCGCGGTTGCCTTCCTTCACCTTCACCTGGACGACAACGGTGTCGCCCGGGGCGAAGTCGGGGACGGTCTTGCCCAGGCGGGCGATTTCTTCCTGTTCGAGTTGCTCGATGATGTTCATGACGATGTTTCCTTACATCTGGCGGGAGAGGTGCCTTCCTCGGAAGGGACGTCACGCCGTTTCACATTGGCCCCGGAGTTCGCTTGAACCCCGGCGCCGCTCATTTCCGGTTCGCTTTGGCGTTCCGGTAAATCCTTGTTTTGTTGCGCCGTCTCCAACAGGTCGGGTCGCAGCGCGGCCGTGAGCCGCAAACTCTCCTCTCGCCGCCACCTGGCGATCGCCGCGTGGTTGCCGCTCGTCAGCACCGGCGGCACCGCCATCCCCTGCCACACTTCGGGCCGGGTGTAGTGCGGGCAGTCGAGCAGCCCGTGGCTGAACGAGTCCTGCACCGCCGACTCCGCATCGTTCAGCGCGCCCGGCAATTGCCGGATGATCGCGTCCATCAGCGCCAGCGCCGGCAGTTCGCCGCCCGACAGCACGAAGTCGCCGAGCGAGATTTCCTCGTCGACGCGCCGCGTAAGCAGCCGCTCGTCGATGCCTTCGTAGCGCCCGCACAGCAGCACCAGGGCGGGCTTTTCCTTTAATTCCATCACCCGCTGCTGCTTAAGCGGGCGGCCGCGGGGGGAGAAGTGCACCACCCACGGCGTCAAGTTCTCGCTGGCCAGGTCCTGCTGGATCGCGTTCAACGCGCGGTCCAAGGGTTCCGCCAGCATCAGCATCCCGGGGCCGCCGCCGTAGGGGCGGTCGTCCACGGTGCGGTGCGGGTCGTCGGTGAAGTCGCGTGGATTCCACGACTTGAACCGGTACAGCCCACGGTCCAGCGCCCGCCGGGTGATGCCGTAATCCAGTACGGCATCGAACATCTCGGGGAAGAGCGTGACGGCGTCGAAGCGCATCACCAATCGTCGCCCCAGTCGACCTCGACCGTGCCCCTCGCCAGATCCACCGCGCCGACGAAGGCGGCGACGAAGGGGATCAGGTGCTCGCGCTTGCCCCTCACCACCAGCACGTCGTGCGCGCCGGTTTCCATCAGGCTCGCGACCCGGCCCAGCTCGGCGCCGTCGCGGTTGATTACCGTGAGGCCGATCAGGTCCGACCAGTAAAACTCGTTTGCTTCCGGCGGCGGCAGGTCGCGCTTCGCCACCGAGATTTCCATTCCGCGCAGGGCATATGCCGCATCGCGGTCGTCGATGCCCGCCAGTTTGGCGACCAGGGCGTTGCCGTGGTCCTGGACGGCTTCGACAGGGTACTGCGTGTGCTGCTCGCCGAGCCCGACGCGCCAGGCGTCGAAATCCATCAGCGCGCCCGGGTCTTCGCTGTAGGGCTGGACCTTCACCCAGCCCTTGACACCGAACGGGGCGGCGATGCGCCCCATCACGACCCAGTCTGCAGTTTCGGCCAAATCAGGCCGCGGCAGGCTTGTTCTGCTTGACCAGGCGGGCGACGGTGTCGGACAGCTGCGCGCCATTCTTCACCCAGTAGCCGATGCGATCCTGGTCCAGGCGCACCGACTCGGCGCCTTCGGGGGCGACGGGGTTGTAGAAGCCGACGCGCTCGATGAAGCGACCGTCACGACGGCAGCGCGAATCGGCCACCACTACGTTGTAGAAGGGGCGGTTCTTGGCGCCGCCGCGCGAAAGACGAATAACGACCATGGCTCAACTCACCGGTAATCGGAGAAAACCGCGAATTATACTCAAAAAAATCAAGTCCGCCAGAGGCTTGCGGACGTCGATGCGGGAGGGGCAAGCGAGACTCAGCGCATCCCCGGCAGCATGCCCTTCATGCCGCGCATCATCTTCGAGAGCCCGCCCTTGCCCATCATCTTCATCATCTTCTGCGCCTGCTCGAACTGGTTGAGGAGCCTGTTGACGTCCTGCACCTGCACGCCGGCGCCGGCGGCGATGCGGCGCTTGCGGCTGGCCTTGATGATCTCGGGCTTGCGCCGTTCCTGAGGCGTCATGCTGTTGATGATGCCTTCGATGCGGTTGACGGCCTTGTCGTCGGCGCCCGCCGGCATCTGCATCTGTCCGGCGCCCGGCAGCTTGTCCATCAGCGCCGAGAGGCCGCCCATTTTGCGCATTTGTTGAATCTGCAGCTTGAAGTCCTCGAGGTCGAAGTCCTTACCTTTCTTGACCTTGTCGGCAAGCTTCTTGGCTTCGGCCATGTCGACCGAAGCCTGTGCCTGCTCGATGAGCGAGAGCACGTCGCCCATGCCAAGGATGCGCTGCGCCATGCGCTCCGGATGAAAAGGCTCGAGGCCAGTCGGCTTCTCGCCGACGCCGATGAACTTGAGCGGCTTGCCGGTGACTTGCCGCACCGACAGCGCCGCGCCGCCGCGGGCGTCGCCGTCGAGCTTGGTCAGCACCACGCCGGTGAGCGGCAGCGCCTCGTTGAAGGCGCGGGCGACGTTGACCGCGTCCTGGCCCTGCATGGCGTCGACGACGAAGAGCGTCTCGATCGGCTTCACCGCGGCGTGCAGGGCCTGGATTTCGGCCATCATCGCCTCGTCGATCGCGAGGCGACCGGCGGTGTCGACGATGAGTACGTCGAAGAACTGCTTACGGGCGTGATCCTGCGCGGCCTGCGCGATCTTCACGGGGTCGCGCTCGTCGCCGGCCTCGAAGAAGGCGACGTCGAGCTGCCGGGCGAGCTGCCGCAACTGGTCGATCGCGGCTGGCCGGTAGACGTCGGCCGAGGCGAGCAGCACCTTTTTCTTGCGATTCTTCAGCAACAGCGCGAGCTTGCCGCTGGTGGTGGTTTTGCCCGAGCCCTGCAGGCCGGCCATCAGGATGACGGCGGGCGGGGTGGTGGCGAGGTTGAGGTCGGCGTTTTCGCCGCCCATCAGTTTGGTGAGCTCGTCGTGGACGATGCCGATCAGCGCCTGGCCGGGGGAGAGGCTGGCAAGCACTTCCTGGCCCAGCGCACGCGCCTTGACCGCCTCGATGAAGCTCTTGACGACGGGCAGCGCAACGTCCGCTTCGAGCAGCGCGAGGCGCACCTGGCGCAGCGTGTCCTGCACGTTCGCTTCGGTGATGCGTGCCTGGCCGCGCAGGGCCTTGACGACGCCGGCGAGGCGTCCGCTGAGATTTTCGAGCATGGCTTCCTTGTTGCCGCCGGGAGCGGCATGGATAATGGGGTTCGCTTGAACCGAGAGTTTCCATTTTAACGAATGTCCCCGCTCCTGCTGGCTAGTTTGTGCGTGAGCACGCTGTATGGCTGGGTGGCCTGGCGCCTGCATCGCGCACCCGCGGATTCGTCGGTGCGCTGGTTGCTGCCGCTGGCGCTGGCCGGGCATGGGGCGTTGCTGTACCTGTCGGTGCTGGGGGAGGGGGACATCCGTCTGGGATTCGGCAGTTCGGTGTCCACGGTGCTGTGGCTCACCGCCCTGGTCTACTGGCTGTCGAGTCGGGGGGCGCCGCTTGCCCGGCTGCAGGCGTGGGTGAGCGGGCTGGCGGGCGCTTCCGTGCTGGTGATGGCGGCGTTCACCGCGACGCATGCGATTCCCAATTCGCAGGCGCTGGCGTTGCGCCTGCACCTGGTCGTCGCATTCCTGGCCTATGGCCTGCTGGCGGTCGCTGCGCTGCACGCGGTGTTGATGACCATGCTGGATAAGCAACTGCACCGAGGGGCTTTGCCGCAGAGCGGGGCGCCGCCGCTGCTGACGCTGGAAGCGATGCTGTTCCGGACGATCGGCGCAGGTTTCGTGCTGTTGACGCTCGCGGTGTTCAGCGGGGTGTTCTTCTCTGAAGAGCTGTTCGGCAAGCCCTTGCAGTTCAACCACAAAACCGTGCTGGCGCTCCTCTCCTGGCTGGTATTCGCCGGGCTCCTCGCGGGACGCCACTTCCGTGGCTGGCGCGGCCGCACCGCGCTGGTCTGGACGATCACCGGCTTCACCCTCTTGTTGCTGGCTTACCTCGGCACCCAGTTCGTGCTGGAAGTGCTGCTCCGCCGTTGAGCCCACGGATCCGGGGTTAGCGTTTGGAAAATCTCTCGATTGGCACCCTGTTCGGCCTGCTGGCCGGGCTGCTGTTGCTGTCGGCGTGCTTCTCCGCCTCCGAGACGGCGATGATGGCGATCAACCGCTACCGGCTGCGGCATGCGGCCGAGAGCGGCCATCGCGGCGCGCTGCTCACCCAGTCGCTGCTGAACCGGACCGACAAGCTGCTCGGCGTCATCCTGCTCGGGAACAACCTCGTCAACATTGCAGCGGCGACGCTGGCGACCATCATCTCGATCCGCCTCTTTGGCGAATCCGACCTCGCGCTGTCGGCAGCCACGCTGATCCTCACCTTCCTCATCCTCGTGTTCAGCGAGGTCACGCCCAAGGTGCTCGGCTCGTCGTATCCCGACCGCATCGCTTACCCGGCGGCGTACGTGCTGACGCCGATGCTGAAGCTGACCTACCCCGTCATTTGGTTCGTCAACTTGTTCGTGCAAGGCATCCTCTGGCTGCTGCGGATCAAGCCGCCCGCACCGGGTCAGGGCACCAGCCTCGGGCTCGACGAGTTGCGAACGATCGTGCTGGAGTCGTCGGGGCGCCTGCCGCGAGAGCATCATCGCATCCTCGTGAACCTGCTGGAACTCGAGGACATAACGGTCGACGACGTGATGACGCCGCGCAGTCAGATCGAGTCGGTTGATCTCGAGGACGACCCGGACCGGTTGAGGCAGCAGATCACGACCAGCCACCACACCCGACTGGTGGTTTATGCGGGTTCCTCGGACAATCTCCTCGGCATCCTGCATATTCGCCGAGTGCTGCATGCGCTGACCGGCGAGGAATTCGATCCAGAAGCGCTCAGGGATAGTCTTGAGGCGCCGTATTTCGTTCCGGCGGGCACGCCGCTCTTCACCCAGCTCCGAAATTTCCAGACCGGCCGTCGCAGGCTCGCGCTCGTGGTCGACGAATACGGCGAGTTGCAGGGGCTGGTCACGCTTGAAGACCTGCTGGAGGAAATGGTCGGCGAATTCACCACCCAGGCGCCCTCCGAATCCGGCTACATGCGTCAGGAGCCGGATGGCAGCTGGCTGGTGGAGGGTGGAGCGCTGTTGCGCCACCTCAACCGCAAACTCGGGCTGTCGCTGCCGCTGGACGGTCCGAAGACGCTCAATGGTCTGTTGCTCGAGCAATTCGAGGACATCCCGGAGGCCGGCGTGAGCTTGAAACTGGGCGATGTGCCGGTGGAAATCGTGCAGACGCAGGACCGTGCCGTGAGGATGGCGCGCATCTACCTACCTCCGCGTGAAGGGGCGACGACCAAGGCGCCCTTAACTTAGACGAAAAATCGCCGTTAAGGCGTTTGGTTACCCGGGCTGGCCGTATCGGCGGGCCGGGACATGCAACTGAATAGGTTCGAATTCGGACGATGGCTGCTGTGACACAAACCCACAATCTGACCGGACTGGCGCGAGCCATGGTCAACCATGGCTGGCTCTCGGAAGCCGAAGCCGAGGCCGTCTGGAAGCGTGCGGCGGAAGCGGAAGAGTCCTTCGTGACCGAGCTCATCAAGGGGCGCCGCTTCAAGGCGAGCCAGGTGGCCGAATTCGCCTCGACGTCCTTCGGCTATCCCTACCTTGACCTCGACGCCATGGATCCGGACAGCCTGCCGCAGGGGCTGCTCGATCCCAAGCTGATTCAGAAGCGGCGGGTGGTGGCCTTGTACCAGCGCGGCAACAAGCTGTATGTGGCGACTTCCGACCCTACCCATCTGCAGGCGCTGGACGAGGTCAAGTTCCAGACCGGTCAGGCAGTCGAGCCGATCATCGTCGAGGACGACAAGCTCGGCAAGCTGATCCAGAAGCTCAACGAGGCTGCCGACAATACCCACGCCGTATTGAACGCGGAAGAACTCGACCTCGATTTCACCGACGAGAAGAGCGCGTCAACCCAGCAGGACGTCGGCAGCATCGAGATCGACGACGCGCCGGTCGTGCGCTATCTGCAGAAGATCATGCTCGACGCCATCAACCAGGGCGCCTCGGACATCCACTTCGAGCCCTACGAGAAGTTCTACCGCATCCGCTACCGGCGAGACGGCGTGCTGTCCGAAGTGGCCCAGCCACCGATGGCGATCAAGGACAAGGTGGCGTCGCGCATCAAGGTGCTCTCGCGGCTCGACATCTCCGAGAAGCGTGTGCCGCAGGATGGTCGCATGAAGCTTGTCCTGTCGAAAAACCGCGCCATCGACTTCCGGGTCAGCACCCTTCCCACCCTGTATGGCGAAAAGATCGTCATGCGGATTCTCGACCCCTCGAGCGCCCAGCTGGGCATCGAAGCGCTGGGCTACGAGCCGTGGCAGAAAGACGCGCTGTTGAATGCCATCCAGCGGCCCTATGGCATGGTGCTGGTAACCGGTCCGACTGGTTCCGGCAAGACCGTGTCGCTCTATACCTGCCTCAACATCCTCAACAAGCCCGACGTCAACATCTCGACCGCGGAGGACCCGGCCGAAATCCAGCTGCCCGGCATCAACCAGGTCAACGTCAACGACAAGGCTGGCCTCACGTTCTCCGCGGCGCTGAAATCGTTTCTGCGGCAGGATCCGGACATCATCATGGTCGGCGAGATCCGCGACCTCGAGACGGCCGACATCGCGATCAAGGCCGCGCAGACCGGCCACCTGGTCATGTCGACGCTGCACACCAACGACGCACCGGGTACGCTCACGCGCCTGCTGAACATGGGGGTGGCGCCGTTCAACGTCGCGTCCTCGGTGATCCTGATCACCGCCCAGCGCCTGGCGCGCCGGCTGTGTTCCTGCAAGCAGCCGGCCGAGTTGCCGACCGAGGCCTTGCTTGCCGCGGGCTTCACCGAAGCGCAGCTGGACGGTAGCTGGCGGCCTTACAAGCCAGTCGGCTGCGACATTTGCAACGGCACCGGATACAAGGGGCGCGTCGGCATCTATCAGGTGATGCCGATCACCGATGAGATGACGCGGATCATCCTCAAGGGCGGCAACGAGGCCGACATCGCCGACCAGGCGCGGCGCGAGGGCGTGCTCGACCTGCGCCAGGCGGGCTTGCTCAAAGTAATCGCCGGACTCACCTCGCTGGAAGAGGTCGAGGCCGTGACCAACATTTAAGGGACTGCATCGATGGCAACAGCGGCAAAGGCAATCAAGCAATCCACCTTCCTCTGGGAAGGCATGGACAGGCGCGGCAAGAAGGTCAAGGGCCAGATGCAGGCGGGGGGCGAGGCGCAGGTCAGCGCCCAGCTGAGGAAACAGGGAATCAGCGTCACCAAGGTCAAGAAGCAGAGCGGCCTGTTCGGTGGCGCCAAGCGCATCACCGAGAAGGATGTCACCCTGTTCACGCGTCAGCTGGCGACGATGATGAAGGCGGGCGTGCCCCTGCTGCAGTCCTTCGAGATCGTCGCCCGCGGCCACTCCAACCCTTCGATGCAGCGTCTGCTGCTGGAGATCAAGGCGGACATCGAAAAGGGCAGCAGCCTGACGCAGGCGTTTGGGCGGCACCCTCTACATTTCGATGCCCTCTTCTGCAACCTGGTGGGGGCGGGGGAAGCGGCCGGTATCCTCGAAGCCGTGCTCGATCGTCTAGCGATCTACAAGGAAAAGATCTTGGCCATCAAGGGCAAGATCAAGTCGGCGCTGTTCTACCCCATTTCTATCATCGTCGTGGCGTTCGTCATTACCGCCATCATCATGATTTTCGTGATTCCGGCGTTCAAGGACCTATTCAGCGGCTTCGGGGCAGATCTGCCGATGCCAACCCTGGTTGTTATCGCAATGTCCGATTTCTTCGTGCAGTGGTGGTGGGCGATCTTCGGCACGATCGGCGGCGGCTTGTATGTCTTCTTCCAGGCGTGGAAGCGTTCCCGCAAGATCCAGATGTTCATGGACCGCATCATGTTGAAGTTGCCGGTTTTTGGCCCGGTCATCGAAAAGGCCACGATCGCTCGCTGGACGCGTACCCTGTCGACGATGTTCGCGGCGGGCGTCCCCTTGGTGGAAGCGCTCGACTCTGTCGGTGGTGCCTCGGGAAACCAGGTTTTCCTCGAGGCGACGCAGAAGATTCGCAGTGAAGTCGCAACCGGCACCGCGCTGACGACCGCCATGCAGAATTCCGAGCGTTTCCCAAACATGGTTCTGCAGATGGCTGCGATCGGTGAGGAATCCGGTTCCCTGGATTCCATGCTCGGCAAGGTCGCCGACTTTTACGAAGCCGAGGTCGATGATTCCGTCTCCGCGCTCTCAAGCCTCATGGAGCCCATCATCATGGTCGTGCTGGGAACGCTGATTGGCGGCATGGTCGTTGCCATGTACCTGCCGATCTTCAAAATGGGCCAGGTCGTCGGAGGATGACGCTCCCCATGATCGAGCCAGCCCTTTTTGCAGGGCTGGTTTTCCTGTTCAGCCTCTTGATTGGAAGCTTCCTCAACGTCGTCATCCATCGCCTGCCCAGGATGATGGAAGCCGAGTGGCACGCCCAGTGTGCCGAGTTGCGAGGCGAACCGGTGGCGAGCGGCGCACCCTACAACCTCTGGCGGCCCCGTTCGGCGTGCCCGCATTGCGGCCACATGATTAGCGCCCTGGAGAACATTCCCCTGGTCTCGTGGCTGTGGTTGCGCGGGCGGTGTTCGGCTTGCGGCACACCGATAAGCGCCCGCTATCCGCTGGTCGAGCTGCTCACGGCACTGCTGTCGGCAGCGGCCGCCTGGAAGTGGGGCGTGAGCCTGCAGACACTCGGCGCGCTGTTTCTCATCTGGACGCTGATCGCGCTCGCTTTCATCGACCTCGATACGACCCTGCTGCCGGACAGCCTGACGCTGCCATTGCTCTGGCTCGGCCTGCTGTTCAATCTGCAGGGGCAGTTCGCCAGCCTGTCCGACGCGGTGATCGGTGCCATGGCGGGCTACCTCGTCCTGTGGTCGGTGTACTGGCTATTCAAGCTGGCAACTGGCAAGGAGGGCATGGGCTTCGGTGATTTCAAGCTGCTCGCGGCACTTGGCGCCTGGCTCGGCTGGCAGCTCCTCCCCGTCACGCTTCTGCTGTCCTCGGTGGTCGGGGCGATCGTCGGTATCGCGATGATCGTTTTCGTCAAGCATGACCGCCGCGTGCCGATCCCGTTCGGTCCCTACCTCGCTGGCGGCGGCTTGGTGGCACTGTTCTTCGGGGCGGACCTGACGCAGGCCTATATTGGCCACCTCTGATGCTCAAAGTCGGCCTCACTGGCGGGATCGGCTCGGGCAAGTCGACCGTTGCGGCCTTGTTCGCCGCACGCGGCGTGCCGGTGATCGACACGGACGTCATCGCGCGCGAACTGACGGCGCCCGCGGGCCTTGCCATCGGCGAGATTCGGACCGCCTTCGGCGACGGGGTATTGCAGGCGGATGGCGGCCTCGACCGTGGCGCGCTGCGCCGCCTGATTTTCAGCGATGCCAACGCTCGGCGGCAGCTCGAGGCCATCCTGCATCCGCGCATTCGGGCCCAGGTCGAATACACGCTGGGCGCACTGCAGGCACCGTATGCGCTGATCGTCATTCCCCTGCTGGTCGAGACCGGGAGCTATCGCGACGTGCTTGACCGCGTGCTGGTCGTCGACTGCCCCGAAGCGCTGCAGATCGAGCGCGTGATCGCGCGCAACGGGCTGTCGCGCGGGGAGGTCGAGGCGATTCTGGCGGCGCAGGTCAGCCGCGCGGCACGCCTGGCAGCGGCCGACGACGTCATCGAAAACATCGGCTCGACCGATGACCTGCAGGCGGCGGTGGCCGCGCTCCACGCGCGCTACCTGGCCCTGTCGGGCGCGGCTTCACCTTGATTTTCCACATGGATGGGTGACAATCGCCCCATTGCAAACTGCGCGTGGCGGCGTGATTCACTACGAATATCCCCTAAGCGAAAGGATCCGCACCCTGCTGCGGCTGGAGGATCTGTTCGACCGATTCGACGCCTTCGTCGCGTCGCCCGACCCGCACGCCCACCACGCCGCCCTGCTGACCTTGTTCGAACTTGCTGAGGTGGCGGCGCGCGCCGACCTGAAGTCCGACTTGTTGCAGGAATTGGACCGGCAGAAGGCGGTGCTGGTTGCCCTGCGCGGCAATCCCAACGTGCAGAGCACGACGCTGGAACAGGTGCTTACAGCCATCGAGTCGGCGCACCACGGCATCTATCAGCTTCCGGGCCGGGTTGGGCAGCATCTGCGCGACGATGAATGGTTGATGGCGATCAAGCAGCGCGCCGCGATCCCGGGCGGCATGTGCGAATTCGATCTGCCTGCCTACCATTACTGGCTGCATCGCGACGGGGCGCTGCGTGAACACCATCTTCGCCACTGGCTCGTGCCGTTCTCGCCGATCCGGGCCGCGGTGGGTATCGTGCTCGGCCTGCTGCGAGACAGCGGCCGCCCGGAATTGCAGCATGCGAGCCAAGGCAGCTACCAGCGCATGCTCGAATCCCGCAATCCGCATCTCATCCGCGTGTCGCTTGCCGACGAGCTGCCGTGCGTGCCGGAGATTTCCGGCAACAAGTACGTGCTCAATATTCGTTTCGTGCAGGCGGGACCCTCGGCGATCCGTAGCTGCAGCGATCAGCCGATCGACTTCGAGCTGACCTTCTGTACCCTGTGAGTGCCACGCATCCCCGAATGGTCAGCTGTCCTATCTGCGGCGCGCCGGTGGCGTGGACCGCGGAAAGCAGGTGGAAGCCCTTCTGCAGCGAGCGCTGCAAGCTCATCGATCTCGGCCAGTGGGCGACCGAGACGTACCGGGTGCCGGCGGAGGAGCAGGAGCCCGACGACGAGCAGCCACCGCCGCGGCCGCAATGACTATTTCTTGTAGGTCTTGACGCCCTCGGGGGTGCCGAGGAGCAGCACGTCGGCGCCGCGTCGCGCGAAGAGGCCGTTTGTCACCACGCCGACGATCTGGTTGATTGCCGTTTCGAGTGACACCGGATCGACGATCGACAGACCGTGCACGTCGAGGATGATGTTGCCGTTGTCGGTGATGAAGCCCTCGCGCAGACGGGGCTGGCCGCCGAGCTTCACCAGCTCGCGCGCGACGTAGGAGCGCGCCATCGGGATGACCTCGACCGGCAGCGGGAACGTGCCCAGCACGCCGACCAGCTTGCTGGCGTCGGCGATGCAGATGAAGCGCTTGCTGCAGGCGGCGACGATCTTTTCGCGCGTGAGCGCGCCGCCGCCGCCCTTGATCATGGCGAAGTGCTCGGTGATTTCGTCGGCGCCGTCGACGTAGACTTCGAGCTCGCCGACGCTGTTGAGGTCAAGCACCTGGATGCCGTGGCTTTTCAGGCGTGCGGCGGTCGCTTCCGAGCTCGCCACGGCGCCGTCAATGCGGCCCTTCACCTCGGCCAGCGCGTCGATGAAATAATTGGCAGTGGAGCCCGTGCCCACCCCGATGATGCCGCCCTTGGCGTAGTCGACCGCGGCACGCGCCACGGCCTGCTTCATTTCGTCCTGGGTCATGATGGTTTCGTCGATTTGGATGCAGCCGGCTAAGATAGCGGCATCGCGTCCTTTTTACAAACCACGTCCCCATGAGCCCGCCCGACGATTACCTCGAACGTATCCTGACCTCGCGCGTGTACGACGTCGCGATCGAGTCGCCGCTGGACGTGGCCCATAACCTGTCGCGGCGGCTGCACAACCAGGTGCTGCTGAAACGCGAGGATCTGCAGCCGGTGTTCTCGTTCAAGTGCCGTGGCGCTTACAACAAAATGGCGAAACTCACCGCCGCACAGCTGGCGCGTGGCGTGGTCGCGGCCTCCGCCGGCAACCATGCGCAAGGGGTGGCGCTGGCCGCGCAGAGGCTCGGCGTAACGGCGACGATCGTGATGCCGGCGACGACGCCGAAGATCAAGGTCGACGCCGTTGCCGCGCGTGGTGCGCAGGTCGTGCTGCACGGCGACAACTACGACGAGGCGTGCGCCCACGCGACGCAACTGGCGAAGGAAGCGAAGGCGACCTTCGTTCACCCGTATGACGACCCCGACGTGATCGCCGGGCAGGGTACGGTCGCGATGGAGCTGTTGCGCCAGCACCCGGGGCCGATCCATTCTGTGTATGTACCGGTCGGCGGCGGCGGCCTGATCGCCGGCATGGCGGCCTACATCAAGCGCCTGCGTCCGGAGATCAAGATCGTCGGCGTCGAGCCAGAGGATGCCGATGCCATGGCGCGCTCGCTGTGTCGCGGCGAGCGTATCACGCTGGCGCGCGTCGGGATTTTCGCCGATGGCGTGGCGGTGAAGAAGGTCGGCAAGGAGACCTTCCGGCTGTCGCAGCTCTACGTGGATGAAGTCATACGCGTCAACAACGACGCCATCTGCGCGGCGATCAAGGACGTATTCGAAGATACGCGCTCGATCCTGGAGCCCGCCGGCGCGCTCTCGGTCGCGGGACTCAAGGCAGCTGTCGCAGGCGACCGGCTCAAGGGCAAGACGCTGGTCGCGGTTGCCTCTGGCGCCAACATGAATTTCGACCGCCTGCGCCACATCGCCGAGCGCGCCGAACTCGGCGAGAAGCGCGAGGCCGTGCTGGCCGTGACGATTCCCGAGACGCCCGGCAGCTTCAAGCATTTCTGCAGCCTCCTGGGCGCGCGCAACATCACCGAATTCAACTACCGCTATTCGGATCCGAAGGAAGCGCGCGTCTTCGTCGGCTTATCCGTGCCGGGCGCGGGCGAGGGGGCGCGCGTGGTCGAGCTGCTGCAGCGCCACGGCCTCGAGGCGATCGACCTCAGCGACAACGAGATGGCCAAGCTGCACGTGCGCCACCTGGTGGGCGGACGCGCGCCGGCGGCGGTGAACGAGGTGCTGTACCGTTTCGAGTTTCCCGAGCGGCCCGGCGCGCTCATGCAATTCCTGCAAAGCATGAGCCGTGGCTGGAACATCAGCCTCTTCCACTACCGCAACCACGGCGCCGACTACGGCCGCGTGCTGGTCGGCATCCAGGTACCGGAAAAGGAAAAGGCCGCGTTCCAGAAGTTTCTCGACGGGCTGGGCTACCGCTACTGGGACGAATCGCGCAACCCGGCGTACCGGTTGTTCCTCGGCTGAACGAATTACTTCTTCACGCCGCAGGTGTTGATGCCGAAGATGCTGTAGGCGGGGCAGATCCGGAAGATCCCGGTAGCGAGCGGCACCACGCCGATCCACGCCCATGCCGGGCCGCCGAAGAGCGCCGCCCAGGCGATGAGGGCAAGGCCGGCGACGATGCGGATGATGCGGTCGGTGCTTCCAATGTTCACGTTCATGACAGGCTCCTTGTCGAAAAGGGAAACGCGTTGACAGGCGCTTACTATAGCGCGACCGCGGCCTAGTCATCTTGCGCGCGCATTGGCCACGACGGCCGTGGTACGCTCCCGCCATGTTTCGGCAAGTTGTATCCGGGTTGGTGGGCGTGCTCGCGGCGGCCTTGGTGTGGGCAGCGCCGGGGGACGCGGCGGTCAGGCAGGCGCAGCAGGCGTTCGAGGCACGCAAGGTCGCCGACCTCGAGCGCGCGGCGCGCCAGGTTCCGGCCGGCCATGTGCTCGCGCCCTACGTCGAGTACTGGCGGCTGATGCTTACCAACGGCGCGGCCGACGCGCGCATCGCCGATTTTCTGGCCCGCCATCCGGGCAGCCGAATGGCCGAGGCGCTGCGTGCCGAGTGGCTGAAGTCGCTCGGCCAGCGCGAGGCCTGGTTGCTTTACCTCGCCGAGTATCCACGCCTGGTGCGTCCGGAAACCGTGCATCACTGCTACGCCCATCGGGCGGAGTGGGCGCAGGGCAACCGCAGCCGGCAGCGCGAGGTTGTTGCGCTGTGGTTCACCGGCCGCGACCTGCCGTCGGCCTGCACGCCGCTGTTCACCCGTTTGATAGAGGAGGGTCTGCTGCGCGAGGAAGACGTCTGGCGCCGCCTGCGGCTGGCGTTCGAGGCAGGCAACCCCAACGTCGCCCGCGCCGTCGCCGTGTCGCTGCCCGCCTCCGAGCGCCCCGCGCCGGCAAGCATCGATCTGGCGGCGAGCGATCCGGCGCGCGCGCTGGGCGGCGCGCTCGATTTCAGCCGGCGCGGCGACCGGGAAGTGGCCTTGTATGCGCTTGACGGTCTCGCACGCCGCAGCTCGGACGAAGCCGAGCGCGCGTTGCGCCGCTGGGCGCCGCAATTTTCCGAGATGGAGCGGCGCGTGGCATGGGCGCGGCTCGCCAGCTGGGCGGCGCGACGGCACGAGCCGCGCGCGCTGGCGTGGTTCGCACAGGCCGGCCCGGAGGTGCTCAACGACTTCCAGCGCGAATGGTGGGCGCGCGCCGCGTTGCGCGCCGGCGACTGGCAGACGGTGCGCAACGCGATCGACGGCATGGACGAGGCGATGCGCGCGCAGGCGGTCTGGCGCTACTGGCGCGCGCGGTCGCCCTCTACGAACTGGGCCTGCGGCAGGAGGCCACGCAAGAGTGGAACTGGACGATCCGCGAGTTTTCCGACACCCAGCTGCTGGCGGCTGCCGAGCTTGCGCGCCGCATGGAATGGTACGACCGCGCGATCAATACCGCCGAGCGCACCCGCGACCTGCACGATTTCGAGCTGCGCTTCATCGCGCCCTACCGCGAGCTGGCGCAGAAAGCCGCGCGCGAGAACGGCATCGATGAAGCCTGGGTATTCGGCCTGATGCGACAGGAAAGCCGTTTCGTCAGCCATGCGCGCTCGCGGGTCGGCGCGTCGGGCCTGATGCAGATCATGCCGGCGACCGGGCGCTGGATCGCGCAGCGCCTCGGCATCAAGGGCTTTCACCCGGACGCTATGCAGGATCCCGCGAAGAACATCCAGTTCGGCGCCTACTATCTGCGCCACGTGCAGGACCGCCTCGACGGCTCGCCGGTGCTCGCGACCGCCGCCTACAACGCCGGCCCCGGCCGGGCACAGCGCTGGCGCGACACCCGCGAGATGGAAGCCGCGGTCTACATCGAGTCGATTCCCTTCAGCGAAACGCGCGATTACGTGAAGAAGGTGATGAGCAACGCGATGTATTACGCGGTGCGATTCGACCAGCCCTCGGTGCTGCTGAAGGACCGGCTCGGCACGGTGCCGCCGCGCAGGGAGGCGGCGCCCGCCGAGGCGCCGCCCGAAAACGACCCCGCTGCGGCAGAAGGTTAGCCGGCGTGGTCCGGGGGACGCATTCACGATAAAATCAGCGAATTCTTATATGCCTGATTTGCGTCTTTCCCATGAAAACTGAACGTGTTTGCGTCCTGGGCGGGTCCGGCTTCGTCGGCACCCATCTCGTCAGCCAGCTCGCCAGCCGCGGCCTCAAGGTTCGCGTGCTCACCCATCGCCGCGAAGCGGCCAAGGGCCTGATCCTGCTGCCCACCGTCGAGGTGGTCGAGGCGGACGTGCATGACCAGCAGGAACTCATCCGCCAGTTCCGCGGCATGGACGCCGTCGTCAATCTGGTTGGCATCCTCCACGAGAAGCACGTGGGCCGCGTCGACCTGCCGAGCGCGCGCCGTGGCGATTTCCAGCACGTGCATATCGAACTCACCCGGAAAGTCATCCATGCGATGGGCGAAACCGGGGTGCGGCGCCTCCTGCACATGAGTGCACTCGGCGCCGATCCGACCTCGCGTTCGGCCTACCAGCGCTCCAAGGGCATTGCCGAGGCGCTGGTGCGCGAGGCCGCCCGCCATCACATCGAGCACGAGAACTGGTACCTCAACGGGCCCAAGTTCATTCACGGCTACGGGCTCGACGTCACCGTGTTCCGGCCGTCGGTAATCTTCGGCCGCGGCGACTCCTTCCTGTCGATGTTCGCGGGCCTGCTGCGCGCCTTCCCGGTGCTGCCGCTCGCCAACGCCGGCGCGCGCTTCGCGCCGGTGCACGTCGAGGACGTGGCCCGCGCCTTCGCCGACAGCCTCGACAACCCCGCGACCTATGGCCAGACCTACGACCTGTGCGGGCCGAAAGCCTACACGCTGCAGGCGCTCGTCGCCTACGTCGGCGAGGTGATCGGCAAGCGGCGCGCCATCCTCCCGCTCGGCCGCTGGCTGTCCTACTTCCAGGCCTGGGCGCTGGAATTGAAGCCGGGCAAGAAGCTGATGACGCGCGACAACTTCTACGCCATGGCGGTGGACAACGTCTGCAGCGGCGGCTGGCCGGCCGTGTTCGGCTTCCAGCCGGTGTCGCTCGAGGCGATCGCGCCGGAATACCTGCGCGACGACACGCCCCGCGCGCGCTACGAAGCCTATCGCGAAAGCGCCCACCGCTGACCCTGCCATGCCGCCATGAAGACCTACATCGTTGGCGGCGCCGTCCGGGACCGGCTTCTCGGCCTGCCGGTGGCCGACCGCGATCACGTCGTGGTCGGCGCCACGCCCGACGACATGGTCGCGCTGGGCTTCCAGCCGGTCGGCAAGGACTTCCCGGTCTTCCTGCACCCTAAAACCCACGAGGAATACGCGCTCGCTCGCACCGAGCGCAAGTCGGGCCGCGGCTACAAGGGCTTCACCGTCTATGCCGCGCCGGACGTCACGCTGGCCGACGACCTGCGGCGGCGCGACCTCACCATCAATGCGATGGCCGAGGACGAGGCCGGCAATCTGATCGACCCCTACGGCGGTCAGCGCGACCTCGCCGCCAGAATCTTCCGCCACGTGAGCGACGCCTTTGCCGAGGACCCGGTGCGCATCCTGCGCGTGGCGCGTTTCGCCGCGCGCTTCACCGACTTCACCGTAGCGCCCGAGACCAACGCCCTGATGCGCGCCATGGTCGACAACGGCGAAGTCGACGCGCTGGTGCCCGAGCGCGTGTGGCAGGAACTCGCGCGCGGCCTGATGGAAGCGCAGCCATCGCGCATGTTCGCCGTGCTGCGCGATTGCGGCGCGCTGGCGCGCCTGCTGCCGGAAGTCGACCGCCTGTTCGGCGTGCCGCAGCCGCCCGAACACCATCCCGAAGTCGACACCGGCGTGCACGTGATGCGGGTCATCGACTGGGCGGCGCGCCAGGGGTTTAGCCTGCCGGTGCGTTTCGCCGCATTGATGCACGACCTCGGCAAGGGCACGACGCCGCCCGAACAATGGCCGCGTCACATCGGCCACGAAGCGCGGAGCGCCGATCTCGTGCGCGCCGTCTGCGAGCGCCTGCGCGTGCCGAACGACTGCCGTGACCTGGCAGTGGCGGTCGCGCGCGAGCACGGCCTCGTGCATCGCGCGCTGGCGCTGCGCCCGGGCACGGTCGTCGAGTTGCTCGAGCGTGTCGACGCCTTTCGCCGGCCGGAACGTTTCGAGGAATTCCTGCTTGCCTGCGAATGCGATTTCCGCGGACGGCCCGGCTTCGAGGACAAGCCCTTTTACGCGCCGGACCATTTGCGCCGGGCGCTTGCCGCCGCGCAGGCGGTCGACGCCGGCGCAGTGGCGAAAAGCGTCGAGCCGGCGCGCATCCGGGAGGCGGTGTTCGGGGCCCGCGCGCAGGCCGTCGCGGCGCTGCGCCATCCCCAGGACGCGCACTGGGAGCACTTCCCGCATCAGGCCGACATGGGGGTGCGCGGCGTCGGGCCCACGCTCGCTGCTGCCTTCGAACAGGTCGCGCTGGCGATGATCGCGGTGATCACCGACCCGGCGGGCGTGGCCGCCCGCGAAGCGGTCGAGATCGAATGCGAGGCGCCGGACGCCGAGCTGCTGCTGGTCGACTGGCTCAACGCGCTGATCCTCGAGATGGCTGTGCGCGGCCTGCTATTCGCCCGTTTCGAGGTGCGCATCGAGGACCATCGCCTGCACGCCACCGCCTGGGGCGAGCGGGTCGAGCTGGCGCGGCACCAGCCTGCCGTCGAGATCAAGGGCGCCACCTATACTGAACTGAAAGTGGAGCAGGATGCGGCGGGCCAGTGGCTCGCGCAGTGCGTGATCGACGTTTAAGGGGACCTCGATGGATCTCGCCCGGTTCGAGCAGGTGTCGGCGTACGAATGGCGCGTCCCGGCCTTTGGCAATATGCGTGTGCCCGCCGTGATCTTCGCCGACGCCGGGTTGATCCTCGACATGGACGACAAGGTTTTCGAGCAGATCACCAACGTCGCCACCCTGCCGGGAATCGTCGGGGCGGCCTATGCCATGCCGGACGCGCACTGGGGCTACGGCTTTCCCATCGGCGGCGTTGCCGCGTTCGACGCCGAGGCGGGAGGCGTGGTCTCGGCGGGGGGCGTGGGGTTCGACATTTCCTGTGGCGTGCGCACGCTGCACACGGGCCTCGCTGTCGCCGACATCGAACCGGTCAAGCAGCGCCTCGCCGACCGGCTATTCGCGCGCATTCCGGCCGGGGTGGGCAGCACTGGCGAACTGCGGCTCGATCCCGCGGAGATGAGCGCGATGCTGCGCGGCGGGGCGCGCTGGGCGGTCGAGCGCGGCTACGGCAGTGCGGCCGACCTCGACCGCATCGAGGAGCACGGCTGCATGGCGGGCGCCGAACCGGACAAGGTGTCCGAGCACGCCAAGCGGCGGCAGCGGGAGGAGATCGGCACGCTCGGCTCGGGCAACCACTACCTCGAGGTGCAGGAAGTCGTCGAAATCTACGACGTGCGCGCCGCCGACCGCTTTCGTCTCCGCCCCGGCGAGGTGGTGGTGAGTATCCATTGCGGCTCGCGCGGCCTCGGCCACCAGATCGGCACCGAGTTCCTACGCGAAATGGTGATCGCCGCGCCGCGTCACGGCATTACCCTGCCGGACCGCGAACTCGCCTGTGCGCCGATCAAGTCTGCGATGGGCCAGGCATATCTCGGCGCGATGCGCGCGGCGATCAATTGCGCGCTGGCGAACCGTCAGGTCATCACCCATCTCACGCGCCAGGTCTTTGCCGACGTGCTGCCGGGCACCCACCTTGGCCTCATCTACGACGTCTCGCACAACACCTGCAAGGTCGAGCCGCACACCGTCGACGGCCACACCCGCCAGCTCTACGTCCACCGCAAGGGCGCGACGCGCGCCTTCGGCCCGGGCCACCCGGCGCTGCCGCCCGAACTGCGCGACGTCGGCCAGCCGGTACTGATCGGCGGCAGCATGGGCACGGCCTCCTACGTGCTCGTCGGCACCGAAACGGGAGCCACGCGTGCGTTCGCTTCCGCCTGCCATGGCGCCGGCCGGGCGATGAGCCGCCATCAGGCCACGCGGCAGTGGCACGGCCGGGCGCTGGTGGACGAGCTGGCGGGACAGGGCGTCCTGATTCGTAGCCCCTCGCTGCGCGGCGTGGCGGAAGAGGCGCCGGGCGCCTACAAGGACGTCAGCGCCGTGGTCGAGGCGGCCGACCGCGCCGGCCTCGCGCGCAAGGTGGCCAAGCTCAAGCCCCTCGTTTGCATCAAGGGCTGACGCGCGCGACGGCGCGCGCCCTCACCGCGGCGTAGAAGGCTGCGAAATCGTGCTTGTTTTCCGCGAGCAAGGCGCGGAAGTCGTCGACCTGTTCGAAATACGTCGACATGGCGGCGAGCTTCGCGTTGTTGAGTTCGCCTTCGAACCAGGGATCGTAGGTCGACCAGGCGGGATCCGCGGCGACGCGGCGCCGGTGGTCGTCGCGCAACGCCTGGAAAATGCGCGCCTTGCCGGCGCGCTTGGCGTCGTCGTCGAGCGGCGAGGCATACAGTTCGGCAAGCGCAGCACGGGTTGTCCGGACCGACTCGAAGAATGCATCGGCGCGCGCCAGGGCGGCGCGGTAGCGGACGAGGCCGGCTTCGTCCTGCCGGTGGGTGAGCCAGCGCAGCGTGCCCTCGATTTCCACCGCGCGCGCGAAAGATTCGTTGAAGGTGGCGTCGTTCTTCACGTAGACGACCTGGTGCGCGAGCTCGTGGAACAGCAAGCCGGCCATGCGCTCGTCGGGCAGGCGCAGCATCGCGCTGGTGAGCGGGTCGTCGAAATAGCCGAGCGTGGAATACGCGGTCACGCCGCCCACCATCACGTCGTCGCCGCGCTGGCGAAAACCCGCGCCGTAGCGTTGTGCCGCTTCGCGCCGGTAATAGCCGCGGTAGGGTACGCATCCGGAGACGGGAAAGCAGGATTCACGCGGCTCGAGCGCAAACTCGGGCGTCACCCACACGCTCCACACCGGGTACGCCTCGTCCAGTCGAACGTATTGGCGATAAGAACCATTGTCGGGCAGGGCCAGCTCGCGGCTGGCGAAGTCGCGCATCGCCGCCGCCAGCGCCAGTCGTGCCCTGTATGCCTCCGGCGTGGCGGGATCGGCGACCACGGCTTCGAGGGGCTGGCGCCGCGCCATCAGGTCGAGATGCCCCACGGTCGCGTGCAGCGGATAACAGCCGGCGACAAGCGGGGGCAGAAGCAGAGTGGCGGCTCGCTGCAGACGATTCACAGGTGGCAATGGCGCATGACGCGATGCACCTAAGCATACGTCATGCGCAATGCCGACGGCAGGGGATGCCCTGCCGCCACCGTCGTGTCAGCGCCACTCGCCGCGGCGGTGCTCGTGACGGGGGTCGTCCCAGCCGCCGCGATCATCCCAGCCGCGCCGGTCGTCGCCCCGCCAATGACGATGGTGATGCTTGGGGTGGGGCTTGGAGTGCGGCACGTAGTGATGGATGTAGTGCACCTGGTGCGGCGGCGGCACCACGATCACGTTGCCCGGATAGTAGGCGCTGTGGGTCCAGTAGTGCCGGCCCCCGCTTTCGTAGACGACGCGGAAGCCATCGTGGCGGCCGGTGCCGAAGGCGATCGAGACATAGGGCTCGACGCTCACGACACGGCCGTAGCTCGGGCCGCCGTGGGCCAGGGCGCCGCCGGACGCGGCGATGAGGGCGGTTGCGATCAGAAATTTGCGGAACATGGCGGTTCTCCTTTCAGCAAAGCGAGGGACGGGCGCCCGAAGGCTCAGTCGCCCCACTTGTTGCGGCCACTGTGCCAGTGGCCGGGGCGGGGCTCCTGCGCCACGGTGAAGCTGACGTTGAGGGTCACCCAGTTGCCCGGATCGTAGGGCAGGCGGGTCGTGTACTCGCGGTCCTGGAAGCGGTAGCGGACGTCGTAGCCGACGAGCACCTGACGGAAGTTGTCGCTGGTGCGGCAGCGCTCGACCTGCTGCGGGACCGTCTCGTAGCGCGGGCTGCTGCCCATGCGGTCGCCGACGACCGCGCCGGTGGCGGCGCCGACCGCGGCAGCGGCCACGCGGCCGTCGCCCTTTCCGACGGTCGAGCCGAGCAGGCCGCCGGCGATCGCGCCGATGATGGCGCCGCCGGTCCCACCGCCGCTGCTGCGGGTCTCGTAGCCGACGGTTTCGGTCCAGCACTCGCGGCGCGGCTCGTTGATCGTCTCGTAGACCGGGGTGGCGGCGACCACGCGGGCGCGCACGGTGAAGTCGTCGCCGAAGCGCGGGCTGGCTTGCGCGATGCCGGCGGTGCCAACGAGGGCGGCGACCAGGGCGGTGTTGAGAATGCGTGCGTTCATGCTGCTCTCCTTGGTTGCGTGCATGGATTCGGTTCAGCGGCGATCACGGCGACGCTCGTCGCCATCGTGGCGGTGCTGCTGGCGGCGCTCGTACCCGTAGCCATAGCCCTCCGGGCTCTCGCGCTCGGCCTCGCGCCGCATCTGGCGGCGCTCGTCCCGGCGCGGGTCGCGCTCGTCCCGGCGAACCTCGCGGTCCGCCTCGCGTTTCGCCACGATCCACGCGGATTCGACGAAGACATCGGGCGAGGCATGAACCGGGGCGGCTATCGCCAGTCCCAGGGCTGCTGCGCCGAACATCCAGTTTTTCCGTGCAGTCATCGTGATCTCCTCGCTGTGTTGGCGAAGGTTCGCTTCCACGCTTCGCATTCTGGGTGGTGAGGGTAAGTGCGCTGTTTCACGCAAGGGCGATTTTGTAACAGTGTGTAACCGGCCTTGGAATGGGCCCGATGGGCCGCTGATATAGTTAATGCATGGATCAGGCACTCATCTACGTGATCGACGACGACCCCGGCATTCGCGAGCTCGTCGCGGAATATCTGACGGCCCAGGGCTACGCCGTCGAGACGGGCGAGGACGCCGCCGCGCTCGACGCCCTGCTCGGCGCGAGGCGGCCCGACCTCGTCGTGCTCGACTGGATGATGCCCGGCGAGGACGGCCTGTCGATCGCGCGCCGCCTGCGCGCGCAGCCGGGCTTTCCGCCCATCATCATGCTGTCGGCCAAGGGCGAGGACATCGACCGCATCATCGGCCTCGAGGTCGGCGCCGACGACTACCTGCCCAAGCCCTTCAACCCGCGCGAGCTCCTGGCGCGCATCCGCGCCGTGCTGCGGCGCCAGGGCGCGGCGCCCGAGGCACCCCCCGCGGAAGCGGCGCGCAGCGTGCGCTTCGGTCCGTTCAGCGTCAACCTCGACGCGCGCACGCTGAGCCGCGACGGTGCCGTGGTGAGCCTCACCGGCGGCGAGTACGAACTGCTGGAGATCTTCGTCACCCACGCCAACCGCGCGCTGTCGCGCGACTGGCTGATGGACCAGTTGCGCGGCTTCGAGCGCGACCCCTTCGACCGCAGCATCGACGTGCGCGTGAACCGCCTGCGTAAGAAGATCGAGGACGACCCGGCCCATCCCGCCTACATCCGCACCCAGCGCGGGATGGGGTACATCTTCGTGCCGCAGGGCAAGGGGTGAGGTTCTTTCCGCGCTCCCTGTTCGCCCGCACCGCGCTCACCCTGGCGCTGGTCTTCGTCGTGTTCCAGGGGCTGGCGTTCTGGGTGGTCACCCGCACCCTGATCCTGCCGGTCGCCGAGCGTTCGGCCGACGATCTGGCCGGCCTCATCGTGCTCTCCGCGCAGACCTGGGTGGAGCTGCCGCCCGAGACGCGCGCGGCGTTCGAGCGCGAACTGGCGCGCCGCCACGGCCTGCGTCTGACCACGGTCGACGTCGGCGCGACGGCGGATGCGCCGCGCTTCGCCTTCCGCAGTCAGATCGAAGACGCGCTGAGCAATCGCCTGGGCGAGGCCGTCGTGCTGCGCGGCGTGCCGGGCACGGAGGCCGCGTGGGTCGACATTCCGGTGGGCGGCCACGACCTGCGGGCCGGTTTCTTCCCCAATCGCTATGCGGTGAAGCCGCCGCTCGCGGCGCTGATGGTGATCGCGCTGGGCGCTTTCCTGAGCCTCCTCACTGCGCTCGTCCTCGTTCGGCGGGTGACGGTGCCGCTGGCGCGTGCAGTCGAAGCCACGCGCCAGGTCGGCGCGGGCGAACTGCCCGAGCCGCTGCCGGAAACCGGGCCCGCCGAGCTCGCCGAGCTCGCGAGGCGCTTCAACGCCATGGCGGCCGAGGTGCGCGAACTGCTCGACAACCGCACCACGCTGCTGGCGGGCATCTCGCACGACCTGCGCACGCCGATGACGCGCCTGCAACTCAATCTCGAACTGTTGCGCGACGATCCCAAGCCGGCGCGCATCGACCGCGCGCTGGCCGACCTCGCCGACATGAACCGGCTCATCACCGGCTATCTGGAGCTTGCGCGCACCACCCAGCCGCAGCCGAGGGCGCGCTTCGACCTGGCGGGGCTGTTGGAGGAGGTGGCGGCGGATGCCGGCCTGCCGTGGCCGGCCACGGCGCCGTGCGAGGTCGAAACGGGACGCCTGGCGGTGCGCCAGATCGTCGCCAATCTGGTACAGAACGCCCAGCGCTATGGCGGCGGCACGCCGGTCGAGCTGGCGCTCGTATGCGGCAAGCGGGCGGCCCGGGTAATCGTGCGCGACGCCGGGCCGGGCATTCCGGATGAGCAGCTTGAGAAGGTGTTCCGGCCGTTCTACCGGCTTGAGGCGTCGCGCTCGCAGGCGACGGGAGGGACGGGGCTGGGGCTGGCGATCGTCCGCCAGCTGGCGGAGGCCAATGGCTGCCGGATCACGCTCGCGAACCGGGCGGGCGGTGGACTGGAAGCGGTGCTCGAAGTGCCCCGCTGATCAGTCCTGCTTCTGCAGGGTGGCGTGCTGCTGCATCACCCGGAACTCGATGAACAGCAGCGTCAAGCTGAACATCGACATGCGTTTCGTGCTGCCGCTGAAGAAGGCCAGCGGCGAACGGGAGAGACTGATGCTCACGCTGGTTGCGCGTCCGACCTGCATCACGCCGCCGAGTGACGGGCAAACACCGAGAACTGCACGAACAGCAGCGACAGGCTGGTGAGGCTCATGCGTTCGGTTTCGCCGCGGAACCAGGAAAAGGGCGAGGCACTGAGTTCGAGGACCAGTTGCTTCTTGCCGAGTTGCAGTCTCATGATCGACTCCTTGCTGAGGGGGTGTGCCGAGTACCCTGCAACGCGTGTGCCACCTGCGCCGCTTTCGTTGTATCGAAAAAACATCGCCAAAACAGTGGCTTGCGATGGCGACTTGCGGCACGTCCCCGGCGGCCCGGCAAGATTTTGACGAAAAACCAACAGCCCGTGTCGAAGCGCCCGACAAACCGCGCCCCAAAGGCGGCAAAGCCGGCGCGCTAGAATCGCGTTTTCGTTCACGGCGGGTCGCCAGCCACCCGCCCGCAGCATGATCGTACTCAAGCAACTCACCCTGCGGCGCGGCGCCAAAGTCGTGCTCGACGACGCCTCGGCGGTGATCAACCCCGGCGAGAAAGTCGGCTTGGTCGGCCGCAACGGCGCCGGCAAGTCGAGCCTGTTCGCGCTCCTCGCCGGCAGTCTGCACGAGGACAAAGGGGATTTTTCGATCCCGCCGCAGTGGCGGCTGGCACAGGTCGCGCAGGACATGCCGGAGACCGACGCGCCGGCGACCGACTTCGTCATCGCCGGCGATACTCGCCTGGTCGAGGCGCAAGCCGAAGTGGCCGCGGCCGAGGCGAGCGGCGACGGCGAGCGCATGGCGCACGCCTACACCGCGCTTGCCGACGCTGGCGCGCACGACGCGCGCTCGCGTGCGCAGGCGCTCATCCTCGGCCTCGGTTTCCAGGTGCGCGAGCTCGACCGGCCGGTGAACAGCTTTTCCGGCGGCTGGCGCATGCGGCTGCAGCTCGCCCGCGCGCTGATGTGTCCGTCCGACCTGCTGCTGCTCGACGAGCCGACCAACCACCTCGATCTCGACGCGCTGGTGTGGCTCGAAGCCTGGCTGAAAAAATACCCCGGCACGCTGATCGTCATCAGCCACGACCGTGAATTCCTCGACGCGGTGACGACCGTCACCCTGCACATCGACAACGCCAAGCTCACGCGCTACGGCGGCAACTACAGCACCTTCGAGGAGACGCGCGCCGAGCAGATCGCGCTGCAACAGGCCGCCTACGCGCGCCAGCAGGACAAGATCGCCCACCTGCAGGCCTTCATCGACCGCTTCAAGGCCAAGGCGACCAAGGCCAAGCAGGCGCAGAGCCGGGTCAAGGCGCTCGAGCGCATGGAGAAGCTCGCGCCCGTGCTCACCAGCGCCGATTTCACGTTCGAGTTCCAGCCGCCCGCGAGCCTACCCAATCCCATGCTCACGCTGAAGGACGTCAGCGCAGGCTACGGGCAGACGGTCATCGTGCAGCACATCGACCGCTCGGTGCTGGCCGGGCAGCGCATCGGCATCCTCGGCGCCAACGGCCAGGGCAAATCCACGCTGGTGAAAACCATCGCCCGCGTGCTGCCCGCGATTTCCGGCGAAGTCATCGAAGGCAAGGGCCTCCGGATCGGCTACTTCGCGCAGCAGGAACTCGACGTCCTACGTCCCGACGATACGCCCCTTGGCCACATGATCCGGCTCGCGCGCGACACCGTCGCCGGCGATTCGAGCGGCGCCTTCAGTACCCGCGAGCAGGACCTCCGCAGCTTCCTCGGCAGCTTCCAGTTCACGGGCGACATGGTCGCCCAGCCCGTCGGCACCATGAGCGGTGGGGAAAAGGCGCGGCTGGTGCTCGCGATGCTGGTGTGGCAGCGGCCCAATCTGTTGCTGCTGGACGAGCCGACCAACCATCTGGACTTGACCACGCGCGAGGCGCTCGCGGTCGCGCTCAACGAATTCGAAGGCACGCTGATGCTCGTGAGTCACGACCGCGCGCTGCTGCGCGCGGTGTGCGACGAATTCTGGCTGGTGAGCCGCGGCGGCGCCGCCGACTTCGACGGCGACCTCGACGACTACCAGCGCTACCTGCTGGAGGAAGCCAAGCGCGTGCGCGAAAGCCTCAAGGCCGCCGACACCGAGGCCAAGCCGGCGCCCGCCCCTGCGCCGCGCCGCCCACCTTCGGCGGGGCGGCTGAAGGCGCTGCGGCAGAAGCTCGACAAGCTCGAGGTGCGCATGGCGGAACTGCATGCGGAGAAGGACGCGCTGGAGGCCGGTTTGTCGGGGGCGTTGTCGGTCGAGGCCATCACCGAGGCGAGCCGGAAGCTCGCGCAGGTCAACGAGGATCTGGCGCGCGAAGAGGAGGCCTGGCTCGACCTGTCGGGCGAGATCGAGGCGCTGGAGGCCGCTGACACCTGAGAAACCCCGCCGAGGAAGGTAAAATGCAGGTTTTCCGAATCGCCGTTCATTCCCCGTGAAACCCACTTTCCAGGACATCATCCTTACCCTGCAGCGCTATTGGGGCGAGCGCGGTTGCGCGCTCTTGCAGCCCTACGACATGGAAGTCGGCGCCGGCACCTCGCACACCGCGACCTTCCTGCGCGCGCTCGGGCCCGAGCCGTGGAAGGCGGCCTACGTGCAGCCGAGCCGCCGGCCCAAGGACGGCCGCTACGGCGACAACCCCAACCGGCTGCAGCATTACTACCAGTTCCAGGTGGTGCTGAAACCCGCGCCGGCCGATATTCTGGAGCTGTATCTCGGCTCGCTCGAAGCGCTGGGGTTCGACCTGAAGCAGAACGACGTGCGCTTCGTCGAGGACGACTGGGAGAACCCCACGCTCGGCGCCTGGGGCTTGGGCTGGGAGGTGTGGCTGAACGGCATGGAAGTGACCCAGTTCACCTATTTCCAGCAGGTCGGCGGCATCGACGTGAAGCCGATCACCGGCGAGATCACCTATGGCCTGGAGCGCCTCGCGATGTACCTGCAGGGCGTGGAGAGCGTGTACGACCTCACCTGGACCGACGGCCTGACCTACCGCGACGTCTACCACCAGAACGAGGTCGAGCAGAGCGCCTACAACTTCGAACACAGCGACGTCGATTTCCTGCTCACCGCGTTCGCCGCGCACGAGAAAAAGGCGCAGGAACTGATGGCCGCGCAGCTCGCGCTGCCGGCGTACGAGCAAGTCTTGAAAGCCGCGCACACCTTCAACCTGCTTGACGCGCGCGGCGCGATCTCGGTGACCGAGCGCGCCGCCTACATCGGCCGCATCCGCAACCTCGCGCGCGCGGTGGCGAAGAGCTACCTCGACAGCCGCGCGCGGCTGGGATTTCCGATGGCGCCGCGTGCATGGGCCGAGGAAGTGCAGGCGATGCTGGCGAAGCAGGAGGCGGCATGAGCACGCAAAACCTTCTCGTCGAACTCTTTACCGAAGAACTGCCGCCCAAGGCGCTGAAGCAGCTGGGCGAGACCTTCGCCGTCGCGCTCGCCGAGAGCCTCGTCGCGCAGGGCCTGGCCGATGCGAGTGCCGCTGTCACGAATTTCGCCTCGCCGCGCCGGCTGGGTGCGCACGTCGCCCAGGTGCGGGCGCGCGCCGCCGATAAACCCGTCTCGACCAGGCTGATGCCGGTGTCGGTCGGCCTCGATTCGGCCGGCCAGCCCACGCCCGCTTTGCTGAAACGGCTGGCCGCCCTGGGGGCCGATGCCGCTGCGGCGAACAGCTTGCGGCGCGAAGGCGAGGGCAAGAACGAATCGCTGTTTTACGACAGCGTCGCGCCGGGTGTGGCGCTCGCCGAGGGTCTGCAAAAGGCGCTCGAAGCCGCGATGGCGAAGCTGCCGATTCCCAAGCTGATGACGTATCAACTGGCCGATGGCTGGAGCACGGTCAATTTCGTGCGCCCGGTGCATGGCCTCGTCGCCCTGCACGGCGCCGACGTGGTGCCGGTGTCGGTGCTGGGACTCGAAGCGGGACGCATCACGCAGGGGCATCGTTTCGAGGCGAAGCGGATGACGATCACGCTGCGCGACGCCGACAGCTACGTCGCGCAGCTCGCCGACGAGGGCGCGGTGATCGCCAGCTTTGCCGGGCGCCGCGCCGAGATCGTGCGCCAGCTCGCGGCGGCGGCCGAGCCGCTGGGGCTTACGCCGGTCGAGGACGACGCGCTGCTCGACGAGGTGACGGCGCTGGTCGAGCGCCCGAACGTGCTGGTCGGCCAGTTCGAGGCGGCCTTCCTCGAAGTGCCGCAGGAATGCCTCATCCTCACCATGAAGGCGAACCAGAAATATTTCCCGCTGCTCGACCGCCACGGCAAGCTCACGAACCGCTTCCTTATCGTTTCCAACATCAAGCCGGCCGACTCGTCGGCGGTGATCGGCGGCAACGAGCGCGTGGTGCGTCCGCGGCTCGCCGACGCCAAATTCTTCTTCGACCAGGACCGTAGGAAGACGCTGGCATCGCGTGTGCCGGGGCTCGCCAAGGTCGTGTACCACAACAAGCTCGGCAGCCAGGGCGAGCGCGTCGAGCGCGTGCGCGCCATCGCGCGCTGGGTGGCGGAACGGGTCGGCGCCGACGTCAAGCTGGCCGATCGCGCGGCGCTCTTGGCCAAGGCCGATCTGCTGACCGACATGGTCGGCGAGTTCCCGGAGCTGCAAGGCATCATGGGCGGCTACTACGCGCGCCACGACGGCGAGGACGAGCGCGTCGCGCAGGCGATCGCCGACCAGTACCTGGTGCGCCGCGAGGAGACCGGCGCGGTCACCAACCTGATCAGCGAAGTGTTGCAGATCGCCGACCGCATGGAAACGCTGGTCGGTATCTGGGGCATCGGCTTGAAACCTACCGGCGACAAGGACCCCTTCGCGCTGCGCCGGCACGCGCTGTCGGTGATCAAATCCTTCCAGCTGCTGGGTGCGCTGTTCGCGACCGACAAGGATGGCCTGCGGCTCAAGCTCGACGACCTCATCGAATATGCGCTGTCGGTGTTCCCCGCGGGCGTGCTTGCCGGCAACGTCGCCGAGGAGGTGAAGCTCTTCATTTACGAGCGCAACGCCAACCAGCTGACGCCCGAATTTGGCGCCGAGGCAGTGGCGGCGGTGTTCGCAAGCCTGCCGCCGCTGCACGAGATCGGCAAGCGCCTGCAGGCGGTGCGCGCGTTCGCGGCACTGCCGGAGGCCGCGCCGCTCGCCGCCGCCAACAAACGCGTCGGCAACATCCTGAAGAAAGCGGAGGGCGCGGTCGGCGAATCGGCCGACCCGGCGCGCTTCGTCGAAGACGCAGAAAAAGCGCTGTTCGCGGCGCTGGGCAAGATCGCGCCCGAGGCCGACGCGGCCTTTGCCGCGGGCGACTACACGGGCTCCCTGCAGAAGCTCGCCGCGCTGAAAACGCCGGTCGACGCTTTCTTCGACCACGTGATGGTGAACGCCGACGATCCCGCGCTCAAGGCCAACCGGCTGGCGCTGCTGAACCAGCTGCACCGTCTGATGAACCGGGTGGCTGACATCTCCCGCCTGGCCGCCTAAACTTTGGGCATGAAGCTCATCATCCTCGACCGCGACGGCGTCATCAATTTCGACTCCGCCCAGTTCATCAAGTCGCCGGACGAGTGGAAGCCCATTCCCGGCAGCCTGGAGGCGATCGCGCGCCTGACGCACGAGGGGTGGCGCGTGGTCGTCGCGACCAACCAGTCGGGCCTTGCGCGCGGGCTGTTCGAAATGGCGACGCTCAACGCGATCCACGCCAAGATGCACAAGGCCGTTGCGCAGGCGGGCGGGCGCATCGAGGCGGTGTTCTTCTGTCCGCATGGCGCCGACATGAACTGCGACTGTCGCAAGCCCAAGCCTGGCCTGTTCGACGAGATTGCCGCGCGCTATGGCCGCGACTTGCAAGGGGTTCCCGCGATCGGCGACTCACTGCGCGACCTGCAGGCCGCGGCCAGTGTCGGGGCGCGTCCCATGCTCGTGCGCACCGGCAAAGGCGAGAAAACGCTGGCCGCCGGCGGCTTGCCGGCCGGCACGCCGGTGTTCGCCGACCTCGCCGACGCGGTCGACCATTTGCTCAAGGCAGCATGAAACTGCTGCGCTCGATGATCTTCGCGGTGCTGCAGACGCTGCTGACCGTGGTGTTCAGCCTCGTGGCCTTCCTCAGCTTCCCGTTTTCGGCGCACGCCCGCTACCGTTTCATCACGGGCTACAACCATGCGCTGATGGGGCTGTCGCGCCATGTCCTCGGTATCCGCTATGTGATCGAGGGTCTCGAGCATCTGCCCAAGCAACCGTCGATCATTCTCGCCAAGCACCAGTCGGCCTGGGAGACGATCGCTTTTCTCTGCGTGTTCCCGCCGGTGTCGCCGGTGATCAAGCAGGAACTCTTGAAGATTCCCTTCTTCGGCTGGGGCTTCCGCCTGCTGAACCCCATTGCAATCGACCGCAGCGCCGGACGCGAGGCCCTGAAGCAGATCGTGACCCAAGGCCGCGAGAAGCTCGCGCAGGGCTTCTGGGTGCTGGTGTTCCCCGAGGGCACGCGGGTCGCGGCGGGCGAAAAGGGCCGCTACGGCATCGGCGGCGGTTGGCTCGCCGCCGAGACCGGCGCGCCCGTCGTGCCGGTCGCGCACAACGCCGGCGAGCTGTGGCCGAAGAACGCCTTCGTCAAGCGTCCCGGTACGGTCACCGTGCGCATCGGCCCCGCGATCGACAGCACCGGCAAGACCGCCGCCGAGCTCACGCGTGCGGTCGAAGCCTGGATCGAAACCGAAATGACGAGGTTGCCCCCTGCTGCCCCGCGCCAATAGCGGCGTGCTGCAGCTCGGCGACGCCGCCGTCCCGTTCCAGTTGCGCCGCTCGCGCCGCCGCCGCACGCTCGGGCTCACCGTCACCGCGCGCGAGGTGCGCATCCACGCGCCGGTGTGGACGCCTCGGGGCGAAATCGAAACCTACGTCGCGCGCCAGCGCGAATGGCTCACCCGTGCGTGGACCCGCATGCAGGCGCGCGTGCCGGTCTGCGACGCGAATGACGCCGTGGTGCGCTTCCTCGGCCGCACGCTCACGCTCGACGTGCGCGCCTCGCGCTTCCCCGAGATACGCCGCGAGCGCGGCGTGCTGCGCGTGTATGCGGCGCCGGGCGACGACCCGAAGGCGCTGGTGCGCGAGTGGCTCGTCGCACGCGCCGGGCGCCTGCTTGCGTGGCGGCTCCAGCGGCTATCGAGGAAGCTCGGCCGCGCGCCGGCGCGCTTCGCCCTCTCCGACGCGCGGACGCAGTGGGGCAGCTGTACCCGGCGCGGGCACGTGCGCCTCAACTGGCGGCTGGTGCAGGCGCCCCTTTCGCTGATCGACTACGTCGCCGCGCACGAGCTCGCGCACCTGGTTCACCTGGACCACTCGCCGCGCTTCTGGGCGCAGGTCGCCGAGCTGTGCCCGGACGCGTTGGCACGGCGCGCTGAATTGCGCACAATGAGTGCCGCGCTTTTTCAGGTCTGAGATCATGCGAATTCTTCACACCATGCTGCGGGTGGGCGACCTCGATCGCTCGATCGACTTCTATACGAAGGTGCTCGGGATGAAGCTTCTGCGCCGCAAGGACTATCCCGGCGGCAAGTTCACGCTCGCCTTCGTCGGCTACGACACCGAGGACAAGGCTGCCGTGCTTGAGCTCACTTACAACTGGGGCGTGGACAAGTACGAGATCGGCAGCGGCTACGGCCACATCGCGATCGAGGTCGACGATGCGTATGCAGCCTGCGAGGCGGCCGCTGCCAGGGGCGGCAAGGTGCTGCGGCCGGCCGGGCCGATGTCGCACGGCACGACCGTGATCGCCTTCATCGAGGATCCGGACGGCTATCCGATCGAGTTCATCCAGAAGGGCACCGCCGGCTGGGTCAAGGACTGAGCCGCCTGAGAATCGCCATTTCTCGGGGCTTGCCGTAGCCGGTGGCATCGACGGCAGGGGGTCTGCGCCATGAGAGAGGCTCGGGGCCGGAACTTGTGCCGGCCGGGCAAGCCTTATCCCGGCAACACGCCTGACTCTTCCCCGCCCGATAGAGGAATCTCTGATGACCGATCTCTTTTCCCCGGCCCGCTTTGGCGCCATCGATCTCGCCAACCGGGTCGTGATGTCCTCGCTCACGCGCAACCGTGCCGGCGCCGGCAACGTGCCGACGCCGCTCGTTGCCGAGTACTACCGCCAGCGCGCCTCGGCCGGCCTGATCCTCACCGAGGCCTCGCCGATCAGCCCCATGGCGCACGGCTACCCGCGCACGCCGGGCATCCATACGCCCGAACAGATCGCCGGCTGGCAGCAGGTGACCGAAGCGGTCCACGCAGCGGGCGGCAAGATCGCGCTGCAGCTCTGGCACGTCGGGCGCATTTCGCATCCGGATTTGCTGCCGGGTGGCACGCTGCCGGTCGCGCCGTCGGCGATCCGCGCAGCCGGACAGGTCTTCACCGGCACGGAGATGAAGCCCTTCGTCACGCCACGCGCGCTCGAAACCGAGGAAATTCCGGGGCTCGTCGCCGACTACGCGCGCGCTGCCCGTAATGCGATGGCAGCCGGGTTCGACGGCGTCGAGGTGCACGCGGGCAATGGCTATCTGCTCGACCAGTTCCTGCGCTCGTCGACCAACCGGCGCACCGACGCCTACGGCGGTAGCAAGGAGAATCGCGCACGCCTGCTGCTGGAGGTGATGGAGGCGGTATGCGGTGAAATCGGCGCCGACCGGGTCGGCCTGCGTTTGTCGCCGGTGACGACGTTCAACGACCTCTACGACGACACGCCGCAGGAGACTTTCGATTACGTCGTCGCCCAGCTCAATCCGCTCAAGCTCGCCTTCCTCGACATCCTGCAGGGCACCGGCGGGGCGCCGCGCGAGGACTGGGTGCCGTTCGATTACGCGCGGCTGCGCAGCCTGTACACGGGGAATTTGATTCTCAACAACGGCTACGACTTCGAGTTGGCGCAGGCGGCCGTGAAAAGCGGCGCGGCCGACGCGATCGCGTTCGGCCGCCTGCTGCTGGCGAACCCCGACCTGGTCGAACGCTTCCGCTGCGGCGCGCCGCTCAACGCCCCCGACTACGAGCGCCTCTACACGGGCGAGGAGAAGGGCTACACCGACTACCCGACGCTCGCGGGCTGAGGCTCACGCGCGCGCCATCAGGTGCCGGGTGATGGCTTCGTAGCCAGCAAGCGGCAGCGCTTCGGCACGTAGGCCGGGGTCGATACCGAGGGCGTGAAAATCCTCGGCCTGCACCAGGCCCGCCAGCGTGTTCTTCAGCGTCTTGCGTCGCTGCGAAAAGGCGGCGGCGGCGACGCGCGCGAACAGCGCCTCGTCGAGCGCGACGATTTCATCCGGCCGCTTCGGGATCAGTCGCACCACGGCGGAGTCGACCTTGGGCGGCGGATTGAACGCGGTCGGCGGCACGTCGAGCAGCCACTCGAGGTGGAAGCGTCGCCGCAACATCACCGTCAGCCGGCCGTAGTCGGCGGTCGAGGGCTCGGCGACCATGCGCTCGACGACTTCCTTCTGCAGCATGAAAGTCATGTCGCGGATGTGCGGGGC
Source organism: Thiobacillus sp. (assembly GCA_046291555.1). Taxonomy (GTDB): domain Bacteria; phylum Pseudomonadota; class Gammaproteobacteria; order Burkholderiales; family Thiobacillaceae; genus Thiobacillus. Next base: position 124,331 of record JBKBRW010000004.1, read on the forward strand.
GCAGTCCATCAGGTGGAACAGGAGCGGCGTCGAGATGTTGTACGGCAGGTTGCCGACGATGCGCAGATCCTTGCCGAGGCTGCCGAAGTCGAATTTCAGCGCGTCGCAGCTGTGCACCGTGAGCCGTTCCGGCGGCCAGGTCTTCTGCAGGCGCGCGACGATGTCGCGGTCGAGTTCGACCGCATGGAGGTGCGGCAGGCGTTCAAGCAGCGGCTTGGTCAGCGCGCCCAGCCCCGGGCCGATCTCGACCACCGTCTCGCCCGGCTGGGGCCGGATCGCGGCGACGATGGCGTGGATGATGCCGTCGTCGATGAGGAAGTTCTGGCCGAAGCGCTTGCGAGGCGTATGCATTTTCAGGGGTCAGGATTTAGGGGCTAGGGATTAGGGGAATTTGTGCGGCTACGAATTCATGGAGCGCGGCATAGCCGCTCATTCCCTGAGCCCTGAATCCCGATCCCCGACCCCTGAAGCATGCATCTCCAAAGCCATCCCGATCGCGGCGACGAGGCTGCCGACTTCCGCGCGCCCGCTGCCGGCGAGGTCGAGGGCGGTGCCGTGGTCGACCGACGTGCGGATGAAAGGCAACCCGAGCGTGACGTTCACGCCGGCGCCGAAGCTCGCGAATTTCAGTACCGGCAGGCCCTGGTCGTGATACATCGCCAGTACGGCGTCGCACGGCTCCTGGCGGATGCGCGAGAAGAGCGTGTCGGCCGGCAGCGGGCCGACGAGATCGAGTCCTTCGCCGCGCAAGCGGGCGAGCACCGGCTCGATGACATCGATCTCCTCGCGTCCCAGGTGGCCGGACTCGCCAGCGTGCGGGTTGAGCCCCGCGACGACGATGCGCGGCCCGGCGATGCCGAATTTCGTGCGCAGGTCGGCGTGCAGGATGCGGATGACCTCGTCGAGCAGCGTGGGCGTGATGGCGTCGGCGACGGCGCGCAGGGGCAAATGGGTGGTGGCGAGGGCGACGCGCAGGCCGCCGCCCGCGAGCATCATCACGACGCGCGGGGTGCCGCTGTGGTCGGCGAGGTACTCGGTGTGGCCGGTGAAGGCGTAGCCCGCTTCGTTGATGACGCCCTTGTGCACTGGTGCGGTGACGACCGCGTCGTAGCCACCGTACAGGCAACCCTCGATGGCGGCGTCGAGCATCGCGAGCACGTGGGCGGCGTTGCCGGTGTCGAGCGCGCCGGGCACGACGGGTACCGCGGAGGGGACGTGGCGCACGTGGAGCGCGCCGGGGCGATGGGGCGGGATGGCGTCGCCGAGCACGAAATCAACCCCGATGCCGAGCTGCGCCGCCCGGGCGCGCAGGACGTCGCGGTCGCCGAGCACCGTAAGCCGGCAGGCCAGCGTCTCGCGCGACAGCGCGACGCAAAGATCGGGGCCGATGCCGGCAGGCTCGCCGGCGGTCAATGCGATGACTGGGAGGGTGTCGGCGCGCACCTCAGTTGAGCGGGCGCAGTTCGACGTAGGCCGAGTCGCGGATCTGCCGGACCCAGTCCTGGAACGCCTCTTCGCCCTTGCGCTCGCGAATCGCCTGGCGCGCGAGGAAGCGCTGGCGCTCCTGGGTGACGTCCTGCTCGCGGCGCTCGAGCACCTGGATGAGGTGCCAGCCGAACGGCGACTGCACCGGCTGGCTCAGCTCGCCCGGCTGTAGCGCGTTCATCGCTTTCTCGAAGTCCGGCACGGTGTCGCCGGGGTTGATCCAGCCGAGGTCGCCGCCCTTGCTCGCGCTCGCGTCCTCGGAGTGAAGGCGCGCCAGCTCGTCGAACTTGACGCCATGCTCGATGCGTTCCCTCAGCTGCAGCAGGCGATTGCGCGCGTCCGCCTCGGAAGTGAGCTCGTTGGTCTTGATGAGAATGTGGCGCGCACGCGTTTGCGTGACGTGCATCGCGGTGTCGAGACCGCGCTTGTCGTACAGCTTGAGGATGTGGAAGCCGTTGCCGCTGCGCAAGAGCGGCGACACCTCGCCAGGCTTCATCGGCTTGAGCGCCTCGGCGAAAAGGGTCGGTATCTTGCCGCTCGCGCGCCAGCCGAAGGCGCCTCCCTGCATGGCGTTTGGCGCATCGGAATAGCTTGCCGAAAGCTGCGCGAAATCGGCGCCGGCGGCGAGCTGCGCGAGCACGTTCTCGGCGCGGGCGCGGCGCGCCTGAATCACCTCCGGCGAGGCATTTTCCGGCACGGTGATGAGGATGTGCGCAAAGTTGTATTCGGTCTCGGCGCCCTGTTGCATCTGCGTCTGCAGGTAGCCATCGATCTCGGCGTCCGAGACCGTGAGCCGGTTGTCGACGTCGCGCTCGCGGGCGCGGGTGATGAGGAACTCGTTGCGCAGCGTCTGGCGCAGGCTTTCCAGGCTTTGGCCATCCCGCTCCAGCGCGGCCGCGAGGCCCGGCAGATCGAGGCGGTTCTGTGCGGCGATCTGCTGCAGCGCGCGCTCGATCTGCGCGGGGTCGACGCGGATGCCGGTGTTGCGGGCGTGCTGCTGCAGGGCGAGCTCGGTGACCATGCGCTCGAGCAGCTGCTTTTCGAGTACGTCGCGCGGGGGCAACGGCGTATTCTGGCGCGCGAGGTTGCGTACCGTCTCCTGGTAGCGGCGGTTGAGCTCCTGGCGGGTGATCACCTCGTCGTTGACGACCGCGACGATGTGATCGAGCGTGACGATGGCGGCCTGCGCAGGCATCAGCACGGCGAACGCGAGGAGCAGGGCCAGGAACCGGTGCGGGCGAAGCCAATCAGGGCGAAGGAAGGATTTCATTGCTGGACCTGTATCCGGGAACACTGTGTTTCAAAACGTCGAGCGGGTTGGCGCCGAGGCGCCCCATTCCGGTGAGTTCGAGCTGGACGAAGAAGGCGTCGGTCGACTGGTTCTCCTTGGTGGCGAGGCGCTGGAACACCGCGCGCGCAATCCAGCAGCCGGCATTGTATTCAACCCCGGCGAGGCCCTCGACCAGTTTATTGTCCTGGAAGGAGTGGTTGTAGCGGAACATCCCGTACCAGCGCGGCGCCAGAGGCCATTGACCGGACAAATCGACCTGCTCGGTGATTTGGTCAATGAAACGGTAGCCGAAGTTCAGCACGCGGCCCGGGCCGGGGCGGTACGAGGTGCTGAGATTGCGCCGCACCGTGGTGCCGTTCTCGGTGTCGAACTGCCAGCCGGTGTCGACGCGCCAGTTGCGGGTGATCTGCCCGCTGGCCGTGAGCAGGAGGTCGGTGGCGTTGCTGCTGCGCGGCGCGATGCCTGGAAGCGTCACTTGCTGGTCGCTGAAGTAGTAGCGCTGGCCCAGCGTGACCGCGAGCCGCTCGAGGCCGCTCGCGTCCTCGACGAAGCGGCTGGTGACCGCGACCGTCAGCTGGTTGGCGTCGTTGACCCGGTCGCCGCCGATGAACTGGTTCTCGGTGAACATCTGCGCGTAGCTGAAGTCGAGCTGCGCGGTGTCGAAGATAGGAATGGCGGTCTGGTTGCGGTAGGGCGCATAGACGTAGTAGACGCGCGGCTCCAGCGACTGTTCGTACTGCCGGCCGGCGAAGCTGAACGGCCGGTCGAAGGCGACGCCAGCGTCCAGGCTGAAGATCGGCAGGTTGCGCGAAATACGCTGTTCGGGCGCGTCGTCGTCGAGCGCGTACCAGGTGCTGTGCCAGCCGAGCTGCGGCGTGAGGAAACCGAATGACGAGGTGAGCGGCAGCCGCAGCCGAGGATAGGCCAGCACACGGGTCCCTTCTCGCTTGGCCGGGTCGGGGTGCGCGAAGCGGGTCGCTTCGGTGTGGAGCTGGAATTCCAGCCCACTGGTGAGGCTTCGCAGCATGCCGAAGCGCGCGTGCGGCAGCCGTCCGTAGGGCGCTTCGATCGGCGCGGCGGTCGAATCCTGCAGCGTCTGGAAGCTTTGCGCGCGCAGCTCCGCGTCCCAGCCGGTGCCGTGGGTCGTGAACCACAACTCGCGGTTGAGATGAACCTGGGAGGTGACGGCGATGAGGTTGGAGAGGTCGCGGAAGTAGTCGTTGTCCGACACGCGGTTGAAATCGACGCCGATCGCCGAGCGCGCGGTGGGCCGGTAGACGTTCCGCAGCACCACGCTCCAGCGCGAGCGGTCCGCCACGTCGTCGTTCGGCAGATACTCGACCCGTGTCTCCCCGCGCGTGTCGGCGAGCAGGTAGCGGAACTCGCCGCCCAGCTGGACGCCGCGCTTCGACAGCAGGCGCGGGTAGAGCGTGGCGTCGTAGTTGGGCGCGAGGTTGAAGTAGTACGGCACCATGATGTCGAGGCCGCTGCGCTCGGTGGTGCCGAAGGTGGGCGCGAGCACGCCGGTCTTGCGCTCGTTGTTGAGCGCGAAGTCCATCCACGGCGTGTAGAGGATGGGCGTGCCGAGGAAGTGGAGCGAAGCGTTGCGGGCGGTGCCGACGTTGCGCGTCTTGTCGATGTCGAGCTCGCTGACTTTGAGGAACCAGTCGTCGTTGCCGGCCGGGCAGGTGGTGTAGGTCGCGTCGTTGAGCTGGAATCGGTTTTCGTCGATGAACGCGGCGAGGTTGGCCGCGCCGCGGCCCGGCTGCTGGGTGAACCGATAGCGCGGCTGGACGAGTTGGCCGCTGTAGTCGTCGAGATCGAGCGCAAGCGCGTCGCCTTCGACGATCAGCGCCTGTTGTTCCAGCCGCACGGCGTCGCGCGCCTCGATCGAGTTGAACGTGGCGTCGTAGCGCAGCCAGTTGGCGAAGAAGGCCTGCCCGGCCTGGCGTGCCTCGACCTGGCCGTGCGCTTCGACGATGTTGGGCGCGTTCGACTCGATGCGCTCGGCGGAAAGGAAGATCGGCCCTTCCTTGCCTGCCACGGCGGAGCCGCCCAGTTCGACGTCCATTTTGAGCGGCAGCCCGTCCGCCGCCGCGGAACAGGCGGCAAGACACAGAGCGGGAAGCGCGAAGCCGGGCAGGAAGGACAAGGATGTAAAATCCGGTATTCGTTATTCGGAGTGCCGAGGCAGTGGATCGTTTGCACGCATTACAGGAGTGGGCCGCCCGCCAGCTGGGGGGCGACTCGCTCGACATCGCCCCGGCGTCGGCCGACGCCAGCTTTCGCAGCTATTTCCGCGTCACCGCCAAAGGCCGCGATTATATCGTGATGGACGCCCCGCCGGCGCACGAGGACTGCCGGCCCTTCGTCGCCGTGGCGCGCCTGTTCCGCGACGCCGGCGTGCACGTGCCCGAGGTGCTGGCGCAGGATCTCGAGCAGGGCTTCCTGCTGTTGACCGATCTCGGCAATACCACCTACCTGTCGGCACTGAACGACAGCACGGCGCGTGAGCTCTACCTGGCGGCCAACGATGCGCTCGTACGCATCCAGCAGGCGAGCCGCCCGGGCGTGCTGCCCGAGTACGACCGTGCGCTCCTGACCCGCGAACTGACGCTGTTTCCGGAGTGGTACGTGGGTAAACACCTCGGCGTCGCCATGAACGATCAGCAGAGAGCGGTCCTCGACACCGTGTTCGAGCGCATCCTCGCCAACAACCTGGCGCAGCCTCAGGTCTACGTTCACCGCGACTGGCATTCGCGCAACCTCATGGTGAGCGAGCCCAACCCCGGCATCCTCGACTTCCAGGACGCCGTCTACGGCCCCATCACCTACGACCTCGCGTCGATCTACCGCGACGCCTACATCCAGTGGGACGAGGAGCAACAGCTCGACTGGGTGATCCGCTACTGGGAAAAGGCGCGCGCGGCGCGGCTTCCGGTGCGGCAGGATTTCGGCGAGTTCTGGCGCGACTTCGAGTGGATGGGCGCGCAGCGTCACATCAAGGTGCTCGGCATCTTCGCCCGCCTGTATCACCGCGACGGCAAGGACGGCTATCTCAAGGACATGCCGCGGGTGATGCATTACCTGAGGAAGGTGTGCGAGCGCTACGACGAGTTGAAGCCGATGCTCTTCCTGCTCGACGGGCTGGAAAACCGGGAAGTGAAGGTGGGGTATACGTTCTAGGGCTGAGGATCCGGGCAACCGTCGCGGCCGTAGGCCGCACTACCCCTAGCCCCCAAATCCCAGTCCCTAGCTCCTAGGCAAACACGCATGCGCACGAACACGTCCCACACCGCCATGATCCTCGCCGCCGGCCGCGGCGAGCGCATGCGCCCGCTCACCGACCACACGCCCAAGCCGCTCCTGGCGGTGGGCGGCAAGCCACTGCTCGTCTGGCACATCGAGCGCCTGCGCGCGGCGGGTTTCACCCACATCGTCATCAACCATGCGCACCTCGGGCAGCAAATCGAGGACGCGCTGGGGAACGGCGCGGCGCTCGGCGTGTCGATCGAGTATTCGCGCGAAGTGAGCGCGCTGGAGACGGCGGGCGGCATCGCGACCGCGTTGTCCCTGATCGAGAGCGAGGTTTTCCCGGTGGTAAACGGCGACATCTACTGCGAGTTCGACTTTGCCGGGCTGGCCGCGCCCTTGGCGCGGCTTGCGCAGGGCCACGACCGTGCGCACCTGGTGCTGGTCGACAATCCGCCACACCATCCCAAGGGCGACTTCGTGCTCGACGGCGAGCGCGTGAAGAACGGCGATTCGCCGCTCACCCCGCATCCTTTGCGCCTCACCTTCTCGGGCATCGGCGTCTACCATCGTGCCCTGTTCGACGCCACGCCGGCCGGCGAAAAGGCGCCGCTCGCGCCGTTGCTGCGGCTGGCGATCGACGCCGGTCGCGTGTCGGGCGAGCACTTCGCCGGCCGCTGGGAGGACGTCGGCACGCCGGCGCGCCTCGCTGCACTCGACCAGGAACTGAAACATCGCCATGCAGCCTGACGCCGCGATCTACCGCGCCCGCCGCGAGCGGGTGCTGAACGAAATGGGCGAGGGGGTGATGGTCATCGCCACCGCGCCCGAGGTGCCGCGCAACCGCGACACCCACTACCCCTACCGTCACGACAGCTATTTCTACTGGCTCACCGGCTTCAATGAACCCGAGGCGGTGGTCGTGCTCGTTAGCGGCAAGGAGCCGCGCCACGTGCTGTTCTGCCGCGAGAAGAACGAGGAGCGCGAGATCTGGGACGGCTTCCGTTACGGCCCGGCGGCGGCGCGCGAGGTGTTCGCGTTCGACGAGACCTTCGCCTTCGACCAGCTGGATGCCGAACTGCCCAAGCTGTTGGAAAACCAGCCGCAGCTCGCGACCGTCATCGGCCGCGACCCCGCATGGGACACGCAGGTGATGGGCTGGCTCAACGCCGTGCGCGCCAAGGCGCGCAGCGGCGTGCACGCGCCGCACAAGCTGATCGACGCGCGCGTCTGGCTCGACGAGATGCGGCTGGTGAAGGACGGCCACGAACTCGCCCTCATGCGGCGCGCCGCCGAGATCTCCACCCGCGCGCACGGCATCGCCATGCGCGCCACGCGCCCCGGCCGCCACGAATACGAGATCGAGGCCGAGCTCTTGTGTGCCTTCCGCAGCGGCGGCGCCGAGGCGCCGGCCTACACCTCGATCGTCGCCAGCGGCGCCAACGCCTGCGTCCTGCACTACGTCTTCAACAACAAGCCGCTGCACGATGGAGATTTATTATTGATCGACGCCGCCGCCGAGTTCGGCAGCTACGCGGCCGACATCACCCGCACCTTCCCGGTCAACGGCAAATTCAGCGCGGCGCAGAAGGATGCCTACGAGGTGGTGCTGGCCGCGCAGACGGCGGCCATCGAGGCGGTGCGCCCCGGCAACCACTGGAACAGCCCGCATGAAGCCGCGGTGCGCGTGCTGACGCAAGGCATGGTCGACCTCGGTCTGTTGCACGGCGAGGTCGATGGCCTCATCGAATCGAACGCCTACCACCGCTTCTACATGCACCGCACCGGCCACTGGCTGGGCATGGACGTGCACGACGCCGGCGAATACAAGATCAAGGGCGAATGGCGGCCGCTGGTGCCGGGCATGACGCTGACGGTCGAGCCCGGCCTCTACATCCGCCCGGCCGACGACGTGCCGCGGGCCCTGTGGAATACCGGCATCCGCATCGAGGACGACGTCGCCGTCACCGAATCCGGCTGCGAGGTGCTGACCTCGCCGCCCAAGACCGTGGCTGAGATCGAAGCATGGATGCAGGGCTAGGCGAGGTGCTCGTCGTCGGCGCCGGCCCCGTCGGGGCGGTGTGCGCGCTCGCGCTTCGCGAACAGGGCGTCACCGCGCGTGTGCTCGAAGCGCAGCCGGAGGGTGTCCGCGGCGACACGCGTACCCTGGCGCTCGCACACGGTTCACGCCTGATCCTCGAACGCCTCGGCGTGTGGGGACGGCTCAACGACGTCACGCCGATCACCCGCATCCACATCTCGCAGCGCGGCGCGCTCGGGGTCACGCGCCTGAATGCCGACGCGCTGCAGGTGCCGGCGCTCGGCTACGTGCTGCCGTACGCGGAACTCACCGCTGCGTTGAAGGCCGCGCTCGCCGAGGCGGGCGTCGCGGTCGAATACGGCGTGGCGGTCGCGCGCATCGACTCGACGGCGGACGCGGCGACGCTCACCACCGCCGACGGCCGTGTGCTCGCGACGCCGCTCGCGGTGGTCGCCGACGGCGGCCGTGGCGGCCACGCTTTATCGGCTCGCGCGGCGCCGAAACCGAAATTCGAGCGCGACTACGACCAGATGGCCGTGGTGTGCGACGTGCAGACGGAACTGCCGCACGCTCATCAGGCGTTCGAGCGCTTCACCCCGGACGGCCCGGCGGCGCTGCTGCCGAAGGGCGATCGTTACGCGTTGGTGTGGACGGCGAGCCGGGCCGACGCCGAGCGCATCGCAGCCCTGTCCGACACGGAATTCCTCGCTGCGTTGCAGCGCCACTTCGGCGGCCGTCAGGGGCGCTTCCTGTCGGCGAGCCCGCGCAAGACCTTTCCGTTAAAGCTCGCCTACACCGGCAGCGAAGCCGCCGACCGCGTCGTGCGCATCGGCAATGCCGCGCAGACGCTGCACCCGGTCGCGGGCCAGGGCTTCAACATCGGCTTGCGTGACGCCTGGGAACTTGCGGCGCTCGCAGGCGACACCCCGGGCGAGGCGCTCGGCAGCGCCGCCATGCTCGCCGCCTACGCGCGCGGCCGCCGCGCCGACGTGGTTGGCGGGCTGGGCTTCACCGACTTCCTCGTACGCACCTTTTCCAACGATTTCGGCCCGCTGCGCCACGCGCGCGGTCTCGGCCTGCTGGCGCTGGAGGCCTTCCCGCCGCTCAAGACCTTCGTTGCGCGGCGCATGATGTTCGGGGCGCGAGGATGACCGTCGAACGTTATCAGGCCGTCGTCGTCGGCGCGGGCCTTGTCGGCGCCGCCGCCGCGCTCGCGCTCGGCCGCCGTGGGCTGCGCGTCGCGTTGATCGAGCGGCAGCCGCCCCCCGTGCCGGACGACGCCTGGGACACCCGCATCTACGCCATCAGCCCTGCGAGCCAGCGCTTCCTCGAAGGCCTTGGTGCCTGGCAGCGGCTCGCCGCGGATCGCATCCAGCCGGTGTTCCGCATGGACGTCGCCGGCGACGCCGCGGGCGCGCTGCGGCTCGACGCCTACGCAGCGGGCGTTTCGCATCTGGCGACCATCCTCGAAAGCGGCCGACTGCAGGCCGCGCTGTGGCAGGCGCTGGAAGCGGACGGCAGCGTGGCGCTGCATTGCCCGGCGGGGATCGCGTTGATCGAACGCGGCGAACGCCACACGCGCATCGTGCTCGACGACGGCGCGACGCTGGAGACCGAACTCGTGATCGGCGCCGACGGCGCGGCCTCGCACATCCGCACCTGGGCGGGGCTTGCGTCCACACTCACCCCCTACGGCCAGAGCGGCGTGGTGGCGAACTTCGCCTGCGAGCGGCCGCATCGCGGCACCGCCGTCCAGTGGTTCTTCGACGGCGACATACTCGCGTGGCTGCCACTGCCGGGGAACCGCCTCTCCATGGTGTGGTCCACTTCACCGGCGCATGCGGACGAACTTGTCGCACGCGATGCCGCAGCGCTTGCGGAACAGGTGCGCGCAGCGGGGCACGACCGCCTCGGCGCGCTGGAACGACTCACACCCGCAGCGGCTTTCCCGTTGCGGCTGATTCGCGTCGACGCCGTGGTTGCACCCGGCGTCGCGCTGATCGGCGACGCGGCGCACGGCGTGCACCCGCTGGCGGGTCAGGGCGTCAACCTCGGCTTCGGCGACGCCGAAGCGCTGGTCGACGTGCTGGCGCAGCACCGTCGTGTACCCCTGGGTGACCTGCGCATTCTGCAGGCCTACGCCCGCCAGCGCGCCGAGCCGGTGCAGCGCATGCAGGCCTTGACGCACGGCCTGCACCACCTGTTCGCCGAGCCGCGCGCTGCCTGGCTGCGCAACGCCGGCCTGTCCGTCGTCGACCGCCTGCCGCCGCTCAAAGCGGCGCTGGTGCGCGAGGCGATGTCCTGATCGTTTTTTCTCACTGGAGCACTACGCATGAAATTCCTTTCCCTCGCCCTGGCCGCCGGCCTGATGTTCGCCACCGTCGCGCAGGCCAACGAGGCGGTGATCCGCAAGGCGCTCACCGCGCAATTCCCGGGCGCGCAGATCGCGTCGGTGACCAAGACGCCGTATAGCGGCCTGTTCGAGGTCTACCTCGACGGCCAGCTGATCTACGTCGACGCCAACGCGCAATACGTCTTCCTCGGCGACGTGGTCGATCTGAAGAACCGCACCAACCTCACCCAGCAAAAGCTCAACCGCCTGCAGGCCGTGGACTGGAACGCGCTGCCGCTGCAAAACGCGCTGAAGACCGTCAAGGGCAAGGGCGAACGCAGGCTCGTGGTGTTCTCCGACGTCGATTGCCCCTTCTGCCGCAAGTTCGAGGCCGAGCTCGCCAAGGTCGACAACATCACCGTCTACACCTTCCTCTACCCCGTCGAGGGCCTGCATCCCAAGGCGGTGCAGACCTCGAAGCAGATCTGGTGCGCGCCCGATCGCAACAAGGCGTGGGACGACTACATCGCACGCGGCACGGTGCCGAGCAACGACGGCAAGTGCGCCAACCCGGTCGACGACACCATCGCGCTCGCCCAGCGACTGCGCATCAACGGCACGCCCACGCTGATCTTCGCCAACGGCCAGCGCGTGCCCGGCATGGTGCCGGCCGCCCAGCTCGAGCGCCTGCTCGCCGCCAACGCCAAATGAGCCTCGAGTTCTGGAACGAGCGCTACGCCACCGACGACTACGTCTTCGGCACCGCGCCCAACGTCTTCCTCGCCAGCCAGGCGCATCGCCTGAAGCCGGGCCAGCGTGCGCTCGCCATCGCCGACGGCGAAGGGCGCAACGGCGTGTGGCTCGCTGAGCAGGGGCTCAAGGTTCACGCGATCGACTTCTCGCCCGCCGCGCTCGCCAAGGCGGAAAAGCTCGCCCGCGAGCGCGGCGTCACGCTCGAATTCGAGCAGGCCGACGTGCTCGCGTGGAACTGGCCCGAGGCCGCCTACGACGTCGTCGTGGCCATCTTCATCCAGTTCGCCCCGCCGCCCGAGCGCGAGCGCATCATCGAAGGCATCCGTCGCACCCTCCGGCCCGGCGGCACCCTCATCCTGCAGGGCTACACACCGAAGCAAATCGAATACGGCACCGGCGGACCGCCCAACCCCGCCAATCTCTACGACGAGGCGGATCTCAGGCGCTGGTTCGGCGACTGGCGCATCGAGCATCTGGCGGAACACGAATCCTTCATCAGCGAAGGCGCGCACCATCACGGCATGTCGGCGCTGATCGACCTGGTGACGGTGAAGCCCGCTTGAAGGGCTTTGCCGATGCTGGGTTGCATCGCCGCGCACGGTCTTGCGGCAGGAAAACAGCCGTCCCAGCACGGCGTATTGCGCCGGCGTGTAGTCCTGCATCTCGTCGGTCAGCAGATGCGCGACGCAATGACGCGGCTTGCTTTCGGTGGCGGTGATCACGCGCGCGATCCGCTCGGTGCACGCGGTGCCACGGTGCTTGCGCCAGGCCTCGGCAAAGAACCCGTCCGGCACGACCTTGCGACCGTGCGCCACTCGACGGCCCGGAACGAACCGGCCCCGAGGTGCGCCACGTAGGCGTCGATCTTTCGCAAGAACTCCAGTGCGGCCTCGGTCGAGATGCAGGCCTTCATCGCCGCCTCGTCCTCTCCAGCAAGGCGGCAGTCTGCTCGAAGAAGGTCTGGAAGCGGTATTGATGATCGAGCCGATCGGCCGTCAGATCCTCCATGCCGATCTCGGCCACCTGCTCCTCGCCGAGTTCCGGCAGCACGTTGCTGACGCGACTGAGCTCGCGCTGCCGCACGTCGTAGCGATCGGCGCGCGCCACTCGTAGCCCCGCGTCCCGCGCGCGGCCTGACCACGGAAATGGTGCACGCCGGCGGAGACGGACAGGTTGCGCGCTTCGCCTACGCGCCGGAAATCGGAACGGCCGAAGTACGGCGAGCGCAACAGCTTGGGGAGCTTGCGCTGCTGCGCCTTGAGTACATCGGCGTAGCCCATGGTCTGCTCGATGGTCTGGCGCACGGCAATCTTCTCGATGTGGTCCATGTCGCGCCGCACCTCCTGCATATATTCCTTGCCTGAAGGACGATGTCCCCTTCCTCCCGCATGCCATCAGATGAATCTGCGCTGCGCAGTTACGGACCCGTAATCGACAAATACGCCTTCCCTGGCGGCGATTTGCTGTCTGTCGGACAGGCCGGCAATGCGGCGACAGCCTGTTCGCCGTCGATTACCGGCCTATTTTCGGTGCGGACTACGCCAGGATACTGAAGGTAAAGCATGCCAACTTCGAGGCCGTCAGGCCACGTTTCAGCGATCAGCTCGGCTAGCGCTTCTACCGCATGTGACGCCATTTCCTGTGGTCGAGCGCGGGCGCATTCGGCGCGCGTGGCATCTGGTTGCGGCAGCGGGCTCTGTTGTCGCGGGATCGGGGTCGGCTACAGACGGCGGGGTTCAAGGAGGCATGGTGTCTGCCAGCTTTACGCTTGTGGCCCTGTCCGATGCGGGGCGCAGGCTGTTTCTGGACAGGGAATGAATGAAAAAGGATAATTTCATGGTTCGAAACGCGATCAGGCGTCAGACAAATTCCCGGTCCCATGTGATTTTCCGGTAGTTCCCCGCCACTGTTCTTTATTGTGCTGGATGCCCGTGGCTCGGCATCCACCTGTCTGTTTACAAGCGCTCGATGGTTTTTGCTCCGCCTTTCAGGCCGGGGTGGAACGGCATTGCATATTCGTATTGGTAGTCCAATGATCAACGCTATCCGACAAAACTGGCTTTCCAACATTCGCGGCGACCTCCTGGCCGGCATCGTGGTCGCGCTGGCGCTGATTCCCGAGGCGATCGCCTTTTCGGTCATCGCCGGGGTCGATCCCAAGGTCGGCCTCTATGCCTCGTTTTGCATCGCGGTGGTGATTGCTTTCGTCGGCGGTCGCCCCGGCATGGTCTCCGCCGCCACTGGCGCGATGGCGCTCCTGATGGTCACCCTGGTGCGGGATCACGGCCTGCAATACCTGCTCGCCGCGACGCTGCTGACCGGTGTGCTGCAGATCGGCGCCGGCTACCTCAAGCTGGGGTCGCTGATGCGCTTCGTCTCGCGCTCGGTCGTCACCGGGTTTGTGAACGCATTGGCGATCCTGATCTTCATGGCGCAGCTTCCCGAACTCACCAACGTCACCTGGCATGTCTACGCGATGACGGCCGCCGGCCTCGCGATCATTTACGGCTTCCCCTACATCACCAAAGCAATACCCTCGCCGCTGGTGACCATCGTCGTGCTGACCGGGCTCGCGATGTTCCTCAATATGGATATCCGCACCGTCGGCGACATGGGCGCGCTGCCTGACACGCTGCCGGTCTTTCTGTGGCCCGAGGTGCCGCTCACTTTCGAGACACTGGCGATCATTTTTCCGTATTCGGTATCGCTCGCGGTGGTCGGCCTGCTGGAGTCGCTGATGACCGCAACCATCGTCGATGATCTCACCGACACCCCCAGCGACAAGAACCGCGAATGCAAGGGCCAGGGCGTCGCCAACATCGCCTCCGGCCTAATGGGCGGCATGGCCGGCTGCGCGATGATCGGCCAGTCGGTGATCAACGTGAAGTCCGGTGGCCGCACCCGGTTGTCGACCTTCTCGGCTGGCGTTTTCCTGCTGCTGATGGTCGTTTTTCTCGGCGAATGGGTCGCGCGGATCCCGATGGCGGCGCTGGTCGCGGTGATGATCATGGTCGCGATCGGCACCTTCAGCTGGAGTTCGCTCGCCAACCTGAAAAAGCATCCGGCGAGCACCAGCGCGGTCATGGTGACGACCGTCGTCGTCGTCGTCGCCACCCACAACCTCGCGATCGGCGTCTTCGTCGGCGTGCTCTTGGCGGCGATGTTCTTCGCCAACAAGGTCGCGCAGTACAAATATGTCACATCGGCACTGAGCGAGGACGGGCTCACCCGTACCTACAAGGTCGTCGGCCAGGTGTTCTTTGCCTCGGCCGACAAGTTCGTCGAGTCCTTCGATTTCAAGGAAGCCGTGGACAAGGTGGTGATCGACCTCTGTCAGGCGCATTTCTGGGATATCACCTCGGTCAGCGCGCTCGACAAGGTGGTGCTGAAGTTCCGCCGCGAGGGTACCGAGGTCGAGGTCATCGGTCTGAACGAAGCCAGCGCGACCATCGTCGACCGCTTCGCGGTGCACGACAAGCCGGGCGCCGTCGATAATCTGATGGGACATTAAGGAGACGACAACCATGTCACAGGTCATTGCATGTATCGACGGTTCCAGGCTAACGCTCGCCGTGTGCGACTACGCAGCCTGGGCCAGCCGGCGGATGGGCGCGCCATTGAATTTCCTGCACGTGCTGGGCAAGTCGGAGTATCCGATCCCTGCGGACCTCAGCGGCAATATCGGTCTGGGCAGCCGTGAACATCTGCTTCAGGAACTGGCCGAGCTCGACGAAAAACGCAGCCGGGTGGCGCTGGAGCAGGGGCGGCTCATGCTGGAGGCCGCCAAGGCGCGTGCCATCGCCGACGGCGTGCCGAATCCCACCAGCCGCCAGCGTCATGGTGAACTGGTCGACACCCTGCTCGAATTGCAGGGCGAGATCCGCCTCCTGGTGATGGGGCGCCAGGGTGAGCACGGCGACAGCGCCGGCGAGCATATCGGCAGCCACCTCGAGAACGTGGTGCGCACGTTGCACCGTCCGATCCTGGTGATCCCCGCCGACTACAGCGAGCCGCGGCGCATCCTCATCGCCTTTGACGGCAGCGCCACCACCCAGAAGGCAGTCGACATGGTCGCTACGAGCCCATTGTTCCGGGGTCTCGCCTGCCATGTGGTGATGGTCGGCGCCGACAAGCCGGAAGCCCGCGCGCAACTCGACTGGGCACGCACGACGCTGGAGCAGGCCGGGTTTGAGGTGACCGCCAGCCTGCGTTCAGGCCAGGTCGAGGACGTGCTGTGCGCCTACCGCAACGAGCACGCCATCGACCTGATCGTGATGGGCGCCTACGGCCACTCCAAGATCCGCGAGTTTCTGGTCGGCAGTACCACCACCAAGCTGATCCGCCAGGCGAAGATCCCCCTGCTGCTGTTGCGTTGACTCCGGCGGTCGCTGCTGCGTTTTTCCGGTGCGATTCATGGCGCTCGCCGCACGCAGCCATCCGCCTGGGGGGTGACGAGGCCGGAATTACTGGGCCGAAGTGCGCGGGCCGCTCGACACGCGCCCGGCGGTTGAGACTTTCTTGTAACCCGACAAGGAGATGTCAATGAAGCTGACACCTACGGAGCTGGACCATTTCAAGACCCGCGTCGGTGAGATGCTCGATGAAATCTCCAGGGCGACGGCTGCTGCCGCAGCCAACGACATGGGTACGGTGATACTGGATCAGGCCTGCGTCGGGCGGCTGTCGCGCATGGATGCGCTGCAGCAACAGGCGATGGCGGCGGGCTGGCAGGAAACGCTGGTACGCGAAAATCGCCGTCTGCTCGCCGCCTGGACACGCCTCGTCGAAGGAGGCTATGGCGTTTGCTGCCGGTGTGACGAGCCGATTCCCAAAGATCGGCTCGAGGCCGATCCAGGCGCCCCGTTTTGCGCGGAATGCCAGGAGGCGCTGGAGGCTGATCGGGCCAGTGCAAGGCGATAGTCGTACCTCAGGCATGGTTTATTGGGCATCGGTCAGGCGACACCGATTTCGCCTTGCCGCCGCGCTTCCAGGCGCGGTAGCCGCTGACGCTGACCGCAGCACGGGGCACATTTCGGACAGGGCGTAGAGCGAGCGCTGTGTGTCGATCCAGGCATACTTCATCGCACATCCTTTGCAAAGCACCCAGAGGACATAACAGGGTGTTGAAAAACGCATGCATGCCTCCGGCCTCATGCCCATAAAACAGGCATTTTTTCGCGCCCATCGCCTTGCTGGGCCTGGAAACCGGTTTTTAGCCGGTTTTTCAGCCCCATTCAGGGGTTTACCC
>JBKBRW010000050.1:0-621 GCA_046291555.1 Thiobacillus sp.
GAAGGCTGGCCAGACGGCAGGGGCGGTAGCGAAGGAACTGGGGCTGATCGAACAGACTGCGCTACTGGGTCAAGGCATACGATGCGGGCAAGCTCAACGGGCCGGGGGCGAAGCCGGTCACGCCCGAGCAAATGGAGCTCTCGCGGGTACGGGCGGAGAACGTCCGGCTCAAGCGTGAGAACGAAATCCTAAAAAAAGCAGCGGCGTACTTCGCGAAGGATGCGCTATGAAGTACGCCTGGATTGACGCGCATCGAAATGAGTACGAATTGGCCGAGCTGTGTCGGGTGCTGGCGGTCAGCGTCAGCGGCTACCGCGCCTGGAAGAGCGGGGGCACGCGGGAACGCAAGCGGCTGACGGATGCCCAGATGCTGGCACTGATCCGCGCCATTCACGCCGAACTCAAAGGCGCCTATGGCAGCCCGCGCATTACGAAGGCGCTGCGGGATCGCGGCTTTCCGGCAAGCAAGGAACGCGTCGAGCGGCTGATGCGGGAGAACGGCATTCGGGCACGGCACAAGCGGCGTTACAAGGCGACGACGGACTCGAAGCACCATTTGCCGGTGGCGCCGAACCTGCTGCACCGAAATTTCACGCCGCAAGCGCCGAATCAGGTCTGGAC
>JBKBRW010000051.1:0-607 GCA_046291555.1 Thiobacillus sp.
TGCGCGGCCTAGACCTGGGCGCGTCGGAGATGGAGGCGGAGCCGGGGCGGTGCAGCGAGCTGCTGCAGGCGGTGGCGGCGCACTGCCCCAAGCTGCAAGAGCTGGTGGTGCCCTTTGCGCGTGCCTCGGACGCGGCGCTGGCGGAGCTGGCGCAGCGCTGCCCACGCCTGTGCGTGCTGTACGGCGTGGACTGCACGGGCGTGACGGACGAGGGCGTGCTGGCGCTGGCGCGCGCGGAGGGGGAAGGCTGGTATCCGTTGAAGCGCGCGGATGCTGATCACCTGCTGGGATGCGGCCAGCTGCTGGCGTTCCGCTTTGCAGCGACGCACGCACGACAGACGAGCGCGGCATCGAAGGCAGCTCATGCGGCTAGTGCAGCAGCGGCAGCGGGTGCAACACGCCGCGCTCGCTCAGGGGCACGCGCTTGGGGGACTGCTTGTGGATGACCGCCGTGGCAGCTGCCAGCACGGGCGGCAGCGGCTGATCCTGGGCCGTGCGCAACGCAAAGTATGTGCGCGCTGCTTTGCGCTCCGCGGCAGTCCGCCGAACAGCCTCCCCCGCAGCAATGTCGTCCGTGGCACCAACCCCTCCCTCAGGGACAGCGCTG
>JBKBRW010000052.1:0-601 GCA_046291555.1 Thiobacillus sp.
TTGGCCTCGTGCCGGTCCAGCACCTCCGCGTGGCGCGCATCCAGCGCCGAGAGGTCGCGACGGAGGGCCTGCACCCACTCCATGCGCAGCCCGGCCTCTGCCACGCTGCCCGTCAGTAGCGCGTGCGCGTGCTGCAGCCGCTGCTCCAGCTCTGCCTGCGTCTCCGCCGCCTGCCGCTCCGCCTCTGCCTGCTTCTGCGCCGCCGCCGCCAGCTCTGCCGCGTGCCTTTCACGCAGCGTTGACAGCGCCGCCTCCGCCGCCTCCGCCGCCTCCCCCGCCTCCCCCGCCTCGCCCTCACCGTCCGCCGCCGCCTCCTCCGCTGCCTCCAGCTCCAGCTCCCGTCTGCTCTGCGCGTCTAGCGCCGCCTCCGCCGCGCGCTGCGCCGCCTGCTGCTGCGGCGGCCCTGGGCGGCGTGGCGCGCGCGCGGGCGCGAGCTGTGGGCGTGTCTGACCCACCAGCGCGTCTTCCGCGGCGCGCGCGGGCGGCGGCTGGCCGCGCGGGAGCGTGCGCGTCGGGACCGCAGGCTGCACGCGCTGCAGGCCTGCCTCATCGTGCGCCCGCTGCGCGGCCACGGCGGCCGCCGCGACATCCACCCGCCGTG
>JBKBRW010000053.1:0-595 GCA_046291555.1 Thiobacillus sp.
CGGCCCCGCGCCCGACGCGACGCGTGCCGAGCCTGCCGCGCCTGCCGCCACCTCGGGCGCCCACGCCACGGGCGCGGACGCAGGTGCAGGCGCGGATGCGGATGCCCGCGCGGCGCACGCCATTGCGAGCGCGGCTGTGCTGCTGGAGCTGGAGGAGGGCGCGGCGCCCGCGGGCAACGGCACTGCCGATGCGCAGGCGGCGCAGGCGGCGCAGGCGGCGCAGGCGGCGGCGGTGTGCCCCAACCAGTGCTCTGGCCACGGCGACTGCATGCGCAGCAGCAGGGAGTGCCTGTGCCACCCGGGCTTCGCAGGCGCCACGTGCGAGCTGGCCGTGCCCTGCCCCGACGACTGCTCCGGCCACGGCGTGTGCGCGCACGGCAAGTGCTTCTGCGAGCCGAGCTTCTCGGGCCACAACTGCGCCACGCCGCAGCTCTGCTCCGACGTGCGCTGCTCCGGCAACGGCGTGTGCGCACACGGCCAGTGCTACTGCGACCCGGGCTTCACGGGCGCAGACTGCGCGCAGCCGTTGCCCTGCCCCGCCGACTGCTCCGGCCATGGCACGTGCTGGAGGGGGGAGTGCCACTGCCGCCCCACA
>JBKBRW010000054.1:0-593 GCA_046291555.1 Thiobacillus sp.
AGCACCGGCGCATCAGCCCAGGTGTGCTCGCCGTTGAAGCCGGCGCGGCCGTTGGCGAACACCACCATGGAGACGGACTTGTCGAACCAGCGGTTGGTGCCGTTGCCGTGCAGGATGAGGCGGCCCTGCATGCGCGCGGCAGAGCAGGCGGGTGTGCAGGTGGGCAGGCGGTGAGTGCCGGCAGGTGCAGGGCGCACCGCGCCGCGCCGCGCCGCGCCGCACTGCGCCGCCCGCCGCCTCTCACGCGCGCACGCGCGCACCGCACGCACGCGCGCACCGCGCGCGCCACAGCATCACGTTCGACGCCCCCGGAATACAGCCCAACTACAACCCCAACGTCCACATCCACTCCCCCCGGCTGCCCACCCTCAGCCGCTGGCGCCGCGTCGCAACGCGCGGCGACCCCCCGCCCCCGCGCTTCGGACACACTGCCGTGGTGACGGGCGCGCCGGGCGGGCTGGGGGCGCAGCGGCACGCGCTGCTGGTGTTTGGCGGGCGCGGCACCACCGGCCCGCTGAACGATGCGTGGGAGCTGAGCCTGGAGGGCGTGCCGCCCTACCAGCCAGAGGTGCAGGCGTTGGTCTGTCACACAG
>JBKBRW010000055.1:0-592 GCA_046291555.1 Thiobacillus sp.
GGCGGGTGGCATGGGATAGTCGCGCAGAGCCTGAGGCCGCACCCATTTGAGGTCAGCATGCTCCAGCGCCTGCGGCGTCCCCTGCCACTTGCGACAGACGTAAAGTGGCATCAACAAATGAATGTTTTCGTAAGAATGACTTGCAAAGGAGAGCGGTGCGAGGCACGCCTGCTTGGTCTCAACACCCAGTTCCTCGCGCAGCTCACGGATGATGGCGGCTTCAGGGGTTTCGTCCGGCTCGACCTTGCCGCCCGGGAATTCCCATAGGCCTGCCATGGACTTACCCTCGGGTCGCTTGGCAATAAGGACCCGGCGGTCGGCATCGACGAGCGCGCAGGCAACGACCAGCAGGATGGGTTTTTGGCTCATTGTGCCTCTTTGGGAATGCGATAGACGTAGTCGTACTGATAGGTATAGCCCAGGCCCGCATAAAGCGCCTTGCCGGCCTCGTTGTCGGCCTGGACGTTGAGCGCGGCATATCTGGCGCCTTCGCTTCTGGCCCAGGCGAGGCCCGAGCGCATCATGGCACTGGCCAGCCCCTGACGGCGCCGGGCCGGGTCGGTCACGACATTGCCGGTGATGACGATGCCGT
>JBKBRW010000056.1:0-588 GCA_046291555.1 Thiobacillus sp.
GCGCGTGTCCCCCGCATTTCCCCGTCGCGCTCCCGCCGACGCCGCAAGCTCTCTGCCGGCTCAGCCGGCGCTGCGGGGGGCAGCGGCGGCACCAGCGATATCAGCGCCCCCATCACGCCGGCAGTGCCTGCGCTGGCCGCCTCCGCACTGACTGCCACCGTTTCAGCCGCTTCAGCCGCAGCGGCGGCGGCGGTGGCAGCAGCGGGCGGCAGCGGCAGCGCGGTGGGTGGCGGCTTTCCCTTCGCCGCCGCCGGCCTGCGCGTGGGGACCAGCGATGATGACAGCCGCGCCACTCCCGCCGCCGCCACGCCGCTGCCGCCCCGCGGGGCAGGCGAGGCGGCAGAGGCGGCGCTGGCGTGCTGGCTGCAGGGGCCGCTGCGTTGTCGCTCCGCCGTTCAGCGAGCACGGCAGTGCAAGGACGGCACGGCTGGCTGGCGGCGCAGCCGGCCTGGCTCGCGCGGCGGAGGCAGCGGTGGCCAGGCGCGCGACGTGCCGGCGGGGCCCGTGCGTTGGGACCACAGCGAAAGCGGCAGCGTGACCAACGACCCCCCGCTACCCCCGCGGCGGCTGGCGCTCGTGCTGGCCGCC
>JBKBRW010000057.1:0-584 GCA_046291555.1 Thiobacillus sp.
GTGATCCTTCGCCACGCCCTCGCCATTGTAGAGGCGCACGCCCAAATAGTTCTGCGCTCCAGCATGGCCCTGCTCCGCCGCTCGCCGGAACCATGCCACAGCTTGCGCGTGATCCTTCGCCACGCCCTCGCCCTTGAGGCAGCACGCGCCCAGCCAGTTCTGCGCACCAGCATGGCCCTGCTCTGCCGCTCGCCGATACCATGCCACAGCTTGCGCGCGATCCTCAGCCACGCCCCAGCCGTGGAAGTAGCACCAGCCCAGCAGCCACTGCGCCACAGCCTCCCCGCCCTCCGCCGCGCCACGGCACCATGCCAGGCTGCGCTCCGCCAGCGCGCGTGCTTGAGCCTGATCCTCCGGCAGACCGCCCCTGCCGGTCCTCAGCAGCAGAGCTAACAGAAGTGCGGCCCGCGGGCCATGCCTACTGCTGTTGCCCCTCGCCCAGCAGCAGTTGCCGCAGGTCTACCGGCTGCCCAAACATGCGCAGCGCGCGCGCCATCTTGATCGTCTCCCGCACCCTGGTCCATCCGTTGCTATACTGCTGCGCCGCAACGCGCTGCACGGACTGGCGGAACTCGGGGTAGCTG
>JBKBRW010000058.1:0-582 GCA_046291555.1 Thiobacillus sp.
CGGGATATCCACATGGCGTGGCTGCACGCGGAGGTGCTGAAAGGCGACGCGCGCATGTGCGACGTGGTGGCGGAGAAGGTGCTGCTGCTGCAGCGGCGCGCGCGCGCGGAGGCGGCGGAGGAGGCGCGGCGCGAGCGGCTGCTGCGGCTGGTGCACGAGGAGGAGAGCCGGCTGCGCCAGCTGCGCCAGCAACGGCTAGCGCAGCAGCGCGCAAGCCGCCAGCTGCCTCCCACCTGCGTGCCGGGCATGGTGGTGCCGCCAGCGCCGGACAGCGGCGAGCCGGCCAGGGTGCGCCGCCCCTCGCGCGCGGGCGAGCAGGCTGCCCGCACTGCAAGCGCAGCGGGTGCGGCGCCGCAGCGCGAGGCGGCGACTTTGAGCAGTGCGCTGGGTGTCGCAGCGCCACCAGCGGCGGCGGAAGCTGCCGGCGGCGACGAGAGCCGTGGCAGAGATGCTGCAGCTGCCGGTGCCGCCAAGGCGGCGGTGGCGACTGCAGAAGCGTCCGCCGCTGCCCAGCACGCGGCGGACAGGCTAGTGAGTGAGGCGAACTCGCCGCGCTCCGCCGCCCCCAGTCCCGTCGTCGGC
>JBKBRW010000059.1:0-575 GCA_046291555.1 Thiobacillus sp.
TGCTGCGGCGCAGGGGTGAACATTGACGAGCTGTTGCTGGCGCAGCCAGACTCGGGCGAGAACGCGCTGGAGATTGCAGACACGCTGGTGCGGTCGGGCGCGATGGAGGTGGTGGTGGTGGACTCGGTGGCCGCGCTGGTGCCCCGCGCGGAGGCGGAGGGCGAGATGGGCGACCACCACATGGCGCTGCAGGCGCGGCTGATGAGCCAGGTGCGTGCACGCATGTCCGCGGACTGCGGCTGCTGACTTGCATGCATTGCGCGTGCGGGGTGGTGCCAGGCTCTGCGCAAGCTGACCTCATCGCTGTCCAAGTCCGAGACGCTGATCATCTTCATCAACCAGATTCGCAGCAAGGTGCGCGGCCGGCTGCCCGCGTTGCGGCGCCGCGGCCCTCGCCTCAACGGTATGTTGCCCTCTCCACCTGCAGGTTGGCGTCATGTTTGGCAGCCCCGAGGTGACGGCGGGCGGCAACGCGCTCAAGTACTACGCTTCGGGTGCGCCGCCTTGCGGCTGTCGCTGCATGCAGCGTGCTCACGCGGCTGGCTCGCGCAGTGCGGCTGGATATTCGTCGCAAG
>JBKBRW010000005.1:0-140435 GCA_046291555.1 Thiobacillus sp.
TCCCATCCCGAACAGGACGGTGAAACGCTCCCGCGCCAATGATAGTAGGCTCCCGCCTGTGAAAGTAGGTCATCGTCAGACTCCTTACGCCGTCCCTCAGGCCAAAACCCCCTGAGCGACAACACAAACCCCCTCCCTAAAAAGAGGGGGTTTTTTATCGAGTGCGCGGAGGGCAAGGGCCGCATGGTAAGCCATGTAGAATTCGCCCGTGCCTTCGCGAACCGATCAAGCCCTGTTTCCGCTCCTGCGACATCTGTCAGACGGCCGCTTCCATTCCGGCGAAGCGCTCGCGCTGGCGTTCGGCCTGTCGCGGGCGTCGATTTTCAACATGATCGCCGAGGCCGAGGCGATGGGGCTGGCCGTGCATGCCGTCCGTGGCCGCGGCTACCGGCTCGCCGAGCCGGTCGAGTGGCTCGATGCCGAGACGATTCAGCGCGAACTCGGCGATGCGGCGCCAGCGTATTCCCTCCTACTACACGACAGGCTGGCTTCGACCAACGCGGCCTTGATGGCGGCGGCGCTCGACGGCGCGGCCGACGGCACGCTCGTGTGTGCCGAGCACCAGCCCGCAGGCAAGGGGCGGCGCGGTCGAACCTGGCATTCGGTGCCCGGCGGCAGCCTCACGTTTTCCGTCCTGTGGCGCTTCGACCAGGGGCTGCAGGCGATGGCGGGGCTGAGCCTTGCGGTCGGGCTCGCCCTTGCGCGGGCCATCAACCGCCACAGCCGGCATCGGGTGCAGTTGAAATGGCCCAACGACGTGCTGGCGGGCTACCGCAAGCTCGCCGGGGTGCTGGTCGAAGTGCAGGGCGACATGCACGGCGCTGCGTTCGCTGTCGTCGGGGTCGGGCTCAACGTCCGGCTCAACGCGCGCCAACGCGATGCGATCGATCGCGCCGTGGTCGATCTCGCCGAACTCGGCGTGACGGCGGGCCGCAACCGCATTCTGGCCGACTGCCTGCGCGAGCTGCATGCGGTGTCCGAGGTGTTTCGCGCTGGCGGCTTCGCGGCACTGCGCGAGGACTGGCTCGCGCTCGACGCCTACGCGGGACGCGCGGTGACCCTTGCGCTCGGCGAAAGCGGAACGGTCGCCGGCATCGCCACCGGCGTCGACGATCGCGGTGCGTTGCTGCTTCGCGCCGCCGACGAAACGCTTACCGCGTTCAGCGGGGGGGAACTCAGCTTGCGTCTGGACGAACGATGAGCACGCGGCTGCTGATCGACGCCGGTAACACGCGGCTCAAATGGGTGCGGATGGGCGAGCAGGACTGGCAGGCCCAGGGTTGGATCGACTACTCGGACTGGTCGGCGTTCGTCGTAGCGTTGGCCGGAGTCAGCCGGTGCTTCGTCGCCTGCGTGGCGGGTGCCGCGCATCGGCAGCGCTTGGCGGAGGTCCTGGCGGAGGCGGGCGTCGACGTGATCTGGCTGCGCAGTGAGGCGGCCTATGGCGATCTCGTCAATGGATACGCCGTGCCCGAGCAGCTCGGCGTCGACCGCTGGATGGCGCTCATCGCGGCGCGCGCGCGAACGTCCGAGCCGCTACTCGTGGTGTCGGCAGGGACGGCCATGACGGTCGACGCGATCTCCGCGGCGGGCCGATTCCTGGGCGGAATCATCGTGCCGGGCGTGCAGCTGATGCGCGAGGCGCTGCGTCAGGGGACTGCGGGTGTCGAACCCGCCGAGGGCCATGTGGAGGCCTTTCCCCGAGGCACGTCGGACGCGGTACACAGCGGCATCGTCGCCGCACTCTGCGGTGCTGTGCGGCGGCAATTCGAGGCGCTCGCCGCGCACGCGGGGCAAGTGCCGCGCTGCATCGTGACGGGCGGCGATGCGGCGGTGATCGCGCCGCATCTGGACTGGCCGGTCGAAATCGTGCCGGCGCTGGTGCTCGAGGGCATCGAGCGCATGGCAAACCAGGAGGGTGCTTCGTGAAGTGGATCGCGTGGATATTGTTGCTTGCCAACGTGCTGGTCGCGGCGGCGTTTCTCGGGCGCGACTACTGGCCGCAGCGTGAAGCGGACCGCGCCGCGCCGCTCAACGTCGAGCGCCTCAGTCTGCGCAGCCAGTCCAATCTGCAGCAGGCGGCGCCCGAACGTGCGGAGACCGCCCTGTGCGTCGAATGGCGGGGCCTCACTGCGCAAGAGCGCAACGCGGTGCGCGAGCAGCTCAAGGCCTTAGTCACGCAGCAGGTAATGTCGTTTGCCGAAACGCCCGTCGATACGCTGCGCTGGGTGATGTTTCCGCCATTGCCGAGCGCGCCGGCGGCGGCGGCCAAGCTTGCCGAGTTCGACGCGGCCGGGGTCAAGGGCGGCGAAGTGGTGACGCAGGGGGAGTGGCAGCACGCGATCTCGCTTGGACGGTACGACACCGACGAGGCAGCGCGCCTGAGGGTGCGCGAGCTCGAGGATAAGGGCGTGCTCGGCAGCCGCATCGAGCGTCTTCCGAAGCCGGGTACGGATTTCTATTTCGTGATCCGCAGCGAAGACCCGGACGTTCTCAAAGGGCTGGACGCGCTCAAGCAGCCCTATACGAACAGTCGGCTGACCCGCGTGGCGTGCCGCCCGTCATAAGCGTCGCAGCACGAAATCGAGCGCGATGCCGGCGAATACTGCGGCGCCGAACCAGGTGTTGTGGAGGAAGGCGCGGAAGCATTGCTTCGGGTCGCGGCCGCGGATCAACCACAGGTGGTAGAGCGCGATGCCTGCCGCGGTCACGAGGCCCGCGTAGAAAGCCCCCCCCATACTGCGTTGCAGTCCGACCCAGGCGATGAGGCCGAGCGCGGTCGCGTAGCAGACCGCGATGGCCGCGATGTCAAAGCGGCCGAAAGTGATCGCCGAGGTCTTGATGCCGATCTTGAGATCGTCCTCGCGGTCGACCATGGCGTATTGCGTGTCGTAGGCCACCGCCCAGAACACGTTGGCGGCGAGCAGCACCCAGGCTTCGGCCGGCACGCTGTTCCCCACGGCGGCGTAGCTCATCGGGATGCCGAAGCCGAATGCGACGCCGAGGTAGGCCTGGGGGATGGCGAAGAAACGCTTGGTGAACGGGTAGCTCGCGGCGAGGAACAGTGCGACCACCGACAACTGCAGCACCAGGGTGTTGAGCGGCAGGATCAGCAGAAAGGCCACCAGCGAGAGCCCCGCCGCCAGCAGCAGCGCTTCCTTCGGCGACACCTTGCCGGCTGCAAGCGGGCGCTCGCGCGTGCGTGCGACGTGCGGGTCGAAGTCGCGGTCGGCGTAGTCGTTGATGACGCAGCCGGCTGAGCGCATCAGCACCACGCCCATCACGAAAATCCACAGGATCAGCCATTGCGGGTCGCCGTTGCTGGCGAGCCACTGCCCCCACAACGTCGGCCACAACAGCAGCAGAATGCCGATCGGCTTGTCGAGCCGCATCAGTTTTTCGTAATGTGTGAGGCGTTCGGCGAGCGTCATAGGGATTCGATGGCAGGCAGGAACACTTCGGTCACCAGCAGCGGATGACTGTGAAGACAGAACAGCGAGCGCCGCGCCCACAGCGCGCGCACTTGCGCGTGGGGGGCGGCGATGCGGTCGAACAGCGGGTGGCCGCGCCGCACGGCCTTGTAGGCCAGCGGCTGGCGCTGGATGCGGTGGTCGTTGAACAGCGCCTCGCCGAGCGAGCGGGTGCCGAGCCGGGTGATGTCGTTCCAGCCGCCGCGCAGCCCGGCACACGGTAGTACGCTGTGCGCGAACACCACCGGAATCTCGTTGCACAACAGCAGCACCTCGCGCACGTAGGCGCGCATGCCGGGCTTGAGCCCCAAGAGTTCGACCTCATCGGCGTTCGGCCGGGCGATGCCCACCGCGAGCGGCAGCACGCGGAAGTGTGCGCAACGCGCCTTGAGACGCCGGGTGAGCGAGCCGGTGTCGCTCAACCAGGCGCGCAGCGGACGCGGTATCGGGTGCGGGTGGGCAAGCCAGCCCTGCCGGGATTCGATCACGGCGAACGGTTCGAAAACGGAAAACCGGATTATATCGACGCCAGCGCCTCGCGCCGGCCGATCCAGCGCTCGACGTGGGCGGCGGCGATGTCTGGATGCGACGTGAGGCAGCGTTGCGCGAGGTCGCGCGCCGCTTCCAGCAGCGCGACGTCGCGCTCGAGGTCGGCGAAGCGCAGCATCGGCAAGCCGCTCTGACGGTGGCCCAGGAGCTCGCCTGGCCCGCGCAGCAGCAGGTCCTGGCGCGCGATCTCGAAGCCGTCGGTGTGCTCGAAAATGACCTTCAGCCGTGCCCGCGCGAGTTCCGACAAGGGGGTTTCGTACAGCAGCACGCACACCGACTCGCGGCTGCCGCGGCCGACCCGGCCGCGCAGCTGGTGCAACTGGGCAAGGCCCATGCGCTCGGCGTGCTCGATCACCATGAGCGCCGCGTTGGGCACGTCGACGCCGACCTCGATCACCGTGGTCGCAACCAAGAGGTCGATCGCGTGCGCCTGGAACGCCGCCATCACCGCCTGCTTGGCGTCGGGCTTCATGCGGCCGTGCACCAGGCCCACGCGCAGGTCGTGCAACTGCGCGGCCAGCATGGCGTAGGTGTCCTCGGCGGTCTGCAGTTGCAGCTTCTCGGATTCCTCGATCAGCGGGCAGACCCAGTAGGCCTGGCCGCCTTCATGGCAGGCGGCGCGCACGCGGGCCAGCACGTCGTGGCGCGGCGGGGGGGGGGGGCGGGCGCCCCCCCCCCCGGCCGCGGCAGACTTTTGCAAGCAGTTTGCTGTGGCAGCGGTCGCGCAGGACCGCCCCCACAGCAAACCCAACCGTTCGAGGTATGTGATGACACAAGCCGCAGATAGCACGGCCAGCGCCACCCTCTCCGGGCGCGAGCTGGCCCTGAAGCGCCGCCAGGCCATGGCGCTGCACGGCAAGACCGGCGTGACCAAGCCGGCCGCCGCCGGCCGCCAGCCGACGGCTGCGCGCAGCGCGCCGGCAGCACCCGCCGCCAGCCTGGCGCCGGCCACATCGAGCAGCGAGCCCGCGAGCCGCCCTGCCGGCGCCGCCTTCGTCGCCCCGGCGCCCGCCGCCAGCCCGGCTCGCGAGGCAAGCCGTGCGCGCCGCGCGGCGCTGAGCACCGCCGGCAAGGCCGCGCTTCAGCCGACCGCTTCGCGCCCCACCGGGCGCGTGCGTCCGAGCCGCCAGCCGGCGCCGCTCGCATCGAGCGCGCCCGTGATGGTGAGCGCGAGCGAAGCGCAGGCCGCCCCGGCCTCTTCGTGCGGTTGCGGCTGCAACGGCGCGCCCGGTGGCTGCGGCGCCTCGCAACAGGCGGACGCCGGTCTGCGCCCGGCGACGGATGCGGCGGCGCCCACCCTCGCCAAGACGGTTTCCCAGCCCACCGGGCGCGCGCTGGCGCAGGCCCGTCGTGCCGCCCTCGCGCAGGACGGCAAGGCTGGCCTCAAGCGCGTCGCGCAGGCGACCAAGATCGCCGCGGCGATGCCCGGCCAGGATTGGCAGGCTGCGATCACCAAGGGTGCCACCGGTCGCCAGATCGCGATGCAGCGGCGTCTGGTCCAGGCGCTGGCCGGCCGCACCGGTGCCAGCGAACCCGCGCGTCCCACGGGTCGTCAGCGCGCCCGCAACGTCGTGCCCGCGCCGGCCAAGGTCGAGGAGGGACACACCCTTTCCGGCCAGCCCGTCACCGGCACGATGGTCGAGCGCAGCAAGAAGGTCACCGGCAACGAGCCCGGCTCCTGCCGCCCGATCACCGGCACTGAATACATTGGTAGCGAGCAGTTCGACACCCTCTGCGGCACGCGTCCGGCGCCTGCGCCGGCCAAGGTCGGCGTGAGCACGACCACCCGCGAGCGGCGCGTCACTGGAACGGAGGTGGGCCGCTCGGCCAAGGTCACGGGCGACGAGCCCGGTGCCTGCCGCGGCATCACCGGCACCGAGTACCTCGCTGTCGAGCGCTACGAGGAATTCTGCAGCACCCGTCCGGCGCCGGCGCCGGCCAAGGTCGGCGTCTCCGATACCGCCAAAGGCAAGCCGGTCACCGGCACCCAGGTCGGCCATTCGCCCAAGGTCACCGGCGATGAGCCGGGTGCCGACCGCGCGATCACCGGCACGGGCTACACGCTGCCCGCAAGCGGCGTGGATGCGCCCGAAAAGGTGGCGGTCACCCACACCACGCACGGCAAGACCGTGACCGGCACCGCCGTCGGCCACACGGTGAAGATCACTGGCGACGAGCCGGGTGCGTGCCGCGGCATCACCGGTACCGAATACCTCGCGGCCGAACAGTTCCAGACGGTCTGCAACACCGCGCCGCTCGCCACGCCGCGTAAGGTCAGCGTGATGTCGTCGCGCGGTGACCAGCCGGTGTCCGGCACCGAGGTCGGTCGTTCGGCCAAGGTCACCGGCGATGAGCCCGGCTCGTGCCGCGCCATCACCGGCAGCCAGTACTACACGACGAGCGACTTTGGCGATCTGTGCAACGCCGCGGGCCCGCGCAAGGTGGGCGCGATGCAGACGCTCGGCGGCCGCACGGTCACGGGCACGGAGGTCGGCTCCAGCCCAAAGCTCTCCGGTGACGAGATGGGGGGGTGCAACCCCGTCACCGGAATTGATTATGTCGGCGCGCAGTCCGAGTGCGCCGTCAGCACCCCAGTTGCTCCCGTAGCGAAAGTCGCGGTCGACCAGACCTGGCGTGGCCTGCCGGTGACCGGCAGCTACGTCGGCCGCTCCGCCAAGGTCACCGGCGATGAACCCGGCGGCTGCGCGCCGATCAGCGGCACGCCTTACATTGGCCGCAGCCAGTACAGCGGCTTCTGTGCCGCGCCGGACGTGAGCGAGCAAGAGGCCCGCATCCGTACCAGCGCCGTCATTCCTGCTACTGCGGTGACCGGCGATCGGCCGGGCGCTGGCGGCTCGGTGATGACTGGCGATGAGCGTGGCGCGTGTGAAGTGATCAGTGGCACGCCCTACGTCGGCGCGGATAACACCGTTAACCAGTGCGTGGCCAGCGGCCGCTTCGTGTCGCGTCCGCGCACCTGGATCGAGCCGGCTCAACCGCCTGCGCCGATGGACTTCAGCATTGTCTCGCCCGCGCGTCAGGCTTGGGAGCGGCGTTTCGCCGACGTCACCGGCACGGGCTACAACAGCGAGCGCATTACCGGCCCGGTCAACAAGGCCAGCGGCCTCATCACCGGCACGCCCGAGTTCCGTCACCGCGACGCGGCGACGCTGCAGGCTGAGCAGGAAGCGGCGATCGCCGCGGCCCGTCGCCTCACTGGCGAAGGCAGCCAGGCCGGCGCCCGCATCACCGGCGACGCCTGGCATGCGCAGAGCCGGGTCACCGGCACCGAGGGTGCGTCGAGCCTCGCCCGCAACATGTCGATGCGCGGCAACCCGCGCGGCGCAGGGGCCAACGCCCAAGTGTTCCGGGAGATCGAGCGCCCCGAAGTGCCCGAAAGCCGTATCACCGGCTCGGCTGGCAATACGGGCAAGGGTGCGGTCGTCACCCTGTCGGGTGGCGCGCGCGGCTGAGGAATGACCGGTGAACACGCGTAAACGACTCGCTGCCATGCGCTCGGCCGGGGCCCTGCCCGGAGTGGTCGACGCGCCTGCCAACCCCGCCTGCGTCGTCGGGCCGGGTCAGCGATGCGAGCACGCACTCGTCGACCAGGCGCTGAACCAGCGCCTGTACGACTACGAGCAACAAGTGCGTAAACGTTTCGCGCTCATCGTCGAGACCCTCAAGTCCGTGTCGTCGCTCCAGCATGAAGTCGATTTCGTCGCCCGCGCCCAGCGTTACGCGCTCGATCGTCTCGGCTACGAGCTGCCCGCGGCATTGCTCGAAGACGCATGGGTTTCCGGTCTCAACATGCGTGCGCTCCACGCGTACTGTACCTTTCGCGCCTTCAAGCAATCCGTCGACCGCGCCGATGCCGACCAGGCACCCTGGCGTCCGCGTATGGCGTTGGACGCCGAGTTCCTGCGGGCGTGCGGCTACCACACCGTGGACATCAGCCCCTGCGCCGACGGGCGCCTGCAAGGCTTGCTTCCTTTCGTCCTGCGTATGGCCCCCGACGACAGCATCTACGTCAAGGCCTATGCCGGCGCGATGTTCGACGTCGAAGGCGATGTCGCGGACTGGACGCATCGTGAAATCGAGCGTCTGTCAGGTGGGATTCCCGGCGGGGAATCGGCCAACTATCTGAAGGTCGCGGTCTATCATTTCAGCACCTCGTTGCCTTGCGACCAGGGGTGTGCGGCGCATGGCAGCAACGACACCAAGGCGGTCGAGTCTGCGCTGGGGCGACTCAATGAGCTGCGCGCCGCGATCGAGAATACGTTCGGACGTGGCGCCGCGCCAGAAATCCTGCTGATTGGCGTCGACACTGACATCGACGCGATTCGCGTGCACCTTCCCGATGCCAACGGCGATGTGAATCCCTATCGCTACGTCGATACTGGCGATTTGTACCGCGAGACGCTGGGGATGGATGCCGCCTCGGCGCGCGCGCACATCGCCGCCGCCGTCGCCCTTGCCGAACAGGCGGATGGGTGGGCACAGGGCGATGGGCCGATGGTCGACGGCATGCGTCGCCTCGTGCTGCGTCTTCTGGAAGCCAACCTTTCGCAGATCGAGTACGTGGTCCGGCACCATGCCGGTCGCTATTCGGTGATCGGCCACGACGAAGCGTTCATCTGCGCTGGCGAGGCAACGAATTTCGTGCAGCTGCGCAATAAGTATTACTACGCCCATCTCGACACGGTCGAGGAGGGTGCTGCCGACATGGACGTCGGCATCAAGATTTTTACCGGCCTCAACGTCAAGCACGGACTCGCCGTGCCGGTGCTGGTGCACTTCCATTACTGCTCGCGGGTGCCGGGCGCGCGCGAACGTGCCGTGCTGCGTTGCAAGCGGGTGAAGGCAGCGATCGAGGCGCGCTATGCGCAGCTGCACGCGCAGGGCCTGTTGCATTGCCAGATGGCTGTGAGCGACCGGCGCGGCAGCGAACGCTGTGCCTTCGTCGATGACGACGTCGTTGACGCGGGGCATTGATGGAAAGGATGCACTGAGGTTTCGCGATGAAGATCATGAGAGTTGAGAAAACCCTGGTTTCGACCAACCGCATTGACGGCTTCGGCCACCGGCCGCTGCTGGTGGTGCAGGAGAAGGTGGGCGGCGCGCGCAGCGTCGCGGTCGATGCGGTCGGCTGCGTCCCGGGCGACTGGGTGATCTGCGTCGGCTCGTCGGCCGCGCGCGACGCGGCAGGTAGCAAGGAGTTTCCCTCCGACCTCACCATCGTCGGCATCATCGACCACTGGCAGGGGGACGCGGCCTGATGGAAATCATGCGCGTGATCGACGAACTGGTATGCACCCGCCGCGTGCCGGGCTTGCAGACGGCGTCGTTGCGCGTGCTCCAGAATCAGCAGGGCGCATTGTCCGTCGCCACCGATCCGGTCGGTGTGCCGCCCGGCAAGTGGGTGTTCACCACCAGCGGCAGCGCGGCGCGGTGGGCGATGCCCGACGTGAAAGTAATGACCGATCTGACCATTTGCGGAATCATCGACAACTGGGATGCGTGAGATTGGGGCAGGGCAGGGGAAGGCGTGCTCGACGCGATGGCCCTTGAAATTTGAGTGGTAAGGATTTCGTTTCTTAACTTTGTCTGAAAAGGAGTAGCAAATGGCTGAACGTATGGGTATTGCGCTGGGCATGATCGAGACCCGTGGTCTGGTGCCCGCGATCGAAGCGGCGGACGCGATGACCAAGGCCGCCGAAGTGCGCCTGGTGGGTCGTCAATTCGTGGGTGGCGGCTATGTCACCGTCCTGGTGCGCGGCGAAACCGGCGCGGTCAACGCTGCCGTTCGCGCTGGCGCCGATGCGTGCGAGCGCGTGGGTGACGGCCTGGTGGCCGCCCACATCATCGCCCGCGTGCACAGCGAAGTGGAAGGCATCCTGCCGACCGCTCCGACTGCCTGATTTTCATCAACATTGCAGCAAGTGTTTATTTAGGAGCAAAGCAAAATGGCTAGCGTGACTGGTATTGCCCTTGGCATGATCGAAACCCGTGGTCTGGTTCCCGCGATCGAAGCGGCGGACGCGATGACCAAGGCCGCCGAAGTGCGTCTGATTGGTCGTCAATTCGTGGGTGGTGGTTACGTCACCGTTCTGGTGCGCGGCGAAACGGGCGCGGTCAACGCTGCCGTTCGCGCCGGTGCCGATGCGTGCGAGCGCGTGGGTGACGGCCTGGTGGCCGCCCACATCATCGCCCGCGTGCACAGCGAAGTGGAAGGCATCCTGCCGACCGCGCCGACCGCCTAAGTGGACGGAAGCACGATTCCACAACTGATTACTGGAGAAAACCTCATGGCTAACGTGACCGGCATTGCCCTGGGCATGATCGAAACCCGTGGTCTGGTTCCCGCGATCGAAGCGGCGGACGCGATGACCAAGGCCGCCGAAGTGCGCCTGGTGGGTCGTCAATTCGTGGGTGGCGGCTACGTCACCGTTCTGGTGCGCGGCGAGACGGGCGCGGTCAACGCAGCCGTTCGCGCTGGCGCCGATGCGTGCGAGCGCGTGGGTGACGGCCTGGTTGCCGCCCACATCATCGCCCGCGTGCACAGCGAAGTCGAAGGCATCCTGCCGACCAAGCCGGACGCCGACGGTGGCGGCCGCGACGCCGAGATCACCTCGACCCGCAGCTAAATCGCGCCGACGATGAGTGTCGATCCGCGCACGCTGGGCTGGCTCGCGCGCGCGCTCACCCACGAGATGAGCGCGGTGCAGCAGTATCTCGCGCAGAGCGTGCTCGCCCGCCTCTGGGGCGACGAGAAGCTCGCCGAGCATCTGCGCCACGAGGCGGTCGAGGAACTCGGCCATGCCGAACGTCTGATGGAACGCCTCATCCTGATGGGGGTGGCGCCCTCGGCCGGCAATCTGCCGCCGGCGCGTCTCGGACGCAGCGTCGACGAACTCTTGGCAGCCGACCGGCGGCTGGAGGTCGATGCCGTGCGCCTCTACCAGGAGGCGGTCGCGCACGCCCAGCGCATGCGCGACGCCGACAGCGCCGCGTTGCTCGCCGACATCCTCAAGGAGGAGGTCGCGCACGTGCAGGAGCTCGACGGCATGACGGGGGCAGCGCATGGCTGAGGCCCCCGAGGGTTGGGAAGCGCGCGGCAAGCCGCCGACGCTTTTCCGGCGCTTCAGCTTCGAGCGGTACAGCGACACGCGCGCGTTTCTCGATGCGCTCGCGGCCTTGTCGGAGGAGACCGGCGTGCATCCGCAGAACATCAACTTCGGCAGCACGTACGTCAACCTCACGCTGGAAGCGCTGGAAGGCAGCGAACTGGGCGAAGCGGACTACGTGTTCGCGGCTCGCATCAGCGCGCTGTGGAAGCCGGCGGGACGCTGAGATGCCGACGCACGTCACCGCGGT
The DNA here is from genome assembly GCA_046291555.1 of Thiobacillus sp. GTDB lineage: Bacteria > Pseudomonadota > Gammaproteobacteria > Burkholderiales > Thiobacillaceae > Thiobacillus. The sequence continues at coordinate 11,397 of JBKBRW010000005.1, forward strand.
CATCAACCAGAAGGGCGGTGCGGGCAAGACCACGCTGGCGATGAATCTCGCCGCGGGGCTCGCCCGCCGCGCGGACACCGTGGTGATCGACCTCGATCCGCAGGGTTCGTCGCGGCAGTGGGCGAGCCTCGGCAGCGAGCCGTTTCCGGCCACGGTCAAGCAGATCGCCGGCAAGTGGGACGCGCGCACGCTGCACCAGAACTACCGGGCGTATGCGCACATGGTGCTGGACTGCCCGCCTTCGCTCGACAGCCACGCGTCGCTGCAGGCGCTGCGCGCATGCGACGTGGCGTTGATTCCGGTGTTGCCCTCGCCGATCGATCTGTGGGCGAGCCTGCGCCTGCCGCAGGAAATCGACGAGGCGCGCAAGGTGAACAAGAACCTGAAGGCTTACCTGGTGCTGAACCAGCTGGAGCCGAAAAGCGCACTCTCGGCGGCGATGCACGAAGCCATCGAGGAGTTCGGCATCCCGGTGCTGCAGGCAGTGGTCCGCCGCCGCGCGATCTACCGCGGCGCCGCACTCGAGGGGGTGTCGGTGTATCAAATGGGCAGCCGCGGGGCTCAGGCGGTAGCCGAAATCGAAGCCATTATCAACGAGGTGCTCGGAACATGACGAAACTCAAAGACAAGTTGTCTGCCAGCGTGCGCATGGCCAAGGCGGCCCAGCAGCCCGCCGCCAAACCGGCCGCGAAACCGGCGGCCAAGCCGGTCGCCCGTCCCGCCGCGGCCAAGCCCGCGCCTGCGCCCACCAAGCCCCCTGCGCCGGCCGCGACGAAACCGGCCGCGCCCCGCACGATCGCCGGCGGCATCCCCGAAAGCGGCAGCGCGCTGTTCCCCGAACGCGTGTGGCCGGACTGAACCAGCGAACAAGGTGAAGCATCATGCGTAACGATTCCTTCATGCGTACCTACTCACCGCGCCAGCAGGCCTTGGCGCGCGCACAGGCCCAGCAGCAGGCCGCCGCCGACGTCCGTCCCGCCTCCAACGGCGGCGGTGCCGACCTGTTGGCCCAATATCTGGTGAAGAGCGAGCCCTACTACCGTCCCGTCGCGGACGAGGTCGAGCTGTACGAAGCAGCGTATTCGGTGCGCATGCCGATCATGCTCAAGGGCCCGACCGGTTGCGGCAAGACGCGCTTCGTCGAGTACATGGCATGGAAGCTTCAGAAACCGCTGATCACCGTCGCCTGCAACGAGGACATGACCGCGTCCGATCTGGTCGGACGTTTCCTGCTCGACGCAAGTGGCACCCGCTGGCAGGACGGCCCGCTCTCGGTCGCGGCGCGCCATGGCGCGATCTGCTACCTCGACGAAGTCGTCGAAGCGCGCCAGGACACCACCGTGGTGATCCACCCGCTGACCGACGCGCGGCGCGTGCTGCCGCTGGAGAAGAAGGGCGAGCTGATCGAGGCGCACCCGGACTTCCAGATTGTCATCTCGTACAACCCCGGCTACCAGTCGCTGATGAAGGACCTGAAGCAGTCGACCAAGCAGCGTTTCGGCGCGCTCGACTTCAACTATCCCGAGCACGACGTCGAGGCCGAGATCGTCGCCCACGAGTCCGGGGTGTCGATCGACGTCGCGAAGAACCTGGTGCACATCGGCGAGCGCGCGCGCAATCTCAAGGGGCACGGCCTCGACGAGGGCCTGTCGACCCGCATGCTGATCTACGCCGGCTCGCTGATCGCCAAGGGTGTGCCGCCGCTGGCCGCCTGCCGCGTCGCGCTGGTGCGCCCGATCACCGACGATCCGGACATGCGTGACGCCCTGGATTCGGCCGTCACCACTTATTTCTGAGCGGTGATCTCGGGTCGGCGGGCGGTCGCCTCAAGGTGACTTGTCTTCCCCCTCACCCGCGAAATCTGATCCCTCGCCCCTGAAATGGCCATCCATCTCGACGAATACCAGGAGCTCCTCGCGGACCTCCCCTCCGACTCCCAGGACGTGCTGCGCGCGTCGTGGAACGAGGCGGCACGCGTATTCTCGTCGCGCGGGCTGGACAACTACCTGAAGGGCGCGGTCGCGCTGCACAACCTCGGCCGCGGCGAGGAACTCGTCGTCACCTTCATCCAGGACATGCCGCAGGTCTCGCGCGCGATCGGCGAGGACGTGCTGCCCGACCTCGTCAATTTCCTGCTCGGCATGGCGTCCAAGACCTCCGGCCAGGTGCTGACGCTGATCGTCGATACCGCGCCGCTCGCTGCGGAGCGGCTGGGCGACGCGGATCTCTTCCGCAACTATCTCAACGTGCTCTCCATCATGCTGGCGCAGGCGCCTCGCGGACTGCGGCCGATGCTGGAGAACCTCGACCGCCTGCTGACTCAGCTCACGCTCGGCGGCCTGCGCCGCTGGGTGCAGTGGGGGGCGCAGGCCTACAAGGCCGACTTCGACGGCCAGCAGAAATACTTCTCGCTGCAGAGCCCGGATGCGCTCTCGGTGCTGCAGAAGGAGCGCAAGGGCACGCTCTTCGTCGACGTGCAGCGGCGACTCAACATCTACCTGCGCGCGATGTGGGGCCGCGACTTCTTCATGCGGCCGACCGCCGGCGACTACGAGAGCCGCGAGGGTCTCAAGCCCTACATCGAGCGCTACGTCATCCACATCGCCGACGCCTACGACGACTACAAGCCGATGGGCGACGACACCCCGCCCGGGCTGATCGTCCCGGGCGTGGAAATCTACCGTGCCGCCGCCAACCACTGCGCAGCGCACCTGGCCTTCACGCGCGAACCGCTGTCGATGCAGATGCTCAACACGACGCAGATCGGCATCATCGAAACGATCGAGGACGCCCGCGTGGAGGAGCTCGCGTGCCGGCAGTTCCCCAACATGCGCGCCGCCTGGCTGGCGCTGCATCCGCCCGCGGACTACAGCGAGCCGAAGACCGTCGGCGACCTCATCAACCGGCTGGCGCGCGCGCTGCTCGAGGAACATCCCGCCGACCCCCACCCGTGGGTGCAGCAGGGCGTGGCGCTGTTCCGCGCCGAGCCTGACCTCACGAGCAACCGCGCAAGCTGGAACATCGGCGTCGAACTCGCGCACAGCCTTGCCGCGATACCGCTACCGGAATTCAACGTGCGCACCGACGCGCTGCGCGCGGTCTACCGCGACGACAACCGCACGGTGTGGGAGTCGGAAGAATACGATGAGGCCGAGGCACTGGAAGCGACTTGGCAGCGCCAGCAGCAGGTGCGCAAGAAGGTCAGCGTCATGGAGATGGTGAACGAGGTCAACAACGAGTTCGCCGGCGACGACGCGGAAGAGATCTGGGTGCTCGAAACACCCTTCTGGCTCGACCAGGAAGGCAAGACCATCAACGAGCTCGAAGGCCGCGAGCCCATCGCCGACCCGGTGCACTACCACGAGTGGGACTACCAGATCCAGCTCGAGCGGCCGAGCTGGGTGACGGTGCTCGAGCGCCGCCCCAAGCTCGGCGACCTGGAACTGATCGAAAAGATCATCGACGACAACAAGCCGGTGATCTCGCGCTTGAAGTTCCTCATCGAGTCGATGATCCCGCAGGGCATGCAGCGCATCCGCCGGCAGGAAGACGGCGACGAGCTCGACATCAACGCCGCCGTGCGCGCGATGATCGACATCCGCATGGGCCAGCAGCCCGACACCCGCATCATGATGCGCTACAAGCGCAACCTGCGCGATCTCGCCGTGATGGTGTTGCTCGACATGTCGGAGTCGTCCAACGACAAGGTGCGCGGGCAGGACTACAGCGTGATGGACCTTACCCGCGCCGCGACCGTGCTCCTGTCCGATGCGCTCGACCGCATCGGCGATCCTTTCGCGCTGCACGGCTTCTGCTCGGACGGCCGTCACGACGTGCACTACCACCGTTTCAAGGATTTCAATCAGCCCTACAACGATCTGGTGAAGGCACGCCTCGCGGCGATGCACGGCTCGTATTCGACGCGAATGGGGGCGGCGCTCCGCCACGCCGGAAGCTATCTCAAGGCGCAGCCGAAGCGCAAAAAGATCCTCTTCGTCATCACCGACGGCGAACCGGCGGACAACGACGTGCGCGATCCGCAGTATCTGCGCTACGACACCAAGCGCGCAGTCGAGGAACTCCAGCGCGACGGCATCACCACGTATGCGCTGTCGCTCGACCCGCACGCCGACCAGTACGTGTCGCGCATCTTCGGCGCGAAGAATTTCACCGTGCTCGACCACGTCGAGCGCCTGCCGGAAAAACTCCCCATGCTGTACATGGGCCTGACGAGCTGAGCGCATGGACATCACGCTGCGCACCTTCGTCTTCATCGACTCGCTGCAACCGCAGCTGGCGTCGTATCTCGCCACGTCGTCGCAGGGTTTCCTGCCGATTCCGGGTGACGCCTGCATGTGGATCGAGGTCGCGCCGGGCATGGCGGTGCACCGGCTGTCGGACATCGCTTTGAAGGCGACCAACGTGCGCATGGGCGAGCAGGTGGTCGAACGTTCGTTCGGCTCGATGGAAATCCACTACCGCAACCAGAGCGACGTGCTGGAAGCCGGCAACATCATCCTGAGCGAGCTCGACACCACGATGGAATCGCGCATGGCTTGCCGCATCGCGTGGAAGGAAATCATCCGCGCGATCACGCCGGACCACGCGACGCTGATCAACCGCCAGTTACGCAAGGGCTCGATGATCCTGCCGGGCAAGAGCATGTTCATCCTCGAGACCGAACCGGCGGGCTACATCGTCTACGCCGCCAACGAGGCGGAGAAGGCGGCCCACATCACGCTGGTCGACGTGAAGGCTTTCGGCAACTTCGGACGACTCACCATGATGGGCTCCGAGGCCGAAGCCGAGGAAGCCGCGCGCGCGGCGGTGCGCGCGATCGAGCAGATCAACCAGCGCGCGACCTGGGAGTAAAGGGTCTCAGGCAGTCGGGGTGTCGGCGCCAAGGTTGCCGACGGCGTCGATGAACGTCTCGGCGTAGTCCGGCGCGCCCGCAGCCCCCACGACTCCGGCCTTGCGCAGCTTGCCCAGCACGCGCGTGTTCGCCTCGCTCAGCACGACCCGAACGCCGCGTTTCCGCAACTTCGCCACCACCGCTTCCAGCGTCTGGATGCCGGTGATATCCATGAAAGGCACGCGCCGCAGCCTGATAATGAGCGCCTTCGGATCGGTGTGCGTCTGCAAGAGCGCGCGCTCGAAATTCTCCACCGCGCCGAAGAACATCGGGCCCGCGATCTCGTAGACCATCAAGCCCGGCGGCATGCGCTCGACACCGTGCTGCGCGAGCTCGGGCTGCAGCGCCTGGGTGTCCATTTCCTTCGTTTCCACCACCTCGGCCATGCGCCGCAGGAAGTGCAGGATCGCGAGGATCACGCCGACATTGACCGCGACGACGAGGTCGGCGAAAACGGTCAAAAGGAAGGTGATGACGAGGATGGCTCGGTCGGCACGCGGCGCCTTTTTCAGGATGTCGGCGAAGTGGTGCATCTCGCTCATGTTCCACGCGACGACGAAGAGGATCGCCGCCAGCGCGGCTAGCGGGATGTGCGCCGCCAGCGGCGCGAGGAACAGCACCACGGCGATGAGGGTGGCGACGTGAACAAGGCCGGCAAGCGGGCCGGTGGCGCCGTTGCGGATGTTGGTTGCGGTGCGCGCGATCGCGCCGGTGGCGGCGAAGCCGGCGAACAGGGGGGCGACGATGTTGGCGATGCCCTGGCCGATCAGCTCCTGATTCGAGTCGTGCCGGGTGCCCGCCATGCCGTCGGCGACGACAGCGGATAGCAGCGACTCGATCGCCCCCAGCATGGCAATGGTAAACGCCGGGCCAATGAGCAGAATCATCTGCGTGAGCGACAGATCGGGCAGCGTGATCGGCGGCAGGCCGGTCGGGATGCCGCCGAACGCGGTACCGATGGTGGCCACGCCGGGCGGATCGAGCGCGATGTGGACCAGGGTGGCGACGACCATCGCGACCAGCGGGCCGGGGATTTTCGACAGCCCCCAGATGCGCGGCGAATAGATCACCAGCACCAGGCTCAATAGGGCCAGCGCGGCGGTCGGCCAGTGCGCCTGCGGCAGCACCTGCAGCGTATGCCAGACCTTTTCGTGAAAATGCTCGCCGCCGACCTTGGGCAGTCCAAGGAAATCGCCCCACTGGCCGACGAAGATGATGACGGCGATGCCGGCGGTAAAGCCGACGATCACTGGCGCGGGGATGAACTTGATCACGCTGCCCATGCGTGCGAGGCCCATCGCCAGCAGGATGAAGCCGGCCATCAGCGTGGCGACCTGCAGCCCGGCGATGCCGTACTTGGCGGTGATCACGGAAAGAATCGCAATGAAGGCGCCGGTCGGACCGGCGATTTGCAGCCGGCTACCACCCAAGAGCGATACGAGCCCACCGGCGAAGATCGCGGTGTAGATGCCCTGCTCGGGGCGCGCGCCGGAGGCAATGGCGAAGGCCATGGCAAGCGGCAGCGCCACCACGCCGACGACGAGCCCGGCGCCAATGTTCGGCAACCAGTGGTGGCGGGCGAACAGGCCGGCGCGGTGGGCTTCGAGCAGGGCGATCATTTGGGCGGGTCCTTGCGGCTGAGCGGCGTGCAAAACACATTAAATGCGAATATTATTACCATGCAATTGTAATTTAGCAATCGCTTATGGAAACCAAGACCGCCCGCCTCACGGTGCTCCTCGACCCGGCCAAGAAAGCAGCCTTCGAAGAGTTGTGCGCGCAACAGGACGTGACCCCCTCCCAGGTGGTGCGCCGTCTGATTCGGGAATACCTCGAGGCGCACGGCGTCGTCTGGCAGCCGAGCGGCACGCGCAGGACGGGCACCGCGCGCAAGGCGCGCTGAGCGGACAGACGGGGAGAGCGCCCGCCGCAGACGGCGCGGGCGGGGGAGACTACAAGCGAACTTCGACTTCGCGCTTGTTTGCCATCGTCTCGATGGCGCGCTCGAGGTCGATCTGTGCGGCATTCTGGTTGCCGACGCTGCCGAGCCGCTCGATCACTTCCTCCTGTTCGAGAATTTCGCGGCGGCCGTCGGCGTATTGCACGTAGGCGGCCCAGGGAACGAACTTGGTGAGCGGGAAGTGCTCGCCGTGTTCGGGCGAGATGTCGATGTTGAGGCCCGCGAGGAACACCAGATTGCGGCCGTTCATCGCAGCGGACTGCACCAGGCTGCGGAAGGTGCGGTCGAACTCGACCATGGTGTTGGCGCAGGCGGCGGTCAGCAGCGGGTGCTTGGACGTGAGGATCCACGGCATCGGCGCCAGCAGGTTGTTCTCGAGCTGGTCCTGCAGGGGGTCGAGATAGCCGCCCTTGTGGCGGAAATAGAAATCCTCCGCCGCGAGGTGCTCGCCGATCGCGATGCTGCCGCTCTGTGGCCAAGCGTCGACGCCGAGGCGGGCGATGAGTTGGCTGGAAGCAGCGAAGATGTGGCCGGTGCTGCGCGTCGACAAGGGCGGCGGCAGTTCCTCGCTAACCGCCCCCTGCACCAGGTTCTCGAAGATGAGGAACAGGCCCTGTGGGCGGGGGCTCGCGATCAGCTGGTAGTCGATGAGCACCGCGAGCTGGCCCTCGTGGCGCAGCAGCCGGATGTTCTCGCACGCGTAGGCGTGCTCCCCCTTGTACCACTCGATGATGCGGCCGATCTTGCCGCAGCTGCAGCTCAGGTGCTCGTTTTCCGATTGCAGCCGCCGGTAGACGCCGAACTCTCCGGTTTCCGGGTTGTAGCCGACATGGCTCGCCTGCAGCAACAGCAGGTCCTTGCCGTGGTCGGCGTGCGGGGCGTGGCGGTCGACCGAGACGATGCCGCCGACGCGGCCGTGGTTGAACGGGAAGGCGCCGAAGTGCTTGGCGAGCAGGATGATCGGAAAGCCCTGGCTCTCGTCCGAGCAGAACGCGCGCGACGGCATGATCTTGCCCGGCGTGAAGCCCAGCGACAGGCACCAGTTGTAGAGCTTCGGAACGAAGTTGTTGTAGCACAGCATGCGGCCCTCGAGGCGAAAGCTGTGGAGGGCGCTGGCGATGCTTGCGCGGTGGGAGAACATGGGGGTTCGCGTGGCAGAAATGGCTTGTTGGTATAATACCAAGCTTTTTTAAATCAACTGCCTGACAGGATGCCGCCGGTCCGCCCGGCGCCGATACCCATGAACCCGAAGCTCACCCGTTTTCTGCCGTTTCTGCGCTGGTTCCCGCTCAAGGGCGACGACGTCAAGATCAACTTTCTGGCCGGCCTCACCGTTGCGTTGGTGCTGATTCCGCAATCGATGGCCTACGCGCAGCTCGCGGGGCTGCCGGCGTACTTTGGCCTTTATGCGGCCTTCCTGCCGGTTGCGGTGGCGTCGATGTGGGGTTCCTCGAACCAGCTGGCGACGGGGCCGGTCGCGGTGGTGTCGCTCCTGACGGCGTCCTCGATCGCGACCCTGGCGCCGCCCGGCAGCGACCACTTCATCGCGCTGGCGATCATGCTGACCTTCCTGGTCGCGCTGATCCAGCTGACGCTCGGCATCTTCAAGCTCGGGGTGGTAGTGAACTTCTTGTCGCACCCGGTCATCGTCGGCTTCACCAACGCGGCGGCGATCATCATCGGTCTGTCGCAGGTGTCGAAGATCCTCGGCGTGTCGATGCCGCGCAGCGAATCCTTCATCCAGGACATCATCGGGGTGTTCCGTCAGGTCGGCGACACGCACTGGCCGACCTTTGCCATGGGCGTCGGTGCCATGCTGCTCATGTGGCTGATGAAGAAATACGTCCCGAAATGGCCTGGCGTGCTGGTCGCGGTAGTGCTGACCACGTTGATCTCCTGGGCGGTGGGTTTCGAACGCAACGCCAGCGCGACGCACGCGCAGGTGGCCGACCCGGAGCTCAAGGTGCAGGTCGAGCGGGTCGTTCAGGCGAGCGCCGAAGTGGAGCGCCTGAACGTCGCGATCGCCGAGAAGAACGACGCGCTGACCACCGCCGTCAAGAAGGAAGGCGAAGACAGCGTCGCGGCGGTCAACCTCGAGGCCGACCTCGCGCTTGCGAAGATCGCCCTGCGCAACGCCGAGGAGGTTTACGCGAGCGAGCGCAAGAAGCTGCGCAAGATCCCGGTCGTGCGTCAGATCGACGACGCCGGCGCGACGGTCGCCGTATACCCCGCGGGCAAGGCGCCCGCCGGCGTAAAGCTGGACGGCACCGAATACCGCATTCGCAAGGTTGATGACAAGAGCTTCAAGCTCGTGGGCGGCGGTGAGGTCGTCGGCGCCATTCCCGAGGGGCTGCCCAAGTTCAGCTTGCCCACGCTGGAGATGGACAAGATCGGCGCGCTCTTCTCGGCGGCGCTGGTGATCGCGCTGGTCGGCTTCATGGAGGCGATTTCCATCGCCAAGGCGATGGCGGCCAAGACCAAGCAGCGGCTCGACCCCAACCAGGAACTCATCGGCCAGGGGCTGGGCAACCTCGCCGGCAGCGTCTCGATGTCCTACCCGACCTCGGGCTCGTTCTCGCGCTCGGCGGTGAACATGAACATGGGGGCGACGTCGGGGCTGTCGGCCGTGTTCACCGCGCTGATCGTGCTCATCGTGCTGCTGTTCCTGACGCCGCTCTTGTATCACCTGCCGCAGGCGGTGCTCGCCGCCATCATCATTATGGCGGTCGGCGGCCTGGTGAACATCGAGGCCGTGAAGCATGCCTGGAAGGCGCACAAGCACGACGGCATCGCCGCGATCGTCACCTTTGTCGCGACGCTGTTTTTCGCGCCCCACCTCGACAATGGCATCCTCGTCGGCGCGGGATTGGCGATCGTGCTGTTCCTGCTGCGCACGATGAAGCCGCGCGTCGCGCTGCTCGGCCGCTACAGCGACGGCACGCTGCGCGACATCAAGGTCAACCCCGACCTGCCGACGAGCGAACACATCATGGCGATGCGCTACGACGGCTCGCTCTACTTCGCCAACGTCTCGTACTTCGAAGATACCGTGCTCGAAGCGCTCGCCGAGCGGCCCAACGTCAAGTACGTGCTGATCGTCGGCGACGGCATCAACCAGATCGACGCCTCCGGCGAGGAAGTCATCCACCACCTGGTCGAGCGCCTGCGCGACGCTGGCGTAACCCTGGTGTTCTCGGGCCTCAAGAAACAGTGCCTCGACGTCATGCGGCAGACCCACCTCATCGAAGCCGTCGGGCAGGAAAACATCTTCGCCACCGAAGACCAGGCGATCACGGCGATCTACGAGCGACTCGGCGATACCGCCCGTGAGGACCTGTTCTGCCCGGTGAAGCCGGCAACCGCGTAAACGCACCGCAAGAAGGCGAGCATGGAAATCAATTCGATCACCAAGAAGCTGCTGTTCAACACCGTGCGGGTCGACACCGTGCTGGAGGACGGCAGCGAGGGTTCCGGCACCGCCTTCGTGGTGAGCCACACGCATCCGCGCGGCACCACCACCTTCATCGTCACCAACCGGCATCTCGTCGATGGCGTGCGCCGCGGCGGGCTCGTGTTCACCCAGAAGCGCAACGGCCAGCCGCTGCTCGGCCAGCGCTTCCAGCTCAACATCGAGGATTTTCCGCACGCCTGGTTCATGCATCCGGACCCCGAAGTCGACCTCGCGATCGTTCCCATGCGGCCGCTCGAGCAGGCGGCCCGCGACCAGGGCGTCGAACTCTACTACCACGCGATCGACAGCCGGCTGGCGCCCGACGCGGCGACGGCGCGCGCGCTCGACGCGCTCGAGGAAGTGCTGTTCGTCGGCTACCCCAGCGGCGTGTGGGACCAGACCAACCTGATGCCCATCCTGCGGCGCGGCACGACGGCGACGCCGATGGCGCTCGACTTCGAAGGCCGCAAGGAATTCCTCATCGACGCCGCGGTGTATCCCGGCTCGAGCGGCAGCCCGGTGTTCGTTTACCAGCCCGACGTGATGCGCCCGACCCAGGGCGGCGGCAAGAAATTCCTGTTCGCCGGCGTCGTCGCTGCCGTGTTCTTCCGCGAGGAAGCCAACCACCTGGTGCCGGCGCCGGTGCCGGCGAACAACCACGGCATGGTGATGGGCTCGGAGATGATCGATCTCGGCCTCGTCATCAAGGCCGAGGCGGTGCTCGAAGTCATCCACGCCTACCTGGGCAAGTGGGTCGAGTAAGCGCGCCCTGACTGCCTGACCAACGAGACGGCCATGTACAACAGCAAGATCACCTACCCGGGCTTCTACGAGGATTCGCACGGCATGACGATGCTGTCCCGCGTCGTGCTCGATGCCTGGCTGTTCGGCCTCATCCCCGAAAGCGAAGACTGTGCCGGCTGGGACCTGCAGCGCATGCAGAAGCTGATGGGCGAGGTGGAGCGGGAATGGGACAAGTACGGCAACCTGCCGAGCTTCCTGCCGGACGAACTGCGGCAGCGTCACACCGAGCTGTACGAGATGGCGACCGAGCGCGCCAAGGCGCGCGGCTGGGACCCCGAGCTCGACGAGGACGAATAGCCGGCGCCTTCGTCCCCGACGGGCGCGTCAATCCTGCTTGCGGTCGTAGCGCTCGGCCAGCGCCTGCAGGGCGAGGTCCTTGCTCGGGAAGAGGTTTTCCCGGCCCAGCGCATCGTCTAGGCCGGCGCGCGTCAGCGCCTCCCGTACTGGTTTTTTCAGGCCCGACAGCATCAGCGTGATGCCGGCGAGCTTGAGGTCGCCCGCGAGCGCGCGCAGTTTTTCCTCGCCGGTGGCGTCGATCTGGTTGATGCCGTTGCCGATCACCAGCACCGCCTTCGCCTGCGGGAACTGGCTGATCGCCTTCATCACCGCCTGCTCGAAGAAGGCGGAGTTGATGAACACCAGCGAGGCGTCGAAGCGCAGCACGACGTAGTGCTCGCTGATCGGCGGCAAGTCGTGGCTCGCCGCGCCGGCGAGCGTGCCGTCCTTGGTGCGTCCCAGCACCTCGCTGCGCGGCTGCATCACCCCGTGCAGGAACAAGAGGATCGTCAGCACCACGCCGACCAGCACGCCGTTCGCCAGTTGCGGTGCCATCACGAGGGTCGACACGAAGGTCAGCAGGCCGACCACGCCGTCGCTCTTGCGTACGTTCCACGCGTGGCGCAGCGTCTTGAAGTCGATCAGTCCGAACACCGCGCTCATCACGATGGCCGCGAGCACCGGCTGCGGCAGGTGATAGAAATACTTGGTCATGAACAGCATGACGATGACGACGCCGATCGCGCTGATGATCGCGTACATGCCGGTGCGCGCGCCGGACTTGGCCGCCACCGCCGAGCGGGAAAACGACCCTGACACCGTGTAGGACTGGAAGAAGCTGCCCACGATGTTGGCGAGTCCCTGTCCGATCAGTTCCTGGTTCGGGTCGAGTTTCTCGCGGCTCTTGGCGGCCAGCGCGCGGGAAATCGACGTCGCCTCCATGAAGCCGATCAGCGCCATGATGAAGGCGGTGCCCAAAAGCCCGGTCATCACGCCGAGATCGAGGGAAGGAATCATGAATCCGGGCAGGCCGGCAGGAATGTTGCCGACGACCTGGCCGCCGCCCGACAGGCGGTACTGGCCGTCCTTGACGCCGACGAACCGCCAGGGGCTCGCGGTCCAGTCAGACCCGGCCATCGGCCGGTACTGCACGCTCCCGTCCTCGCTCCTGACGGGTTCGAGCGCGTAGCGGAAGACGGCTACCCGCTGCCCGTAAAGCTGCTTCTTCAGGCTTTGTTCCTCGCCGCGCAGCCGCAGCTCCTCGGCTTCCAGGGTGTAGTCGTGGGCGTGGGTTTTGGCGAGCGTTGCGATCTGCTTGCGCAGCGTGCCCTGCAGCGTCTTGTTCTGGGCGAGCGCGGCTTCGAGCTCGGCGAATTTCGCGTAGGCGGCCCGGGCGTCGGCGTCGACGATCTGCTCCGGGGCGACCAGCGCGGTTTTCTCAAAGCCGACGCTTGCGCTGATCACCGTGCCGAGCACCACGACCGCGAGCACGCCGGGCAGCTTGGGCACCCATTTCTTCAGCAGCGACAGCAGGACCAGCGTGCCGACGCCGAAGGCGATCGTCGGCCAGTGCGCCAGCGGCAGCTGAACGACCACCTGCCAGAGGTCGCGCAGGAACATGTCCGAGCGTGGCATGGGCACATTGATGAAGGTGTTGAGCAGCGACAGGCCGATGATCAGCGCGGCGGCGTTGGTGAAGCCGTTGATCACCGGGTGCGACGCGAGGTTGATCAACACGCCCATGCGGAAGGCGCCGAGCCCGAGCCGCATGACACCGACCATCAGCGCGAGCGTCATCGACAGCGCGATGAACTCGTCGCTGCCGCGGCTCGCCAGCGGCTCGATCGCCGCCGCCGACATCAGCGACAGCAGCGCGACCGGTCCGGTGTGCAGAAAGCGCGAGGCGCCCCACATCGACGCCACCATCACCGGCAGGAAGGCGGCGTACAGGCCGTAGACCACCGGAAGCCCGGCGAGCGTCGCGTACGCCATCGATTGCGGGATCAGGATCAGCGCGACCGTGATGCCGGCGATCAGGTCGCCCCGCACGGCGTCGCCGCTCATAGGGAACCAGTTCAGAAAGGGGAAAAGGCGTTTCAGCATGGATCAGGCGCGTGAGAATCTAGTGAAACCCCCGTGCAATGCACGGGGCGAGCCGACGGGCTGCCGGGTTCGCGACGAGGCGGGACGATGCGCGTCTCAGGCCGCGCGCGCGCTGGGCAGCTTCGCGTCCACCGGACGTGTAGCGGCATCCTGGCTGGCGACCATGACCACGGGAACGGGAATCGCATCCTGCCGCACGGTGCCCTTCAGGATCCCGCGTCCCAGATAGCCGGACTCGTTGCAGATCAGGAACGCGACGTCGGGGCGCTTGCGCAGGGCGTGAACCAGCGCCGCCGGCGGCTCTCCCGTCAGCACGACGAGTTGCGGCGCGATGCCCGCTGCCTCCAACGCGTCCTGGAATGGCGCGAGCAGCGCCTGCGCCTCGCTGGTCGACTGGAAGGTGAAGATGGTCAGCCCGTGCTTCAGGCGCGCACAGGTCTGCGTCACGTACTGCATCACGTCGGCCGACAGTTCGCTGCCGAGGTAAAAGCCGACTTGTGGCAGGCGGGTGGCGGGCGCTTGCGCCGGCGCCTCCGTCGTCACCGCTGCCGCGCTGCCGGCGATGGCGCGCGATTTTTGGCGGCGGTTGAGGTTCTCGCCGGCGTTTGCGTAGGCGAGTGCGTCGAGCATGTGCTGGATTTCGTGGGTCAGTTTTTTCATGGCGTGGCTCCTGTCTGGAAGGGGTCGTCCGTTTCCAAAGCAGACACTGTGCCAGGTAATAAAGACACGATGAATCAATAACTTAACGGCATATGGCGGCTCTCGCCGGTTGAGACCGGCGTTTCATTATGTAGCGGCACCTGTTGCACCTGTTGTAAGATGCAACACTTTTCCGCCCGCCGGTGCTCGGCCATGCCCAGCCTTCGCAACAAGATCCTGCGCACGTACGGCTTTTCCAAGCTCGTGATGCTGGGCTTTGCCGTCGTCGTGTTCGTCGATTTGCACTATCTGGATCAGCAGATCGCGTCTGGCCAGGCCGTCACCGATTTTCGCGAGGCCGCGCTGGAAATGCGCCGCGACGAGAAGAACCTGTTTCTCTACCGCGACTACGCCAGCCTCGACCAGTTGTTGATGCAAATCGATACCAGCCGCCAGGCGCTCACCGACCATCGTGAAACCTTTGCCGCCGTCGCCGGCCCGGACATGCAGCGTCGCGTCGAAGATCTGCTGCGACGCTACCGCGCCGAACTCGAGCGATATCCCTTTCTCGGACAGGCCGAGCAGGCCGCGGCGCGCGGCGTGATCCGGGACCTCGGCCACGCGCTCAGCGAGGCGTCGGACGAATTGTCGCGCGGCGAGCGCACCCTGCTCGCCGAGGCCACCCAGCGCGCGGCGTTGATGCTCATGCTCGCGTTTGCTGGCGTGGTCGTGCTGGGCGTCGCCGGCGGCCTGTTCCTGGTGCGGCGGGTGGTGCGGCCCTTGCGCGAGCTGGAGGCGGGACTGCACGCGATCGATGAAGGCCGCGCGCGCACCTTGCCGATGCCCGCCGGCGACCAGGAGATCCAGTCTTTCGTTACCGCCTTCAACGCCATGCTCAAGCACATGCGGCAGCAGCAGGACCTGGTTCGCCGCAACGAGAAGGCGGCCGCGCTCGGCGTGCTCGTCTCGGGCGTGGCGCATGAACTCAACAACCCGCTGTCGAACATCTCGACGTCCGCGCAGCTGCTGCTCGAGGAAGGCGACGCGGGCGACGCCGAAATGAAGCGGCTGTGGCTCGCGCAGATCGACAGCGAGACCGAGCGCGCCCGCCGCATCGTGCGGCGCTTGCTCGACAGCGTGCGCCAGCCCAAGCTGCACGTCCAGCGGCAGCCGCTCGGCGATCTGGTTCAGTCCTCGCTCGCGCTGGTGAACCGGCAACTGCCAACGGGCGTCCAGGTATGCGTGGGAACGATGGCCGACATCGAGATCGACGTCGATCGCGAGCGGCTGCACCAGGTGTTCATCAATCTCATCAAGAACGCGGCCGATGCTGGCGCGTGCCGCATCACGGTGAGCGCGGCGCTGCAGCCCTGGAAGGACGAACTCCTCGAGGGCAGCGTGCTGGTGGGCGACGCGGCGCGGGTCGGTGAGTCCGGCACGGCGGTGCGGATCGCCGTCGAGGACGACGGCCCTGGCATCGCGCCCGAGTTGCGCGAACACATCTTCGATCCCTTCTTCACCACCCGCAGCGGCGGCGAGGGCACCGGCCTCGGGCTATATCTCGTCGAGGAGATCGTCAGCGAGCATCACGGCTGCCTCGTGCTCGACACCCCCCCCGCCGGCGGCACGCGTTTCTCGATCTGGCTGCCGGGCCCCAAGGAAACATCCGCATCATGAGCGCGCCCCATATCCTCCTCATCGACGACGAAGCGATCGCGCTGAGCAACCTCACCCACGTCCTGCAGCGTGAGGGCTACGCGGTCACCGCGTGCAAGGACGGCGAGGCGGGCCTCGCGGTCTTGCGCACGACCGACTTCGACCTCGTGCTCACCGACCTCAAGATGCCCGGCATCGACGGCATGGAAGTGCTGCGCGAGGTCCATGCCCGCTATCCGGACGTTCCGGTCATCATGATCACCGGCCACGCCTCGCTCGATTCGGCGGTCGAGGCGATGAAGGCCGGCGCCTACCACTACCTCGCGAAACCCTTCCGGCTGGCGGAAGCGCGTGAGGTGGTGCGCGCGGCGCTGGAGCTGCGCCGGGTCAAGCGCGAGAACAAGGATCTGAAGCTGCGCATCGAGCAGTTGCAGAACCCGCACACGCTCGTCACCCAGGACCTCGGCATGCAGCGGTTGCTGGAAACCGCAAGGCGGGTCGCTACCAGCGACAGCAGCATCGTCATCCACGGCGAATCGGGCACCGGCAAGGAACTGCTCGCGCGCTACATCCACCAGAACAGCCGCCGCGCGCAGGGTCCGTTCGTCGCGTTCAACTGCGGCGCGCTGTCGGAGGACCTGGCGGCGAGCGAACTCTTCGGCCACGAGAAGGGAGCGTTCACGGGTGCGCAGGCGCGCAAGATCGGGCTGTTTGAGGCGGCCAACGGCGGCACGGTCTTCCTCGACGAAGTGGCCGAACTGCCGCCGTCGGTGCAGGTCAAGCTCTTGCGCGTGCTGCAGGAGCGCGAGGTGCTGCGCGTCGGCGCGGTCGAGCCCGTCAAGATCGAC
The DNA here is from genome assembly GCA_046291555.1 of Thiobacillus sp. Classification (GTDB taxonomy): domain Bacteria; phylum Pseudomonadota; class Gammaproteobacteria; order Burkholderiales; family Thiobacillaceae; genus Thiobacillus. Next base: position 28,046 of record JBKBRW010000005.1, read on the forward strand.
GTGCGCGTGCTGGCGGCGAGCAACCGCGACCTGCGCGAGGCGGTCGAGACGGGTCATTTGCGCAACGACCTCTATTTCCGTCTCAACGTGGTGACGCTGTCGTTGCCGCCCTTGCGCGAGCGGCGCGATGATATCCCGCTTCTCGCCTATTTCCTGTTGCGCAAGTTCGCGGTGACGATGGACCGTCCGGTGAAGGATATCAGCCCGGAAGCCATGCAGCGCCTGGCCGAGTACGACTACCCCGGCAACGTGCGCGAGCTGTCCAACTTCATCGAGCGTGGTGTCGCGCTGGCGCAGGGCGAGGTGCTCGGTGTCGAGCACCTGCCGCAGCATCTGGGGCGGCTGACGGTACGCGTGTTCACGCCCGAGATCGCTGCGGCGCCGACGACGCTCGAAGCGCAGGAGAAAGCGCACATTCTCCACGCGCTCAAGCTCGCCGGCGGCAACCGCAGCGAAGCCGCGCGCATGCTCGGAATCGACCGCGTGTCGCTGTGGCGCAAGCTGAAGAAATACGGGGTCAGCGACAAATGAGCCGGATCCTGCCGCCGGAGGCGGTCGACGAGGCGGCAGCCTGCCTGCGTGCCGGCGGCGTGGTCGCGTTCCCGACCGAGACGGTCTACGGCTTGGGCGCCGACGCGTCGAACGCCGAGGCGGTGCGCCGCGTGTTCGCGATCAAGGGGCGTCCGGCGGACCATCCGCTCATCGTCCACATCGCCGACGCCGGCTGGCTCGGCGAGTGGGCGCGCGATGTGCCCGCCGCCGCGCATGAGCTCGCGCGCGCGTTCTGGCCGGGCCCGCTCACCCTGGTGCTGCCGCGCCGGCCGCACGTGCTCGACGCCGTCACCGGCGGACAGGACAGCGTGGCGCTGCGGGTGCCGGCGCATCCGCTCGCGCGCCGACTCATCGCCGCCGCCGGCGCGCTGGTCGCGCCGTCGGCCAACCGCTTCGGCCGGGTGTCGCCGACCACCGCGGCGCACGTCGCCGAGGAACTGGGCGACGCCGTCGACCTCATCCTCGACGGCGGGCCCTGCGCCGTCGGTGTCGAATCGACCATCGTCAGCCTATTGTCGGACGCGCCGGTGCTGCTGCGTCCCGGGCAGGTCACGCCAGCCCAGATCGAGGCGGTGCTCGGCCGGCCGCTGGCGCGCCGCGGCGAAGGCGTGCGTGCCCCCGGTCTGCTGCCGGCCCATTACGCACCGGCCACGCCGGTCGAACTCGTCGAGCCCGCGCGGCTCGCCGACCGAGCGGAACAGCTCATCGCGGGCGGGGCGCGGGTCGCGGTGCTGGAAATAGGCGGCGCTTCCCTTCCCGACGCGGCGCGGCGCATCGCGATGCCGCGCGCCGCGGACGCCTACGCGCAGGTTCTTTACGCCACGCTCAGGGCCTGCGACGGCCAGGCTTACGATCGCCTCCTGGTCGAACTGCCGCCCGACGACCAGGCGTGGCTCGCGGTGCGCGACCGCCTGGCACGCGCCGCGCGCGCCTTTCAGGGCGGTTTGCGGCGACCGGGCATGAAAAAGGGGGCGTCGTCGACGCCCCCCGATTTGGCCTGACCGGCTCGCTCAGGCCGTCGCCAGGTCGTAGCGCTGGCGCGCTGCCGTGATCGCCGCCTCCTTGTTGGGGAAGACGTTTACCGGCTGCAACAGGTCGAGCAGGCCGGTCCGCGCGAACGCCTGCGCCACCGGCGTCTTCAAGCTGCTGAACATCAGCGCGACGCCCTGCTGACGCAGCCGCAGCGCGAGCTCACGGACCTTGTCCTCGCCCGACGCGTCAAGCTCGTTGATGCCCGACGCGATCACGAGCAGGCCGCGCGTCTGCGGGAAACGCCCGAGCACTTCCAGAATCGCGTCCTCGAACGCCGCCACGTTGAGATAGGTGAGCGAGCGGTCGAAGCGCAGCGTGACGAAGTTGCGCCCCAGCGGCTCGCCCTCGGCGGCGTCCATGCCGGCCACGCTGCCGTCGCCGCGGCGGCCGAGCAGGGTCGCGCGCGGCTTCATCGCGCGCAGCAGGAAGAGCGTCGCGGTCAGTGCCATGCCGATCAGGATGCCGTTGGCGATGTCGGGCGCGAAGGCGAGCGTCGCGGCGAAGGTGACGACACCGGCGAGGGCATCGCTGCGCCGCACTTTCCAGGCGTGAACGAGGGGCGTCACGCGGATCAGGCCGAACACCGCCATCATCACGATCGTCGCCAGCACCGCCTGCGGCAGGTGATAGAGGTAGGGCGTGAGGAACAGCAGCACGACGAGCACCACCAGCGCGCTCACTACCGCGAACAGGCCGGTCTTGGCGCCGGCGCGTGCGGCGACCGCCGAGCGCGAGAACGAGCCGCTCACGGTGTAGCTCTGGAAGAAGGCGCCGACGATGTTCGCCAGCCCCTGCCCGACCAGTTCCTTGTTGGTGTCGATGCGGGCGTGCGTCTGCGTCGCCAGCGCCTTCGACACCGAGGTTGCCTCCATGAAGCCGATCAGCGCCATGACGAAGGCGGCGGGCAGCAGCGCGAGCATGATGTTCCAGTCGAGCGTGGGCACCTGGAAGGCGGGCAGGCCCTCGGGGATCCGGCCCACCACGTCGCCGCCGGCGGCGAGCGTGACCTGGCCGTCCTTCAGGCTCTGGAATCGCCATTCGCCCTCGAGCGGCGTCGCGCCCGCCGGCAACCGGTCGGCCCGGTAGAAACGCATGCCATCGGCCTCATTGACCGCGACCAGCGGCTGGGCGTGGATGTCCAGGCGGCGGGCGTTGTTTTCCTTCTTCAGGTAATCGACGCGCACTTCGAGCACCTGAATTTCCGCGCGCAGCGACGCTAGCGCGGTCGCGGACGCGCCGGCCGCCTCCGCTTCGCGCAATGCGGCGCGCTTGGTGGTGGCTTCGCCGGACAGCCGCTTCACCTCGGCGTTGGTGTCGGCGAACGCCGTGATCATGCTGCGCACCTCGGGGTCGGCGATCCGGTCCACCGCGGGCTTGGCCACCTGCTCGTAGCCGATCGCGGCACTCAGGCCCGTGCCGAACACGACGGCGAGCAGCACCGCTGGCACCTTCGGCAGCCAGCGCGCGAGCAGCCACATCATGAGGCCGGCGCCGACGGCGAAGGCAATCGCCGGCAGGTACGCCTGGTCGGCACGCTCGAGCAGCGCGGCGACGTCGCCGGCGAAGCTGCCGGTGCCGGGGTTGGGCATGTTCATGATGAAGCGCAGTTGCGACAAGCCGATGATGAGCGCGGCGGCGTTGGTGAAGCCGACCAGCACCGGGTGCGACACCAGGTTGACGATGGCGCCCAGCTTGAACGCGCCCATCAGCAGGCGGAGCACGCCGACCATCAGGGCGAGCAGGATCGACAGCGCGATGAAGTCGTCCGAGCCCGCGATCGCGAAGGGCGCGATCGCGGCGGCCGACATCAGCGACAGCATCACCACCGGTCCGGTGTGCAGCAGATTGAAATTGCCGAACAGCGCGCCGATCACCACCGGCAGCAGCGCCGCGTAGAGGCCGTAGACGACCGGCAGGCCCGCGAGCAGGGCGTAGGCCATGCTCTGCGGGACGAGCACGAGGGCGACGGTGATGCCGGCGACGACATCGGCGCGCAGGGTCGCGCCCGAAATGGGGAACCATCGCAGGAAAGGAAGCCAGGTTTGCAGCGGGGGGAACATGTAGATCTCCTTGGGGTGCGGCCCATGCCGCGATGTGAGGCATTGTGCGAGCCGCGGAGATATATGAAAAATGAATTGTTAATATATGTGACATAGATAAAAATCTATTTATAATCCCCGCCATGGCCCAACCGACGATTCGCCAGCTGCAGGTGTTCGAACGCATCGCGCGCAGCCAGAACTTCAGCCACGCGGCGCGCGAACTGCATCTCACCCAGCCCACCGTCTCGGTGCAGATGGCGCAGTTGCAGGCGATCGTCGGCACGCCGCTGTTCTATCCGGTTGGCAAGCGGATGCAGTTGACCGAGGCGGGCGAGATCATGCTCGCCACCGCGCGCAGCGTGCTCGACAGTCTCGAGACGATGCGCGCCCGGCTGCTCGCGCTGAAGGGCCTCGACGCCGGACGGCTGCGGCTGGCGGTCGCCACCTCCGCGAAGTTCTTCGCGCCGCGGCTGCTGGGGCATTTCCTGCAGCAGCACCCGGCGATCGAGCCATCGCTCACCGTGACGCAGCGCGAGGTGCTGTTGAGCCGCATGCGCGACAACCTCGACGACCTCTACGTTTTCAGCGTGCCGCCGAACGCGCCGGACCTCGCGGTCGAGCCCTTCATGCCCAACGAACTCGTCGCCATCGCCGCGCACGACCATCCATTGGCGAGGCGCCGCGGCCCGATCAGCGTCGCCGAGCTCTGCCGCCATCCTTTCCTGCAACGCGAGTCGGGCTCGGGCACGCGCATCCTGATCGAGCGCTTCTTTGCCGAGCAGGGCCTCGCCGTGCAGCCGCGCATGGAGCTCGGCAGCAATTTCGCCATCGAGCAGGCGGTCGCCACCGGGGTGGGTGTCTCGATCGTCTCGCGCACCATGCTCGATGGCCTGCACCTCGGCGACGAGATCCGCGTGCTCGACGTCGAAGGGCTGCCGCTGCGCGGCCATTGGTACCTGGTCTACCTGAAGACGAAGGCCGACTTGCCGGTGGTGAAATCCTTCCGGGAATTCCTCGGCCGCTTCACGCAAGAGCCGGCCGCGCCGGCTGGTAACGCGAGAAAGCCGCGCCGCGCGGCCAGCCGCCGCCCATGACTCACGAAGACGCGCCGGACCCGGAGCGCGTGGCCGACACGCGCATCGCCTTTCTGACCCGGCACGGCAAGGCGCAAGTGGTCGCGCCCGTGCTCGAACCCGTGCTGGGCGGGCGCATCGCCCATGTCGACGATTTCGACACCGACACGCTCGGCAGCTTCACCCGAGAGATCCCGCGCGCCGGCACCCAGCTCGAAGCGGCGCGGCGCAAGGCGCGTATCGGCATGGCGCGCGCGGGGCTGCCGCGCGGGCTGGGCAGCGAGGGTGCGTTCGGCGCCGACCCTTTCACCGGGCTGGTGCCGTGGAACGTCGAACTCCTGGTGCTGATCGACGATGCGCTCGGCATCGAACTGGTCGGCATGGCGCAGGGCCCGGCCGTGCACGCCCACCGGCGGGTGGCGGACTGGGAGAGCGCCGTCGCCTTCGCGCACGAGGCCCGTTTTCCAGAACACCGATTGTTCGTGCGCGTCGACGACGCGGAGGGGCAGTGCGTCGAAAAAGGCGTCGATGCGTGGTCGGCGCTGGAAGCGGCCTTCCGGCGCGCGCAGGCGCGTGCGGCGACCGGGCACGTGTTCCTCGAAAGCGACCTGCGCGCGCACGCCAACCCCACGCGCTTAGCCATGATTCGGCAGGCGGCCGAGGACCTCGCCGCGCGCTACGGTTCGCGCTGCCCGGCGTGCGGGGCGCCGGGCTACGCCGTCGCCGAGTGCCTGCCTGGGCTGCCGTGCGGCGACTGCGGCGCGCCCACGCGCGAAATGCGTGCCGAGGTCCTGCGCTGCCCGAAATGCGCCCACGCCGAAACCCGCGCCCGCGTCGACCGCACGCACGCCGATCCCGGCCGCTGCGACCTGTGCAACCCGTGACCGGCGGCGCGGCGCGCCAAACGGCGGCGAATGCGAAATAATGCGCGCTGCGTTTTGCCTCTTCCTGTCCCCATGACCTCTCGTGCCACCTCCGCCCTGATCTTCGACACCCATCTCGAGCACTTCGACCGCGACGTCATCGAGGCCTCGCAGGTGCAGCCGATCCTGGTCGACTTCTGGGCCGACTGGTGTCCGCCCTGCAAGGCGCTCACGCCCGTGCTCGAGCGCGTGATGGCGCAGCTTGGCGGCCGCATCCGCATGGCCAAGGTCGAGGTCGACGAGGGGCACAACATGAAGCTCGCCGGCCGCTACGGCCTGCGCGGCTTTCCCACGGTGCTGCTGTTCGTCAAAGGCGAGATCGTCGGGCGTTTTTCTAGCGCCAAGCCTGAACACTGGGTGCGCGAGTTCATTGCGGAGCACGCCGGCATTGAATAACAAGGCGCCATGGGTGCTCGACACCAACGTGGTGCTCGATCTCTTCCACTTCGACGACGCGGCCGCGCGCCCGCTGCGGCAGGCGTTCGACGCCGGGACGCTGCCCTGCGCGGCGAGCCCGGCGACGCTCGCCGAATGGCAGCGCGTGCTGGGCTACCCCGAATTTGGGTTGGATGCCGCCGCGCAGGCGGCGCTGTATGCCACGTATGCCGACCGCGTCGATCTGCAGCCGAACGGCTCGCCCTTGAAGCTGCCACGCTGCCGCGATGCCGACGACCAGAAGTTTCTCGAACTCGCTGCGCGCTGCGGCACGGTGCTGGTCAGCAAGGACCGCGCGCTGCTGCGGCTCGCGCGCCGCGGTGGCCTCGGCTTCCGCATTCTGCCGCCTGCCACCGCCGTCGCCGAGCTGGCGGTGGCGGACGCCAATGTCGAACCGGTCCCGTCACGAGGTGAGCCATGATCCCTGCCCAAGACCGCCCGATGTCCCGCTTCGCGCTCCGCGTCCTGAGCGTCATCGAGACCCTGGGCCTCGTCGTCATCACCGTCGCCACCCTGATCGCCGGCGTGATCGAGGCGGGGGTGATGCTCGACAACGGCACGGTGACGCTGGGTGACCTGCTGCTGCTTTTCCTCTATCTCGAAATCCTCGCCATGGTCGGGGTGTACTTCCGTTCCGGGCAACTGCCGATCCGGTTTCCGATCTATATCGCGATCGTGGCACTCGCGCGCTATATCGTGCTGGAGATGAAGAGCCTCGACGTCTGGCACCTGCTTGGCGTCGCCGGTGCGGTGCTGATGCTCGCGTTCGCCGTGTTGGTCATCCGTTACGGCCACGTCCGCTATCCCTATGACGAGACGCCGGTTGACCACCAGCGCTAAGGCGCAGCCTCGGTCGCGTCGAGCGCGAAGAGCTTCAGCCGCGCCGCCTCGCTGATCGCCACCACGGCCGGGTGCCGGAGGCGCCGCTCGACCGAAATCGCGAAAAATCGCTCGCGCACATCCCGGGTTTCGCCGACCAGCGTTAGCCCCGGCGGCAGCGCCGCCGCCACCTCGCGCGTCATCGGCACCGGGAATACGCCGGCGCCGGCGCTGCCGAAGGCGTGCATCAGGGCGCTGTCGTCGAACTCGCCGACGACCGCGGGTGCCACGTCCTGGCGTTCCAGCCAGCGCACCAGCGGTGCCCGCAGTGCACTCTCGGCGCCTGGCAGGAGCAGGGGGGCCTCGTGCAGGCAACGCGGGAACGGCCCGGCGAGCGCCGAGGCCAGTTTTGCAGTCGCGAAAAAGCCGATGCCGCACTCGCCCAGGGGATGGCTGTATCCGCGCACGTCGGTATTGGGGGGCAACGGCCGGTCGGCGAGGACCATGTCGAGGCGATGGATCGCCAGATCCGCGACCAGGCGCTCGAGGCGGTTTTCGGTGCAGATGAGGCGGACGGGCTCGTCGAGCGCGAGGCCGGGCGCGATCAACTGGTGGGCGACGCTCTTCGGCACCGCGTCGGCCACGCCCACGCGGAACGGCGTCATGCGTGCCGCCGGCGCGGCGAGCAGCGCCTGCTGCAGTTCCGTGCCGATCTGGAAGATTTCTTCGGCGTATGCGAGGGCCGTCTTGCCGGCGGGGGTGAGGTCGAGGCGGCGCCCCTTGCGTTGGAACAGCGCGACCCCCATGCGCGCCTCGAAAATCTTGATCTGTCCGGAGAGCGTCTGCGGAGTGAGATGGAGTTTCTCGGCGGCACGGTGCACCGAGCCCGCCTTGGCCACGGCAAGGAAGTACTGCAGGTGCTTGTAGTTGAGCATTGGTATTCGAAATAACCGAACAAATTATCGATTAAATTCGAATTTTATTGGTATTTGGTTTCGCGTAGGCTTTCACCTCGGCAACGTGTCTCCGCGCACGAGCCAAACCCGTCGCGGCGCGAGTCGGGCGGCAGCGGGCAGCGTGAGCGGCAGCCCTTCTTGATCGGGAGCTTGCAGGATGAAGCAGACAGCGATTTTGTATGCATTGGGGCGTTGGGCGCCGCGCCTGATCGCCGTGCGTGCGCGAACCTGGATCGTACTTGCGCTGGCGGCGCTGACGGCGATGGCGCTCCTGGCCTGGGCGGCCGTCGCGCTCCTGGGTTGGGCGTGGAATCAAGCCGGTGGCGTGGTGGACACGGGTAAGCAGACCGCGGGGGCGGTGCTCGAGCGAGTCGAGCAAGCGGCGCCGGGCGTCGCGCAGGCGGTGAAACCCTGGCTCGGCGACCTGGGCGGCCCGGCGGAGGGCAGGCAGGCGGCGGCGCGCGACGTCTCGGGAGCGGACCCGGCGGGTCTCGACCGCTACGCAGGGCTGGTGCGCACGTATTATGCGAACGATGCGGGGCGTCTGGAGGTCCGATTCACCGGTGCGGGCGACATGCAGACGGTCGTGCGGCACTATGTGGCCCAGCTTGAAAACACCGGCTACCGCCACGACGTTCTGCTCGCTACGCCCGCGTCGGAGCGGCATCGCTTCAGCAGGGACGGCATCGTGCGCGAAATCGAAGTGCGGCGCACCGACACCGCAGACGGACTTGAAGTGGTGATCGTCGAAAAGACGCATTGATTGCAAGAGGACTGAAGAAATGAAACGTATCGTGTTGTTCCTGGCCACCAACCTGGCCATCGTGCTGGTGCTCTCGGTCACCATGCGCCTGTTGGGCGTCGAGCCGTATCTCACGGCGCAGGGGCTGAACCTTACTTCGCTCCTGATCTTCGCCGCGGTGATGGGCTTCGGCGGCTCGCTGATTTCGCTCGCCCTGTCGAAATTCATGGCGAAGAAATCGATGGGCGTGCGGGTGATCGACACGCCCTCCAACTCGACCGAGCTGTGGCTGGTCGACACCGTGCGCAAGTACGCCCAGCAGGCGCGCATCGGCATGCCGGAGGTCGGCATCTTCGATTCGCCCGAGGTGAACGCCTTTGCCACCGGCATGAACAAGAACAACGCGCTCGTCGCCGTATCGTCGGGTCTCCTGCGCACCATGACGCGTGAAGAAGCCGAAGCGGTGATCGGTCATGAAGTGGCGCACGTCGCCAACGGCGACATGGTCACGCTCGCGCTGATCCAGGGCGTGGTCAACACCTTCGTCATGTTCCTGTCGCGCGTGATGGGCCACACCGTCGACCGCGTCGTGTTCAAGAACGAGAACGGCCATGGCCCGGCGTTCTTCGTCACCATGATCGTCGCCGAACTCATCCTCGGCATCCTCGCCTCGATCATCGTCATGTGGTTCTCGCGCCAGCGCGAATTCCGGGCCGACCGCGGCGGCGCCAGCCTCGCCGGGCGTGGCGCGATGATCGCCGCGCTGGAGCGCCTGGCGAGGCTGCATCCGCAGCCGCTGCCGGACAAGATGGCAGCCTTCGGCATCGCCGGCGGCGGCGCTGGCGGCATCAAGCGCCTGTTCATGACGCACCCGCCGCTGGAAGAGCGCATCGCCGCCCTGCGCGCGGCGCAGTAAGCGGCGACGAGGCGCGCACATGGCAAGGCGTCCCGGCAGTTCGCTCGTCGAGATCGCGGTCACGATCCTCGCGCCCGCGCTGATCCTGATGAAAGCGAGCGGCGGCGATGCGCTCGGCCCGGTGAACGCGCTCCTCGTCGCGCTCGCCTTCCCGCTCGGCTGGGGCGCGCTCGAATTCAAGCGCCACGGCAAGCCGGGCTGGATGGCGGCGCTCGGCCTGGCGAGCGTGCTGCTCACCGGCGGCATCGGCCTTTTGGCGCTCGACCCGCAGTGGCTCGCGATCAAGGAGGCCGCGGTGCCGGGCGTGATCGGTCTCGCGGTGCTGATCTCGGCGCGTACGCGCTACCCGCTGGTGAAGACGCTGCTCTACAACCCGGCCGTGGTCGACGTCGCGCGCGTGCAGCGGCATCTTGAGGAACGCGGCAACGCCGAAACCTTCGAGCGCCGTCTCTTGCTCGCCAACACCTTGCTTGCCGGCACCTTCTTCTTCTCGTCGGCGATGAACTACGCGCTCGCGACCTGGATCGTCACGAGTCCTGCGGGCAGCACGGCGTTCAACGAGGAGCTCGGGCGGCTCACGCTCTTGAGCTATCCCATGATCGCGCTGCCGTCGATGCTGATGATGATGGCGGTGCTGGTGTATCTCGCGCGTTCGGCGCGGCACCTCACGGGCCTGGCGCTCGCCGACATGCTGCACGGCGCGCGGCAGTAAGCGCGCCCGCTGGGGGATAATGGCGGTTTGCCGCCTGTCCCGCCGTGTCCATGGATCTGAATCCCGCCCTGCTGCAGCTCGCCACCCAGGCGCTCGACCTCGTGCTCGACTTCAAGCGCCCGGCCGACGCCGTGCTGTCGGCCTTCTTCCGCGAGCACAAGAAGCTTGGCGCGCGCGACCGCGCCTTCGTCGCCGAGGCGGTGTTCGGCGTGCTGCGCCGCTACCGCTATCTGTCGGTGGTGGTGCCGGCGGCCAACCCGCGCACGCTCATCATCGCCTGGCTGATCAAGGCGCGCGGCATGAGCGGCGCGGCGCTGGAAAAGCTCGCCAAACCCGAGCTCATCGACCACATCCGCACGGCAAAGACCGACGCGCTGCCGTTGCCGGTCGCGGCCGAGCTGCCCGACTGGGTGGTCGAAAAACTGCAGGCGACGATGGCCGATGCCGATATTCTGGCGCTCGGCCGCGCGCTGCAGCAGCCGGCGCCGCTCGACGTGCGGGTGAACGTGCACAAGGCCGACCGCGACACCGTGCTCGAGCAACTGCGCGCGGACGGCCATGCGGTCGAGCCGACGCCGTATTCGCCGTGGGGCATCCGCTTCAAGGAGCATCCCGCGATCAACCGCCATCCGCTGTTTCTCGACGGCAGCCTCGAAGTGCAGGACGAGGGCAGCCAGCTGCTGGCGCTCCTCGTCGGGGCGCGGCGCGGCGAGATGGTGTGCGATTTCTGCGCCGGCGCCGGCGGCAAGACGCTCGCGATCGGCGCGATGATGGCCTCGACCGGGCGTCTGTACGCCTTCGACGTCGCCGAGAAGCGGCTCGCCAACCTGAAGCCGCGGCTGGCGCGTTCGGGGCTGTCCAACGTGATGCCGCAACTCATCGCGGCGGAAACCGATACCCGGTTGAAAAGGCTCGCCGGCAAGCTCGACCGCGTGCTGGTCGACGCGCCGTGCTCGGGGCTGGGCACGCTGCGCCGCAATCCCGACCTGAAATTCCGCCAGTCGCCCGAATCGGTGGCGGAATTGACGGCCAAGCAGACCGCTATCCTGCGCGCCGCGGCGAAGCTCCTGAAACCCGGCGGCCGCCTGGTCTACGCGACCTGCAGCCTGCTGCCGGAAGAAAACGAGGCCATCGTCGAAGGCCTGCTTGCCGAAGGCGGGTTCAGACTCGTGCCGGTGAACGAACTGCTGGCGCAGGCGAAGATCCCGCTCGATACCGGCGCGACGCTCAAGCTCTCGCCGGTCACCCACGGCACCGACGCTTTCTTTGCCGCCGTCCTGGTCAAATCCGCCGCTTGACCGGGGCGGGGTTTGCGATGAACACTCCGCCACGCCTCCTGGATCCGACGCCTCTTCGATGACGGCACCGTCTCTTCACCCCGATGCGCTGGGCACGCTACCCGGCTTGTTCCGCGCGCGCGTCGCCGCCACGCCGAACAAGGTGGCGTACCGGCAGTACGACGACGCGCGCGGCGAGTGGGTGAGTTCCACCTGGGCGCAGGTGGCGGCCGAAGTGGCGCGTTGGCAGGCGGCGTTGGCGAAAGAGGGGCTGGCGCCCGGCGACCGCGTCGCCGTCATGCTGAAGAACAGCGTGGAATGGGTGATCTTCGACCAGGCCGCGCTCGGGCTCGCGCTCGTCACCGTGCCGCTGTATCTCGACGACCGCCCCGACAACGCGGCGTACATTCTTGATCACGCCGACGTGAAGCTGCTGCTCGTCGAGGGCAAGTTCCAGCACAGGAAGCTGGCCGACATCGCCGGCAGCGCCCGAAACCTGCTGCGCGTCGTCAGCCTTGCTGCGCCGGAAAACGTCCCTGCCGAGCTGGGTGCGCGCTTAGTCGTGGCGGAGGACTGGCTGGCGGCAGCAGCCGACACCCCTGTTCCCGAGCGCCCCGTGACTGCCGACCTCTTGGCGAGCCTGGTCTACACCTCCGGCACCACGGGGCGCCCGAAAGGCGTGATGCTTACCCACGAGAACCTGCTGTGGAACGCGTATTACGCCTCGCAATGCACGCGTTTCGACCCGCACGAAGTATTCCTCTCGTTTTTGCCACTGTCGCACACGCTCGAGCGCACTGGCGGCTATTACCTGCCGATGCTGCTCGGCGCCGAGGTCGCCTACGCGCGGTCGATCGCGCAGCTCGCGCAGGACCTGCAGACGATCCGCCCGACCGTTCTCATTTCGGTGCCGCGCATCTACGAGCGCGTGCACGCGCGCATCCTCGACAGCCTGGAAAAGAAGGGCGCTGCCGCTCGCGCCCTGTTCCGGCTCGCGGTCTGGGTCGGCTGGCGCCGCTTCGAGCGCAGCCAGGGGCGCGCGGCGTGGACGCCCGAACAACTCCTGTGGCCGCTCCTGCAGAGGCTGGTGGCAGGCAACGTCACCGAGAAGCTCGGCGGTCGCCTGCGGCTCGCCATCTCCGGCGGCGCCGCGCTCTGCCCACAGATCGCGCGCGTCTTCATCGGGATGGGCGTGCCGATCATCCAGGGCTACGGGCTCACCGAGGCGAGCCCGGTGGTCACCGTGAACCGGCCAGAATCCAACGTGCCGTCGAGCATCGGCCAGCCCTTGCCCGGCGTCGAGGTGAGGATCGGCGAGGACAGCGAACTCCTCACCCGCAGCCGCTGCGTGATGCGCGGCTACTGGAAGAACGCGGCGGCGACGCAGGCGATGATCGACGCCGAGGGCTGGCTGCATACCGGCGACCAGGCGCGTGTCGATGCCGACGGCCACTACACCATCATCGGCCGCATCAAGGACATCATCGTGCTCTCCAACGGCGAGAAGGTGCCGCCCTCCGACATGGAGTCGGCGATCCTGCTCGATCCGCTGTTCGAGCAGGTGATGATCGTCGGCGAGGGCAAGCCGTATCTTGCTGCGATCGTCGTGTTGAACGACGAACACTGGCGGGCGTTCGCCGCGCACCTGCACGTCGACCCGGCGCAGCCTGCCAGCCTGCGTGATCCCAAGGTCGTGAAGGCGCTCACCAAACACGTCGCGCATCAGCTCAAGCATTTTCCGGGCTACGCGCAGATCCGCCGGCTGCATCTCGAGCGCAAGCCATGGACCGTCGACGAGGGCCTGCTCACGCCGACGCTCAAAGTCAAACGCAACGAAGTGCTGGCCCGCTACCGTGCCGAGATCGAGGCGCTCTACGCCGACCTTGCACGCTGAAACAATCAACCACGACGCCCAGGGAGAACACCATGATATGTCGCCTCGACCGCCTGATGGCCGCGCTGCCCCTGACCGTCTGCGCCAACCTCGTGCACGCTGCCGGCTTCGCCCTCATCGAACAGAACGCGAGCGGGCTCGGCAACGCCTACGCCGGCCAGGCCGCGGTGGCGGCCGACGCGAGCACAATCTTTTTCAATCCGGCGGGGATGGCCTATCTGCCCGACCGACAGGTCGTGCTGGCGGGACACCTCATCAAACCGAAGGCAGCGTTCTCGGGCACCGTCACGCCTCCCGTCGGCGGCGGCCAAGGCGGCGACGCGGGCAGCTGGGCGCTGGTGCCGAATGCGTACTTTGCGTTCCGGCTGACGCCGGATGTGCATCTGGGGGTGGGCGTCAACAGTCCCTTCGGCCTCAAGACGGACTACGACGCCGACTGGATCGGCCGATATCAGGCCATCACCTCGGAAGTGAAGACGGTCAACCTCAATCCATCCATCGCGTGGAAGGTCAGCGACAGCCTCGCGCTCGGTGCGGGACTGAATCTGCAATGGGTCGAGGCGACGCTGACAAACCGGATCCGGATCCGGATCCCGATCCTCGGCCAGCCACTGGTCAAGATCAAGGGCGATGATTACGGCTGGGGTTACAACCTCGGGGTTTTGTGGCAGCTATCCGCCAACACGCGCATCGGTCTTGCCTACCGTTCGGAGGTCGACTACACCCTTGAGGGCAAATCGAGCACCTCGAGCCCCGTGGTGGGCGCCCTGAACGGGCCGGTCACGGCCTCGGTTGTGCTGCCCGACAGCGCATCGCTGAGCCTCTTTCACCGACTCTCACCCAAATGGGACCTGCTGGCCGACGTGACCTGGACGGGCTGGAGCGACTTTGACGACCTGCCTATCAAGGGTACCGTCAACAAGACCACCGTCGAGAACTGGGAGGATATCTTTCGCTATTCGCTGGGCGTGACCTGGCACCCGAGCGACAAGCTGAGCCTGCGCGGCGGCGTGGCCTACGACGAGGCGCCCGTTTCGGATGTCTATCGCACCCCGCGCATTCCCGATGGGGCGCGCACGTGGATCGCGCTGGGCGGACAGTACCGGATGAGCAAGCAAACCGCGATCGATTTCGGCTACGCCCATCTGTTCGTGAACGACCCGGGTTTGCAGAGTTCCGACAATGGCACGACGCTCACGGGCCAGTATGAATCGTCCGTCGACATCCTCTCCGCCCAGATGACATTAAATTTCTGAATCGTTCCCGGCGTCCGGAATAATATTTCCCTTGATTTTCAACCGGTTTTTCCGTACATTCAAAGACTCTCATGTCCTTTTTAGGAATCTGTAAAGCATGCAACTCGGTTTGATCGATCTGCCCTGGTGGGGCTATGTTCTGGTGGCGCTGGGCCTGACCCATATCACCATTGCCGCCGTTACCATTTTTCTCCACCGTTCGCAGGCGCATCGCGCACTCGACCTGCACCCCATCGTCAGCCATTTCTTCCGGTTCTGGCTGTGGATGACGACCGGCATGGTCACCAAGGAATGGGTGTCCATCCACCGCAAGCACCACGCCAAGTGCGAAACGGAAGAAGACCCGCACAGCCCGCAGACCCGCGGCATCAAGAAGGTGTTCTGGGAAGGTGCCGAGCTCTACCGTGCCGAGGCCAAGAACAAGGAAACCCTGGAGAAGTACGGCCACGGCACGCCCGACGACTGGATCGAGCGCAATCTCTATTCGAAGCACTCGGCGCTGGGCGTGAGCCTCATGCTGATCATCGACGTGATCCTGTTCGGGCCGATTGGTCTCACGATCTGGGCGGTGCAGATGATCTGGATTCCGCTCACCGCCGCCGGCATCATCAACGGCATTGGCCACTACTGGGGCTACCGCAACTTCGCCAGCGAGGACGCCAGCACCAACATCCTGCCGTGGGGCATCCTCATCGGTGGCGAGGAACTGCACAACAACCACCATGCCTACGGCACCTCGGCGCGCCTGTCGAACAAATGGTACGAGTTCGACATCGGCTGGCTTTATATCAAGCTGATGAGCTACGTCGGGCTCGCCACCATCCGCAAGGTGGCGCCGACGGTGAAATGGCAGCCGGCCAAGCCCTTGTGCGACCTCGACACGCTGCAGGCCGTCATCACCCATCGCTACGACGTGTTGACGCGCTTCGTGAAGAGCGTGCGCGCCGATGCGGCGAGCGAAATCGCCAAGCTGAAGGCGAATGCCAGCGAGGCACAGCAGTGGAGCCTCGACAACTTCCGTCGCTGGCTCTACAAGGAGCCGGCGGAGCTGGGTGCCGCCGACAAGGCCGAACTGGAGAGCCTGTTGGGCAAGAGCGAGCGCCTGCGTACGCTGTACCGGATGCGTCAGGAACTCGCCGCCATCTGGGGCCGTTCCACCGCCAGCCGCGAGCAACTTCTCGAGCAACTGCAGGCGTGGTGCAAGCGCGCCGAGGAAAGCGGCATCCAGTCGCTGCAACAGTTCTCCGTGCGGATTCGCAGCTACGCTTGACGCGCTGATCGGACTGCGCAAAGAAGGCGACCTTGTGGGCCGCCTTCTTTTTTTCGGGGGGCGCTCTCCCCCTGAGATTCGGCGCGGTAGATCAAAGGCCAACAAAAAACCCGCCAGGTGGCGGGTCTCTTGTTGGGCAGCCAGCTGAATTACTTCAGCTTGGTTTCCTTGTACATCACATGCTTGCGAGCCTTGGGATCGTACTTGCTGATCTCCATCTTCTCAGGCATGGTCTTCTTGTTCTTGGTCGTGGTGTAGAAGTGGCCGGTGCCCGCCGTGGACTCCAGCTTGATCTTTTCGCGTCCGCCTTTCGCCATGATCTACCCCTTAAACCGCTTCGCCGCGGGCGCGCAGGTCGGCCAGCACGGCGTCGATGCCGTTCTTGTCGATGGTGCGGAGCGCCGCATTGGAAAGACGCAGACGAACCCAACGGTTTTCGCTCTCGACCCAGAACCGGCGGTATTGCAGGTTGGGCAGGAAACGACGCTTGGTCTTATTGTTGGCGTGGGAAACGTTGTTCCCGACCATGGGCTTCTTGCCCGTTACCACACATACGCGAGCCATGATGCTGCTCCAGATTTGAAGTTGATCGTCGGCGGCCGACCGGATGGGTCGATCCGAAAACCGCAATTTATACCACAGCTCGTTGCCCCGGGGCAAGCTCGCAGCCAAGCTACAAATGGCCGGCCTCCATGAACGACAGCGAGGACGGGCCGGCGACGATGAAATGGTCGAGCACGCGCACGTAGATGAGCGCCAGGGCCTCGGCCAGTTGGCGCGTGAGGACGTGGTCGGCCTGGCTTGGCTCGGCCACCCCGCTGGGGTGGTTGTGCGCGAGGATCAGCGCGGCCGCGTTGTGCGCGAGCGTCCGCTTGACGATTTCGCGCGGGTACACGCTGGTTTGCGTGAGCGTCCCGCGGAACAGCTCCTCTACCGCGATCACCCGGTGCTGGGCGTCGAGAAACACGCAGCAGAACACCTCGTAGTCCTTGTGGCGCAGATTCAACCGCAGGTAGTCGCGTACCGCTTGCGGGGAAGTGAGCGCGTCGCCTGTGCGCATCTCCTCGGCAAGCGTGCGGCGCGCCATTTCCATGACGGCCTGCAAGAGCGCGTACTTGGCTTCGCCCACGCCCGGGGCTTCGCAAGCGGTCTTCCTGTCGGCGCGGCACAAGCCGCCGAGGCCGCCGAAGCGCTCGATGAGTTCACGCGCCAGGTCGACGGCGCTCTTGCCCGGGACGCCGGTGCGCAGGAACACGGCGACGAGTTCGGCGTCCGTCAGCGCAGCGGCGCCCTGACGCAGCAGCTTCTCGCGCGGTCGCGCGTCCTCCGGCCAGTCGCGAATCGCCATCGTTCCCCCTCCTCCCCTAGAATGGCCATTTTCATGGAATCCGGACCGGGAAGCGAGCGCGTGTCAGCCGCGGGCAAGACGATCATTCTGGGCGTGACCGGGGGCATTGCCGCGTACAAGGCGGCCGAGTTGTGCCGGCTCCTCGTCAAGGCCGGCGCCGGCGTGCAGGTCGTGATGACCGAAGCGGCGCAACAGTTCGTCACGCCGCTCACTTTCCAGGCGCTCTCCGGCAAGCCGGTGCTCACCTCCCTGTGGGACGCCGCCTCGGGCGACGGCATGGAGCACATCCACCTCACCCGCACCGCCGATCTGGTGCTGGTCGCGCCGGCGTCTGCCGATTTTCTCGCCAAGCTCGCGCAGGGGCGGGCCGACGATCTCCTCACAACACTGTGCCTCGCGCGCAGCTGCCGCCTCGCCGTGGCGCCCGCGATGAACGCCGCGATGTGGGCGGCGGCGCCGA
This sequence comes from Thiobacillus sp., assembly GCA_046291555.1. Lineage (GTDB taxonomy): Bacteria > Pseudomonadota > Gammaproteobacteria > Burkholderiales > Thiobacillaceae > Thiobacillus. The sequence goes on from JBKBRW010000005.1 coordinate 45,753, forward strand.
CCCGGCGCAACCTCGAGCAATTGCACGCCGACGGCGTGGTTGTGCTCGGCCCCGACGCGGGCGAGATGGCCTGTGGCGAGACGGGGTTTGGACGCATGCTGGAACCCGCTGACCTCATGGCGACGCTGCCGGGCCTGCTTGGCGCGGGCCCGCTCGCGGGAAAGAAGGTGCTCGTCACCGCCGGGCCGACCTTCGAGCCCATCGATCCGGTGCGTGGCCTCACCAACCGCAGCTCGGGCCGGATGGGCTACGCCGTGGCGCAGGCGGCCGCCGAGGCGGGGGCCGACGTGTGTCTCGTTTCGGGGCCAACGTGTCTCGCGACGCCTGCCGGGGTGCGGCGCATCGACGTCGAGCGCGCGGACGAGATGCGCGACGCGGTGCTGCGCGAATTGCCGGCAGATGTCTTCATTTCCGTCGCGGCAGTGGCCGACTACCGGGTTGGCGCGACGAGCGCGCAAAAGCTGAAGAAAAGCGACGCGGGCTTGACGCTCGAGCTCGTGCCCAACCCCGACATCCTCGCCGAGGTGGCGGCGCGGCCGGATGCGCCGTTCTGCGTAGGGTTCGCTGCCGAAACCGAGCGGCTGGCCGAACACGCGGATGCGAAACGGCGCAGGAAGCGTCTGCCGCTCCTCGTCGGCAACCTCGCGCAGGACACGTTGGGGCGCGCGGACGCCGAGCTGGTGCTGTTCGACGACGCCGGCCAGCACCTCCTGCCGCGCGCCGACAAGCTCACCCAGGCGCGTCGCCTCATCGACCATCTGGTTCAACGCCTCTCCTGACGAGATCCCGACGAAAATGAAGATGGATGTGAAGATTCTCGACACCCGGCTGCGCGATCAGCTGCCCACCTACGCGACGCCGGGGGCGGCAGGACTCGATTTGCGCGCCTGCATCGATGGTCCGATCGTACTGGCGCCGGGCGAGACCCGGCTGATCCCGACCGGGCTCGCGATCCATCTCGCCGACCCCGGCTATGCCGCCCTGATCCTGCCCCGCTCAGGCCTCGGGCACAAGCACGGCATCGTGCTGGGCAATCTCGTCGGGCTCATCGACTCCGACTACCAGGGCCAATTGATGGTGTCAGCATGGAACCGTGGCCGCGAGCCCTTCGAGCTGGCGCCGATGGAGCGGCTGGCGCAACTGGTGATCGTGCCGGTCGTGCAGGCCGAATTCAACGTGGTCGAGGATTTCGCCGCGAGCGCGCGGGGCGAAGGGGGGTTTGGCAGCACCGGCCGGCAGTGATGTCGGTTTTTTTTACACTTTCCTGACAAGACGAACGTACCACGCCGGCACACGAGGGGGATTTTCGTGCCAGGGCATGGAACTTGCTGGGCAACCAGCAGTTTTGGCCGGCCCGTCGACGACGCCGGCCTCGCGGAGACCGATAAACAGAAAAGCTTGCGGCGCATTCCATGCCCCAGACGTCCATCCTGCGCTTTGGCCTGATCCTGGCCGCGGCCCTCGTGCTGCTGGCAGGCGTCGTCACGTTCGCGCTGTACCAGACGCGGCCTGGCGCACAGCCTGCGCCGGAAGAGCTCGACAAGCCGGTGATGGCGGCGCAGATCGAGTTTCTTGCGGATGCCATGCAGCGCAGCGCCGCGCGCATCGCGGCGCATCCGCAGACGTTAGCGTGCTTCGCGACCGGCTCGGCCGACATCTGCCAGGCCCAGGCCGCCAACCTGTACGCGCTCAATCACGAGGCGGCGGTGCTGTTCATCACCGAAGGACAGCGGCAGCTGCTGCCCGGTTTCCTCCCGGGCGACACGCGGCGGCTGCTCGCCGGCGTGGGCGAGGGCGCCGGCGCGACTGCCACCGCGACGTTCAACCTTTCGATGTCGCATCCCGTCGTCGACGCCAGCGGCAAGCGGCTCGGCTTCGTCATCGTCGAGCAGAGCGTGCCGCAGCTGCAGGCCCTATTCGACACGCTGCCGCTACCCGACGCGGCCGCTTACGCGGAGCTGCAGCAGGCCCAGGCGGATGGTTCGGTGGTGCTGATGCGTCGCGGCAACCAGGCGGTCAAGCGCCAGGGCGATCCGACGCTGATCGAGCTTGCCGGCACGCCTTGGACCATCGCGGTGTGGCGGCCGGTGACGCCGGTGGTCGAGAGCGTCGCGCCTTACGTGCTCGGCTGGGTCATCGCCAGCCTTGCGCTCGCGGTGCTGGTGATGGGGATCGTGACCGCGGTGCGCAACCGGGTCACAGACAGCCTGCGCGTGCTGGTCAAGCTCACCAACGACGTGCGCCAGCAGCGCCTGCGCTCGGACTACCCGGTGCGCCTGCAGGAATTCCGCGAGCCGCTCGAGACCATGCTGAAGCTCGGCAAGGTGATGCTGGGACGCCAGAAGGAAGCGAGCTCGCTCGCGCGCATGGACCACCTTTCCCAGGTCAACAACCGCCGCAGCTTCGACGAAAAGCAGAAGGAACTGTTTGCGACCCTCAAGGATGGCTGGACACATAGCCTCCTCATCCTCGACATCGACAACTTCAAGCAGGTCAACGACACCTTCGGCCACGAGGCGGGCGACCAGCTCATCATCAAGTTCGGCAACGCGCTGAAAAATTGCCTCAGGAACAGCGACTTCATCGCCCGCCTTGGCGGCGACGAGTTCTGCGTGCTGTTCCCCTATACCCCGCTCGACCGCGCGCAGGAGCTCGCCGAGCGCCTGCGCGCCAACATGCCGGAGAGCGTCGAGCTCATTCCGGGCGTGACCCAGAAGCTGTCGTGGAGCGGCGGATTGTCGGAGTACAGCCGCACCGACCGCGAGGAAAACGAGGCGCTGGCGCGTGCCGACGCCGCCTTGCTCGAAGCCAAGCGCGGTGGGCGCAATCTCACCCGGGTGCGCGCCGCCGCCTGAGCGCGGCTGCTTCAGCGCCCGAAAGTTCGGCCATTCGCGCGGCGCCGGTAGAGCGCGCCAAGCATCAATCCCATCGCCAGCACGCCCCAGACAGCCAACACCGGCGCGTTGCCCCAGCGCACGTAGGGCGTGCTGCCGACGTAGCCCTGGATTTCCCCGCTCAGGCTGCCGGCGGTGAAGAGCGGCAGGCTCGCGACGATGTGGCCGCGCGCGTCGATGATCGCGGTCACCCCGGTGTTGGTCGCGCGCAGCATCATGCGGCCGGTCTCGAGCGCGCGCATCTGCGACATCTGCGCGTGCTGCCAGGGCGCGAACGAATCGCCGAACCAGGCGAGGTTGCTCACGTTGACGAGCACGCTCGCCTCGGGCAACTGGCGGATGATTTCCTCGCCGAACACGTCCTCGTAGCAGATGTTGGCGGCGACGCGCTGGCCGCCGATCGCCAGCGGGCGCTGGTCGGGGGCACCGCGGGTGAAATCGGAAAGCGGGATGTGCAGCACCTTGATGACCCAGCCCCACACCGGCTTGAGCGGAATGTACTCGCCGAAGGGGACGAGGTGCACCTTGTGGTAGCGCTGGGTCGGCGCCTCGCCGAAGCTCACCACGCTGTTGAAGTAAGCGGCGTCGAGGTCGCCGGTCGGCAAGCCGGCGAGGATGTCGCCACCGTTCTGCCGGCCCAGTGCAACCAGGGCCTCACGGTAGTTGTCCGGCAGCTGATGCTCGAACAGCGGCAGCGCTGTCTCTGGCATGACGATGAGCCGGGCCGGCGAGGCGGCCGCCATGCGCGCGTAGGTCGCGAGTGTCGCCAGGGTTTTTTCCGGGCGCCATTTCATATCCTGCGGGATGTTGCCCTGCAGCAGCGCGACCGAGGTCGGCGGCCCATCTGGCGTGGTCCAGGTCACGCCGCGCAGCACCTGGCCGCCGACGGCGAGCGCGGCGATGGCGGCGATTGCCCAGGCACGCTCGCGCCAGCGCGCGGCGACGAGAACCGCCCACGCCAGCAAGGCGGCGATGACGGCGACGACGGTGCTCACGCCGTACACGCCGACGACGGGTGCGTAGCCCGCAAGCGGGCTTGCCGGGACTTGCGAGTAGCCGGCGACGAGCCAGGGAAATCCGGTGAAGATCCAGCCGCGCACCCACTCGGTCACGGACCAGGCGAGCGGCATCACCACCAGGAGCGGCAGCGCGCGGGATGCGGGCCAGCGCGCCTGCAGTGCGCCGGCCGCGGCAGGAAACAGCGCGAGGAAGGCACAGAACAGGAAGGTCGCCAGCGCGGCGAGCCAGGGCGCCATGCCGCCGTAGACCGACAGGCTCACGTAGACCCAGCTCACGCCGGCGAGGAAGAAGCTCAGCCCCCAGGCAAAACCGAGCGCGAATCCGGCGCGCGTCGATCGCGTGCGGGCCAGCAGCGCGAACAGCACGGCGAGGCTCAGGATGGGCAGCGGCCACAGCCCGATTGGCGCAAACCCCGCGACGGCAGCGGCGCCTGCCGCCAGGCTCGCGAGCGGCGGGAGGAAGCGCGCGACCATCAGCCGCGCGCTTCGAAATCGAGGTGGCCGTCGATCAGCGTGTAGCGCACCCGACCCTGCATCGGGTGGTCGAGGAAGGGCGTGTTGTTGCCCTGGCTGGCGAGCGTGCGTGGGGTGACGACCCACTCCGCCGATTCGTCGAAGACGCACACGTCGGCGGCCGCGCCCACCGCCAGCGTGCCGGCCGGAATGCCGAGGATCTGCGCCGGCTTCCAGGTGATGAGGTCGATCGCCTGCAAGAGCGGCACGCCCATTTCACGCGCCCATTTGAGCGTGAGCGGTAACAGCAGCTCGACGCCGGAGGCGCCGGGCTGCGATTCGCCGAACGGCACCTGCTTCACGTCCTCGTCGACCGGCGTGTGGTCGGAGCACAGCGCGTCGATCGAGCCGTCGCGCAGCGCCTCGCGCAGACCGTCGCGATCGCGCAGACTCCGGAGCGGGGGCACCAGGTGCATGTGCGAGTCGAAGCCCATGAGGTCGTTCTCCGACAGGTGGACGTGGGTCGTGGCGACATCGCAGCTGATCGACAGGCCCTGCGCCTTGGCCGCGCGCACCATGGCGACGCCGTCGTAGGTCGACAGCCGGGCGAGGTGGATGCGTGCGCCGGTCTCGCGCGCAAGCTGGAGGATGGTCGCGAGCGCCACCGTCTCGGCAAGCGCCGGTATGCCCGGCAGGCCGAGGCGCGACGCGACCGCGCCGTCGTGCGCGAGGCCGCCCCGGGCGAGCGAATAATCCTGCGGGCGCAGCCATAGGCTGAAGCCGAAGGTCGCGGCGTATTCCATCGCGCGCAGCAGCACCTGGGTGTCGGTCAGCGGCGCGTCGGCCTGGGTGAAGGCGCGGCAGCCTGCTTCGGTGAGCTCGGCCATCTCGGTTAGCATCCGGCCTTCGAGTTTTTGCGTCATCGCGCCGATCGGATAGACGCGGGGGCCCGGCAGGTTCTTGGCGCGGAACTTGAGCATCTCCACCAGGCCCGGCTCGTCGAGCGGCGGATCGGTGTCGGGCGGGCAGGCGAGCGAGGTGATGCCGCCGGCGGCGGCCGCGAGCATTTCCGATTCCAGCGTCGCCCGGTATTCGAAGCCGGGCTCGCGCAGGCGCACCGAGAGGTCGACCAGCCCGGGACAGACGACGAGGCCGCTCGCGTCGATCACGCGGTTGGCGTGGAAGTCGGCAGGGGCCTCGCCGATGGCGACGATCTTGCCGGCGGCGACGAAGACGTCGGCAACGCCGTCACGGCGGCTCATCGGGTCGACCACGCGGCCGTTCTTGATGTGGATCTTCATGTCGTCGCGCTCCCTACCAGCATCGCCATCACCGCCATGCGCACCGCGATGCCGTAGGTGACCTGCGGCAGGATCACCGATTGCGGCCCGTCGGCTACTTCGGAAGCGATTTCGACGCCCCGGTTCATCGGGCCGGGGTGCATCACGATCGCATCCGGCTTGGCGAGCGCGAGCTTCTCGGGCGTGAGGCCGAAGAACTTGAAGTACTCCTGCGAAGAGGGCAGCAGCGCGCCCTTCATGCGCTCGTTTTGCAGGCGCAGCATGATCACGACGTCGCAGCCGGCAAGTCCCGCTTCCATGTTGTGGAAGACCTTCACGCCCATCTGTTCCACAGCGGTGGGGAGCAGCGTCTTCGGCCCGATCACCCGCACCTCGGGCACGCCGAGCGTGGTGAGCGCGTGGATCTGCGAGCGCGCCACGCGCGAATGCAGCACGTCGCCGACGATGGCGACCGTCAAATTATGGAACGCGCCCTTGTAGCGGCGGATCGTGAACATGTCGAGCAGGCCCTGCGTCGGGTGCGCGTGGCGGCCGTCGCCGGCGTTGACGACCGAGATGTGCGGCGCGACGTGGCGCGCGATGAAGTGCGCCGCGCCCGATTGCGAATGGCGCACGATGAACATGTCGGCGTGCATCGCGGCGAGGTTGTCGACGGTGTCGAGGATGGCCTCGCCCTTGGTCTGGCTGGAGGTCGCGATGTTGAGGTTGACGACGTCGGCGGAGAGGCGCTTGGCGGCGATTTCGAAGGTGGTGCGGGTGCGCGTCGACGGCTCGAAGAAGAGATTGAAGATCGCCTTGCCGCGCAGCAGCGGCACCTTCTTCACTTCGCGCTCGCCGACGTCCATGAAGGATTCGGCGGTGTCGAGGATCTGCGTCAGGATCGCGCGCGGCAGGCCGTCGAGCGTGAGCAGGTGGCGCAGCCTGCCGTCGGGGGTCAGTTGTACATTCATGCGAGGCTGAGCGTCAGGTGGCCGTCGTCGAGGCGCGAGAGATTGATGTTCTGGTGGGGGGGCACGGTCAGCGTGAGGCCGACGAAATCGGGGCGGATCGGCAGCTCGTGGCCGCCGCGGTCGACCAGCACCGCGAGCCGGATCGACGCCGGGCGACCGTAGTCGAAGAGTTCGTTCATCGCCGCGCGCACGGTGCGGCCGGTGTGCAGCACGTCGTCGACCAGCAGCAGGTCGCGGCCTTCGACGTCGAACGGCAGGTTGGAGGGCTTCACCTGCGGGTGCAGGCCGATACGAGAAAAATCGTCGCGATAGAAGGAGATGTCGAGCGTGCCCACGGGAAGCCCGCTCTGCAGGAGCGCGTGCAGGCGCTCGGCGACCCAGACGCCGCCCGTGTGGATGCCGACGATGGCGGTGTCGGGCGTGAGCGTGGGCGCGATGGCGCGGGCCATTTGTTCGATCAGCGGGTCGACTTCAGGCAATGAGGCGTGCATCGAAGAATCCTTGGAGTATCAGCTGCGCCGCGACGGCGTCCGCTAGCGCCTTGTTCCGCTTGCCGTGGATGCCGCGCTCATGCAGCTCGGCTTCGGCCGCGGTGCTGGTGTGGCGCTCGTCGACCAGGAACACCGGCAGCCCGAAGCGCGATTCTAATTTGCGGGCGAAGTTTTTCGCTACCCGCGTCATCTCGTGCTCGCTGCCATCGGCGTGGGTCGGCAATCCGAGCACCAGCAGTACCGGCCGCCACTCGGCGACGAGCTTGGCGATCGCGGCCAGCCGTTCGTCGGTGGAGGCGGCATGAATGACGGTGAGCGGATGCGCGATGCCGATCGACAGTTCGCCCGAAGCGACGCCGGTGCGCTTGAGCCCCAAGTCGAAGGCCAGAACCGTGCCGTGGGTGTCCGCGAAGCTCAAGCGTGCCCGGCTTCTTCGGAGAGGCTGGCGAAGTCGATGCCGAGGAGCTTCATCGCCGCGGGCAGGCGCTCCTCCGGCGGCAGGTCGAAGATCACCTTCGGGTCGGCCGCCACGGAGAGCCACGCGTTCTGCTTGATTTCGTCCTCGAGCTGGCCGGCGCCCCAGCCGGCGTAGCCGAGCGAGACCAGGAACTTTTCCGGGCCGCTGCCCTGGCTCACCGCTTCGAGCACGTCCTTCGAGGTGGTGAGGCTGATCGTGTTGTTGACGGTGAGCGTGGAACTGAAGGTTTGTGGCGGGGTATGCAGGACGAAGCCGCGCTCGGTCTGCACCGGGCCGCCGAAGTAGACGGTCTTGTGGTGTAGGCGCTCCGGCAACGGCAGTCCTATCTGCTCGAAGAGCGCCGAGAGCTCGAGGTTGATGGGGCGGTTCACCACCACGCCGAGCGCCCCCTGCTCGCTGTGATCGCAGATGTAGGTGAGCGTGCCGTTGAAATTGGGATCGACCATGCCGGGCATGGCGATCAGGAAATGATGGGTAAGGTTCACGGTATCCATGATGGCACTTCCATTGTAATCTGCCGCGATCCGGCACACATGCTTCTCTGTCCTCACTTTAGCGGCCCGTTCGCCCGATGCCTGAATACGATCGTGCCCTGGTCTGGTTCCGTCGCGACCTGCGCGACTTCGACCATGCTGCCCTCTACCACGCGCTGCGTGGCGCCCGGCAGGTTTTCTGCGTGTTCGTGTTCGACCGCGAGATTCTCGATGCGTTGCCCGATCCGGCCGATCGGCGGGTCGAATTCATCCATGCCAGCGTCACCGAGCTGCAAAGTAGCCTCGAGGCGAAGGGCGGCGGGCTGATCGTCCACCACGGCCGGGCGCGCGAGCTCATCCCGCGTGTGGCGCAGGCATTGGGCGCGGAGGCGCTGTACTACAACCACGACGACGATCCGGCGGCGCTCGCGCGCGACGCCGCGGTCGGCGCAGCCCTCGCACAGGCCGGCGTTGCCGTTCACGATTACAAGGATGTGGTGATCTTTGAACGTGAGGAAGTGCTTACTGGCGCAGGAAAGCCCTTCAGCGTCTTCACCCCCTACAAGAACGCGTGGCTCAAAGCGCTCACGCCCTTTTATCTGCAAGCCTACCCCGTCGAGCGTTATCTCGACCGCCTGGCGCCGCAGTCGAGCCCGGTGCCGGCGCTCGAGGACCTCGGGTTCCATCCGACCAACCTCGCGACCCTCAGGCTGCCCACGGGGATGGCCGGCGGCGCGCGGCTGTTCGCCGACTTCCTCGGCCGCATCGACCGCTACCAGGAGGCGCGCGACTTTCCCGCCGTTAAAGGACCGTCTTATCTGTCGGTGCACCTGCGCTTCGGCACGGTGTCGGTGCGCCAGCTCGCCGCCGCGGCCTGGCAGCGAGGCGGGCGCGGCGCGCAGACCTGGCTTTCCGAGCTCATCTGGCGCGACTTTTATCACCAGATCCTGTGGCATCGCGCCGACGTTGCTGCCGGCCACGCCTTCAAGGCCCAGTACGATGCCCTGCCGTGGCCCAATCCGCCCGGTTACTTTGAGGCCTGGTGCGAGGCGCGCACAGGCTACCCCTTGGTCGACGCGGCGATGCGCCAGTTGAACCAGACCGGCTACATGCATAACCGCCTGCGCATGGTGACGGCGTCTTTTCTCACCAAGGACCTGCTGGTCGACTGGCGCCTCGGGGAAAAGTACTTCGCCGACAAGCTCATCGACTTCGACCTCGCCGCCAACAGCGGCGGCTGGCAGTGGGCCGCCTCCGTGGGCTGCGACGCCCAGCCCTGGTTCCGCATCTTCAACCCGGTCACCCAGTCGGAGAAGTTCGACCCCCAGGGCGCGTTCATCCGACGCTATGTGCCGGAACTGGCGGGCCTGCCCGACAAATTCATTCACGCGCCCTGGACGCTGCCCGTGTCCGAGCAGCAGCGCCTCGGCTGCCTCATTGGGCACGTTTACCCTTTGCCCATGGTCGAACATGCCGTACAGCGCGAGCGAGCGCTCGCACTCTTCCGCTCGGCGGCGCCCGAGGTGGCGTCCACTGAGCGGAACTCAACGTGAGTTATCCGCATTTGTCGAAGGAGGCGCCATGCCGACCTGGCTGATTCCCGCCGTGAAGGCGATCCTGCCCCTGGTGAGCCCCATCGTGTCAGCCGCGCTGCCGGTCTTCACCACGCGCAAGGTCGACGACGCGGCCACCGCGCCCAACAGCGTGCTGCAGCAGCAAATCGTCGAGCTGCAGACGGCGGCTTCGCAAAACGCCATTCACGTCAAGGAGCTTGCCGAGCAGCTGGAGAAGACGGTTTCCGCACTGGAAACGGCGGCGGCGCTGGCAGAAGCGCGGTTCCGGCGCCTCGTTGTGCTGTGCGTGGTGGCGTGCGTACTGGCGGGCGGCGCGGCGGCTCTCGCGCTGTTCGCGCTGCTGGCCGCTTAGCGGCGTGAAAAAAGCCGGGCATTGCCCGGCTTTTTTGTTGCAGCGTGCCGAATCACGCAGCCTTTTCGTGATGGTAGCCGGTCACGGTGTCGACTTCGGTCTTGGAGCCGAGGATCACCGGGACGCGCTGGTGCAGGCCTTCCGGCTTGATGTCGAGGATGCGCTGGTAGCCGGTGGTCGCGGCGCCGCCGGCCTGCTCGACGATGAAGGCCATCGGGTTGGCCTCGTACATCAGGCGCAGCTTGCCGGGCTTGCTCGGATCCTTGGTGTCCTTGGGGTACATGAAGATGCCGCCACGGGTGAGGATGCGGTGCACTTCGGCGACCATCGAGGCGACCCAGCGCATGTTGAAGTCCTTGCCGCGCGGACCGGTCTTGCCGGCGAGGCACTCGTCGACGTAGCGCTGCACGGGTTTTTCCCAGAAACGCATGTTGGAGGCGTTGATCGCAAATTCCTTGGTTTCGGTGGGGATGGTCATGTTGGGGTGGGTCAGCACGAATTCGCCGACGTCGCGGTCAAGCGTGAAGCCGTTCACGCCGTGGCCGAAGGTGAGCACGAGCATGGTCGACGAACCGTAGATCGCGTAGCCGGCGCAGACCTGCTGGGTACCGGGCTGCAGGAAGTCCTCGGCCTTGGCGGCGCGGCCGGCGACCGGGGCTTTCAGGATCGAGAAGATGGTGCCGACCGAGATGTTGACGTCGACGTTCGACGAGCCGTCGAGCGGGTCGAACACCAGCAGGTACTTGCCGAGCGGGTATTGCTGGGGGATCGCGTAGACGTCGTCCATTTCCTCGGACGCCATGCCGGCCAGGTGGCCCGCCCACTCGTTGGAGCGGATCATGATGTCGTTGGTGATCACGTCGAGCTTCTTCTGCGTTTCGCCCTGCACGTTCTGCGAGTCGAGCGCGCCCATCACGCCCAGCAGCGCGCCCTTGTTGACGGCGTTGGAAATGGCCTTGCAGGCGGTGACGACGTCGTTCAACAGCGAGGTGAAGTCGCCGGTCGCGCCCGCGGTGCGGCGCTGTTCTTCGATGATGAACTGGGTGAGCGTGGTGCCGGTGTGCATGGTGGGACTCCGAAGAAGATCAGGGGAAATATAAGAAAATCAGAATATTATACACGAGCCGCTGCGCAAACCGGGGCAGGACGCCGTGGCCGGAGCGTTCGGGGCGGTCAGTCGGTGCCAACCAGCTTGTCGGAGCGGGTGAAGGTCCAGGTCCGCGTTATCGACAAAATGTCGGCTTTTTTTCGCATGTCTTCGGGGAAGGGCGCGTAGGGGGCGCCGAGTTCCACGATCTTGATCGCGGCCGCGTCGAGGATGCGCGAGCCGGACGAGCGGTCGATGTCGATGGCCTCGATGCGGCCGTCGGCGTAGATCGACACGGTGAGCTTGAGGCTGCCGTAGATGCCCTGGCGGCGCGCCGCTTCGGGGTAGTTGAGGTTGCCGATGCGCTCGACCTTGGCGACCCAGTCCTCGACGTAGCGCGCGAACGCGTATTCCCGCACGTTGGCGCCGATGAAGGCGCGCTTGGGCCGTTTCTGGTATTCGTCCCACTGCTGCGAGATGCTCGCCTGCAACTGCGCCATCTCGCGCTGCTGCTGCACGACGTCGCGCGCCTGCTGGCTGATCTGGCTCGCGTCGACGCTGGGCGTCTCCTGCGGCCGCGGCGCCGGCACCTGGGCATCCGACTTCAACTGGCTCATAAGCGTGCGGGCGCGTTGCTCGAGCTCGGCGACGCGCGCCTGCAGCGCGGCCTCCTCGCCGCCGGCCTGCGTCTGCGGGCTGGCGGGCAGCGGGCTCTTCAGCCGCCGCGCCTCGTCGGTGTTGCCGCCGCCGGCGAGGTTCACCTGCGCCAACGCGTCCGGATTGAGCGTCGCCTCCGCGGTCTTCGCGTTGACCAGCACCACTTCCATCGGCAGGCTGGTGTCCTCGAACAGGCGCGGGTTGATCTGCACGAACTGGGTCGACAGCACCATGCCGTGGAACGCGGCCGAGACCAACAGGGCGAGCGCGATGCGCGTGTCCTGTTTGGAGGGTTCGGCGAGCGGAATGGGCTGGACGGAGGCCATCGGAGGTGGGCGCGGATGAAGCCTGATTCTACGAGACGGTGGCGGCGCTGTCAGGCGGCGGCGCGACGGTCTCGACGAGCTCGGCGTGGAAGCTGATGTCGAGGAGATCGATGTTCGAAATCGCGAGCTTCACCTTCGAGCCGGGCGCGACCCCCATCACCGACGGCGCGCGCGTCACCATGGGCAGATTGTCGAAGCGCACCAGGTCCTCGCGGATGACGTTCGCCGTGACTTCGCTCACGTTTTCCTGGATCAGCCAGCGCAGCATCCAGTAGCGCTCGAGCCGCCGCTGGAATTCATTGTAGGCGTCGTAGGCCAGTTCGAAATCGCGCACCGTGGCGAAGAGCGCCTCGCTCCTCGGCGGATACACCGGCGCGGTGCCCTGCACGACGCTGATGAGCTGGCGCTGGTTGACCAGGTCGACGTAGCGCCGCAAGGGCGAGGTCGACCACGCGTACTGGTCGACGCCGAGGCCCTGGTGCGGGTCGGGCGCGGTCGTCATGCGCGTCTTGCCGTTGGCCTGCGCGCGGTAGATCGCGGGCACGCGTTTGCCGGCGAGCCAGCCGCCCCAGTGCGCGTTGGCGAAGATCATCAGCTCGGAGACGACCTTGTCGATCGGACTGCCGCGCTTCCTCGGCTCGATGCGGATGCGGTCGCCGTCCAGTTTGAACGAATAGTCGACCCGGTCGACCGTGCCGGTCTTGCCGCGTCCCGCTTCCAGCACGGCGGCGAAATCGTGCAGCCATTCGAGCTCGCGGCGGTAGGGGTAGTCAGGGAAGTCCGGGTTCCTGAGCGTCGCGGCGTTGAACTCGACTTCGAGCAGTTCGTGGCGCAGGTTGTCGGCGATGTGCACCATTTCGAGTTTGGTTTCGGTGCCGAGCACGCGCAGGTCGGACGCGACGTCGAGGTACAGCGACAGCGCCGGGCAGTCGTGCGCTTCGCCCAGCGTGTAGTGGTGGATCAGCACCTCCGGCAGCATGGTGATCTTGTCGCCCGGGAAATACACGGTCGACAGGCGTTCGCGCGCCACTTTGTCGAGTTCCGATCCGGGGGGAATGCCGAGCGCCGGCGCCGCGATGTGGATGCCGACGCGGATCGTGCCGTCGTCGCGCCACTCGACCGACAGCGCGTCGTCGATCTCGGTCGTCGCCTCGTCGTCCATCGAGAAGGCGCGCACGGCGCTCTTCGGCAACTCGGGCGGATCGATCGGCTCGGTGACCGGCGCGAAGCCGGTGCCGCGCGGGAACCATTCCAGCAGGAATGTCGCCATGTGGAAGTCGAGCGGCGAGGGGATCGCGCCGCAGCGTTCGACGAGCCGCAGTGGCGACAGGCCGGTCGCGTGGGCGGCTTCCTCGAGCGCCTTGTATTCGAGCGTGTTCTTGTCCGGCGCGATGAGGATGCGCGGGATCAGCGAGGCATATTCGGGCGGCAGACGAAAAGCCGTGAGCTCACTGACGAGATGCGCCTGTCGCTCCGCGGCGAGCCGCTTCTTCTCCAAGCCCGCCTTGGCCGCCGCCAGCGTCTCGGCCGGCGCCGGGCGATAGCGGCCCTTGCCCCGCTTGTGGAAATAGATCGGCGAGGCGTGCAGCTTCAGCAAGAGCGCGACGGCTTCGGCCGGGCGCGGCGCGTGGCCGTAGTACTCCTGCGCCAGCTGCTCGAAGCCAAATTCGTCGCTGCCCGCCGCTTCCCACAGGAAATCGGCGTCGAGCTCCGTGGCGAGCGTCTCGGCCTCGTGCATCACGTCATTCGGTGCGGGCGCAGCGAAGCGCAAGAGGATGTTCGCGGTCTTGATCTTGCTGCGCTTGCCGCTGGCCGTTTCGACCTGCGCCGTGGCTTCGGTTTCGGACAGGATCGAGCCGGCCTTGAAGTGGCCGTCCTCTTCGAAAATGACGTGCATCAGAAATCCAGGATGGTTTGAAAGTGGCGCTCGAAGCCGACGAAGCCGTGGTCGCCGCCTTCTTCGATGATGTGCCGGGCACCGGCGTAGTACGCGACGGCGTCGCGGTAGTCGAGCACCTCGTCGCCGGTCTGCGCCAAAAGTAGGTAACGGTCAGGGCGGGTGATCGCCGGCACGTCGAGCGCAGCCAGTTCGGCCAGGTGGGCCTCGGTGAGTTCCCAGGTCTCGCCGGTGTGCCAGTTCTTCTGCAGGCCGAGTGCATTACGCAGGAGCCGGTGCGCGTGCACGGCGGGGTTCACCAGCACCGCCTTCCAGCCATGCTTTTCGGCAAGATGCGTCGCGTAGAAGCCGCCGAGCGAGCTGCCGACCAGCGTGACCGGCCCGCGGTGGGGCGCGAGCGCGGCTTCGACCTGGGCGATGGCGTCACGCGGGCTGTTGGCGAGCGCTGGGCACAGGTAATCGTCGGCGCGGCCGAGTGCCGCCAGGTGCTCGCCGAGCTGGCGCGCCTTGCCGGAAGCGGGGGAGGAGTTGAAGCCGTGGAGATAGACGATCATCTCCGGATTTTACCGAGGCGGCTGTGATTAAAGAAATCGGGCGGCGTCGAGGCGGGGTGCGCCGTGGCAAAGTGAATGCCATCCGCTCGCGCGGAAGGCTTGCGATTCCATGCGGCTGCCATGACGGCGCCCCCTTACGCATACCCGCCGTAGCGGTGCATCGGCGTCAGCACGATGTCTTCATTGTAGTGGTGGTGCAGTGCGTCGAGCAGCTTGGCGTGGATGCTGCCGAAGCCGCCGTTGCTCATCATGAGCACGTGGTCGCCGCTGTGGGCGTCGGCCACCAGCTGCGCAACGAGCTTGTCGAGGTCGTCGAACACGCGGGCCTTGCTGCCGAGTGGGGCGAGCGCCTCCCTGGCGTCCCAGCCGAGGTTGGCGCCATAGCAGTAGACCGCGTCTGCGTCCGCGAGGCTGACGGGCAGCTGGTCCTTCATCACGCCGAGTTTCATCGTGTTGGAGCGGGGTTCGAGCACGGCGAGGATGCGCGCCGTGCCGACCTTGGCGCGCAGGCCCGCGACCGTGGTGGCGATCGCGGTCGGGTGGTGGGCGAAGTCGTCGTAGACCGTGATGCCATGCACGGACCCGCGCACCTCCATGCGGCGCTTCACGTTCTCGAAGCGGGCGAGCGCGTCGATCGCGGTCGTGGCCGGCACCCCGGCGTGGCGTGCGGCGGCGATCGCGGCGAGCGCGTTCAGGCGGTTGTGCTCGCCGATGAGGCCCCATTTCACGCGGCCCTGCAGCGCGCCATCGAAGAACACGTCGAAGTGGCCGTGCGCGTCGACATCGCCGGCGGTCCAGCCATTCGCCCCGCCGAAGCGCTCGACCGGGGTCCAGCAGCCGCGCGCGAGCACGCGCTCGAGGTTGGCGTCCGCGCCGTTGGCGACGATCAGGCCGTTGCCGGGGACGGTGCGCACCAGGTGGTGGAACTGGGTTTCGATCGCTGCGAGGTCAGGGAAGATGTCGGCGTGGTCGTACTCGAGGTTGTTGAGGATGAGCGTGCGCGGGCGGTAGTGGACGAACTTGGAGCGCTTGTCGAAGAAGGCCGTGTCGTACTCGTCGGCCTCGATGACGAAGAAGGGGCTGTCGGTGAGCCGCGCCGACATGCCGAAGTTCTGCGGGATGCCGCCGACGAGGAAGCCGGGGCGCAGGCGCGCGTCGTCGAGGATCCAGGCGAGCATCGCCGAGGTGGTGGTCTTGCCGTGGGTGCCGGCGACCGCAAGCACCCATTTGTCGCGCAGCACGTGGTCTGCCAGCCACTGCGGGCCGGAGGTATACGCGAGTCCGTGTTCGAGGATGGCTTCCATCAGCGGGTTGCCGCGGGTGACGACGTTGCCGACCACGAAAATATCGGGCTTGAGATTGACCTGGCTGGCGTCCCAGCCCTCGGTGAGCTCGATGCCGAGCGCGCGCAACTGGTCGGACATCGGCGGGTAGACGTTGGCGTCGCAGCCGGTGACGGTGTGGCCCGCGTTGCGGGCGATGGCGGCGAGTCCGCCCATGAAGGTCCCGCAGATACCGAGGATGTGGAGGTGCATGATTTTTAGGGGCTGGGGAAATTGGCGCGGATTATCCCACGGCGGGGGGGCGGGCCTGCTGGATCAGGTGGGTAAGCAGAGCGCGCAGCTTGGCTGGACGCAGCGGCTTGTGCAGCATGGGAATGCCGGCGCGGGTGATGCGCAAGATGGTGTCGGGCGCGGTGTCACCGGTAATGAGGATGGCGGGCACCTCGTGACCGAATTTTCCCCGCAGGCGCTGGATGACGGCGAGACCATCGGTATCGTCCGGCAGGCGGTAATCGGACACGATGACGTCGGGGACGCGATCGAGACTGGCGAGCCAGTGCTCGGCTTCGTCGGCGCTGTGGGCGGTGACGAGGTCGATGCCCCAGTGGTCGAAGAGTTCGGCCATGCCGCGCAGGATCGCGGACTCGTCGTCGACCAGCAGCACCAGTGCATCCTTCGGCAGCCGGGCCGGCGGCGCAGGCGGCGCAGGCGGCGCAGGCGGCGCGACCAGCTGGGCGTCGCCGAGCGGCACGTCGATGCTGAAGATCGAGCCGTGATCGGGGCGCGAGCGCAGGTCGACGCGGTGGCCGAGCAGGCGCCCGAGGCGCGAGACGATTGCGAGCCCGAGGCCCAGCCCCTTGCTGCGGTCGCGCGCCGGATTGTGTAGCTGCACGAATTCCTGGAACACGGCCTCTTGCTGGTCCGGCGGGATGCCACGGCCGGTGTCGACGACGCTGATGCGCAGCAGCCGGCCGCGACGGCGGCAGCCGACCAGCACACCGCCGTCGTCGGTGTAGCGGATGGCGTTGGCAACGAGGTTGCCGAGAATGCGCTCGATCAGCAGCGGGTCGCTGTAGAGCGTGGCATTGCAGGGGCGGAAACGCAGCCGCAGGCCCTTTTCCTCGGCCAGTGCCTTGAACTGGTGCTCCAGGTCGTGCAACAGCTTCTGCAGCGGGAAGTGCTGCGGGTGTGCCTCGATGGTGCCGGCATCGAGCCGGGAGATATCGAGGAGCGCGTTGAACAGCAGTTCCATCGCCGCGGTCGAGGCCTCGATGTTGTCGATCAGCGTTTGCGTCTCGGGCTGCTGGTTGCGCGCCTTCAGCGCGGCGACAAACAGCGACAGCGCATGCAGCGGCTGCCGCAGGTCGTGGCTCGCGGCGGCGAAGAAGCGCGACTTCGCATAATTGGCGCGCTCGGCCATCTGCATTTTCGCCGCGAGGTCGGCGGTCGCTTCGCGCACCCGTGCCTCGAGCTCGCCGCGATGCTGCTGCAGCGCCTCGGCCATGTGGTTGATGCCGGTGGCGAGCGTGCCGAGCTCGCTGTCGGGCGGGACCTGCGCGCGCACGCTGAGGTCCCCGTCCGCGAGCCGCTCGACGACCTGGCCGACATGGCTCAGCTGTCCCGCGAGGCGGTTCGACAACCGCCAGGCCAGCACCGCGGTGAGCGTCATCGCGACCAGCATCAGCAAGGCGGCGTTGAGCAGGGTGTCGCGCTTGACCGGCGCGATCTGCTCGAGCGCCACGCCGACCTCGACCTGGCCGAGCGGCGTCGCGTGCGCGCCGCCGGGCGCCTTGATTGCGGCGTATTCGCGATGCAGGGGGTCGACGCCGCTGCCGCTTTGCAGCACCAATTCGCCGTCGGCGCCGGTGACCCGCACCCGCGTGAGCTGGTTGCTGGTGCGCCAGGTGTCGACAAGGCGGTGGATGTCGGCCGCGCTGCCTTCCGCGAGCGCACGCGGCAAGGCGTCGGCCAGGGCCTGCGCCGCGCTGGCAGCGCGCGCCGTCAGCATCGCCTCCCGGCTGGCGAGCGTGTGCGAGGCGAAGTAGGCGACCAGTCCGAACTCGGTCAGCAGTGCTGGCAGCAGGGCGATGATGAGGATGCGGCTGCGGATGCGCCGCAGCGGCAGACGCCGGAGGAAGGCAGCGAAGCGCAAGGTGGCTCAGGCCTGCTTCAGCAGGCGCTGGATTTCGATGACCGCTTCGGTACGGTTGCTCACGCCGAGCGCCTTGAAGATTTCGGTGTTGTGCACTTTGACCGTGCTCTCCGACATCGAGAGCATGATGCCGATGGCCTTGTTGGCGTGGCCCTGCGCGAGCAGACCGGCGACCTCTATCTGGCGCGCAGTGAGCCCCAGGCCCTTCAGCCGGCCGAGGTCGGCGGGGGCGTCGTCGACCGCGACCTGAGCGTCGTTGTTGAGGCAATCCGGGATGTAGAGATCGCCCGCCAGGACTTGGCGGAGGGCGGCGAGCATCACCGGTGCCGCCGCCGATTTCGGGATGTAGCCGAGTGCGCCTGCTTCGAGCGCGCTGCGTACGTCGTGGGGGAATTCCGACGCCGACAGCACCACCAGCGGGATGTCGGGGAAACGGTCGCGATAGTGGGCGATGCCGCGCATACCGACGAAGCCCGGCATGTTGAGGTCGACCAGCGCGAGATCAAGGTCCGCGTGCTGGGCCGTTTGCGCGAACAGGCTGGGGTAGTCGTGGGCGTCGACGATCTCGACGCGAGGCTCGAGCTGCGACAACACCTGGCGAACGCCTTCGCGCATCAACGGGTGATCGTCGGCGAGTAGGGTTTTCATCGGTGGACTCCCTCAATCGCCGCGATTCTAAGCCCATTCCGCTGCGGGGATTGCCTAGCGGGCGCGGGCGAGCCCGGCCTCGATCGCGGCTTCCAGGTAGCCGTAGTAGAAATCGGGTATGAGCACGCCGATGATGGGCTCGTCCACCGGCTCCCCGCGCGGATCGAACACCATCACCGTCGGCACCACGAACACCCGGTGGGCGGCGGCGAACGCCGCTTCGGTGAGGGGCTTGCCGTCGAAGCCGGTGATCGGCGCATTCGAACCCACGCTGAGCTCACGGATGATCACGCGATTGCGGTTGGCCCGGTCGCGGTGCATGGGCACGAGGTAGTCGCGTTTGACGACTTCGCAGTAGGGGCAGGTCGGCGAGGTGAACACGACCATGATCGGTACCTGGCGCTGGGCGGCGGTTCGTGCGTCCGCCTGGAAATCCTTGGCGCGCACGAGCCCGCTCGCGGCCTGCGCCGCGGCAGGGCCGAGCAGACTGCATGCTAGAATCAGCCACGACGCGGCAAACGCGCGTGTCAGCGCGCGGCGCCGCGGGTTTAGCGAAGAAGCTGGATACACCATAAGCCAAGTGTCGCCGCAAGCCGGCTTCGAATCAAACCGTCCATTCCTACCCTCATGCAGACCCTGACCATCGCCTCCCGAGAAAGTGCGCTCGCCATGTGGCAGGCCGAGCATATCCGCGACCGCCTCGCTGCCCTGCATCCCGGCTGCGTGGTGACGATCCTCGGCATGACCACGCGCGGCGACCAGATTCTCGACGTCACGCTGTCGAAGATCGGCGGCAAGGGCTTATTCGTCAAGGAACTCGAAGTCGCGCTCGAGGCGGGACGCGCCGACCTCGCCGTGCACTCGATGAAAGACGTGCCGATGGAGCTGCCGCCGGGCTTCGAGCTGGCCGTGATCGGCGAGCGGGAGGACCCGCGAGACGCCTTCGTTTCCAACCGCTACAACCTGTTGTCCGAGTTGCCGCCGGGCAGCGTCGTGGGTACATCGAGCCTGCGCCGCGAGGCGCAGCTGCGCGCGCGCTACCCGCATCTGACGGTGAAGCCCCTGCGCGGCAACGTCGGCACCCGCCTGAAGAAGCTCGACGAAGAACAGTTCGACGCGATCCTGTTGGCGGCGGCGGGCCTCAAACGGCTCGGCCTGGGTGAACGCATCCGGAGCCTGTTGTCGGTCGAGGACAGCATTCCTGCCGCGGGCCAGGGCGCGCTCGGCATCGAAATCCGCAGCGGCAACACCGAGGTCGCGGCCATGCTCGCCGCGCTCAATCATCCCGAAACGGCCGCCTGCGTGCGCGCCGAGCGCCAGGTCAGCCGCGTGCTGGGCGGCAGCTGCCAGGTCCCGCTCGGCGCCCACGCCGTGCTCGAAGGCGGCCGGCTGGTGCTGAAGGGTTTCGTCGCCACGCCCGACGGCAGCCGTTTCATCCAGGATGCGGCCGAGGGCGACCCCGCCGACCCGGAGGCGGTCGGGCAGACGCTCGCTGACAAGTTGCTCGCGCAGGGCGCGCGCGCGATCCTCGACAGCCTGCCTGCATGACAGGACCACTCACCGGACGTTCGGTGCTGGTGACGCGGCCGACCCATCAAGCGGGCGCGCTGGTGCAGGCGATCCGGGCGGCGGGCGGCGAAGCGGTCGAGTTCCCGGCGCTGGCGATCGAGCCGGTCCCGACCGAGATGCTGGCCGGCCCGCTGGCACAGCTGGCGCGCGCCGATATCGTCATCTTCATCAGCCCCAATGCCGCCGAGTTCGGCATGAGGGCGATCGGCGCCCTGCCGCCTGTCGCCGCGGTGTTCGCGGTCGGGCCCGGCACCGCGCGCGCGCTCGCGGTGCACGGGGTCCGCGCCGTGACCCCCGCTGGCCAGGACAGCGAGGCGCTGCTCGCGCTTCCCGCGCTCCAGCAGGTGTCGGGCAAGTGCGTCGTCATCGTGCGCGGCGTGGGCGGCCGGCCGCTGCTGGCGGAGACGCTCAGCGCGCGCGGCGCGGACGTGTCGTTCCTCGAGTGCTACCGGCGCGCCTTGCCGGTGCGCGATGCGACGGCGCTGCTCGCGCGCTGGCAGGCGGGGGGCATCGATGCGGTCACCGTGACCAGCGCCGAGACGCTCACGAACCTCGCCAGCCTGCTGGGCGAGGCCGCGTGGCCGCTGCTGCGCGCTACCCCGCTTTTCGTGCCGCATGAGAAAATCGCCCAATCGGCTCGCGGCTTCGGCATCGCGCAGGTCGTCGCCACCGCCGGCGGCGACGCCGGCCTGGTCGAAGGCCTGATTAACTGGTTCAGGAATCCTGCATGACAGACACGTCCGATAGCCCCGTAGAAGCCCCCGCGCCGGCGCGCCAGGACGCGCGTTCGCCCGCATGGGCGCTGCCGCTCCTCGCGCTGGTGCTTGCGGCGCTCGCGCTCGCGGCCGCGACCTGGTCCTGGTTCGACAGCCGCGACCGCATTCGCGATCAGCGCGCCGAGCTCGCGCGGATGCTCGCCGAAACCGGCAAGGAAGTCAGCGAGACGCGGCTGCTCGCGCGCAACGCCGACGACATGATGCGGCAGATCAGCGAGAAGGTCGCGCAGATCGAAGCGCAGATGGCGACCTCGCAGCAACAGCAGCTCTCGCTCGAGGCCTTGTACAAGGAGCTCTCGCAAGGGCGGGACCAATGGACGCTCGCCGAAATCGAGCAGGTGCTGCTGACCGCCGCCCAGCAGTTGCAGCTCTCGGGCAACGTGCGCGCCGCGATCATCGCGCTGGAGAGCGCGGACAACCGGCTGCAGCGCCTCAACAAGCCGCAGTTCACCGCGCTGCGCCGGGCGATCGCATCCGACCTCGCGAAACTGCGTGCGGTGCCGTCGGTCGACGACGTCGGCGCCAGCGCTCGGCTCGAGGCGCTCGCCGAACGCCACGCCAGCTGGCCGCTCGCCAGCGCCCAGGTGTCGGAGGCGCCGGCGCCACAGCGCAGCGGCGGCCGCCTCGATTTCGCCAACGAGCTGTGGGGCGAGCTGAAGCGGCTGGTGCAGGTCCGCCGCATCGAGGGCAACGAGACGGTGGTCCTGCCGCCAGAGCAAGCCTACTTCCTGCGCGAGAACCTGCGCTTGCGCCTGCTGTCGGCGCGGCTCGCGCTGCTGGCGCAGGACCAGACCGGTTTTCGGACCGACCTGTTCGCGGTGCAGGGCATGCTCGAACGCTACTTCAACACGCGTGACACGGGCGTCGCCAACGCGCTCGAGGAGGTGAAGCGGCTGGCCGCGCTGCAGATCGTGCAGAAGGTGCCGACGATCGACGCCAGCCTCGCCGCGCTCGAATCCTTCAAGGGCGCGCAGTAATGCGCTGGCTGATTTCGCTCCTCATCATCGCGGTGCTTGCCATCGGTCTGGCCATGGCGGGCCGCTACGATCCGGGCTACGTCGTGCTGGTGTATCCGCCGTGGCGGGTGGAGATTTCCTTCATTGGCTTCATGCTGATGCTGGTCGGGCTGGTCGTCGGCGGGGTGATCCTGCTGCGGCTTGCGCTGCTTACGCTGAATCTTCCCAGCATCGTGCGTGCGCAGCGCGAACAGCGTGCCGCGAAGAAGCGCGACGAGAATTTCGCCGGCGGGCTGAAAGCCTACGCCGAGTGTCGTTATCAGGACGCCGAAGCCTCGCTCGGGCAGTGGCAGGGCGACGAGACGCGCACCGGGCTTGCGCGCGTCTTTGCGGCGCGCGCCGCGCATGAAATCCGCGCAACCGCGCAGCGCGACCGCCATCTCAAGGCGGCGGTCGAGGCCGGCGCCGAACTGGCGAGCCTCTTGTTCGACGCCGAGGCGCACCTCGATGCCAAGGACGCGACCGCTGCGCTCGTCGCGATCAACCGCGCCAAGACCATCGCGCCGCAGCACACTGCGCTCTTGAGGCTGGAGCTGAAGGCGCGGCAGATGACCGGCCAGTGGGACGAGGTCGACCGGCTGCTCGACGCGCTGCAGCGCGCCAACGCCCTCGAGCCCGGCATCGCCGCGCAGAACCGGCGGCTCGCCTACGCGGAAAACCTCAAGCGGCGGGCGGACGACGACCGCGGACTGCTCGAGTACTGGAAGCGGATTCCGGCGGAGTTCAAGACCGATCCCTGGGTGGCGCGGGCCGCAGCCCGGGCGTTCATGCAGCGGGGCGGCGCGGATACCGCGCTCGACATTCTGCAGGCCGCGCTCGAGTCGGATTGGCACGAGGAGCTGGTGGCGCTTTACGGCGAGATCCGCGGCAGCAGCGCCACCCGCCAGATCGAGCAGGCGGAAAAGTGGCTGCGCGCCCATCCGCGCGATGCGCAGTTGCTGCTGACGCTGGCGCAGCTGTGCAGCGCGCAGGAACTCTGGGGCAAGGCGCAAAGCTACCTCGAGGCGAGCCTCGCGATCGCGCCCACCGCCGAAGGCCATATCCGCATGGCCGAGCTGAAGGCCCACAGCGGCCAGCCGACTGACGCCTGCGAGCATTACCGCAAGGCGCTGGCGCTCTGCCGGGGCGACTGAGATCGGCTATTGTTGAATCGTTGCGTGCCAAGCGGGGAGTGCAAGATGAAGGCGAGCTGGATGACGTGGGTCGGGCTGGTGCTGGGCATGGCGCTGGCGGCAAGCGTGTCATGGGCCGCGCCGCCGAAGGCCAAAGCGGCGCCGGGTGGCGTTTACAAGGTGGCGATCGACCGCGCCGTCAGTCTGCGGGACGCGGCCGAGTCGCTCAAGCTGCGGGCCAACGCGCTCAATCTGCAGCTGGTCGCCGAATTGCCGATGTCGAAGCAGGTCGAAGCGGTGACCGGCAAGCCGCAGCGCACCATCACCATCTACCAGTTCTGCGACGCCGTGCTGGCGAAGGACCTGATCGACGTCGACATGGATTTCGCCATCTTCATGCCCTGCCGCATCGCCCTCATCGAGGACGCCAAGGGGCAGGGCTGGCTAGTGATGATGGACGTGAGCGTCGACGACGTCGCGGCGCAGAAGCGCCTGCCGCCCGACCTGAAGGCGCGCATTGAGAAAGTGCGCAATGCGCTGATCGAGGTCATGCAGGCGAGCGCGCGCGGCGATCTGTAAGCCCGCTCACCAGCGCGCGCCCGGGCACGTGGCCCAGGCGCTGTCGCCTCGTCGCCGGCTTCAGGCAGCGGCTTCGGCGTCGGCGGCGTAGGTGAAGGAATCCGCGAAGAACGCCTCCTCCGGCAGGCCGCGTGTCTGGGTGAAAGCGTCGCGGGCGGCGTCGACCATCACCGGCGCGCCGCAGGCGTAGACCTGGTAGCCGGAGAGATCGGGGAAGTCGGCGAGCACGGCTTCGTGCACCAGGCCCGTGCGGCCCTGCCAGTTGTCTGCGGGCTGGGGGTCGGACAATACCGGGATGAAGCTGAAGTTGGGATGCTCGGCCTGCCATTGCCGCGGCAACTCGGCGAGGTAGAGATCCTTCAGCGAGCGCACGCCCCAGTACAGCACCATCTCGCGGTCCATGTGCGCGGCGAAGGCGTGTTCGAGCATGCCCTTGATCGGCGCGAAGCCGGTGCCGCCGGCAACGAAGATCATCGGCTTGTCGGAATCCTCGCGGATGAAGAAGCTGCCCAGCGGGCCCTTGAGGCGCAGGATGTCGCGCTCCTTCAGCGTCGAAAACACCTGTTCGCTGAAGAGGCCGCCCGGCACGTGGCGGATGTGCAGCTCCAGGAGCGCATCGTCGTGGGGCGGGTTGGCGAGCGAGTAGCTGCGGGTGCGGCCGTCCTTCAACTGGAAATCGATGTACTGACCGGCAAGGAATTGCAGGCGTTCGTTGGCCGGCAGCTTGATCTTCACGCGCATCACGTCGTCGGCGAGCCTCTCCAGCTTTTCCACCCGGCACGGCAGCGTCTTCACGACGATGTCCTTGGCGGCGCCGATTTCCTTGACCTCGATGGTCATGTCGGAGAGCGGCCGGGCGCGGCAGAACAGGGCGCGCCCCTGCGTCTTCTCGTCGTCCTTCAGCGCGTTCGGCGAGTAGTTGCCGTAGTCGAGGCTGCCGGCGAGCACCGTGCCCTTGCACGCGCCGCAGGCGCCGTTGCGGCAGCCGTAGGGCAGCGAGAAGCCCTCGCGGAGGGCGGCTTCGAGGATGGTTTCATCGTCGTTCACCGTGAAGCAGTGCCCGCTGGGCTGGATGGTCACCTGATACGGCATGATGTGCGCTTAGAATGCGGTTGCGAAGGGCAAAATTATCGCCCGACTGGAAGGGGTTTTCACCCCTGTGGGATCAGGGTTACAGCGGGTCATGAAGAAGATACTGATCGTTGGGTTCGGCGATGTCGCCGAGCGGCTGGTGAAGTTTTACCGCGGTCAGGCCGATTTCATCGGCCTCGTGCGCCGGCCCGAACGCGCGGCCGACTTGCGCGCACTGGGGGTGACGCCGCTGGTGGCCGACCTCGACGACCCGGCCAGCCTGAGGCGGCTGCCCCGCGTCGACGGCGTGTTCCACTTCGCGCCACCGCCCAACGAAGGCCGTACCGATCCGCGCACCGCGCACTTGCTGCACGCGCTGGGACGGCGCCGGCCCGGCGCGCTGGTCTACATCAGCACCAGCGGTGTGTACGGCGATTGCGGCGGCGCTTGGGTCGCCGAGACGCGCCCGGTCGCGCCGGTCAACGGCCGCGCGGTGCGGCGTGTCGACGCCGAGCGGCAACTGCGCGCCTGGGGCAGGGCGCAGGGCGTGCAGGTGACGATCCTGCGCGCGCCCGGCATCTACGCCGCCGACCGCCTGCCGCTCGAGCGCATCAAGCGCCGCACCCCCGCGCTGGTCGCGGCGCAGGACAGCTACACCAATCATATCCATGCCGATGACCTCGCGCGGCTGGCGTGGGCGGCGCTGTTCCGCGGGCGCGGCCAGCGCGTCTACCATGCGGTCGACGCGCATCCTCTGAAGATGGGCGACTGGTTCGACAGCTGCGCCGAGGCCTTCGAGCTGCCGCGTCCGCCGCGGGTCGACCGCGCCGAGGCCGAGAAGGTGCTGTCGGAAGCGCTGCTGTCGTTCCTGCGCGAATCGCGCCAGCTGTCGAACGCGCGCACCGTGCGCGAACTGCGCCTGAAGTATCGGTATCCGACCTCGGACGACCTGTTGCGCGAGATTCGCGCCCGGCGTGGGCAGATGGATCTGTTTTGAGTCGCTCAGCGCAGGCGGTCGTCGTCCTCGCGGCGGAATTCGCCATCGAGGGTGCGCGCGTCTGCATCGGTGCGCGGGGAGGGCTCGCGAGGCGGCCACGCCTCGTTCGCCGCCTGCCGCGCCTGAACCCGTGGTCGGCGCCATGTTCCCGGCATCAGGAGGAGGGCCAACGCGATGGCGTCGCTGATGAAGCCGGGAAAAACCAGCAGGCCGCCCGCCAGCAGCATCCGCCCGCTGGCGAACAGCGCCGACAGCGGGTGGGTGCCCGCCTGCATCGAGAACAGCAGGCGCGCACCCCAGGCGGCGCGTTCGAAGCGGATCAGGGCGACGCCGGCGAGCGCCGCGGCGGCGAGCCAGAGCAGGACCCATGCGCCGATCTCGCGGGCGACCCAGAAAATGCCGACGGCCTCGACCACCGGGAACGACAACATCAAGAGTAACAACCAGCCCAGACGCATGAAATGACTATGGGTTCCCTGTTGATTTTGACCAATCTACCCGACGCGGCGAGCGCCGAGAATCTCGCCCGTGCCCTGGTTGAAGCCCGCGCCGCAGCGTGCGTGAACGTTTTGGCGCCCTGCCGCTCCATTTATCGGTGGCAAGGCGAGGTGGAAGCCGCCGAAGAGGTGCCGCTGCTGATCAAGACGACCGCGGTAAACTACGCGTACGTCGAGGCCATCGTCCGGGCGCGGCATCCCTACGAGGTGCCCGAGCTGATCGCGACACCCATAACAAACGGCTTGCCGGCCTACCTCGCCTGGCTCGCCACGGAGACTGACACGCATGATTAAGTGGATCCGTACCCTCGCTTGCCTGCCTTTTATCTGGGGGGGGCTCGCGCTATTTCCAGTGGCGCATGCCCAGGAATTTCTCGACCCCGAAGTGGCGTTCAAGTTCTCGGCGCGGGCGCTCGACGCCAACACACTCGAGGCGCGCTGGCAGATCGCGGACGGCTACTACATGTATCGCGACAAGTTCAGGTTCCAGGTCGACGGTGCCGCGATGGGCGCGCCGCAACTGCCCGCCGGCAAGATGAAGGACGACGAGTTCTTCGGCCGCGTCGAGACGTACCGCAACGAAGTGCGCATCAAGCTGCCGATCCAGCCCGAGCCGGGCGTCAGCGCGGTCACCCTGAAAACCGTCTCGCAGGGCTGCGCCGATGCCGGCCTGTGCTACACGCCGCAGGAGGAGAGCGCTTCGATCAAGCTGCCTGCGCGGGTGGCGAGCGCGGCAGCGGCCGTGTCCGCGCCGGCGGCCGCCTCGCCGGTCACGGCTTTGGAAGGGCTGCGCAGTCTCGCGCGCGATCTCGGAGGCGGGGCCGGCACCCTGCTGCCGCCGGACGAAGCCTTCATCGTGTCCGCCGCGATGCCAGACGCCCAGACCGCGCGCTTCGATTTCAAGCTCACCCCGGACACCTACCTCTACCGTGACAAGTTCGCCTTCGTCGTGAAGGCGCCCGCCGGCGTGCGGGTCGAGCGCGTCGATCTGCCTGCCGGCAAGGTCAAGGACGACCCCGCGTTTGGCAAAACCGAGGTGCACGAAATGGACGTCGCCGCCAGCGTGATCCTGTCGCGCGCGCTCGCCGAGGGCGAGCAGCTCGTCGTCGAGGCGACCTGGCAGGGCTGCAACGGGGCGGTGGGTGTGTGCTACCCGCCGATCCAGCGCGAGTTCACCCTGGTGTCCGGCGGCGGCGCGGCGACTGCGGCAGCCACCGCATCTGCTGCGCCGGCGCCGGCGAGCGCGGGCGAGTCCGACACCTCGCGCATCGAGCGCGTGCTGGCCGGTGGCAGCTTCTGGCTGGTGGTGCTGACCTTCTTCGGCCTCGGCCTGCTGCTGTCCCTCACACCCTGCGTGTTCCCGATGATTCCCATCCTGTCCGGCATCATCGCGGGGCAGAAGAAGGACCTGACCAAGACCAGTGGTTTCCTGCTTTCGCTCGCCTACGTGCTGGGCATGGCGCTCACTTATGCCATCGCCGGGGTGGCGGCCGCCCTTTCCGGCACGCTGCTCTCCAACGCGCTGCAGAACCCGTGGGCGCTGGGCGTCGGCGCCGGCATTTTCGTGATCCTCGCGCTGTCGATGTTCGGCTTCTTCGAGATCCAGTTGCCGAGCTTCCTGCAGAGCAAGTTCTCCGATGCGTCGAACAAGATGAAGGGCGGCAACTTCGTCGGCGTGTTCTTCATGGGCGCGCTCTCCGCCGTCATCCTCGGCCCCTGCGTTGCGCCGCCGCTCGCTGCGGCGCTGGCGTTCATCGCGCAGACCGGCAACACCGTGCTCGGTGGCGTCGCGCTGTTCGTGCTCGCGCTCGGGATGGGGGTGCCCTTGCTGCTGGTGGGCCTGTCGGCCGGTGCCTTGCTGCCCAAGGCCGGCGGCTGGATGAACGCGGTGAAATACTTCTTCGGCGTAATGATGCTGGCGATCGCCATCTACCTCATCACGCCGGTGATCCCCGCCTGGGTGAGCATGCTGCTTTGGGCGCTGCTGCTCATTGCCTCGGCCATCTACCTGCACGCGCTCGATCCGTTGCCCGCCCACGCGAGCGGCTGGTCGCGGCTGTGGAAGGGCCTCGGCGTCGTGCTGCTGATCGGCGGCTTGGCCATCCTGCTCGGCATGCTCGCCGGCAGCCGTAACCTCCTGCAGCCGCTCGACGTGTTCAAGGGTGGCGGTGGCGTCGCGGTCGCCGCCGAGCAAAAGGGGCTCGCCTTCGAGAAGGTGAAGGATGTCGCCGAACTCGACGCGCGCCTGGCGCAGGCCAAGGCCGAGGGCCGCGCGGTGATGCTCGACTTCTACGCCGACTGGTGCGTGTCGTGCAAGGAAATGGAGACCTTCACCTTCATCGACGCGCGGGTGCAGGCGCGGCTCGCCAACGTGGTGTTGCTGAAGGCCGACGTCACCGCCAACAGCGAGGCGGACAAGGCGCTGCTGAAACGCTTCAGCCTGTTCGGACCGCCGGGCATGATCTTCTGGAATGCCGCGGGCGAGCAGTCTTCGTACAAGGTGATCGGCTTCGAGCGGCCTGACAAGTTCCTGGCGAGCATCGACTCCGCCATCGGCAAGTAGACCCAGCATGAAACGAAGCCCCGCGGGATTCCGCGGGGCTTCGCCGTTTCAGGGCTGGCGGCGCAGCACCGTGATGGCGTCGATGAGCGGCGTGACGACGGGCTGGATCTTGCGGCGCATGAGGGACCCGATCGCGGTGGTCTTGAGGAAGATCGGCCGCACCGTGTCGGCATCGACCGCCGCGAGTGCGTCGAGCGCGACGCAATCCTGCGCGAACTGCGGCGCGGCGGCGAGCAATGCCTCGCGCGCGTCGGTGCGCGAGGCGTCGTCCAGTTGCCGCAACGGCGCGCACCATTGGGCCAGCGCATTGAGGGTGTGGTTCACGACCTCCTGGATTTCCGGCCGCTCGAGGATGGTCGCCGCGGTGGCGACGAAGGTCTGCCCCTGCTCCGACAGGGCCTTGGCGAGCATGTCGGCGTAGGCGTTGCCGGCGAGCGCGGGCACGCCAGCCCGGTCGGCGCGGGCCGGGCGGGGATTGGGGAGTTGATCGGGCTGCAGCTCGAGGAAGGGGACGTAGTAGGAATTGCGGCTGCTGCCGCGCTTCCAGATCGCGGCCCGCTCGGCCTCGGTCAGCACGCCCGAGTGCAGCATCACCGCGACGGTGTCCAGGATGCCGACATCGTCCTCGTGCAGGAAGGCGAGGTGCTCGACCAGGAACTCGGCGAGTGTGCGGCCCATGCTGCCGCGGCACACCACGTCGCGCATCAGCATCAGGCGGGCGTTCTCGATCGTCGGCATGCACCACCAGGCGTAGCGCGCCAACTCGTCGGTCAGCGCGGGCGAATGCACCACCGCGACGACGGCTTCCTCTTCGGCGATCAAGAGCAGCTGCGCCAGGTGCTGCTCCGAGAGCCCCGCCTGCGACTGCCGCGTCCACCGCGTCAGATGCACCGGATAGCCGCCGGGCGAACCGAGCACGTGGCCGGAGAGCATTTCGCGCACCCGCTTCAAGTAGCGGTCGTAACGCTCGGTCGGCTTCAGCGGCACGCTCGCCTCGCCCTGCGGCGTCAACGCCCACAGCGTCATGCTCGATTCGTCGATGCGCACCGCCTTGAGGTCGGTGTTGAACAGCACGTTGAGGCGCAGTTCGTCTTCGGGGGAGAGTTCGTCGTTCATCTCGGAAAAGGCCAGCTCAGAGGGTCCGGAAGACCTCGCGCGCGGCGGCGACGGTGGCGTCGATGTCGGCATCGCTGTGCGCCGCCGAGACGAAGCCCGCCTCGAACGCCGACGGCGCCAGATAGACGCCGCGGTCGAGCATGGCGTGGAAGAAGCGGTTGAATGTCTCGCGGTCACACGCCATCACGTCGGCGAAGCTCGCCGGCGGCTTGGCCGCGAAGTAGACGCCGAACATGCCGCCGACCGAGTCGGCGCAGAAGGTGACGCCGGCCTCTTTCGCGGCAGCGGTCAGCCCCTTCATCAGCCGTTCGGTGCGGGCGGTCAGCGCCGCGTGGAAACCGGGTTCGGAAATCGCGGCCAGCGTCGCGAGCCCCGCGGCCACCGCCACCGGGTTGCCGGACAGCGTGCCGGCCTGATACACCGGCCCGTTCGGCGCGAGCTTGTCCATCACGTCGGCGCGGCCGCCGAAGGCGCCCACTGGCATGCCGCCGCCGATGACCTTGCCGAGCGTGGTGAGGTCGGGCTTGATGCCCAGGAGCTTCTGCGCGCAGCCGAGGTCGACGCGGAAGCCCGTCATCACCTCGTCGAAGATCAGCAGTGCGCCGTGTTGATCGCACAGCCGGCGCATCGCCGCCATGAATTCGGCGGTCGGCTTCACCAGGTTCATGTTGCCGGCGAAAGGCTCGACGATGATGCAGGCAATTTCAGACCCGATTTCGGCGAAGGTGCGTTCCAGGCCGGCGACGTCGTTGTAGTCGAGCACGATCGTTTGCGCCGCGACTTCCGGCGGCACGCCGGCCGAGGTCGGATTGCCGAAGGTCAGCGCGCCCGAGCCCGCCTTCACCAGCAGGAAGTCGGCGTGGCCGTGATAGCAGCCCTCGAACTTGATGAACTTGGAGCGGCCGGTGAAGCCGCGTGCCAGGCGGATCGCGCTCATCGTCGCCTCGGTGCCGCTTGAAACCAGGCGCACCTTCTCGATGCTCGGCACCAGTTCGACGATGCGGCGCGCGATGACGAGTTCGGCCTCCGACGGCGCGCCGAACGACAGGCCGTTGGCGGCGGCGTCGGCAACCGCCTTCACGGTGCCGGGGTGGGCGTGGCCGAGGATGGCCGGGCCCCAGGAGCCGACGTAGTCGATGTACTCGCGGCCGTCGGCGTCCCACACGCGCGATCCCTTGGCGCGGCTGAAGAACACCGGCGTGCCGCCGACGCTCTTGAAGGCGCGCACCGGCGAGTTCACGCCGCCGGGGATGACGTGCTGGGATTGTTCGAAGAGTTGTTCGTTGCGGGTCATTGCTCGGATTCCGTTTCGAAGAGTTGGTTGAGCGCCTGCGCGGCGGCGCGGACGTCGGGGGCGTCGAACAGCGCCGACAGCACGGCGATGGCGTCGGCACCCGCGTCGATGAGCGGCGCCGCGTTGGCGGCCGTGATGCCGCCGATGGCGACGATGGGCACGTGGATCACCGGGCCGGCTTCGCGCAGTAGGTCGAGCGACGCGCGCGGCGCGGCGGGTTTGGTCGGCGAGGCGAAGAAGCTGCCGAAGGCGACGTAGTCGGCACCGGCCGCCTGGGCGGCGCGTGCCAGGTCGACGCTCTGGTAGCACGAGGCGCCGATGAATTTGCCCGGGCCAAGGATGATGCGCGCTTCCCTGATGCCGCCGTCGTCGCGCCCGAGGTGCACGCCGTCGGCGCCGGCGAGGTCGGCGAGCCGCAAATCGTCGTTGACGATGAGCGGCACGCCGAAGCGGCGGCACAGGCTCGCGAGTTCGCTCGCCTGCTCGTGGCGGCGCGCGACATCGGTCGATTTGTCGCGGTACTGTACGGCGGCAACGCCGCCCGCCAGCGCGGCTTCGACCTGCGCCAGCAGGAGGCCGGTGTCGGCGGTCTCGGGCGTGATCGCGTAGACGCCGCCGGGAAAGGCCGGCTTCGCGCTCACGCGTTGCCCTCGGCTTGCCCGTCCTGCGCCCAGAAGAAGCGCTCCGGGATGTACTGGCCCATGCCGGGGCGGAAGGCGGCTTTCAGGGTTTCGTAGGTGAAGTTCTGCGCCTCGCGCACCGCGGTGCTGACGGCGTGGCCGTAGGCGAGCGCAGCCGCGATCGCCGAGGCCAGCGTGCAGCCGGAGCCGTGGTAGCTGCCGGGCAGACGGTCCCAGGCGTCGGTCTGCAAGAGGCCGCTCGCATCGTACAGGCTGTTGAACACGCGCGGGGTCGCCTCGTGGGTGCCGGTGATGAGCACGTATTCGCAGCCGAGGTCGGTGAGGTGCCGCGCGCAGGCCGCGAGGTCGATGTCCTCCTCGTCCGATTCGAACAGCGCCAGCCGGCGCGCCTCGTGGCTGTTGGGCGTGAGCACGCTGGTCTGCGGGATCAGCATGTCGCGCATGGCGGCGATCATGTCGTCGGTCGCAAGTTCGTCGCCGCGCCCGGAGGCGAGCACCGGGTCCAGGACCACGGGAATGTCGGGATAATCGGCGAGGATCTCGGCGATCACCGCGATCGACTCGGGGCTGCCCATCAGTCCCAGCTTGAAGGCGGCCACCGGCACGTCTTCCAGCAGCATGCGCGCCTGGTCGGCGACCCACTCGGCGTCGATCGCCAGCACCTCGTCGACCCGGGCCGTGTCCTGAACGGTCAGCGCGGTGATGACCGATAGCGGGTGGCAGCCCATGCTGGCGAGGGTCAGGAGGTCGGCCTGGATGCCGGCGCCGCCGGTCGGATCGGACGCGGCGAAGCTCAGCACCAGGGGGGGCGCAGACCGGGGGGTGAGAATGGAAGACATGGTGAGACTGCTTTAGAATCGAGCGTCAATTTTAGCCCAATCCACCCCGAGCCATGCCCGAAACCCCCGAATACAAGAGCTGGATGTGCCTGATCTGCGGTTACATCTACCACGAGGAAACCGGTGCGCCCGAGGACGGCATCCCCCCCGGCACCCGCTGGGAGGACGTGCCGATCAACTGGACCTGCCCGGATTGCGGGGCGCGCAAAGAAGACTTCGAGATGGTCGCGCTCTGAAATTCGGCGCACCCACTCAAGAAATGCCCGCCACGGGCGATATTACGTGGACGGGAGAGGTCGAGGCGGCTGCCACCCGTAGACGGATGCGGCGCCGGCAGTCCTGCCAGGCCCCGAAAAAAAGCAAAAATCTTGATGAGGAGAATGAAATGATCTTGCGGTGCATTGCGGCAATCGGCGCGTTCGTGCTGTCGGCGAGCGCTTGGGCGATCTCCCCCTATGTCCAGGGAGATTCGGTGAACGGGGCGAACGTGCAGGCGATCGCCGCCTCGGTCGAAAACAAGCTCCGGAACAACGGCTTCAAGATCATCGGTAAGTATTTCCCCAAGGGCCTGAACGACCGCGGCGTCGTCATCGCGACGGACGATGCGATGCTCGACGAGGTCGCCTCGGTCGGTGGCCACGCCATCCTCGGCGCGGCGATCCGGGTTGGCGTGCGGGCGGACGGCACGGTCGCGTACACCAACCCCGACTACTGGTATCGCGCCTATTTCCGTAAGGACTTCGATCGCAAGGAGGCCGCGGTGAAGGCGCTGCAGGGGCGCCTGCAGGCCGCCCTCGGCGCAGGCAAGGGCCTCGGCGGCGACGAGCAGCCCGCCAGCCTCGTCAACTACCGCTACATGGTCGGCATGGAGCGGCTCGATTCGCCCAAGAACAAGCTGAACAGCTACGACAGCTTCAACGATGCGGTGAAGGTGGTGCGCGACAACCTGGCGAAGGGCGCCGGCAACACTTCCCGCGTTTATGAGATCGTGCTGCCGAACCGACGGCTGGCGGTGTTCGGCGTGGCCATGCAAGACGATAGCGACTGGATCCGGAAGATCGAGCAGCAGGAGCACATCGCGGCGCTTCCGTACGAAATCTACGTCGTCGACAAGGATGTCAATTCGCCGCACGCGCGTTTCCGCATCGCGCTCGCGTTCCCGGACGTCGGCATGGGCCAGTTCATGCGGATTTCCAACCTGCCGAACGCGATCATCGGGACCATGAGCGCGGTCGCCGGGGTCGAAAAGTCGTCGACCCAGGAAGCCTGGCAGTAAGCCGGCTTTCCCCTCCAAAGGGCGTTGCGTGGCAACGCCCTTTTTGTTTGCCGTTCGGCCCGGAGGCGGCCTAAAGAAGTGTCGCCCGTTGCCGTAATGGTATCCACGAAGGCTTGGGGGCGCTGTTTCCCCGCATCTTGTTGGAGAAAGCGTGTGGACAACGAAGCTTTGAAAGGCGTCAAGGTGATGGTGATCGACGACAGCAACACCATCCGGCGCAGCGCGGAAATCTTCCTGAATCAGGCGGGCTGCGAGGTCATTCTGGCACAGGACGGGTTCGACGCCCTGTCGAAGATCACCGACCACGATCCCGACGTGGTGTTCGTCGACATCATGATGCCCCGCCTCGACGGCTACCAGACCTGCTCGCTCATCAAGCGCAATGCCAAGTACCGCACCACGCCGGTGATCATGCTGTCGTCCAAGGACGGCCTGTTTGACCGCGCGCGCGGCCGGATGGTCGGGTCGGACCAGTATCTGACCAAGCCGTTCACCAAGGACACCCTGCTGACCGCAGTGCGCGAGCACGCCTGCGCCGGCGCATAGGATTTCTTCACTTAGGAGCTCAAGATGGCCATCAGCCGAATCCTGGTCGTGGACGATTCCCCCACCGAACGTTTCTTCCTCTCCGAATTGCTCGTCAAGAACGGCTATCTCGTCAGCATGGCCGAAAGTGGCGAGGAGGCGGTCGCCCAGGCCAAACAGACCCTGCCCGACCTGATCGTGATGGACGTGGTGATGCCCGGCATGAACGGCTACCAGGCCACGCGCATGATCTCCAAGGAGGAGGCGACCAAACACATTCCCGTGATCATGTGCACGACCAAGGGCCAGGAAACCGACAAAGTCTGGGGCATGCGCCAGGGCGCCAAGGCCTACCTGGTCAAGCCGATCAAGCCGGACGACCTGCTGTCGCAAATCAAGGCGCTGGGCTGAAGCCGACGACATGGCCAAGAAATTCAACCTGCGCGAGTTCCAGACCACGCTCTCGCAGCAGCTGCAGGCGGCGGCGAGCCGCGACACCAGCGGCTCCCGGCTGGGCTTTCGCGTCGGCAATGCGAACTGGCTGGTGAGCCTGGCCGACACCGAGGAAGTGATTCCGGTGCCGCCCATCGTCCGTGTGCCGGGTGCGCGCCGCTGGTTCCGCGGTGTCGCCAACATCCGCGGCAACCTGTACGCGGTGAGCGATTTCGCGGACTTCATGGGCCAGGGCGTGACGCCCGACAGCGCCGAATGCCGGCTCGTCATTCCGCATCATGACTTCGGGGTGAACGCGGCGCTCTTGGTGCGCGCCACGCTCGGCCTCAAGAACATCCACCGCTACCAGCCGCGTGAAGAGACGTCGGCGTATCCGTGGGTTGCGCGTCATTTCACCGACGACGCCGGCGAATCCTGGTGCGACATGGATTTCGCGCAATTGCTGGGCAATCCGGACTTCCTCATGGCCGAGGCACCGTTCGGCCTCTGACGAAAAGTGATAACGGGGCGCCGGTGCGCCCCAGGAGAAGGGACAGACACAATGGGCAATGGCAGCACTCTGACACTCGGCGGCCTCAAGGGGCTGGCCGGTCGCATGACCGAAAAGGTTACGGGCAGGAAGGGCAGCGAGCACACCGCGCTGATCATGGAAAAGGTCCGCAAGATCGCGGACCGCGAGCCGGGCAAGACCCCGCTGATCGGCAACCTGACGGTCGAGAGACAGTATCTGGCCGCCGGCGGCACGCTGATCGTCTCGCTGCTGCTGGCTGCCGGTTTCACCATCTACAGCTTGGTGCAGCTCGACAACCGCGCCGGCTACGAAGCGCGCTCGGGCGAACTGCGGGTGTTGTCGCAGCGCTTGCCGCTGACCGCACAGCAATCCGTGCTGGGTAACGCCGCAGCGTTCAAGGCGCTGGCGGACGGCCGCGCGCAGTTCGAGAAGACCCTCGCCGCCCTGACCGAAGGCGACGACGAAGTGCCTGCCACCAGCGGCGGGGCGCTGGAGCCACTCGGCAAGATCGCCGAACAGTGGAAACAGATGGATCCGCAGGTCAAGCAGATCCTCTCGCAGCGCGACAACCTGATCGCCCTGGGCGAGAACATCAAGCGCATTAACGCCCTGAGCGCCGACCTCCAGGAGGTCGCCGAACAGCTGGCCAGCCAACTGATCGACGCCAACGCCAGTGTGCGCGAGATCTCGCGCGCCACCCATCTGGTCATGCTCAGCCAGCGCATGCCGAAGAACGCGAACCTGCTGCTGTCGTCCGACCTGATCGACCCCGAGGTGGTGCTGCAGCTCGAAAAGGACACGACGTCCTTCCGTGAATCCGTGCAGGCACTGATGACGGGCGCCGCCAGCCGCAACGAAGACAGCCTCGCGACCCTCGAGGACCTGGGCGCCAACATGGGCGATATGGTCGAGGCTGTGGGCGAGGTGTTGGCCAACACGCAGCCGCTGCTGCAGTCCAAAGCATCGGCGAACAAGCTCTTCCTTGCCAGCGACAGACTGCTCGCCGACAGCGACCGCCTGTCGCAGCAATACCAGGCCGTTGGTGGCGTGGCGAACGTCCTCGCCGCGTCGTTCGGCATTCTCGCGCTGGCGTCCCTGGTGATGCTTGGGATGGTCAACATCAACGAGACCAAGTCGCGTGCGCGCAAGAGTGAAGAGGAAAACCGCCGCAACCAGGAGGCGATCCTGCGGCTGATGGACGAACTCGGCGAACTCGCGGAAGGCAACCTCACCATCAACGCGAGCGTGACCGAGGACATCACCGGCGCGGTGGCCGACTCGATCAACTACACGGTGGAAGAGCTGCGGACGCTGGTGCGCGGCATCAACAACGCGACGGAGCAGATGGACAAGGCCGCGAACGAGGCCGGCCAGGTTTCTGAATCGCTGCAGGAAGCCGCCCGCCGCCAGACGCGCGAAATCGAGGAAACCTCCGCCGCGGTGGTCGATCTGGCGCAATCGGTGCAACAGGTGTCGAACAACGCCGCGGAGTCCGCCCGCGTGGCCGAGCAGTCACTCGCCGCCGCCGAAAAGGGCCAGCAGGCGGTGGCCAACGCCATCGCCAGCATGAACACCCTGCGCGAGCAGATCCAGGAAACCTCGAAGCGAATCAAGCGCCTCGGCGAATCCTCGCAGGAGATCGGCGAGATCGTGGAACTGATTTCGGACATTACCGAGCAGACCAACGTGCTGGCGTTGAACGCCGCCATCCAGGCGGCGTCCGCGGGCGAAGCCGGTCGCGGCTTCTCGGTGGTGGCGGAAGAAGTGCAGCGGCTGGCGGAACGCTCGGCCGACGCGACCAAGCAGATCGCCGCGATCGTGAAGACGATTCAGTCCGACACCCAGGACACCGTGGCGGCGATGGAGATCTCGACCCAGGGCGTGGTCGAGGGCGCCAAGCTGTCGGATGCCGCCGGCCAGACGCTTGCCGAGATCGGCAACGTGTCGAAGACGCTGGCATCGCTGATCGCGGACATTTCCGCCGCGACCCAGATGCAGGCCGAATCGACGTCCAAGGTCGCCGAGACCATGCAGGACATCAAGGCGATTTCGGCGCAGACC
Source organism: Thiobacillus sp. (assembly GCA_046291555.1). Lineage (GTDB taxonomy): Bacteria > Pseudomonadota > Gammaproteobacteria > Burkholderiales > Thiobacillaceae > Thiobacillus. The sequence continues at coordinate 83,238 of JBKBRW010000005.1, forward strand.
AGCGAAGGCACCCAGAAGACCGCGGAGTCGATTGGCGGCCTGAAGGAACTCGCGCAGGAGCTGAAGAACTCGGTCTCCGGCTTCAAGCTCGCCTGAGCCGGCTGAGCCGGCCGGCGGCGAGTGCCGCTACGTCCCTGTAACCACATTCGGGAACCTGACACGATGAGTGCCACTTTCGACTACGACACCGGCCCGCTGAACTGGGTGCGCGCCGACATCGATGCCGCCCTCGCCGCTGCGCTTGGGCGCATCCAGGCCTACAGCGTCGACGCTGACCTCAGCAACGCGCTCACCCTCGCGCGCGACGACGCGCATCAGGCAACCGGCGCGCTGCGCATGGTCGGACTGGAAGGCGCGGCTACCCTGGCCGGCACGATCGAGGCCTGCCTCGACGACGTGTCGCAGAATCGCCTGCGCGCCGACGACACCGTGCTGCGCGCCCTGCGCAATGCGCTCGAAGGCCTGCAGCGCTGGATCAAGGACCTGGCCGATGGCCGCGGCAGCGGCGAGTTGGCGCTCTTCCCGCTCTACAAGCGCCTGCGCGAACTGCAGGGCGCCGAGCAGGTCTTCGAGGGCGAACTCTTCTTTCCCGACCTGCGCGTCAAGATGGGCGGCAAGCCTGCCGGCGGCGGGTTGCCGCAGGAAGCGCTCGCGTCCGAGGTCAAGTCGGCGCGTGCCCAGTTCCAGCGTGGCCTGCTCGCCTTCCTGCGCAACACCGGGGCCGAGGACGGCCTGCGTCGTATGCGCGATTCGCTCGCCACCATCGAGCGGCTCGCCCCGTCGGAGGCTGCTCAGACTTTCTGGTGGGCATGCGTGGGTTTCGTCGACAGCCTGATCGCCCACGGCGTCGAGGCGGATTTCCATGTGAAGAAACTGCTGGCGCGCGTCGACCTGCAGATGCGCCGCCTGATGGAGGGTTCCCCCGAAGTCGGCGAGCGGCTGATGCGCGAGGCGCTGTTCTTCGTCGCCAAGAGCCAGGCGATCGAGGGGCGCGCGGCCGAGGTGCGCTCCGCGCTCGGCCTCGACCGCTACCTTCCAGGCCGCGGCATGCTCGACCCCGAAACGCTGGCGCGCATGCGTCCCGTGCTCGACACGCTGCTCGCCGGCCTCAAGGCCGCACGCGACCACTGGCATGCCTACGTCGAGGGCGACGAATCGCAGCTCGAGCCGTTCCAGACCCAGCTCGCGCGCATGCACCCGCAGGCACAGATGCTCGAGCAGAGCGGGCTCGTGCCGCTGCTCGACGAGCTGAGCGCGGCGGCCCTGGTCAGCGCTGGCCGCGAAGGCGAGGCGCGGGAACAGAGCCACCTCGAGGTCGCGGCGACGCTGCTCCTCATCCAGAACGGTGTCGAAAGCGAGGACGTGCTGCACGCCGACTTCGCCGCGCGTGCAGAAAATCAGCAGGCACGCTTGCGCGCGCTGATCGAAGGTCGCGAGTTGCCGGCGAGCATCGTCGAAACGGCGACCCAGCGCGAAGCCGAGCGCGACATGCTCGTGCACATGGCGCAGGAAGTCGGCCAGAACCTGCGGCAGATGGAAGAAGCGCTCGATACCTTCTTCCGCGACGCCAACGAGCGCGAGGGGCTTGCCGGCCTGCCGGCCCTTGCCCAGCAGGCGCAGGGTGCGCTTACCATGCTCGAACTGCCGCACGCTGCCAAGCTGCTGGCGGCGGCGACGGCGGCGACGCAGCCCTATGTCAGCGAGGGGGTGCCGGACGAGGCCACCCAGAATCGCCTCGCCGATGCGTTTTCCAGTCTTGGGCTGTTTGTCGAGTCCTACTGCGCTGGCCGTGCCGACGCCGGCGCGATCCTGCGCCCGGCGCTGATCGAATTCGGGCTGCTGGATGCCGCGCCCGAGCAACCTGAAGCGACCTCGCCTGAAACGAATGAAGGCTTGAGCCTGGTGGACGTCGACGACGACGCCATCGCAAAAAAAAAATTCCCTGACGATCTAGCGGTCGTCGACAGCGCAGAAGCGGTGGCGCCTCCGGCGCCGGTGGCCGTCGAGGAAGCGCCGGTGCCGCAGGCCGCGCCGGAGATCGAACCTGCGCCTGCGGTTGAACCGGTACCCGGGGTCGAACCGGCGTACGCTCCACCGCAAGCGGTCGAAGCGGCGGCGCCCGCGGAAACGGTCGAGCCGGCCACCCCCGAGGACGGCTACACCGTCACGATCCCGGCCGACACCGAACCGGAACTGCTCGACATCTTCCTCGAGGAGGCCAACGAGGTCCTCGCGAACATGGGCGAGGCGGCCGAAGCCTGCCTCAGCAACCCTGACGATCGCGAATCGCTGACCGTGGTGCGTCGCGGCTTCCATACCCTCAAGGGCAGCGGGCGCATGGTCGGCCTGACCGATTTCGGCGAGGCGGCCTGGCGCCACGAACAACTGATGAACGGCTGGCTGGCCGAGAACAAGCCCGCCAGCGTCGACCTGCTCCAGCTCGTCGCGCATGCGCGCGGCCTGTTCCAGCGGTGGGTCGACGCGTTGCGCGACAACGCGCCAGCGGTGCTGCCGCTGACGGCGTGGCTCGCGGCGGTCGACCGGGTCGCGCAGGGCGAGCCGCTGGGCGACCTGCACGCCACGTCCGCGGCCGTCGAGGCGCCGCCTGCGACCGAGGCCGTCGCGCCGGCGGAAGCCACCGCGTCCCAGCCGACCGAAATCGAAGTGCCGCCGGTGTCCGAACCCGAGGTGTCGGTGACCCCGGAGGCCGTGGCGTTCGTCGAGTTCCTGACGCCGCAGCCGGTGGAAGAGGCCCCTGCGGCCCACGAAGCCGCAGCCGAGCCCCTGCCGGAGATCGAGGTCGCGCCGGTGGAGGCGCCGGAGTCGGTTGCCGCACCGGAGCCCGCGGCGGAGATCGCGGTCGAGCAGGCCGTGGCCACGACCGCCGAAGAAGCCGGTGCCGGGTCCGCCGACGAGGAGTCGGGTGCGTCGAAGACGATCGAGACGACTGTGACTACCGTGCTCGACCTGCCGGCGGTGGGGGCGGTCATCGAGTACGCGGTTCCGGCTGCGCCGGTCGAAATCGAGCTTCCGGTCGAGTCCGTCACCGCCGACGAAGTCCACATCGGCGAGGTCAGCCTGTCCGCGGCCTTGTACGAGATTTTCATCGACGAGGCGCACCAGCGCCTCGCCATGCTGAAGGAAGAAGCGGAGCGCCACGCGTCGGCGCCGAACAGCACGGTGAGCGAGCATGCGCGCCGCGCGGTGCATACCCTGGGAGGCATCGCCGGGACCGCGGGCATCGACGCGCTCGCCGAACTCGCACACGCCTTCGAGCTTTACTGGAACCGCTTCGCGTATGTCGCCTTGCCTGCGTCACACGTGTCGCTGGTGCAGGATACGGTCGCGCGCCTGCACGAGATGGTCGCGGCGATCGAGCGGGGCGAATTGCCGGAACGCGCCAACGACCTCATTGCCACCCTCGGCGAGTTCGAGGATGAGCAGGTCTCGGTGGCCCAGGCGCCGACTGCAGAAGCTGCCGCCTCCGCCGAGGACGTCGCGCCTGCGCCGGAACCTGTGCCGCCGGTCAGCGTGCTGCCCGACCTGGCCAGCCTCGTGCCGGAAGTACGTCCGGCGAGCCACCGGCCGGTCTTCGAGCGCCGCGAAGTGATGGACGAGATCGACGCGCAACTTCTGCCGATCTTCCTCGACGAAGCCGAGACGCTGGTGCCCGATACCAGCACGCAGCTGCGCGCATGGAGCGAGAACCCCGCCGACAACGCGGCACGCGATGCCTTGCGCCGTAACCTTCATACGATCAAGGGTAGCGCACGGATGGTTGGCGCGATGCGCCTGGGCGAGCTGACCCATGTGATGGAGTCGCGCGTGATCGCCGTCATCGAGGGCGAGCTCGCCGCTACGCGCGACGTATTCGACACGCTGGAAGCGCAGTTCGACCGCGTCGCCGACGGCGTCGGCCGTCTGAAGCGCGGCGAGCTCACCTCGCTTGCCGAGGAGCCCGCCGCCGATACGCCCCTCGAGGCGCCCGTCGAGCCGGTGCTGAGCGAGACGGCGCACGGCGTGACGATCGAGGTGGCGGCACCGCAGCCGGCGGACGCCAAAGCGTCGCCCGCACCGGCCCAGGCGCCGGCGGTTGCCGCCACGGCGCAGCCCGCCAGCCGCGAGGCGGGTGCCCTTACGCTTCGGGTGCGCGCCGACTGGGTCGACCGCATGGTCAACCAGGCGGGCGAGGTCGCGATCGCGCGCTCGCGGATCGAAAGCGAAGTGTTCGCGTTCAAGCGCCACGTCGCGGAATTGTCCGACGCGCTCGCGCGCTTGCGCGGCCACATCCGCGAGGTCGAGATCCAGGCCGAGTCGCAGATGCAGGCGACCTTCCTCGCCCAGGGCAGTGCCGAGAAATTCGACCCGCTCGAATTCGACCGCTTCACGCGCTTCCAGGAAGTCACCCGCTTCCTCGCCGAGAGCGTGAACGACATCTCGACCGTGCAGCACATCCTGATGGCGCGGCTCGGCGAAGCGGACGCGGCGCTGATCCAGCAGACGCGGCTCAACCGCGAACTGCAGCAGGACCTGCTACGGGTGCGCATGGTGCCCTTGAACTCGGTCGCCGATCGCCTGTACCGCACGGTGCGGCAGACCGCGCGCGACGTGGAGAAGCGCGCCCAGCTCGACATCCAGGGCGGCGAACTCGAGATCGACCGCTCGGTGCTGGAAAAAGTCACCGCGCCGCTCGAGCACCTGCTGCGCAACGCACTCGCCCATGGCATCGAGGCGCCCGAGGCGCGCGTCGCCGCCGGCAAGCCGGAGTTCGGCGAGATCGTGCTGACGGCGCGTCAGGCGGGCAACGAAATGGTGCTCACGGTGAAGGACGACGGCGCCGGCCTCAACTATGCGCGAATCCGCGAGAAGGCGGAGGCGCAGGGCCTGCTGCTGCCGGGCACCGAGCCGACCGAATCGCTGCTGGCGCAGATGATCTTCGCCGCCGGCTTCTCGACCGCCGAGACGGTGAGCCAGGTCGCTGGCCGCGGCGTCGGCATGGACGTGGTCAAGAGCGAGATTTCCGCGCTCGGCGGCCGCATCGACATCGCATCGACGCCTGGCGCGGGCACCACTTTCAACATCTATCTGCCGCTCACCCTGGCGATGACCCAGGCGGTGATCGTGCACGCCGCGCGCCAAGACTACGCGCTGCCGACGACCTTGGTGCAGCAGGTGCTGGAACTCAAGCCGGCCGAGCTCGAGGAGGCGATGCGCGCGGGTGCGGTCGAGTGGCGTGGCGGCCGGTATCCGTTCTCGTACCTGCCGCATCTGCTCGGCGACCCCGAGGCGGTGCACGAGGTGCAACGCTATAACCCCGTCGTGCTGCTGCAAAGCGGTGCCAGCCTCGCCGCCGTGCTGGTCGACTCGATCGAGGGTGCGCGCGAAATCGTGGTCAAGAACATCGGCCCGCAGTTGGCGCGCATCACCGGCATCGCCGGCGCCACGGTGCGTGGCGACGGCCGCGTGATGCTGATCCTCAACCCGGTGCCGCTGGCGCAGCGCTGGGCGAGCCAGCCCCGCAGCCCGGCGGAACGCGCGGCGCCGGCCGAAACGGCCGAGCTTGCCGCCGCACTGCAGCCGCCGATGGTGCTGGTGGTCGACGACTCGCTCACCGTGCGCAAGATCACCACGCGCCTGCTCACCCGCGAGGGCTATCGCGTCGACAGCGCGAAAGATGGCGTCGATGCGCTGGAGAAGATGCACGACCTGGTTCCCGACGTGGTGCTGCTCGACGTCGAGATGCCGCGCATGGATGGCTTCGAGCTCGCGCGCGTCATGCGCGCCGATCCGCGCCTGAAGGCCGTGCCGATCATCATGATCACCTCGCGTACCGCCGACAAGCACCGCAACCACGCGATGGAAATCGGCGTCAACGTCTATCTGGGCAAGCCCTACCAGGAACAGCAGCTGCTCGACCACATCGCGCAACAGCTGGGACAGGTGGTCATGGAACCCGCGTGAGGACGGGGTAGGAGTGAAAGCGAAACGGGCGCCTCGGGCGCCCGTTTCGCTTTGCAGCGCCGACGCTTAGAGTCGCACGCTGGCGAGGTCGCTGTGGGCGAGCGCACGCAACGCCACCTCACCCGCCGCCGGGTCCTTGCGGTAGGTTTCGAGGAACTGGCGCGCGACCCCCAGCCAGTGCGCCTCGCCCGCGCGGGCAAGCCCGGCGAGGCGGTCGAGCTTGCGATCGGCAAGCCAAGCCTCGTAGGCGTCGGGGAGCGAAGGAAACAGAGCGCGCCGCAGCCCGGACAGGTTGGCGAGGTAGAAGTGCAGCGAGCCGATCGCCTCGCGCTCGATGAGCGTCGGCAGCGTCACCAGGCAGTCGGCGAGGTGGTCGCGCACCGCGCGCGCGAGCAGCTCCGCATGGCGCGCGTTCAGCCCGCCAAGCATGGTTTCCCAGTCGTCGCCGAGCAGCCGGCCGGCGCGCGCCTCGCCCACTTCGTGCAGGATCATCGCCTCGCTTTCGGCTTCCGCCATGCGGTCGAGCCCGCCTTCGATGTCGCGCTCGAAATCATAGTGGGCGAAGGCACGGCCGAGCGCCGTATCCTTCTCCTTCCACTGCCATTCCTCGTACTTGTTCCAGAGCAGGCGCCGCACGGCGTCCATGCGCAGGAAGATTGCGCCGTCGCGCAGCGCCGCCGGCGGCGCGATCAGGTCGCGTGCGTATTCGCAGCCGGCAACCAGCACCCGCACGCCCTCACGTACCTCGGCGCGCTTGAGCTCGGCGAGCACGAAATGCGGCTTGCGGAAGCGCCCGAGGCCGCTGCTGTAGACCAGGCCCTGCGGAATCAGCGCGCGGTTGGCGTCGTCGACCTCGAACGGGTCGATCCCCTGCTCGGTGAGGGGCAGGGGGGCGAAGTCCTCGTCCTCGACGGCGTCCCATTCGCTTTCGCGCGCGTTGAGCCAGTCGCCGAGTTCGTCCTTGGGCAGGCGCGCGCCGTAGGGGATCTCCATTTCCCAGCGGTAGTACTCGCGCATTTCGAGGAGGAAGGTGCACATCGTCATGTCGCGCGCGTGCCGGGCGTCGGCGATCATGCAGTTCCTCTGCACCGTATCGATCAGGTCCGAGAGATTGCCGACCATGGGAGCCTCCTGCGTGCGGATATTTTTCTCAGTGTACGAATAAAAACAGCCCGTTCAACCGGGCTGTTTCTGGGGGTTTTCGATGCGACGGCGGCTCAGTGGCGGCGCACGCTGCCGAAGTAGTTGAGATCGGCACGCGAGCGGCGCGACAGCTGGAAGCGGGGATTGCCCGCAAATTCGCTAGCGAGCTGGCCATAGACCTCGCTCGCCCAGGCCTTGTCGTTGAGCGCGTCGGCGATGCCCTCGGCCCAGCGCAGCTTGTCGGCCGGCTGGGCGAGGTGCTTGCCGCATTCGGCGTACCATTTTTTCAGGGTGTCGGCCGGCAGTCCGAAGCCCTTCAGGCGGTCGACGAACTGGATGCAGTCATCGCCCTTGCGGCAGGCCGCCGCGGCTTCCGCATAGAGTTCGTCGGCGCGCGCGCCGTTGCCCATCGCCGCGTAGAGCCGCGCGATGTGCGTCAGCGCAAAGTGGTCGGTCGCCTTGGCGCGCGCCGCCTCGAGCAGGCGGCCGGCCTCGGTGGCGTCCTGCGTCGCGGCGAAGCTCGCCTCGGCGAGCTTGGCGAGGTCGTAGACGGTGGTGGCCGGGTTGGCGGCCAGGGCCGCTTCGCGCGCGGCCAGATAGGCGCGCGCCTTCGAGACGCCGAGCTCGCGGTGCTTGAGTTGCGCGGCGGTTGTCACCAGGTCCTTGAAGGCGACGAAATCCGTCGCGTTCTCGGCCGCGCGGTCGAGCAGGCGGCCGAGCCAGGCGGTGTCGTCGAGGTTCTTGTCCACCGCGAGCAGGATCGGCTTGTAGCGCGAGAACTGGTAGCCGGTGCCGTCGAGCAGTTTTTCCGCTGATTCGATCAGCTTGGCGGCGTAGAAGGGATCTTCGAGTTCGAGCCGCACGCGGTCGGCGAGCGCGAGGAACTGCTTGACGTTGACGGCTTCCTTCTCGAGTTGCTGGAATTCGAGGTAGCGCGCGTGGTTGGCCTGGCGCTTTTCCAGCTTGGCCTTCACCCGCGCGAGGCGCTCGGCGTCGTCGGCCAGATGCGCTTCCACCGCGGCGACGAGCTTCTGCATTTCGTCCAGCCCGGCGACCGCGTCCTCGGCGCGGTCGAGCAGCGCCGAGGCGCCGGGCTTGTCGCCGGCCCCCGCGAGGCCCTCGGCCAGTTCGATGTATTCGCCGGTCGAGCTGGCGAGATCGCCGGCCTTCTTCAGCGCCGTTTGCAGGAAGGCCGCGTCGCCGGCCTGCTTGGCCGATTCGATCAGCGTCTTGGCGGCGGTGAAATCGGTCGCGCCCTCGAGCGCGCGGTGGTAGAGGGCCTTGGCCTTTTCCGGGTCGCCGAGAGTCTTCGTCACTTCGGCCGCCAGCGACAGCAGATCGGGTACGGAGGAGAGCTTCTCCGCCGCCTTATGGAAGATCGCCGCCGCGTACTCCTTGTCGAGCAGGTGTTGGGCGGAGGCCGCGGCAAGCTTGCTGTACTCGACGGCGCGCGATACCTTCGCCTCGGCCTTCTCCAGCACCTTCTTCGCAAAGGCGTTGTCGGCGATGACGTTCATCACGTTCTTCGCCAGGTCGATCAGCGGATCGAGGTTGCTGGTTTCCTTCAGCGCCTTCTCGTAGGCGCCCACCGCTGCCGCCTTGTCACCGAGGACCTTGAACTTGGCTTCGGCGAGCGCGATCTGCTCCTCGCCGGTCATGCAGTAGTCTTCGGCGGTCTGCAGCAGTTCCTCGGCGCGCCCCTGTTCGCCGAGCGCCTTGTAGACGATGGCGCAGGCGGCGATATCCTTGGTGAACTGGCAGTCGTCCGCCACGCGGTCCATCAGTTCCCTAGCGTAGGCGGCGTCGGCCGGGTCCTGCAGCGCTTCCAGCGCCAGCGCCGCGTAGTCGGCGCCGCTTGCGCATTGGGCTTCCTTGGGGGCGAGGGTGTCGCGGGTGGCCATGGTCGGTCTCCTTGTGTCTTGAGGTGTCTTAACCGCGCAATTCTCCGCCTGCGCGGCGGGCGAGCCAAATAAGAAAAGGTAATGGAACCATTAGCGCGCGGCGAGGCCGGCGGCCGGCTGCGCGGCGTCAGCTTCGCGTCGCACGCGTCTCCGCCAGCTCGGCGCGCAGCGCGCGCAGTTCCTCGCGCAGCGCGCGCAGCTCCTGCTCGATGTACACGCCTTCGCTGTGTACCGCTTCGGCGATCTGCACCTCCTCCTGCTTGAGGGCCCGTTCGTGCATCGACTGCATCGCGTCGACGATGATGGCGATGAAGAGGTTGAGCACGGTGAAGGTGGCGATCAGGATGAAGGGAATGAAGAAAAGCCACGCGTAGGGATGGCTCTCCATCACGGGGCGGACGATACCCATCGACCAGCTCTCCAGGGTCATCACCTGGAACAGGGTGTACATGGAGTGCCAGATGCTGCCAAACCAGTCGGGGTGGGTCGCACCGAAGAGCTTGGTCGCCATCACCGCGGCGACGTAATAGATCACCACCATCAGCAGAGCAATTGAGCCGATGCCGGGCAGCGAGTGCAGCAGCGCCTCGACGACCAGGCGCAGCCTCGGCATCATCGACAGCAGGCGCAGGACGCGCAGCACCCTCAGCGCGCGGAGGATGGCGAGCGGGCCGCTCGCCGGCACGAGCGCAATGCCCACCACCAGAAAGTCGAAAACGTTCCAGCCGCGGCGGAAGAATCCCAGCCCCTGCGCGAAGAGCTTGATGAGGATCTCCACCACGAACACCGAGAGGATGATTTTGTCGAGCGCGAGGAGTTGCGGCCCGGCGACCGCCATCACCGTTGGCGAAGTTTCCAGCCCGAGGATGACGGCGTTGACGACGATGAGCGCGATGATGACGTTCTGTACCCGACGCGACTCGATCCAGGCACCCAGCGCCTGGCGTCGCGAGGGCGCGCTGCGATCTGCTTGCTGCATGGTGGGCTCCACTGCGATGAGAGAGAAGAAACGCGCCGGCCGGACGGCGGCGGTGACCTAGAGAACGTAGCGGGCGAGGTCCTCGCGCGCGGCCAGCGCCGCCAGCCGGGTGGTGACGGCCTCGGCGTCGACGACGTACTCGCCGGTGAAGCTGCCGGCGTCGAAGGCGATGTCCTCGAGCAGCTTTTCCATCACCGTGTGCAGCCGGCGCGCGCCGATGTTCTCGGTACGCTCGTTGACCTCGAAGGCAATCTCGGCGATGCGGCGGATGCCGTCCGGCGTGAACTTGAGCGTGACGCCCTCGGTCGCCAGCAGTGCCTCGTACTGCCGTGTGAGGCAAGCGTCGGTTGCGGTGAGGATGCGCTCGAAGTCTTCCACGCTCAGGGCCTGCAGCTCGACGCGGATCGGCAGCCGGCCCTGCAGCTCGGGAATGAGGTCGGACGGCTTCGAGAGATGGAAGGCGCCGCTCGCGATGAAGAGGATATGGTCGGTCTTCACCATGCCGTACTTGGTCGACACGGTGGTTCCCTCGATCAGCGGCAAGAGGTCGCGCTGCACGCCCTGGCGCGACACGTCGCTGCCGTGCGCGTCGGAGCGGGTGGCGATTTTGTCGATCTCGTCGAGAAACACGATGCCGTTCTGCTCGACTGCTTCGAGCGCCTGTTGCTTGGTTTCCTCGTCGTTGATCAGCCGCCCGGCTTCCTCCTCGGTGAGGAGCTTCATCGCCTCGCGCACTTTCAGCTTGCGCGTTTGCCGGCGGCCACCGCCGATGTTCTGGAACAGCCCCTGCAGCTGCTGCGACAGATCCTCCATCCCGGGCGGGGTGAAGATTTCCATGTTGGGGGCGACCGCGGCCACCTCGATCTCGATGTCCTTGTCGTCGAGCTCGCCCTCGCGCAGCATCTTGCGGAAGCGCTGGCGCGCCGCGCCGTCCTCGCGCGGCGGCGTCTCGCCGAAACCAACGCTCCTAGGCGGCGGCAGCAGCGCGTCGAGCACGCGCTCCTCGGCCGCCTCCTCGGCGCGGAAGCGCACCTTGGCCGTGGCCTGCTCGCGCATCTGCTTCACCGCAGTTTCCATCAGGTCGCGGATGATGGTGTCGACGTCGCGGCCGACGTAGCCGACCTCGGTGAACTTGGTCGCCTCGATCTTGATGAAGGGCGCGTTGGCCAGGCGGGCGAGGCGCCGCGCGATCTCGGTCTTGCCGACGCCGGTGGGGCCGATCATGAGGATGTTCTTCGGCGTGATCTCCTGACGCAAGGGCTCGCTCACCTGCTGGCGCCGCCAGCGGTTGCGCAGCGCGACCGCGACCGCGCGCTTGGCCGCGGCCTGGCCGACGATGTGCTTGTCGAGTTCGTGGACGATTTCTTTGGGGGTCATTGCTCGGGGCTAGGGAATAGGGGCTAGGAGCTAGGGGCTAGGATTTAGGAAGGTTTGTGCGGCTGCGCCGCGTTCCATGAATTCGTGAGGCGCGGCGGAGCCGAACGAGGCGCCCCAGCCCCTAAATCCTATTTCCTAGCCCCTCAATTCCTCGATCACATGATTCTGGTTTGAATAAATGCAGATGTCGCCCGCGATGGTGAGGCTCTTTTTCACGATTTCAAGCGGGGACAGGTCGGTGTTCTGCAACAGCGCGAGCGCGGCGGCCTGCGCGTAGGCGCCGCCGGAACCGATCGCGGCGATGCCGTGTTCGGGCTCGAGCACGTCGCCGTTGCCGGTGATGATGAGCGAGTACTCACGATCGGCGACCGCCAGCATGGCTTCGAGCCGGCGCAGCATGCGGTCGGTGCGCCAGTCCTTGGCGAGCTCGACGGCGCTTCGCAACAGATGGCCCGAGTGCTTGTCGAGCTTGGCCTCGAAGCGTTCGAACAGGGTGAAGGCGTCAGCGGTGCCGCCGGCGAAGCCCGCCAGCACCTTGTCCTGGTGAAGCCGCCGGATCTTGCGCGCCGTGGACTTGATGACGATGTTGCCGAGCGTGACCTGGCCGTCGCCGCCCAGCGCGACCTTGTCGCCCCGGCGCACGGAAAGAATGGTGGTGCCGCGATATTGTTCCATGCGGCCATTATACGAGACGCTCAGGCCGTGGCCGGCGGCGGCTTGTCGCCGCGCAGCCATCGCCAAAGACGGCGCAGCATCCACAGCGTAGCGAAGAGGAAAACCGCCAGCAGCGCGAAAAAGACGAGCGGATAGGCGATCGCCAGCCACAGGCCGCCGATCAGGAGACCCTCCTCGGTGACCGAGGCGGCGACGTTGCTCACGGGCTCGGGCGAGGTGTTGATGAGCGCGCGTGAGCCTGACTTGGCAAGGTGGCTGCCGGCGGCGACGCCGCCGCCCAGGAGCGCCGCCACCGCCTGCACCGCACCGCCGCTATCGCCGAAGAAGGCCGCGGCGAGTGCCGCCCCGGCGGGGATGCGGATGAAGGTGTGGATCGCGTCGGAGGCGCTGTCGACGAAGGGGATCTTGTCGCCGACGAATTCGGCGAGCGTCAGGAGACCGCTGACGCCGAGCATGACGGGATGCGACAGAAACTGCAGCGGCGCCGGCAAGTCGAGCACGCCGAACCAGCCCAGCAGGCCCAGCGCCAGCACCACGGCGTAGAGGCGGAAGCCCGCGCCCCAGGCCACGGCGGCGGCGAGCGCGGCCTCGGCGACGAGGGCGTCGGTCATGGCGTATCAGCCGCGGTGGCGTGGCACCAGCTGGGCGAGCTGGTCGATGCCCATGACGCGGAAGAGCTCGTGGATGAGGGCATTGTGGCCGCGCAGCGTGATGGTCTTGCCGCTGCCGAGGCATTGCATGAGCACGCTGATGAACTGGCTGACGCTGCCGTAGTCGACGCGGCTTACCTGCGAGAGGTCGACGAGCACGTCGCTGTGGGTCGCCGCGTAGCTGCTCAGTTGCTGCAAGGCGGTGTCGTTCGCCGGTGTGATTTCGCCCGACAGACGCAAGGCGTCGTCCTGCGGTTCGGCGGGCTCGCGCTTCACCACTTCGGCCGCCTGTACCGCGACCCAGGAGGGTGGCGAGACTTCGAAGTGCACTGCGTAATCGACGGCGAGGTTCTCGAATTCGTCCTGCTTGCCGAGCGTCTGGTAGAGCTCGAGCAACAAAAGCCAGTGCGCGGCACGGCTGCGGGTCGCGCGGATCAGGTCCTGCAGCAGCGCGATCAGGCTGTCGACGCCGCTCACCTGCAGCTTGCGCTTCGCCTTGCGCGTGGCGCCGAGCACCTGGGCGCAGGCTTCGGCACCGCCTTCGTCGACCATCGCGATGCGCGAAAAATCGATGCGCGCCGTGGCGCCCTTGGGCATGGCGTCGATGCCTTCCTTCAGCGTCGTCACCGCGTTCTTGTCCAGCAGGCCCGGCAGCTCCAGGCTCGCCGCCTCGGCTTGTTGCGGCTTGGCCGCCGTGCTGGCGCCGATCCGCTGCCACAGCGGCGGCGAGGTCTCGAAGCGCACCGCATAGTCGACCGCGAGCTGGTCGAAGTCCTTCTCGCGGTTTTGCAGGCAATAGAGGTCGAACAGCATGTGCCAGGCGCGGCGGTCCCCGCTCCCGAGCACGCTTTTCAGCAGGGTTTCGACCGTTTCCTGCTGGCCGCTGGCATACAGGATGGCGGCCTCGTCGACCGGCGACTCCGGCGCGCCGCTGGTTTCCTCGACGACGATACCGGTGCCGCCCATGTCTATGGTCAGCAGGGTTTCCGTTGGCGGCGTTTCCGTTCGGGACGCCGCCTGCGCGCCGGTAGCGGGCACCGACCCGCGCGCAGGCGGCGGCGCCTTGTCCTTGCTCTTCTTGAAAAACGGCAACGCCACGGGAAGTTGGGCTTGAGGAATCGATTCAGTCCGGATACTAGCGCCGTCGACCTTTCGCGGCAACTTGTTGCCGTTTTACGGCAAGTCGCAGCGGAAACCTGAGAAAAACCGCAGCGAGCGCGAGCGCAACGACGACTGCGGGACCCGCGGGCCAATCCCCCCAGGCGGAGAAGGCCAGCCCCGCGCCATAGGCGAGTGCGCCCACCCCCCAACCGGCCGGCAGCGCGAGCCGGGGCGGCAAACCGCGCACGGCGAGCGCAGGGATGATGAGGCTGGCGAACACGAGATAGACGCCGACGAGCTGGACCGAGGCCGTGATCGCCAGCGCGAACACGAGATAGAAGTCCAAGCGGCCGAGACGCTCGCCACGCCAAGCCAGGATCGCGCCGAGCACGAGGGTGAGCGCGGCGAGCTGGCCCGCTTGTCCGGGGGTGGCCCAGAGAAGCTGCCCGCTCATCAGACTGGCGAGGTGCTCGCCGCCATGTGGATCGCGCGCCAGCAACAGCACCGCGAGGCTCGCCGTTACGACGAAGCTCGAGCCAATCAGCGCTTCCTGGATATTGGGCCAGCGGCGCTCGCACTCGGCGAGCAGCGCCGCGCCTGCCAGCGCCGCGCCGGCTGCGGCGAGCTGCGTCGGCCAGCCTTCCGAAACCAGTTCGAATGCGTGCGCCGCGACGACGCCGAGCACGGCGAACTGCGCGACGGCGAGATCGAGGAAGATGATGCCGCGCGCCAGCACGCGCCGGCCCAGCGGCACGTGGGTGGCGAGCACCAGCACGCCGACAGCGAAAGGCCAGACGAGCAGGTCGAGCGGCATGGTCATGGCGTGGCACCCAGCAACAGGTCGAGCGTCTCGTCGAACAGGGCAAAAAGGTCCGTCGCACGCGCGCTGCCGCCCACGGTGTAGGGCAGCGTCAGCGCCGGCACGCCAAGGCGCTGCGCGAGCCAGTCGGCCGGACGCGGGCTCTGGTAGGCCGCGCGCAGCACCGCGCGCGGCGGGTCGGCCTGCAGCTGCGCCGCGACGCGGGCGAGGTGGCTCACCGAGGGATCGACGCCGGGCCGCGGCTCCAACGTCGCGACCTCGCGCAGGCCGAGCCAGGCGATGAGGTAGCTGAAAGATCCGTGCTGCACCGCGACCGGCATGTGCCTCAAGGGTGCGGCGCGGGCTTCCCAGCGTGCGATCGCCGCTGCCCAGCGCGCCGAAAACGCCTGCCAGCGTGCCTGGTGCGCGGCGGCGCGGGACGGGTCGAGCTCGGCCATGCGCGCCGCCAGCGCCGCACCCACCCGGGCGATGTTGCGCGGGTCGGTGTGGATGTGCGGGTTGCCGGCAGCGTGCACGTCGCCCTGCGAACGGTCGAGCGAGGCGGGCTTGTCGCGCAGCGTCACGAAGCGCGTCGCCTCGAAGGAGCCGGGCCGGCCCGGCTGGACCGCGGGATTGCCGGCCTCGCGCAAGAGCACCGGCAGCCAGGCGGCTTCCAGGTCGGCGCCGCTGCACACCACCAGATCCGCGCGCCGCATCTGCGCGATGAGACTGGGGCGCGCTTCGATGCGGTGCGGGTCCTGCTGTGCGGTGGTGGCGGCGTAGACACGCACGTCGTCGCCGCCTATTTCTGTGGCGAGCGCCGCCCACTCGGGTTCGCAGGCGAATATGTTGAGGGCCGCATGGGCGGCGAGCGGTGCCCACAGGGTGAGAAAAAGCAGCAGTCGTTTCATGATGGAGGGCCTCAGAACTTGTGCGCGCCGTGGCTGCCCAGGCTGTGAATGTACTGCACGAACCACTGGTTCTCGTTCTGGCTTTCCATCGACCGGTCCTTCGAATATTGGAGGCGCAGGCGCGAGAACTCCGACGGTGAGTAGTCGAGCATCAGCGAGTGGCGGGTCGGCCTGTGGCCGACGGCGCGGAAGTCGAGCGGGTTGAGGCCGAAGTCCACCGAGCCCGGGTCGAGGCGGTCATAGCGGTAGCCGCTGCGCCAGCGCGGCATGAACTGGTACACCGCCTGCGCGTAATAGCCCGACTGGCGCGAGCGGTACGCGTCTTCCGTCGTCGGATCGCAGCTGCCAGTCGTATCGTCGTGCTCGCACAGCGTGCCGCGTTCGTTGCGGCGGAAGTATTCGGCGGCGAAGGTGAAATTGCGCTCGCGTGCGTTGCCGTCGGGTGCCCACTTCCACACGAAGTCGGCGATCCAGGTCCTGCTCGTGCCGCTGAAAAGGGTATCGATGTCGTTGCCGAGGGCGTTTTCCAGCTCGCCCTCGCGCTCGCTTGCCTTGGCGCTCAGCCAGGACAATCCCGCGCGCCAGCTGTGCGAGGCGCCGACGTCGCCGCCGACGCGGCCGAACAGCGAGGTCGCCCCCGCGCCGTTGCGGTTGCGGTCGGTGGCGGGGAAGGCGTCGCCCCAGCCTGCTTCGGCGCCGAGCGCGAGATAGAGGTCGGTCGGCGCCACCCATTTCAGCTGCACGCCGTCATGTTTGAACGCCTCGCCGAACAGCGCGCGGTACATCAGGCTGTTGTCGGCGAAGTCCCAAGCGTGCGGGTGCTTTTCGTTCTGATAGCCGAGCCCGGAACGGAAGCGGCCGCCCTTGACGGTGACGCCGTGGCCGAGCGCGGTGGTCTGGAACCAGGCCTCTTCGACCGCGACTTCTTCGTCGAGGAGGGCGAGATTGAAGTAGCCGTCGAAATAGGGGTCGACGCTCGCCGACATCACGATCTCGGTGTGGTCGAGCGAGAAGCCGCGGGGCGTGCCGTGGTCGTGCCCCGTGGGCAGGAAGCCGGCGAGGTGGCGGTGCTCGATGTCGTCGAGGTGGGCGTAGCGGCCCTGCAGGATGAGCGAGATGTCCGGGTTGAAGCTGCTGCGCGTCGGTGCGCTGTCGCCCTGCGGCACTGGCGCCGGCGGCGTGGCGGGTTGGGCTTCAGCCGCCTGGATACGCGCTTCGAGCGCGGCGATGCGCGCCTCGTAGGCGGCTTTCATGTCCTTCAGTTCGGCGCGCAGGGCGTCGAGGTCGGATTGGGCGTATGCGGGCAGGGCAGCCGTCAGCGCGGCTGCGAGCAGGGTGAGTCGAAACATGATGAACTCCGTCGAAAAAAGCAGACGACCCGGCCGGACGCATGTCGGGCAGGGACTCAAAAAGCGGTTGCTTTCAGGCGGAGAAGGGCGGGGCGCGGGCGGGCGCGTGAAGGATGCGGGGACGGTCGGCCGGCAACGGGGCGGTCGGCGGGGCGATGAAGGGCGCGGCCTCGACCCCGGCGACGAAGGCTTTGCCGGGCGCGGCGCCACCGAGCTGCGCCTGCGCGACGCACAGTTCGCACGCGTGGTGGGGCTTGGCCTTGTGCGGGTCGAGATGCTCGAGCGCGTGGGCGAACGCCGCCGCCTGTCCGAGGAGCAGGGCGAGGGCGAGCAGCCAGGAGAGGACGCGGCGCGACAGCATGGGCCGCATTCTACTCGCGTTCATCGTGCGGCTCGACCGGCGGCACCGGGTCGTAGCCGTGGGCACAGCCGGGACGGCAGCGCGCGATGCGTTTGGCCGCGAGCCAGCTGCCCTTCAGTGCCCCGTGTTTTTCGATGGCTTCCTTGCCGTATTCCGAGCAGGTCGGGAGGTAGCGGCACTGGCGGCCGAGCCAGGGCGAGAGCGCGAGCTGGTAGACGCGGATGAGGCCGACGAGAACGTGCTGGGCGAGGTTCATGGCGCTAGCAGCCCGGCGTGGCTCGCGGCGGCGTCGGCAAAGTCGGCGAGCAGTTTTTCAACGAACGCCGGATCGAGATCGCGCACGATGAAGACGAAGCGGCTGCGGTGGTCGGCGTCGGGCCACGCGTCGAGGCGCACTTCCGGATACAGCACGTGCTGCACGCCGTGCAGCACGACGGGCCTGTCTTCGCCGACGAGGTTGACGATCGCCTTGAAGCGCAACAGGTTTTCCGCGCGGAACGAGGTCAGCATGGAGAGCGCCGACTGCAGGCCCCAGCGGTCGAGCGGCGCGTCGAGCACCACCGAGAAGGCCGCGATGCGGGCGTCGTGGGTTGCGGCCGTGGGCTTGGCGCCGAGCCGGCCGGCGGCTGCGGGCCGGTAGCGCTGCGCCTTCAGCCAGCGTTCCACCTCGAGCGACTTCGTCGCAGCGTTCCACAGGCCGAGGTTCTGGATCGCGGCCGGGTCGAGTTCGCCGTGGATGACGGGCACGATCTCGGCCGCCGGGTTGAGCGCGGCGAGGCGCTCGCGCAAGGCCACAATCTGCTTCGGCGTCGCGAGGTCGGTCTTGGTCAACAGCAGCTTGTCGGCGACGGCGACCTGCTTGGCCGCCTCCATGTGCTCGTCGAGCTGGCCCATGGCGAAGAGCGCATCGACGGTGGTGACGATCCCATCCAGCCGGAAGCGCGCGCGGACCCAGTTGTCGTGCAGCAAGTTGTCGAGCACCGGCACCGGGTCGGCGACGCCGGTGGTCTCGATGATGACGCGTTCGAACGGCGGGATGTCGCCGCGCTGCCTGGCCATCCACAGGTTCTTGAGGGTGGGCGAGAGGCTGCCCGAGATGGTGCAGCACACGCAGCCGCCCGAGAGCAGCGCCATCGGCCCTTCCATCTTCTGCAGGAGTTGATGATCGAGTGCGACCTCGCCGAACTCGTTCATCAGGATGGCGGTGCGCGGCAGGGTGCGCACCAGGTGATTCAGCACCGTGGTCTTGCCGCTGCCCAGGAAGCCGGTGAGCAGGGTGACGGGCAGCGGGTCGGCGTGGCCGGGCGGGACGTGCATGGCGGCCGGATGAAACGGGTCAGGCGTGCAGCTTTTCCAGCTTCTCGTGGCGCTCCTGCGCCTCGATGGAATACTCGGCGGTCGGGCGCGCCAGCAGGCGCGGCAGGCCGATCGGCTCGCCGGTCTCGAGGCAGTAGCCGAATTCGCCCGTTTCGATGCGTTCGAGCGCCTTGTTGATCTTCTTCAGGAGCTTGCGTTCGCGGTCGCGCACGCGCTGCTCGAGCATGTTCTCTTCCTCGACGGTGGCGCGGTCGTTGGGGTCGGCGAAGGTTTCGTTTTCCTTGAGGTGCTCGCCGGTGTCGGCGGCGTTGGCGAGGATTTCCTCGCGCTGGGCTTCGAGTCGGGCACGGAAGAATGCGAGCTGCTCGGCGTTCATGTAGGCCGACGCAGGCATTTTCAGCAGGGCGGCTTCGGTGAGGGGTTTGGAGGGTGCGGCCATCGGGGGCTCCGTGAATCGGACAACGGGTGAAAAGCGGACGGTCAAGCCGGCGCGAAGGGCAGCAGTCTGAACGTCATGGGCGAAACGCGCAAGCCGTTGCCCGCCGGGCAGCCTGCGGGATCGTCCGGCATCCCCCATAATTCAGGCTATTCGGCCGTGGTTGGGCACGGCCAGGAGCCGCCATGAAAGCCTTTGCCATCGTCCTCGCTGCGGTGCTGACGGGGTGCGCCTCGCTTGCATCGACCGATCCCGCCTCGCCCTATTATGCGTATTCGACGGGGTGGACCGTCGAATTGAGCCGGCCTTTGACCATCGAGCCGGGATCCGCGACTGTGCGCCTGCAATACGGGCGTGTGGTGCCGCGGAACGGCGTTCAGCGGCACGATCCGCATTGCGTGATCGAACTCGACACCGTGTCCGACGGCCCGCAGACCCTGCAGCCGGGACGGTTCGAGGTCCTGCGCGTGATTCGCAGCACCAACGATTTCTTCGTCGAGCGCGAGTCCTTCCTGCGCACCGTCGGCTTCGTCGAGGACGACGGACCGGTGTCGATGTTCTTCATCACCGAATTCCGCCTGCGCGACCCGGCGCAGCCGGCCCTGCGCGGCATGACCTGCGCGTGGGACCAGTTCGCGCCGGGCAACCTTGGCCTGATGCGTCACCTGTCGCTGGGTGAGATCCGCTCGGCGTTGGGCGACTGGATGCGCTTCATCCCGCCGCGCGGAACGCTGTGAACCCGCGCCGGCTCAGCGCACGACGCTGAAGTGCGGCGCCCGGGCCAGGTGCAGGTCTGCTTCGGCGCGCACCACCGGCTGCCAGGCGGGCAGGGCCTCCGGATGATGGACGTGGTAGCCCTGCAGGCAATCGACGCCCATGTCGCGCAGCAGCGCGGCGAGGCGCGCGTTCCGCACCTGTTCGGCGATCGAGCGCATGCCGAAGTCGCTCGCGAGCTTGGCGATCGAGCGCACGATCGCCTGGTCGCGCGGGTCGTCTAGCATGCCGCGCACGAAGGCGCCGTCGATCTTGAGGAAGTCGGCGGGCAGGTGCTTGAGGTAAAAGAAAGAAGGAGGAGGCGTCGCGGCCGAAATCGTCGAGCGCGAACTGGCAGCCGCGCTGGCGCAGGCCGTGGATCAGACGCTGGGCGCTGTCGAGGTTGACCACGGCCGCGGTCTCGGTGACCTCGAAGCCGATGCGTTCACCCGCCACGCCGTGGTGGTCGAGCAGGTGGCATACGGTGCCAAAGAAGCCTTCGTCGTCCAGCGTCTTGCCGGAAAGGTTGATGAAATACACGGCGGCGGCATTGGGCTTGCTCGCGAGATAGGACACCACCGCCTCGACCATCCAGCGGTCGAGAAGCCCCTCGACCGCACGCCGGTTCGGCAGCTAGGTGAGCGTGTCGTGGAAGGCCATCTCGCGCAGGCTGTCGGGCAGCTGCTTCTTTTCGGTCTCGTCGCGCAGCACGTAGATCGCGCCGTGGCTGCCGTCGACGTTGAGCGGCGAACAGCTGTAGCTCACCGCGAGGAGCGTAAAGAGGCCAGTGCCGAGGCGCCAGAGTAAATCCTCGTGAGCGTGCACGGAGGGACGCATTTCCAGGTACCCGTGCACGTCGTCGTCGATCACGACGGGCGCGTGAACCAGCGGCGCAGTGAGGCCGGCCAACGAGGCGAACCAGTTGGGGGCGATTGCCCGCCCGAGGCGTGGCCTCGACCTTCACACCTGCACGGTCCGCCCGCCGGGGCTGCTGAATGCCGCGTACTGCAGTGTGTCGCGCTCGAGCGACAGCGCGATCTGCACCTCGATCTCGGCGTGGTCGCGCATGCGGGTGGCGGGGGTGAGCGCCTGGGCGAGCAGCGCGAGTTGTGCCGAAGCCTGGGTCCGCAGCGCCGGGTCGGCGTCTTGTCGCGCGATGTGGAGCGCGAGCTGGCCGGCAAGGACGAACACGGACAGCAGGACGAGCAGGAAGGCGCTGACCTCTCCGCCCCTGGGTGCCGAGCCGGGCAGGATGAAGATCCCGGCGAGGCGGGCGAAGGCGGCGGACAAGGGGGCGCGCGTACGCGTGGAGTCGGCAGGGCGCGGGGATTCTGAAGGGTCACGACTGGGCAGCGGCGCGCGCCCCGGCCGGCTCAGCCTTTCTTGCGCGCGCGCGGATGCGCCTGGTCGTAGACCCTGGCCAGATGCTGCCAGTCGAGGTGGGTGTAGACCTGGGTGGTGCTGATGCTGGCGTGGCCGAGCATTTCCTGCACGGCGCGCAGGTCGCCGGACGATTGCAGCACGTGGGTGGCGAAGGCGTGGCGCAAGAGGTGCGGATGCACCGGCTGGCCGAGGCCTGTGCGCGCCGCCCAGCGGTCCAGCCGGCGCTGCACGCTGCGCGGCGAGAGCCGGCTGCCGTGCCGGCTGACGAAGAGCGCGGCGCTCTCGTCGCGAACCAGCCCGGCGCGCAGCGGCAGCCACGCCGCGAGCGCTTCAAGCGCCCGGGCGCCGACCGGCACGATGCGCGTCTTGCGGCCCTTGCCAGTGACCTGTGCCTCGCCGGTCTTGAGGTCGACGTCGACGAGGTCGAGCCCGACCAGTTCGGCAAGCCGCAATCCCGACGAATACAGCAGCTCGAACATGGCGCGGTCGCGCAGCTCGAGCGCGCCGTCCGCCTCGGTGCCGTCGAGCAGCCGCGTGCAGGCGTCCGGCGTGAGCGTCTCCGGCAGCGTCTTGGCGGCTTGGGGGGGGCGCAGGCCGACGCAGGGGTTGCCGGGGTAGCCGAGTCGGCGGCAGGCAAACCTGTAGAAGCCGCGCCAGCTCGACAACATACGCGCGACGCTGGGGGCGGAAAGGCTGCGGCCGCGCAGCTTCAGGATGGCGCCCCGCACGTCGCTGACGGTGAGGCTTTCGAGCGGCTTGCCGCCGGCCAGGCGCGTGAGTTCCCGCAGGTCGCGCCCGTAGGCTTCGACGGTATGCGCCGACAGCCGGCGTTCCGCGGAGAGATGCTGGAGGTACTGCGTGGCGGCGGGCGGCAGCCCGGCCGCGCCGTCGGCAGGCGCGCGCTCCGCTGTCACCCTTGAATTCGCACCAGGGCGGCGCCGACCAGCTGGCTCAGGCGATCCAGATAGAGCGTGCCCATGCCGGGATAGAAGCGCTTCGCTTCCTCCGACGCCAGCACCAGCAGGCCGAGCGGCGCGGCAGCCGCGCCCGGGCGCAGCGGAATGCAGGCAAAGGCGCGCAGGTGCGGCCCAATGTCGCCGAACCATGCCGCGGCTTCCGGCACCGCGAGCGGCCCACACACCGAGTGAGGCATCGCCGCCACGGCGTCGCGCACCGACTGCGGGACGGCGTCGCCGAGGCCCGGCATCGCCTCGCCGGTGAGGGTCCACACGCGCAGCGCGTGGTGCGGCACGGCGAAGCCGTCGCGCAGATGAATCTCCAGCGCGGCGGTGACGTCCTGCGGCTGGGTCGCGGTGACCATCGCCAGCGACATCGCGTGCAGCTTTTCCGAGATCGCGTCGTTGTCCTCGCCGAACTGGATGAGTTCGGCGAGCTTGCCCTCGAGCATGCGGACCTTCTCGCGCATCGCGATGAGCTGGCGCTCGCTCATCGACACCGCGTGGGTGCCATGCGGATGGGGAATGTTCAGCTCGGTGAGGAGGGCGGGAAAATCATTGAAGAAATTCGGGTGTCGCGTGAGGTAGTCGGCAACGGCCTGGGGATCGAGGTGCGGGATGTCCATCAGAGTTCGAGTTCTCCTTCAAATACGGTTTCGGCCGGGCCTGTCATGTAAACCGGTTCGCCCGGTCCGGCCCATTCGATGACGAGGTCGCCGCCGCGGGTGTGCACGCTCACTGGGCTTGCGAGCCACTGACGCCGGATGCCCGCGACCACCGCGGCGCAGGCGCCAGTTCCGCAGGCGAGCGTCTCGCCCGCGCCGCGCTCGTACACGCGCAGGCGGATGTCGTGCGGGGTGAGCACCTGCATGAAGCCTGCATTGACGCGCTGCGGAAAGCGCTGATGCGACTCGATCGCCGGGCCGAGGATGTCCACCGGCGCCGTGTCGAGATCGTTCACCCGCAGCACCGCGTGCGGATTGCCCATCGACACGACCGCGATCTCGATCGTGTGCTGGCCAACGGTGAGCGGATAGGCGAGTGCCTCGGCGTCGGCCTTGAACGGGATCTCGGCAGGCGCGAAGCGCGGTGCGCCCATGTTCACCCTCACCCGGCCGTCGGGCAGCAACTCGGGCGCGATCACACCGGCTGCGGTCTCGACTCGGATCGCGGTCTTGGTGGTGAGCCCTTTGTCGTGCACGAAACGAACGAAGCAGCGCGCGCCGTTGCCGCACTGCTCGACCTCGCCGCCGTCGGCATTGAAGATACGGTAGCGGAAATCGACGTCGCGCCGGGCCGATTTCTCCACCAGCAGGATCTGGTCGCAGCCGACGCCGAAGTGGCGGTCGGCAATGCGGCGGCACTGTTCGGCGGTGAGCGCGACCGTTTGCGTGACACCGTCGAACACGACGAAGTCGTTGCCGAGGCCCTGCATTTTGGTGAAGCGCAATGTTGTTCCCATGCGGGTGGTCATGCAGTCTTGAGCCGGATGTATTCCTTGAGCAGGCAGCGGTCCATCACCGTGGTCATGCCGCCGGCCCGCGCGCGCTCGGCGGCCGCGTCGGCGTGTATGCCTTCCTGGATCCAGATGGCTGGCAAGTGTAGCGCCAGGCACGCGTCGACGATAGCCGGCACATGTTCGGCGGCGCGGAACACGTCGACCAAATCGACCGGGAAAGAGATGTCGGCGAGGCTGGCGTGAGCTTTTTCGCCCAGCACCTCGTCGACCAGCGGGCGCACAGGCACGATGCGGAAGCCGTAACGCTGCATCGCCTCGGCGACGCGGAAACTCGGCCGCGCCGGCTGCGGCGACAGCCCGACGACGGCGATGGTGCGGACACGGTCGAAGAGGGCGCGCAGCGCGGCGTCGTCGGAGTTCTCGAAACTCACAGGGTCTTCTCCATTACGTAATCGTCCATTACGAAGCCGCTGCCGATGTCGAACACCCGCGCCTCGACAATGTGGAAGCCATGTTTTTCGTAGGCGCGGATCGCCTGCGCGTTGCCGCGGTTGACCTGCAGCCGCAACTGCCTGACGCCCTGCGCGCGCGCCCAGTCCTCGATCGCGCGCAGCAGGGCGCCGCCGCAGCCGCGCCGCTGGCGATCCGGGTGCACGTACAGCTTGTCGAGCTTGCAGCCGTCTGCCTCGAGATAGGCATGGGCGAAGCCGACCGGTGCCCCGTCGGCGTGCACGACGCGCCAGGCGTGTACGGGATCGGCCAGCTGCGCGCGGATGCGCTCGGCAGCGTAGCGGTCGGCGAGCATGGCGTCGATCTGCGCCTGTGAAATGAGCGCGGGGTAAGTGGCCTGCCACACGACGCGGGCGAGCGCGGCAATGGCGTCGACTTCGGCGGGAGTCAGGGCCGCCGGCTCAGTCATACAAACTCGGCTCGCCCGGCGGCCGCGTCTTGAAGCGGCGATGCAGCCACAGGTATTGCTCGGGTATCTCACGGATGCGCGCTTCGATGAACGCGTTCATCCGAGCGACGTCGGCGTCGACGTCGCCGCTGGGGTAGTTTTCCCAGGGGGGGTAGAAGCGCACCGCGTAGCCGCGGCCGCCGGGCAGCAGGCGAGTGATGACGGGCACCACCTGGGCGTCGGCGAGATTGGCGAGCCGCGGCAGCGTCGACAAGGTTGCGGCGGGGACGCCGAAAAAGGGCACGAATACGGCGTTGCGCCGGCCCTGGTCCTGGTCCGGCAGGTAGTAGAACGGTAGGCGGTCTTTCAGCGCGCGCAGCACCGGTTTCACGCCCTCGTGCTTGGGGATGAGGCGGGGCGCGCGAAACCGCACGCGGCCGCGCCACATCATCCTGTCGCTGACCGGGTCGCGGGCAGGCGCGTACATCGACGCGATTTGGCGGTCCATCGCTAGCCGCACGCCGCCGGCGTCCAGGCCGACGAAGTGGGGCGCGAGCCAGATCACCGGGCGCGCGCCGTCGCCGAGCGCAGCCTCCGGATTCTCCACCCGGATCAGGCGGCGCAGGCGCGCCTCCGAGGCCCACCACAGGAGGCCGTGCTCGAGCACGGCGCGCATCGACGCCTGGAACGACTGCACCAGCCAGCGGCGCCGCTGGCCCGCGTTTGCCTCAGGAAAGCACAGCGCGAGATTGGTCGCGACGACGTGGCGCCGCTGGCTGGGCAACGCCGCGAGCAGCCAGCCGACGCCATTGCCGAGCGCGGCCTGCAACCGCAGCGGCAGCCAGTGCAGCAGCCAGAGAAAGGCGACGCCGAGCCAGGTCGGCCACAGCGCGGGGCGCCACAGGGAGCGCGCAGAATCCGGTTTCATGCGGCAGTCGGGTCGAAGGGATCGGGCGCGCCGCCGGGACGCTTGTGGCGGTTGTAGCTCCAGAGGTACTGCGCGGGGAAGCGCCGCACCACCTCTTCGACTCCGTGGTTGATGCGGGTCGCGGCGGCGGTCTTGTCTTCCGGCAGGTCGCCCTCGAGCGGGAAGACGTGCAGGCGGTAGCCACGCCCCCAGGGCAGGCGCTCGGCCGCGACGAAGAAGGCCACGGCGCTGGTCTTGCGCTGCAGGCTGGCCACCAGTGTCGGCGTGTAGGCCGGGCGGCCGAAGAAGGGCGCCCACACGCCGTCGCCGCCGGTCGCGACCTGGTCCGGCAGGATGCCGACCGCCTCGTGCCGCTTGAGCGCGGCGAGCAGCGCGCGCACCCCGGAGAGATCGGTGGGCACCAGCGTCGCCTGGCCGCGCTGGCGGCCGGCCAGCATCAGTTGCGCGAGCGCCGCCTTGCGTGGCGGCTTGTACATCGCGGTGAACGGGTGCAGCGACGCGTAGTAGAGGTTGATGATCTCGAAGCAGCCGACATGCGGCCCGATCAGGATGATGCCCTTGCCCGCCGCGCGCGCGGCGTCGAGTTGCTCCCAGCCGCGGGTGTCGCGCACCAGTTTGACTACCTTTTCGTAGGGGCGCAGCCAGACGGCGATGAGTTCCACCACCGCCTTGCCCGATTCGCCGATGGTTTGCCGCAGCAGGCGGCGGCAATCCGGCCCCGGCGTGCACAGTCCGCTGGCGAACAGATTGCCGCGCAGGCGGCCCGAGTGCCGACCGGGCGTCCAGTAGATCAGCCAGCCGATCACGATGCCGAGGCCGTGCAGCAGTGGCAGTGGCAGTCGTGCCAGCAGCTTCAGTAGCAGCGTGATCACCGAGGATTGACGCTAGGGGCGGGGGCGGGCGAGAATGCAGCCGCCGCCGGGTTAATCAAGACAACTTGCGGGCGGGATACAAGTACAGCTAAAGCGTCGCCGCTCCGTTTGTCCCGCGAGTTGGTTACGCAGTCGGTAACCGGGACATCAGGAGCAGTCATGCAGAAGGATTTCATCTTTACTTCGGAATCGGTGTCTGAGGGCCATCCCGACAAGATGGCCGACCAGATCTCGGATGCGGTTCTGGACGCGATTCTAACCCAGGACAAACACGCCCGCGTCGCGTGCGAAACCCTGCTCACCACCGGGCTCGTTGTCATCGCCGGCGAGATCACGACCTCGGCGGTCATCGACTTCAGCCAGACCGCGCGCGAAACGATCAAGCGCATCGGCTACGACTCGTCGGACAAGGGCTTCGACTACCACACGTGCGCGGTGATGGTCGCGGTCGGCAAGCAGTCGCCCGACATCGCGCAGGGCGTGAACGAGGGCGAGGGCCTGTTCCTCGACCAGGGTGCCGGCGACCAGGGGCTGATGTTCGGCTACGCGTGCAACGAGACGTCGAGCCTGATGCCGATGCCGATCCACCTCGCGCACCGTCTCACCGAGCGCCAGTCCGAGCTGCGCAAGGACGGCCGCCTGCCGTGGCTGCGGCCCGATGCGAAGTCGCAGGTGTCGATCCGTTACGTCGACGGCAAGCCGCATTCGATCGACACCGTGGTGCTGTCGACGCAGCACCATCCCGAGGTGTCGCACGCCGTGCTGACCGAGGCGGTGATCGAGGAAATCATCAAGCCGGTGCTGCCGAAAAACATGCTGACCGCCGAGACGCGCTATCTGGTGAATCCCACCGGCCGCTTCGTCGTCGGCGGACCGATGGGCGACGCCGGCCTCACCGGCCGCAAGATCATCGTCGATACCTACGGCGGCGCGGCGCCGCACGGCGGCGGCGCATTCTCCGGCAAGGATCCGTCTAAGGTCGACCGCTCGGCCGCCTACGCCGCGCGCTATGTGGCGAAGAACATCGTCGCCGCGGGCTTGGCCGACAAGTGCCTGATCCAGGTGTCGTATGCGATCGGTGTCGCCAAGCCGACTTCGCTTATGGTCGAGACCTATGGCACGGGCAAGGTATCCGACGACAAGATCGTCGAGCTTGTCCGCAACCACTTCGACCTGCGGCCCAAGGGCATCATCCAGATGCTCGACCTGCTACGTCCGGTCTACACGCGCACCGCGAGCTACGGCCACTTCGGCCGCGACGAGCCGGACTTCAGCTGGGAAGTCACCGACAAGGCCGCTGAACTGCGCGCCGCTGCGGGCTTGTAAGCCATGCTCACGCACGCGCTGATATTCGTGCTGGGGCTGGCTGCGCTGGTCGTCGGCGCCGAGGCGCTGGTGCGCGGCGCGGCGCGTCTCGCGGTGTCGTGGGGGATTTCGCCCCTGGTCGTGGGTCTCACGGTCGTCGCCTTTGGCACCAGCGCGCCGGAAATGGCGGTGTCGGTGGGGGCGTCGCTGGCCGGGTCGGCGGATCTGGCGATCGGCAACGTCGTCGGCAGCAACATTGCCAACGT
The DNA here is from genome assembly GCA_046291555.1 of Thiobacillus sp. Lineage (GTDB taxonomy): Bacteria > Pseudomonadota > Gammaproteobacteria > Burkholderiales > Thiobacillaceae > Thiobacillus. The sequence continues at coordinate 111,018 of JBKBRW010000005.1, forward strand.
CTTGCTCATCCTTGGCCTGTCGGCGCTGATCGCGCCGCTGCTGGTGCACGAGCAGATCATCCGCCAGGAAATCCCGATCATGATCGGCGCCTCGCTGGTGGTCGTCGCAATGGCGCTCGACGGCAGCATCGGGCGTGTCGAGGCAGGCCTGCTGTTCGTGGGGGTAATTGCCTACACGGGGTTTTTGATCGTGCAGTCGCGGCGGGCGTCCAAGGAAGCCGAGGACGAGTTCGCGAGCGAGATCCCCGCCAGCCCCTGGGACCGCCACTGGAGCGTGCAGGCACTGCTGGTGATTGGCGGCCTCGGCTTGCTGGTGCTCGGCGCCGACTGGCTGGTCGGCGCCTCGGTGGCGTTTGCCAAGGTGCTCGGCGTGAGCGATCTCGTCATCGGCCTCACCGTCGTCGCGGTCGGCACCTCGATGCCGGAAATCGCCACCTCGCTGGTGGCGGCGTTGCGCGGCCAGCGCGACATCGCGGTCGGCAACGTGGTCGGCAGCAACATCTTCAACCTGCTGGCCGTGCTGGGCGCGGCGGGCGTGGTGTCCGCGGGCGGCCTCGCGATCCCGGACGCGGCGCGCAATTTCGACCTGTGGGTGATGCTCGCGGTGGCTTTCGCCTGCCTGCCGATCCTCCTCACCGGGCGCGAGATCGCCCGCTGGGAGGGCGCATTGTTCCTCGGCTACTACGCGGCCTACTTGGCGTACCTGGTGCTCGCCGCGCAGCAGCACGAGGGGCTCGCCGCGTTCTCCAGCGTCATGCTGAGCTATGTCATGCCCCTGACGGCGGTCACCCTGCTGGTGAGCTTCCTCAAGCGGCAGCCGTCTGGCGTATAATTCAATTTCCGAGGAGCGCTGCGAGGCGGGTTTCCCCGTCCCAGGCTCGGAAAGGCAACAACCGCGCTCGCCTATTTTCTCAACCCTGCCGGGTTCGGGACGTTGGGTGAGCGCACCGTCGCCAGCCTGCTTTCAGGCCCTCCGCCCTCCCGGCCACACGCAATGGAGCTCTACATGAACGCTGTGGCTGACAAAACCTCTGCCGATTTCGTCGTCGCCGACCTGTCGCTGGCCGACTGGGGCCGCAAGGAAATCAGGATCGCCGAAACCGAGATGCCGGGCCTGATGGCGATCCGCGACGAGTACGCCGCCTCCAAGCCGTTGAAAGGCGCCCGCATCAGCGGCTCGCTGCACATGACCATCCAGACCGCGGTACTGATCGAGACGCTGACTGCGCTCGGCGCCGAGGTGCGCTGGGCCTCGTGCAACATCTTCTCGACGCAGGACCACGCCGCCGCCGCGATCGCCAAGGACGGCGTCGCCGTGTTCGCGGTCAAGGGCGAATCGCTCACGGATTACTGGGACTACACCCACCGCATCTTCGAATGGCCGGATGGCGGCTATTCGAACATGATCCTCGACGACGGCGGCGACGCGACGCTGCTGCTGCACCTCGGCAGCAAGGCCGAAAAGGACATCGGCGTGCTGGCCAATCCGACCAGCGAGGAAGAGCGCATCCTCTACGCCGCGATCAAGGCGAAGCTCGCCACCGATCCGACCTGGTATTCGACGCGGCTGGAGAGAATCAAGGGCGTGACCGAGGAGACGACCACCGGCGTGCACCGTCTCTACCAGATGCACGAGAAGGGCGAACTCAAGATCCCTGCGATCAACGTCAACGACTCGGTGACGAAGTCCAAGTTCGACAACCTCTATGGCTGCCGCGAGTCACTGGTCGACGGCATCAAGCGCGCCACCGACGTCATGGTCGCCGGCAAGATCGCGGTCGTGTGTGGCTACGGCGACGTCGGCAAGGGCAGCGCGCAGGCGCTGCGCGCGCTCTCCGCCCAGGTGTGGGTCACCGAGATCGACCCGATCTGCGCGCTGCAGGCGGCGATGGAAGGCTACCGCGTCGTGACCATGGAGTACGCCGCCGACAAGGCCGACATCTTCGTCACCGCGACCGGCAACTACCACGTCATCACCCACGACCACATGGCGAAGATGAAGGATCAGGCGATCGTCTGCAACATCGGGCATTTTGACAACGAAATCGACGTCGCCTCGATCGAGAAGTACCAGTGGGAGGAAATCAAACCGCAGGTCGACCACGTGATCTTCCCGGACGGCAAGCGCATCATCCTGCTGGCCAAGGGGCGCCTGGTGAATCTCGGCTGCGCGACGGGTCATCCTTCATACGTGATGAGTTCGTCGTTCGCCAACCAGACGATCGCGCAGATCGAGCTTTGGCAGGAGCGCGATTCCGGCAAGTATCCCGTCGGCGTGTATACGCTGCCGAAGCATCTCGACGAGAAGGTCGCGCGCCTGCAGTTGAAGAAGCTCAACGCCGAGCTCACCGAGCTCACCGACCAGCAGGCCGCCTACATCGGCGTGCCCAAGCAGGGTCCGTACAAGGCCGAGCACTACCGCTACTGATCGAACCCTTTGAGAGGAGCGCGCCATGCGCCTGCTGCTGTTGTGGATCCTCAACGCCGTCGCGCTGATCGCGGTGACCTACCTGCTGCCGGCCATCCAGATCGCGGGTTTCGGTTCGGCGCTGCTTGCGGCGCTGGTGCTCGGCTTCTTCAACACGCTGGTGCGGCCGGTGCTGGCGTTGCTGACGCTGCCGATCACGGTGATCACGCTCGGCATCTTTTACCTGGTGCTCAACGGATTGCTGTTCTGGTTCGCCAGCGCGCTGTTGCCGGGCTTTCACGTCGCGGGATTCTGGGCGGCGGTGTTCGGCGCGATCCTCTACGGCATCATTGCCTGGGCGCTCTCCGCGCTCGTTCCCACTTTCCGAGGCAAATCATGAACGAACGCACGTTCAGCTTCGAGTTCTTCCCGCCCAAGACGCCCGAGGGTGTCGAGAAGCTGCGCGCCACCCGCGCGCAACTGGCACAGTTGAAGCCCAAGTTCTTTTCCGTGACTTTCGGCGCCGGCGGCTCCACCCGCGATCGCACGCTGGAAACCGTGCGCGAAATCCAGGCCTCCGGCTCGGAAGCCGCGCCGCACCTATCGTGCATCGGCTCGACGCGCGACAACATCCGCGACATCCTCGGCGAATACAAGAACCAGGGCATCCGCCATCTGGTGGCACTGCGTGGCGACCTGCCCTCCGGGTCGGTGGACGTCGGCGAGTTCCAGTACGCCAACGAACTCGTCGCCTTCATCCGTCAGGAGACCGGCGACTGGTTCCACATCGAGGTCGCGGCCTATCCGGAAATCCATCCGCAGGCCCGCTCGTGGACGGACGACCTCGCCAATTTCAAGCGTAAGGTCGACGCTGGGGCGAATTCGGCGATCACGCAGTATTTCTTCAACGCCGACGCCTACTTCCGCTTTGTCGACGAAACCCGCGCGATGGGGGTGAGCATCCCCATCGTGCCGGGCATCATGCCGATCGGCAATTACGTGCAACTGGCGCGCTTCTCCGATGCCTGCGGCGCGGAAATTCCGCGCTGGCTCAGGAAGAAGCTGGAGAGCTACGGCGACGACCTGGCGTCGATCCGCGCGTTTGGCCTGGACGTGGTCACCGACCTGTGCGACCGCCTGCTTGCCGGCGGCGCGCCGGGGCTGCATTTCTACACCATGAACCAGGCGGGGCCGAGCACCACCCTCTGGCAGCGGCTGGGCTTGTCCTGACGGGGGCCGATTGCGCAGTCGGTAAAAAAGCGCCGCGAGGCGCTTTTTTACGTCGCGTGCCTGCGTTCAGAGACAGGCCTCGAGCGCCTTAAGGCAGTAGTCGACGTTTGCCTGCTTGGCCGAGTGACCCATCAGGCCGATGCGCCAGATCTTGCCCGCCATGTCGCCCAGACCTGCGCCAATTTCGAGGTTGAATTCGTTCAGCAGGCGCGTGCGGACCGCCGCCTCGTCGACGCCTTCCGGCACGAAGATCGAGTTCAACTGTGGCAGGCGCGCGGCTTCGTCGACCACATATTTCAGGCCCATCGCTTCCAAGCCGGCCTTGAGCGCCTCGTGCATCGCGCGGTGGCGCGCCCAGGCGTTCTCCAGGCCTTCTTCCTCAAGGATGACCAGCGATTCGTGCAGGCCGTACATCGGGTTGATCGGCGCGGTGTGGTGGTAGGTGCGGCGGCCGGCGGACTGCCAGTAGCCGAGCACCAGGTTGAGATCGAGGAACCAGCTCTGCACCGGCGTCTTGCGCGACTTGATGCGTTCGATCGCCCGCTCGGAGAACGACACCGGCGAGAGACCCGGCGTACACGAGAGACACTTCTGGCTCCCCGAGTAGGCGGCGTCGATGCCCCACGCGTCGAGGTGGATGGGCGTGCCGCCGAGACTGGTCACGCAATCCATGATGGTGAGCGCGCCGTGTTCCTGCGCGATCTTCGCCAGCGTTTCCGCGTCCGACTGCGCGCCGGTAGAGGTTTCGGCATGGACAAAGGCAAGAATCTTGGCGTCCGGATTCGCCTTGAAGGCGTCGCGCACCTTGTTCGGGTCGACCGGTTTGCCCCAGGCGTCGTCGACGATGACCGGCACGCCGCCGGTGCGCTTGACGTTCTCCAGCATGCGCCCGCCGAACACGCCGTTACGGCACACGATCACCTTGTCGCCGGGTTCGACCAGGTTGACGAAGCACATTTCCATGCCCGCCGAGCCCGGCGCCGAGACCGGGAAAGTCAGTGCGTTCTGCGTCTGGAACGCCATGCGCAACATGGCCTTGATCTGCTCCATCAGCTCGACGAAGGCGGGGTCGAGGTGGCCGATGGTCGGGCGCGCCATGGCGTCGAGCACGCGCTGCGGCACGTCGGAGGGACCGGGGCCCATGAGGATGCGCCGGGGGGGGTGGAAGGAAGTCGTCATAACCTTGGTCGCCTTGTGGAATTGTCAATCAAAACAAAGGCTTGATTCTACTCCACCGGCGCCCCAGGCTTCAGGCGGGCGGATCGCCCATCAGCGGTCGCATCGCGGTGAGTAGGCTGTTGAAAATGCGCGGGTGCACCTTTTCCTGTTCGGCGAGCATCAGCTTCATCGCGTAGCGCTGCTGCGGCCTGGCGAAACACGCCGGGCAGTTCTCGAAGATCACCGGCAGGCCGGCGTCGGCCGCAAAGGCGCGGGTCTGGCGCTCGCGCGCGTAGACGAAGGGCCGAATGACACGCAGGTCGCCGGCGTCGTTCAGGTAATGCGGCGACATGGTCCGGAGCTTGCCGCCGAAGAACATCGACATCATCAAGGTCTCGGCGAGGTCGTCGAGGTGCTGCGCCAGCGCGATGACGTTGCAGCCCTGCTCGCGCGCGACGCGGTAGAGAATGCCGCGCCGCATGCGCGAGCAATAGGCGCAATAGGAATCGCTGTCTTTCGTCAGTGTTTTCTGCGCCTCGGCGACGATGGGCTGCGACTCGAGGAAATAGGGCACGCCGAGCGCAGCCATGTAAGGTTTCAAGGGCGAGGGATCGTACTGGTCGGACTGCGGGTCGACGGTGGCCGCCAGCAACTCGAATTTCACCGGCGCCTTCTGCTGCAGGTGGTGCAGCGTATGCAGGAGCGACAACGAATCCTTGCCGCCGGACAGCCCGAGCAGGATGCGGTCGCCGTCGCGGATCATGCGGTAGTCGCCGATCGCGCGGCCGGCGGCGGTGACGAGCGAGCGCGCGGGCTTGACCCAGCCGGTCGGAATGTCCTGATTCATGCGGAAAACTGCAGCGCGTGCAGCTGCGCGTAGCGGCCTTGTCTCGCCAGGAGGTCGGCGTGGGTACCGGTCTCGACGATGCGTCCGCCTTCGAGCACGACGATGCGGTCGGCGCGTTCGATGGTCGAGAGGCGGTGCGCGATCACGAGCGTGGTGCGGTGTTGCATGAGCGTTTCCAGCGCGGCCTGCACGTGGCGTTCGGATTCGTTGTCGAGCGCCGAGGTGGCTTCGTCGAGGATCAGCAGCGGCGCGTTCTTCAGGATGGCGCGGGCGATCGCGATGCGCTGCCGCTGCCCGCCCGAGAGCCGCATGCCGTTCTCGCCGATCTGGGTGTCGAGTCCCTCGGGCAGCGCCTGGATGAAGTCCCAGGCATGGGCGGCGACACAGGCGGCGCGGATCTCGTCGGGCGTGGCGTCGCGCCGGGTGCCGTAGGCAATGTTGCGCGCCAGCGTGTCGTTGAACAGCACGACGTCCTGCGACACCAGCGCGATCTGCCGGCGCAGGTCCTGCAGGCGGAGTTCGCGCAGGTCGACGCCGTCGAGCGCGATCGTGCCCGCGTCGGGGTCGTAGAACCGCGGCACCAGATTGGCGAGCGTGGTCTTGCCCGAGCCGGAGGCGCCGACCAGCGCGACGGTTTCGCCCGCGGCGATATCGAGCGTGATGCCGGCAAGCGCGGGCAAGGTCTTGCCCGGGTAGGTGAGCGTCACGTCGCGCAGCGTGAGGCGGCCCTCGACCCGGTCGAGCGTACGGCTGCCGGTGTCGCGTTCGGCGTCTTCATCGAGCAGGCCGAAGATCGTCTCGGAGGCGGCGAGCGCACGCTGCAACTGGTCGTTGAGCGCGGTCAGGCGCTTCAGGGGCGCGAACAGCAGCAGCATGGCCATGAAGAAGGCGACGAAACCGCCGACGGTGGTGGTGTTCGCGCTCGCCTGCCCGGCCGCGATATAGACGATGATCGCCAGCGCGACCGCGGCGATGAACTGGATCACCGGCTCGTATACCGCGTTGGCGGCGACGCGCTTCATCTCGAACAGACGTGCCTGGTTGGCGGCCTGGCGGAAGCGTCCACGCTCGTAGTCCTCGCCGCCATAGAGCTTGACGACGCGATGGCCGCCGACGGCCTCGTCGATGACTTGGGTGAGCTCCCCGAGGTTCTGCTGCGCGCGGCGCGACAGGCCGCGCAGGCGGGTGCTGGCGATCTTCACCACCCACAGCGTGAGCGGCACCATGGTGAAGACGATCAGCGTGAGCTGCCAGTTCAGCCACAGCAGGTAGCCCAAGAGGCCCAGCACGGTGACCGTGTCGCGCACCAGCGTGGTGAGCGAACTTGTCGCCGCCTGCGTGACCTGGGTGACATTGAACGCGAGGTGCGCGATCAGCTGGCCGCTCGGATGCTGGTCGAAGTAGCGCGTCGGCAGCGCCATCAGCCTGTCGAACATCGCCGCGCGCAGGTCCATCACCAGCCGGCTGCCAACCCAGGCCATGCAGTAGGTGCTGACGAAACTGGTGATGCCGCGCACCAGGAACAGCGCCAGCAGCAGGATCGGGATCCACTGGATGAAAGTCTCGTTCCTGGCGACGAAGCCTTCGTCGAGCAGCGGCTTGAACAGCGCCGGCAGCATGGGTTCGGTCGCGGCGGTCAGGACCAGCGCGAAAAGCGAGAGCGCGAACATGCGCCAGTAGGGCTTCACATAGCCCAGCAGGCGCAGGTAGAGCGCGCGGCTCTTCTGCCATTCGGTCGGCTCGTGACGCGTGTTCAAAGCAGCAGCAGGGTGGCGAGCCCGAGGAAGATGAAGAAGCCCATGCTGTCAGTAGTGAAGGTCAGCAGCACCGACGAGCCGATCGCCGGGTCGCGTTTCATCTTTTCCAGCGTCATCGGGATGAAGATGCCGGCGAGCGCGGCCACCAGCAGGTTGAGCAGCATCGCCAGCGCCATCACGCCGCCCAGCGCCACGTTGTCGTACAGCAGCCAGGCGAACACGCCGACCACCGAGCCCCACACCAGGCCGTTGAGGATCGCCACGCCGAGTTCCTTCACCACCAGGCGCCGCGCATTCGCATGGGTGATCTGGCCCAGCGCGAGGCCGCGCACGATGAGCGCGATGGTCTGGTTGCCGGTATTGCCGCCGATGCCGGCGATGATCGGCATGAGCGCGGCGAGCGCGGCGAGCTTCTCGATGCTGCCTTCGAACAGGCCGATGACACGCGAGGCGATGAAAGCGGTGGCGAGATTGACCGACAGCCACATCCAGCGGTTCTTCGCCGAGCGCCACACCGTCGAGAAGAGGTCTTCCTCCTCGGTCAGGCCGGCCATCGACAGCATGTCAGCGTCGGCCGATTCGCGGACGTAGTCGAGCACCGCGTCGACGGTGAGGCGGCCGAGCAGCCTGCCCTGCGCGTCGACCACCGGCGCCATCACCAGGTCGTAGCGCTCGAACGCCTGTGCCGCCTCGTGCGCTTCGTCCTCGGGGTGGAACTTGACGAAATCCTCGACCATCACCGCCGCGACCGAGGCCTCGGGGTCGGTGGTCAGGAGGCGCTTCAAGGGCAGTACGCCGATGATGCGGTCGTCGCGGTCGACGACGAAGAGTTTGTCGAGCTGGTCGGGCAGCTCGCCCAGCCGGCGCAGGTAGCGCAGCGCGACTTCCAGCGTGACATCGGCGCGAATGGTCACCATCTCGAAGTCCATCAGCGCGCCGACCGTGTCCTCCGGGTAGGCGAGCGCCGACTGCAGGTGCGCCCGCTTCTGCGCATCGAGCGTGGTCAGCAGTTCCTGGATGACGTCTTTGGGCAGGTCGGGCGCGATGTCGGCGATCTCGTCGGTATCGAGCGATTCGGCGGCGGCCAGGAGCTCCGCCTTGTCCATGGTCCGGATCAGCGATTCGCGCACCGAGTCGGAGACCTCCAGCAGGATCTCGCCGTCGCGTTCGGCTTTGACCTGGTCCCACACGAGCTTGCGCTCGTCGAGCGGCAAGGCCTCGAGGATGTAGGCGATGTCCGCCGGGTGCAGGGTTTCGAGCTTGCGTCGCAGCTCGGCGAGGTTCTGCTTGTGGACGAGGTTCTCGACCAGGTCCTGGCGTGGTCCGCCTTGCTTGTGGACGAGATCCTCTACCAGCCGCATCTTGGCGAGCAGGGACTGCACCTGCGCGAGATGGGCCTCCAGGTTGTCCTGCGACTGGTTTTCGAGCACTTCGGTCATCGGGCGTCTACGGTCAAGAGCCCCGCGATTGTAACCCGCTACTGCCGGCGGGCACCGGCTCAGCGCGGGATCTCGGCGTGCGCCATGTAGCGCTGGATCAGTGCGACACGGCGCTGGTAGCTGCGCGTGCCACGGTTGTGTTCGTAGAACCGCGGATTGGGCACCATCGCCGCGAGTTGCGCGGCCTGCTCGCGGCTGAGGCGTGCCGCCGATGTCTTGTAGTAGCGGCGCGCGGCGGCCTCGGCGCCGTAGATGCCGTTGCCCCATTCGATGACGTTGAGGTACACCTCGAGAATGCGGCGCTTGCTCCAGGTGGTTTCGATCATCACGGTAATGATTGCTTCCTGTCCCTTGCGCAGGAAGCTGCGCTCGCCCGACAGGAAGAGGTTCTTCGCGAGCTGCTGACTGATGGTCGAGCCGCCGGCGACGAGCCGGCCTTTCCTCAAATTCTTCTCGACCGCCTTCTGGATGCCCTCGACGTCGAAACCCTGGTGTTCGAGGAAGCGGGCGTCCTCGGCGGCGACGATCGCGCGCTTGAGGTGGTTCGAGATCTGGTCGTAGGGCACCCACTTGTGGCGCAGTTCGGCGTCGGGGTTCTTCTCCTGCTGACGCGCAAGGCCCGCCTCCATGAACGCGGTCGAGCCGGGGTTGTGGTCGATCCACCACAGCACGTGGGCGAAGATCCAGAGCTGGTAGACGAGGACGGCCACGACCGCGAGCGCGAGCCCCTGCGCAAGCCAGCGCAGCGCGGTGCGGATCATGTGGACGATCGCAGGCGAGCGATGACCGGCGCCGTATCCGGCCTCACGCCCCGCCAGGTGAAGAAGGCTTCGGCCGCCTGCTCGACCAGCATGCCGAGCCCATCCGCGATGCGCCCGGCGCCGTGTGCCCGTGCCCAGGCCATGAAGGGCGTCTCCTGCCCGTACATCATGTCGTAGGCGAGCGCACCGGGATTCAAGAGATCGTCGGGCAACGGCGGCAACTCGCCCTTGAGGCTGGCGGCGGTGGCGTTGATGACGACATCGAAGCGCTGCCCGGCGAGGTCCTGGTAGGACGCAGCCGTGACGCCACTGCCGAATTGCTCGGCGAGCTGACGGGCCTTGTCGACGGTGCGGTTGGCGATCACCAGTGCCGCTGGGCGTTGCGTCAGCAGGGGGCCGATGACCCCGCGCGCGGCACCGCCGGCGCCCATCAGCAGGAGGCGCTTGCCGGCAAGGTCCTGCTTGAGGTTGGCGGTGAGGTCGCGAACCAGGCCCGCGCCGTCGGTGTTGTCGCCGAGGATTTCGTTGTCCGTGAAACTGAGCGTGTTGACGGCGCCCGCGTCCTGCGCCCGGGGGGTGAGGCGGGTAGCGATGCGGAAGGCTTCTTCCTTGAACGGGACGGTGACGTTGGCGCCGTTCCCGCCGGCATCACGAAAGGCCGCCACCGCAGCCGCGAAGCCGTCGAGCGGCGCGAGCAGCGCGACGTAGTCCATGTCCTGCCCGGTCTGCCGGGCAAACTCGGCGTGGATCTGCGGCGACTTGGAATGCGCGATGGGGTTGCCAAAAACGGCGTAGTGGCTGGTCATGGGGCCGATTTTACCAGCCCCATGATTGCGGGCCGGCCTAGAGCAAGGCGGTCTCGCGCTCGCCGCGTTCGTACACCACGTGCGCGCGGCCGACCAGCAGCGGGTCGAGCGGCCCGATCTGCGCGATGTCCTTCTTCGCGTAGGGCAGCTTGTGCAGCACGTAGCGCATGGCGTTGAGCCTTGCGCGCTTCTTGTCGTCGGACTTGATCACCGTCCAGGGGGCATCCGCGGTGTCGGTGTAGAAGAACATCGCCTCCTTGGCGCGTGTGTACTCGTCCCACTTGTCGAGCGAGGCAAGGTCGATCGGCGAGAGCTTCCACTGCTTGAGCGGATGCACTTCGCGCTCCTTGAAGCGGCGGCGTTGCTCCTCGCGGCTGACCGAGAACCAGAACTTGATCAGGTGGATACCGCTGCGCACCAGGTTGCGCTCGAACTCCGGCGCCTGGCGCATGAATTCCAGATATTCCTCGTCGCTGCAGAAACCCATCACGCGCTCGACACCGGCGCGGTTGTACCAGGAGCGGTCGAACAGCGCGATCTCCCCCGCGGTGGGCAGGTGCTGCACGTAGCGCTGGAAGTACCACTGGCCGCGCTCGGTCTCGGTCGGTTTCTCCAGCGCCACGACATGCGCGCCCCGCGGGTTGAGGTGCTCCATGAAACGCTTGATCGTGCCGCCCTTGCCGGCGGCGTCGCGCCCTTCGAACACGATCACCACGCGCTGGCCGGTCTCCTTCACCCAGGCCTGCAATTTCAGCAATTCCACCTGCAGGTGGTACTTCTGCGCCTCGTAACGCTTGCGCGACATCAGGTTCTTGTAGGGGTAGCCGCCCTCGCGCCAGTTGTCGGCGAGCGCTTCGTCGGGATCGCGGCGGCGGCCGACCGTCGGCAGCTGTTGCTCGAACATGGCCTTGCGCAGTTCCTTGGCGTCCTCGGGCGAGGCGCCAGCGAAGATCGCTTCGAGCGACTGGATGAGCTCATGGGTGCTGCCGCCCGCCGCGCCGTGATGCAGGATGTCGCGCAGCGCGGTGATTTTCGACGACTGCGCCGCCTCGACCGACTGGTCCACCGAGAACTGTTCGACCGCCTCGCCCGTGAGGAGGGGGGGAATGTCGCCCGCCGCCGCGAGGCGTGGCGTCGCCCCGTTGCGGCGGCGCTTCTTTGCGGGGGCGGCGTTGTCGCCAGCGGGAAGGCGGGAGGAATTGGCCATGGACGCTCCTTGCAGAGAAATAATAAGAATAAACGATAAACTTATCGTATTATTAAAGCAGAATTTGCTTCGCGTCGGAAGCCGCCCGGCGCATGTGCGAGCGTTGTCGACCTAGTTCTGCGACCAAGGCAGGCCGCGCTTCTTCCAGCCGTTGAGCTCGTTGCGGTGGCCGGTCGCCTTGTTGAGGTCGCCCTCGAAGCCTTCGAGGACGTTGTAGCAGCTGCCGCGGCCAGCCTCGGTGCACGCGGCGGCGGCGCGGTGCGAGCGCGGGCCGCTGCGGCAAATGAAGAGCAGCAGCGATTCGGGGTCGGTCGCCTGCGCCACCTGGGTGAGGAAGTGCGGGTTGGGCACCCAGCCCGGCCACGACAACAGTTCGACGTGCACGGCGTCGGGAATGATGCCGTTGAACTCTCGCTCGGCCTGGGTGCGCACGTCGACCAGCCGGGCCCCCGGGGCGAGTTGCAGGAGTTCGTAGGCCTCGTGCGGCAGCAAGGCGCCCGCGTAAGGCAGGTTCTGCGTTTGCGCGCGGGTGTGCGCGGCGTCGAGCAATTCGGTGATACGTCCCATGAAAGATTCCCTATAGTCTTGCGTGAGTATATGAAAACTGCGGGGGCGCGCAATTTGCACCATCGTGGTGCAGATGCGGGTGCCTAAGCACTTTTATGGTGCTGTCCGCACAGGCCGCTTGCACTATCCTGCGGCATGAGCCGTATGGCACAATGCTTTGAGCCCGATTTTACAGATGGCACGGTTGCTGCTTGGAAAGGGCAAACGCCCTCCGCAAGCCGGGGGTCGGGACTTCACTTTCATCTATCTGTTTGAGGAGATTCAGCATGGCTGCGGCCGATGTCATCAAGAGAATCCAGGACGAGGAAATCAAGTTCGTCGACCTGCGCTTTACCGATACCCGGGGCAAGGAGCAGCACGTCTCCATTCCCTCGCGCATCGTCACCGAGGAGTGGTTCGAAGACGGCCACCCCTTCGACGGTTCGTCCATCGCCGGCTGGAAGGGCATCCAGGCCTCCGACATGCTGCTGAAGGCCGACCCCGACACGGCCTACCTCGATCCCTTCTTCGACGAGCCGACGCTAATCCTGACCTGCGACGTCATCGAGCCGTCCGACGGCAAGGGCTACGAGCGCGACCCGCGCTCGGTCGCCAAGCGCGCCGAGGCTTACCTCAAGTCCACCGGCATCGCCGACACCGCCTACTTTGGCCCCGAGCCCGAGTTCTTCATCTTCGACTCGGTCACCTGGCACGACAACATGTCGGGCTGCGGCGTGAAGATCGAATCCGAGGAAGCCGCCTGGTCGTCCGCCGAGAAGTTCGAGGAGCGCAACACCGGCCACCGTCCCGGTATCAAGGGTGGCTACTTCCCGGTGCCGCCGGTCGACAGCCTGCAGGACATCCGCGCCGCCATGGTGATGGCGCTGGAAGAAGCCGGCGTGCCGGTCGAGGTGTTCCACCACGAGGTGGCGACCGCGGGCCAGTGCGAGATCGGCACCGTGTTCAACACGCTGACCAAGCGCGCCGACTGGACCCAGGTCCTGAAGTACATCGTGCACAACGTCGCCCATGCCTACGGCAAGACCGCGACCTTCATGCCCAAGCCCATCGTCGGCGACAACGGTTCCGGCATGCACGTGCACCAGTCGCTGTGGAAGGACGGCAAGAACCTGTTTGCGGGCAACGGCTACGCCGGGCTGTCCGAGACCGCGCTCTACTACATCGGCGGCATCATCAAGCACGCCAAGGCGCTGAACGCGATCACCAACCCGTCGACCAACTCGTACAAGCGTCTGGTTCCGGGCTTCGAAGCCCCGGTGATGCTCGCCTACTCGGCACGCAACCGCTCGGCGTCGATCCGCATCCCGATCGCCGCCAGCGAAAAGGCACGCCGCATCGAGACCCGTTTCCCGGATCCGACGGCCAACCCCTACCTCGCCTTCGCCGCGCTGATGATGGCCGGCCTCGACGGTATCCAAAACAAGATCCACCCTGGCGACCCGGCCGACAAGGATCTGTACGACCTGCCGCCGGAAGAGGATGCGAAGATCCCGAAGGTCTGCCACAGCCTCGAAATGGCGCTCGAGCACCTCGACAAGGACCGCGAGTTCCTGACCCGCGGCGGCGTGTTCACGAACGACATGATCGACGCCTACATCGACCTCAAGATGCAGGAAGTGACCAAGTTCCGCATGACCACGCATCCGGTCGAGTTCGCGATGTACTACTCGCTGTAAGCCATACGCTTACAGCAGAACGGGCGGCCGCGGCCGCCCGTTTTCATTCCGGCGCTGCTTCAAGAAGCCGGGCGTTTGGCCGTTAAAAAGAGCCGGTACGCTACACTTCCGGCCATGCCCATCGTTCGTCTTTCCCTTCTGTTGTGCGCCGTTCTGGCTGCGCCCGCGCAGGCGCAGATCTACAAGTACGTCGACGAGAACGGGCAGGTGACCTTCACCGACGTCTACCGCAAGGGCGCGCAGAAGATCGAGTTGCCGGGCGCCCCCGCCCCTTCGCCTGCGCCCAAGCCCGCGGCGCCCCGCGCCACGACGCCCAGCCCGGCCAATTTCCCGCGCGTCGACGCCGGCACCCAGAAGCGCCGCGACGACATCCGCCGCCAGGTTCTGCGGGACGAAATGGAAAGCGAGCGGCGCAACGTCGAGGAAGCCCGCCGCCAACTGACCCTGGGCGAACGCCTCCTGCCGGGCGAACGCGCCACGGATCCGGGCTACCTCAACCGGGTCAGCCGGCTGCGCGCCGCCGTCCAGCAGCACGAGCAGAACGTCGCCGCGATCCAGCGCGAACTGGCCAATCTCCGCTGAACGCGGCAGCCGCCGCGCCCTGTCTCTTTCCGCCCCGGCGCCAGGGGCTTGCGCGCGCCACGGCGAATGCCCGTCTCTGGCACAATCAATGCTTCATCGGCGTGCATGAGCATGAAGCAGCTGCTGCAGAGCAATTTTTCCGGTCTCGATTGTCTTGCCACCGGCACCCTGGTGCTCGACGCCGACGACCGCATCCAGTACGTCAACCCAGCCGCTGAAACGCTGCTCGGCATCTCCGGCGCGATCCTGGTTGGCGAGTCGATCGGGCGCGCCTTCGAGCGCAGCCCGGAATTTCTCGACGCCGTGCGCACCGCGCGCAAGGAACAGGAGACGGTCATCGAATACGAGCTCGACGTCGCCGTCGGCCAGCACCAGCCCATCCGCATCGGATGCAGCGTGTCGCCGCTCGACAAACCGGAGCGCGCGCTCCTGATCGAGATGCGCGCGGTCGATCCCCAGCTGCGCATCGCCCGCCTGGAGCAGGCCCGGCTGCAGCAGGAAGCCAACCGCGAGCTGCTGCGCAATCTTGCCCATGAAATCAAGAACCCGCTCGGCGGGATCCGCGGCGCAGCGCAACTGCTCGAGCACGAACTGCCCCGCGAGAGCCTGCGCGAGTACACCCAGGTGATCATCAAGGAGTCCGACCGCCTGCAGTCCCTGATGGAGCGGTTGCTAACCCCGCATCGCGTGCCCCATTTTGGTGCGGTGAATATTCACGAGGTCCTGGAGCGCGTGCGCAGCCTGATCCTCGCGGAGACGCCGACAGTGACCCTGCTCCGTGACTACGACATCAGCCTGCCCGAGATCCGTGCCGATGCGGAACAGCTGATCCAGGCCACGCTCAACATCGCCCGCAATGCCGTGCAGGCCATGCACGGGCAGGGCGAAATCATCTTCCGCACGCGCGTGGCGCGCCAGCTGACCCTGGAGAGCCGCCGCTACCGCCTCGGCATGCGGGTCGAGATCATCGACAACGGTCCCGGCATCCCGGAGGAGATCCGCGAGCAGATCTTCTACCCCCTGGTGTCCGGCCGCGAAGGCGGCAGCGGGCTCGGGCTCGCGGTCGCGCAGACGCTGATCGCGCAGAACCACGGCACCATCGACTGCGAAAGCCGGCCGGGCCGCACGGTGTTCTCCATTTTCCTTCCCTTGCCGACCTGATCATCATGCCGAAACCAAGCTGCGTCTGGATCATCGACGACGACCGTTCCATCCGCTGGGTGCTGGAAAAAGCCCTGCTGCGCGAGGACATCCCCTGCATGACCTTCAGTTCGGGCAGCGACGCGCTGCGCGAGCTCGAGCGCAGCACCCCGGCGGCCGTACTCTCCGACATCCGCATGCCGGGCGTGTCGGGCCTCGAACTGTTGCAGGCGCTCAAGGAGCGCCTGCCCAAGGTGCCGGTCATCATCATGACCGCGTATTCCGACCTCGACAGCGCCGTTGCCGCGTTCCAGGGCGGCGCGTTCGAGTATCTGCCCAAGCCCTTCGACGTCGACCAGGCGCTGGAACTCGTGCGGCGCGCGCTCGCCGAGAGCGCGAGCCGGGAGACGCCGGCGCCGGTCGAGTCGCCGATGACCGAAATGCTCGGCCAGGCCCCGGCGATGCAGGAAGTGTTCCGCGCCATCGGGCGACTCTCGCAGTCGCACGCCACCGTGCTCATTACCGGCGAATCCGGGAGCGGCAAGGAACTCGTCGCGCGTGCGCTGCACCGCCACAGCCCGCGTGCCAGCGGCCCGTTCATTGCGCTCAACACCGCGGCGATCCCCAAGGATCTGCTCGAGTCGGAGCTCTTCGGCCACGAGCGCGGCGCCTTCACCGGCGCAGCGGCGCAGCGGCGCGGCCGCTTCGAGCAGGCCGACGGCGGTACGCTCTTCCTCGACGAGATCGGCGACATGCCGGCCGAGTTGCAGACGCGCCTCTTGCGCGTGCTGGCCGACGGCCAGTTCTACCGCGTCGGCGGACATACGCCGATCAAGGTCAACGTACGCGTGATCGCCGCCACCCACCAGGACCTGGAAGTGCGCGTGCGCGAAGGGCTGTTCCGCGAGGACCTGTTCCATCGCCTGAACGTCATCCGTCTGCGCCTCCCGCCGCTGCGCGAGCGGCGCGAGGACATCCCGCTGCTGGTGCGTCACTTCATGCAGAAGAGCGCGCGCGAACTCGGCATGGAAGCCAAGGGTGTGTCGGACGCCGCGATGAAGACGCTGGTTGGACTGCCGTGGAGCGGCAACGTGCGCCAGCTGGAGAACGTGTGCCATTACCTCACCGTGATGGCGCCCGGGCAGGTCGTCGAGGTCGGTGACCTGCCGGCCGACCTGATGCAAGGCCAGGCGCCGACGCAAACGGGTGATTGGCTTCAGGGCCTGGCTGCCGAGGCGAGCGCGCGGCTCGCTCGGGGCGAGGCGGCGATCCTCGATGAGCTCACCCAGGCCTACGAAAAGACGCTGATCGAGGTCGCGCTGCGCCACACCGGCGGGCGCCGCATCGAGGCCGCGCACCTGCTGGGCTGGGGGCGCAATACGCTGACGCGCAAGATCCACGAGCTCGGTATGGACGCCGAAGTGGGAACCGACGAAGCGAAATAGTCCGTGCCAAGCGGGCGCAAAAAAGCCGACCTCGGGTCGGCTTTTTCGTGGGAGCGAGGCGCGCTCAGGCGGCCTGCGCTTCCGCCAGCAGTTTCTGGATCTCGCCCTTCTGGTACATCTCGATCATGATGTCGGAGCCACCGATCAGTTCGCCGTTCACATAGAGCTGCGGGAAAGTCGGCCAGTTGGCGTAGTACTTCAGGTTCTCGAAGATCTCCGGATCCATCAGCACGTTGACGGCGAGGAAATCCTTTACGCCGCACGCCTGCAGCACCTGCGCGGCGCGGGCGGAGAAGCCGCACTGCGGGAACTGCGGCGTGCCTTTCATGTACAGCACGATCTTGTTGTTGGTGACTTGTTCGCGGATACGGTCAAGCGGGGTCATGGCGGGCTCCTGAGTAATACCTGACTAGAATGCTCAGGAATTATACGCAGGCCGTCTTGCGCGTCAAGCGGGTTTTGGCGGGTGCTCGGCGGGGCTGATGAAGGCCTTGTGGAAGAGGTGCGGCAGCAACAGGTGGGGAGGCATGCGCAGCCAGTGCGCGCGCACGTAGGCTGCCATGCGTGCTGTAGGCGTCAGGCGATCCGCACAGCTCGCGTGGTCCGGGGCCAGCACCCGGCTGAACACGGCGTCCATCAGGGCCAGCGTGGCCGCGCCCGGGGCGTGCGGGGCGAGCGCCGAGACGGCCGTTTCGGGCACCGGCGTGTCGAGGAAATGCCGCAGATAACGCAGCGCGTAGAAGAGCGAGCGTCCGAGTTCGAGCTCGTTCGCGCGCGCCGTCAGGCGCGGCCAGAATGCATCGTCCGCCCCGGCGTCTCGCAGCAACAGGTCGAGATCGGTGAGATCGCGCAGGCCGTGGGGCAGTTCGCCATCGTGAAACAGGTGAGCCGCGGCATGAAGGATGCGATCCTCGGGGGCGAGCACGTGGATGCCGGGCAGGCCCTCGACCGGCTGTGCGCGCGCCCGTAGCCGCGTTGAATCCGGGTGGACGCGCGCCGTGTCCGGCAGGATCGCGTGGTGCACGTCGATCACCGTTTCGCGTGCCACGTGCTGCATCGGGGGCAGTTCGTGCATCCAGCGGCGATAGTAGCGCTTGTCGTAATCCGACAGGCCGGTGGCGTGCCAGCCGGCGAGCATGAGCGCCGACTCGACCTGGGCGAGCGCCTCGCGCGGCACCAGGATGTCGATGTCGCTGAACAAACGCCCCGTTGCCGCGGGCAAGCCTGCCGCAACGTAGGCGGCGCCCTTCAGCACGATCACCGGGGCATCGAGATCGTCGAGCGCCGCACGAATCTGCTGCAGCTCCCAGCGCACGGCGACCTGCTGCCGCTGGGCCAGGGTGTCGGCTGCCTCGAAGTGCCAGCGTGCCGCGGCCGGAATTGCCGCGCTCAGGTCATGCTCGCGCAGGCGCGCCGACAGGCGTGCCAGGAGGCCCGCCGCGCGCGCCTGGCGCACCAGCAGGTCCCAGTCTTCCATCGAGCAACGTCGCACTCCACTGGGCTCTCGCAGAACGCGCAGGAGGAGATCTCGCGGCGGCCGCATCTCAGCCGCCCCGTCGCTCGGCGAGCCGGTCGAAAACGGCGATCGCCTCGTCGAGCCGGCTGTAGGTGAAGTCGTGGCAAGCGACCTCGTCGATCAGCCGGCAGCCGGTGCGGAAGCCGGATTGCCCGAGGTGGCTATAGTTGAATGCGTTCTGCGCGAGATCCATGAAGGTCTGTGCACGCGAGCGCGGTTCGAGCCGGGTTTCTGCGCCGGCTTGCCAGCGCGGAAAGATCACCCATCCCGGGCGCGCCGGTTCGTGCTGGCGCTGCACGCTGTCGCGCGCCGGGCGCAGGTGCGCGACCGTGCCCTTCACCGTGTCGTGCGAGGAGCGGTTGAGCACGGCTTCGGTGCTGAAGCCGCGGATCACGTCGATCGACGCGTTTTTCAGGCTGACCGGGCGCGGCAGCGGATGAATCAGGCCGGTTTTGCGGTCGATCAGGGTGAGCTCGTCGGACAGCAGGCGCCAGCCGGACAGCATCAGCGCCGCCGTCAGGGTGCTCTTGCCCGAGCCGGGCGGGGCCGGCAGGATCGCTGCCCGGCCGTGTTTTTCGACGGCACCGGCGTGGATGATGAGGTACTGGTGGGCCTGCGTCGAGACGCACCAGTTGAGCCCCCACTCGAGCATGGGGAAGGCCTGGTCGTAGGGCAGCGGCTTGAACGGCGCTACGCCATCGAAGGCGAAGCTGACCTGTCGGCGAACCCAGCGCCTGAGGCCACCCGGCGGATTGACCGACACCGGGAAATCGGCGAAAGCCTCATGCGGGCTTCGCACCTCGAACTGCCCGTAAAGCTGCGCCAAGCCCTCGGCGACGCTCGGAATGCGCGACTGCAGTCGCACCGAAAAGGGGCCGGTGCGCAGCCACAGACCGTTGCCGGCGAGCTGGCGCCGCAGGTCGCGTGGATTCAATTGCAGCAGCTTCATCGCGTGTGGAGCAGGCCGATGCGGTGCAGCGTCACCAGCCCCTCGTCGATCGCCCGTCGGAGCTCGGCCGTAGGCGTATCGGGATACGCGGCGGCGAATTCGGTGACGAGGTCGGCGGCGGTGACGGCGGGGCGTTCACGGCAGGCCTCGTACAGCTGGCGGGCAAACGGTGCCAGATAGTGGGTGTCGCCGGAAGCGGTATCGAAGGCGACCGCTTCCTCCCCCCAGGTCTGCATCAGCCAGCCGCGCGGGGGTGCTGCGGCGGTCATGCGGTCAGTTCAACGGGCAGCCACGCTCGTTGAGCATTTCGAACGAATCCTTGAGCGCCGCCGGCTTGGTGAGGTAGTTGCTGCGGAAGAGGTTGATGATGTCGCCCGACGTGTAGCCGAAATTGACGTTGGGATGTGCCGCGTTGAGGAGCGCGGCAACGGCGTGAAAGCCGAGGTTGGTGGAAATCGGGTCCCGTCCCATGGGGTTGTCCAGGTAGCCTGCGGGCAAAGCGGAGCACATCTTGTCCTTATCCTTTCCGCCCTTGTCCATCGAGCCGGAGACTCCACCCATGACGTCCAACAGCGTGTAGGGCTTGCCGGTGGCGTCGACATACTGCGACACGCCGAACACGGTGTTGAACGCGTCCCACGGCTTGAAGCCGGTCGGGATCCAGGAATCGAGATGCTGGCATTGCTTCCAGTAGCCCGGGGTGCAGCCGTCGCATTTTTCCTTGGGCTTCGACAGATTGCCCGACATCATGCCCGAGATGGTGCAGCGGCTCGCCCACACCGGCTGGCTGGAAAGCGTGAACACGGCGCCCGCGCCGAGCGCAGCGCCGGTCAGCCTTCGCCGCGCCGGATCCGGCACGGTTTCGGGTGTTTCGGGCGAAGTTTCCGCGTTGTCGGGTTTGTTATCGGACATAAGAGGCCTCGATTGGGAATCTGCTTCGGTTCGCTAGCGTTTGCAGCAAGAATCGCACCAACATGTAGCCGGTCGCGGGCAAACGGCGCATTGGCGCGGCCTTTAGGCTTACGCCCGGCCCGGCCGCCGGTGCAAGTGTAAATTATTCCGACACTTTGCCGCCGCTGACCCGCGGGATCCCCGCGAGGTCGCACCAACTCTGCACCTCGCTGTAGCCGTGGGCGTCGAGCAGCCTGCGCACCGCTTCTGCATGATCATAGCCGTGCTCCAGCAACAATGCACCTCCGGGCGCGAGATGGACGGGGGCGGCAGCGACCAGCCGTCGCAGATCGTCGAGACCGTCGACCCCGGCGGCGAGTGCTGTCGCGGGCTCGAAGCGGACGTCTCCCTGGGCGAGATGGGGGTCGTTCGCGGCGACGTAGGGTGGGTTGCTGACGATCAGGTCGAAGCGGCGGCCGGCGAGCCCTTCGAACCAGTTGCCGGTCAGGAATTCGACACGGGCGTCGAGAAGTTCGGCGTTGCGCTGCGCCACCGCCAGGGCTGCGGGTGAGCGGTCGACCGCGGTGACGTGGGCATGGGGGCGCTCCAGGGCGAGCGTGATCGCGATGCACCCGCTGCCGGTGCCGAGATCGAGCACATTGATCGGCTCGTCGGGAGGGATGCGCGCCGACGCGAGGTCGACCAGTAGCTCGGTGTCGGGGCGGGGGATCAGCACGTCGGGCGTGACGACGAAGGGGCGACCGAAGAATTCGCGGACGCCGGTGAGGTAGGCGACGGGCTCACCTGCGAGCCGGCGCGTGAGCAGGGCGTCGAACGCCGCGGCCTGCTCCGCCGGCGGCACATCGGTGTCGTGCGCGAGCAGCCAGGCCGGCGCCACGTTCCAGGCAAACGCCGCGAGCACGCGCGCTTCCAGCCGCGCCTCGCGCGTGTCCAGGCCGAGCGTTGCGGAAAGCTCGCGGGCCGCGGCGCCCAGGCGGTCGGCCACGGTCCGTGGCGACGCCAATCCCTGACCCCGGGCGCCTGGATCCGGCTTACTCACCCGCGAGCGCCGCCAGCTGCTCGGCCTGATGTTCGGCCGCCAGCGCGTCGAGCAGTTCGGTGAGGTCGCCGTCCATCATCGCGTCGATCTTGTAGAGCGTGAGGTTAATGCGGTGGTCGGTGACCCGGCCCTGCGGGAAGTTGTAGGTGCGGATGCGGTCGGAGCGGTCGCCGGTGCCGATGAGGCTCTTGCGCGCGCTCGCCTCGGCGGCGTGCTGTGCCTGCAG
The DNA here is from genome assembly GCA_046291555.1 of Thiobacillus sp. Lineage (GTDB taxonomy): Bacteria > Pseudomonadota > Gammaproteobacteria > Burkholderiales > Thiobacillaceae > Thiobacillus. The sequence goes on from JBKBRW010000005.1 coordinate 132,682, forward strand.
TTCGCGGTCCTTCAGGCGCGCCGCCAGCACGGCGAGCGCCTGTGCCTTGTTCTTGTGTTGCGAGCGGTCGTCCTGGCATTCGACGACCAGGCCCGTCGGCAGGTGGGTGATGCGCACCGCCGAGTCGGTCTTGTTGATGTGCTGGCCACCGGCGCCCGAAGCACGAAACGTGTCGATGCGCAGATCCGCCGGATTGATGTCGATTTCCCCGACTTCGTCGGCTTCCGGCATGACCGCGACCGTGCACGCCGAGGTATGGATGCGACCCTGCGACTCGGTCGCCGGCACGCGCTGCACACGGTGGCCGCCGGATTCGAACTTCAGGCGCGAGTAGGCGCCGTGGCCAACGATGCGGACGATGACTTCCTTGTAGCCGCCGACCTCGCCCGGGCTCTCCGAGACGATCTCGACTTTCCAGCCCTGGCGTTCGGCGTAGCGCGTGTACATGCGCAGGAGGTCGCCGGCGAACAGCGCCGACTCGTCGCCGCCGGTGCCGGCCCGGATTTCCAGGAAGATGTTGCGCTCGTCGTTGGGGTCGCGCGGCAGCAGCGCGGTCTGCAGTTCGGTCTCCAGTTGCGCGATTTTCGCCTCGCCGTCGGCGAGCTCGGCTTCGGCGAGTTCGCGCATGGTCGGGTCGGCGAGCATCTCGCGTGCGGTGGCCTGGTCGGCCTCAACCTGGCGGTACTGCCGATACAGGGCGACCACCGGATCGAGCTCGGCGCGTTCGCGGGAGAGCTTGCGGAAGCTGTCCATGTCGCCGGCGATCTCGGGCTGCGCGAGGAGCGCGTCGAGTTCTTCCAGCCGCTCGTCGGCGCGAGCGAGTTTTTCCTCCAGCGAAGCCTTCATCTTGGTATTGCGCTCAATCGTCCGGGTGCAGGCCGTAGAGCTGGCGGATCAGGCGCGCGACCTGGTCGCGTTCCTCGCGGCTGGCGTGGCTCAGCGCATGGGTGGGGGCGTGGAGGAGCTTGTTCGAAAGCGCGTGGCTCATGGCGTCGAGCACCTTGGCGGGGTCGTCGCCGCGCGCCAGCGCCTTCTGCGCCTTCTCGATTTCGTGGCGGCGGTGGCGCTCGGCGGCGTCGCGCAGCGAGCGGATCACTGGCACCAGTTCGCGGCCTTCCATCCAGTGCACGAAGCTTTCCACGCTGGTCTCGATGATGGCCTCGGCCTGCGCCACCTGCGCCACGCGGTTGTCCATGCCTTCGCGCACGACCTGGCCGAGATCGTCGACGGTGTAGAGGAAGACGTCGTCCATTTCGGCGACTTCGGCCTCGACGTCGCGCGGCACCGCGAGGTCGACGATGAAGATCGGGCGATGGCGCCGCTGCTTGATCGCGCGTTCGAGCATGCCCTTGCCGAGGATGGGCAGCGGGCTCGCGGTCGAGGTGATGATGATGTCGTAGGCCGCGACTTCGTCCGGCAGGGCGGTGAGCGGAATCATGCCGGCGCCGAAGCGCTCGGCGAGCGGCCGCGCGCGCTCGGCGGTGCGGTTGGCGACGGTCATCCTGCGCGGGTGCTGCGCGGCGAAGTGCGTGATGCACAGCTCGATCATTTCGCCCGCGCCGATGAAGAGGCAGGCCTGCTCCTTCACGCTGGGGAAGATGCGCTCGGCGAGGCGCACCGCGGCGGCGGCCATCGACACGGAATTGGCGCCGATCGCGGTGCTGGTGCGCACCTCCTTGGCCACCGAGAAAGTGCGCTGGAACAGCTTGTTGAGCAGCAGCCCGAGGGTGCCCGCCTCCTTGGCCGTTTGCACGGCCTGCTTCATCTGGCCGAGGATCTGGGTTTCGCCGAGCACCATGGAATCGAGCCCGGCGGCGACGCGGAAGGCATGCTGCGCCGCCTTCTCGCGCGGCAGCGCGTAAAGGTAGGGCGCGAGCTCGCGGCGGTCGATGTGGTGGAAGTCAGCGAGCCATTGGGCGACCTCGTCCGGCGCCGCGGCGTTGAGATAGAGCTCGGTGCGGTTGCAGGTCGACAGGATCGCCGCCTCGCTGGCCCGGCGGCTCTGCGTGAGCTCACGCAAGGCCTCGTTCAGCTTTTCCGGGCCGAACGCGACCTGCTCGCGGATCGCGAGCGGCGCGGTGTGGTGGTTGACCCCGAGGGCGAGAAGCTGCATGGCGGCAGGCGGCCGTTGAAAAGGACCCGTATTTTACCCGCACCGCTAGTGCGGCCGAACGGGGAATTTCAAGCGGTCGTAGTAGCGGCCGCGATAGAGCAGGCGCCGGCGCTCGGGCGAATCGGTGAACGCGGTGCGGGTGTGCAGCACGTTGTTGCATACCAGCCCCATGCCGGGCGCAAGCCGGGCGGTGAGGATGTACGCCGAATCGGCGAGGATCTCGGCGAGCGTCTTCACCGCCGCCTGGGTCAGCGGGTCGGCCTTCCACACGATCGAGCGGGTGCGCGCCGTGTAGCGCATGACGAGGAAGCCGGCGTCGGGGTCGACCGCGAACACCGGGCCGGACTGTTCCGGGCGCGCGACGTCGTTCTCGTCCATCCGCGCGGGGATGGTCATCGCGTCGGGCTGCATCAGCGCGGCCACATACTCGGGATTGGCCTCGCGCAGCTCGATGTAGGCGATTTCGTGGTCCAGCAGCGCGTTCTCCCCGCCGGCTTCGGCGTCCTGCGCGCAATGCAAGGTCATGCCGAGGATGCGGCGGTCGAGCGCGTTGTAGTAGCCGTCGGTGTGCCAGTTGATCGGCTTGTGGGTGTAGGGGATGTAGTCGCCGCGCACGCCGCCGGCCTCGTCCGCGGCAGGGGTGATCGAGGACAGGCCGTCCTCGTCTGCGAGGTAATTGCCTTCGAGCCGGACGAGCCCCAGCTGCTCGCCGATGCGCTTGGGGATCGATTTGTCGGCGGGCGGCACGTGCGGCGCACTGTAGAGCGCCATGTTGGCGCGCGCGCAGCGGTCCTCGAGCGCGGCGAATTCCGCTGGCGTCAAATGGCGTGGGTCGGCGAGCGGCACCACGAGTTCGTCGACGCTGCGCGGATACGATGCCAGCTTGGCGTCGCGCCAGGCGCGATAGCTGGTCTCGTTGGCGAGATCGAAGGGGGATGCGGCCAAGACTTACTCGGGCGGAAGCATGTCGGGCGAACCGAAGCCGCGCTTGACCGGCGCATCCGACAGCAGACCCTTGAAGCTCTTCCTGACCGTGCCCATCATCTCGGGCATCTCGATGTCCATGATCTGGTCCATCACCCAGGTCTTGTCGTTGTCTTCCATCTCGTCGCGCACCTGCAGCCCGAGGAAGCGCAGCGCCGGGAAGCTTGCCTTCTCGTCGTCAGGGAATTCGAATTCCGCGTAGTCGTTGAAGCGCCGGTTGAGGAAGTCGATGAACTCGGCCTTGTAGTTGCGGCTGCCGTCGCCCTTGCCGACCACGCTGATGATGTTTTCTTCCATCACTTCGCCGAGGCGGTTGCTGATCGCCTGCAGCACCGCCACGCGGCGCTCGGGCGTGAGCGAGGCGTAGGCCATGCGGTCGCAGTAGTGCACGAGGAAAGCGACGAACTCGGCGATCAGCTTGAAGCCGCGTGCCGGGGTGATGATGTCGTAGTCCTCGCGGCCGAGGTTGTCGACGGCTTTGTCGGCGACGCGCCAGATGGTCGAGGCGACCGCGGTGGCGATTTCCTCGGGGCTGCGCTCGCCGTCCTTCTTGAACCAGACGGTCTTGACGCGGATGGGTTTAGCCATGGGGAGCTCCTCGATGTCAGGGCGGATTGCCTATTCGCCGGTGGCGACGGGGCGGGACGGGTCGGTGATCCACTCGCTCCACGATCCGGGATACAGGCGGGAACCGGGCAGGCCGGCGATTTCCATCGCCAGAATGTTGTGGCAGGCGGTGACGCCCGAGCCGCACATGTGTATCACCTGCCAGGGCGCGCGGCCCTTCAGCAGGGCCTGGTATTCCTCGCGCAGCGCTTCGGGCGGCAGGAACGTGCCGTCCAGATCCAGGTTGTCCTCGAACGGCCGGTTGACCGCGCCCGGTACATGGCCGGCCACCGGATCGAGCGGTTCGAATTCGCCGCTGAAGCGGCGGTCGGGACGCGCGTCGATGATGATCTGTTCGCCGCTTTGCGAGGCGCGCAGCACGTCGTCGGCCGTGACGATCTGGCTCGGCTCGGGCAGGCAGGCGCAGGCGGCCTTGTGCGGCACCGGCGGCTCGCTGGAGAGCGGGCGCTTCTCGCGCGTCCACTTGGGAAAGCCGCCGTCGAGCAGCGCGACGCCGGGGTGGCCCAGCCAACGCATCAGCCACCACAGTCGCACCGCCATCGCGCCAAAGCTGTCGTCGTACACCACGACCTGCTTGTTGACGCCGACGCCCCATTCGCAGAGCTTGGCAGTGAGCACCTGCGGATCGGGCAGCGGATGGCGGCCGGTCTTTTCTCCGACCGGCGCCGACAGATCCTCGTCCAGGTGCACGTAGCGCGCGCCCGGGATGTGCGATTTCAGGTAGGCCTGTCGCCCCGCTTCCGTGTCGGTGAGCGTGAAGCGGCAGTCGAGGACGATCCAGTTGGGATCGTCCAGGTGTGCCGCGAGGTCTTCGGTGCTGACGAGGGTATTGGAAAACATGGCGCGCAAACCAGGAGTGAGGAAGTAGGGGCCAGGCAAGGGGGCGCGCCCCCTCGGTCCTAGACCCTAGATCCTAGCCCCTGAATCAGTAGCCACCCTTGCCGAACGGCTTGGTCAGGCCCGCGATCCGGGGGCCCTGGCGGGCGGGCTGGTTGGGGAAGAGCTCGTACAGCTTCTTCTTCCAGTCGTGGCCCGGGTACTCTTCGTCGAGCATGCTCACCATGTTGCGGAAGTTCGGGGTGTGGCCATCTTCCTTGTAGCGCTCGCGCAGCCAGTTGATGACCAGCCAGTGGTCGTCGGTCAGCGTGATCTTTTCGTTGGCGGCGATGACGGGGGGGACGTCGTCGCTGAAATTGGCTTCCAGCAGGAAGTCCTCTTCGCCGGTTTCCAGTTCTTCGCCATTCACGACATACGACATGGTTTCTCCTTTCGGGTTGGTTGATTTCAGGAAGCGCCGATACGGCTGGTTTCAAAGGATCGCCGGCACGACCGGCGCAATGGATTTGTGCGGGATGAAGATGCCGCAACCGAGCAGGCGGTTGAGCCCCATGCCCTCGTCCTGCAGTTGTAGCGACTTGTGCGGCGGCAGGTCGTGCAGCATCAGGCTGAAGCCGTAGCGGACACCGGAGGCGCTCACCAGCGTCTGCCGCTTCCCGCAGATGAAGCCGCAACGCAGCTGGAAGCGGCCGTCGAGCTCGCGCATCACGTCCTGCACGAACTGTTCCTCGGTTTCGCTCCCCGTGTCGACGAAGTGCGCGTACAGGTTCGCGAAGGGGCTGAACGCCCGCGTCTTGAAATTGCCGATCGTGAGCGCATGGCCGGCGAGGTCGAGCGTCTTGCCCACCAGAACTTTGAGATCGTCGACGTGCGATTGCGGCACCCGCATGTAGAGCTTGGTGCGGCGGTTGATGTTGAGCGCGGCGTCGCCGCTGTTCGTTTCGGCGCCCTTCAGGTGCAGGATGCCGCTGCCGGCGTCTTCGTCCAGCCACGGCAACAGGGCCTGGATCGCGTCGGCGAGCAGTTGCGCATTCTCGGCGGGAATCGTCGTTCCGACGAGGTCGAACTGCACGTCGATCATGTGCGGTGTGTAGTCCTCGGGCTTGTGCTCGGGAAAGCCGGCCCAGCTCACGGTGCGTCTCCCGCGTGATCCCTCGCCCACGCGTGCATCACGTCGGCCCATTTCTGCGCGCTCACGGGGTCGACGTCGAAAATCGTGAAGCGCTTGTTCTCCCGGATACGGATCCGCAGGAACGGCACTCCGCCCGCCTCGTGGGTGAGGTGCTGGAATTCGACTTCCTGGCCGCCGAACGGCAGGCGCATCTTCTCGAGGGGCGTAATCTCGGGCATGGAATCTCGGTTCGTCTGTCTAAAAATTTGCTCGCGGGCGCCCGGCTCCCTGGGACCCGCGTTCTATGTTCGGGCAATCTGGCTATGGCGCCCCGGATTTCAACCCTGCCTCCGCTAGGTGCTTGCGTTGGCAACAATATTTTAATACTCTTATCGATTCTTGTGGCGGGCTCTTACTGTCGCACCGTTTGCCGGCACGGGGCATTCCCGCGAGGGGGAAAGCAATATACCCCTTTTGGGTAGGTTCCGACCTACCGCGATGGGGGAGGCGGGTTACCCGTGAGAATGATGGTGGCGAGGTCGTCTACCCAATACCATGATGGAATACCGTTGGGCCATCGGCTGAACGGGCATTTCGAAATGATCTAGGAGAGAAGAGAAATGGCAAAGCAAATGCATAACACCCCTAATCTGGACGAGCTCGAGAAAGGCCCGTGGCCCAGCTTCGTGACCGGCCTCAAGCGTCTGGCCAAAGAAAACGACATGATGGTTGACCTGATGGGTCAGCTGGAAACCTCGTACAAGACCAAGTTCGGTTACTGGAAGGGCGGTACGGTCGGCGTGTTCGGCTATGGTGGTGGCGTGATCCCCCGTTTTACCGAACTGAAGGACGAGAACGGCAACCCGCAGTTCCCCGAAGCGGCCGAATTCCACACCCTGCGCGTGCAGCCGCCCGCCGGCATGCACTACACCTCCGACCTGCTGCGCAAGCTCTGCGACGTCTGGTCCAAGAACGGCGGCTCCGGCCTGATCGCCTTCCATGGTCAGTCGGGCGACATCATGTTCCAGGGTATCAAGACCGAGAACGTGCAGAAGGCCTTCGACGAATTCAACGAGATGGGCTTCGACCTCGGTGGCGCCGGCCCTGCGTTGCGCACCTCGATGTCCTGCGTGGGCGCCGCCCGCTGCGAGATGTCCTGCTATGACGAAGCCAAGGCGCTGCGCACCGTCATCAACAACAACCTGGACGACATGCATCGTCCGTCGCTGCCGTACAAGTTCAAGTTCAAGTTCTCGGGCTGCCCGAACGACTGCGTCAACGCCATCCAGCGTTCCGACATGGCCACCATCGGCACCTGGCGCGACAACATCCGCGTCAACGAAGAGCAGGTCCAGGCCTACTATAAAGAGCACGGCATGAACGACCTCGTCAACGACGTCATCAGCAAGTGCCCGACCAAGGCGATCACCCTGGTTGCCAGCGACAAGTTCCAGCCGAGCGAGCATGTCTCCGCCGCCAAGCTGGGTGACGGCAACACCATGTGCATCGACAACAAGAACTGCGTGCGTTGCATGCACTGCCTGAACGTCATCCCCGGCGGCCTGCTCCCGGGCAACGACAAGGGTGTGACCATCCTGGTCGGCGGCAAGGGCGTGCTGAAGATTGGTGCCACCATGGGTACCGTGGTGATCCCGTTCATGAAGCTCGAATCCGACGAGGACTTCGAGAAGCTGAACGAACTGGCTCGCAACATCCTCGACTTCTTCGCGGAAAACGCGCTGGAGCACGAGCGTACCGGCGAAATGATCGAGCGTATCGGCCTGACCAACTTCCTCGAAGGTCTGGACATCCCGGTCGATCCCAACATGATCAAGGAGCCGCGTTCCAACCCGTACTTCCGTTCCGACGACTGGGACGAGCAAGTCGCCAAGTGGAACGAGTACAAGCAGCAGTCCGCCGCTTAAGATTCGCTTAACCCCCGGGTGCTGGCGCAAGCCGGCCCCGGTGCTTTAAATCAGAGTTGGAGATAAACATGGCAGAACTTCGTCAGCCTATCGAATCCGGTGCACCGGATCCGATGCCCTACATGCACCCCGTCATGGTGAAGAACTATGGCAAGTG
>JBKBRW010000060.1:0-558 GCA_046291555.1 Thiobacillus sp.
GCTGCAGGCGGTGCAGCTCCCGCACCACGTTCAACGCATCCTGCACCCACGTCTGGCGCACCAAGGTGTCGTGCAGCAAGTGCAGCTCGTGCTCGTACGCGCGAATCGCGCCCCGCACGCCTTCCAAGGCTGCCAGCACGTCGCCTTCGCCGTCCACACCCATGGCAGCACTCAGCTGCTGCTCCGCGCGCGCATGCAGCTGCAGCAGGAGCAGCTGTACGCCACCGCGCTGCCGGCAGCACATGCGGAGCCATCTTGTGCACTGCCTGCGCCGCCGCGCCCACCGACCGCGTCGCCGATGGACGAGCTGGCGCAGTCGCTGCGCGCGAACCTGCCGCTGCGACTGCGAAGGCGTGGCCGCGGTGTGCTGGCGCTGCGCCCGCTGTTTGCTGGTGGCAGGGCCCGGCACCGCAGCGCGTTGGCAGCTGAGGGCGGTGCTGCGGCGCCTTGATCGCCATGCTAAGGGCTCAATAATGTAGTGGCGGCAGGTGTGGCGCACCTTTGTGATGCACGGACGGGCAGTTGCCGTTGCCGAACGGCGCCAACGGCGCCGCAATT
>JBKBRW010000061.1:0-554 GCA_046291555.1 Thiobacillus sp.
GAGCGCCAGCTCGCGCGTCGGGGTCAGCACCAGCGCCTGGGGAGCCTTCTGGGACAGGTCCAGGCGCGAGAGGATCGGCAGCGCGAACGCCGCGGTCTTGCCGGTGCCGGTCTGCGCCAGCCCGACCACGTGGCGCCCAGCCAGCAGCGGCGGGATCGTCTGCGCCTGGATCGGCGACGGCGACTCGTAGCCCACCGCGTCCAGTGCCTTGAGGACCGCCGGGGAGAGCCCGAGGTCGGCGAAGGTCGTGGTGGGTCCAGGGGTGTCTTCAGGCGTGTCGCTCACCGGTCAATGGTAGTGGCGACGCCGATCAACCCGCGATTCGTGGGAGCGCGACGGTGCTCACAGGGATCCGGCCTCACCGCCAGCCTGGCAGGATCACCCGCGCCCGGGGGGCACGCAGGAGGAATCCGGCCCACACCAGGACGCCGACGTAGACCGGGGTCATCGTGTGGCTCCAGAGCGGCGACTCACTGACCAGGTGGACCGCGGTGGCGCCGCCGAGGTAGCCGGTCAGCAGCACGGCGCCCAGCACCGACGTCGCCGGCACCAGG
>JBKBRW010000062.1:0-542 GCA_046291555.1 Thiobacillus sp.
GGCGCATTGGGTGGCGTCGGCCGTCCCAATGGTTGAAGTCGCCCACCACGCTGACGCGGCTGGCGTTGGGTGCCCACACCGCAAAGCGGGTACCGTCCACGCCGAGCATGGCGCCCGGGTGCGCGCCGAGCACTTCGAATGGACGCAAATGGGTGCCTTCGCCGAGCAGCCAGACATCCATTTCGCCCAGCACCAGCGGGAATCGGTAAGGGTCGTCGAGGACGCTGCTGAGGCCGCTTTCCCACTGCACCTGCAGGCGCTCGCCCAGCCGCAGCGATTCGATCGACAGGTAGCGCTCGGCCAGTTCGCACTCATCGCGCAGCGTGGAGTCACCCTCGCCCGCCCCGAGCGCGGCACGGAACAGATCCGACAGGTCCAGCACCGCGCGCTCGGCAACGACTGGATCCCGGCGAACCAGGCTGGCGATCAGGTTCATGCTGTTGAACAGGAAATGCGGGCGGATCCGCGCCTGCAGCGCATCGGCCTGCGCGCGCGCGTTGGCCACGGTCTGCGCACTCCAGCGATCGCTGACGTAGAAGTAG
>JBKBRW010000063.1:0-541 GCA_046291555.1 Thiobacillus sp.
GGCGGAAACGCTGGCCATCGGCCAGATGCTGCAACTGGCGCGCGCCACCGGATGCAAGCTGCATCTGGCGCGCATTTCCAGTCGCGCCGGTCTGATGCTGATCGATCAGGCGCGGCTGGACGGCATGCAGGTGAGCTGCGATGTCGCCGTCCACGCGCTGCACCTGTGCGATGTCGACATCGGCTATTTCGATCCGCAGTGCCGCACGGTGCCGCCGCTGCGTGCACAGTTCGACCGCGAGGCGCTGCGTGCCGCACTGGCCGACGGCCGCATCGACGCGCTGTGTTCCGACCACACGCCGGTCGACGACGATGCCAAGCAGGTGCCCTTCAGCGAAGCCGAGCCGGGCACCACCGGTCTCGAACTGCTGCTGCCGCTGACGCTGGCCTGGGCGCGCGAAATGCGGCTGCCGCTCAAGGTTGCGCTGGCGCGCATCACGGCCGACGCCGCGCGCGTGCTCGGCCTGAATGCCGGCCACCTGCGGGTGGGCGGTACGGCCGACGTGTGCATCTTCGATCCGGAGGCGCCGGTGTGCATCAGC
>JBKBRW010000064.1:0-541 GCA_046291555.1 Thiobacillus sp.
AGCGCAAGGGCTGGCAGCGCTTCATGATTCCCCGCGGCCAGCACTACAAGAGCCCCGGCCTGCTGCATGTCGAAGGCGATGCCTCGGCGGCGTCCTACTTTCTCGCTGCGGGCGCGATCGGCGGTGGGCCCGTGCGCGTCGAGGGGGTCGGCAGGCAGAGCATCCAGGGCGATGTGAGGTTCGCCGATGCGCTGGAGACGATGGGCGCGAAGATCGTCTGGGGTGACAGTTTCATCGAGGCGTCCGCTCCGGCGAATGGCAGGCTCAAAGCCTTCGACCTCGACCTCAATCACATCCCCGATGCGGCGATGACGCTGGCGGTGGCCGCGCTATTTACCGATGGCCGATGCGTCCTGCGCAATATCGGCTCCTGGCGCGTCAAGGAGACCGACCGCATCGCTGCGATGGCGACCGAACTGCGCAAACTCGGCGCGACGGCGGAGGAGGGCGAGGACTGGCTTGCCGTCCTGCCAGCGCCGATTTTGCGGCCTCATGCCGCGATCGACACCTACGACGACCACCGCATGGCGATGTGCTTCTC
>JBKBRW010000065.1:0-540 GCA_046291555.1 Thiobacillus sp.
TGACAAGCCCGCTCCCACGGGGTTTTGTGGGGTCAGTTGCTGGAAAGCCGGTCGCCACGGGCAAACTTCCAGGTGCGAATAATCTCCAGCCGGTCAATGTCCGACAGGTCGCCGGTAAAAGGCGCAAAGGGCGCTGCCAGGCGCACGATGCGTTGGGCCGCCTGGTCCAGCAGCGGTTGGCCGGAAGACTCCAGGACCAGCACTTCATACAGCGAGCCGTCGCGGTTGATCGAAACCATCAGGCGCAAATTGCCGTAGATCTGTTTACGCCGCGCTTCGTCGGGGTAGTTCAGGTTGCCGATGCGCTCGACCTTCTTGCGCCATTCATCTTTGTACCAGGCACCCTTGTCGCGCATGGTCGAGGCCGCGCTCAGGCGGTGGATGCGTGGGCGCTTGGCGTACAGTTGTTGTTCGTTGGCCAGTTCCGCCTCGAGGCTGGCGATGTCGCTGGACAGCTGGGCGCTGTCGAAGGTCGGTGTCACCGGCTTGGGCGTCGGCGCCGTCTTCACTTCTTCTTTCTTGGTCGCGGCTTTCTTCGGC
>JBKBRW010000066.1:0-535 GCA_046291555.1 Thiobacillus sp.
AGGGGAGAAGGAGCTTAGGTCGCGACTTCCGCCGTCCCGCTGGTCGCCGCGTCGATGGCGGAGAACAGGCTGGCCATGGTGACCGGCTTGGTGACGTGGCCGTCGGCGCCGACGGCGCGGCCCGCTTCGACGTGTTCGGCCATGGCGTTGGCGGTCAGCATCAGGATCGGCGTGCGCGGCCGCCCTTCGCGCGCCTCCAGGGCGCGGATCGCGGCGGTGGCGCTCAGCCCGTCCATCACCGGCATCTGCATATCCATCAGGATCAGATCGAACGGCCGGTCGGTAAGGGCCTGGACCGCCAGCTTTCCGTCCTCGACCGCTGTCAGCTCGGCGTCGATGGCGGCCAGCATGACCTCGACCACCTTGCGGTTGGCGGGGTGATCGTCGGCCAGAAGAATGCGCATCGGCCCCTCGCGCGGGGCGCGGGCCGGAACAGGCGGCGCCTCTGCCGGTGCCGCCGGCGCGGTCGCCGGCGGCAGGTAGATCTCGAACCAGAAGTTCGAGCCCACGCCCGGCGTTCTGTCGCACTCCTGCG
>JBKBRW010000067.1:0-534 GCA_046291555.1 Thiobacillus sp.
GAAACCTCTGCATAACCCCAGACAAATTCGCGCCGGCTTGATATAACAGGCTCATCGACGAACCACGATTGAATCCTGTCATGCTCGCCCGTCTGCAACCGCAAAAATCCTTTGGTGACGAAGCCCTCGATCTTCACGTTTCCGACAGTCATTTCCTGCTCAAGGTTGACCGCCTCGTCGACTGGTCTGCCTTCGACACCCACTGGCCCGGTCTTTACGGCACCACCGGCAAGCCCTCCCACGACCCGCTCGTCTGCTTCAAGATGCTGCTCATCGAACAGTGGTACAACCTGTCCGACCCCGAATGCGAGGCCCAGTGCGCCGACCGCCTGTCGTTCCGGCGCTTCCTCGGGCTCTCGCTTTCCGACCCCGTTCCCGACGAAACCGTGCTGGTGCGCTTCAGGAAGCGTTTGCTGAAAGCCAATCTTGCCGAACCGCTCTTTGCCGCCGTGCTCGCGCAGATCGAAGCCGCCGGCGTGCTCGTCCGGCGCGGCACCCTCATCGATGCCACCATCGTCCGGTCGGCGAGGAAAG
>JBKBRW010000068.1:0-532 GCA_046291555.1 Thiobacillus sp.
GGCCTGCCGCCGGCCGACCTGCTGCTGGCAATGCCTCTGCATCCGCGGCGGCTGGCCGAGCGCGGTTTCAACCAGTCGGTCGAGATCGGCCGCCTGCTGGCCCGGCGCGCGCAGCTGCGCTTCGACGCCTTCGGCCTGGAGCGCCTGCACGACACGCCACCGCAGCGCGAGCTCGCCTGGTCGCAGCGCAGGCGCAACGTGCGGCTGCGCGGCGGGCGGGCGGCGATGCCAGCGGCGTAAGTGCAGAGGCAGCAGCGAGTGCGACGGCACCACCATAAGCAGCGGTGGCACCAATTGCGGCGGTGGCGGCGGCGGCGAGCAAGTGGCAAAGGCCACCGCCACAGCAGCAGTAGCAGCACGCACGTGCGGTGGGATGGACTCTGCGTAGTTGCGGCGGTAGGCCTGCGCCTCCTGCCGCGCACGGTTCACCAGCTGGCGCCCGTCCGCCACCAGGCCCGCCATCACCTGCAACACGCCGCAGGTCAGCGGGCGCACAGGCGCGGCGCAGTGGCAGCGTGAACGCACTCCGCCA
>JBKBRW010000069.1:0-528 GCA_046291555.1 Thiobacillus sp.
CTACGAGAAGATCGCCCGGGTCGCGCCGAGCAACACCACCGTGCTCCTGCGCGGCGAGAGCGGGACCGGCAAGGAGCTGGTCGCCCGTGCCATCCACTTCGCGTCCCCCCGGGCCGAGCAGCCCTTCGTCGCGCTCAACTGCGCGGCCCTGCCCGAGTCGATCCTCGAGAGCGAATTGTTCGGCCACGAGCGCGGAGCCTTCACCGGCGCGGTCGAGACCCGCAAGGGCCGGTTCGAGCTCGCCGACCGCGGGACCATCTTCCTCGACGAGATCGGCGAGCTGCGGCCCGAGACCCAGGTCAAGCTGCTCCGGGTCCTGCAAGAGCGCAGCTTCGAGCGGCTCGGCGGGACCCAGACCCTGCGCACCGACGTCCGCGTGCTCGCGGCCACCCACACCGATCTCGAGCAGGCGATCCGCGCTGGCCGGTTCCGCGAGGACCTCTACTACCGGCTCAGCGTCGTGCAGGTCGAGCTCCCCTCGCTCCGCGAGCGCCCCGAGGACGTGCCGCTCCTCGTCGACTCCTTCCT
>JBKBRW010000006.1:0-308 GCA_046291555.1 Thiobacillus sp.
GCCCGGTCCAGGATGCGTGCCGGGATGCCGACCGCTGTGGCGTCGTCCGGCACGTCCTTCACCACCACGGCGTTGGACCCCACGCGGGCGTTCGCGCCGATCGTGATCGGCCCGAGAATCTTGGCCCCCGCACCCACTACCACGCCGCTCTTCAGCGTGGGATGGCGCTTGCCCTTGTTCCACGAGGTGCCACCGAGCGTCACGCCGTGATACAGCGTGCAGTCGTCGCCGATCTCGGCGGTCTCACCCACCACGACACCCATGCCGTGGTCGATGAAGACGCGGCGGCCGATGGTGGCGCCCGGGTG
>JBKBRW010000006.1:318-135589 GCA_046291555.1 Thiobacillus sp.
CGGTCAGCCAGCGCCCGATGTGCGAGATGAAGCGCGCCAGCCATTTCCAGCCCATGCCCCACAGCCGGTGGGCCAGGCGGTGGATGAGCATGGCGTGAAAGCCGGGATAGGTCGTCACGACCTCGAAAGTCGAACGCGCAGCCGGGTCGCGGTCGAACACGACCGCGATGTCTTCCTTGAGTTGGCGTAGGAGGCTCATGCGCAAAGAATGCTTATTCCGAGTAATTTAGTCAACTATTGCCGACCGTAGTTCCGGCCGCCCGCTTCGCCTCCTGCGCTGCGGAGAGCATGCCGCGCAGGATGTTCACCTCCTCTTTCGTGAGCCGGGTGCGCGAGAAAAGGCGCCGCAGCTTCAGCATCAGCTTGCCCGGCGAGCCGGGATTGAGGAAGTCGAGGTCGGCAAGCGCCGCCTCCAGATGCGCGTAGAACTGCTCGATCTCGCCCACGCTGGCGGGCTCGAACGCCGGCTGCGGCCACCCTTCCGCCCCCAGCCAGGCCTGCCGGACTTCATAAGCCAGCACCTGCACCGCCGCCGCGAGGTTGAGCGAGCAGTAGTCGGGGTTCCCGGGTATCGTCACCAGGACTTGGCAAAGCGCAAGTTCCTCGTTCGACAGGCCGTTGGTCTCGTTGCCGAAGACGAGCGCCACGCGTCCCGCCTGCGCCTCGGCAAGCGCACGCGGCGCCGCGTCGCGCGGCGTGAGGATCTCCGCGACGATGTCGCGCCGGCGGGCCGACAGGCCCAGCGCGAGCGTCGTGTCGGCGAGCGCCTCGGCGAGCGTCGCGCAGACGCGCGCCGACGCGAGAATGTCGGTCGCGCCGGAAGCCATGGCATCGGCCTGGCTGTTGGGAAAGACGGCCGGGTCGACCAGCACCAGGTCGGTGAGCCCCATGGTCTTCATCGCGCGCGCGGCGGCGCCGATGTTGCCCGGGTGGCTCGTGCGCGCGAGCACGACGCGAATGTTGGCGAGGAGCTGGGGATTCGACTGCGTCATCAAGTAAAATGCCGGACTCGTTCTTTGAAGCCCGTGACCTCCATGCATCCCATGCTCAATACGGCGGTGAAAGCCGCCCGCAAAGCCGGGGCGATCATCAATCGCGCCTCGCTCGACCTCGACCAGCTCACCGTGCGGAGCAAGCAAGACCGCGATTACGTCAGCGAGGTCGACCAGATGGCGGAACGGGCCATCATCGAAACGCTGCTCGACGCGTACCCAAATCACGGGATTCTAGCAGAGGAGTCGGGCGCGGCCGACGCCAGGAACGGCGAGGACTACGTGTGGATCATCGATCCGCTCGACGGCACCACCAATTTCCTGCACGGCCTGCCGCAGTACGCCGTGTCCATCGCGCTCAAACACAAGGGCCAGATCACGCAGGCCGTCGTCTACGACCCCGCCCGCAACGAACTCTTCACCGCCAGCCGCGGCCGCGGGGCCATGCTCAACGAACGCCGCATCCGCGCCAGCAAGCGCAGCAAGATGAGCGAGTGCCTCATCGGCACCGGCTTCCCCTTCCGTGACTTCAGCTTCGCCGAGGCCTACCTCAACATGTTCCGCGACATGATGAAGGCGACCTCCGGCCTGCGCCGTCCCGGCTCGGCCGCGCTCGACCTCGCCTGGGTCGCCTGCGGCCGCTACGACGGCTTCTGGGAAATGCGCTTGAACCCTTGGGACATCGCCGCCGGCAGCCTCATCGCGCAGGAAGCCGGGGCCCTGGTCGGCAATTTCCTCGGCAACGAGGGCTTTCTCGAATCCGGCAACATTGTCGCGGGCAACCCCAAGGTGTTCGCGCAGATGCTGCAGATCCTCGCCCCGCATCTGCCGCCCGAACTGAAGGTCTGACGCCCGCCCGTCCATGACGACCGCCAAGGAGGCCGCCGCCCACACGCCGATGATGCAGCAGTATCTCGGCATCAAGGCGCAGCATCCCGACATGCTGCTGTTCTATCGCATGGGCGACTTCTACGAACTGTTCTACGACGACGCCGAGAAGGCGGCGCGGCTCCTCAACATCACGCTGACGACGCGCGGCGCGTCGGCCGGCAGCCCGATCAAGATGGCGGGTGTGCCCTACCACAGCGCCGAGCAGTACCTGGCGCGCCTGCTGAAGCTGGGCGAATCGGTGGTGATCGCCGAGCAGGTCGGCGACCCCGCCACCTCCAAAGGTCCGGTCGAGCGCCAGGTCACGCGCATCGTCACGCCGGGGACGCTGACCGATTCCGGGCTGCTCGACGAGACGCGCGACACGCTGATCCTGGCGATCGCCCCCAGCGGCGGCACACTCGGCGTCGCCTGGCTCAACCTCGCCGCCGGCCGCTTCCAGGTCAGCGAAATCACACCGACCGCCCTGCCCGCGTTGCTTGCCCGCATCCGCCCGGCCGAAATCCTCGCCCCCGACGATTTCGAATTCGTTTCGCCCTGCGCGGTGCGCCGCCTGGCACCGTGGCAGTTCGATTCGGCCAGTGCCGAGGCAAGGCTCGCCCAGCAGCTCGGCAGCCGCGACCTCGCCGGCTTCGGCGTCGCCGACCTGCCGCTCGCCATCGCCGCCGCGGGCGCGCTGCTCGACTACATCCAGGCCACGCAGCGCACCGCGTTACCCCATATTCAGTCGATCCGTGCCGAGCGCGACGGCGAATTCGTCCAACTCGACGCCGCCACCCGGCGCAATCTCGAACTCACCGAGACGCTGCGCGGCGAAGCGGCGCCCACGCTCCTGTCGGTGCTCGACACCACCGCGACCGGCATGGGCACACGGCTGCTGCGCCACTGGCTGCATCATCCGCTGCGCGACCGCGCTGTGCTCACCGCCCGCCGCGACGCCATCGGCGTGCTCGCCGAGGCGCCCGACACCGCCGCCGCGCTGACCCGTATGCTGAAAGGCTGCGCCGACGTCGAGCGCATCAGCGGTCGCATCGCGCTGAAGAATGCACGCCCGCGCGATCTCTCCGGCCTGCGCGACACGCTGGCGTTGCTGCCCGAACTCGCCGCCCACTTGCCCGACGACGGCGCGCGGCTGGCCGCGCTCAAGGCCGCGCTCGCCGCGCGCCCCGACCTGTACGCCCTGCTCGCCCGCGCGATCCAGCCCGAGCCCGCCAGCGTGCTGCGAGAGGGCGGCGTGATCGCCGACGGCTATGACGCCGACCTCGACGAACTGCGCGCGCTGACGCGCGACGCCGGCGCGTTCCTGCTGGAACTGGAAACGCGCGAGCGCGCACGCACCGGGATCAATACCCTCAAGGTCGAATACAACAAGGTGCACGGCTTCTACATCGAAGTGAGCCGCGCGCAGGCCGACAAGACGCCGGTGCCCGACGACTACCGCCGCCGTCAGACGCTGAAAAACGCCGAGCGCTATATCACGCCCGAGCTCAAGGCCTTCGAGGACCGTGCGCTCTCCGCCCAGGACCGCGCGCTGGCGCGCGAGAAACTATTGTTCGAGGCGCTGCTTGACACGCTGACGCCGCACGTGCCGGACCTGCTTGCCGTTGCCGCGGCGCTGGCCGAGCTCGACGTGCTGGCGAGCCAGGCCGAGCGGGCGTCCACGCTCAAGCTGTGCGCGCCCGACTACAGCGAGGAGCCCGGCATCGTCATCCGCGGCGGCCGCCATCCCGTCGTCGAGGCGCAGGTCGACCACTTCATCCCCAACGACGTCACGCTCAACCGCACCCGTCAGATGCTGCTCATCACCGGCCCCAACATGGGCGGCAAGTCGACCTATATGCGCCAGGTCGCACTGATCACCCTGATGGCGTGCTGCGGCCTGTGGGTGCCGGCGACGTCGGCAAAGATCGGCGACGTCGACCAGATCTTCACCCGCATCGGCGCGTCGGACGACCTCGCTGGCGGGCGTTCCACCTTCATGGTCGAGATGACCGAAACCGCGTACATCCTGCACACCGCGAGCGCGAATAGCCTGGTGTTGCTCGACGAAATCGGCCGCGGCACGTCCACGTTTGATGGATTGGCCTTGGCGTGGGCGGTGGCGCGCCACTTGGTGACGGCGACGCGCGCCTTCACCCTGTTCGCCACCCACTATTTCGAACTCACGCAGCTCGCCAACGAATTCAAGCAGCTCGCCAACGTGCACCTCGACGCCAAGGAGCACGGCGCCGATCTGGTGTTCCTGCACGCCGTCGAGGAAGGCCCGGCCTCGCAGAGCTACGGCATCCAGGTTGCGCGGCTCGCGGGCGTGCCGAGCCCGGTCATTCACGCAGCAAAGCGCCATCTGCGCGAACTCGAGGACGCGCAATTGCAGCCCGGCCCGCAGGGCGACCTCTTCGTCGCCCACCTGCCCAACGACGAACCACCGCCCCACCCTGCCCTCGACCAGCTGCGCGAAATCGACCCCAACACACTCACGCCGAAGGCGGCGCTGGATATGCTCTTCGCACTGAAAGCGCTGCTGTGAAAACGCTGCGTCTGGACACCACCGAGCTCGACCTCGACTTTAACGCCCGGCTGAAACTGGCGACCGCCATCGCCAAACACCAGCTGGGTGAAGACACGATGTTGCTGAGCTGGTACGACCGCGAGCGCGATCTGGAATCCCCGGCCGGCGTCAGCGAATGCCACGAAGGCTGCGCGACCAAAGGGTCGTGGGACTACGCGCTGAATCGCGGCGCGCGGCTGGCGGTGGAGTTCGACGCCGGGCGGTTTTTCTTCTGCTTTCTTTAGGCTTCGGCCGCCACTACCCGAACCATCTGCCCGAGGCAAGCCACCGTCTGGCCAGCACGGATCTTGGCGGTCTTGCGGCTTTCCGGTTGGCCGTCCACCGTCACCTCGCCGTTGGCGATCATCAACTTGCCCTGCCCGCCGCTGTCGGCGATGCCGGAGAGCTTGAGTAGGTCGCACAGCGCGACGTGCTCGCCGCGCAGGGTGAATTCCTGAGTATCCATTTGCCTTACGCCCCGCGGCGGCGCCACAGGTAGCGGTAGACGAAGCCGGGGTATGCGAACACGACGAACAGCGAGGCGTTGACAGCGTAGAACTCCCAGTTCTGAGCGTGGATGGGGCCGAGCCGGCTTTCCAGCAGAAGCGCAACGCCGCCAACGATGAAGAACAGCACGACCAGTTCCAGCAGCCGCCAGGCCAGGCCCTTGTGGCCGGATTTCGGCCTAACGACGAAGAAAACCCGCTCGAACAGGAACGGCAGGTTGGCGGCAATGAAGGCCAGGACGAGCAGCAGGGAAGTCGAGAAATTCACGTTGGATCCAAGGAGAGAATGACGCCGGAGCAGACCGGCTCCGGCGCGGTTGGTTCAGCGCGCCTCGGCTCAGAACGAGGCGCCGACGGCGTAGAGGCAGACCGCCATCAGCGGCTGCGGCAGGATGCCGAGCGCCAGCACGGCCAGCCCGTTGGCCGACATGATAATCCGGCTGTCGGGACAGGGCGTAATCGGCGCGGTGTCGTGCGGCGTGTCGAAGTACATCAGCTTGACGATGCGCAGGTAGTAGAAGGCACCGATCAGCGAGAACAGCACCGCGGCGACGGCCAGCCACACGTAGCCGATGCCGACCACGGCCTGCAACACCGAGAGCTTGGCGTAGAAGCCGACCGTCGGCGGAATGCCCGCCATCGAGAACATCAGGAGCAGCATGAGGAAGGCCAGCCACGGGCTGCGACGGTTGAGGCCCTTGAAGTCGTCGAGCTGGTCGGCCTCGAAGCCGGCGCGCGACAGCAGGAGGATCATGCCGAAGCCGCCCAGACTCATGAGCGCGTACACCACCACATAGAACATCGCGTTGCCGTAGCCCGCCTGCGAGCCGGCGAGAATGCCGAGCAGCATGAAGCCCATGTGCGAGATCGTCGAGTAGGCGAACATGCGCTTGAGGTTGGTCTGCGCGATCGCCGCGATGTTTCCGACCGCCATCGACAGCACCGCGAGGATCACCAGCATGTCGCGCCATTCGGCGACCTGCGATTCCAGCCCCTGCCCAAGGAGCCGCACGACGAAGGCGAAGGCGGCGATCTTGGGCGCCGAGCCGATGAAGAGCGTCATCGCCGTCGGCGCGCCGTGGTAGACGTCGGGCACCCACATGTGGAACGGCACCGCGCCCAGCTTGAAGGCCAGCCCGGCGACGATGAAGACGATGCCGAACACCAGCGGGATGCGCAGATCGGTGCCGTCGGACAGGATCTGCGCCATGTCGGCGAGCGCAAGCGTGCCGGTGACGCCGTAGATCATCGACATGCCGTAGAGCAGCATGCCCGAGGCCAGTGCGCCGAGCACGAAGTACTTCATCGCCGCCTCGGTCGCCACGCTGGAATCGCGCTGCAGCGCGACCATGGCGTAGAGCGACAGCGACAGCAGCTCGAGGCCCAGATACAGCGTGAGGAAATGGCTCGCCGAGATCATGACCATCATGCCCAAGAGCGCGAACAGCGCGAGCACGAAGAACTCGCCCTTGTAGAGGCCGCGCTGACGCAGGTAGTCGCGTGAGTACACCATCACCATGGCGACGGCGAGATACAGAAAGAGCTTCAGCGCGTCCGACAGCGGGTCGTCGATGAAGAGGCCACCCAATGCCAGCACCGGCACGGTCGAGAAATCCTGCGCGGTGAGGACGGCGGCGCCCGCCACGGTGGCGAGCGACAGACCGTAGGTGATGTAGCGCTTGCCGTCGCCGAGCGCGGCGTCGATCAGCAGGATCAGCGACACCATCGCCAGCACGAAGACTTCGGGCAGCGCAGGGGCGAACTGGGTGAAAAAGTCGCTCATCTCGGAACCTTAAGGCAGTTTGCTCTGGGCGACGTGCGCCAGCAGGTCGACCACCGACACGTGCATGACGTCGGTGAACGGCTTGGGATACAGGCCCATGCCCAGCACGCAGACGGCGAGCACGCCAAGCAAGAGAATTTCACGGGCATTGACGTCCTTCATCTCTTCGACGTGCGGGTTGGTGACGTTGCCGAAAACCACGCGCTTGTACATCCACAGCGTGTACGCGGCGCCGAAGATCAGCGTCGTCGCGGCGACGAAGGCATACCAGAAGTTCACGCCGGTGGCCGACAGGATGACCATGAACTCGCCGACGAAGCCGCTGGTACCCGGCAGGCCGGCGTTGGCCATGGCGAACAGCATGAAGAAGGCGGCGAACACCGGCATCCTGTTGACCAGGCCGCCGTAGTCCTTGATCTGGCGCGAATGCAGGCGGTCGTACATGACCCCGATGCAGAGGAAGAGCGCGGCCGAAACGAAACCGTGCGAGATCATCTGCACCAGCCCGCCCTCGATGCCGAGCGGGTTGAACAGGAAGAAGCCAAGGGTAACGAAGCCCATGTGCGCGATCGACGAATAGGCGATGAGCTTCTTCATGTCGGCCTGCGCCAGCGCGACGAGGCCGATATAGGCCACCGCCACCAGCGACAGGAGGATGACGAACCAGGCGTATTCACGGCTGGCATCCGGCAGAATCGGCAGGATGAAGCGCAGGAAGCCGTAGGCACCGACCTTGAGCGTGATCGCCGCCAGCACCACCGAGCCGCCGGTCGGCGCCTCGACGTGGGCGTCCGGCAGCCAGGTGTGCACCGGCCACATCGGCACCTTCACCCCGAACGCGAGCAGGAAGGCGAAGAACATGAAGCTCTGCGCCGTCAGGCCGAGCGTGGTCGTGTGCCAGGACTGGATCTCGAAGCTGCCGCCCGACTGGAAGTAGAGATACAGCATCGACACCAGCATCAGCAGCGAACCGAGCAGAGTGTAGAGGAAGAACTTGAACGCCGCGTAAACGCGGTTGGGGCCGCCCCACACACCGACGATCAGGTACAGCGGGATCAGCATGCCCTCGAAGAACACGTAGAAGAGCACCGCGTCGAGCGCGGCGAACACGCCGTTGATAAGGCCCGACATGATGAGGAAGGCCGCCATGTACTGCGCGACCTTGTCCTGGATCACCTGCCAGCCGGCGATCACCACCAGCACGGTGATGAAGCTGTTCAGCAGGATCAGCGGCATCGAGATGCCGTCGACGCCGAGGTGATAATGAATGTTGAACGCCGGGATCCACGCCGCCTTTTCGACGAACTGCATCGCCGAGCTCCCGGTATCGAAGTCCATCCACAGCGGAATCGCGACGGCAAACCCGAGCAGCGCGCCCACCAGCGCGATCCAGCGCGCGAGCGCGGCGTTGCGGTCTGAGCCGGTGGCGAGCACCGCCACCCCGGCCAGGATCGGCACCCAGATGACGAGGGAGAGAATCGACTGTCCGAACATGGCGCTGGTTCAGGTTCAGGTTAGCCGCGCGAACCAGGTCACGAGGGCGAACACCCCGATCAGCATGGCAAACGCGTAGTGGTAGATGTAGCCGGACTGAAAGGCCTTCATCAGGCGGGAGAAGCCCTCGACCAGGTGCGCCGAGCCGTTGACGATCAAGCCGTCGATGACGTTCTGGTCGCCGCGCCGCCACAGGAAGCTGCCGAACACGCGCGCGCCCTTGGCGAACAGCCAGCCGTAGAGCTCGTCGAACCAGTACTTGTTCTGCAACAGCCGGTAGAGGAACGCGAAGCGCTGCGCGATCGCCGCGGGGATGTCCGGGCGCTTGAGGTAGAAGTAGGCCGCCAGGCCCACGCCTGCGACCGCCAGCCAGAACGGCAGCGTGACGACCGCGTGCAAGCCCATCGCCGCCGCGCCGTGGAAATGCTGGTTGAGCTCGTGCATCACCGGATGGCGGTCGGACACGTAAATGGAATTGCCGAAGAATTCCCCGTAGAGCATGGCTTCGACCGTCATGTAGCCGATCGCCAGCGAAGGCAGCGCGAGCGCCAGCAGCGGGCCCGTCACCACCCACGGCGTCTCGTGCGGTCGGGCGTCATGGCCTTGGCCATGCGCCCCATCGTGCCCGGCGCCGCCGTGGCCATGGCCGTGCGCGTCGTCATGGTGCGCATCCGGCTCGTTGCCGTGCGCATGGCCCTGGTGGAAGCGCTCCTTGCCGTGGAACACCAGGAAGTACATGCGGAAGGAGTAGAAGGCGGTGACGAAGACGCCGATAACGACCGCCCAGTAGGCGAACTCGGCGACCGGCAGGTTGGAGAACCTCACCGCCTCGATGATGGTTTCCTTCGAATAGAAGCCCGACAGGAAGGGCGTGCCGATCAGGGCCAGCGAGCCGATCAGCGCGGTGATCCAGGTGATCGGCATGTACTTCTTCAGGCCGCCCATGGTGCGGATGTCCTGGTTGTGGTGCATGGCAATGATGACGCTGCCTGCCGCGAGGAACAGCAGCGCCTTGAAGAAGGCGTGCGTCATCAGGTGGAACACCGCGACCGAATAGGCCGAGGCGCCGAGCGCCACCGTCATGTAGCCGAGCTGAGACAGCGTCGAATACGCCACCACCCGCTTGATGTCGTTCTGTACGATGCCGAGGAAACCCATGAAGAGCGCGGTGATCGCGCCGATCACCATAATGAAGCTCAAGGCCACGTCGGACAGCTCATAGAGTGGCGACATGCGCGCGACCATGAAGATGCCGGCCGTCACCATGGTCGCGGCATGGATCAACGCGGAAATCGGCGTCGGACCTTCCATCGAGTCGGGCAGCCACACGTGCAGCGGGAACTGCGCCGACTTGCCCATGGCGCCGATGAATAAAAGTATCCCGATCACCGTCATCAGGCTCCAGGTCTCGCCCGGCCACAGGCTGATGGTCTCGTTGGCGAGCGAGGGCGCCTGCGCGAACACGGTCGCGTAGTCGAGCGAGCCGAAGTAGGCGAGCACCAATCCAATTCCCAGAATGAAGCCGAAGTCGCCGACGCGGTTGACGAGGAAAGCCTTGAGGTTGGCGTAGATCGCGCTTTCCTTCTGGTACCAGAAGCCGATCAGCAGATAGGACACGAGACCGACCGCTTCCCAGCCGAAGAAGAGCTGCAGGAAATTGTTGCTCATCACCAGCATCAGCATGGCGAAGGTGAAGAGCGAAATGTACGAGAAGAAGCGCTGGTAGCCGGGATCGTCGTGCATGTAGCCGATGGTGTAGACATGCACCATCAGCGAAACGAAGGTGACAACGAGCATCATCATCACGGTGAGCGAGTCGATCAGGAAGCCGACCTCGAAGCTCAAATCGCCCAGCACCATCCAGGTGTAGACCGTGCCGTTGAAGGTATGACCGGCCAACACGTCCTGGAACACGAATACTGACGCGATGAAAGACACCGCGACGCCGGCGATGGTGACAACGTGCGCGCCAGCGCGGCCGATGAGCTTGCCGAACAGGCCGGCGACGATGGCGCCGAAGAGCGGTGCCAGCGGCACGATGAGATAGAGCGTCTGCATGTCCATCCGCATCAGCCTTTCAGTCGGTCGAGGTCATCGACGTTGATAGTCTTGAGGTTGCGGAACAGCACCACCAGGATGGCAAGACCAATCGCGGATTCGGCCGCGGCGACGGTGAGGATGAAGAACACGAAGACCTGACCGTGGATGTCGCCCAGATAGTGCGAGAACGCAATGAAGTTCATGTTCACCGCCAGCAGCATCAGTTCGATGGCCATCAGCAGCACGATGACGTTCTTGCGGTTGAGGAAGATGCCCAGCACGGCGATGGAAAACAGGATGCCGCCCAGCACCAGGTAATGCGATAGGGAAATCATGCGCCCTCCTCCCCGCCTTCCGCCCTTTTCACGACCGGCATTTTCACGATGCGCAGGCGCTCGTCGCGCTTGACCTTGACCTGCTCCGAGGGATCCATGTACTTGCTGTCCTTGCGGCGACGCAGCGTCAGCGCGATGGCGGCGACAATCGCGACGAGCAGGATCACCGCGGCCAGCTCGAAGGCGTAGACGTAGTCGGTGTAGAGCAACCGTCCCAGCTCCTTGGTATTGCTGTAGTCGGCTGGCTGCGGTGCCGGCGTCGCCATCACGTCTAGGCCGAAGTGGCGGCCGCCGAGGATCAGCGCCATTTCGATCATCAGCAGCACCGCGACGAAACCGGCGATAGGCAGGTAGTCCCAGAAACCCTCGCGCAACCGAGCGATGTTGATGTCGAGCATCATCACCACGAACAGGAACAGCACCATCACCGCGCCGACGTAGACCAGCACCAGGACGATGGCGAGGAACTCGGCCTCCAGCAGCATCCACAGGCCTGCGGCGGTAAAGAAGGCGAGCACGAGATAAAGCGCGGCGTGCACCGGGTTGCGCGCGGTGATCACGCGCAGCCCGGCGAAGACCAGGATGGCGGCGAAGAAGTAGAAGATGGCTGCTATGTAAGTCATGTCTAGGGGCTAGGAGTTAGGATTTAGGGGCTTGGGATGGCCAGCCATCTCTCGTGCCCAATGCCAGATTTCCGTTTGCCTGCCTCCCTTTTAGTTCGTACGTCGTGTTGTTCAATCAAGCGGCGCGCGCAGCACACCCCCTAGCCCCCAAATCCTAGCCCCTAGATCCCAGGCCCTAGCGGTACTTCGCATCCGCCGCGCGGTCCTTGGCGATCTGCGCCTCGTACTGGTCGCCGATCGCGAGCAGCATGGGCTTGGTGTAGTGGAGGTCGCCGCGCTTCTCGCCGTGGTATTCGAGGATGCGGGTCTCGACGATGGAATCGACCGGGCAGGATTCCTCGCAGAAGCCGCAGAAGATGCACTTGGTGAGGTCAATGTCGTAGCGCGTGGTCCGGCGGGTGCCGTCGGTGCGCTGCTCCGATTCGATGGTGATCGCGAGCGCGGGACACACGGCCTCGCACAGCTTGCAGGCGATGCAGCGCTCCTCGCCGTTGGGGTAGCGACGCAGCGCGTGCAGACCGCGGAAGCGGGGTGACTGCGGGGTTTTTTCTTCCGGGTACTGTACCGTGATCTTGCGCGCGAACAGATGGCGCCCGGTGAGCATCATGCCGCGCACGAGCTCGACCAGGAGCAGGCTGCCGAAGAATTGGGTGATCCTTTTCATGGCGCGCTCAGTGGAAAAGGTGGCCGTACGGCGTCTGTTTCATGGCGCCGATGACGACGATCCAGACGAGGGTGATGGGGATGAACACCTTCCAGCCCAGGCGCATGATCTGGTCGTAGCGGTAGCGCGGGAAGGTGGCGCGGAACCACAGGAAGAGGAACAGCACGAAGCCGGTCTTGATCAACCACCAGACAATGCCGTCCGGCAGGAAGCTCACCGGCGAGAGCCAGCCGCCGAGGAACATCAGCGTGGTGAGCGCGGCGATCAGGATCATGTTGGCGTATTCGGCGAGGAAAAACACGGCAAAGGCCATGCCTGAATATTCGACGTGGAAGCCGGCGACGATTTCGGATTCGCCCTCGGCGACGTCGAAGGGCGCGCGGTTGGTCTCGGCGACGCCCGAGATCAGGTAGACGAGGAAAAGCGGAAACAGCGGCCAGATGTACCACTGGTGGATGCCGCCGGCCTGCCCCTGCACGATGTCGATGAGATTCAACGACTGCGCCGCCATCAGCACGCCGACCAGCGCAAAGCCCATGGCGATCTCGTACGAGACGATCTGCGCCGCCGAGCGCATGGCGCCGAGGAAGGCGTATTTCGAGTTGGACGCCCAACCCGCGATGATGACGCCGTAGACGCCCATCGAGGTGATCGCCATCACGTACAGCAGGCCAGCGTTGATGTTGGCGAGCACCAGGGTGTCGGTGAACGGAATCACCGCCCAAGCCGCCAGCGCCGGCGCGATGGCGAGAATGGGCCCGAGGATGAAGAGGCCCTTGTTGGCCCCCGACGGAATGATGATTTCCTTCATCAGGAGCTTGAGTCCGTCGGCGATCGGCTGCAACAGGCCAAGCGGACCGACGCGGTTGGGGCCGATGCGCACCTGCATCCAGCCGATGACCTTGCGCTCGGCGTAGGTCAGATAGGCGACGCCGAGCATCAGCGGCACCACGACCGCCATGATCTTGACCAGCGTCCAGACGACGGTTTGCATAGCTGCCCAGTCCACGTTCATGCCCTCCATCAGACCGGCTCCGCCGTGATCGGGCCGAACATCGGGCCCAGGCCTGCCGTGAGCGGATGCCCGGCCGGCACGCGCACGCAGGTTTCGGGCAGGAGGTCGTCACGCTCGACCTTCAGCGTCAGCGCCGATGCACTCTGGCGGACCGACACGCGGCCGTTTTCGGTGAGGCCGAGCTTCTCGATCAGCCTGCCGTGCATGCGCGCGACCGGCAGCGCGGCGTCGAGCGTCATCTGCAAGGCGGGCGCACGGCGCACCACGGCGTCGGTCTGGTAGATCGGCACCTCGGCGACGCGCTCGAGCCCCGCCACCGGCTGCGGGGGCAGCGGCTCGACACCCGCCACCTCGTTCGTGAGGAAACCCTGCACATGGCCGGTCGGGGTGTCGCCCAGCGCCTCGCGCAGCACCTCGGTCGAATCGTTGTGGTCGAAACCGGCCAGGCCCAGGAGGTTGCCAAGCACGCGCAACACCTTCCACGCGGGACGGGTCTCGCCGAGCGGTTTCACCACCGCGGCAAAGCTCTGCACCCGGCCCTCGGTGTTGATGAAGGTGCCGGAGGTCTCGGTCCAGGGTGCGATCGGCAGCAGCACGTCGGCGTAGTCGAGCGACTTGCCCTTGTAGGGCGACAGCACAACGACGAAGTCGGCGCCGTTGATGCTCGCCATGGCGGTGACGGGGTCATGTGTATCGAGTTCGGCCTCGACGCCGAGGAGAAGGTAAGCGGAGAGCGGTGCCTCCAGCATCTGCTTCGCGTTGAGTCCCTGCACCGCAGGCTGCCCGAGCGGCCCGCGCTTGGGCACGGCGCCCACCGCCACCGCCCCGACGCTGTTGGCCGCCTCGCCGAGCACGCCGAAGCTCGCGCCCGCCAGCCTCGCCACGTCCTGCGCCAACGCGTGGATTTGCGCATAGCTCGGATGGTGTTGGGCCATGTTGCCGAGGAACACCGCACGCGTCTCGCCGCGGGCAATGCTCTTCGCCATCTTTCGTGCCACGTCGTCCACCGCCTCCCCCTGCGCGCGGTAGGCCGCCGCAATGTCCGGGACCGGTTGCCCCTTCAGTTCGGCCAGTGCAATGCACACGGCGGCGAGGGCACTCGCGAGCTGAGACGGCGCGACGATGCGCTTGGCGTGCACCTTGCCGAGGAATTCGTCTTCGGCGGCGTTGATCAGGTTGAGTTCGCCGTACCAGCGCACCGACTCGCGGATGCGGTGCGCCATCAAGGGATGATCCTTGCGCAGGTTGGAGCCCACGACCAGCATGCGGTTCAGGCGCGACATGTAGGTGACCGGCATGCCGAGCCAGAAGCCGCCCTTGGCCTTGTCGTCGAGCGAGAAATCGGACCAGCGCAACCGGTGGTCGACGTTGCCGCTGCCGAGGCCGCGCATCAGCTTCTGCAGGAGATAGAGCTCTTCCGCCGGGCGATACGGCGTCGACAAGGCGCCGATGCGCTCCGCCGGGATCGCCTTGAAGCGATCCGCGACGACCTGCAGGGCCTCCTGCCAATCCGTCTCGACCCACTGGCCGTCCCGCTTGACCATGGGCTGCGTCAGGCGCTCGGCGGTGTTGAGCCCCTGGTAGGAAAAGCGGTCACGGTCGGCCAGCCAGCATTCGTTGACGTCCTCGTTTTCGCGCGGCACGACGCGCATGACGGTGTTGTTCTTGACGTGGACTTCGAGATTCGAGCCGAGGCTGTCGTGGGGGCTGATCGACGGCCGGCGCGACAGCTCCCAGCTGCGCGCGCTGTAGCGGAACGGCTTGCTGGTCAGCGCCCCCACCGGGCACAGGTCGATGACGTTGCCGGAGAGCTCGGACGCCACCTGCGATTCGAGGAAGGGCATGACCTCGGTGTGCTCGCCGCGCCCGGCCATGCCGAGCTCCATGATCCCGGCGATCTCCTGGCCGAAACGCACGCAGCGGCTGCAGTGGATGCAGCGCGTCATGTCCGTCGCAATGAGCGGCCCGAGGTTCTTGTCGCGCACGACCCGCTTGATCTCGTGGTAGCGCGACGACGAGCCGCCATAGCCGACGGCGAGGTCCTGCAGCGTGCACTCGCCGCCCTGGTCGCAGATCGGGCAGTCGAGCGGGTGATTGATGAGCAGGAACTCCATCACCGCCTTCTGCGCCTTGATCGCATAGTCCGAGCGCGTGTAGACCTTCATGCCGTCGGTCACCGGGGTGGCGCAAGCCGGCAGCGGCTTGGGGGCCTTCTCGACTTGCACCAGGCACATGCGGCAGTTGGCCGCGATCGACAGCTTCTTGTGGTAGCAGAAATGCGGGATGGTGATGCCGGCAGCGTTCGCCGCATCCATGATGGTCTTGCCGCTCTCGACCTGAAGCGCGCGCCCGTCTATTTCGATATTCAAGGTCGCCATCGGATCACACCATGCAGCGCTTGTGTTCGACGTGGTACGCGAACTCGTTGCCGAAATGTTTGAGGAAGCTCTGCACCGGCATCGCCGCGGCGTCGCCCAGCGCGCAGATGGTGTGGCCGCCGATCTTGCCCGCCACGCTGTTCAGGAGATCGAGGTCCTCCGGCCGCCCCTGGCCGTGCTCGATGCGGTGGATGATGCGGTACATCCAGCCCGTCCCCTCGCGGCATGGCGTGCACTGGCCGCACGACTCCTCGAAATAGAAGTACGAGAGACGCTCCAGCGCGCGCACCATGCACACCGTTTCGTCCATCACGATCACCGCCCCCGATCCCAGCATCGAGCCCGCCTTGGCGATGCAGTCGAAGTCCATGGTGCAGTCCATCATGACGTCGCCCGGCAGCACCGGCGCGCTCGATCCACCCGGAATCACCGCCTTGAGCTTGTGCCCGTTCCGGACACCGCCCGCCATCTCCAGCAGTTCGGCGAAGGGCGTGCCGAGCGGCACTTCGTAGTTGCCCGGCTTGTTGACGTGGCCGGAGACCGAGAACAGCTTGGGCCCGCCGTTGTTCGGCTTGCCAAGTTCGAGGAAGGCCTGCCCGCCGTGCTGCACGATCCACGGCACCGAAGCCAGCGTCTCGGTGTTGTTGATCGTGGTCGGCTTGCCATAGAGGCCGAAGCTCGCCGGGAAAGGCGGCTTGAAGCGCGGCTGGCCCTTCTTGCCCTCGATCGACTCGAGCAGTGCGGTTTCCTCGCCGCAGATGTAGGCGCCGTAGCCGTGGTGGGCGTGCAGCTGGAAGCAGAAATCGGTACCGAAGAGATTGTCGCCGAGATAGCCCGCCTCGCGCGCCTCCCGCAACGCGCGCTCGAAGCTCTCGTACAGCTCGAAAATCTCACCGTGGATGTAGTTGTAGCCGACCTTCGCACCCAACACGTAGCCCGCGATCGCCATGCCCTCGATCAACTGGTGCGGGTTGTAGCGTAGGATGTCGCGGTCCTTGAAGGTGCCGGGCTCGCCCTCGTCGCTGTTGCAGACAATGTACTTGTCGCCCTGGAAGGCGCGCGGCATGAAGCTCCACTTGAGGCCCGTCGGGAAGCCCGCGCCGCCGCGGCCGCGCAGCGCGCTGGTCTTGAGCTCGGCGATGATGTCGTCCGCCGGGACCCGCTCGGTGACGACACGGCGCAACGCCTGGTAGCCGCCGTGCGCGACGTAGGTCGCGAGCGACGCAGGCTGCTCGAGCTCCTGCGTCCAGCTGCAGACTTTCGGGGTGGGCGTCAGGAGGCTCATTTCAGTTTGTCCAGGAGCTCGTCCACCTTCTCGGGGGTGAGGTGGGTGTGCATGGTGTGATTGTTGTGCAGGCACAGCGGCGCATCGCCACAGGCGCCCATGCACTCGCCCTCCTTCAGGGTGTAGCGGCCGTCCTCGGTGGTCTCCCCGAAGCCGATGCCGAGTTTCTGCTTCAGGTATTCGGCGATCTCGCCGGCCCCCATCAGCGCGCACGGCAGGTTGGTGCACAGGGTGATCTTGTGCCGTCCGACCGGACGCGTGTCGTACATGTTGTAGAACGTCGCGACCTCGTAGGCGGCAATCGCCGGCATGCCGAGATAATCGGCCACGTACTCGATCAGCTCGGGCTTCAGCCAGCCCTTCTCCGTCTGCGCGATGCGCAAGGCACTCATCACCGCCGACTGCTTCTGGTCGGCGGGATACTTGGCAATTTCGGCGTCGATCGCCGCGAGCGATTCTGGCGACAGCATCAGCGATCGATCTCCCCGAAAACGATGTCCTGCGTGCCGATGATGGCGACGACGTCGGCGATCATATGCCCACGGCTCATTTCGTCGAGCGCCGCCAGGTGCGCAAAGCCCGGAGCGCGGATCTTCAGCCGGTAGGGTTTGTTGGCGCCGTCCGAGACCAGGTAGATGCCAAATTCGCCCTTGGGATGCTCCACCGCCGCGTAGGCTTCGCCCGCCGGCACGTGCATGCCCTCCGTGAAGAGCTTGAAGTGGTGGATCAGCTCTTCCATATTCTGCTTCATGTCGAGCCTAGACGGCGGCGCGACCTTATGGTTGTCGGTGATCACCGGTCCGGGGTGCTTCCTCAGCCAGTCGACGCACTGCCTGATGATCCGGTTGGACTGGCGCATTTCCTCGACGCGCACCAGATAGCGGTCGTAGCAGTCGCCATTGGTGCCGACGGGAATGTCGAAGTCCATGCGATCGTAGACTTCGTAGGGCTGCTTCTTGCGCAGATCCCACTCGACGCCGGAGCCGCGCAGCATGGGGCCGGTGAAGCCCAGCGCCTTGGCGCGCTCAGGCGAGACGACGCCGATGCCGACGGTGCGCTGCTTCCAGATGCGGTTGTCGGTTAGAAGCGTCTCGTACTCGTCGACATAGGTCGGGAAGCGGTTGGTGAAGTCCTCGATGAAGTCGAGCAGCGAACCCTGACGATTGGCGTTCATCGCCTTCAGCGTCGCTTCGTTGCGGGTGTGCTGCGCGGCGTACTGCGGCATCGAATCGGGCAGGTCGCGGTAGACGCCGCCGGGACGGTAATAGGCGGCGTGCATGCGCGCGCCAGACACCGCCTCGTAGCAGTCCATCAGGTCCTCGCGCTCGCGGAAGGCGTAGAGGAATACCGTCATCGCGCCGACGTCGAGGGCGTGCGCACCGAGCCACAGCAAGTGATTCAGGATGCGCGTGATCTCGTCGAACATCACGCGGATGTACTGCGCGCGCTCGGGCACCTCGATGCCGAGCAGCTTCTCGATCGCCATCACATAGGCGTGCTCGTTGACCATCATCGACACGTAGTCGAGGCGGTCCATGTAGGGTACGGACTGGATGAAGGTCTTGTGCTCGGCGAGCTTCTCCGTGGCGCGGTGCAAGAGGCCGATGTGCGGGTCGGCGCGCTGAATTACCTCGCCGTCGAGCTCGAGCACCAAGCGCAGCACACCGTGCGCGGCCGGGTGCTGCGGACCGAAGTTCATGGTGTAGTTGCGGATCTCGGCCATGTCAGCGCCCTGCCCCGTAGCTTTCGTCGCGCACGATGCGCGGCACGATTTCGCGCGGCTCGATCGAGACCGGCTGGTAGATCACCCGCTGCTGCGACGGGTCGTAGCGCATTTCTACGTTGCCCGAGAGCGGAAAGTCCTTGCGGAAGGGATGACCGATGAAGCCATAGTCGGTCAGGATGCGGCGCAGGTCGGGATGCCCCTCGAACACGATGCCGAAGAGGTCGAACGCCTCGCGCTCATACCAGTTGGCCGACGGCCACAAATCGACCACCGACGGCAACACCGGCAGGTCATCGTCGGGGCAAAACACCCGCACGCGCACGCGCTGGTTGTAGGTAAGCGACAGCAGGTGCACCACGACGGCGAAGCGCGGTCCCTCCCAGGCCCCGTCGCCGTAGCCCGAATAGTCCACGCCGCAGAGGTCGATCAACTGCTCGAATCGGCAGTCCGGATGATCGCGCAGGGTACGCATCGCCGCCGCGTAATGCTGCGCCTTGATCACCAGCGTCTGCTCACCCAGGCGCACGACGGACTGCACCAGGGCGTCGCGGAGCGCGGATTCGAGAGGCAAAGCAGGGGTATCCAGGGACTGGGACATGAGCGGCTCAGCGGGCGATGGTGTTGGTGCGGCGGATCTTGTTCTGCAGCTGGATGATGCCGAACAGCAGCGCTTCAGCCGTCGGGGGGCAGCCGGGCACGTAGATGTCGACCGGCACGATTCGGTCGCAGCCGCGCACCACCGAATACGAATAATGATAGTAGCCGCCGCCGTTGGCGCACGAACCCATCGAGATCACCCAGCGCGGCTCGGCCATCTGGTCGTAGACCTTGCGCAGTGCGGGCGCCATCTTGTTGCACAGCGTGCCGGCGACGATCATGACATCGGATTGGCGCGGGCTGGGGCGGAACACGATGCCGAAGCGGTCGAGGTCGTAGCGCGACGCCCCTGCGTGCATCATCTCGACCGCACAGCACGCCAGCCCGAAGGTCATCGGCCACATCGAGCCGGTGCGCATGTAATTGATGAGCTGGTCCGCCTTGGTGGTGACGAAACCCTGCTCGAGGACGCCTTCGATGCTCACTGAATCATTCCCACTCTAAAGCGCCACGCATCCACTCGTAGACGAAGCCCACGACCAGAATACCGAGGAATACCATCATCGCCAGAAAGCCGGCCATGCCAATCTCCTCGAGGACGACGGCCCAGGGAAAGAGGAACGCGATCTCGAGGTCGAACAAGATGAACAGGATGGCGACGAGATAGTAGCGCACGTCGAACTTCATGCGCGCATCCTCGAAGGCTTCGAAACCGCATTCGTAGGGAGAAAGCTTCTCGCTGTCCGGGCGATGGGGTGCAAGCACCGCGCCCGCCAGGATGGGACCCACGCCGAAGGCCAGCCCGACCAGGATGAACAGCAGAATGGGGAGATAGTTCTCCAGCACCGGGGTCCTCCGACTTATGCCTGCGCGAGGCTCGTGTTCGTTCTGACCGGAGTGTAGGGGTCCGGCGCGTCGACTGTCAAGCCGAAAACTTGGTACTTTTGACTGAATAATCATGCGCTTACGGAATAGCGCCGATTAATGAATCAATCAGGAAAATTGATGGTGCCGACGGCGAGACTCGAACTCGCACGACTTTCGTCACTACCCCCTCAAGATAGCGTGTCTACCAATTCCACCACGTCGGCCAATGGGCAAAAGCCCGATTGGAGTACTGCTTGCCCGCTTACTGCGGGATGTCTGCCGCCTTCGAACCGGGAGCCGGCTCGGGGCTAGCAGGTTGCGCCTGCGCCGGAACCGGCGTGCGATCGAGCACACTGGTCGGCTTGTGTTGCTGCAGCGCGAAGTAGGCCAGCACCAGGCTGGTCAGAAAAAACAGGGTCGCCAGGATCGCCGTGCTGCGGCTCAGGAAGTTGGCCGAACCGGTTGCACCGAAAAGGCTGCCCGCCGAGCCGCTGCCAAAGGCCGCACCCATGTCGGCACCCTTGCCGTGCTGCAGCAGCACGAGCGCTATCACCCCGATGGCGATGAGGATGTGAACGACCCAGACCAGTGTTTCCATGAATTGCGATGCTCGGTAAGGCTTACTTGGCGGCTGCGCGGCAAATCGCCACGAATTCTTCGGCGACCAACGAGGCGCCGCCAATCAGGCCACCGTCGATATCCGGCTGAGCCATCAATTCTGCCGCATTCGAGGCTTTCACGCTACCCCCGTATTGAATGACCAGACCGGCCGCGACGGCCGGATCGAGGGCGGCAACCTTGCCACGGATGAATGCATGCACCGCCTGGGCCTGTTCTGGCGTAGCGGTCTTGCCGGTGCCGATCGCCCACACGGGCTCGTAGGCGACGACGGCTTTCGCCAGCGAGGCGACGCCGGCGGCGGCGATCACGGCGTCGAGCTGCCGTGCCACGACCTGCTCGGTGACACCCGTTTCGCGCTCCTGCAGCGACTCGCCCACGCACAGGATCGGCGTGAGCCCGGCGGCCTGGGCGGCGATGTATTTTTTCGCGACCGCGTCGTCGGATTCGCCATACAGGCTGCGCCGCTCCGAATGTCCGACGATCACGTAGGTGCAACCGAAGTCGAGCAGCATGGATGCAGAGACTTCGCCCGTGAATGCCCCCTTGGCGTG
Organism: Thiobacillus sp.; assembly: GCA_046291555.1. Taxonomy (GTDB): domain Bacteria; phylum Pseudomonadota; class Gammaproteobacteria; order Burkholderiales; family Thiobacillaceae; genus Thiobacillus. The sequence continues at coordinate 21,232 of JBKBRW010000006.1, forward strand.
TTCGGACAGGTTTTGCGCGCCCCATGCGATCGACGAGCCGGCGAGTGCCGCCTGCACCTGGGCGAGGTAAGGAAACGGCACGCACACGGCGGCCTCGATGCCCGCGAGCGCGGGCTTGATCGCTGCGAGCAGCGCGGCGTTCTCAGCCAGGCTGCCGTTCATTTTCCAGTTACCGGCTACGAGCTTCTTGCGCATCGTCTAATCCCGATCCACGGCGGGAGGCCGCCGAACAAAAGTGCGCGATGGTAAGCGCAACGCGGCCCACGGTCAACCGCCGGCGCCCCGTCATGCGCCGGGCATTTAGCTCAGTGCCGCCTCCCTCACGGCACTGGCGATCGATTCGGTCAAGCGGCGCACCTGATCCGCATTACGTCCCTCGACCATCACACGGATCAGCGGCTCGGTGCCCGATGCGCGCAGGACGACGCGTCCGCTGCCGTCGAGGCTCGCTTCCGCCTTTGCCACGGATTCACCCACCGCGGGCGACGCGTCGAGCCGGAAGCCCTTCGACACCGGTACGTTGATCATCACCTGCGGATAGATCTCGATGTCTTCCGTCATCGCCTGCAGCGAGGCGCCGCTCTCGCGCAAGGCCCGCAGCACCTGCAGCGCGGACACGATGCCGTCGCCGGTAGTGTGCTTGTCGAGGCACAGGATATGGCCGGAGGTTTCGCCACCAAGCGTCCAGCCATTGGCATGCAGGCGCTCGAGCACGTAGCGGTCGCCGACCTTGGCACGCTCGAACGGAATGTTCAGGCGACCGAGGGCATGTTCCATGCCGAGATTGGTCATCAGGGTCCCGACGACTCCGCCCTTCATGTAGCCGGTTTGAATGCGGTGCCGGGCGATGACGTAGACCAGCTGGTCGCCGTCGTAGATGCGGCCCGTGGCATCCGCCATCATTAGGCGGTCCCCGTCGCCGTCGAGCGCGATGCCGAGGTCGGCACGGTGCCGACGCACGGCCTCCGACAGCGCCTTGGTGTGGGTCGCGCCGCAATGGTCATTGATGTTGAAGCCGTTCGGCTCGTTGCCGATGGCGATCACTTCGGCGCCCAGCTCATGCAGCACGTGGGGGGCGACGTGGTAGGTCGCGCCATGCGCGCAATCGACGACGATGCGCAGGCCACGCAGGTCGAGGTGGTTGGGGAAGGTGCTCTTGCAGAATTCGATGTAGCGCGCGGCGGCATCCTCGATGCGGCGCGCGCGGCCCAGCTGGCGCGCCTCGACGGTGGCGAGCGGCTGGTCGAGCCGCGCCTCGATCGCTTCTTCGACGCTGTCGGGCAGCTTCTGACCGCTCTCCGAGAAGAACTTGATGCCATTGTCCTGGAACGGGTTGTGCGAAGCCGAGATGACCACGCCCGCCTGCAGGCGCAGCGCGCGGGTGAGATACGCCACGGCTGGCGTCGGCATCGGGCCGGTCATCAGCACGTTCACGCCGGCAGCCGTAAAGCCGGCTTCCAGCGCGGCCTCCAGCATGTAGCCGGAAATCCGCGTGTCCTTGCCGATCAGAACCGTCGGGTGCTGGTCGGGCGGCAGGCTGCCGCGGTCGGCCACCAGCACCTGGCCGGCCGCGTAGCCAAGCCGCATCACGAATTCCGGCGTGATAGGCGGCTCCCCCACCCGCCCCCGCACGCCGTCGGTACCGAAATACTTACGTCCCATCGTGTTGTTCCTCCACTGCATTCCAGATGGCCAGCGCGTCGCGCATGGCCGCCACATCGTGCACGCGCACCAGTCGCGCACCATGCGCAATGGCGATCAGATGCGCCGCCACGCCGGCGAATTCGCGCTCGCCGGCCGCGCGCCCGGTCAGGGCGCCCAGCATCGATTTGCGCGACAGCCCGGCCAGCAGCGGCACGCCGCTTGCGGCGAGTCGCTCCAATTGCCTCAACAAAGCAAGATTGTGCTCGAGCGTCTTGCCGAAGCCGAAGCCGGGATCGATCACCAACCGCTCGCGGGCGATGCCAGCGGCCTCGCAGGTCGCCACGCGCGCGCCGAGAAACGCTGCCACCTCGCCGACCACATCCACGTAGGCCGGTGCCTGCTGCATGGTGCGCGGCTCGCCCTGCATGTGCATGAGGCACGCCGCGGCATCCGATGCGGCCAGGGCCTCCAGCGCACCCGGCGCGCGCAGCGCCATGACGTCGTTTACCATCGCAGCGCCAGCCGCGAGCGCCACGCGCATGACTTCCGGCTTCATCGTGTCGACCGACACGACGCAGCCCTGCGCGGCGAGTGCTTCGATCACCGGCAGCACGCGCTCGATTTCTTCGGACGCAGGCACCGGTGCGGCGCCCGGACGGGTCGATTCCCCACCGACGTCGAGGATATCGGCGCCCGCTTCCCGCAGCTTGAGCGCGTGCTCGATCGCGGCCTGCGCGCTGGCGAGCCGTCCACCGTCGGAGAACGAGTCGGGCGTCACATTGACGATGCCCAGGATCAAGGGCCGTTCGAGCGAGAGCCGGAATCGGCCGGCATGCAAAACAGACATACAAAAATAGAGGGGCAAAAGCCCCTCCATTCTACCGGGTGACTTCCCCGCCCGCTCAGGTTTCCTGGGCGGGCTGCGCCGTCGGCGCCGGGGCGCTGGGCTTGTCGCCCCCGCTCGCCGGCGGTTGCGGCGCAGCCGACGGCTTGGGCGGCCGCACCGGCCGGCCGGCCATGATGTCGTCGATCTGCTCGGCGTCGATGGTCTCGTACTCGAGCAGCGCGGCGGTCATCGCCTCCACCTTGTCGCGGTTGTCGGTCAGGATCTTTTTCGCCAGGGCATACTGCTCGTCCAGGATGCGGCGAACCTCGGCGTCGATCTTCTGCATCGTCGCCTCGCTGACGTTCTTGTGCGTCGTCACCGAACGGCCGAGGAAGACCTCGCCCTCGTTCTCGCCGTAGACCATGGGGCCCAGGGCATCCGACATGCCGTAGCGCGTCACCATGTCGCGCGCGATGCTGGTCGCGCGCTCGAAGTCGTTGGAAGCGCCGGTCGAGATGCTGCCGACAAAGATTTCCTCGGCAACGCGGCCGCCGAACAGCATGGCGATCTGGTCGAGCATCTGGTCCTTGTAAAGGCTGAAGCGATCCTGCTCCGGCAGCGACATGGTCACGCCGAGCGCGCGGCCACGCGGAATCACCGTCACCTTGTGCACCGGGTCGCAGCCCTTTAGCGTCATGCCGATCACGGCATGGCCGGACTCGTGGTAGGCGGTCTTCTTCTTGTCCTCGGGCGTGATCACCATGGACTTGCGTTCGGCGCCCATGAGGATCTTGTCCTTGGCCTTCTCGAAATCCTCCATGTCGACCAGGCGCTTGTTGGCGCGCGCGGCGAACAACGCCGCCTCGTTGACGAGGTTGGCGAGGTCGGCACCGGACATGCCGGGCGTGCCGCGCGCAAGGATGTCGGCGCGCACGTCGGGCGCCAGCGGCACCTTGCGCATGTGGACCAGCAGGATCTGCTCGCGGCCGCGGATGTCGGGCAGGCCGACCACGACCTGGCGGTCGAAGCGGCCGGGGCGCAACAGCGCCGGGTCGAGCACGTCGGGGCGGTTGGTCGCCGCGATGACGATGACCCCCGTGGTCGCCTCGAAGCCGTCCATCTCGACCAGCAACTGGTTCAGCGTCTGCTCGCGCTCGTCGTTGCCGCCGCCGAGGCCCGCGCCGCGCTGGCGGCCGACCGCGTCGATCTCGTCGATGAAGATGATGCAGGGCGCGTTCTTCTTCGCCTGCTCGAACATGTCACGCACGCGCGCCGCACCCACGCCGACGAACATCTCGACGAAGTCGGACCCGGAAATGCTGAAGAACGGCACCTTGGCCTCACCGGCGATCGAACGCGCGAGCAAGGTCTTGCCGGTGCCGGGCGGGCCGACCATCAGCACGCCGCGCGGAATATGGCCGCCGAGCTTCTGGAACTTGGAGGGATCCTTGAGGAAGTCGACCAGCTCCGCAACGTCTTCCTTCGCCTCGTCGCAGCCCGCGACGTCGGCAAAGGTGACCGGGTTGGCATTTTCGTCGAGCAGGCGCGCCCGGCTCTTGCCGAACGAGAAGGCGCCGCCGCGCCCGCCGCCCTGCATCTGGCGCATGAAGAAGATCCACACGCCGATCAGGAGCAGCATCGGGAACCAGGAAATGAACAGGCTCATCAGGAAGGAGGGCTGCTCCTCCGGTTTGGCCTCTACCTGCACGCCGTTCTTCAACAGGTCGGACACCATCCAGGGGTCGTTCGGGGCATAGCTGGTGAAGCGCTCGCCGTTGCTGCGCTCGCCGCGCAGCACATTGCCCTCGATCACCACCTTGCTGATCTGCTGCTGGCGCACTTCCTCGATGAACTGCGAGTAAGGCATCTGCTTCTGCGTGGTGCGCTGCGCGCCGAACTGGTTGAAGACCGTCATCAGCACGACGGCGATGATCAGCCAGACGGCGATATTCTTCGACAGGTTGTTCACATTCACTCCTTGGTGCCGAGACCGGCACGATCACTCAACGGCGGGCGCACCCGATTTAGACTCATTCTAAACCCCGTTCTCAGGGATTGTCACGGACGACCTCGCGAGGCCGCCGCCCCAGGAGATAGACCTCGGCGCTACGGTCGCGCGAAGCATCCGGCTTGCGGATCACCGCCTGATCGAAGCTTGCGCGCATCCGTTTCATAAAATCCTCGAAGCCGACACCCTGGAACACTTTGACGAGAAAAGCCCCGTCGGGTTTCAGCCAGCGCGCCGCAAAATCGAGCGCGAGTTCGCACAGCTCGTAATGGCGGGCCTGATCGCGCAAACCCACGCCACTGATGTTGGGCGCCATGTCGCTCAAAACAAGGTCGACCCGCGCCCCCTGCAGCTTGCCTTCGAGCCAGTCCAGGCCGGCCTGCTCGGTGAAATCGCCTTGCAGGCTGTCCACCCCCGGCAGCGGCGCTATCGGCAACAGGTCGATCGCCAGCACCCTGCCCTGCCGTTTCAGTTTCTGCACCGCGACCTGGCTCCAGCTGCCCGGCGCGGCGCCCAGATCGACCACGGTCATTCCCGGTTTGAGCAGGTGATCGCGCTGATCTATCTCCAGCAGCTTGTATGCCGCACGCGAGCGATAACCGTCCTGCTGCGCCTTCTTGACGTAGGGGTCGGTCACGTGCTCGTGCATCCAGGCACGACCCGACTTGGTTCGTTTGGGTTTCTGCCCCATGGGTTTTTGCCTATTGCAGCATGAAGGTGCGGTATTCGAGCTTGTCGAGCTCCCGGTCGAGCACGAAGAACCCCAGCAGGACGACGACGAGCAGGCTGACGGCGAAACCATAGCCATACCATGCAGGCCCCAGTTTAATGGACAACAGGGTGAGCCCGATATTCAGCAGCGCAAACAGGGCGACCAGCAGCAGCACGGCACGGCGCCGGTCAAGATAGAAGAAAACATTGAGCAAGCCGAGAAACACTACCTGCAGACCGGCGCCGATCAGCATGATCATGAGCAGCAGTTCATAGAGCTCGGAAATGCCGAAAAACTTGAGCACGGCTGGGCCGATGGCGAAATAAAACAGCACGGCCAGCGACTGGATCTTGATGATCTCGAACAGGCCCTGGCGCGCCGACCAGACCATTTCATTGCGCATTTCCTCGATGTATTCGAGCGAGCCGCCATTTCTCACTGCGTCGTAGAACTTGTCGTAGTACTCGACGAAATCGGTTTCCATGCGCAGCAGGAAAACGGCCATGCCGGGAATGATCGACAAGTAAGCCAGAAAAATGGGGAAATCATAGATTTCCGACGCCCGGAGCGGACCGATGATGGCGCTACTCGTGTCGGGGGTAAACCAGAAAATGAATTTGTCGGCCCACAGCGCCAGGTTGAACAAAAAACCTATCACCATCAGATCGGGGTATTGCCCGAGCCCTTGGCGGAACTCGAAACCGATGAGACGGCTGGCGGGGTAATGGTGGGCAACGATGAGAATCATGCCGGTGAGCAGTACGAGCTGGCCGATGACGAAGCCGAGCAGCAGGCCCTCCGTTCCCAAGGGGCGCAACACCAGCGACGATACGATGGCCAGGCCGTATCCCAACGCATACAGCGCCAGCACCTGCTTGTATTCCTTGAGCCCGGTGAGCATGACCGAGGCCACCCAGACATTGGACAGCAGCACGAACCCGCTCATCAGCAACAGGCGGAACATGAAGCTGGTTTCGGGGAACAGGAAAAAAGCAACCGGCAGCGCGAGCACGCCGCTGACAACCGTGGTCAGCAGCAGCAGGCCCATGAAGGTGGGCAACACCAGGTCATGGCGTTTTTCGAACAGCCGGTCGGCGATGTAGCGGGTATAGGCCAGCTGCACCAGGCCGGTGAGGATGAGGCTCAGGGCAATCAGGTAGGTGATGGAAACCTGGAACTGGGTGACGAGCAGGTCGGGCTTGACCACGCCGACGCTCATGAAACCGACAAAAACCAGACCGACGATGGATATGATCCAGGGGCCGGAGCCAATGATGCCGGCATAGGCGTAGGCCCGGATCCAACTGGAGAGATTGTCGCGCCGCAGCAGTTTGCGCAGCTCGAAACCGATGCCGGCCATCAGTCACGCTCTCCTGCAGATTTGACATAGAGTTCCCGATAGGCGTCGATCATCATTTCCAGGGAATAAAACCGTTCGACGCGGGCAATGCCCGCCGCCTGGGCCGCCTGCCAGTTCTGTGGCTGCATGAGGTCGAGTGCCGCCCTGGCCAACGCCCCGGGATCGGCAATCCCCACGACGCGCCCGGACGGGCCGAGCGCCCGGTCTTCCGGGGTCAGGCCCTCGATAAGCTGGCGACAAGCGCCAACGTCGGTGGCGATGCTGGGCACGCCCGCGGCGTAGCCTTCCAGAATCACCAGCGGCAGCGCCTCGCTGATGGACGACAGTATCAGGGCCCCGACCCGGGGCAGCAGTTCGTCGATTTTCTGGAAGCCGAGGAACTTCACCCGCTCCGACAAACCGAGGCTCTCCACCAGATTCAGGCACTCCTGGTAATAGGCTGGATCTTCGTCGGTGGGGCCGGCGATCCAGCCCTCCGCTTCGGGATCATGATCGGCGATGGTGCGCATGGCGCGAATGAAGGTCTTGACGTCCTTGATCGGCACCACGCGGCCGAGCAGGCAAAATGTCCTGGGAGGAACTGGCGAGCGCTTTTCTCGCAACGGCGCCAGGCGGGCGATGTTGACGCCATTGGGGATGTTGCGGGTGCGCGCCGGATCGGCGCCGTCCGCCACCTGCCGCAGGCGGTTGGTTTCGTACAGGGCGACGATGTCGTCGGCGGCGTCGTAGCAGATTTTCCCCAGGGCCTCGAAGAAGCGCACCCACATGTCCTTGAAATACGCCACTTCGGAAGGATCCTTGTCGAACACGTTGCGGTTGTCGCGGATCCACTCGGCCTGGAACAGGTCGATCTTGCGCTCCTTGGTGTAGATGCCGTGCTCGGAGAGCAGCATCGGCCGCCCCTGGTAGCCCTTGAGCATGGCCGCCATGAGGCCGGCATAGCCGGTGGAAATGGTATGGATGGCATCCACCGGAATGAACTCGCTGGCGATGCGCGACAGCCGCCACAGCGGCGCATGCATGATGCGCCAAGTCCAGAAATAATCGACGAAGGACGGATCGCGGCAAAATTTCCGGTAGGCGTCGGTAACGAAATTCCATGACTGCTCGCTGTACAGGAAGCCCTCGTAGGGCAATCCGCCGCCGGGTTTGATCGCAGCCAGCAAATCACGCATCGCGCTGCAGCCGCCCGCTTCGCCGGGCGTCGCGCGCAGCGTGTCGTGCGCTTCGCGCACGCGCTGCATCATGTCCGCCGCCAGGGTTTGCTTCATGACCGGCGGCGTGGCCGCTTGTTCATGCAGAAAATGCACTTCCAGGTGCACGAGGTTGTCCGGCAACGGATACTTGGGATCGCCATAGTCTTGCGGCCGGCTGCCAAGAAAAATTCCGGCGAAGCTGTATTGCGGGAAAGAACGGATGATCTGGTTGACCCAGCTCGACACACCGCCCGCCACATAAGGGAAGGTGCCCTCCAGCACCAGCCCGATATCGGCGCGTTGCGCCTGGCGCAGATAGCGCGGGGGACGGCTCACGCCCAATACCCTACCAGGGACGCCAGCGATTGCGGGACGTGGCGCCCGCCCAGCTGCGCGATCAGCTGCCTGACCTGGGCGTAATCCCTGCGCAGGAATGCGATTTCCGCCAGATACGGCAGCACCTTGGATTCGCCGAGCCCGAGCACTACCGCTTGGTCGAAGGCCGACCAGGCCTCATCGGAACGCCCCAGCGCATGCAACAGCCGGCCCCGCAGGAAATGCACCCCGGCGTCGTCGCCGTGGCGAGCCAGGGCCGCGTCGGCGTAGCGCAGCGATTCCTGGGCGGCGAAGCGACGCAAATCCCCTGTTGCCAGTCCTTGATATATCAGCTCCCAGTACAGCTCGGCCAGGTGGCGCGCGGCCAGGGCGCGGGCATCGCCCGGCGGGAGCTGCTTGAAAAGACTGAGCTCCTCGTGGATGCGGTCGTTGATGGCCTTTTCCTGCTTATCCAACATGCCGTAGGCCAACAGCCGGATATCGTCGGACGCATCCGCCAGCTGCTCACGCAACAGAATGCTGGTGATGCGTCCAGGCATGGCCTGCAACGCCAGCAGGGTCCGCATGCGCTCCTCCAGGGCGGCGTGGGGACTGGCCAGGCGGCCACGCAGCCCGCCTTCGCCGTAACCGCGGTGGGGCGCCTCGGCGGAGGCCTGGCCGCGATCCCGCATGGTTTCGAAAATGACCTCCTCCAACGTGGCGAAATCGATTTGCGTTCGATAGCGTGCTGGCACGAGCCGGCCTGTGACGAGCGCGGCGAGCGAGGCGATCAGGGCAAGAAACGGGACGAAGAACAGGAACCCGCCAAACAGCGCGATCACAGGAAGACGCGGCACCCGGTAGACCGGGGGAAGAAAAAAACGCAGCACGAGTGCGCCCAGAAAGCTGGCAGCGCCATGCAGGGCGATGAAGGACAGCATGACCGGCCACGTCGGCGCCTGCGTGAGAACCAGCGCCAGTGCGCTCGATTCGAGGGAGAAAGCGAGCAGCCCTTCCTTGATCACGCGAGGGCTTCTCCAGCACAGCCGCATTCGTGCAGCAGCGTCAGAAGCGTCTGCCGCGCGGGCTCGTCGCCCAGCAGCCGGCTGTGGGCGCTGATGTCGAGCCCCATCATGCCCTGCCCATAGTGCTGGCTGAGCCAGGCATCGATGCGATTGAGATAGCCTTCCACCGCCGCCTCGGCCGAAAGCGGCATGAGCGTGATCAACACCAGGCGATCCTCGCCCGCAATCTCCCACTGGTTGTCGAGGGTGCGCCGCTGGCGGGCGATTTGGCGGAATATTTCCGCACGCCGCGGATGCGGACCGAAACGCAGCGCCACCAGAACGGATGTCATGCCCACCTCGCGGTTGAGGCGGTGCAGACGCAACAACTCGGCAGCGAAATCACTCGGGCAACCTGGCATCCATTGCCCTTCCTTCTCGAGAGTTTTCGTGTCATGTACCAGGTCGCCATAGTAGCCGCACAGCACCGCCAGGATCTGCACTGTCTCGTTGTGCAGCGCGACGAAGGGAAGCCGTTCCACCAGCAGCAGGCCCAGCAGGGGCTGGTTGGCCGGGCGGATGGGCGCGGCGATGAGGTAGCGGCTGTCACCTTCGCGCATCTGGTTCATTTGCAGGTGGCACAACTGACCGCTGGCGAGTGCCTGCCGAATCAGCGGGTCGTCCGGATCAAGCGCGGATTTCTCGCCCAGCCAGGCGGCAGGTTCTTTCTCCAAATCATCGCCATGCACCCGGTACACTGCGCCCTGCTCGACCTGGCAGTACTGGCCCGCGAGCTCCAGGAAGGCCTCCACGCCAGGCAGTGCGTTCGCGCCCTGCCGGTCCGCCAGCGCGCGCAGTTTGATGAGGCCGTCGCGCAGGCTGACCGGACGCGATAGCAGGGACTGCTCCAGCCGTTCATGCGACAGGCGCAGCAGGTAGAAACGTCGGGTGATCTGCTCCAGCCGCTCGTCGATGAAATAGCTGAGTTCATCGCGGCGCCGCAGGCGGGTGCGCCAGGCACCGCTGAATTCGGCGCACAACAGCGTCAGAAGCAGAAAACCGAGGAAAAACAACTTGCTGTCCGCGATCGGCGGGAAAAAGCGCCCCTGCCCGCCGGCATAGACCGCCACCATGAGCGTGGCCGACAGCAAGCCCGCACCGATGCCGTAGCGCAGGGCCAGCAATACGGTGGCCAGTATCGGCCAGGGAAAAGCCGTGTGGGCGTAATAGGGATTGGCCGGGTTGAACCACCAGCCCAGACCCAGTGCGGCCAGGGTAAACAAGGCGGTTTCCAGCCATTCCACCCAGGGGCGTTTGAAATCGGCAAAGAACCACCGGACGAAATGGGTGCGCAGCGGGCTCACTTGGTCAGCGGAATGCCTGTCACCATGTCCTTCATGAGTTTTTGCGCCACCGCGGACAAGGCCTCGCGACTCCAGCCGGACTTGCCGCCCACCGCGCTGTAGACGATGCGCCCGTCAGTCAGGTCCAGCACCTGGAGCGTGAGGCCGACGGCGGGCTCGCCATCGATGCCGACCTTGTAGCGCCATTCATTGACCTCCCCGCTGACGGCGTAGCGCACGCCCTGTTCACGAGCCCAGGCCATGGCCTTGTCCATGAGTTTGCGGTCCGCGGGTTCCAGTAGGGTTTCGGCGACCAGCCCGGCCGGGTAGGTCCGCAAGCTCGTCACGCCCTGTCCGCGCAGGAGGTTCGCGGCGATCGCCTCGGCACGCAAGCCTGCCTGCGGTGTCTCGGTGTGATTGGCGAAAGGCAGCAGCGCCCAGTTCGCAGTCGCCACGAGTTTTTCACTGCCCATGGTCTGAACGGTGGAACAGCCCGCGAGCCAGGCAGCCATCAACATGATTCCGAAGCGTTTGATTATTTTCATCGATCAAAAAAATACGTGTAATGAACTCCTGCCTCGATCGCCCGGCCTGCGCTTGCCTGCCCGCCTCCGGCGCCTCCCAGATAGGCGGTCAGGTGATCGCCCCCGATCACGCTGCCAGCCACGCCCGCCAACCAGTTCCAAGTCAAGCCGGTGACGGAATTGCGGCCTATGCCCAGATCCAGATAAGGACGCCAGGCGCGGCTGTAATCGCGGCGGACATTCTCGCCAAAGCCGAAGTTTATCCCGTATGCGGCAAAATTCTGCGGCAAGAAGGCGCTGCTGGGCACATTCACGCCGGACAGGGCGGTTCCTGGAATCCCCAGGCTGGGATCGATGCGGGCCAGCGTATTCCATCTCGCGGCGGACAGCGGCAGCGCCGACTCGGGCAGCAGGCCGCCCGTGTCGGAAAAGCGCCATTGGCTGGCATTGAGGCGCAGCATGAAGTTCGGATATTCGGTACGGATGCGCCAGCCCGCTTCGCCCATCACCCCGGTGCCGGCGCCCAGGGCTTCTCCGCCTTCCAGGCCGTAGCGGTCATGCTGCAGCGTGGCGGCAAGGTACTCGCGACGAGAAAAATTCCATTGCAGACGCGCTTGCAGGCTGTCCTTCTCGCCCAGCAACCTCAACTGGGCGGACTCGGTGGCGGGCTGGTTGAAATCCAACCTGAACTGCGCATCCAGACGCTGGATACGCGTGGCATGCATGAAACCCGCCACCGCCTGGCAGTCGAAGCGGCAACGCGCGCCAAGCCTGAGCGCGGTTTCGCCCTCGTCATGGCGGTATGTCAACACCGCCTGCGTATCGGTGTAGGCCTGCGACAACCCGGTGAGCTGCAGCTGGTCGTAGGTGGCGCTCAAGCCGTAGGCGGCGTTGAGGCCATCGACCAAGGGGCCACGCAAGAGCACGGCATGGGCGTTGACGACGCGGTCCCGGCCCCGCTCCAGCGCCAGCCCGAGTCGCCAGCGCGCCTCGGGCTGCCAGGCAAAACCGAGCCGCAAGGCATCGGTTTCGATATTACCGTCGTCACGCATCATTCCGCCCGCCGTGTAGGCGCTGGCCAAAGGCAGTGCGGTTTCGAACAGTTGTTGGTGAAGCGTGTCGTCCCAGTCATAACGAACCATGCCGTCGAAGGCGAGGGTTTGCGCAAGCCGTACCCTGCCGGTGCCGCGCGCGGCATAAATGCGGTCATACAGCGGGATCGCCCGCTCTTCGTCCAGCAATCGTGCCTGTGCGGCGGTGTCGCCGGTTTGCAGCGCAAGCAGGCTGGCCGCCCAGTCCGGCGCGGCGACCCGCTGCGCATGACGGGCCAGCAGCCAGGCGGCTGCGCGGTCGCTTGCCTCCTGCGACAGGAAATGGCCCAGTGCCAGTTCATCCGCGTTACGACTGTCGCGCTCCGCCACCGCGCGCAGTTCGGGTGCCAGGCTTTCGTTGCCGGCCTGGCGCAAGGCATGGCGCAGCACGCTTTCCGCGCGATCACCCGGCTGGTATAGCAGGGCCAGACGCACGACGCCGGTACGTACCGTCCTGTCCGCCAGTGCTGGACCCGCCAGCTGGCGCTGCCGCCACAATGCCCAGCGCAGGCGCTGTGCCAGCTCCTGGCGGTGCGCCAGGTCGAGCAGGTCGGCATAGTTCATCAGCCAGAGGAAATCCTCGCGGTGCGCGGGCAGCTGGCTTTGCGCCCATGCCAGCGCTTGTTCGGGCTCACCCAGCTGCGCATGGGCGGCACTGAATGCATCCGCCAGCCGGCCGTCACGACGCGCATCCTCACGCCAAAGCACGAGACGTCGTGCCAGCGCGGAACGGTCTTGCTGCTGGATGAGCAGCCACAATAGCGCAACCTTGATGTCGTCATCGTCAGGGACGAGAACGAGCGCAGTTTCCCAGGATTCGCGGGCCTGGCGCAGGTCGCCCGCATGTTCCGCCCAGGCTGCCTTGAGGCGCCAGAACGCGTCTTGCTCGCGAAGTGCATCGAACAACGGCCCGCGCGCCTCTTCCAGCAGGCGCCCGGCCTGGCGCCACGCCTGCGCCTGTTCGTACAGGCTGAGGGCTTGCAGGTAGAGCGTCGCGTCCTGGCTGCGGCGCCAGCCCGCTTCCGCCAGTTGCGCGGCTTCCAGGGGATGACGCGCCGCCAGCAGCGCCACCAGATTCTGGGTATCCTGCAGACGTGGCACACCGCTGGCATGCAGCACGCGATAGGCTGCTACAGCGTCGTCGTCGTGCGCCAGGAGGCGCGCCAGTTCGGCACGCAGTTGCCAGTATTCCGCCGCTGCCGGGCTCGGTTCGGGAAGTCCTGTCAACGCCGCGTAAGCGGCTTCGAGCCGGCCGGCGGAAACATGCAGCACCGCTTCCCTGACTGCCAGGTCCTCGCTGTCACGCCCCAGGCGGCGCACTTCCTGCAGTGCGCTCAACGCCCGCTCGGCATCGCCCAGGCGCTGCGCCATCCCGGCAATGATGCGCAGCAATTCCGGGTCGCGCCGCCGCGCAAGCAGTTGCTCCAGATACGCCAGTCCGGCGCGGGCGTCGCCCAGATACTCGTAGCTCTCGGCGATGCGTTGCCACAGGGCGGGGTTGCCGCGTCCGCTCGCGACTTCGTGGCGGTAGGCCTGGAGCAGCGCGTCATAATCGAACAGGCCGGGCGCGAGACGCAGCACCCCCTGCCAGGCCTGCTCAGCGTTCGTCTTGCGCGCCAGCCACAGCCAGGCATCGAGCGCCTCCCGGGGGCGCTGCGTCCATTCCGAGACTTGTGCCAGACGTTCGCGCCACAGCAGACTGTCCGGCTGCTGTTTCACGGCCGACGCCGCCACCCGCCAGGCGTCCTTGAGGTTGCGGTTGGCCAGAAAAGCCTGCCAGGCAAGCGAGTAGACTTCCTCATCGAACGTGCGCGGCAGCAGGGCCGGGGCCACCTCTAGGCGCTCGGAACCGCCTCCTAGCGCAACGGGCCGAAACTGCGGCATGGCCGCCAGCCTTAGCTTCTCCAGCCAGCTGATAGAGAGCAGGCGGCGAGAAAAGCGGTCGGCAGCGGCCGGGTCGTTGGCCGCCAGCGCCAGGCGGATCATGAAAACCAGGTAATCGCGCTGCTGCATGAATTCGCCGCCGCGTTGTTCGCCCTCGGCGACGGCCTCCTTCAGCAGCCCCCCCGCCTGCAGGATGCGCACCCCCCGCAGCAGGAGCCGGAGCCGCTCGTCCGCGCGCCGGGCGTTTTCCTGGGCAAGGAAATACAGCTCGGCGGCCAGCCGGTATTGGCCAAGTCCCAACAGCGTTTCGCCCTTGCTGGCGAGCACGCGGCTGTCCATGCCCGCGTCGGTGCGGGCAAGCCGACGATAGAAACGCAGGGCGAGAGCCGCGTCGTGCAGTGCCGCGGCCATATCCCCCAGTTCGTCGAGCTGTTGCGGGCCGAGGCTGGCGGTCGCGAGCTGGGCCAGCGTCTCGAGAATCGACTGCCGGGTGTTCGGGTCGTCCCGGGGCAACTGGCGGACCCGAGCCAGCTGCAGCTCCAGGCGTGCGATCTCGTAGTCGGTCCCGCGATCGCCGGCACGCACCGTTTCCAGCCAGGCCGCCGCTTCGTCAAGTTTGCCGTTGCGGATAAGCTGGCGGATCAGGGTCAGGCGCAGATCGGCATTGCCCGGATCGGTCTTGAGCAGCACGATGATGTAGCGCTCCGCCAAGGCCTGGTTGAGGTCGGCATGTAGCAATTGTTCCGAGAGGCGCTTGAAGGGGAAGACCGCCACCAGGGTCAGCAGGACCGCAGCGCCGAATCCCAGCACCCAGGCCGGATGAATCAGCCGCTGGCGTCCGCCGTCAAGGCGTGCAGACGACGTCAAACGCTGGTAGATCATGGGCGCGGATTCTGAAATGGCTGACGCCGGGCTGCTGGCGCACGGGTTTCAGTATCGTCCCGTTGGCCTTGAATTGACACGGTTGCGCGTGACGGACCGCCCATTCAAGCGGCACGTGGGCGCGCAGGCCCAATCGCAGGGTGCTGCCCTCCCGGCGCGCCTGCGTGACGCGGCCGTTGGCTTCCCATAGTAGGGGACCGTCATCCGCCTGGCGGGCAAACACGATTTCCGCGGTGTCGCCCGCCAGGTGCAGATAGCGACCGTCGGCGCCAGCTTTTTCGCCGGCGAGGTTCTTCGAAGCGCTCCAGTCGATCGCTGGCGCATCGGCCGGCAGGCGCAGGGTGCGCAACTGCTTGGCACCACGAACGAGGTAGCCACGCTCGGTACGGGCGATCCCCAAGGCGACGAAATCCAGCACCGAGCGGATGTATTCCGAACCGAAGACCGGGTGCAGGGGCTGCGCCAGCGCCCAGTCGTACACCTTGCGCAAGGCCTTGAGCGAAGCGGGCTTGCTGGCGGAATAGGTGTGATAGTAGATGTTGACGGGTTTCAGGCGACGCGGCGCGCCGGTCAGCTCGAAGGTCTCGATTACCCGCTCATACCCATAGAATGGCCCTTGCCAGAGGTTGGTGTACACATTCTCGTTCTGCATCGGAGCGTAGACCTGGATCGCCCCGCCCTTGTCGAGATAGAGCCCCTCCACCGCGGCCAGGCTGGGATTGCTGCGGTCGATGACGGTATAGCCATGGTTCATGTTGAGTAGTCCCAGCCGTTCCGTGTATCGCACCGTTTCCGCGCCCGGCGTGGTATCGCCGCTCCATAGCAGGATCTCGGCGCGTTTGCCGGGCGGCAGCAGGTTTTCATTGATATAGCGGATGGAGCCCGCCACCTCTTTTTCCAGATCGAAGCGATAGCCGGGAATGTCCAGGTGGTAGCTTCCTGTGCTTTCGCCACGTTCGGCCTGGCGCCACTTGAATGGATGCGAATAGGTGTGGCTCGCGGCTTCGATGTGCGGCAGCGCGTAGATGCGGCGGGCGATCGCCTCCAGCACTGCCGATTGCTCGGCGTAGAGGCCGTCCGGCGCGATCTCGCCCTGGATCACCGACATGGTGGTGGGAAGCGTGTAACGCTGGGAAATCTCCCGCAGCAGCACCTCGCTGGCGTACGGGCTGCCGGGGAATTCGGCGCGGCTGGGAAAGCCGTCGCCGTCGATATGCACCATCAAAACCCGGCGCCCGGTCGCCGTCGAGACATCGGGCACCGGTGTGCCGCCCTGACGCAGCGCGGCGGCAAAAAACCGGATGGGGTCGATCACCCAGCGAAAAGCCTGCTCGCGCCCGCCCACCGCCGGAAGACTGATCAACACCCGCGGCAGTACCGCATACGCCCCCCAAGGCGTGAGCGCAGCGACATCGTGAACCTGGTTCCCGCCATTGCGGTAGCGCAACCAGGGCCTGGCACCCTCGGCCTCGACCAGGCTGTCGCCGGACAGGGTTTCCAGGGGCGCCATTTCAAATCCCGCGCGCGCGTCACTCTCGTTCACGGCCAGGCGCAAGGCGCCCGCGCCTTTTTCCGGCGCGCGCGTCCGCACCCCCCAGCCGGGTCGCCCGCTCACTCCCTGCAGGTCGGGCCCCAGAAACACTACCGGGACACCGCTTTCGCGTTGCCGGTCGAGCCAGTCCAGCCAGTTTCTTCCGACCTGGCCGTTTCCGGTCAGCCAGACCACCACACCGGCGTAGGCGGCGATCTGCTCGGCCGACGGCGTATCACGGATGTCCTGATATTCCGTGGCATAGCCCAGGTAATGCAGGGGCATGGCGCCAAAACGCACCGCACTGCTCAGGGCCACATCCGCCCGCACCCCCTCGTCGTGCAGGAGCAACACGCGGCGGCGCACCGGCTCGATGCGGCCCAGGCCCACATGCGCCAGGTCGCCACGGGTCACATAGGGCTCGATGCCGAGTGCCAGGATCTTCCGCGCAATCTCTCGTGCCTGCGTGGGATTCTCCGGCGGCGCGTAGTCGATGGCATATACCTCGAGACCCAGTTCGTCGCGCGCCTTGACAAGTTGTGTCAGCAACCAGGCGCGATCGGCTTCAGGCACCTCGACATAGCGTTGCCGGGCCTGATCCCAGCCCCCGAAGAGCGACTCAGCCGCCACCGCGAACACCTCGGTTTTCACCTGCGGCAGGACCTCAAAGCCGCGGTTGAGAATCAGCCGGACGTCGGGATACCGCGCGCTGACGGCCTTGACCAGGCTGATCAGCCCGGCTTCCTGGCGCGCGCGCGACTCTGGCGTGACGGCCGCCAGCTGGTAGGAGTCCATCGTGTCGAAGAAAAATCCGCGATAGCCCTGCTGCCAAAGCGGTGCGATGACCTCGTCAAGAAAAAATTGCCGCCAGGCCGGCTGGGTTTGATCCAACACTTTAGACCCCCAGACCTTGTTTTCCGCGATAAACCAAGCGGGCGGAATGCGCGCACTGTAATCCCGGCTCGGGTGCGCTTCCCCCACGCTGACATAGGCAAACACCTGGGCGGGTTCGAGTTTCGATGGCGCCAACGTACTGGCGGGATCGAGCACCACGATGTCGAACGGTTTCAATTCGGCGACGGGCGGCCGCGCGCCGTAGTACAGAGCGATACTGGGGGCGCCCCAGGCAGACGCGACGGAAAGACCGAGCGCCAGCACGAAGGATGCGGCCGCCTGAACCGGCCTCCAAAAAACTCGCCCCCCCCTTCCCCCGTCGTGCCCGCGCTTACGCGTGAGAGCCGGCAAAGTGACCTGGACGGACTGCGATTTCTGGCTCATGACTATCGGCTACAATCCGCGCTCTGTTCAAGGAAACCGTATGAAACCACTCACGTCCGCCCAACGGCAACACCTCAAGGGCCTGGCCCTCAATCGCCAGCCGGTCGTCATGATCGGTAGCCGGGGCTTGACGGCGGCCGTGCTGAAGGAAGTCGAGCGCGCGCTGGCGGCGCACGAGCTGATCAAGATCAAGGCGGCAAGCGACGAAGCCGACACCCGCCGCGCGTGGATGGAGGAGATCTGCGCCGCGACCGGAGCCGCGCCGGTGCAGCAGATCGGGAAGATGCTGGTGATCTATCGTGCCGGCGAGAAGCCGGCGATCGCGCTCCCCGCCTGAGCATTTCCGGGCGGCGTTCAGCGCGCCAGCCCCGCGCGCCACACCAGCACGAGGCCGAGCAGGCTCTGGATCAGGTAGACGATGCTGGAAATGCCGTGCCAGTGGCGGAAACGGTCGGCGAACACGCTCTGCATGACGGCCTGCGGCATGGCCTGGTCCTTGAGCCCCTGCAGGATGGGCTGGATGCCGAAGTGGCTGGCCAGCGTCAGCGCGAGCATCACCACCACGATCCAGAAGAACAGCGTTTTGAGCGCCGCGCCGCCGTCGCGGGCGATGCGGTAAATGAGCAGGTAGGCCGCGGCCGCCATGCCGATCCACGCCATCCAGGTGAAGAGCCGCCCGGCGAGCACACCCGCCAGCTGCTTGTCGTCGAGGCTGGCGAAAAGCGTCGGCGCCGCCACGTAGCCGATCGCCCACATGCCGCCGATCCACAGCACCAGTAGGGTGCCGGCAAGGCCGTCCCAGAAGCCCCGCATCAGACGTAGCGCACGTCGAGCACTTCGTAGTGGCGCACGCCGCCAGGCGCCTGCACGTCGACCGTGTCGCCGACATACTTACCGATCAGCGCCCGCGCGATCGGCGAGGACACGGAGATCTTACCCGCCTTGATGTTAGCCTCGTCGTCGCCGACGATCTGATAGCTGACGGTGTCACCGGTCTCGGCGTCCTCCAGCTCGACCGTCGCGCCGAACACCACGCGGCCGTCTGCGTCGAGCGTCTTGGGATCGATGATCTGGGCGTTCGCCAGCTTGCCCTCGAGGTCGGCGATGCGGCCCTCGATGAAGCCTTGCTTCTCCTTGGCGGCGTCGTATTCGGCGTTTTCCGACAGGTCGCCCTGCGCGCGCGCCTCGGCGATCGCCTGGATCACGGCCGGGCGTTCGACGGTTTTCAGATGGTGCAGCTCGGCGCGCATCTTCTCGGCGCCGACCACGGTGATCGGAAACTTGTTCACGGCAGTTACCTCTTTAATCAGTGCAGGCGCTGGTGCAAGGCCTGCAGGGAATACACCTCGAGCCCGTCGCCGTGCCGCATGCCCATGCACGCAGCAAGCGCGCCGGCGAGCGTAGTGAAGTAGACCACGCGGCGCGCCAACGCTTCGGCGCGGATGGCGTAGGAATCCTTGACCGCCTTCTTGTCCTCGACGACGTTGACGATGAAGTCGATGTCGCCGTTCTTGATCATGTCGACGATGTGCGGGCGGCCTTCCTTCACCTTGTTGACGACCGCCACCGGAATCCCGGCCGCCTCAATCGTCTGCGCGGTACCGCGGGTGGCGACCAGACTGAAGCCGAGCTCGCGCAGCGCCTGCGCGAGTTCGACCAGTGCCTCGCGGTCGGCCGAGCGCACGCTGACGAAAGCGCGGCCGCCGGGCTTCGGCAGTTCCGAACTTGCGGCAAGCTGCGACTTGACGAAGGCCTCGCCGAAGTTGTCGCCGACGCCCATGACCTCGCCGGTCGATTTCATCTCGGGGCCGAGGATGGTGTCGACGCCGGGGAACTTGCGGAACGGGAACACCGCTTCCTTGACCGAGTAGTAAGGCGGGATGATTTCTTTCTCGAAGCCCTGCGACTTGAGCGAGATGCCCGCCATCGCCCGTGCGGCGATCTTCGCCAGCGGCGCACCGATGGCCTTCGACACATAGGGAACGGTGCGCGACGCGCGCGGGTTCACTTCGAGCACGTAGACGGTGTCGCCCTGGATCGCGAACTGCACGTTCATCAGGCCGCACACCTTGAGCGCGCGGGCCATCGCCACCGTCTGCCGGCGCAGCTCGTCCTGCAGCGCCTGCGGCAGGCTGTAGGGCGGCAGCGAGCACGCCGAGTCGCCCGAATGCACCCCTGCCTGCTCGATGTGCTGCATGATGCCGCCGATCACCACCTGCTCGCCGTCGGACAGCGCGTCGACGTCCACCTCGATGGCGTCGTTGAGGAAGCGGTCAAGCAGCACCGGGCTGTCGTTCGACACCTTCACCGCCTCGGTCATGTAGCGCACCAGGTCGGCCTCCTCGCGCACGATTTCCATCGCGCGGCCGCCGAGCACGTACGACGGGCGTACCACCAGCGGGTAGCCGATCTCGGCCGCCATGCGCAGCGCCGACTCGGGGTTGCGCGCGGTTCGGTTGGGCGGCTGCTTCAAGCCCAGGTCGTGCAGCATCTGCTGGAAGCGCTCGCGGTCTTCCGCGGCGTCGATCATGTCGGGGCTGGTACCGATGATGGGCACGCCGTTTTTTTCCAGGTCCCGTGCTAGCTTCAGCGGCGTCTGGCCGCCGTACTGCACGATCACGCCGACCGGTTTTTCGATGCGCACGATCTCCAGCACGTCTTCCAGCGTCAGCGGCTCGAAGTACAGGCGGTCGGACGTGTCGTAGTCGGTCGACACGGTCTCCGGGTTGCAGTTGACCATGATGGTCTCGAAGCCCGACTCACGCAGCGCCAGCGCGGCGTGCACGCAGCAGTAGTCGAACTCGATGCCCTGGCCGATGCGGTTGGGGCCGCCGCCGAGCACCATGATCTTCTTGCGGTCGGTCGGAGCCGCCTCGCACTCTTCCTCGTAGGTCGAGTACATGTAGGCGGTTTGCGTCGCGAATTCGGCGGCACAGGTGTCGACACGCTTATAGACGGGGTGGAGGCCGAGCGCGTGCCGGCGCGCGCGGACCGCGTGCTGGTCGCTGCCGAGAAGTTTCGCCAGCCGGCGGTCGGAGAAGCCCGCGCGCTTGAGCGCCCGCAGCGTGTCGAGATCGAGCTCGGCGAGCGAGCGGCCGGCGAGCGCGGTTTCCATCTCGATCAGGCCCTGGATTTGGTCGAGGAACCACGGGTCGATTTTCGAGATGGCGTGGATCTCTTCGAGGCCCATGCCGATGCGGAAGGCGTCGCCCACGTACCAGATGCGCTCGGGACCGGGCGACATCAGTTCGGCCTCGATCTCGTCGCGGTCGGTCGTCTTGGGGTCGAAACCGTCGGCGCCGACTTCGAGGCCGCGCAGCGCCTTCTGCAGCGATTCCTGGAAGGTGCGCCCCATCGCCATGACCTCGCCGACTGACTTCATCTGCGTGGTCAGGCGGTCGTCGGCCTGCGGGAATTTCTCGAACGCGAAGCGCGGCACCTTGGTGACGACGTAGTCGATCGAGGGCTCGAACGAGGCTGGCGTCGCGCCGCCGGTGATGTCGTTCTGCAGTTCGTCAAGCGTGTAGCCGATGGCGAGCTTGGCGGCGACCTTGGCGATGGGGAAGCCAGTTGCCTTGGACGCCAGCGCCGAGGAACGCGACACGCGCGGGTTCATCTCGATCACCACCATGCGGCCGTCGGCCGGGTTGATGGCGAACTGGACGTTCGAGCCGCCGGTGTCGACGCCGATCTCGCGCAGCACCGCCAGGCTGGCGTTACGCAGGATCTGGTATTCCTTGTCGGTGAGCGTCTGTGCCGGCGCGACGGTGATCGAATCGCCGGTGTGCACGCCCATCGGGTCGAAGTTCTCGATCGAGCAGACGATAATGCAGTTGTCCTTGCGGTCGCGCACCACCTCCATCTCGTACTCTTTCCAGCCGAGCAGCGATTCCTCGATCAGGAGTTCATGCGTCGGTGAGGCCTCGAGACCACGCTCGCAGATGGCGACGAATTCGTCCTTGTTATAGGCGATGCCACCGCCCGAGCCGCCCATCGTGAATGACGGCCGGATGATGGTCGGGAAGCCGAGCGCGGCTTGCACCTGCAGCGCCTCTTCCATACTGTGCGCGATCGCCGAGCGTGCGCTGCCCAGGCCAAGCTTGGTCATCGCCGCCTTGAACTTCTCGCGGTCCTCGGCCTTGTCGATCGCGTCCTTCGAGGCGCCGATCATCTCGACGCCGTATTTGTCCAGCACGCCGTGCTTCGCCAAATCGAGCGCGCAGTTGAGCGCGGTCTGGCCGCCCATGGTTGGCAGCAGCGCGTCTGGGCGTTCCTTGGCGATGATCTTCTCGACCACCTGCCACGAGATCGGCTCGATGTAGGTGACGTCAGCCATGTCCGGGTCGGTCATGATCGTCGCCGGGTTGCTGTTGACGAGAACGACCTTGTAGCCCTCCTCGCGCAGCGCCTTGCACGCCTGCGCGCCGGAGTAGTCGAATTCGCACGCCTGGCCGATCACGATGGGGCCGGCGCCGATGATGAGGATGCTTTGGATGTCTGTGCGCTTGGGCATGATCAGGGCGCCTTGGCGTGGTCAGCCATCAGCTGAATGAAGCGGTCGAACAAATAGGCGACGTCGTGCGGACCGGGACTCGCTTCCGGATGGCCCTGAAAGCTGAACGCGGGCGCGTCGGTGCGGGCGATGCCCTGCAGCGAGCCGTCGAACAGCGAAACGTGAGTGCTGCGCAACTTCGAGGGCAGGGTCGCTGCATCGACCGCGAAACCGTGGTTCTGGCTGGTGATCGCGACGCGGCCGCTGTCGAGATCCTTCACCGGATGGTTGGCCCCATGGTGGCCGAACTTCATCTTCACGGTCTTCGCACCGGAGGCGAGCGCGAGAAGCTGGTGGCCAAGACAGATGCCGAAGGTTGGAATCTTTTTTTCAACCAGTTTGGCGATCGCCCGGATCGCGTAGTCGCAGGGCTCGGGGTCGCCGGGACCGTTGGAGAGGAACACGCCGTCCGGCTGCAGCGCCAACGCGTCTTGGGCGGTCGCGGTGGCCGGCAGCACGGTCAGGCGGCAGCCGCGCTCGGCGAGCATGCGCAGGATGTTGCGCTTGACGCCGTAGTCGAAGGCGACGACGTGAAAGCGCGGCGCGGTCTGCGTGCCGTAGCCACGCCCGAGCTTCCACTCGGTTTCGGTCCACGCGTAGGCGGCGGGTGCCGTGACCACCTTGGCCAGATCCATGCCGGCGAGCCCCGGAAAGGCGCGCGCGGCTTCCAGCGCCTGCTGCTCATCCACGGCGCCGGCCATGATGCAGCCTGCCTGCGCGCCCTTTTCGCGCAGGATGCGCGTGAGGCGGCGGGTGTCGATGTCGGCAATGGCGACGATGTTCTCGCCCTTGAGGTAATCGGGGAGCGACTGGCCGGCGCGGAAGTTCGAATGCAGGCGCGGCAGATCGCGCACCACCAGGCCTGCCGCGTGGATGCGTGCCGCCTCGACGTCCTCGGCGTTCACGCCGGTGTTGCCGATGTGCGGATAGGTGAGCGTGACAATCTGCCGCGAGTACGACGGGTCGGTCAGGATTTCCTGGTAACCGGTCAGCGCGGTATTGAACACTACCTCGCCGGTCGTGACGCCGTCGGCGCCGATGGAGCGGCCACGAAACACCGAGCCGTCAGCTAGAACCAGGATGGCGGGTTGGGCAGAGGACAAGGAACACTCCGAAAGGCAGGTGACAAAATTCAGGCGAGCCGCTCGCGCGAACCCGCCTGAATTTGAATGCCCGAATTGTAGCCGATCCGGATGGCGCCTTCAACGCGTCCGGCGGCGCGACGATGGCGGTTTCAGCCCTGCAGGTGGTCGAGTCCGCCGTCCATGTCGAGCTCGGTGAGCTCGGTGAAGCCGCCGATGCATTTGCCGTCGACGACGATCTGCGGCACCGTGCGCGCACCGTTGGTGACGACGGCGAATTCCTTCATCGCCTCGCGGTCGAGGTCGATGCGGACCTCGTCGTAGCCGATGCCGCGCTTGTCGAGAAAGGCCTTGGCCTTGACGCAGATGGGGCAGGTGCCGGTGCTGTAGACCTTAACGGCGTTCATGTTTGTTTCCTGTTCGAAGCTTATTTCAGATTGAGCACGTCGCGCATGTCGTAGAGGCCGGGACCCCTGCCCTGCAGCCACTTGGCGGCGCGCAGCGCGCCCTGGGCGAAGGTGGCGCGGCTGCTCGCCTTGTGGGTGAGTTCGACGCGCTCGCCGATGCCGGCGAAGAGCAGCGTGTGGTCACCGACGATGTCGCCACCACGGACGGTGGCGAAGCCGATGGTCTTGGGATCGCGCTCGCCGGTCACGCCCTCGCGGCCATAGACGGCGCAGCTGGCGAGGTCGCGATCGATCGCGCGCGCAACAGCCTGGCCGAGGCCGAGCGCGGTGCCCGAGGGGGCGTCGACCTTGTGGCGATGATGCGCCTCGATGATCTCGATGTCGTAGCCGTCCCGCAGCACCTGCGCGGCAAGTTCCGCGAGTTTCATGAGCAGGTTGACGCCGACGCTCATGTTGGGGGCAAAGACCACCGGGATCTGCTGCGCGGCGGCGGCGATGCGCGCCTTGCCCGCGTCGTCGAAACCGGTGGTACCGATCACCAGCGGCACCTTCGCTGCCACGCAGGCGTCGAGGTAGCCGAAGGTGGCTTCCGGCCGGGTGAAGTCGATGAGCGCGTGCGCGCCCGCGAGCACGGTTGCCGGCTGATCGCTCACCGCGACGCCGCTTGCCGCCCCCCAGGCCGCGCCAGCGTCCTGGCCGAGCAGTGGGCTGCCGGGCCGGTCGAGCGCGGCGTGCAAGGCGCAGCCCGGGTCCGCTGCCACCGCTTCCAGCAGGGCGCGTCCCATGCGTCCGGACACGCCCGCGATCGCGACCTTCACGCTCATTGCCGGGCCCCACGCAGGATCGTCAGCACGCGCTCCTCGGCGATCAGCCAGCGGCCGTCGCGCTCGACCATTCGCAGCTGCTTCACCACGCTGTCACGGTAGCTATCGGAGCGATAGTGCTGGTTGAAGGTAACGAGGGCTTCCCCCGTGCCGATCGGCTCGACGCTGGGCGATTCGATTCTGAGGTCGATGTTGCGCGCGACGCCGAACAACAGGCGACGCCGCTTCTCCCATTCTTCACGGCTGCCGCCGCCCTGCGGGCGGAAGCTCGCGTCATACGCGGCGACGTAGCCATCCTCGTCCCGACGCGCCCACGCGTCGGACCACGTCTTCACTGCGGCCAGCACCGCCGCCTCGACGCGTGACCGCGATTCCGGCTCGGGAAAAGGCGGGATCACGTCCGGCCGGATTTGCTCGACATTGGTTTCGGCCTGCAGGGCGAGTTCGGCGGGCGGACGCTTGTTCGGGTAGGGCGGTGCATCCTTCGGACTTGGCAGCGGCGGCACGATGCTGGTGGCCGGTGCGGCCACGGCGGCGACGGCCACCGCCGGCGCGCTGCTCCGCACCGGCTCGGTGGTGGTGCGCTCACGCTCAACTGGGGCCTGCGCGGGTGCGGCCAGAGCCAGCGCGGCAGGCTGTACCGATGGCGCCACGGGCGCACTTCGAGCCGGCGCCGTGGGCTCGTCCTGCGCGACGGGCTGCGGGCGCGGCGCCGGTTCTGCCGCGACGGCGCGCGTTTCGACAGCGGCAGGGCGGTCCACCGGCTGCGCCTGCGGCGCGGGCGCCGGTGCGGGTGGCTGGACGGGTCTCGGTTCCGGCGTGGGCTCTGACGGGGGCGGCACGTCGCCCTCGATGCGCACTAGCGTATCTCCCTCGAAGAACAGCGTGACGCGTCTCTGCTCCGCGAGCCTCCCCGCCCGATGGTACACGTAGACGTAGTCCCAGCGGTCATTGCGGAAGGGATCCACCACGAGCGGCGTGCCGAGCAGGAAGCGCACCTGCGACCGATTGAGGCCGGGCTTGAGGCGGGCGACGTTTTCCTGGTCCAGCGCATTGCCCTGCTGGACATCGATGCGATGGGGGCCGATCGGGGTGCTGGCACAGCCCGCCAAGAGGCTCAGCAGCAGAGCGGGAATCAGGAGTTGACGCATGGCCGGGACACCGGAAGGGTTGGGGCGACTGGAAAAAAACGTATCATAACGTATTCGCGTTTCCGTTCCGGAGTCCCCGTTGAGCAACCCGTCCGATCTCAAGAGCATCGGTCTCAAGGCCACCCTGCCGCGCCTGAAGATCCTCGATCTCTTCGAGCAGAGCGACAAGCGCCACATGACCGCCGAGGAGGTCTACCGCCTGCTGTCGGACGAGGGACAGGACATCGGGCTGGCGACGGTGTACCGCGTGCTCACCCAGTTCGAGCAGGCGGGCCTCCTGATCCGCCACCATTTCGACAGCGACAAGGCGGTGTTCGAACTCAACCAGGGCGAACACCACGACCACTTGGTGTGCCTGCAGTGCGGCAAGGTCGAGGAGTTCTTCGACGCCGAGATTGAAAAGCGCCAGCAGCGCATCGCCGCGGAGCGCGGCTTCAGCATCCACGACCATTCGCTGCAGATCTACGCCGACTGCATCAAGGACGACTGTCCCAACCGCAAGCCTGGCAACGTCCGTCAGCGCACGTAAGGCGCCACCCCCCTGCACAGCTCGGCGATGCCGTCGATGAGCCGCGGCGTCGGCCGATGCAGGCGGTCTGCGTCCACCCGCACGAAGGCATTGCGCTGTACCGCCGGCAGGCGCACGTAGGCCTGCCAGGTCGGACGCGGATCGGGCGCGTCGTTGCCGCTCACGATCAGGTCCGGCGCGCGCCGCAGCACCGCCTCGCGTGAGACCACCGGCGCGGCGGCGTCAAGATCGGCGAACGTGTTGTGCACGCCGCAGATCGTCAGGGCGTCGCTGATCCAGTGGCGTCCGCCCACGGTCATCAGCGGGCGATCCCATACCTGGTAGAAGGCCTGTGCCGGTGGCTGGCGCGTGGCGCGCACGCGGAGCGCCGCAAGGCGCGCTTCGAAATCCCGCGCCGCCGCCTCCCCCGCTTCTGCGTGGCCGCTCGCCGCGCCGACGAGGCGCAGCAGACGCGGCACGTCGGACAACCGACGCGCCTCGGTATGCAGCAACGGCAGCCCCAGCTGGCGCAGCCGATGCAGGTCCGCCGCACGGTTGCCGCCAACCCACACCACGACGAGATCGGGCTTGAGCGCGAGGATGCGCTCGTAATGGATGCGCTGGGTGTCGCCCACCCGCGGCAGCGTTCGCGCCGCCTCGGGAAAGTCGCTGGCTGTGTCGACGCCGACCACCTGGCTTCCCGCGCCGACGGCGAACAGCAGCTCGGTAAGATGCGGGGTGAGCGAGACGATGCGCTGCGGCGGCATCGCCAGCGCCAGCGTGTGGCCGGTATCGTCGACGACCCGCACGGGCGCGGCCGCCGCCGGCAACGCCCAGCACAGCAGCCAGACCCACAGCAGGTGGTTCACGGCTCGATGCGCGGACTGCCGTGGAAGATCAGGCTGGCGCGGCCGGATTCGAAGCGCAGGCGGGTGAACGAGGCGGTCGCCACCTCGATGCGGTAGGCGTGCTCGAGCGGGATCTGCAGCGCCCAGGCGAGCGCCATGCGCATCACGCCGGCGTGGCCCACCAGCAGCACATGCTGGCCGGCGTGCTGCGCCAACACGTCATCAAGCGCCGCGGCGACGCGCGCGTGGAAAACCGCCAGCGGCTCGGCGCCCGCGGGACGCGCGTTGACCGGGTCGGCCTTGAAGCGCGCCAGCGTCCCCGGCGCCTCGGCCTCGATCTCGGCAGCCGACTTGCCTTCCCAGACGCCGAAACCGACTTCCTGCAGGCGCTCGTCGAAGCGCAGGGGCAGGCGGTGGCGCGCCGCTAGCGTCTCGGCAAAGGCGCGGCAGCGCAGCAGCGGAGACGATACGACCTGCTGCCACGGCGCGGCGTCGCCGACCGCCGCGCGCATCTGCGCCCAGCCCTTCTCGGACAGGGGGTCGTCGATCTGCCCTCGATAGCGGCGCCCGCCGACGGGCTCGCCGTGGCGCATGAGGTCGAGCACGGTGGTCACGCCAGCAGCACCAGGTTGTCGCGGTGGATCAGTTCCGGCTCGTCCATATAGCCCAGCTCGGCCTCGATCGCGCTGCTCGGCTTGCCGGCGATGCGGCGGGCCTCGCTCGCGCTGTAGTTGACGAGGCCTCGGGCGATCTCGCGTCCCTCGGTGTCGACCACTGCGACGACCTCGCCGCGCTCGAATTCGCCCGTGACGCCCTTTACGCCGACCGGCAAGAGGCTCTTGCCGTCCTCGCGCAAGGCTTGCACCGCGCCGTCGTCGAGCACCACGCCGCCGCGCAGTTGCAGGTGGTCGGCGAGCCACTGCCGACGCGCGGCGAGCGGCGCCTGGCGCGCCACCAGCTGGGTGCCGATGGCCTCGCCTGCCGCCAGCCGCAGCAGCACGTTCTCCTCGCGGCCGCTGCAGATCACGGTGTGGGCGCCGCTGCGGGCCGCGCGCTTGGCGGCAAGAATCTTGGTCAGCATGCCGCCGGTGCCGACGCTGCTGCCCGCTCCGCCCGCCATGCGCTCGAGCTCAGGATCGCCAGCGTGGGCGTCCATCACCAGCGTGGCCTGTGGATCCTTGCGCGGGTCGGCGGTATAGAGCCCGGGCTGGTCGGTCAGGATGATGAGGCAGTCGGCCTCGATGAGATTGGTCACCAGCGCGCCCAGGGTGTCGTTGTCGCCGAGGCGGATCTCGTCGGTGGCCACCGTGTCGTTCTCATTGATGATGGGCACCACGCGCAGCGTCAGCAGCGTGCGCAGGGTCGAGCGCGCGTTGAGGTAGCGCGTGCGGTCGGCGAGGTCCTCGTGGGTGAGCAGCACCTGCGCGGCGGCGAGGCCGTGGGTTCGGAAGATCGACTCGTAAGCCTGCACCAGGCCCATCTGCCCCACCGCTGCCGCGGCCTGCAGCTCGTTGACCGCCTTCGGCCGCTTCTTCCAGCCGAGCCGGGCGATGCCCTCGGCGATCGCGCCCGACGACACCAGCACCACTTCCTTGCCGTGCGCGGTGAGCGCGGCGATCTGCTCGGCCCAGCGCGACAGTGCGGCATGATCGAGCCCGCGCCCCTCCGCGGTGACGAGACTGGAGCCGACCTTGACGACGATGCGCCGCGCCTGCTTGACGACCGAGTGCATGGCTAGCGGTACCTCGCCTGTTTGAGGTTGCGCACCGCTTCTTCAGCCGTGCGCACGTTGAGACCGTCGGGGCAGAAGTATTCCTCGAACAAGGGCTTGTGATAGGACAGCAGGGAACGGCGCTTGAGCGGTTCCCAGCCCGCGTTGCGCGCCTTCGTCCAGGTGCCGTCGGGCTGTCCGTAGGCGTAGAGCCGGCGTTCCCGGGTTTCGCAGCGCATGCCTTCGAAGGAAATGTTGCGCGCGCCGCCGGCGGCATCGATCACCACCGTATAGCGCACGACCTTGTCTTCGCCCACGCTGATCGACGCGACGTCGACGTAATGCCGGTTGCGGGTCGCCGAGGAGACGGTGAACTCGACCAGATTCTCGGGCTTGGGGAAAGCGGGCAGTTGCGCGGCGATCTCGACCCAGGGCTTGTCCGCCTCGAATTCATGGTCAAAACTGCCCCATTGGGTCTGGGCGTGCGCGGCGAGCGGAATCGCCAGCAATGCAAACAGAAGTTTTTTCATGCCCGGCATTTTATGGGTTCAACCGCGCGCTGTCTGCACCGAACAGGCGCTCCGCGCGCGACTCAACGGCCGGTCATCGCGGCCCGGGTGCGCACCAGCGTGCCGTCACGGTAGTCGGCCAGCGCCTGCTCGATCTCCCGGCGCGTCGTCATGACGAAGGGGCCGTACTGCACCACGGGTTCTCCCAGCGGTCGGCCAGCGACGAGGATCAGCCGCGCACCGTTCGGCCCGGCCTCGATGCCGACGCCGTCGCCCTGCCCCAGTACCGCGAGCGTGTGCCGGTCCAGCATCTCGCCGCCGAGTCGCGCATCGCCCTCGAACACGTAAGCAAAGGCGTTGCGGACGTCCGGCAGGGGCAACTCGAACGCCTTGCCGGGCTCGAGCGCGACGTCGAGATACAGCACGTCGGTCGCCGGGTCGGCGATCACGCCCTGCACGCCGTCGAACGCGCCCGCCAGCACGCGCACCCGCACGCCTTCCCTCGCAACCTGCGGGATCGCCGCCGCCGAGAACTCCTGATAGGCCGGGTCGGACATCTTCTCGCTTGCCGGCAGGTTGATCCACAGCTGGAAGCCGCGCATCAGGCCATCGGTCTGCATCGGCATTTCGGAGTGGATGACGCCGCTCGCCGCCTTCATCCACTGTGCACCGCCAGCCTGCAGGTCGCCGCGGTTGCCCATGCTGTCGCGGTGTTCCATGTGGCCGTCGAGCATGTAGGTAAAGGTGATGAAGCCGCGGTGCGGATGTTCGGGGAAGCCCGCGATGTACTCGTCCGGATCGTCGCTGCCGAAATGATCGAGCATCAGGAAGGGGTCCAGGTGCCTCAGCGCCGGGGTGCCGATGCTGCGATGGACGGTGACGCCCGCGCCCTCGGTCACTTCGAGGGCGCGCACGCGTTGGCGAATGGGTCTCAGTGTCATGACGGACGCCTTGTCCTCGATGGGGAATACGAATCAGGCCGCAGCGCGGGCCGGCCAGTCGCGCGCGAGCGCCGCCTCGATCGCGGCGGCGGCCCCGAGGCGGGCTTCGTCGCCGCGCTGCATGCCACGGTCGGCGGCGATCACCTCGACGTCGCGGATGCCGAGGAAGCCCAGGACGAACGTGAGCCAAGGCGTCGCGAAGTCGATTGGGCCGCCGACCTCGGTGCCGCCGCTCGCCACCACAATATAGGTCTTCCGGTCGCGCAGCAGCCCCTGCGGGCCCTGCTCCGTATAGCGGAAAGTCAGACGCGCGCGGGCGACCTGATCCACCCAAGCCTTGAGGCTGGCCGGAACCCCGAAGTTGTAGATCGGCGTGGCAATCACCAGGACGTCGGCCGCCTTGAGCTCCTCGACCAGGGCGTCGGACTGCGCCAGCGTCGCGCGCTGGGCGGCGCTGCGATCGGCCGGGTCGGTCAGGTTCGCCTCCACCCAGCTGGCGTCGACGAAGGCCAGCCCCTCGGCAAGGTCGCGGTGCATCAGCGAGAGCTCACCGACGCGCTCGCCCAGTCCAGCGATGAGCCGGTCGGCGAGGCGCCGCGTGAGGGAATCTTCCGAGCGCGCGCTGGCGTCGACCCGCAACACGCGCAAAGCGGAGGAGGAAAAATCGGAAGGATGGGCTTGCATAACGTGGCTCCTGTTAACGCGGCGTCACCGCGACGCCATGGGAGCGATTATTGGTTTTGCCATTGCAAGAATAAAGGTGCATATTGAAAATTGATTGTTCCACTATCGAGAACTATGGATCGCTTCGCGCTCATGCGGATATTCGTTGCGGTGACCGAGACAGGCGGCATCAGCGCCGCGGCGGATCGCCTGAATCTGGCGAAGTCGGCGGTGAGCCGGCGGCTGGCCGAGCTCGAGGCGCACCTGGGCGTCTCGCTGATCCAGCGCACGACGCGCCGCCTGACCCTTACCGACAGCGGACGGGCGTTCTACGCGCGCTGCGTCGGCATCCTCGCGGATGTCGACGAGGCCGAAGCGGCGGTGGCGCAGGCTCACGGCGCGCTCAAGGGCGGGCTCAAGGTCGCGTTGCCGCTCGCCTTCGGCCTGCTGCATCTGGCGCCGCTCATTCAGGTGTTCATGGCGCGGCACCCCGACGTGCGCCTCGAGCTCGACTTCAACGACCGCCAGATCGACCTCATGCAGGAAGGCTTCGACCTCGCGATCCGCATCGCCACGCTGGCCGATTCCAGCCTGATCGCGCGCCGCCTCGCGCCGATCCGCCACATCGTCTGCGCCAGCCCCGCCTACCTGGAACGCCACGGCACCCCGCACACCGCGTCCGCGCTCGCCGAGCACGCCTGCCTCGTGTACAGCCATGCGCGGGACCCGGCGCTCTGGCATTGCAAGGATCCGAAGGGAGCACCGCTGCAGGTACGGGTGCCGGTCCGGCTCGCCGCGAGCAGCGGCGACTTTCTGCTGCGCGCCGCGATCGCGGGTGAGGGCATCGTATTGCTGCCGACCTTCTACACGACCGACGCCCTGCATTCGGGGCAGTTGCGGCAGGTGCTGGCCGACCACACCTGGCCGGAACTGGCGGCCTACGCCGTGTATCCGCCGACCCGCCACCTCTCCACGCGGGCGCGCGCCTTCATCGACTTCCTCGCGCAGGCGCTCGCGGGCGAGCCCGCCTGGGAACGCTGAGTCCGCGCGTCGTGCGGATTGTCCGCAACGCCACGCCCGACCGCCGGGACGCTACTTGCGTTCCGAATACGTCGGCAACGTGAGCCGGAACGCCATTGCGGCAAAGCGCACGCCCAGCACGATGGCCATCCCCACCCAGGCCGCGATCACCGGCGACACGCCGAGCGCCTGCAGACCCACGAGCGCCAGCGCGCCCGCCCAGGCAGCCGAGGCGTACAGCTCGCCACGGACGAAGATCAGCGGCACTTCGTTGCACAGCACGTCGCGCAGCACGCCCCCCACCACGCCCGTGATCACGCCGAGCAGGCTTGCCACCAGCCAGGGCGCCTGCCAGGCCAGCGCGATCTGGGTACCGACGATGGTGAACAGCGCGAGCCCGAGTGCGTCGGGAATGAGGAACAGGCGTGGCGGCAAGCGCAGACCGCGCACGGCGAAAAAGATGACCAGCGTGGTGGCCAGCGCAACCACCAGATAAGCCTGGTCGGCGATCCAGAAGACCGGCCGCCCGAGCAGCACGTCACGCACCGTCCCGCCGCCCAGCGCGGTCGCCGCGCCGACCATCATCACGCCGATGAGGTCCATCTGCTTGCGGCCGGCGTCGAGCACGCCGGTCAGCGCGTTGACCGCGACGGCCGAAAGGCCGGCCCAGTAGAGGAGCATGTCCATCCGATGTCGTCGCGCGGGTGAGCCTCGCGCCAGATTGAGCGAGGGGCCGAGTATCGCAAGAATTCGGCGGCGACGCAGCGCGCTAGAATGCGCAACACCTCCTCGCCGAATCGCCCGTCCCATGCTGCCCGACACCCTCAAACGCTACGCCTGGCTCTCCATCGCCGCGGCGGTGGCGACCATTCTCCTCAAGGGGTGGGCGTGGTGGATCACCGGCTCGGTCGGTCTCTTGTCCGACGCGCTCGAATCCTTCGTCAACCTGGCCGGCGCCTTGATGGCGCTGGCGATGCTGACGCTCGCGGCCCTGCCGGCGGACGAAAACCACGCGCACGGGCACAGCAAGGCGGAATACTTCTCCAGCGCGTTCGAGGGCGCGCTCATCGTCGTCGCCGCGCTCGCCATCGCCTACACCGCGATCGACCGCCTGCTCCACCCGCAGCCGCTCGAGGCGGTCGGCATCGGGCTGGCCGTCTCGGTGGTGGCCTCGATCATCAACTTCGCGACCGCGCGGGTGTTGATGCGGGTGGGCAAACAGGCGCGTTCGATCACGCTCGAGGCCGACGCGCACCACCTGATGACGGATGTCTGGACCTCTGCGGGCGTCATCCTCGGCGTGGCCCTGGTGTGGGTGAGCGGCTGGCTGTGGCTGGACCCGGTGATCGCGCTCGCCGTCGCGGCCAACATCGTCCTGACCGGATGGAAGCTGCTGCAGCGCTCGGCGGCAGGGCTGATGGACGTTTCCGTATCCGGCGAGGAACTGCAGGCGATCGAGTCGGTGTTCGCCACCTACCGTCGCCAGGGACTCGAATTTCACGCCCTGCGCACCCGGCAGGCAGGTACCCGTGCCTTCATCTCCTTCCACGTGCTGGTGCCCGGGGTCTGGTCGGTGCAAGAAGGGCATGACTGGTCGGAACGCATCGAAGCGGACCTCCGCCGCACCCTGCCCCACGCCCACCTCACCACCCACCTCGAGCCGATCGAGGACCCCCTCTCGCACGCCGACCAGGAGCTGGATCGCGCGGAAGACTAGGCGCGACCGCGCCGCGCCCGGTACGCCCAGGTGTAGACCACCATGTTGATCGCGATGACCACCCCGCCGAGCAGCACCTGGTCGGTGCGCGTCAGCTGCTCCGGGTAGAGAACCGGCAACAGATAGTGCTCGACGAAACCGCCTGCATAGCCGACCTCCCCGGCTTGCACGCGCAGCGCATTTTCCAGCGGCGTGAGCGGACAGATCCCGCCGGCGAGCTCGATCCCCGCCCCCCACGCCGCTGCGGGCAGGTGCAGCCATACCAGTTTCGGCCAGCGCGCGAGAAGAAAGCCGCCTGCGACGACGAAGGTGACGAAGGCGAGGTGCAGCACGACCAGCAGGTCGGCGAGCGCACCGCTCACGCCGATGTCATCGCGCGCGCGGGAGCCCGAGACGCGCCGGGCGCAGGCTGGCCGGCGTCGAGCCATGCCAGGAAATCCGCGGCCGGCATCGGGCGGCCGAAGAAATAGCCTTGCAACACGTCGACGCCGAGTTCCCTTAAAAGCGAGGCGGTCTCGGCGTCCTCGACGCCTTCGGCGACCGAGTGCAGACCAAAGGTGCGGGCGATCTGGATGATCGACTGCACCATCGGCAGCCCCCGCGGCTCATGGAGGCGCCGCACGAAGGAGATGTCGATCTTGAGTTCGTCGGCCGGAATGTCGTGCAGCTGGGACAGCGAAGAATAGCCGGTGCCGAAATCGTCGATCGCCAGCGCGAAGCCGGCCATGCGCAGGCTCTCGAGACGTTCGGCTGCCTGTTCGACGTCGCTCAGCGCCACGCTCTCCGTCACTTCCAGCATCACGTCGGCCGGCTGCAGTCCGAAGCGGGCGACGTCGTCGCGCATCTGCTCGGCAAGCGAGGCGATGAAGAGCTGCCGCTTCGACATGTTGATCGCGACCTGCAGCCCGTCGTGTCCGGCCGCCTTCCAGTCGCGCAAGCCTGCGAGTCCGGCTTGCCAGATCTGGTGGCCCAGTTCGCGGATCAGGCCCATGCTCTCCGCCAGCGGAACGAAGGTCGCCGGGCTCACCCAGCCGAGCGCCTCGTCGTGCCAGCGCGCCAGCACCTCGGCGCCGACGCAGCGCCCGCTCTGCGCGGCGATCAGCGGCTGGAACCAGGCGACGATCCGTCCCTCGTTGATCGCGTCGGCAAGCCGCGTCTGCAGCTGCAGCTCCGCATGGCCGAGGCCCTTGTCGCGCATGTCGCCGAAGAAACACACCTGGTTGCGGCCCTGCGCCTTGGCGTGGAACATCGCGCGGTCGGCTTGCGAGAACAGCTGCCCCATGTCGGCACTGTCGTTCGGGAAGATGCTGATGCCCATGCTGAAGGTGACGCGGATTTCGGTGTCGCCGACGCGCAGCGGCGACTGTGCCAGGCGCCCGAGCTTCTCGGCGACTTCGCGCGCCGCCTCCGGGGAGGTCATGTCGGGCAGCAGCACGACGAATTCGTCACCGCCCCAGCGCGCCAGGGTGTCGCCGGCGCGCAGCGCACCCCGCAGGGTGTTCGCGAAGCCGACCAGCAGCGCGTCGCCAGCCTTGTGGCCGAGCGAGTCGTTGACGGTCTTGAAGTTGTCGAGGTCGATGAAACACACCGCGCCACAATGTCCGCTGCGCTGCGCCAATTGCAGCGCCATGCGGAAGCGGTCCTCGAGCAGCGTCCGGTTCGGCAAGCCGGTCAGCGCGTCGTGCAGCGCCATGTGGGTGATCTGCCGCTCGTGCCGGTAGCTTTGCGTGATGTCGCGCAGCACCCCGCGGATGGCGACCAGCGCCCCGCTGGCGTTGCGATAGCCGATGAGGCGTGCTTCGACCCATTCCTCGTTGCCGGCATCCACATTCAGGCGCAAGCGGATCCGCGTCTGGCTCTTGTGCGCGCTCCGCAGCAACTCGCACTGCCCGCGCAAGGCCTCGAGATCGTCGCCGTGGATGAATTGCGCCAGCGGCATGCCCACCGAGTCTTCGGACCGGCACAGGCGCGCCCAGCCCGGGCTCGCGTGCAGGATGCGCCCCTCGAAATCGAGATCGAGCACCGCCTCGTCGAGCATGGCGAGGGTTTCCATGTAGATCTTCTGCTCGGTTTCGCGCCGCTCGACGGTCTCGGCAAAAGCCTCGAACGCCCCGGCCAGCGCCGCGATCTCGTCGCTGCGCGCGCGGGTGGGCGCAAGGCGCTCGGCGACCTCGGCCGCGCGCACCGTGCCGGCGGCGTAGTCGTCGAGTGCGCGGTCGACCGCTTCGATGCGCCGGACGGTGATCGACAGCCAGCGCCAGAACCCCAGCCAGAGCAAGGCGGTGAGCGCCGCGATCGCCGCCACCGCAAACGCCGCGATCTGCCAGGCGAGCTGCTCGCCGCCCACGCTGTGGTAGGCACGAATGCGCACCGCGGCGTCGCCGGCACCGGACCAGGGAACGTCGACACCCACGTAGCGTGTGTCGCCGATGCGCAGCGTGCCCTGCCGCATCGGCGTGGGTATGTCCTCGACCTCCGGGTGCGAGCGCGCCAGCACGCGTTCGCCGAGGAGCGCCTCGAGCTTCACGTCCGGAATGACAAGCTGGCGCAGCGTCTCGGTATTGAGCGGGCGGAACAGCCAGAGCCGGCCCTGACCATCAGCACCCAGCCAGATGGGACGCTCGAGCACCCGGTACACCTCGCCATGGGTGGGCACCATAAACCAGTCGCCGCCCTTGAGGTCGCTCACGTTGATGGCCTGAGCAACGGGCCCGTAGCGGTAGCGGATATCGCCGGCCGGCCCCACCACGACCATCGTCGGAAACTCGAGGAACGCCCATTGCGCGTTGAGGTAGGCGCTGAGCCGCGCAGCGGTGGCAGGCCCGTGGGTTTCCAGCAGTCGCGAGAATTCCAGCCGGCTCACCACCTGGTCGGCGGCACCCTGCCAGGCCGTTTCCAGCCGCAGTAACTGGTCTTGGTAGTAGTCGCGGGTCGAATCGCGGCGCTGCGCGATGTCGCGTCCCTCGATCACGTAGAACGCCGCCAGGCCCACCGTGGCGACGACCACGGAGGCCACAAGCGCGACCAGCAGCAGGTGCGCGAACGCCTGCCCGCGCAAGCGGGCGAACCCAGCGTGCAGCCAGGCCTTCACGGCCGCCGCTCCTGCTGCCATGCGGCCGGCTCAGCGCAGCCAGCGCGCATCGATGAGGGTAGCGACGTCGCGCCCCGCGGGCATGCTGAGCCCGACCGCCTGCATGAACTGCCGGGTCGCCTCCAGTTCCGCTGGGGCGAAGCGGCCGTCGCGGCTGTAGAAATTGGGCAGGCGCCGAAGCGCCTGCACCACGTCCAATCGCTGCGCGGGATCGTCGATGCCCAGACGCAGCGGAATTTCGTCGCTGCGCACCGAGTGCATCCATTTCAGGCTGCGCCGCAGCATCTGGACGATTTTCTGCGCCGCCTGCGGCCGGGCCGCAAGCGTCGATGGCGCTGCCACGAGAACGGCGCGAATGTGGTTGCCCCCCGCCAGCTTCAACGGCTGCCTGGGGTCGTAGAGGCTTGCGATCTGAACACCGAGGCCCTCGCGCACGAGCGAACTCGAGTTCGGTTCCTCGCAGAACACCGCGTCCGCCACCTCGCCGGCAAGCGCCCCGTGCACGCCCTCGTAGTTCTGGGTGATGGGTACCCAGCGGATGTCCTACGGTCGCACCCCGTGCGAGGCGAGCCAGTGCTCGGCCAGCAATTGCAGGTAGGTCTTGGTCGAGACGCTGCCCATGGGGACGCCGACGCTGTAGCCGCGCAGGTCGGCGAGCGACCGGACCTTGCCCGCCAACGCGGCGCGCACCACGATGCCGTAAGGCGGCGCCCCACTGGACAGCGCGGCGATGGCGACCACCTCTTTGCGCCGGGCGACGAAGTTGGGCAGGATGGGAAAGCCCGTGCCGGCGAAGTCGGCATTGCCGGCGAGCATGTCCTCGGCGGCCAGCACGCCCGAGGGCAGGTGGCGGATCGCGAGGCGAACGCCGTATTCCCGATCGATGCCGAGCACCGGAATCAATTCCAGCGGGAAATACGGCATCAGGTGCGGGCCCGGAATGTTAAGTCGCACCCCCTCAACGCCCGACGCTCGCGCAGACGGGAGAACCCCAGCCAGCGCGAATGCGCCCAGCCGCGACAGCGCGTGTCTGCGTGAAATGTCCATATCCGCCTCCTCGTTATTCTCCTTGTAATCGGCCGGAGGATGGCATTGCTGAAGGAGGGATGCAAGCCTGCATCCCCTTGGCGGGTCAGCGCGCCGGGTACATATGGTCGCGCTTGAAGGGATAGGCAGGCTGCTTGCCGTCGACGCCCTTGCCGGCGAGCACCTGCCACAACTCCATCCAGCCGCGGTCGAAGGCGTGCGCGGAGCCCGCCATGTAGATGCGCCAGATCCGGTATTTCTGCTCGCCGATCAGACGCCGCGCCGACTCGGCGTGTTGCTCGAGGCGCGTCACCCAGTGCCACAGAGTGCGGGCATAGTGCGGACGTAGGTTCTCCGCGTCCAGGCACTCGAGCCCGCTGCCGGCGGCCGCACGGAACACCTCGTGCGCGTGCACCAGTTCACCGCCGGGAAATACGTAGTCGTCGATGAATTCGGAGACGCCACCGCCGAGCCCCGCGGCGTCCGGCGTGGCCGTCGTGATGCCGTGGTTGAGCACCAGTCCGCCCGGCTTGAGCAGCGCATGGATTTTCTCGAAATAGCCGGCGAGATTGCCGCGACCGACATGCTCGAACATGCCGACACTCGCGATCTTGTCGTAGCCCCCGTGTTCGGGCACGTCGCGGTAATCCATGCGCCGCACTTCGACACGGTCCTGCAGCCGGCGCGACGCGATCTGCTCGCTCACATAGGCGTACTGGTCATCCGACAGCGTGATGCCGACCGCGTGCACGCCGAAGCGCTCCGCCGCATGGAGGATCAGCCCGCCCCAGCCGCAGCCGATGTCGAGGAAGCGTTCGCCCGGCGCGAGGCCGAGCTTGCGGCAGATGTGCTCGAGCTTGGCCTCCTGCGCGGCATCCAGGGTCATCTCCGGGTCGGTGAAGTAGGCACAGGAATAGACGCGCCGCTGGTCCAGCCAAAGCCCGTAGAAGTCGTTGGAGACGTCGTAGTGATACTGGATGTTCTTGCGGTCCTTGCTGCGGGTGTGCCGCCACCACTTCCAGCCGTCGGAGCCGGTCCTGGGCTTCCAGTTGCCTGCGCCGCACAGGCGATCGCCGAGCGAGAGGATGTCGCGCGGATCACCCTCGAGGTCCAGGTCGCCTTCGACATAGGCGCGCGCGAGCGAGCCGAGGCTAGGGTCGGCCATCGCCTTGAGGCTCGCCGGCCTGTGCAGCCGAACCCGCACCGCAGGGGCCTCGTGCTCGCCGACGCGCTCGCCGTTCCACAACTCGACCGATACCGGCAGTCCGGTCGCTTCGACCCGACGCCGCACCTGATTCACCAGAAACTGATCCAGCATCACACCCTCCTCCAGGAGGGGCGGCGTGTCTTCGTTGTTTTACCGCCCCGGTTGTTGACTCAGGCCAGATCCACCACCAGCGCCGCGCGGGTGTTTTCCGGCAGGGTGATCGACTCGACGGTGTAGGCCGGCAGGTCGATGCCCATGCGGATCGCCGCGCCCGACTTGGCGGCGGCAATCGAAGTGGGGTCGAGTTCGAAGCGCAGGAAATGCACCGACGAGGTCTTCTCCTCGTTCTCGCGCTCGAGATCCTCGTCGGCGATCGCGTAGACCTTGGGCTGGTCGGCGACCTGCACCCAGACCTTGTCCTCGATGCCCTTGAGCTTGGCCAGCGCGACCTTGCGCTCTTCCGGATCCGGGTACTGGATCATCATCGTCGCCTTCCAGTTGGTGCCGTCCGGGATCAGCGGGTTGTAGGCGTCGAGCTCGTCCTGGATGCCTTCCTCTTCGAAGGTACGCTCGGCGCGCAGCATCTCCTGGATCTGGTAGCGCATCGTCTTCTCGTCTTCGAAAATGAGCGTGACGGCGTCGCCGAGGTCGACCATGCGGTTTTTCTTGTGCGCCATGATCTCGGCGCGCATGGCGGGACGCACCTTGGCGTAGCCCTCCAGGGTCAACAGGCTGTCACGGGTGATCTGCGGCATGTCGTTTTCTCCTCAAGCTAGGTTACTCAAGGCCATAGGCGATGCGCAGCAGCGTGATCGGGTGCTGCTTCTGCGCGGTGGCGTCCTCGCCCATGCCTTGCAGGATGTGACGCGCGGCAATCGCGCAGTCGGAACTCACATAATCCGGTTTGGGCTCGGCCATCTGGCGGAACACCGGCTTGCCGATCTTCATCGACTTGTCGAAGAACTCGCTCTTCACGCCCCAGGTGCCGTCGTGGCCGGAGCAGCGCTCGACCAGCGTCACCTCGGCGCCGGCGAGCTGCAGCGCGTCGCGCGTCTTGTTGCCGATGTTCTGCACCCGCTGGTGGCACGGCACGTGGTAGGCGACCTTGCCGAGCCGCGACTTGAAATCGGTCTTCAGGAGACCATCCGCGTTGCGCGCCATCAGGTACTCGAACGGATCCCACATCGCTTCCTTGACCGCCTGCACGTCCGCATCGTCCGGGAACATCAGCGGCAGTTCCTGCTTATACATCAGCGTGCACGAAGGGATCGCGGTGAGGATCGCGTAGCCCTCGCGCGCGAGCTTCGCCAGGTGCGGGATGTTGGTTTCCTTGAGGCGGGCGACCGCGTCGAGGTCGCCGAGTTCGAGCTTGGGCATGCCGCAGCAGGCCTCCTTCTCCACCAGCACGTGCGGGATCTCGTTGTGCACGAGGAGCTTGATGAGGTCGTGGCCGATGCCGGGCTCGTTGTAGTTGACATAGCAGGTCGAGTAGATCGCGACCTTGCCCGGCGTCTTCTCGCCATCCTTCACCGGGAAGTCATTGCGCGGCGTGGCGGTCGAGCGGAACTTGGCGCTGTCGTACTCGGGCAGCTTGCGGTCCGGGTGGATGTGCAGCACGCTGTCGACCATCTTGCGGATCGGCTGGCTCTTGAGGCTGGCGTTGACCGCCTGCACCACCACCGGAATCGACGCGAGCTTGCCCATGAGGTCGGTGCTCGACAGCAGCTTGTCTCGGAAGGTCGTCTCGCCCTTCTTGTACTTGATCGCCTTGGCGCGCAGCATGGTGTGCGGGAAATCCAGGTTCCACGGGTGCGGCGGCACGTAGGGGCACTTGGTCATGTAGCAGAGGTCGCACAGGTAGCACTCGTCGACCACCTTCCAGTAGTCGGACTTGGCGACGCCGTCGACTTCCATGGTCGACGAATCGTCGACCAGGTCGAACAGCGTCGGAAACGCCGTGCACAGCGACACGCAGCGACGGCAGCCGTGGCAGATGTCGAAGATGCGCTCGAGCTCGTGCATGAGCTTGTCTTCGTTGTAAAAGTCCGGATTCTTCCAGTCGAGCGGGTGGCGGGTCGGGGCTTCGAGGCTGCCTTCA
Organism: Thiobacillus sp.; assembly: GCA_046291555.1. Classification (GTDB taxonomy): domain Bacteria; phylum Pseudomonadota; class Gammaproteobacteria; order Burkholderiales; family Thiobacillaceae; genus Thiobacillus. The sequence continues at coordinate 62,185 of JBKBRW010000006.1, forward strand.
CGGGTGCTCATGCGAACTCCAGGTATGTGGCGATCATTTTGTTTTCGGCCCGTCTGCCCGCTGGGGACACGACCGGCCGCTTGGGTGTTCTTGAAAACGGGCCGCGAACGGCCCGTTTTCGCGAAGGCGATTTAGGCGCCCAGGCTGTCCAGGGTCTTCTGGAACTTGTTGGCGTGCGAGCGCTCGGCCTTGGCCAAGGTCTCGAACCAGTCGGCGATCTCGTCGAAGCCTTCGGCACGCGCGTCCTTGGCCATGCCCGGGTACATGTCGGTGTACTCGTGGGTCTCGCCGGCGATCGCGGTCTTCAGGTTGTCGGCGGTGGGGCCGAAAGCCATGCCGGTGGCGGGGTCGCCGCACTTCTCGAGGTACTCGAGGTGGCCGTGGGCGTGGCCGGTTTCGCCTTCGGCAGTGGAGCGGAACACGGCGGCGACGTCGTTGTAGCCTTCCACGTCAGCCTTGGCTGCGAAGTAGAGGTAGCGACGGTTGGCCTGCGATTCGCCCGCGAAGGCGTCCTTCAGATGTTGTTCGGTTTTCGAGCCTTTCAGTTCCATAACCTGATCTCCTTAGATTGACGTAGACATGCTTTTCAGCACTGATGATCCACCCCTCCTGCGTCGCCCGCCAGCCGAGCCGGAACGGGTCACGAAGGTGGATGAAATCCGGTTTTTAGACTAAGTCTAATACCTGAACGAAGAATAAACCCGCCTCGATGACGGTGTCAACCTTCGCGGACGTTTTCCCTGACGCGAGTGCGTCACGCCCCGCCCGTTTGCAGTCTAGGACGAATCCTAGACCTTTTCCGCAACAGGGGCATCCCGCATCGCAAGCGGGCTTGGGGATACACTCTTCCGCAAACGGAGAACTGCCATGACCTTCGACAAGACCAAGACCGACGCCGATTGGCGCGCGATCCTCACGCCCGAGCAATACCGCATCCTGCGCGAGCACGGCACCGAGCGCGCGTTCACCGGCGAGTACTGGAACCACCACGAGGCTGGCGAGTATCGCTGCGCGGCCTGCGGCGAACCGCTGTTTTCGTCCGAGACAAAGTTCGATTCCGGCACGGGGTGGCCGAGCTTCTACCAGGCGCTGACCCCCGACGCCGTCGCCGAGAAGACCGACACCAGCCACGGCATGGTGCGCATCGAGGCGCTGTGCCGGCGCTGCGGATCCCACCTCGGCCACGTCTTCCCCGACGGTCCGGCGCCGACCGGCCTGCGCTACTGCATCAACTCGGCCTCCCTCCGCTTCGAGAAAAAGGACTGATCGGTGCAGACCTTCGACGCCGAGATCCTGGAGGTCTCGCCGGCCACGCCGAGCATTCACGCGCTGCGCCTGCGCATCGACGATCGCGGCTTCCGCTTCCTGCCGGGTCAATGGGTCGATCTGAGCGTCGAGATCGACGGCACAACGCAGACCGCAGGCTACTCGATCACGACTTCGCCCTTACGCGCTGGCGAGGTCGAACTTGCGATCAAGGCAAGCAGCCGCCACCCGGTCGCACGCTGGATACACGAGCGCGCCCGCGCGGGCGACCGAGTGCGCGTGAGCCAGGGACAGGGGCCGTTCGTCTATCTGCCCGAGATGAGCGACAACGTGGTCCTGATCGGCGGTGGCGTGGGTGTCACGCCCCTGCTTTCAATTTTCCGCCACGTGCGGGATGCGGGCCTGCCCACCGAGGCCCACCTGGTTTACAGCGTGTCGGAGAGCCGCGAAATCCTGTTCCGCGACGAACTCGAAGCCGCGGTGCGTGACCATCCCAACCTGCATCTCACCCTGACGGTCACCCAGCCTGACCCCGCCTGGAAGGGCCTCACCGGCCGCATCGACCCGATCAAGCTGCACGCGCTCGACGTGCCGGACGACACGCTCTACTACCTATGCGGCCCGAAAGGCATGGTAGAGGACATGAGCACGCTGCTGCATGATTTGGGCGTACCCATGAACCGCATCATTTTCGAGAAGTGGTGGTAGGCCGTTCCGCCTATTCACGAATGCGCCCAAACCGCTAAGCTGGACCACGCCTGTCACCGGAGATTTTCATGCGTACCGCCGTCCTGTTCGCCGCCCTGGTTTTCTCTGTCGCCGCCGTCGCCGGCCCCAACGACGTCGTGCGCCCCTATCCGCCGCAGAAGGTCCACGCCAACACCTACGTTATCCACGGCCCGCAAGGCGTCCCCTCCGTGGGCAACCAGGGGTTCATGAACAATCCCGCGTGGATCGTCACCGCCGACGGCGTGGTCGTGATCGACCCGGGCTCGAGCGTGCAGGCGGGGCGCATGGTCGTCGCGCAGCTGAAGAAAACCACCAAGAAACCCGTCACCCACGTATTCAACACCCACGTGCACGGCGACCACTGGCTGGGCAACCAGGCGGTGCTCGAGGCTTGGCCCGACGCCGTCATCATCGCCCACCCGGACATGATCAAGCAGGCCAGGGAAGGCGCCGACCGCTTCTGGCTCGAGCTGATGGCGCGCCTCACGCAGGGCTACACTGACGGGACGCGCGCAGTCATCCCGACCATCGAGGCCGCCGACGGCCAGACCTTCCGCATCGGCGGCAAGACCTTCCGCATCCACGCCTCGGACGACGCGCACAGCAAGACGGATCTCATGATCGAGGTCGTCGAGGACCGCATCCTCTTCACGGGCGACAATGTGCTGAGCCGCCAGGTGATGAACCTCAGGGATGGCACCTTCCGCGGGGTGATCAAGGCGACCCAACGCGCGCTAGACATCGACGCGAGGCTCTACGTCCCGGGCCACGGCAAGAGCGGCGACCGCAGGGTCGTCGCCGAGCAGAAAGCCTACTTCGACATCCTCATGCGGGAGGTGCGCCGCATGCACGACGAAGGCATGAGCGACTTCGAGATGAAGCCGGTGATCGAGCAAAAACTGGCAGCTTTCCGCACGTGGAAGGAGTGGGACGCCAACCTGGGTCCCCAGATCAGCCTCGCGATCCTCGAAATCGAGCAGGAGTAGTTACTGCGGCAACGGCCGGCTCACTCGCGCAGGCGCGTGACGCTCGCCACCCTGCCCGGCTGCCACTCCCCGTCCAGGCTCACCCATTCGACACGCTCGCCCAGCATGCGCACGAGTCCCGGGCGCCGGTTGTCGCCGGTGTCGGAAAACTCGAAGTGAAAATCCCGCTGGAACTGCACCTGACCTTCGCCGTTGCGCGCAAGGCGCAGTCGGCGCAACGCGACGCTGTCATCGAGGAACTGCAGGCCCGACTCCTGACACGCCCGGCGAATCACCGCGATCGCCTGCTCCCGCGCCTGCAGGCCGGCGTACCAGTACCACGCCAGCGCGGCGAAGCTCGCCAGCAGGAGAAGCTCCCAGCTCACTGACCCGCGTTGTCGCTCTTGACCGGTCTCTGGAACAGCGCCGCCACCTGTTTCTTTGGCGCGGGACGCACCAAGGCGGGCGCCGGCTCGCCGCGCGGTGGCTCGCTCGGCACGTAGGGCGTGTCGAACAGCGCGTCGCGCGGCGCGCCCGGACGGGCGCGGGACGCGCTGCGCTCGGCCCGCTCGCGATGCGGCTGGCGTGCGGGGCGCGACTGGTAGGCCGGCACCTCTGCGGCACCCGGCTCGAAGCCGGGCACGATGACCGGATCGAGGGTGGTGCCGATGAGCCGCTCGATGTCTTTGAGGTACCGTGTCTCGGCCTCGCTCACCAGCGAGATGGCCTCGCCCTTGGCGCCGGCACGCCCGGTGCGTCCGATGCGGTGTACGTAGTCCTCGGGATTGTGCGGCAGGTCGTAGTTGACGACGTAGGGCAGCGCCTCGATGTCGATGCCGCGCGCGGCGACGTCGGTCGCGACGAGCACGCGGATGCTGCCGGCCTTGAAGGCGTCGAGCGCCTTGATGCGCTCCTGCTGCGTCTTGTCCCCGTGGATGGCGTCGGCGTGGATGCCGGCCTTGTTGAGCTCGTTCGACAGGCGATTACAGCCGAGCTTGGTGCCGGTGAACACCAGCACCTGTCTGAGGTCGCGGCTCTTGATGAGGTGCGCGAGCAGCTGGCGCTTGCGCTCGTGGTGCACCGGATGCACGACCTGGGTCACGGTCACGGCAGTGGTGTTGCGCGCCACCTCGATGAAGGTCGGGTTGTTGAGGATGCTGTCGGCGAGCTTGCGGATTTCCTCGGGAAAGGTCGCCGAGAACATCATGTTCACCCGCTGCGTCGGCAAGAGCGCGACGATGCGCTTGAGATCGGGCATGAAGCCCATGTCGAGCATGCGGTCAGCCTCGTCGAGCACCAGGGTGTTGACCTGGGTCAGCATCAGCGTCTTGTTCTGCACGTGGTCGAGCAGTCGCCCCGGTGTGGCGACGAGGATCTCGACGCCGGTTTTCAGGATCGGGATCTGGGTGTTGATGTTGACGCCGCCGTAGACCACCAGCGAGCGCAGCGGCACGTGCTTGGTGTAGGCCTGGATCGCCTCCTCGACCTGGATCGCAAGTTCGCGCGTGGGCGTGAGGATAAGCGCGCGGATCGGATGCTTGGCCGGAGAGGTGCTGGTGTTGGCGAACGGCAGCAGGCGCTGGATCAGCGGCAGCGCGAACGCCGCGGTCTTGCCGGTGCCGGTCTGCGCCGCGCCGAGGATGTCGCCGCCTTTGAGCGCGAGCGGGATCACCTGTTCCTGGATCGGGGTCGGCGAAACGTAGCCCATCTCGTCGAGGGCACGCAGGATGTCGGGGGCGAGTCCGAGTTCAGCAAAAGTCGTCAAGTGTGATCCCGTCAAATGCGTGTCCAGTCAAACCCCGCGCGCTGGCAGGCGACGCCCACTTCCTCGTCGGCGCAGTCGAGCACCTGGGCCAAGGCGCGCCGCGCGAGCGCATCGGTGTTGTTCTTCTTCGATACATGGGCGGCGGTCACGCACTGCAAGCGCCCATGTTTCAACTTGGCCAGCAGCGCCGCCGACTGGCCGTTTTCCAGATGGCCGAAGCGCCCGCCGACGCGCCGCTTGAGCATCGGCGGATACGGTCCATTCTCCAGCATCGCCGCGTCATGATTGCATTCGAGCACCAACGCGTCGACGCCCGCAAGCATCGCCTCGATGTGCGGGGTGCTGCAACCCGTGTCGGTGAGTACCCCGAGCCGGCGGTTGCCGTCACCAAACACGTACTGCACCGGTTCGCGCGCGTCGTGCGGCACCGGATACGGCTGGATTTCCAGGCCGTCGACCGCGAACGCGGCGTGGCTGTCGATCACCTGAACCGCGACGCCGTCGAGGTCCTGCGCCATCGCGAGCGTGCCGGCAGTAAGCCAAACGGGCAGGCGGTACTTGCGCGCCAGCCGCCCCACCCCGCCGATATGGTCGCCGTGTTCGTGGGTGACCACGATGCCGGCGAGATCGCTTGGTACCAGACCCAGCCGGGCCAACCGGGCGACGCTCTCGGCGAGCCCGAAGCCGCAGTCCATCAGCACCCGGGTGCCGCCGGCCTCGACCACCAGGCCGTTGCCCTCGCTGCCGCTGCCGAGACTGGCGAAACGCACGGCGCCGGTCCTGTCCTTACTTCAGCTCCTTGTGCAGCAGGTTGAGAATGCGGGTTTGCGTATTGGCATCCGCCGGCTTGCCTTCGGCAGCACGCACGTTGACCCGGCTCTTCTCGCCCGCATCCTGCACCACGATTTGCAGCTGCGGCGACGTCTGTTCCTTCTTGCTGCGCCAGAACGCGAAGCGGGCGAGCAGGCCCTCGTCCCGCTTGCTCGCGTTGTCGATCTGCGGGTCGATGTAGCGCACATAGTAGATGCCCTTGGAGCGGTCGCGGTCCTCGACTGCGAAACCGACGCGGTCGAGCGCGAGCCCGACGCGGCGCCAGGCACGATCGAATCCTTCGTCCATCTCCAGCACCGGCGAGGCCCCCTCGCGCACGATGCGCGCCATCTCCGGCGCGCGCTGCTGCGCCAACAGCGTCTGGGCGCGGCTTTCCTCCACGCCGAAGCGCAGCATCAGGCGGCGTAGCATCTCGGCTTCCAGTTCGGGGTCGGCCGGGCGGGGCTGCCACACGGTGCGATCGCGGTTCGACGAATCATAGACTTCCTGCATGCCGCGATGGCTGATGTAAATCTCGACGCCATCGGCACCCTGCTCGATGCGGGTGCGGAACTTGTCGCGCTCGGCGGTCGAATACAGGCCGTCGAGCACGCGGCCGAGGGTGCGGCGGATCACGTCCTGCGGAATGTTGGCGCGGTTTTCCGCCCAGTCGGTTTCCATCACCCCCGTTTCCGGCGACTCGAGGTTGATGAGAAAGCCCGTCTCCTGCCAGAAATCCTTGATCACCGGCCACACCTGCTGCGGCGTCGCCTGCACCACCAGCCAGCGCTGCGTGCCGGCGCGCTCGATGCGCGCCTTGTCCTGCTGGGGCAGCAGCGTCTGCGCGCTCGCCGGACTCGCGCGCCGTTCCTGGCTGAACGTCGAGAGCGTCGCGCTGCCGCTGCCCTGCGTGTCAGGAATCGCGAAGCGATTGTCTCCCGTCGGCGCGGTGAGGTCCGGCGGCACCTCCAGCGAGGGCGCCTTGCCGGCGGACTTGTAGTCGATCTTCTTGGTTTCGATGAAACCGCAGCCCGACAAGGTCAGCGCGGCGATCAGGAACAGGGGCAATACACGCATGAGGGCAATTCCTAAATGAAGGCTTACATCAGGCCGGCGTGACGCAGGGCATCGCGCAGGATCTCGTGATGCCCGGCCGACAGCGGCGTCAGCGGCAGGCGCAGTCCCGACGGGATAAGGCCGAGCTCAGCCAGGGCCCATTTCACCGGGATGGGGTTGGCCTCGACGAAGAGCTTGCTGTGAAGTGGCAACAGCTTGTTGTTGAGCTCGCGCCCGCGCGCGAGGTTCCCTTCGAATGCCGCCACGCACAGCTCGTGCATCAGCCGCGGGGCGACGTTGGCGGTCACCGAGATCACGCCGTGCCCACCCAGCAGCATGAAGGGCAGCGCCGAGGCGTCGTCGCCGCTGTAGAGCGCGAAATGCTTCGGCGAGCGGCGCAACAGGTCGGACGCGCGCTCCATGTTGCCGGTCGCATCCTTGATGCCGACGATGCCCGGCACCTGCGCGAGGCGCAGCGCCGTGTCGTTGGCGAGGTCGGCGACGGTGCGGCCCGGGACGTTGTAAAGAATCAGCGGCAGGTCGACCGCCTCGGCGATTTTCCGGTAATGCTGGTAAAGGCCTTCCTGTGTCGGCTTGTTGTAATACGGCACGACCGACAGCCCCGCCTGCGCCCCGGCGGCCTTGGCGCATTCGGTGAGTTCGATCGCCTCGGCGGTGGAGTTGGCGCCGGTGCCGGCAATCACCGGCACGCGGCCGCCGGCCTGCTCGACCGCGGTGCGGATCAACAAGCAGTGCTCGTCGAAGTCGACCGTCGGCGACTCGCCCGTGGTGCCGACGATGACGATGCCATCCGTCCCTTCTGCGATGTGCCAGTCGACGAGGCGGCGCAGCGCGTCGAGATCGAGCGCGCCATCCTCCCGCATCGGGGTGACGATCGCAACCAGGCTGCCTTTGGGCGTAGTGATGTCTGCCATGCTGTATCTCATGCCGCGTGGGGTCCAGTCCTGCGCCGGGATGGCGCGTTCCGCGGTAAATGAGTCATTCTAATCCATCCACCCGTCGCCGCGGCGTCACCAGCGCACGAGCCAGGTGCCGAGCTGGGCGATTCCTGCCGCGATCCCCTGCACCACCCGGGGAACCGCGAGGATCCACAGGGCCAGCAGACCGAGTGCGGCGAGGCCGAGCCCGGCGGAAAACATGTCAAGCCCCGGTGACGTGCGCGCCACGATGCCGAACGCCAGTTGAACGAGCAACGCCAGCGCCACCAGCGGCAGCGCCAGCTGCAGCCCGGCGGCGAACACCCCCCCACCGGCCTCGGCAAGCGCGCGCAGGTCCGGCCCGGCGGGCAGCGTCGCCACCGGCATCGCGGCGAAACTGTCGCGCAGGGCGTCCACCACCAGCAGGTGTCCGCTCGCGCCGAGAAACGCAAGCGCGGCCAGCCAGCCTGCCAGGGCCCGCCAGGCCGCGTCGGCGGGCGCGGCCTGTTCGGCGGTGAGATTCAGCAGGCCCCCGGTCGCCGTATGCCCGGTCCAGACGAAGGCCAACGTCACGGCCGCGAACACCAGCCACACGGCGAGCGCCAGTGCCGCGCCCCACGCGGCTTCGAGGGCAAGCCCCAACAGACCCTGCAGGCTGAAGGCCGACAGACCGCCGCCCGCAAGCCCTGGCGCGAGCACGGCGGCGAGTGCGGCGGCCAAGGCGAGCCGAAGCGACACCGGCAGGCGGCCAGTCAGAGGGTCGAACGCGACCCATCCGGCGATGCGGGCAAAGGCAAACAACCACACCGATGCGCTGGCTTCGCTCAGGGGCACCTGCGGGCTACTCCACGAGGGCGGGGAAGTCCGTGAGCATGGTGCGCGCGAACTCGCCGAGCTGCCCCCCCATCCAGCTCCCCAGAATCGCCAGCACGATCAGCATGACGATGAGCTTGGGCACGAAGGACAGCGTCGGCTCGAGAATCTGGGTCGTCGCCTGGAACAAGCTCACCGCGAACGCCACGACGAGCCCCGCCAGCAATACCGGGGCCGCCACCGTCAGCAGCAGCCAGAGCGCGTCGCGCGCGAGGGCTTCCATCAGCCGTCTCCTCGCACGGCGCACCCTTGCCTCCCGCCGCCCGCTCGGGACAGGGTTGCGGGCGAGTGAGAGCCGGGCTTCCTCATTACCATCAGAAACTGCCGATGAGCGAGCCGACCAGCAGATGCCAGCCGTCGACGCTGACAAACAGCAGCAGCTTGAGCGGCAGCGACACCAGTTGCGGCGGCAGCATGATGATGCCGAGCGCTGTCAGCACCGCAGCGACCACCAGATCGATCAGCAGGAAGGGCAGGATCACCATAAACCCGATCTGGAACGCGGTTCTCAGCTCGCTGGTGAGGAAGGCCGGCGCGAGTGCTGCCAGCGGCACCGTTTCCGCCTGCGCCGGATCGACCCCGGCGGCGTCGCCGATGAAGAGCTCCAGATCCTCGGCGCGCGTCTGCCGCAGCATGAATTGCTTGAGGGGCTCCGCAGCCCGGTCGGCCGCCGTGTTGAAATCGAGCACGCCGGCGAGGAAGGGCTGGTACGCCTCCGTATTGATCGTCTTGACCGCCGGCGACATGACGAAGAGCGTCAACAGCACCGCCAGCCCCATCAGCACCAGGTTCGGCGGCGCGGTCGAGCTCCCCAGGCCCTGCCGCAACAGAAACAGCACCACCGCGATGCGGGCAAATGCCGTGAACGCGAGCAACAGCGCCGGCAGGAACGGAAACAGCAACAACCAGGGTAGGCTCGCGCCCGGCACGCCGATCACCTGTCCGCCCGCGCCCGGCGTCACCGTCAGCAGCGGCACGCTGGGCTCGGCCGCCGCGGCTGGCAACGCCACCCCCAGCGCGATGAGTCCCCCCACGCGTCTCAGGTTCATGGCGAGCGCTCCGTGAGGAGCGATCCGGCGGGCTTCGCCAGGGTATGCAGCAGCCGCACGTTGCCGCCGCCGACACCGAGCAGCAGCCAGGTGCCGTCGACTTCGACCACCACGACGCGCTCCCGCGGTCCCACCGCAGTCGAGCCGACCACCTTGACTGCGCCCTGCGCGTTCATGCCCGGCAGGTAGCGCCGCGCGAACCACGCCACCGCGACGAAACCACCGAGGATGAGCATGAGTGTCAGCGACACCGTAAGCACGCTGCCCAGCACATCCGTCGCGGCATGCGCCGGCAGCGCGGTCAGCATGAGCAGGATTGCGCCTGTCGTTCTAAGCATGCTCGATCACCTCCCGCGCCCAGCGGGCCATCCTCGTTTTGGATTGAGGCATTGCCACCGCCAGCGTCGCGTCGCCGAACGCGCTCGTCACCGTCCAGGCAAGCGGGGACGGTTCGCAGGCCGGATTGCCAAGCCAAGCCTCGGCCAGTGCCGCGTCGAGCGTGCGGATCAGGCTCGCCGACACGAAGGGGGCGACGCCGCCGGGGCGGTGCCCGCCGCAACGCCGCGTCAGCCACAGCGTCGCGAGCGCGGCATCCACCTGCCACCGCGGCTCGCCCACGCCGGCCTCGGGCGCCGCGGCCGCACGCGCGGCGAGCGTCACCGGCAGGCGCAAGCGCGCACCGAGCACCCCCGCGAGCCGCTGCCCAAGACACGCCTCGAACCCCGCCAAGCCACCAGGCTGGGCAAGGAACACGGCCTCTTCCTCGGTCAGCTCGAGCAGTCGCATCGCCTCAGCGCCTTTCTCCGGAACGGTGCATCAGCTCCACCAGTTCGTCGTGCTCGCGTTGCTCGAGCCTGCGTTGCTGAATCGCGACCTGCGCGGCATACCGCTGCTCCAGCAGGCGCAGCGCCTTCACCCGCCGCTCGGCCTGCATCCACTCGCCAAGCCTCGCCTGCCAGATGCGATGCGCCGCATCGATGTCGGCTTGCGCCGCCTGCATCTCGTCGGCCTGCGCGCGCCGCAAGCGGTGTGCCGCCTGCAGCTGCGCCGCGGACACGCCGCCGCGCAGCTGGTCGGAGAGCTGCGCGATGCGCGCGTCGCGCAACGCGGTGAGCTGCACCAGGCGGCCGCGCGCGCGCAGCCACACGCCGTGCGCCTGCTTGACCGAGCGCGACAGCGTCTCGCTGCGCCGCTCCGCGAGCTGCAGCACGCGCGCGAGCGCAAAGCCCTTCATGCCACCACCTCGGCAAGACCCGTGCGAGCCGCTTCAAGCGACACCCGTTCGCGCATCCCCTGCATCAGGTAGGCCTGCATGCGCGGGTAGAGGCGCACGCCCTCGTCGAGCACCAGATCGGCACCCGGCACGTAGGCGCCCACCGCGAGCAGGTCGCGGCTGCGCATGTAGCGCGAGTAGAGATATTTGAAGCGGCGCGTGCGATCGAGCTCGTCCTCGGGAAGCAGGTCGGGCTGCACCCGGCTGATCGACGCTTCGATGTCGATCGCCGGATAGTGGCCGGCATCCGCAAGATCGCGCGACAGAACGATGTGGCCGTCGAGGATCGCGCGCGCGGCGTCGGCGATCGGGTCCTGCTGGTCGTCGCCTTCCATCAGCACGGTGAAGAAGGCGGTGATCGAACCGCCGCCGCTGCGGCCGTTGCCGGCGCGCTCGGCGAGTTGCGGCAGCTTGGCGAACACCGATGGCGGATAGCCCTTGGTCGCCGGCGGCTCGCCGATCGCCAGCGCCACCTCGCGCTGCGCCATCGCGTAACGGGTGAGCGAATCCATGATCAAGAGCACGTGCTTGCCCTGGTCGCGAAAATGCTCGGCGATCGACATGGCGTAGGCCGCGCCATTGAGCCGCATCAGCGGCGGATGGTCGGCCGGCGCGGCCACCACCACCGCGCGCGCCATGCCCTCGGCCCCGAGGATGCGTTCGATGAATTCCTTCACCTCGCGGCCGCGCTCGCCGATGAGGCCGACCACCACCACGTCGGCCGTGGTGAAACGCGCCATCATGCCGAGGAGCACGCTCTTGCCCACGCCGCTGCCGGCGAACAGGCCCAGCCGCTGGCCACGCCCGATGGTCAGGAGACCGTTGATCGCGCGCACGCCGACGTCGAGTATCTCGCGGATCGGCGCGCGCTCGAGCGGATTCATCGGCCGGCTGTAGAGCGGCACGCGCCGCTCCAGCGTGAGCGATCCCAGGCCATCGAGCGGACGGCCCGAACCGTCGAGCACACGCCCGAGCAGGCGGTCGCCGACCGGCACCTGGCGCACGCGGTCCTGCGCGCGGCGACGCGGGATGTAGCGCATGCCGAGGCGCGGCGGCTGCGCCGCCAAGGGGTTTTCCGGCACCACGCGCGCGCCGGGCATCACGCCGTGCACGTCGGTCGCCGGCATGATGTAGAGCGTGTCGGCGGAGAAACCGGCGACTTCGGCCTCGATGCTCTGGCCGCCCGGCACCTGCACCGTGCACTGGCTGCCCACCGGCATGCGCAGGCCGACCGTCTCCATCACCAGGCCCGAAACCCGGGTGAGCCGCCCGCTCGCCGCAACCGGCGTCGCCCAGTTCACCGCGCGCCGGCAGTTGGCGAGGTACTCGCGCAAGCGGACGATGCGGTCGCTCATTCGATCCAGCCCTGATTGCTGCCGAGCACCTGCACGACCTGGCGCCAGCGCGCCGGCAACGTGGCGTCGATGTCGCCCTGCGGGGTTTCGATCAGGCAACCGCCGCGCACGATGCGGGCGTCCTCGACGATGCGCAGGCGGTTCTTGTCGAGCACGGCGTCGAGCTGCGGGCGAACCAGCGCGGCGTCGTCCGGATTCAGCAGCAGCCGCGCGTCGCGCGTGCTCTCCGCGATCTGCTGCAGCGCCAGGTTGACGACGTCGAGGATGCGCTCGGGACGCGCGGCGAGTTCGCCGGCGATCACCTGGCGGGCGACGTCGAGCGCCAGCGCAAGCACCATGTCGGCCAGTCGGAAATCGAGATTGTCGAGCGCATCGCCGAAGCTCTCGGCGAGCTGCTTCATGCGCCCGCACGCCTGTTCCGCTTCCTGCCGGCCCGCAGCGAGGCCCTCGGCGTAGCCCTCTGCACGCGCTGCTTCCCGAAGCCGCTCGTACTCGGCGGCCTGCTGCTGCTCGGGACTCAGCTCGCTCGTCGCGGCGAGTTCGACGACCTCCCATTGCTCGAATGCGGTCGGCTCGTCAGGGGTGCTCATGCCGCCTCCCGGGTTTCGGGGTACTCGATCGCGCCCTCGCTCGCAAGCCGCCGCAGCGTCGCTGCAGCCTCCTCCTGCGCCGCCTGGATCGCGGTTACCGGCAATGCGCCGAGGGTATCGAGGTCATCGCGCATGCGCTTGGCCGCTGTCGGGCTCATCACGGCGGCGAGCGCCTCGAGTACGGTGCCATCGCTTCCCTTCAGCGCGTGCAGCAGGGTGCGCGCACCGACGTGCCGCAGGAACGCCCGCCGCGACGCCGCCGGCAGCCGCGCCAGATCCTCGAAGACCAGCGTGCGGGCGCGCAGGCGCGCGGCGAGCCCGGCGTCTTCATGGTCGAGCTGACTCAGGGTGGCGACCGCGCTGCCTTCGCTCATCTGGCCGAGCAGCGTCGCCACCGCCGCCTCGCCCTGCGGCGCCGCCGCCCCGTCGAGGCTGGCCAGCCAGTCGTCGAGATCGTTCAGCATCTCGGCACTCGGTCCGTCGCTGTGCGCCAATTCGAGCAACGTATCCGCACGGGTGCGCGCCGGCAGGATTTCCAGCACCTCGGCACCGACGTCTCGCGGCAGCTGCGAAATCACCGCCGCGATCAACGCCGGCGGCTGCGGCTCGAGCAGGCCGGCGATCTCGGCGGGCGGCCGCCAGGCGAGTTTCTCCAGCATTTTCGGAACCGAGCCGCCGAGCTGAAGCAAGAGTGCTTGCGCCCGCTCGGGGCTCAGCGCGCGCCTGATCGCCTCGTCGAGAAACCGACCGGTATCGGCGGCAAAGCCGGTCTGCTCGGCTGCCTCGGCGGCGTACTCGCGAAGGACCGCGCGCACGCGCTCGCGCGGGAGCACGCCGAGATCGCGCATCGCGCTGCCGAGACGCGCCACATCGCGTGGGCTGAGATAGCGGAACACGGCGGCGGTCGCCTCCTCGCCCAGCGCGAGCAGCAGCGCGGCGGCTTTTTCGACGCCGGCTTGGCTCATGCGCGCATCCACAGTTTCACCACGTCTGCCGCGACGCGCGGATCCGCAAGCACCTGGCTGCGCACGCCCTCGAGCATCGCGTCGAAATCGTCGATCGGGACGGTCGCCTTGGGCTTTTGCCAGCGCCGGCGCCACGCGACGCCGCCAAGCAACGCCACGGCTGCGCCGGCCACGGCGGCCGGGACGGCGAGCGCGCCCCACCCAAGCGGCTGGTCGGCGCCCGCCGGCTCGCTCGGCGCGACGGCGGGGATCCGCACCGGCGCCGCCGGGACCGCGGACACCGCCGGTGCTGCGCCCACGGGGGGGCGTTGCGCGGAAACCGGCAGGGCGAACACGCTGACCCGGTCGCCGCGCGCGGGCATGAGGCCAAGCGCCTGCGTCACCATCTGCGTGGCGCGACGGATATCGGCCGGACTGGCGTCGAAGCCGAGCACGACGACGGCCTGGATCCGTTGCACCCGACCCTCGGGCACGCGGCTCGTGCGAACGGTGCGTTCGGCGGGGCGGGCTTCGCCGCCGACGACGACGTTGCGCACGCGTTCGACGGTCTCGCGGGTCTCGCTGTCGGCGAGTGTGGCCGTCACCTGCACGTTCACGCGCCCCTCGCCGACCCAGGGCTGAAGCACCGCGAGCGCGCGGCGGACGAGGTCCTGCTCCAGCGCAATCCGTTGCGACTGCGCGGGCTCCGGCGGCGCCTCGCCCAGCAGCACGCCGGTCGGATCCAGGACCTGCACATCCGTTCGCTTCATGCGCGGCACGCTCGCCGCGACCAGCGTCTGGATGGTCGTCACCTGCGCCGCGGCGAGCTGCATGCCGGGGCGCAGGCGCACCAGCACGGCGGCGGTCGCTGGCGGCGCGTCGCGGAGGAAGGGAGACACTTTGGGCAAGGCCAGGTGCACGCGCGCGAGCTCGACGGGTTCGAGCTGCTGGATGGAGCGTGCGAGATCGATTTCGAGCGCGCGCTGGAACCGCTGCTGTTCCTGCAGCGACGAGGCGCCAAAACTCGGGGTGCGCGAGAGCGTCTCCTGCGCGTCCTCGTCGGATCGCGGCAGGCCGCGCGCGGCGAGACGGTAGCGCGCGATGTGCAGTGCCTCGGCCGGCACCTCGATGCTGCCGTCGGCGGCAGACAGTCGGTAGGGAATGTCGAGCTGCTCGAGCGCTGCGATGACTTCGCCTCCGGCGCGGTCGGACAGCTGGCCATAAAGCGTCCGGTACTCGCGGGGGTGCAGCCACCAATACGCGGCGCACAGCGCCACGAGGGGGAGAACGACCAGCAGCACCAGCAGCGCCCGCCGCAGCGGGCTTGCTTCGAGAAACGCCTCGCGCAGACCGATCAGCCAGCCCGGCACGGCTCGCACCTCGACGGCTGGATCGGGAACGGTCGGGACGCCCCGCGCGGAAAGGCAGATCTAGTCACGCATCGATTATAACCAGTCAGGCCCCACCACAGCGCGCAGCACGACCTGCCGCTCCCCTCCCCGCTCGCGGCTCTGGAACCACCAGATCGCGCCTTTCTTGATGGTGACGTCGGTGGGCTGGCCGCTCAGCAGCAGCATCGCCACCTGCCCAAGTGTCGGCTGGTGCCCGACGATCAGCACGGGATAGCCGGCGTCAGGCCAGCCAGCGGCGGCGAGGACGGCTTCGGCGGTCGCACCGGGCGCCAGCGCCGCCACCTCTGTGTAGCTGCGCCCGAGCGCGCGCGCCGTCTGCAGCGTCCGCCGCGCCGGGCTCACCAGAACCTGCGCGTTCTGTGGCAGGCGCGGGTTGAGCCAGTCCGCCATGCGCCCCGCCTGTTTGCGGCCCTTGTCGGTGAGTTCGCGCTTGAGGTCGGGCAGGCCGTCCTCGGCCTCGGCATGACGCCACAAGATCAGGTCCATCGTTTCTCCTTGCAATCAAAGTTTGCACCACCTACCAGTAGGTCGGGGTATCCAGGAATGTCTCCATCAGCGCGGCGCTCTCGCCGTTGCCCGCGCCGGCGAGTCGCGCTGCGAGCCAGCCGCGGACGAAATCGGTCATCGGCGCAGCCGACGGCGGCGCCGTCTCGAGCAAGGTCCAGGCGACGTGGGCGTCGTTGGCACGCCCAAGACTGTCCTGCGCGGCTCGCAGCACTTCCAGATACCGCGCTTGCCGTCTGCCGCTGAACAAGGGCTGGAAAAACTCCGTCGCATAGCGCTGGCGCTTGATCGTGATGCGCAGCGCGTGGCGCTCCAGCGGTTGAAGCTCGGCAAACCGGCGCGCGCCGCGGACGACGCGCCGGTGTCCCTGCTTGAGCGCGCGGCACGCCCAGGTGTCGAGCCGAGCAAGCTGCGCCATGCGCTGGGTGTCGGCGGCGCCGACGCGCCAGCCGTGCTGCTGCAACCAGCGCTGCATGGCGAGCAGCCACACGCCGGGGCGTGCCTCGGCAATCGCCGCCCGCATGGTCGCCCACACCTCGGCCCGCCGCGCCTCGAGCACCGCCAGCCCCCGCTGCCAAACCACCGCATCCGGATGATGCGGCGCGATCTCCGCCAGCGTCTCGACAACCAGCACGTCCCAGTCGCGCGCCGGCCCCAGCGCCGCGGCCAGCGCGCGCAGGTCGGCCAGCAGGTCGTCCGGCAGCACGCACACCCGGCGAAACTGGCGCAGCGCCGCGCGCAGTCGCCGCAACGCCACCCGCGCCTGGTGGACATACTCGATGTCCTCCTCGATCGTGTCGGGCTCGGTCTGCGGCCGCCCTGCCGATCGGGACGCCGCGACGCCGCCTGCCACGACGGCAGCGCCCGCCCCCAATACCCCGGGCAAGTTGGCCTGGAACTGCGCGAGACAGCCCTGGACGATGGCGGCAAATCCATCCTCCACGTTCATGTCGTGGCTGAGGGCGACCCGCACCGACTTCACCGGCGCCGCGGCCACGCCGCGCGCCAGCCACACGCCGCGCTCGGCCTTGCTCACATCGAAGGGCAGGCAGCCGAAGGCGGCGGCCCAGTCCAGCGCCAGCGCAAAGAGGGCATCGGCGGCGCCCGCCTTCAGTTCGAGCTCGACTTCGCAGAGCGGCTGGCGGCGATCGCGGGCACGCACGTCGCCGACATCCAGCGCGACCTCGATCAGCGCCCCGCGGGGCCCCTTCACCTCCCAGCTGGTGCGATGAAAGCGCGTCTCGAACACCGGGGCGACCCGGTCCAGGAGTTGCTGCGGCACGTAAGTCAGCGCCTCGGGCGGAAACCGCGTCCAGTCGAGCGCACCCCGCGCGGTCGGCACCTCGTACTCGACGCGGCGCGACAGTCCCCCGTACCGCTCGCCTTCGGTCTTCAGCGTCTGCAGCCAGCGCCGCCCGACACGCCGCACGCGCAACGCCACGCCTGCGGCGGCGAGGGCAAAATCGGGGGTATCGAAATAGCGCGTGACGAGGTCTGCTTCGACCGCGGCGAGCCGCCGTCTGGCCATGCGCTTCAGGAAGGCGTCGACCTGCTCGCGTGGCAGCGCAAGCTTGAGTTCGATCTCCTGCGGAGGCAAGGTTGTCATTTACGTGTCATATTCGCAGCGGGACGGCCACTTATCATTGAAGCACGCTCACGCCAAGACAATGATGACAATTCCCAGCCCAGACACCCTGATCAACCGCGAACTCGGCATCCTGGAATTCCAGCGCCGCGTGCTGGCGCAGGCCGAGGATCCCGACGTGCCGCTGCTGGAACGCCTGCGTTTCCTCTGCATTTTCGCCAGCAACATGGACGAGTTCTTCGAGGTGCGCGTCGCCGGCCTCAAGGAACAAATCCGCGCCCACTCGACTCAGCGCTCGCCGGACGGCCTGACCGCCAGGCAGCAGTATCGCGCCGTGTCCGAGCTGGCACACGCGCTCGTCGCCCGGCAGTACGAGCTCTTCAACCAGGACGTGATCCCGGCGCTCGCCGCTGAGGGCATCCACTTCCTGCGCCGCACGCAGTGGAATGAGGCGCAGGCGGCGTGGATCCGCGATTATTTTTTCCGCGAGCTGATGCCGGTGCTGACCCCGGTCGGGCTCGACCCCTCGCACCCCTTTCCCCGCGTGCTCAACAAGAGCCTCAACTTCGCGGTCGAGTTGTCTGGACGCGACGCCTTCGGCCGCAACTCCGGCGCGGCGGTGGTGCAGGCGCCGCGTGCGCTGCCGCGGGTCATTCACATGCCGCCAGAAGTGGCTGGCTGCGAGTATGGCTTCGTCTTCCTGTCGTCGATCCTCCACGCCCACGTGGGCGAGCTGTTCGCGGGGATGAAGGTCGAGGGCTGCTACCAGTTCCGCGTCACCCGAAACTCCGACCTTTTCGTCGACGACGAAGAAACCAAGAACCTGCGCCAGGCGCTGCAGGGCGAGCTCCCGCAACGCAACTTTGGCGCAGCCGTGCGGCTCGAGGTCGCCGACAACTGCTCGCCGGCGATGGCCGCCTTCCTGCTCGAGCAATTCGAGCTCGACCCGGAAGACCTGTACCAGGAGCATGGCCCGGTGAACCTGGTGCGGCTGATGCAGGTGCCGGACTGGGTCGACCGCCCCGACCTCAAGTTCCCGCCCTTCATGCCGGCACGCCCCGCCCGCTTGGCGAAAGACGACGACATCTTCGCGCAGATCCGCAAGGGCGACATTCTGCTGCATCACCCGTTCGAATCCTTCCAGCCGGTGATCGAATTCATCGAGCAGGCCGCGGCCGACCCGCAGGTCGTCGCCATCCGTCAGACGGTCTACCGCACCGGCACCGACTCGCAACTGATGCAGGCGCTGATCCGCGCCGCGCAGTCGGGCAAGGAAGTCACCGTAGTCGTCGAGCTGCTGGCGCGTTTCGACGAGGAGGCGAACATCAACTGGGCGGCGAAGCTAGAGGAGGTCGGCGCCCACGTCGTATACGGCGTCGTCGGCCACAAGACCCATGCCAAGCTCGCGCTGGTCATCCGCCGCGAGGACGGTGGGCTTCGCCGTTATGCCCACCTCGGCACGGGCAATTACCACGCCCGCACCGCGCGGCTCTACACCGACTTCGGCCTCATGACCTGCGACGAGGCGCTGACCGCCGACGTCGTGAGCCTGTTCACCCAGATCACCGGGCTGGGCAAGGCCGGCAAGATGAAGCGCTTGTGGCAGTCCCCGTTCACCCTGCACAGCGAAGTCGTCGCCGCGATCGGCCGCGAAGCCGAGTTCGCCGCGGCCGGCAAGCCCGCCGCCATCATCGCCAAGATGAACGCGCTGCTGGAGCCGCAGGTGATCGCCGCGCTCTACGCCGCGAGCCAGGCAGGCGTGAAGATCCAACTCATCGTTCGCGGCGTATGCGCCTTGAGGCCTGGAATCAAGGGCCTGTCGGACAACATCCGCGTCCGCTCCATCGTCGGCCGCTTCCTCGAGCACACCCGCGTCTTCTATTTCAGGAACGGCGGCGACGAACAGGTCTACCTCTCCTCGGCCGACTGGATGGACCGCAACTTCTTCCGTCGCATCGAGACCGGCTTCCCGATCCTCAATCCCAAGCTCAAGAAGCGCGTCATCAACGAGGGCCTCAAGCCCTACCTGCGCGACAATGTCCAGGCGTGGGAAATGCAGCCCGACGGCAGCTATCGGCGCCGCAAGGCCCGGGGTGGCAAGGCGTACTGCGCGCAGGCGGAACTTCTGGCCCTGCTGTCGGGCCAGAAGTAGCTCCGGCGGGCCGGCCGCCGGGATGCCGTTCTCCCGGAGAAGCCAACCGATGCGCAAGAAAGCCGACCTGCCGACCAAATCCTGCGCCCGTTGCGGACGCCCGTTCACGTGGCGCCGCAAGTGGTCGCGCGACTGGGAAGAGGTGAAATACTGCTCGCAGCGCTGCCGCAACGCGCGCCCCGCTGCCTCGTGACCACGCTGCGCCTCGTCCTCGGCGACCAGCTCAATCCGCGCCACCCGTGGTTCGACCGCGTGCGCGACGACGTCGTCTACGCGCTGATGGAGGTGCGCCAGGAGACCGACTACGTCCTGCATCACGCGCAGAAGATTCTCGCGATCTTCGCCGCCATGCGCGATTTCGCGCGGCAGCTGAAAGCGGCCGGCCACCGCGTGCGCTACCTCACGATCGACGATCCCGCCAACCGCCAGCGCATTCCGGCGAATCTTGACGCGCTGCTCGCCGAACACCAGGCCAGCGGCTTCGAATACCAGGCGCCCGACGAATGGCGTCTCGACGCGCAGCTCGCCGACTACGCACGAGGCCTTCCGCTCCCCGCCCGCATGGTCGACAGCGCGCACTTCTACACCGCACGCGATGAAGCTGCTGCCCTGTTCCAGGGCAGGAAGCAGTGGCTGATGGAGCGCTTCTACCGCGCGATGCGGGTCAGGCACGGCGTACTGATGGACGGCGACGCGCCCGCCGGGGGACAGTGGAACTTCGACGCCGACAACCGCAAGGCCTGGCCCGGTACCCCACCCGAGCCGCCGGACCTGCGCCCCGTTCACGATCACGCTGCCCTCTGGCAGGCGATCACGGCAGCGGGCGTCGAGAGCCTCGGCGCGCCGCAGGCCGAGGCCTTCCGCTGGCCGCTCAACCGCGGCGAGGCGCTCGCCCAGGTCGACGCCTTCCTGACCCACGCCCTGCCCCACTTCGGCGACTTCCAGGACGCGATGAGCAGCCGCGCGTGGCGGCTGTTTCATTCCCAGCTTTCGTTCGCGCTCAACACCAAGATGCTCGACCCGCGCGAGGTCGTCGCCGCGGCGGAGCTGGCGTGGCGGGCCGGCGGCGTGCCGCTCGCCGCCGCCGAGGGCTTCATCCGCCAGATCCTCGGCTGGCGCGAGTACGTACGCGGGGTGTACTGGGCACGCATGCCGGCCTATGCCGACAGCAACCACTTCGACCACACCCTGCCGCTCCCACGCTGGTTCTGGAGCGGCGACACCCGCATGCGCTGCCTCGCCCACGCCATCGGCCAGTCGCTCGAGCACGCCCACGCCCACCACATCCAGCGGCTGATGGTCATCGGCAATTTCGCGCTACTCGCCGGGCTCGCCCCGCAGGCCGTGCACCGGTGGTATCTCGGCGTCTACATCGACGCCTTCGAATGGGTCGAGCTCCCCAATACGCTCGGCATGAGCCAGTTCGCCGACGGCGGCCTGGTCGCGACCAAGCCCTACGTCTCGACCGCCGCCTACATCGACCGCATGAGCGACTACTGCCGCGGCTGCGCCTACGACCGCAGACAGCGCGTCGGCGACAAGGCCTGCCCGTTCAACGCGCTCTACTGGGATTTTTTCGACCGCCACGCCGCCTCGCTGGGCCGCAACCCGCGCCTCGGCATGGTCTACCGCCAGCTGGCGAAACTCGACATGGCGCCGGTGCGCGTCCATGCGGCGGCGCTCCGCTCCCGGCTCGACGCACTTTGACCCCTGGGCCGCGCGGGTCTTGAAATCCGCTGCGAAGCCCCCAGATCCGCGGAACGTTTTAAGTAGTCACGGGAGAGCCAAGGCATGTCCGCCACCAAAGAAACCCTGGGCTTCCAGGCGGAAGTCAAACAGCTGCTGCAGCTGATGATCCACTCCTTGTACTCCAACAAGGACATCTTCCTGCGCGAACTCATTTCCAACGCCTCCGACGCGGCCGACAAACTGCGCTTCGAGGCGCTCGCCGACCCGGCGTTGTTCGAGAACGACCCCGAGCTCAAGATCCGCGTCGCCTTCGACCGTGCCTCCCGCACGCTCACGATTTCCGACAACGGCATCGGCATGAGCCGGCAGGAAGTCATCGACCACATCGGCACGATTGCAAAATCGGGCACCCGCGAATTCTTCTCTCAATTGTCCGGCGACCAGAAGAAGGACGCCGCGCTGATCGGCCAGTTCGGCGTCGGCTTCTATTCCGCCTTCATCGTCGCCGACCGCGTCACGCTCACCACCCGCCGCGCGGGGCTCACCGCCGAGCACGGCGTGCGCTGGGAGTCGTCAGGCGAAGGGGACTACACGCTGGAGACCGTCGAGAAGTCCACGCGCGGCACCGAGATCGTGCTGCATCTCAGGGAAGGCGAGCACGAGTTCCTGTCCGACTGGAAGATCAAGTCGGTCATCCGGAAATATTCCGACCACATCACCCTGCCCATCGTGATGAAGAAGACGGAATGGAAGGACGGCGTCGAGGTGCCGATCGACGAGGACGAGACCGTCAACAAGGCTTCTGCCCTGTGGGCGCGGCCGAAGAAGGACATCAGCGACGACGAATACCGCGAGTTCTACAAGCACGTCGCGCACGACTTCGAGCCACCGCTCACCTGGTCGCACAACCGCGTCGAAGGCAAGCAGGAATACATCTCCCTGCTGTACATTCCCTCACACGCGCCGTTCGATCTCTACGACCGTGATAAACGTCACGGCATCAAGCTTTACGTGCGCCGCGTCTTCATCATGGACGACGCCGAGCAACTGATGCCGGCCTACCTGCGCTTCGTGCGCGGCGTCATCGATTCCTCCGACCTGCCCTTGAACGTCTCGCGCGAGATCCTGCAGTCGAGCAAGGACATCGACGCCATCAAGAACGGCTCGGTGAAGAAGGTGCTTGGCATGCTCGAGGACCTGGCCACCAACCAGCCGGAACAATACGTCGCGTTCTGGAAGCAATTCGGCAAAGTCATGAAGGAAGGCCCGGGCGAGGATTTCGCCAACCGCGAGCGGATCGCCGGCCTGCTCCGCTTCGCTTCGACGCACACGGACACCGACGCCCAGGTCGTGTCCTTGAAGGACTACATCGGTCGCATGAAGGAAGGCCAGCAGGCCATCTACTACATCACCGCCGACAGCTTCGCGGCGGCCAAACACAGCCCGCACCTCGAGATCTTCCGCAAGAAGGGCATCGAAGTGCTGCTCTTGTCCGACCGCGTCGACGAGTGGCTGGTGTCCAACCTGCACGAGTTCGAAGGCAAGCCCTTGAAGTCCGTCGCCAAGGGCGGACTCGATCTGGGCGCGTTAGAGGACGAAGCCGAAAAAACCGCGCAGAAGGAAGCCGAGGAAGCGCTCAAGCCGCTGGTCGAGCGCATCAAGGCGACGCTCGGCGAGCGCGTCAAGGACGTTCGCGTCACCCACCGCCTCACCGACTCGCCCGCCTGTCTCGTCACCGGCGAAGGCGACATGAGCGCCAACCTCGAGCGCCTGTTGAAGGCCGCCGGCCAGGCCGCGCCCAGCGTCAAGCCGACGCTGGAGATCAACCCGACCCACGCATTGGTCACGCGGCTCAACAGCGAAACCGACGAAGCCCGCTTCGCCGACTGGGCCAACCTGCTGTTCGAGCAGGCGCTGCTCGCCGAAGGCGGCCAGCTCGACGATCCGGCGAGCTTCGTGCGGCGCTTGAACGGGCTGCTGGCCATGTTGCCGGGCTGAGCGAGGCCAACGACATTCTGTCGCCCGGCCGGGGAGTCCGAACACCGGTTCCCCGGCCCCGTCTCGCCAGCCGCGTCCGCGCGCCGAATTCTGCAGAGGGCTCGCGCCGCGCACCGGTAGCCGTGCTGCCTGCCTGAACCGACGCGGTAAACTCCCGTCGCATGAAAATTCTCTACTCTCTAATCGAATCCCCCTTCCACCCCGACCTCGGGAAACTCTACGCGCGTCTGGGCATCGCGGCCGAGCGCTTCACGAGCGCCCGCAACCTGCACCGTGCGCTGCAGAAGCAGAAGCCGGACTTCTTCGTCGGCGAGTTCATCTACGGCTGGGGCAACAACTACGCCGGCGCCAACATCTCCAACCTGGACGTGACGCTGCGCACGCTGCAATGCCAGGCACCGCAGGCGAAGGTGATCGTGTTCATGCATCCTCGCGAGGCGGACCACATCGGCAAGCTGTTGGAACTGTTTCCCATCCACGCCGTGCTGACTTACCCGGTGGACGAGCGGGCGTTGCAGGCGGCGCTACAGGATCAGGCATAGGCCCGAGCGTGGCGAGGCCAGCACCCGGGCTGAGAGAGACCCCCACGAAACCCGGTGCCCGCCCAGCGGTCATAACGATCGTCCGCATGTTCCCTCAGGAGGATGCCATGTCTGCCGTCTCGTCCCTGCACATCGCCATCGTGATCGTCCTGCTTGGCGCAGCCGCTGCCTTCGCCGCCGCTGTGGTGCCGTTTTTCCATGTCGGCTACGTGGTCGATGCACTCGCCCTGGCGGCAGTGCTCGCGCCCTTCGTGCTCTATGCGATGTTCATCACGAGCTTGCGCGGCCCTTGGCTGGTTGCCGCCGGCCTCGTGCTGCTCGGCGTGACGCTGGCGGTGGTGGTCGACGCGCGCTTCATCGGCTACGACGGCTACCGCGACGGCGTCATCTACTGGTTGCCGTTGCTGACCGGCGTCATCATCCTTACCGCGGCACTCCTGTTCGGCCGGCGAGCGCCATACGCATGAACGCCCAAGGCGTGGCCCTGCGCCAGTCGAGATGGCGTCGTCTCGCCCGCGTCAAAGACGCCCCCGGCGGATCGCGGTGACCGATCAGGTCCCTGGTTGCCCCCTCGCCCACGCGAGAACCGGCTGCAGCCGCGGCGGCAGCATGCGTTCGGCCTCGGCGGCGCCCACCCAGCGCCACGCGTCGTGCTCCGGCCGCCCGAGTTCGGGCGATACGGGCAGCGTGATGGCTTCCCGCGCAGTTTCCGCAAGGTAGTAACGGGCGACCTTGCCACGACCATAGGGCGCGGTCTCGCAATAGGCCTCGCCCAGCGAAAGACGAGGTCACGAAGGTCGGCCTCCTCGGCGGTTTCGCGGATGGCCGCCTCCAGCGGCGATTCGCCGGCTTCCACCCCACCCTTGGGGAAATCCCTTTTGCGGTACGCGCGCAGCACGAGAAAACGCTAGCCGTCGGGGACACGGCGTACGGCGACGGCCCCGGCCGAGAAGGCAAGGGTGAAACCGGGGTGGGCGGATTCGGCAGCGACCATGTTTCGTCATGGCACAGGGCGCGAGGGCCAACGCGCAAGCCACGCATGTCCCCCAACCTGTGCCAGCCCCCGTAAAAGGCCCGATAATGGGGACACCCCGTTTCGACGCGTGAGCCACATGCATCCCACCCCCACCGACTCCCTCCCGCGCGCCGTCGCCTGGCTGGGCTATGGCGGCCTGCTGCCTTTCCTCGGCGCGGCGGTGCTCGCCGTCGTCGATCCGGCCCACGCAGGGCTGTGGCGCAACGCACTGATCGCCTACGGCGCCGTGATCCTGAGCTTTGTCGGTGGGCTGCACTGGGGATTCGCGATGACGCTGGCCGGCTTGTCGAACCTCGCGAAGCAGCGGTGCTTCGTGTGGAGTGTCGTGCCGGCGCTCGTCGCCTGGCCCGCCCTGCTGCTGCCCTCCGCCTGGGGCGGGGCGCTGTTGATCGCCGGGTTCGTCGCGCACTATGCGCAGGACGTCCGGCTGTCCCGCCGCGCCGACTTGCCGCAGTGGTACCTGCCGCTTCGCCTGCGCCTGACGACCGTTGCCTGCGCGTGCCTTGCCGTAGGCGTGTTCGTGTGACGCCTGCCTTCGCCCCCGGGACTGCAAACCACCCACTTTGACGAGCCAGCCATGAAACCCTGTCGCGAATGCAAGCGCCTTGTCTCCGAGCAGGCCTTTGCCTGCCCCCAGTGCGGTGCGCCGTACTCGGCGAGGGAAACCTGGACCAGCTGGGGCTGCGAATACAAGTCGCGCTTGCAGATCCGCGGATTGCCGTTGCTTTAACATTGCTTTCGAGTTCGGACCGAACAGGATGCCGGTGGTTGCCAAGGGCATCATCGCCATCGGCCAGTTCGGCTACGGGGTCGTGTGCATCAGCCAGTTCGGCGTCGGCCTTGTCAGCGTGAGCCCGTTCACCTTCGCGGGCTTCGCCGTGGCGCAGTTCGGCCTCGCCTGGTCGCTCGTCGCCGAGGTCGGCGTGTGTGTCGACAAGGGCTACGGCCAGGCGGTCCACAGCCTGGCGTAGCTGGTAGGCGCATTCTGAGCGGCCCTGCCAACGATCCGGGCGCGCTTCTCCCTCGATCCGAATGACCACGCAGCCCCGCCACCTTCGCCACCGCCTCGCAGGCCTGCTGTTCGCACTGCTGCTGGCGGGATGCGCAGCGAAACCCGCCGACGTGCCACCGCTCGTCGCGGCCGCCTGGCGCGGGGACGCCGCGGCGGTGAGCGCGCTCCTCGCGGCCGGCCCGGCGGTCGACGCGCGCGCCCCCGACGGCTCGACCGCCCTGCTCGCCGCGACGTGGGCGGGAACCGGGCGGGGCGACGCCGACATCGCCCGCGCCCTGATCGCTCACGGCGCCGAAGTGAACGCGGCCAATCAGCACGGACGAACCGCCCTTCACGATGTCGCCGGCACCGGCAACCTCGCCCTCTTCGAACTGCTGCTGGCCAACGACGCGAATCCGAATGCACGCACCCTCGCTGGGGTCACCCCGCTGATGGATGCCGCGCTGAATGGGCGCACCGAGATCGCCGCACGCCTGGTCGATGCAGGCGCGGATCCGAACCCGCAGGACGCCATCGGCGGCCGTTCGGCCCTGATGCACGCCGCCGAGCGAGGCCACGTCGAGATCATTCGCCTGCTTCTCGCGCACGGCGCCAGCGTCGACGCGCGGGACAAACAGGGCAACACCGCCCTGCAGCTTGCACAGACGGAAGCCCGTCGCGGCGCGCGCTGGCAGGCGATCGTCGAGATGCTGTCAAAAGCTCGCTTGGGCGACTGAGCCGCGGTCCGGCCGGACAAACCGCGCGCCGTCATTCGAGCCAGCGAATCGGCAACCACCGGCGGCACACAACCCGCGGCGCATCTCGGTGATGCGTCCCGGATCGAGTCCCCCGGCCAACTGCGGAACACGATCGAGCAGGATGCCGCCCCGGCAGCGTTTCGCATCGCCGACGCGCACGGCAGCCTGCCGGGCGACTAGAATAGCGATGGCCCGAACGCCCCGGTTTAGTGTCGCAACCGCAATCGCATGCCCGGCCTCCAACCGGGCCCATGATGACTTCGTCTGAGCACCTTCGTTACCAGGAACTGATCGCCAACGGCGCTTGGGCGGCGCTCGCCCTGCATATCGTTTTCCTGGTTTTCTTCGCGTGGGCTCGGCTCGATGCGCTCGCCCTCTTCAACCTCGGCAGCGTCGCGTTCTATGCCGTGATGCTGCTACTCGCGAAACGTGGCCGACTCACCGAGGTTCTGCTCCTCACCACGGTTGAGGTCGTTCTCCACGCCTGGCTCGCGCTTTCGGCCCTGGGGTTCGAGAGCGGCTTTGAGTATTACGTGTTCGCCATGGTGCCGCCCGCCTTCTTCCATCCCGGGTGGCGCCTGCATGCCAAGATCGGCTACCTGCTGGCGCTGAGCGTGGCCTACATCGCACTCGACCTCTCGCTCGGCACGCATCCCGCGCGCACCGGTCTCAGCGAGGAGACGCTGGGGTACGTCCGCTATTTCAACACCTTCGCCGCCTTCGGCTTCGTCGCCTATGTCACCCACTTCTATGCCTGGGTGGCGCGCAAGGCCGAGGCCGAGCTTGCCCATCTGGCGACGATCGACCCCCTGACCGGGCTTTTCAACCGCCGCCACATGCTGCGCATGGTGGACCTCGAACTGGCCCGACTGAACCGCAGCGGCAAGGCGGCGGCGATCGTGCTGGTCGACATCGACGACTTCAAGTCCGTCAACGACGGCTTCGGCCACGACTGCGGCGACACCGCGCTCAAGACCATCGCGGACTCGCTTCGCCGCGTGATGCGCGGCCAGGACCACGTCGCCCGCTGGGGTGGCGAGGAGTTTCTCATGCTGCTGCCGGAAACCGATCTGGAGGGCGCCCGCACCCTGGCGGAAAAGCTGCGCGCCCAGGTCGACGCCACCCCGATCATCGCGAACGGCCAGCCTCTGCAGCTGACGCTTACGGCCGCGGTGACCGCCTTCGGCCCTGGCGACAGCTTCAGCCGCAAGCTCTCCGAAGTCGATCACGCACTGCTGCAAGGCAAGCGTGAGGGCAAGAATCGCGTGGTCGTCGCCGCGGCGCAGCCGGCCCCTGGCGTGCCGTGATCCTTGCGCACGTCTCAAGCCCCCAATCTGGATTGCCTTACCCTTACAGCACCCACATCATGACTGCCACGCCTACCATTCAACTCGACAGCGCCCATTTCGACAGCAAGGCTCGCCAATGGGACGAAAACCCCGTGTTCCGCGAGCGCGGCCGGAAAATCGCCGAGGCCGTGCGCGCGGCCGTGCC
The DNA here is from genome assembly GCA_046291555.1 of Thiobacillus sp. GTDB lineage: Bacteria > Pseudomonadota > Gammaproteobacteria > Burkholderiales > Thiobacillaceae > Thiobacillus. The sequence continues at coordinate 89,959 of JBKBRW010000006.1, forward strand.
CCTGCATCGCGACATGCGCGCCCTCGATTACGGCTGCGGCACCGGCCTGCTCAGCTTTCCGCTGAAGGACTTCCTCGGCCCCATCCTGATGGCCGACAGTTCGACCGGCATGCTCGCGGTGGTGGACGAGAAGATCGCCGCGCAGGGCGTGACCAACATGAGGACGCTCAGGCTCGACCTGATGTCGGATGCGCCACCGGCCGAGCGCTTCGACCTGATCGTCACCTCGATGACGCTGCACCACGTGCCGGACACCGACCGCATCCTCGCCATCTTCCATGAACTCCTGAATCCGGGCGGTTACCTCTGCGTCGCCGATCTGGACAAGGAGGACGGTTCCTTCCACGGTATCGAGGTTAACGTGCACCACGGGTTCGACCGCGCCGACCTCACACGGCGCGCCGAGCACGTGGGATTCGGCGATGTGCGCTTCCAGACCGTGTTCAGCATTGCAAAGGAACGCGAATCCGGCACCCGCGACTATCCGGTGTTCCTGATGAGCGCCCGCCGTACCAGCGCCTGATCGGCGCAGCGCGGCTCGTCTGGCTTTCGTCACCGACCCGATACGCACCACACCGAAGCGGCAATGGACGGGAACGATCGCGCGCCCTGCCTGTCCGCTAGCCAGACCGGGGCTGCCGCGTCTTCCAACGAAGGCTCCGGGCGATTGCGATCTCACACACACCCATGGCACTTTCCTCCCGCCTTCCACGACTCGACCCGGTGCTGCTGATTGCCGCGCCGCTGTTCCTCCTGCTCGGCGCCGCCGCGGCGGCCGTGGCGCCCACGATCGAAATCCTCGTCGTGCTCCTGCTGCTGACCCTGACGGTGTTCCTGTTCGTATTCGAGGTCGTGGAAGTCGATGTGGCCGCGATCAGCATCATGGTGCTGATCGGCTTGATCAGCGCGGCGAGCGAGGCCTTCGGCCTGATGAAGCCGCTGGTGCCGGTTGGCGAGTTGTTCGACGGCTTCGCCAGCAACGCGGTCGTATCGATCATCGCGGTCATGATCATTGGTGCGGGGCTCGACAAGACCGGGCTCATGAGCCGGGTCGCGGCGGCCATCCTCAAGCGCGCGGGCCACGCCGAGCGACGCATCGTCCCGGCGGTCTCGGGTTCGGTCGGGCTGATCTCGGGCTTTATGCAGAACGTCGGGGCCGCGGCGCTGTTCCTGCCGGTGGTGGGACGGATTTCCGCGCGCACCGGCCTGCCGATGTCGCGCCTGCTGATGCCGATGGGCTTTTGCGCGATCCTCGGCGGCACGCTCACCATGGTCGGCTCGAGCCCGCTGATCCTGCTCAACGACCTGCTGATCACCTCGAACAAGGCGCTTCCGCCAGAGCAGCAGATCGCCACCTGGTCGATGTTTTCGGTTACGCCGATCGGGCTCGCCCTGCTCGCCACGGGCATCGCCTATTTCGTGCTGGCCGGTCGATACGTGCTGCCGTCCGCGCAGGGCACGTCCAAGGAACACGCGCGCGCCACCCACACCATGCGCTATTTCCAGGAACTCTATGGCCTCGAGGACAGCGTGTTCGAGGTCGCGGTGCCGCCGGGCAGCCCGCTGGTCGGGCAGCTGCTCGACGACATGGAGCGCCAATACCGCGTTCGCGTCGTCGCGGCGCTGCGCCCCGGCGACGAGATGGTCGTGGGGCCCAGTGGGCTGGAGCGCGACATGCCGATCGAGGCGGGCACCGTGCTGGGCGTGCTCGCCTCGCCACAGCACCTGCCCCGCTTCGTCGAGCGCAACGGCCTCACCCTCAGCACCGACCTCAAGACCTTTGCCGACATCCTGTCGTCAGCCCGTGCCGGCATCGCGGAGGTGGTCATCCCGCCCGGCTCGAAGCTCATCGGCAAGAGCGCGCGCGAGATCTGGCTGCGCAAGACCTACGGCATCGCCATGCTGGCGCTCCACCGCGGCGGCAAGTCGCTGCTGGAGGGGGACAACATCCGCGACCTGCCGCTGCAGGCGGGCGACGCCCTGGTGGTGCACACGGCCTGGGACGCGCTGGCCCGGCTGGAAAAGGACAGCAACTTCGTCGTCGTCACGAGCGACTACCCCCACGAGGAACTGCGCCCGCACAAGGAAAAATCGGCGCTCTTCTTCTTCGGCCTCGCCCTCGTCCTGCTGATCTTCACCGACGTGCGGCTCTCCTTGGCGCTGATGGCCGGCGCCATCGGCATGGTGCTCTCGGGCGTCCTGCGCATCGAGGAAGCCTACCAGGCGGTCAGCTGGAAGACCGTTTTCCTGCTGGCGAGCCTGATTCCGCTCGGGCTTGCGGTCGAAACCAGCGGCACCGCGGCCTGGATCGCCGCGCACGTGCTGGCCATGCTCGGCGACCTGCCGCATTGGGTATTGATGCTGGCGCTGGTGGTGCTCGCGACTTTCTTCTCGCTGGTGATGTCCAACGTCGGCGCCACCGTGCTGCTGGTGCCGCTGGCGGTCAACATTGCACTCGGCGTCGGCGCCAACCCGGCCGTCTACGCGCTGGCCGTCGCGCTCGCCACGTCAAACGCCTTCCTGCTGCCCACCCACCAGGTCAACGCGCTCATCATGGGTCCGGCCGGCTACCGCGTCGCCGACTTCCTCCGCGCCGGCGGCGGCATGACGCTGCTGTTCATCCTGGTCGTTACGGTGATGCTGGGGGTGTTCTATGGCTAGCGCCGCGCGCCCTCTTTACCCAAGCTCGATCATCTGCCCCTGCATCAACGCCTCCACCCCCCACCCCGGCGCCGCCGCGCGCAGCTCGTTCATGATCGCCGCTTCGTTGCCCGGCTTGAGATGCGTGATCCACACCTCGGGCTGCACGGTCAGCGCCGCGAGTTCGGCAGCGAGCGAATCGGGCCAGTGATGCTTCGAGGCCTTGGCGATCTCGACGAGCTCGTTCTCGAACGAGGTTTCGATGATGAGGTGGCGCAGGTCGGGGATGGCGTTGAGTGCGCGGATGAAGTCGTCGCTGTGGGTGGTGTCGCCGCTGAAGACCAGGCTGCCAGATTGGGTGGCGACGTGGATGCCGCACGCGGGAACGACGTGGTTGGCGGGCAGCGGGCGGAAGGTGCGGCCCTTGAGAGTGAGCGACTCGCCGAAGTCGAGCGGCTCAAAGCGCAGCCAGGGGGACTCCTTGCTGGGGATTTCGCGGAAGTCCGGCCACAACTGCCAGTTGAATAGGTGCTTCGCCAGCACGTCGAGTACCGCCGGCAGCCCATGCACGGTCACGGGTTCGGGGCGCAGGTCACCGACGCTATCGAGCAGCAGGGGCAGGCCCAGCACGTGGTCGAGATGGGCGTGGGTGAGGAAGACGTGGTCGAGCTTCACCAGCGCCTCGAGGTCGAGCGTGGTGAGCCCGCTACCGGCGTCGATCAGCACGTCGTCGTCAACCATGAGGCAGGTGGTGTGGCGCCCGCTGCCGATACCGCCGCTGCAGCCCAATACGGTGAGTGTTGTTTTCACTTGGTCGTGTACACGAACACACCGTCCCAGTCCGCAGGAGGCGGCGATTCGCGGAAATGCGCGATGCGCTCAAGGTAGATATCGTACAGCGGACGCGGCGCGCGCGCCTTGAGCGATTTGAGCTTGGATTCAGCGTCATCCCAGTCCTGCCGCTGGTAGGCGGCGTAGGCGGCCTCGAATTCGGCGGCTGCCTCGCGCGTCGCCGCGTCGAGCGCCTCTTTCGGCCCCAGCGGCTCGTAGATCGCCACCGGCGTCTCCTTGCCCTTCACCCGCACGTCGTCGATTTTCATGAAAGCGTGTACCGGATCGGCGTCGACCGTAGGCTGGGTGACGAGGATGCCGACGCCGTACTGTTTGGTGATGCCTTCGAGGCGCGAGCCGAGGTTCACCGCGTCGCCCATCACCGTATAGGACATGCGGAATTCGGATCCCATGTTACCGACGCTCATGCGCCCGGTGTTCACGCCGACGCCGATCTTCACCTCGGGCCAGCCGCGCGCGGCGAATTCACGGTTGAGCTCAGGTAGCGCGGCCTGCATCTCCAGCGCGGTCTGCACGGCGCGCGTCGCATGGTCGGCCAGGTCGACCGGCGCGTTCCAGAACGCCATGATCGCGTCGCCGATGTACTTGTCGATCGTGCCCTGGTGCTGCTGGATGATGCGCGTCATGCGCGAGAGGTAGGCGTTGAGCACCTCGGCAAGCTCGGTCGGCGGCAGCTTCTCGGAAAAATTGGTGAAGCCGCGGATGTCGGAGAACAGCACGGTCATCTCGCGCGACTGGCCTTCCATGGTGTAGTGCGCCGGATCCCGGCTCATCTCGGCGGCGAGTTCGGGCGGCACGTACTGACCGAAGAGCTTGGTGATCTGCCGCTTGCTGCGCGTCTCGGCGAAGAAGCCCCAAGCAGTGTTGAGCGCGTAAAGGCCGAACACAGTGAGCATCGGCGCCGCCATGGGTACGACGAGGTGGCGCGCCCACGCCGCGGCGTAGACGGCGAGCAGCAGCGCCAGCAGCGCGAGCGTCGCCACCAGCCCGATCGCGGGGCCGAAGCGCAGCAAGATGACCGTCAGCAGCGCGCCCAGCGCCAGCACGGCGACGAGGCGCGCGTCATCGGCCCACGGCGGCGTCGCGCGCACGGTGCCGTCGAGCATGCCGGTGATCAGATGGGCGTGGATCTCGACGCCGGGGAAGGCATTGGAAAACGGCGTCACACGCAGGTCTGCCAGGCCCGGCGCGGTCGAGCCCAGCAACACGATGCGGCCTTCCAGTTGTTGCAGCGGCACCTTGCCGGCGAGCACGTCGGCCGCGGAAAAATACGGGAACGGCGCACCGGCGCGGTAGGGCACGTGCACCTCGCCCTCACTGCTCAGCGGCAGGCGGATGCCGCCGACTTCGAGCCACAGCGTGGGATACGTCCGCCCGAGGAAGGACTGCGACTCGACGCCGGCCAGCACCGGCTCCCCGCCGAACGCCGCCTGCAGCGTGGACACTGACAGCGAGACGAAATAGCCGTCGCCGAAGGGCTGCACCAGCCCCATGCGGCGCGCGGTGCCGTCGTCATCGGCGCGCATGTTGAAAAAGCCGGCGATGGGCGCGGCCTGCTGGAATTCGGCCAGGTTGGCACCGTAGCCGGCCGGCGGCGTGCCGGGCGCGAGCGGCGCGAAGGCGGACGAGGGCAAGGACGGCTCCGGCAATGCGCCGGTCCGGGCGTCGCCGTAGCCGGCCGGAATGAAGTAGTAGCCGAGCGAGACCGGCCGCTCGGCGAGCGCCTGGGCAAAGCGCGCGTCGTAGTCGAGCTTCGGCGCAAGTTGCTTCAGCGCCGCCTGGAAATCGCGGCTGCCGGAAAGCTCCTGCTGCGCGAGCGTGGTGAGGGTTGCCAGGCCCGAGCTGGTGTCGGGCTCGGCAAACACCACGTCGAACCCCAGCGCGGCGACGTGATAGTCGTCGAACAGCCGCTCGACCAACGCGCTCATGTTGTCGCGGCTCCACGGCCAGCGACCGACGGTCTTGAGGCTGGCTTCGTCGATGTCGAGGATGGCGACGCGGTCGTCCCGGCCTGCCGGGGCCGTGCGCTTCAGCCAGGCGTCATACAGCCAGGCCTCGGCGCGCTGCATCGGCGCCATGTGCAGCAACCCGCCGACGTGGGCGGCGAGCAGCAGCACGAACAGCGCCGACAGGCCCGCCTGCGCCCACTTCGACGCCCCCGCCTTCACGGCAGGCGGTAGAAGCGGTCGGTCGGATCCTTGCCGCGCACCGCGTCGAGGCGGTTGCCGACCGCCTCGCCCAGTTGTGCGAGGCGATCTGCCGGGTGCGGGTGGGTCTTGTAGAGCAGGCTGGTGCGGTTGTCGCCCGCCGGCAGGCCGGCCAGGTCCTGCAGCACGCTCGGCAGTCCCCACGGATCGTAGCCGGCACGCGCCGCGTAGATCATGCCGACGCGGTCGGCCTCGTACTCGGCTTCCTTGTCGAGGCTGCGCGCCATGATCTCGGCGCCGTTGCCGATCAGGTTCTGGATGACCTGGTCGCTCTCGCGTACCCGGCTGCCGGCGGCCTGTCCCAGCGCGCCGATCAGCGTGGTCTTCTTCAGAACCTTGAGGTGATGTTTCTGGGTGACATGGGCAATTTCGTGAGCTAAAACGCCGGCCAGTTCCGCCTCGCTGTTGAGGCGCCGGTATAGCCCCTTGGTGACGAAGATGTACCCGCCGGGTGCCGCGAACGCGTTGATCGCCTCGGTGTCGAGCACGCCGAAACGCCAGGTGACATCCTTGCGCCCGCTGTGCTGCGCGACCCAGTTCCCCACGAGGTTGACGTAGCGCTGCAGCTTGTCGTCGCGCACCAGCGGCACCGCGCCCAGCAGGTTGCCGGAAATCTGGCTGCCGATGCGGTTTTCTTCTTCCAGCGAGTATTCGCCGAACAGCGCGAAGCCGAGCTGGGCGGGATCGATGCGCTGCCGGCTGGGTGCCGGCGCTGCCGCGCTTTGCGCCGGGGACGCTGCCGCGCCCTCCGTCGGCGCAGGCACCGGTGCCGGCTGGGTCGGCTTGTCGCGGTTGAGCTCGCGGTTGATGCGGTCCTCGAGCAGCTTGCCGAAATCGAAGGCGGCTGCGGAGCTGCCAACCGCCAGCAGCGAAACGGCCAGCACCGCGCGCTTGATAGACTTCATCGAGGGCTTCATTGCGGATTCTCCCAGGACGACGCGGGTTGTGCCGGGCGGGGCGCAGGCAGCGCCGGCACGTTGGCCGCCACCAGCCCTGCCTGGCCGGCGAAGCTGCGCGCCTGCGCCGCCGTGACCGCCTGCGCTTCCATGCGCGCGAGTTCTTCGCCGTTGAACTTCGCCTGCTTGAGTTCCTCATCATTGAGGCCACGCAGGCCCGCTACCGCAACCACGCGGCTCGGATCCGAGCGGGTGGTCGCCACGCCGACCACGTCGCCGACGCCGGGCCCACCGAGTCCCCCAGCTCCGGCGCGGACCGAGAGCAGTCGGATCCAGCCGGTCGACTTGCCCGCGGTCACGCGCAGCCAGCCGCCCTGCTTCTGCTGGATGGTCACGGTGGCGCCGCGCGGCAGGCTGGCCGTCACGCTCGACGCCGCGTTGGGCTGGCTGTAGAGCTTTTCGTCGCGCAGCACGGTGCCGGTCGAAGCTTGGACGGCAGCTGCCATGCCCATCGTCACCAACGCGAACGCCGTCATGAAGTAATGTTTCATCGTCCTACGATCTCCTTGTTGGCTGAGACTCTATGGCCTCCCCCCCTATGGCGCAAGCCCGGAGGATGACGGTAAGATGCCGCGATGCATTTCCTCGCGGCTTCCATCGAATCGCTCGGCGCCAAGGTCACCGGCTGGTTCACGGTGGCCTACGGGATGTTTGCCTTCCTTGCCCGAGCCGGGCTGCTGCTGCTCGACCGCACCACCTGGAACCGAGCCACCTTCGATGTAGTGGTGAAGCAGGTCTACTTTACCGCGGTGCAGATCCTCCATGTCTACCTCGGCTACGCGCTGGTGATTTCCTGGCTGATCATTAGCATCATCCTTTCCACCGCGCGCGACTTCGGCCTGACTGAATTCGCCAGCGAAATGGCCATCCGCGTGCTGGTGCTCGAACTCTTGCCCTTCCTCACCGCGCTCTTCATCGCGCTGCGCTCGGGCAGCGCCATCAACACCGAAGTCGCGCTGATGCAGGTGAACGCCGAATTGGATGCGCTGGCCCACTGCAAGGTTCCGCCGATGCAGTTCGAGTTCCTGCCCCGGCTCATCGGCGGCGTGGTCTCGGTCGTCACCCTCTCGGGGCTCGCGGGCCTGCTCGCGCTGCTGATCGGCTACCTCGCCATTTACGGCCTCACACCCGCCGGCTTTGACCCGTACACCCAGACCATTGCCAAGATCTTCGATTTCCAGATCGTTGCCGGCCTAATCGCCAAGTGCGCGCTGTTCGGACTTGCGGTGACGCTGATCCCGGTGACCGCCGGGCTGGAAACGCCGAAAAAGCTCTTCATGGTCCCAGTGTCGGTGCTGCGCGGCATGATGCGGGTTTTTCTCGCGATCGTCGCGATCGAGGTGATCTCATTAGCGCTCAAGTACATCTGACGGTTTTCGCCGACCGCGAGGCGCTGATCGCCGCGGTCGGCGCGCTCCCAGAAGAGGTCGCGCGTGTGTCGCACGAGCTGCCGTTGCGCGCGAATCTCTCGGCCCTCGACAACATCGCGCTGATCCCGCTCTACCAGCGTCACACGAACGCTGCCGAGGCAGCGCGCCAGGCGCAGGCACTGCTGGCGCAGCTCGGCTACGCCGACATCGCGCCGTTGCGCGACCCTGACATGACGCCCGCGCAGCGTTTTGCCACCAAACTCGCGCGCGCCCTCATCCTCAAGCGCCCGCGCCTGGTGATCGACCGTCCTGGCGCCATGCTTTACGATGTGCCCTACCCGGAGTTCATCCGCCGGCTCGCGGCACACGCCGATTTATCGGGCACCTGGGAAATCTTCGACTTCAGCTGGAATCAGGCGCTCTATGCCGAGCGCCCACAAACGGAATGAACGGAATGCATTTCAAGGTCGGGGTGTTCGCCGCCACCACGCTCGTGCTGGCCGCAGCCTTCCTCGCCTACCTGCTGCACGCGCGCGGCTTTTTCGAGGACACCTTCCACCTGCGGCTGGCCGCCGCCAGCGCCGACAACGTCGCGCCGGGCGTGCCCATCGTTTTTTCCGGCATCGAAATCGGCAAAGTCACCACCCTCGGCCTCAACGAAGGGGGTGGCATCGTCATCCACGCTACCTTCCTCGAGCGCAACGCCAAGTGGCTGAAGGAGAACAGCACCTTCACCCTCGACAAGCCGCTGGTCGGCGGCGCCCGCATCCGCGTCGACTCGCCCGACCTCGATGCCCCTCCCTTGTCCGACGACTCGACGGTGCTGCTGCAAACCTCCGACATCAGCCGCGAAATCCCGGTGCTGGTCGAGCGCGTGAAGGCGATCCTCGCCAACGTCGAGCACCTCACCCGCAAGGACGGCGAAATCCACGCCACGCTCGCCAACGTGCAGACCGTGACCGGCCGCATGACCGGCGAATACGGCGTGCTCGAAGGCGTGCTGGGCAGCCCCGAAAAGGCCCGCGCCGTCACCGATTCGCTCGACAAGACGCGCGCGCTCATCACCAAGCTCGACGGGCTGGCGCTGAAAATGGACAGCATGGCCACGAAAACCGACCAGTGGCTGTTTGAGCAGGACGGCATGGCCGCCCAGACCAAGGCATCACTCATCCAGGTGCGCGCGATGCTCGACGAGGCCCACGCCAGCCTGAAGAAAGCCGATGCGATCATGGCCAATGCCGTCGACATTTCCGCCAACGTGAAGGACGGCACCCAGGACATCGCTGCGCTGCGCGCCGAGATCGACGAGGCCGTGCGCCGCGCCAACGCGCTGGTCAACGAGATCAACAAGAAATGGCCGTTCGCGCGCGACCCCGAGGTGAAGCTGCCATGAAGGCCGCGCTGATCGCCCTCGCCGCCCTGCTGCTCGCCGCCTGCGGCAGCGGCGGCCCGCCGCCGCCGGACTGGAAGACCGACGCCTCCGATTTGATCGCGCGCTACCAGAAGCACGCGCTGCTCGGCGAGAACACGCTCGCCGATCGCTATTTCCGGCAGGCCGTGGCCGCCACCGGCGGCGCCGGCCGCGTCGCCGAGACCGCGCGCCTGTGGCTGGTGCGCTGCGCCACCCGCCGCGCCATGCTGATCGACGACGCCTGCGCCGAATACGCCGAGCTGGCGCCCTTGCAGCCGGTCGCGGCGGACGAGGCCTACTACCGTTTCCTCACCCTGCGCTGGGACGGCCTCGATCCGGCCCTGCTGCCGGCACAGCACCGCGACCTGCTGCGCGCGCCCGCGGCGCAGCGGCCGGCCGCGCTCGCCCGCATCGACGATCCGCTCGCGCGTCTCCTCGACGCCAGCCTGCTGGTGATGCGCCAGGAAGCCGACGCCGCGACGCTCTCACTCGCCGCCGAGACGGCGTCGGAGCGCGGCTGGCGCCAGCCGCTGCTCACCTACCTGAAGCTCATGCACGAACAGGCCGCGCGTCGCGGGGACAGTGCGGAGGCGCAGCGACTGGCCCGGCGGATCGAACTGGTCGAGCGAAGTCTCGAACGCCGTTGATCGTAATCGCTTGGCGGGGCATGCATAACACGCATGTATTGCCGTTAAATCGTCGAAGGCAGCGTTGCCCGCTGTTCTCGCGCGCTCCCCCCTCACCTTTCGGAGTTCGCCCGCATCATGTTCGACGGGTTGTACGCCCCCTGGCCCTGGTACGTCTCCGGTCCACTCATCGGATTGATGGTTCCGCTGATGCTGTGGATCGGTAATCGCTCTTTCGGCATTTCCAACAACCTGCGCCACCTGTGCGCCATGACGCAGCCGAGGTTCGTCGGTGTCGATTTCTTCCAGTACAACTGGCGCGAGCACAGCGGGAGCCTCGCGTTCACCCTCGGCGCGGTGATCGGTGGCTTTCTCACCGGCATCGTCTTCGCCAACCCCGAGCCGATCGTGCTCTCGGTTCCGGCGCTCACCATGTTCTCGCATGGGAACGTGCCGATCGGCGGTGGATTCCTGCCGCCGGTGCTGTTCGATTTCACCTGGCTCAGCGTCCTGGTCATGTTCGTCGGCGGCGTGATGGTCGGCTTCGGCACCCGCTACGCATCGGGCTGCACGTCGGGGCACGCCATCACCGGCGTGTCCACGTTGCAGCCGCAGTCGTTGCTCGCCGTGCTGGGCATCTTCGCCGGCGGCCTGATCGCCACGCACGTCGTCACGCCGCATCTCTTCTCGATCTTCTGGTGAACGCCATGCGCCTCTTGCCTATTTGCTGGCAGGCATCGCCTTCGGTTTCGTCATGATCAAGTCGGAGGCAGCCTCCTGGTACCGCATCATGGAAATGTTCCATTTCCACGCTTTCCACATGTACGGGATCATGATGCGCGCGGTCGCCACAGGTCTCATCGGCGCGGTACTGTTGAAACGCTACGACCAACCACGGACGCGGGACGGCGACGCGATCGTCATTCCGCAAAAGGAGCCGGGCCGCTACAACTTCCTCCTTGGCGGCCTCATCTTCGGCCTCGGCTGGGGCCTCATCGGTCTGCGTCCCGGCCCCATCTTCGCGCTCGTCGGCATGGGTTCCTTCGGTGCACTCGCGGCGCTCGTCGGTCCCCTGCACGGCACCTGGCTGTATGGACTGTTTAAGAATCGATTTCCGCATTGACAAGCCGACAGGCCACGATTATCGTTCGACGCCTGCGGATCATTAGTATTTACATACCAATACGCTGTAGTTGCAATCATTCAACCAACAAATGGAGGAGTACATGAATCACACAACCCTTGCGCTGACCGTCCTGGCCGCCTTCGCCCTGCCTGCCGCGCACGCAGCCCCCGCCATGATGTCCGCCGAGTGGACCGCCCAGGCTTGCGACGCCTGGAACAAGGACACCGCCCTGACCGAGGGTCTGGCCGAAGGCTGGATCAAGAACGACAAGGGCCGCGGCTACAAGATCATCCATCTCTACCGCACCGACTGCGGCGAAAACACCAAGACTGAAATGCGCATCGCTTCCCGTGACGGCAAAGCCATGTGCATCTACGGCGGTGCCGTGCAGAACACCAATCTGGATCCAGGCGCGGACTACGTGATGCACGCGACGACCGAGCGCTGGAACGAGATGGGCGCTGGCGAGTATGGACCAATGAAAGCCATGATGTTCGGCCGCCTCAAGTTTGCCGGTCCGAAGATGGAAGCCATGAGCGTGATGGGTCCGTTCGAGGCATTCCTGCGCCTGCCGGGCAAGATCCCTGGCGACAAGGCCTGCCCCACAGCGAGGTAAGCAGAGCGTCGCGCAACAAAAAACCGGGGCATCCCCGGTTTTTTGTTGCCCATCCCGGCCAGGTTTCAGTGCAGAGTCGTACGGGCTGCGTCAAACGGACGGCCGTTGCGAATCTCCTCGGGTGTCGCGTCGCGGATGTCGATCACGCTCACCACGCAGGTGACCGTCTGACCGGCAAGCGAGGGATTGCCGTCCACCGTCACCTTGCCGTCCTCGATCTTGGTCACATAGAAGGGTTTGGTTTCCCCCGCTTCGTTCTCGAACAACACCTCGGCGCCCACGCGACGAAACTGCGGCGGCACGTTCTCGATGTCATCGACGAACACCAGACTCTCGTCGCGTTCACCATAGCCCTCCTCCGGGGGCAGCGTGACCTCGACGCGGTCACCGACCTTGCAGCCGTCGACCGCGGCCTCGATCGCCGGCAGGATGCCGCTGTTCGCGCCGTGCACGTAACCGACCGGGATATCGTGCTGTTCCACGATCAAGCCGCGCGGGTCGAGAATCGAGTAGGTAATGTAGACGAGTTTGTTGCGCGTGACGGTCACCATCGTGTTGATCCTAAGCCAGCCGTTGGACACGCGGCGCGGAGCCGCACGCTTATGATACCTTGAGCTCAGTACCGTACACCGCTCGATGATGAAACCGCTCAAACAACTGCCCGCCTGGAAAACCCTGGAACAGCACTTCAAGGCCATGCGCCGTTTCGACATGCGCGTCGCCTTCCGCGAAGAACCGGGGCGCTTCGACCAGCTCTCGCTGCGCTGCGGCAATCTGCTGCTCGACTACTCCAAGAACCGCATCACGTCGGAGACGATGAGCCACCTGATGCAGCTCGCCCGCGAGTCCGAACTCGAAGCCTTGCGCAACGCGATGTTCAGCGGCGAACGCATCAACTTCACGGAAAAGCGCGCGGTGCTGCACACGGCGCTGCGGGCGCCGGTGCGCCCGCCGCTCATTGTCGAGGGCGTCGACGTCGAGCGCGAGGTCGCCAAGGTGCTGAAGCGCATGCAGCGCTTCGTCGAGGCGATCCATGACGGCAGCTGGCGCGGGCACACCGGCAAGCCAATCCGCGACGTGGTCAACATCGGCATCGGCGGCTCCGACCTCGGCCCGGCGATGGTGTGCCATGCGCTCGACCACTACGCGGTGGAAAGCCTGCGCGTGCATTTCGTCTCCAACCTCGACCCTGCCCACCTCGCCGGAACATTGAAGCATCTCGACCCGGAGACCACGCTCTTCATCGTCGCGTCGAAGACCTTCACCACGCTGGAGACGCTCGCGAACGCCAACTCGGCCAAGGCCTGGCTGCTCGCCGCGCTGCGCGCACCGGCCGCGGTGGCGCGCCACTTCGTCGCGCTGTCGACCAACCAGCCTGCAGTGGAGGCTTTCGGCATCGACCCGGAGAACATGTTCATCTTCTGGGACTGGGTCGGCGGGCGCTATTCGCTGTGGTCGGCGATCGGGCTGTCGATCGCGCTGCAGATCGGCTGGGGCAACTTCCAGGCCCTCCTCGCCGGCGCGCACGCGATGGACGTGCATTTCAGGGAAGCGCCGCTGGAAGCCAACATGCCGGTGATCCTCGGCATGCTCGGCATCTGGTACGCCAACTTCTGGGGCACCGACACCTACGGCATCTTTCCCTACGACGAGCGGCTGCGACTGCTGGTGCCCTTCCTGCAGCAGCTCGACATGGAGTCGAACGGCAAGAACGTCACCCGCGCCAACAAGCTGGTCAACTACAACACCGGCCCGATCGTGTGGGGGGCACCCGGTACCAACGGCCAGCACGCCTTCTTCGAGCTGGTACACCAGGGCACGCGCCTGATCCCAACCGACTTCCTCGTCGCCGCGGTAAACCCCACGCCGCTCGCCGACCAGCACGAATGGCTGCTCGCCAACTGCCTGGCGCAGACCGAGGCGCTGCTGAAGGGCAAGTCGCGCGCGGTGATCGAGGCCGAGCTGATCGCGCAGGGCATGAGCCGCGAGGAAGCGAAAGCGCTCGCCCCGCACAAGGTCTTCCCCGGCAACCGCCCGAGCAATACGCTTTTGTACCAGAAGCTCGACCCGCACACGCTGGGCATGCTGATTGCGCTCTACGAGCACAAGGTCTTCGTGCAGGGCGCGATCTGGCAGATCAACAGCTTCGACCAGTGGGGCGTCGAGCTCGGCAAGCAACTCGCGCCGCCGATTCGCGCCGCGCTGAGTTCGGTTCGGGTGATCGGCGAGCACGACGGCTCGACGCTGGGACTCATCGCCGACATCCGCCGGCGCCGCGGCCTCAGTACCTGACTCTCACCCGGTAAGTCAGCGTCCTCGTGCCCTCGGCCGGCACCCGCACCTGCCATTCGGCCGTGTCGGCCGCGACCTTGGCGTGTGGCTGCGACTCGCTCAGCATGGTCCAGTCGCCCGGCATGGGCTCGCGCACGGTGACCGTCACCGCCTCGGATTTCGCGTTCTTCAGCACGAGCTCGTATGCTGATTCGAATACGTAGGTGTAGCGGCCGGTGCCGGCAAGCTTCCTGAAATCGGTCTGCTTGCGGTCGGCGGTCACATCGAAGGCGTCGCCGAGCTTCACCCGCACGGTCTCGTTCTTCGGCGTGTGCTCGATCCTGTCCTCGCCGACGAATTGCGCATTGCCCTGACTGTCCAGCTTGTAGAAGCGCATGACGCCGCGCGGCAGCGGCACGCCGAGGCCTTCGCCCTTGTTGGCGAACTCGACGAATACGCCGGCCTTGAGCTTCTGCCCGAGGTCCCCGTGCTGGCCCGTGTAGTAATGGTTCGCGCCCTGGAACAGCAACTGCTTTTTCACCGGCACCCGCGCAGCCGACATTAGCGCCACCTGCTTGGTCTGGTTGTCGGCCAGCGTGGTCGGTCGTTGCAGGGTGTAGAGGTGATACTCGAACAGCGCCTCCTGCTGCATGTCGCCGGCATCGGCCGCCTTCGCCACCATCGCCATCACTTCGCGCGTCAGCGGGCGGGCATCGCGCACGCGGTTGACGTCTCCCGCCACGAGCTGCAGACGCGCGTCGGGATAGGCCGCGCCGCTGCGGTTGGTGAGCGTCACCCAGCCGTTGAGATCGATGCGGCTGTCATCGGCGTTGAGCGTGGCGACGTAATCGGCGCGCCAGGACAGGCCGCCTGTGAGGTAGGCGAGTTCCAGGTTCTGCACCCCAGCGGCGGGATTCACGAGCGAAATGACCAGCGTGGGTTTGTCGCGCAAGGTGTCGGGCACGCCGGGATAGGCGATCCGGCCCGGCGCGCCGGTCTCGATGCGGTCGGCGAACTTCAGCACGACCCCGTTGCTCGCCGCGAGCACGGTCGCCGATTCGCGGGTTTCGGCGCCTGTCGTGGGATGCACGCGGATCACGGCGACCTCGCGGCCGACATATTTTTCGAGCAAGGTCGTCGGCGTCAGCAGGTCGAAGTCGAAATTCTGCTCCAGCAACCGAAAGCCCTCCGGGTTCGCCGTATTGCGAAGCTGCGCGGTTTCGGGTCGCAGCTGGGCCGAGACTTCCCGCCAGGCGAGCCGGTTGTGTTCACGTTCCAGGCGCACCCGCCGCGCGTCCCGGACGAGCGCAAGGTCTTCGTTGTAAATCGTGACGGCGACGCTCGTCTGGTCCGCCGCGGTGGTGACGATCTCGCCGCGCGAGGCTGCGGCCGGCGGCGCGGACAGCACCGAGGCCACGAAAATCCAGGCGAACGGCACCGACGTCCGACGCGTTCCGGTTGGCTTTCCGTTCATGCGAGTGGTCCCTTCGAGGCATTTGGTGAGCCCCAATCATGCCGCATGCGGGCAAAAAAGGCAGCGCACGCTAGAATGAAGCTGAACAAGAACCCTGCCAGCCCCATGATTTCCGACGACTCCCAGCCCTCGCGCATCATCGGCGGCGGCATCAGCACCAGCGAATCCGAGCAGCCGGTCGTCGTCACGCAAATGCTCGGTATTTCCAATACGGGACCCGTGCGCGAAGAGACGCTGCGCGCGCGGTTTCTGTCGTTCGACCCCCTGTTCGACGCAGCGTCGAACCTGGTCGCCCAGCAGCTGATTTTGCGCGGGCGCATGGCCCGCCCTGACTCTCCCGCCGAACTGCGCCAGATGGACGAAGACATGCTCCTTACCGGGCTGTTCTCGTTGGTGCAGGGGGGGCTCAGCGACGAATTGCCCCTGTTCGTGCAGATCAGCTGCGACCTCCTTTTCACCGACGTGCTGAAGGATCTCAACCATCGCAAGCTGGTGTGGATCGTCGATCTCGACAGCGAGCAGCACCTGGCGCGCGCACTCGCGCTGCAGGACGCAGGCCTCACCTTCTGCCCCCACCTCAACCGAAGCAACCCTGTCATTCTGGACAGCGCCTCCGCGTGGACGTATGTGGCTTGCCACGCGGACGAGACGCCCATAAAGGGCGTTCGCGCACGCTACGTCGTCGATGGCGTGCAGCATGCGCAGGCCTTGGCCCGCTGGCCCGACAGCAGTTGGTTCAAGGGTAGCCTGTTCTCGGGCGACACCGCCGCTCTTCCCACGGGTGTGCCCCAACCCCCCGTGTTGAGCCGCGAGCAGGCCCTGCAGCTCGATCTGCTCGCGATCGCGCTGCGCGGTTCGCCGGAGACGCTTGCCCAATTCTTCCGGCTCAACCCGGATATGGCGCCCCGCTTTCTTGCCATTGCCAACTCCCCGGTGGGCGGCCTCAGTCGCCCGGCCGAGTCGGCCGTCCACGCGCTGGTCATGCTCGGCGCCCAACGGGCGGGACGCGTCGCTGCGGTGCTGGCGCTCTCAGGCGTCGACCCGACGGATGAATCTCGCCAGGCGGCGATCAGCGCCCTCACCCGCGCGCTGTTCCTGGGCAAGATCACGCGCTTGGGCGCTCCGGCGGAGAACGCCGCCATCGCCTTCGAAATCGGCCTGTTGTCGATCGCGCCGCACGCGCTCTCGCTGCCGATCGAAACCCTGGTTCGCAAGCTCGGGCTCGCCCCGGCCGCTGCCCGGGCACTCAGCGGCCAGCCCACGTCCGAAGGCCTGATGCTCAAGCTCACCCACGCCTGCGAAGTCAACGACAGCGATGCGCTCGCCGCCTACGCCGAGAAGCTCAGGATTCCGCTGCATCAGATCTCGGTCGCCTATCTCGACGCTCTGATCGCCGCCTCCGCACTCGACGCAGCCCTGCACTGACGGCTTAAAATGGCGGTTTTGCGCCGCGCAGCCGTCTCATGCAGCCCACCCTCGTCTTCGACATCGAAACCATTCCGGATCTCGCCGGCTTCGCGGCGGTCAACGGCGTCGACCCATCGGCGCTGACCCCGACCGAGCTCGCCGAGATGGCGCTGCTCGCCCGGCGCCAGAAGACCGGCAGCGACTTCATGCCGCACCACCTGCACCGCATCGTCGCGATTTCCTGTGTGCTCCGAAGCGGTGACCAGTTGAAGGTCTGGTCGCTTGGCGAACCCGACAGCCCCGAAGCCGAACTGATCCAGCGCTTCTACGACGGCATCGAGCGTTATACGCCGCAGCTCGTGTCGTGGAACGGCGGCGGCTTCGACCTGCCGGTGCTGCACTACCGCAGCCTGATCCACGGCGTCGCGGCGGCGCGCTACTGGGACTGGGGCGACGACGACAAGGAGTTCAAGTGGAACAACTACCTGTCGCGCTATCACACCCGCCACCTCGACCTGATGGACGTGCTCGCGATGTACCAGCCGCGCGCCAACGCGCCGCTCGACGACATGGCCAAACTGTGCGGCTTCCCCGGCAAGCTGGGAATGGACGGCTCCAAGGTGCTGCACGCTTTCCAGAAAGGCGAGATCGACGCCATCCGCAATTACTGTGAGACCGACGTCATGAACACCTGGCTCGTGTACCTGCGTTTCCAGAAGATGCGCGGCACGCTCTCGGCATCCGCCTACGCAGCGGAAATCGAACGCGCGCGCAGCACCGTCGCCGGCCTCCCGGCGCCGCACTGGCAGGAATTCCTGGCAGCCTGGCAATGAATCCTGTCGTCGACATCCTTTCCCTCGACCACGAGGGCCACGGCGTTGCGCGCGTCGACGGCAAGGTCACTTTCGTCGACGGCGCGCTGGCAGGCGAACGCGCGGAAATCGCCGTCTATCGCAAGCACGCCAAGTACAACTCGGCGAACGCCGTCGCGATCCTCAAGGCCAGCCCCCAGCGAACCACGCCACGCTGCCCCCATTTCGGTCTTTGCGGCGGCTGCTCGATGCAGCACCTGGAAGCCAGCGCGCAGGTGGCCGCCAAGCAGCGCGTGCTGGAGGAAAACCTCGCGCGCATCGGCAAGGTCAAGCCCGAGATGATCCTGCGCGCGCTGCACGGCCCGACCTGGGGCTACCGCCACCGGGCGCGGCTGTCGGTGCGGCGCGTCGACAAGAAAGGCGGCGTGCTGGTCGGCTTCCACGAAAAGCGCTCGAGCTTCATTGCCGACATGAACCAGTGCGAGGTGCTCGCGCCCAAAGTTTCGGCCTTGATCCGGCCGCTGCGCGCGCTCGTCACCCAGCTCTCGAATTCCGACCGCATCCCCCAGATCGAGATCGCCGTCGGCGAGCACGTGACGGTGCTCGTGTTCCGCCTGCTCGAGCCGTGGAGCGACGACGATGCGGCGCAGGTACGCGCCTTTGCGGATGCGCATGGGATACAGGTCTGGGAACAGCGGAAGGGCCCCGAAACCGCGCGTCCGTTCTGGCCCGACATCGCGCCGGAGCTCTCGTACAGCCTGCCCGAATTCGGCCTGGTGATGCCGTTCAAGCCGACCGAATTCACCCAGGTCAACGCCGCGATCAACCGCGCGCTGGTGGGCCGCGCGCTGCGCCTGCTCGACCCGCAGCCGGGCGAGCGCGTCGCCGACCTCTTCTGCGGGCTGGGCAACTTCACCCTGCCAATCGCTCGAAGTGGCGCCGACGTGCTCGGCATCGAGGGCAGCGCCGAACTGGTCGCCCGCGCGCGTGAGAACGCACTGCGCAACCGGCTCGGTAACGCGCGCTTCGAGGTCGACAACCTGTTCGAGATGACGCCGGAGAAATTCGCCGCGCTCGGGCATTTGGACAAGCTCCTGATCGACCCGCCGCGCTCGGGTGCGATCGAGGTCGTGAAATCGCTCCCCGAGGCCGGCTCACCCCAGCGCATCGTCTACGTCTCGTGCGACCCGGCGACGCTGGCGCGCGACGCCGAGGTGCTGGTGCATGTCAAAGGCTACCGGCTTGCGGCAGCGGGGGTCGCCAACATGTTCCCGCACACCGCGCACGTCGAGTCGATCGCGCTTTTCGAGCGCTAATCCCTTAAAATCGCGGTTTTTCCGTAAACAGCCCTCAACTCCTCGATCCCAGCCCCTAGAAATGGCCCTCATTGTCCAGAAATACGGCGGCACCTCGGTCGCCAACGTCGAACGCATCCGCGCTGTCGCGGAACGCGTCGCCAAATTCAAGATGCTCGGCCATCAGGTCGTCGTCGTGCTTTCCGCCATGTCCGGGGAAACCAACCGCCTGATCGCCCTGGCCAAGCAGATCCAGGCCCAGCCCGACCCGCGCGAGCTCGACATGCTGGTCTCCACCGGCGAGCAGGTCACCATCGCCCTGCTGGCGATGGCGCTCAAGGATCTCGGCCTCAAGGCCAAGAGCTATACCGGCGGGCAGGTGCGCATCCTCACCGACAATGCCTTCACCAAGGCACGCATCCTCAGCATCGACGAGGCCAACATGCGACGCGACCTGGAGTCCGGCCACGTCGTCGTGGTCGCCGGCTTCCAGGGTGTGGACGCCGACGGCAACATCACCACGCTCGGCCGCGGCGGCTCCGATACCACGGGCGTTGCGCTCGCCGCGGCGCTCAAGGCCGACGAATGCCAGATCTACACCGATGTGGACGGCGTCTACACCACCGACCCGCGCATCGTGCCGGAAGCCAGGCGGCTCAAAACCATCACCTTCGAGGAAATGCTGGAAATGGCGAGCCTCGGCTCCAAGGTGCTGCAGATCCGCTCGGTCGAGTTCGCCGGCAAGTACAAGGTCAAACTGCGCGTGCTGTCGAGCTTTCAGGATGAAGGCGACGGCACGCTCATCACTTTCGAGGAAAACCCCAGCATGGAACAACCCGTCATCTCCGGCATTGCCTTCAACCGCGACGAAGCCAAGATCACCGTGGTCGGCGTGCCCGACCAGCCCGGCGTCGCCTACAAGATCCTCGGCCCCGTCGCCGACGCCAACATCGACGTCGACATGATCGTGCAGAACGTGGGCCACGCGAACACCACCGACTTCACCTTCACCGTGCATCGCAACGACTTCGCGAAGGCGATGGAGATCGTGAAGGCCAACGCTGCCGCGATCGGTGCGCGCGAGGTGACGGGCGACGACAAGATCGCCAAGGTCTCGATCGTCGGCGTAGGCATGCGCTCGCACGTCGGCGTCGCGCGCAAGATGTTCGAGACCTTGTCGAAGGAAAACATCAACCTGCAGATGATCTCGACCTCGGAGATCAAGATCTCGGTGGTGGTCGAGGACAAGTACATGGAGCTCGCCGTGCGTGCACTGCATCAGGCCTTCGAGCTCGACAAAGTCGGCGCGTAATTGGCGTTCCCCCGCGCATTCCGATACAATGCGCGCGGTCCGGAGACGTGGCCGAGAGGTTGAAGGTACTCCCCTGCTAAGGGAGCATACGGGCTTAAACCTGTATCGAGGGTTCGAATCCCTCCGTCTCCGCCAATTTCGGAAGGACATTCCCAGAGGCGGAAATCCTGCGTATAATGCTCATCCTTCTTCAACGCGCCCGTAGCTCAGCTGGATAGAGTACTTGGCTACGAACCAAGGGGTCAGGAGTTCGAATCTCTTCGGGCGCGCCATATTCGAGGGGCCGGCTATAACCGGCCCCTTTTTCATCCCCGAGCATAGCGGCACGCCCGGACAATGGGCGAGTCAACGCGCCGCCAACCTAGTCCGGCCCGGTGCCTTTGGCATCGACCTCTCAAGATTGAAACGCCAACCACGGCGCGCGCCGCGACCGAACTTCGCCAGACCTGTTCTCGCCAGGCCACTGCTCAGGAGCGCCTGCTAGAATAACGGGTTGCCGTTCATCCCCTACCCGACTTTTCCCAATGGAAACCCCTGTTACCGCGCCCGTCTCGCCCGGCGCTGCCGCTTTGGCACGCGACGTCAAGAAACGCCGCACCTTCGCGATCATCTCCCACCCCGACGCGGGTAAAACGACGCTGACCGAAAAGCTGCTGCTGTTCGGCGGCGCGATCCAGATGGCCGGCACGGTCAAGGCGAAGAAGAGCGGCAAGTTCGCCACCTCCGACTGGATGGCGGTGGAACAGGAACGCGGCATCTCGGTCGCTTCCTCGGTCATGCAGTTCAGTTACGGTAACTGCGTGTTCAATCTCCTGGATACGCCCGGCCACAAGGACTTCTCGGAAGACACCTACCGCGTGCTGACCGCGGTCGACGCCGCGATCATGGTCGTCGACGCCGCCAAGGGCGTCGAGGAGCAGACGATCAAGCTCCTGGAAGTGTGCCGGATGCGCAATACGCCCATCATCACCTTCATCAACAAGCTCGACCGCGAAGTACGCGAGCCGCTGGAACTACTCGACGAAATCGAATCGATCCTGAAGATCCACTGCGCGCCAGTGACCTGGCCGATCGGCATGGGCAAGCGCTTCCAGGGCGTATACCACCTCATCCACGACGAGATCCTGCGCTTCAAGGCCGGCGAGGAAAACGCCGGCCAGCAGTTCGAGTCGCTGCAGGGGCTCGGAGAAGCCAAGCTGCGCGAGCTCTTCCCACTCGAAGCCGACGCGCTGCTCGGTGAGATCGAGCTGGTGCGAGGCGCCGGCGCCACCTTCCACCTCGAGGACTTCCTCGCCGGCAAGCAGACCCCGGTGTTCTTCGGCTCCGGCATCAACAACTTCGGCGTGCGCGAGGTGCTCGCCGCGCTGGCCGACTGGGCGCCGCCGCCCTTGCCGCGCGAGGCGGTTGAACGCACGGTCGACCCTACCGAACCCAAGTTCACCGGTTTCGTGTTCAAGATCCAGGCCAACATGGATCCGCAGCATCGCGACCGCATCGCGTTCTTCCGCATCTGCTCGGGACGCTACACACCCGGCATGAAAGTGCGTCACCGCCGCACCGGCAAGGAAATGAGGATCGCCAACGCTGTCGTCTTCATGGCCAACGAGCGCCAGCGCTCGGAAGACGCGGTCGCCGGGGACATCATCGGCATCCACAACCATGGCCAGCTGCAGATCGGCGACACCCTGACCGAGGGCGAGGCGCTGCAGTTCAAGGGCATCCCCTACTTCGCGCCCGAGCTCTTTTCCAAGCCCCGCCTGCGCGACCCCTTGCGCGCCAAGCAACTCAACAAGGGCTTGCTCGAGCTAGGCGAGGAAGGCGCGGTGCAGGTGTTCGAGCCCTTTGCCGACAATACCCTTTTAATCGGTGCGGTCGGTCCGCTGCAATTCGAGATCGTCGCGCACCGCCTCAAGACCGAGTACGGCGTCGACGCGACTTTCGAAAATGCCGGCATCCACACCGCGCGCTGGGTCACCTGCCCCGACGCCCAGCACCTCGCCGAGTTCACCAAGGCGAATTCGTTAAGACTGGCGAAGGACGTCGATGGCAACCTGGTCTATCTGGCGGATACGCGGGTCAACCTGCAGCTGGCGCAGGAGCGCTGGCCTAAGATTGCGTTCCACGACACCCGCGAGCACGGCCAGCAGCTGAGCTAGCGCCGCACTCCCGAGGCTCAGCGCGCGCGGCCGCTCGCGTCGCGCGGAGACGAGGGCTGTCCGCAGTCGGGGTTGTCGACGCAGGCCGGTGACACCTCGGCGCGTGGTGCACCCAGCGACGTTTGCGGCATCGGCACGCTGCCGCCGCGCAGCTTCGCGGTGCAGTCCGGATCCGGGTCGTCGATGCAGGCAGGGCTGATCGCTTCGCGCGCAACCGGCCGCAGGGCTTCCGAGCGCGCCCGGTTCTTGACACTGCAGGCGGGATCCGGGTCGTCGACACAGATGGGATCGACCTCGAAGCGGGCAGCGCGCGCCTGGATGCGTTTCTCTTCTTCCTCGAGTTTCGCGAGCCGCTCGGCGAGCGCGGCCTGACGTGCGCGCTCGGCCTGTTCCGCACGCGCCTCTTCTTCCCGCCGCGCCTTTTCCTGCGCGGCCAGCTGGGCCTTGAGCGCGCTCTCACGCTCCGCCTCGGCAAGCGCTACCGCTTGCCGCTTCGCCTGTTCTTCCGGCGCGGCGGCTTCACGGCGGCGCTCCGCCGCTTGCTGCGCCTGCAGCGCCTGCTGGGCTTGCTGGGCCTGGAGACGCTTCTGCTCCTCGAGCGCGCGCAGTCGCTCCTCACGCACGCGCTGGATGTCGGCTCGCAGCTCAGCGCCGATCTTCCGGATGCGCTCTGCGGCCGCCTCCATACCCTTGGCACCGTCGCCCGTCTCCTGTGACAGCGCCGGGGCGGTCACCAGCGCCAGCGCGCCGGCAAGGAATGCGTAGCCGATCATTGAAACCTTCATGCGTCGCCTCCTCTCGCGTTCCGCTCTCCCGGCCGGGGCCGGTGCGCGTCGTCCATTGGTATAGATTGCCCCTCACGCCCGATCGCATGAGCGGATGTCCCAGATTAACGTCCGTTGCGCGCAAGACTTTATCGGCCGCGCGCAGCTACGGATGGACTGGCCGAAATAGGACGGCGAGACTCTAGAGCCCGCGAAACAGGCCGATCGCCTCGTCCAGACGCTGCACGCCGTGAACGGTCATGCTCGCGATCTTCTGCTTCGGCTGGTTGGCGGCCGGCACGATGGCTTGGGTGAAGCCGAGCTTGGCGGCTTCCTTGAGGCGCTCCTGACCGCGCTGCACCGGACGGATCTCGCCGGCCAAGCCCACTTCGCCGAACATCACCAGCTTGTCGGGCAGCGGCTGGCTTCTGAGCGACGACACGATGGCGGCGAGCACCGCGAGGTCGGCTGCCGGTTCGCTGATCTTCACGCCCCCCACTGCGTTGACGAACACGTCCTGGTCGAAACACGCGATGCCGGCGTGGCGGTGCAGCACCGCCAGCAGCATGGCGAGCCGGTTCTGCTCCAGGCCCACGCTCAAACGGCGCGGGCTCGGCGCGTGGCTGGTATCGACCAGCGCCTGGATCTCCACCAGCAAGGGCCGCGTGCCTTCCTGCGTGACGAGCACGCACGAGCCCGGTACCGGCTCGCCGTGGCGCGAGAGAAAAATCGCCGAGGGGTTGGACACGCCCTTCAGTCCCTTCTCCGTCATCGCGAACACGCCGATCTCGTTGACCGCGCCGAAGCGGTTCTTGAACGCGCGCACGAGCCGAAAACTCGATCCCGTATCGCCCTCGAAGTACAGCACGGTGTCGACGATGTGCTCGAGCACGCGGGGGCCGGCGATCGCGCCTTCCTTGGTGACGTGGCCGACCAGGATGATCGCGCAACCGCTCTGCTTGGCGTGGCGCGTCAGCTGCGCCGCGCACTCGCGCACCTGCGCCACCGACCCCGGTGCCGAGGTCAGCGCCTCGAAATAGAGCGTCTGGATCGAGTCGATCACCGCGACGTCGGGCTTGAGCTCGTCCAGCTGCGCGAGGATCGCCTCGAGCCGGATTTCCGGCAGCACCGGCAGGTTGGCCTCGGGCAACGACAAACGTCGCGCGCGCAGCGCGACCTGGCGCGCCGATTCCTCGCCGCTCACGTAGAGGGTCTTCTGGCGACCGGAAAGCCCTGCCAAGGCCTGTAAAAGCAGCGTCGACTTGCCGATGCCCGGGTCGCCGCCGATCAGCGTCACCCCGCCCGGCACCAGGCCGCCCCCCAGCACCCGGTCGAGTTCGCCGATCTCGGTGGGGATGCGGCTTTCCTCGGAGGCTTCGACCTCCTGCAGCATCTGCACCCGGCTCGTCGCCGCCAGCGCCTGGAAGCGCGGCTTCGCCGTTTCGGCGACGGTCTCGACCAGGGTGTTCCACGCCCCGCACGCCGGGCACTGGCCCTGCCACTTGGGCGAGGTGCCGCCGCATTCGGTGCAGGTGTAGACCGTCTTGGTCTTGGCCTTGGCCACGCCTATGCCGGGAACACGCCGGTGGAGAGATAGCGGTCGCCGCGGTCGCAGACGATGGAGACGATCACGGCGTGCTCGACTTCCTTCGACACCTGCAGCGCCGCCCACAGTGCGCCGCCGGACGAGATCCCGGCGAAGATGCCCTCCTCGCGCGCGAGCCGCCGTGTCGTTTCCTCGGCATCTTCCTGGCTGACATAGATCATACGGTCGACGCGCCTGGGATCGCAGATCTTCGGCACGTACTCCGGCGGCCACTTGCGAATGCCGGGAATCTGCGCACCTTCGGTCGGCTGCACGCCGATGATCTGGATGGCCGGGTTCTGCTCCTTGAGGTAGCGCGAGCAACCCATGATGGTGCCGGTGGTGCCCATGCTGGAGACGAAATGGGTGATCCTGCCTTCGGTATCGCGCCAGATCTCGGGGCCGGTGGTCCGGTAGTGCGCCTCGGGGTTGTCCGGGTTGGCGAACTGGTCGAGGATCTTCCCGACGCCCTGTTTCTCCAGCGCCACCGCCAGGTCGCGCGCGCCTTCCATACCGGCTTCCTTGCTGACGAGCTGCAGCTCGGCACCGAAGGCGCGCATGGTCTGGCGCCGCTCGATCGATAGATGCTCGGGCATGATGAGGATCATTTTGTAGCCGCGCATCGCCGCCGCCATCGCCAGGGCGATGCCGGTGTTGCCGCTGGTCGCCTCGATCAGCGTGTCGCCCGGCTTGATCTCGCCGCGTGCCTCGGCGCGCTCGATCATCGACAGGGCCGGCCGGTCCTTCACCGACCCTGCCGGGTTGTTGCCTTCGAGCTTGACCAGGATGGTGTTGGTCGTCTCGCCCGGCATGCGCTTTAGGCGCACCAGCGGCGTGTTGCCGACGCAATCCTCGATGGTCTTGTACATGCTTAAGGACGCCCGATCGGAAAGTACTCGAAGCCCATGGCACGCATGGCCGTCGGCTCATAGAGATTGCGACCGTCAAAGATGACGGGCGCGTTGAGCAGCGACTTCATGGTGTCGAAATTGGGGCTGCGGAACACTTTCCATTCGGTGACGATGAGGAGCGCGTCCGCGCCCTTGAGCGCGTCCATCGGGCTGTCGACGAGCAGCAGGTCGGCGCGCTCGCCGTAGATGCGGCGCGTCTCTTCCATCGCCGCCGGGTCGTAGGCCGATACGGTCGCCCCCATCGCCCACAGCGCTTCGAGCATGGTGCGGCTCGGCGCTTCGCGCATGTCGTCGGTGTTGGGCTTGAATGCCAAGCCCCACATGGCGAAGCGCTTGCCCTTGAGGTCGCTGCCGAGTCGTGCGGTGAGCTTCTTGATCAGCACCTGCTTCTGCGCATCGTTGGCTTCTTCCACCGCGTCCAGCACGCGCAACGGCACGCCGTTTTCCTGGGCGGTGCGGCGCAAGGCCTGCACGTCCTTGGGGAAGCACGAGCCGCCATAACCGCAGCCGGCATACAGGAAGTGATAGCCGATGCGCGGGTCGGAGCCGATGCCATGGCGCACCTGCTCGATGTCGGCGCCGAGTTTCTCGGCGAGGATCGCGAGCTCGTTCATGAAGGAAATGCGCGTCGCGAGCATGGCATTGGCCGCGTACTTGGTGAGCTCGGCGCTACGCACGTCCATGACCGTGAGGCGATCGTGGTTGCGCTGGAACGGCGCATACAACTGGCGAAGCAGCTGGGTCGCCTTTTCGCTGTCGGTGCCGATCACGATGCGGTCGGGCTTCATGAAATCGTCGACCGCCGCCCCCTCCTTGAGGAATTCCGGGTTGGACGCGACGTGGAACTCGATCGCCGCGCCACGCTTGGCCAACTCCTCGGCCAGCGCCGCCTTCACCTTGTCGGCGGTGCCGACCGGGACCGTGGATTTGTCGACCACCAGCTTGTACTCGTCCATGTGACGGCCGATGTTGCGCGCGGCGGCGACCACGTACTGCAGGTCGGCCGAACCGTCTTCGTCCGGCGGCGTGCCGACGGCGATGAACTGGATCTGGCCGAATTTCACCGATTCCTCGATGTCGGTGGTGAAGAAGAGGCGCCCGGCGGCGACGTTGCGCTTCACCATGTCCTCCAGCCCAGGCTCGTAGATCGGAATGCCACCCGACTTGAGGATCTCGATCTTCGTGGGGTCGACGTCGAGGCACATCACTTCGTTGCCGACTTCGGCGAGGCAGGTTCCGGTCACCAGGCCGACGTAGCCGGTGCCGATCACGGTAATTTTCACGACAATCTCCCTATGCGTTCTGAATTTCGGTTTGGATGGCTTTCAGCGCGGCAAGCGGGTCGGGCGCGGCGGTGATCGGCCGCCCGATCACCAGGTCGGTCGCGCCGGCGCGCAAGGCTTCGGCCGGCGTCATGACGCGACGCTGGTCGCCCGTGTCGGCGCCCGCGGGGCGGATGCCGGGCGTCACCAGGCGGAAGTCCGCTCCCAGGTCTGCGCGTAGCAGCGCCGCCTCCTGCGCCGAGCAGACTACCCCGTCGAGGTTGCATGACTGCGTCAGGCGAGCGAGCCGCAAGACCTGGTCGGCGGGAGCGCCGGCGACACCGACCTCGTTCAAATCCTCTGCGCTCATGCTGGTGAGCACGGTCACCGCGATCAGCAGCGGCCGCTTGGGCAATCCGGCCAGCGCCTCCTGCGCCGCCGCCATCATGCGCCGCCCGCCCGAAGCGTGCACGTTCATCATCCACACGCCCAGCCCCGCCGCGGCACGGCAGGCTGCCGCCACGGTGTTGGGAATATCGTGGAACTTGAGATCGAGGAACACTTCGAACCCGCGCGCGACGAGCGCCCGCACCAGTTCCGGCCCCGCCACCGTGAAGAGCTCCTTGCCCACCTTCACCCGGCACAGCGCCGGATCGAGCCGCCCCGCCAGCGCCAGCGCCGAGGCCGCATCCGGAAAATCCAGCGCCACGATGATCTTGTGCGTCATCCCTTTCCCTATCCCTTGAACCCCGGCCCCTAGCTCTCGCCCTCGCGCCGCTCCGGGTCGAAACTGTCCCAGCGCCCGCACGCCGGGCAGCGCCAGAAGAACTGCTTGGCCTTGAAGCCACAACTGCCGCACTGATAGCGCATCATGCGCTGGCTGTGCGCGGCAACCAAGGTCTTTTCCGCCTGCAGCAACTCGCGATCGTCCGCCTCGGCGTAAATCAGCTGCGCCTCGAGCAGCCGGTCGAGCGTGCGCAAGCTGGGATTGCGGCGCAGCTCCTCGCGCGCGAGGCGGCTCGCGGCCTCGGCCCCCTCGGTTTCCGACACGGCGAGATACAGCGCGTTGAAGACGTCCTGCGACGGCTGCCGCGCGTGCAGCGCGCGCAGCCACTGCACGCCTTCGGCGAGACGGCCGAGCTGGCGATAGCTGCCCAGCATGCGGTCGACGACAAGCGCCATGTGCGCCGGGCTCTGCGCCTCGACCATTCGCCAGTCGGCGATCGCGGCCTCGTACTTGCCCGCGGCGGCATCGAGGTCACCCGCCATCAAATTGGCACGCACCGACAGGCGGTTGATCTCGAGGGCCTGCTGAAGCTCGGCCGCGGCCGCCTCGGGATGGCCCTTCGCCGCCTCGAGCAAGGCGAGTTCGCAGTGGAAATGCGCGATCTCGGCGTTGAGCGGCTTGCTCGTCTCCTTTTCGAGCAGGCGCGCGGTGTCGATCGCCTTCTGCCAATCCTTCTCCTGCACGTAGATTTCGAGCAGGAAGGTGCGTGCGGTGCCGTGCTGCGGGGAATCGAGCAGTTTGGTGAAAACCTGTTCGGCGCGGTCGAGCAGCCCGGCCTTGAGGTAGTCCTGCCCCAGCTCGGTCATCGCCCGGAGCCGTTGGTCCTCGGCAAGCCCCTCGCGCTCGAGCAGGTTCTCGTGCATGCGGATCGCGCGGTCGAATTCTCCGCGACGACGAAACAGCCCCCCCAGCGCGAAATGCAGATCGATCGTCTCGGGTTCGAGCTTGACGACCTCGAGGAAGGCCTCGATCGCCTTGTCCGGCTGTTCGTTGAGCAGGAAATTCAGGCCACGGAAATAGGAGTTCGGCAACGCCCGCGATTCGGTGACGACGTGGCGGATGTCGATGCGCGCCGCCAGCCACCCCAGGACGAAAAACAGCGGGAAGGCCAGCAGCCACCAGAACTCGAACTCCATGCGTCAGACGGGACGGAAATCGGTGGTGGTGTCGGGTTCCGCCGGCGCCGCCTTGTTTGCCGCCTCGCGCCGAAGCCGGATCACAGTAGGCAACAGCGCCAAGAGGCCGGTCGCGGCGCCGAGGACGAAAGCGAGCCCGAGCATGACGATGAGCGGCGCCTGCCAGATGTAGCCAAGATAGGAATAGAACACGACCGAGTGGCTGTTCTTGAGCGCGAAGCCGAGCACCAGCAGGAACACCACGAGCTTGATCGCCAGTCCGAGATAGTGAGTGAAGTCTTTCATGGCCACGCGCTGAGTTGGTCGGTCTCATTCTACCCGCGCCGGGGCCATCGCCCAAGAACAGCGGCACCTGTCGCGCGACGGCCGCAAAGAAAAACGGCGCCATGCGGCGCCGTTCTCACGTCCCTCGTCCGAGTCAGTCTCAGCCCGGGAAATCGACCCGGTCGCGCAGTTCCTTGCCAGCCTTGAAGTGCGGCACGTACTTGGCCGGCACGTGAACCCGCTCGCCCGACTTCGGATTGCGGCCGATGCGGGCGGGGCGGAAGCTCAGGCTGAAGCTGCCAAAGCCGCGGATCTCGATGCGCTCGCCCTTCGACAGATTCTTGGCGAGCGCGTCGAGGATCGTCTTCACCGATAACTCGATATCCGCAACCGAGAATTGCGAATGCCGCGCGGCCAGCTGAGCGATGAGCTCGGACTTGGTCATGGCTTACTCGGCGTTCTTGTTGTCGAGCTTGGCCTTGAGCAAGGCGCCGAGGTTGGTCGAGCCGCTGGACGCAGCCGATTCGGCCGCCAGCTTCTTCATCGCCGCGTCCTGCTCGGTCATGTCCTTGGCCTTGATCGAGAGGTTGATCACGCGGTTCTTGCGGTCGACATTGATGACCATCGCTTCGATCTCGTCGCCTTCCTTGAACAGGCTGCGCATGTCCTCGACGCGGTCACGCGAGACTTCCGACGCACGCAGGTAGCCTTCCATGTCGCTGTCGAGCTGCACGGTGGCACCCTTGGCTTCGACCGACTTGATCTTGCCCTTGACGATGCTGCCCTTCTCGTGGCCGGAGGCGAAGCTGGAGAGCGGGTCGCCCTCGAGCTGTTTGATGCCCAGCGAGATGCGCTCGCGCTCGAGGTCGATGCCGAGCACCACGGCTTCCACCTCCTGGCCCTTGCGGAAGTTGCGCACAGCTTCCTCGCCAGGCACGCTCCAAGACAGGTCGGAGAGGTGCACGAGACCGTCGATGCCGCCGGGCAGGCCAATGAACACGCCGAAGTCGGTGATCGACTTGATCGCGCCCTTCACCTTGTCGCCCTTCTTGTGGGTCATCGCGAAGTCTTCCCACGGGTTCGACTTGCACTGCTTCATGCCCAGCGAGATGCGGCGCTTGTCCTCGTCGATGTCGAGCACCATGACCTCGACCTCGTCGCCCAGCTGGACGATCTTGGAGGGGCTGACGTTCTTGTTGGTCCAGTCCATCTCGGAGACGTGCACCAGACCCTCTATGCCTTCCTCGATCTCGACGAAGGCGCCGTAGTCGGTAAGGTTCGCGACCTTGCCGAACAGGCGGGTGCCGGCCGGATAGCGGCGGGCGATGCCGACCCAGGGATCGTCGCCGAGCTGCTTGAGACCGAGCGACACGCGGTTCTTCTCGGTGTCGTAGCGCAGGATCTTGGCCTCGAGCTCCTGGCCGACGTGCACGACTTCCGAGGGATGCTTGACGCGGCGCCAGGCCATGTCGGTGATGTGCAGCAGGCCGTCGATGCCACCGAGGTCGACGAACGCGCCGTAGTCGGTGATGTTCTTGACCACACCCTTGACGATGGAGCCTTCCTTCAAGCTTTCCATCAGCGCTTCGCGGTCGGCGCCCATGGTCTCTTCCAGCACGGCACGGCGCGACACGACGACGTTGTTGCGCTTGCGGTCGAGCTTGATGACCTTGAACTCCATTTCCTTGTATTCGTAGGGCGTGGTGTCCTTGACCGGGCGCATATCGACCAGCGAACCGGGGAGGAAGGCGCGCAGGCCCGAAACGAGGACGGTCAGGCCGCCCTTCACCTTGCCCTGCACCATGCCCTTGACGATGCGGCCTTCGTTCATCGCGGCCTCGAGATCCAGCCATGCAGCCAGCTTTTTGGCGCGCTCGCGGGAGAGCTTGGTCGCGCCGAAGCCGTCTTCGATCGACTCGATCGCGACGGACACGAAATCGCCGACCTTGGCTTCGATTTCGCCCTGGTCGTTCTTGAATTCCTCAATGGGGATCAGGCTCTCGGACTTGAGGCCGGCGTTCACCGTCACGAAGTTGTTGTCGATGGCGACGATTTCGGCGGTGATGACTTCGCCCTGGCGCATTTCCTGGTGTGAGAGCGACTCCTCGAACAGGGCGGCAAAGCTTTCGTTGGAAGCGGGGGCGGAAGTGGCGGTAGCAGTAGACATTAAAAACCTTCAGTCCGTCGGTGAGGACGGGGTTGGTTGCACACAGCCGGCCTGCGGGCGCAGGAGCGGCACGAAAAAATAAATCACCTACCCAACTTGCTGCGGTAATGCTCCAGCACCGCCTGCACCGCCGACTCGATATCCATGTGGGTCGTATCCAGCAGGAGGGCATCCGGCGCGGGTTTGAGCGGGGCGACGGCACGCGCGGTATCGCGTGCGTCACGGGCCTGCATATCCGCGACAAGGGCCGACAGACTAGCAGAGTTTCCTTTTTCGATCAACTGCTTATAACGTCTTTCGGCCCGCGCCTCGGCGCTCGCGGTCAAGAAGATCTTGGCCACGGCGTCCGGGAAAATCACCGTGCCCATGTCGCGGCCGTCGGCGACCAGGCCCGGCGCCTCGCGATAGGCGCGCTGACGGTCGAGCAGCGCCGCGCGCACCGCCGGCAGCGCCGCCACTTTCGAGGCCCCCTCGCCCACTGTCTCGGCGCGGATGGCGTCGGTGACATTCTCCCCGGCGAGCCACACGGCGCCGTCGTCGAAGCGCGCCGGCAATGTCGCCGCGAGCTTCGCCACGCCGGCCTCGTCGTCGAGCGCGACGCCGGCCTTCTGCGCCGCGAGCGCGGTCAACCGATAGAGTGCACCGCTATCGAGAAAATGAAAACCCAGCGCACGCGCGACGCGCTCGGCGACCGTGCCCTTGCCCGAGGCCGAGGGCCCGTCGATGGTGATGACCGGAACGTCGCTCATCGCACGATGCCCTCGAACACCTTGAAATAATCCGGAAAGGTCTTGGCGACGCAGCCGGGATCGTTGATGCGCACCGGCACGCCGCCGAGCGATGCCAGCGACAGGCACATCGCCATGCGGTGGTCGTCGTAGGTGTCGATGACGGCGCCAGGCGTCAGTTTGCCGGGCGGCGTGATGCGGATGTAGTCCGCGCCCTCCTCGACGGTCGCCCCGACCTTGCGCAGTTCGGTCGCCATCGCCGCGATGCGGTCGGTCTCCTTCACCCGCCAGCTCGCGATGTTGGAGAGCGTCGTCGTGCCGTCGGCGAACAGCGCGGCGACCGCGAGCGTCATCGCGGCATCCGGAATGTGGTTGCAGTCGAGGTCGATCGCCTTGAGCCGGCCGCTTTCGGGCGCCCGCGCCTCGATCCAGTTCGGTCCCATCGTGATGCGCGCGCCCATCAGCGCCAGCGCGTCGGCAAAGTGCACGTCGCCCTGAACGCTGTCGGCACCGACGCCCTCGACCCGTACCGGGCCGCCCCCGATCGCGCCGGCGGCAAGGAAGTAGGAGGCCGACGAGGCATCGCCCTCGACCCAGATCTCGCCGGGGCTCCGGTAGCGCGCGCCGGCGGCCACGGTGAAGCGCGCCCAGCCGTCCTGCGCGACCTCGACGCCGAAGCGGCGCAGCATCGCCAGCGTGATGCCGATGTAGGGCTTGGAGATCAGCTCGCCGACGACCTCGACCGTCGTTTCGGTCCGCCGAAGCGGCAAGGCCATCAACAAGCCGGTGAGGAACTGGCTCGACACGTTGCCGCGCACCTGCGTGCGATCACCGGCGGGCGTCGCCGGGTGGATGTGCAATGGCGGGAAGCCCGGGTTGCCCAGGTAGTCGATCCGTGCGCCGAGTTGGGTGAGCGCGTCGACGAGATCGCCGATCGGCCGCTCATGCATGCGGGGCACGCCCTTCAGCACATAGTCACCGCCCGACAGCGCGAGCGCCGCGGTGAGCGGACGGAAAGCGGTGCCGGCGTTGCCGAGGAAGAGCTCGGCCCGCTTCACCGGGAAGGCGCCACCGACGCCGGTGATGCGCCAGTGGCCACCGCCGCGGTCCTCGACGCCGACGCCGAGCGTCTTGAGTGCGGCCAGCATATGGCGGGTGTCGTCGGAATCGAGCAGGTCGCGCACCTCGGTCGTGCCGTCGGCGAGCGCCGCGAGCAGCAGCACGCGGTTGGAGATGCTCTTGGAACCAGGAATCCGCACCGTGCCCTCCGCGTGGCGACAGGCGGGCAAATCGAGAAAGTCCATCAAACGTCCTGAGTCTTGATCCAGTCTTCGCGCGCTTTGCGGGCGCGCGAAAAAATCGTGTGGAGCGCAGCGCCGTCGCGAGCGTCCACCGCCGCGCGCAGCGTCTGCAGCGCCGCCAGATACGCATCGAGCTCGGCGAGCAACGCATCGCGGTTGGCGAGCGCGATGTCGCGCCACATCTCCGGCGACGAACCCGCGATGCGGGTGAAGTCACGGAAGCCGCTGGCGGCGAAACGGAAGAACACTTCGCCGTCGGCGCGCCGCGCCAGCTCGTCGACCAGCGTGTAGGCGGCCAGATGCGGCAGGTGGCTCACCGCGGCGAAGATGCGGTCGTGCTGGGCGGCGTCGAGCGTCTCGACCTGGGCGCCCGCGACCTCCCACAGCGCGCGCACCCTTGCGACGGCGTCGGCGCGCGTGTCGGCCTCGGGCGTCAGCACCACGCGCTTGCCACGATAGAGGTCGGCCCGCGCGGCAGCCGGGCCGCTCTGCTCCGATCCGGCGATCGGGTGGCCCGGCACGAAATCCGGGACGCGCGTGCCGAGCGCGGTGCGCGCCGCCGCGACGACATTGGCCTTGGTGCTGCCGGCGTCGGTGACGACCGCGCCCGCTTTGAGATGCGGTGCCAGCTGCCGCAAAACCGCTTCGGTCTCGCCCACTGGCAGCGCCAGCAGGATGCAGTCGGCTTGCGCCGCCTCGGCCCAGTCGACCGCACGGTCGATGAGACCCAATTCCCGCGCGAGGGTGAGCCGCGCCGGGTTGCGTCCGACGCCGACTACCTCGCGCACCGCGCCGGCCTGTTTCAGGGCCAGCGCGAACGAACCGCCGATGAGGCCGGTGCCAACGAGGGCGAGTCGGTCGACGATCACAGGCAGGCTCGCAGCGCGTCAAGAAAACGCGCGTTTTGCCCGGCCAGCCCGACCGACACGCGCAGGAACTCGGGCAGGCCGTAGTTGGCGACGGGCCGCACGATGACGCCGCGCTTCAGCAATTTCTGGTTGATGCGCGCGGCGTCGCCGACTTTCGCCAGCAGGAAATTGCCCTTGGACGGCACAGTCTCGACCTTCAGCTCGGCGAGGCCCGCTGAAAGTTGCGCCATGCCGGCACTGTTGAGCGCGTAGCTCCGCAGCAGGAACTCGACGTCGTCGAGCGCGGCCTCGGCCGCGGCGAGCGCCGGCGCGTTGACGTTGAAGGGATGTCGCACCCGGTTCAGGAGGTCGATGACGTCTGGGTGCCCGACCCCGTAGCCGACGCGCAGGCCGGCGAGCCCATAGGCCTTGGAGAAGGTGCGGCTGATCAGCAGGTTGGGGAAGCGGTCGAGCCACGCCAAGGTGTCGCAGCGGTCGTCGGTCGGCAGGTATTCGCCGTAAGCCTCGTCGAGCACCACCAGCACCTCACGCGGCACGGCCTCGAGAAACGCTTCGATCTCGGCCCAGGGCAGGAAGGTGCCGGTCGGGTTGTTGGGGTTGGCGATCCACACGACACGCGTGTCGTCGCGGATCGCCGCGCGCATCCCGGCCAGATCGTGGCCGTAATTCTTCGCCGGCACGGCGATGCCGGCCGCGCCGACGGTCTGGGTAGCGATGGGATAGACCG
The DNA here is from genome assembly GCA_046291555.1 of Thiobacillus sp. GTDB lineage: Bacteria > Pseudomonadota > Gammaproteobacteria > Burkholderiales > Thiobacillaceae > Thiobacillus. Next base: position 124,991 of record JBKBRW010000006.1, read on the forward strand.
CGAAGGCGTGCTGCGCATACACGGACGAGGTGCCCGGGCCGAGGAAGGCGCGCGCGACCATGTCCAATACGTCATTCGACCCGTTGCCGAGCACGATCTGCTTCGCGTCGAGGCCGAACTTGGCCGAGAGCTTCGCCTTCAGCGCGAAGCCGGCGCCATCCGGATACAGCGCCATCTCGGCGAGCGCGTCCTGCGCGGCCGACAGCGCGCGGGGGCTCGGGCCGAGCGGATTCTCGTTCGACGCCAGCTTGACGATGTCCGCCTCGGCGAGCCCCACCTCGCGCGCGAGCTCGGAAATCGGCTTGCCTGGGAGATACGGGGCAATGGCCCGCACGTAAGGCGGCGCCAGGTCACAACAATTCATCACGATGCGGCGGGATAGGAACCGAGGATCTTGAGGAAGGCCGCGCGCGACTCGATCTCGGCGAGCGCGGCGGCAAGCGGTGCGTCCTGGCGGTGGCCCTCGCAGACGACGAAGAAAACGTATTCCCAGTTTCCGGAGCGCGCCGGCCGCGATTCGAGCTTGGTCATGGAAATGCCGGCGTCGGCGAGCGGCTGCAACAGCCGCACCACGGCACCCGGTTGGTTCTTCGCACCCATCACCAGCGAGGTCTTGTCCCGCCCGGACGGTGCCGCGTCAGCCGTGCCGAGCACAAGAAAACGCGTCGTGTTGCTGGCCTCGTCCTCGACGCGCCGCTCGACCACGCTCAGCCCGTAAAGCTCGGCCGCGGCCTCCGAGCCGAGTGTCGCCGCGTCCGGCTCGGCCGCCGCACGCCGCGCGCCTTCACTGTTGCTGACTACGCTGATCCTCTCGACGTTTGGCAGGTGACGCGCCAGCCACTGCTGGCATTGCGCGAGGGACTGGGCATGGCCGTACACGCGGGTGATGCCGGCGAGACCCCCATGCTTTCGCATCAGCGTCTGATGAATCGGCAGCATGACTTCGCCGCAGATTTTGAGCACGCTGGTGACGATGAGATCCAGCGTGCGTCCGACCGCCCCTTCGGTGGAATTTTCCACGGGCACGACGGCGTAGTCGGCGCGCCCCGTCTCGACCGCCTGGAAGCAGCCATCGATGTCGGTTTCGGCGATCGCCTCGACCGCGTGGCCGAAATGCTTGGCGACCGCCTGCTGGCTGAAGGTGCCGGCCGGGCCGAGATAGGCGACGCGCGTGGTCTCCTCGACCGCGCGGCACGCCGACATGATCTCGCGAATGAGGCGTTCGACCGCGTCGCCCGACAACGGCCCCGGATTGGCCTCGCGCAGGCGCCGGACGATCTGCGCTTCGCGCTCCGGACGGTAGATACGCTCGCCCTGCTTTGCCCGGCCGACCTCCTGCGCAATCGACGCGCGTTCGGAAACCAGTTTCAGCAGCGCGTCGTCGATGGCGTCGATGCGCGCGCGCAGTGCCTTGAGCGCCTCGTCGTCCATCATGCAGGCAGGTAGCGGACCCTGAGCACGCCGTCGATCGCGGCCAGCTGGCCGATCACCGCATCCGGCACGGCGCTGTCGACGTCGACCAGCGTGTAGGCCATGTCGCCCTTCGACTTGTTGACCATGTTGTGGATGTTGAGCCCGCCGGCGGCGAGCACGGCCGTCATCTGACCCATCATATTCGGCACGTTGGCATTGGCGATCGCCAGCCGGAATGCCGACTCGCGTGCCATCGCGACGTTCGGGAAGTTGACGGCATTGCGGATGTTGCCGTTTTCGAGATAGTCGGCAAGCTGCTCGGCGACCATTACCGCGCAGTTCTCCTCCGCCTCCTCCGTGCTGGCGCCGAGGTGCGGCAGCGCAACGACCCTGGCGTGGCCCTTCAAGGCATTGGCGGGGAAGTCGCAGATGTAGGCGTGCAGCTTGTTGGCGTCGAGCGCCTCGACCACGGCAGCGTTGTCGACCACGCCTTCGCGCGCGAAATTCAGCAGGACCGCGCTCGGGCGCATGACCGCCACGCGCTGCGCGTTGATGAGGTTGCGCGTGGCATCGACGAGCGGCACGTGCAGGCTCACGAAATCGGCGACGCGCAGCACGTCCTCGACGTTCTCCGCGCGCTTCACCTGCGAGGGCAGGCGCCAGGCGGCGTCGACCGTGATCGCGGGGTCGAAGCCGACCACCTGCATGCCGAGCTTGATCGCCGCTTCGGCGACATGCGAACCGATCGCGCCAAGCCCGATGACTCCCAGCGTCCGCCCGGGAAGCTCGGTGCCGGCAAAGGCCCTCTTGCCCGCCTCGGTCGCCTTGTGCATGTCCTCGTCGCTACCGGTGAGCCCCTCGACGAACCGGATCGCGGGCACGATGTTGCGCGCGCCCATGAGCATGCCGGCAATCACCAGTTCCTTCACCGCGTTGGCGTTCGCGCCCGGCGCGTTGAACACCGGCACACCGCGTTCGGAGAGCTTCGCCACCGGGATGTTGTTGGTGCCGGCGCCGGCGCGCCCGATGGCCTGAACGCTCGCCGGTATGTCCATGTCGTGCATGTTGGCCGAGCGCACCAGGATGCCGTCGGGGTCGGCGATGTCGCCGCCGACGGTGTAGTGCTCGGGCAGGCGCGCAAGCCCACGCGCCGAGATGGCGTTGAGCGTGAGGATCTTGCGCGCCTCAGCCATGGCTTTTCTCGAAGTCACGCATCATGTCGACCAGCGCACGCACGCCCTCGATCGGCATGGCGTTGTAGATCGACGCGCGCATGCCGCCGACCGAGCGGTGGCCCTTCAGCTGCAGGAGTCCACGTTCCTTCGCGAGTTTCAAGAAAGCCTCGTCGAGCGACGCGTCCTTGAGCGTGAACGGCACGTTCATTAGCGAGCGGTTTTCCCTCGCCACCGGCGAGTTATAGAAATCGGTCGCGTCGAGATAGTCATAAAGCAGCGCAGCCTTCTCGCGGTTGATCTTTTCCATTGCTGCCAGGCCACCGCGCGCCTTCAGCCACTTGAACACCAGCCCCGCCGTGTACATCGCGAAGGTGGGCGGCGTGTTGTACATCGACTCGTTGTCGGCGTGGATCTTGTAGTCAAACATGGTCGGCGTGCCCGGGAGGGTCTCGCCGATCAGATCTTCGCGCACGATGACGATGGTGAGCCCGGCCGGGCCGATGTTCTTCTGCGCGCCGGCGTAGATGAGGCCGAATTTGGAGACGTCCATCGGGCGCGAGAGGATGGTCGACGACATGTCAGCGACCAGCGGCACGCTACCGGTGTCGGGGATGTCGAAGATTTCGACGCCACCGATGGTTTCGTTGGGCGTGTAGTGCAGATAAGCCGCGTTCGGGTCGCGCTGCCAGGCCGAAAACGCCGGGGCATAGCTGAAATTCCTGTCCTCGCTGGAGGCGACGACGTTCACCGCGCCGAATTTCTTAGCTTCCTTGATGGCTTTTTTCGACCACTCGCCGGTGTTCAGGTAATCGGCAGAGGCCTTGCCGCGTAGGAGATTCATCGGAACCATCGCGAACTGGCTCGACGCCCCGCCCTGCAAAAACAGCACTTTGTAATTGGCCGGAATGCCCATCAGCTCACGTAGGTCGGCCTCGGCCTCGGCGGCGATGCCCATGAATTCGCGGCCGCGATGGCTCATTTCCATCACCGACATGCCGCTGCCGTGCCAGTCGACCAGTTCGGCCTGCACCTGTAGCAGCACCTCGCGGGGCAGCACGGCGGGGCCGGCGCTGAAGTTGTAAATGGTCATGTTGCTGTCTCCCTTATTCGCTGTCGGTGTCGTTCTCGGCCACTTTTTCCAGGCTGATCAATTTCTCGCCCTTGTCGAGGTTGATCAGCGTCACGCCCTGGGTGGCGCGGCTCATGGCGCGGATTTCCTTCACGCGCGTGCGGATCAGCACGCCGCCGGTGGTGATGAGCATGATTTCGTCCTCGTCCTTCACCAGCGTGGCGGCGACCACACGGCCGTTGCGCTCGCTGGTCTGGATCGCGATCATGCCTTGCGTGGCGCGCGCGTGGCGGGTGTATTCGGCGATCGGGGTGCGCTTGCCGTAGCCGTTTTCGGTGGCGGTCAGCACATAGTCGTTTTCGTCCTCGGCGACCAGGAGCGAGATCAGCTTGGCCCCACGGGCGAGCTTCATGCCGATGACGCCGCGCGCGGTGCGGCCCATCGGGCGCACGTCGTTCTCGTCGAAGCGCACCGCCTTGCCGGAATCGGAGAACAGCATCACGTCGTGACGACCGTCGGTGATCGAGGCGCCGATGAGGAAATCACCGTCGTCCAGGCCCACGGCGATGATGCCGGCGGTGCGCGGCCGCGAGAATTCGGACAGCGGCGTTTTCTTGACGATGCCATTGGCCGTCGCCATGAACACGTAGTGCTCGTCGTCGAAGTTTTTCACCGGTAGGAGCGCGTTGATCTTCTCGCCATCTTCCAGCGGCAAGAGATTGACGATGGGCTTGCCGCGCGCCGTGCGGCCGCCCTGCGGCACGTTGTAGACCTTGAGCCAGTACAGCCGGCCGCGGTTGGAGAAGCAGAGGATGTAATCGTGCGTGTTGGCGATGAACATCTTCTCGATGAAGTCTTCGTCCTTGGTGCCCGCCGCCTGCTTGCCGCGTCCGCCGCGCTTCTGCGCCCGGTAATCATCCAGCGGCTGCGACTTCATGTAGCCGCCGTGCGACAGCGTCACGACCATCTCCTCCGGCTTGATCAGGTCTTCCATCGACATGTCCTGCGCGTTCTCGACGATGGTCGAGCGGCGCGCATCGCCGAACTGCTCGCTCACCTGCGCGAGTTCCTCGCGGATGATCTGGGTGATGCGCGCGGGGTTGGCGAGAATGTCGAGGAGGTCGGCGATACGGTCCATGACCTCCTTGTACTCCGAGAGGATCTTGTCGGATTCCAGGTTGGTCAGGCGCTGCAGCTGCATTTCGAGAATGCGCTGCGCCTGGACCTCGGACAGGTGGTAGCCGTCGGCGTGCAGGCCGAACTCGGGGCCGATGTTGGGTGGACGCGAGTACTCCGGGTCGATGCGCGCCAGCATTTCCTCGACCATGGCCGATTTCCAGGCGCGGCCGAGCAGGCGCTCCTTGGCGATCGCCGGCGTTTCCGACGACTTGATCAGCTCGACGATCTCGTCGACGTTGGCCAGCGCCACCGCCAGGCCTTCGAGGATGTGGCCGCGTTCGCGTGCTTTTCTGAGGTCGAACACGGTGCGGCGGGTGACGACTTCGCGGCGGTGGCGCAGGAAGGCGTCGAGCATCTCCTTCAGATTGAGCAGGCGCGGCTGCCCGTCGATCAGCGCGACCATGTTCATGCCGAAGGTGTCCTGCATCTGCGTCTGCTTGTACAGATTGTTCAGGATCACGTCGGCGTTCTCGCCGCGTTTCAGCTCGATGTAGACGCGCATGCCCGATTTGTCGGATTCGTCGCGCAGATCGGCGATGCCGTCGATCTGCTTGTCGCGCACCAGCTCGCCGATCTTGATGAGCAGGTTGGCCTTGTTCACCTGATAGGGCAGCTCGTCGATGATGATCGCCTGCTTGCCGCCTGCCTTGTCGAGGTCCTCGACGTGGCAGGTGGCGCGCATCACCACCCGGCCGCGGCCGGTGCGGTAGCCGTCGCGCACGCCGGAAAGCCCATAGATGATGCTGGCGGTCGGAAAGTCCGGCGCCTTGACGATGTTGATCAGCGTCTCGATGTCGGTCTCGGGATCGTCCAACAGCGCGGTCAGCGCAGTGCAGATGTCGGTGAGGTTGTGCGGCGGAATGTTGGTCGCCATGCCCACGGCGATACCCGACGAACCATTGACCAGCAGGTTGGGGATCTTGGTCGGCAGCACCAGCGGTTCCTGCTCGGAGCCGTCGTAGTTGGGGCCGAAGTCGACCGTTTCCTTGTCCAGATCGGCCAGCAGCTCGTGGGCGATCTTCGCCATGCGCACTTCGGTGTAACGCATCGCCGCCGCGTTGTCGCCGTCGACCGAACCGAAGTTACCCTGGCCGTCGATCAGCGGGTAGCGCAGCGAGAAGTCCTGCGCCATGCGCACCATGGTGTCGTAGACGGCGGTGTCGCCGTGCGGGTGGTATTTACCGATGACGTCGCCGACCACGCGGGCGGATTTCTTGTAAGCCTTGTTCCAGTCGTTGCCGAGCTCGTTCATCGCGTAGAGCACGCGGCGATGCACGGGCTTCAGGCCGTCGCGCACGTCCGGCAGTGCGCGCCCCACGATCACGCTCATGGCGTAATCGAGGTACGAGCGCCGCATCTCCTCTTCGAGACTGACCGGGAGGGTTTCCTTGGCAAACTGTTCCATAACCGGCTTTTATCGACTGAGCTCCAAAGCGCGAGATTTTAGCATGCCCGCCCACACCGCCCGCCCGGCGCCCCGGGGCACAGCTTTTGCCAATCCCGGCCTAAACGGTGAGAATGCCGCCCAGCATGAAAGCCCCGGCCGACCTTATTCTTCTGCCGCACTGGGTGGTTCCCGTCGAGACGCCTGGCGCACTGACCGACCACGCCGTCGTCGTGCGCGACGGCGCGATCCTGGACGTGTTGCCGGCCGAGGCCGCGAAGGCGGTTTACGACGCCCGCGAGACGCTGACCCTGCCGGGTCATGCGCTCATGCCCGGCCTCGTCAACCTGCACGGTCATGCCGGCATGGCGCTCCTACGCGGCTACGCCGACGACCAGCCGCTGATGCGCTGGCTCCATGAGCGCATCTGGCCGGCCGAGAAACAGCATGTCTCGGAAGCCTTCGTGCGCGACGGCACGCTCGTCGCCGCCGCTGAAATGCTCGCCGGCGGCGTCACCACCTGCAACGACATGTACTTCCACCCGCGCGCCGCGGCCGAGGCCTTCCTGCAGGCCGGCATGCGCGCGACCGTCGGCATGATCGCGATGGAGTCCGCCTCGGCCTACGCGGTCGATGCCGACGACTACCTCGCGAAGGGGCTCGCCGCCCGCGACGACCTGAAGGACGAGCCCCTGCTCGCCTTCGCCTTCGCCCCTCACGCGCCCTACACGGTGTCGGACGCGAGCTTCGCGCGCGTCAACACGCTGGCCGAGCAGCTCGGTGTACCCATCCACCTCCACATTCACGAGACCGAGGACGAGATTCGCGATAGCCTCAAACAGCACGGCGTGCGGCCGCTCGAGCGCCTTGCCCGACTGGGCCTGCTGGGCCCCAACTTCATCGGGGTGCACGCCGTACACCTGAACGAAGCCGAAATCGAATCGCTCGCCGGCCACGGCTGCCACGTCGCCCACTGTCCCGCGTCCAATCTCAAGCTCGCCTCCGGCATCGCGCCGGTGGCGGCGCTCGCGCGCGCCGGCGTCAACCTCGGCCTCGGCACCGACGGCGCCGCCAGCAACAACCGCCTGGATCTGTTCGCCGAGATGCGCCTCGCGGCCCTGCTCGCCAAGGGCGCGAGCGGCGACGCCGCCGCGCTGCCGGCTGCTGCCGCTCTGCGGATGGCGACGCTCGACGGCGCCCGCGCCTTGAACCTGGACGACACGATCGGCAGCATCGTCCCCGGCAAGCGCGCCGACCTCGTCGCGGTCGACCTTTCCGGGCTCGCCGCACAGCCGGTGTTCGACCCGGTCTCGCACCTGGTTTACGTTGCGGGACGCGAGCACGTCACCCACGTCTGGGTCGACGGCCAACTGAAACTGCAGGGCCGCCGGCTGGTCCATCTCGACACGGCCGATCTCGCCGCCCGCGCCGCCTACTGGCGCGGCAAACTGACCACATGAGGATTGCCATGAGCAACGTCGACGCCGCCGAAATTGCCAAGTTCTCCGAACTCGCCCACCGCTGGTGGGACCCGAATTCCGAGTTCCGCCCGCTGCACGAGATCAACCCGCTGCGGCTCAAATGGATAGACAAGCTGGCGCCGCTCGCCGGCAAGCGCGTGCTCGACGTCGGCTGCGGCGGGGGCATCCTCGCCGAGGCCATGGCCGGCGCCGGCGCGCAGGTGTCCGGCATCGACCTGTCGGAGAAGGCCCTCAAGGTCGCCCAGCTGCACCTCTACGAATCGGGCCACGAGGTCGACTACCAGCTGAGTTCCGCCGAGGCCTACGCCGACGCGCACGCTGGCACGTTCGACGTCGTCACGTGCATGGAAATGCTCGAGCACGTGCCCGACCCGGCCTCGGTCGTCGCCGCCTGCTCGCGCCTGGTGAAGCCCGGCGGCTGGGTGTTCTTTTCGACGATCAACCGCAACCCCAAGAGCTATCTGTTCGCGATCATCGGCGCCGAATACGTGCTGCGCCTGCTGCCGCGCGGCACCCACGACTACGCCAAGTTCATCCAGCCGGCCGAGCTCGCCCGCATGGCACGCGAAGCCGGGCTGGAAACGCAGGAACTCATCGGCATGACCTACAACCCGCTGACCAAGGTGTACAAGCTCGAAGCCGACACCGACGTCAATTACCTCCTGGCGACGCGGCGTGGCGATTGAGGGCATCCGCGCCGTCCTGTTCGACCTTGACGGCACGCTCGTCGACACCGCGCCCGACCTCGGCCATGCGCTCAACCTGCAGCGCGCGCGCCACGGCCTCGCGCCGCTCGCCGACGTGCTCATCCGCCCCCAGGCCTCGCACGGCGCGCGCGGCCTCTTGGGCCTCGGCTTCGGCGTGCAGCCGGACGACGGGAAATTTCCCGCCATGCGCGAGGAATTTCTCGAGCTCTACGCCGCCAACCTCTGCCGCCATTCGCGGCCCTTCCCCGGCATCCCTGATCTGCTCGACGCGATCGAGGCGCGCGGGCTCAAGTGGGGCGTGGTCACCAACAAGCCGGCGCGCTTCACCGAGCCCCTGATGTCGCTGCTCGACCTCGCCGAGCGCGCGACCTGCATCGTCTCCGGCGACACCTGCCCGCAGCCCAAGCCGCATCCGGCGCCGATGCTCGCCGCCGCCGAGCTGTGCGGCGCGACGCCCGCACAGTGCCTCTACCTCGGCGACGCCGAGCGCGACATCGAGGCTGCGCGCGCCGCCGGCATGCCGGCGCTGGTCGCCGCCTGGGGCTACCTCGACGCCAGCGACGCGCCGCACACCTGGGGCGCGCACGCCGAAATCCACCACCCGCTCGACACCCTCGCCCACCTCGCCTGACCATGACCTACATGCTCGTCAAGCAGCTTCATCTCGTCACCATCGTCGTCACCCTCGTGCTGTTCGTGCTGCGCGGCATCTGGATGTTGGCCGAGTCGCCCCTCCTCAAGGCGCGCTGGGTGCGCATCGTCCCCCACGTCAACGACACCCTGCTCCTTGGCAGCGGGCTCGCACTCGCCGTGCTGATGGGGCAATACCCGCTGGTCGATGGCTGGCTCACCGCCAAGTTCTTCGCGCTCATCGCCTACATCGTGCTAGGCACCGTCGCCCTCAAGCGCGGCAGGACCCGCGGCGTGCGCATCGCCGCCTGGGTCGCCGCGCTGTTCGTGTTCGCCTACATGGTCGCGGTCGCCCGCGCCCACGCGCCCTGGCCATTCTGAGCGCAAAATTCTCCCCGGCGCCGGAACTTTGCCGGCAGTGAACGTTCTATGCGTTACACTTGATGCAGCAACACATGGGGGCCGACCTGGCTTCGACGTGGGTCGCAAAGCAGATAAGGGCATACCGAGGGTCGGACGACCTCGTAAATCCAACCGAAAAAGTAATAGTCGCCAACGACGAAAACTACGCTCTGGCCGCTTAATTGCGCCAGACTCTGCACCAGTCAGCCTGCGGGCTGGGTCGGGTAAAACCGGCAGCAGAGTCACTTCAGCAGGATCGCGCTGTCCCGGGTGGCTTGGGCCAGCGTCAAATCAAGGCCACTCGCCTGAAGCGAGCCTGTTCGGCGGGCGCGCACCGGGTTAAAACCCAAATCACCGAACTAAGTATGTAGAACTTACTGTAGAGGGCTTGCGGACGCGGGTTCGATTCCCGCCGGCTCCACCAATACCCAAACCCCAACCGTTCTCGGTTGGGGTTTTTTCTTGCCCGATTGCGCGGGTTCCCGCGTGTTCTTGGGGGTTCGTGCGGAAGCCTGCGGACTTCGGCCTCCGGCCCATGGCCCCGTCCAGGGCCACCTTCCTCTCTCTCCCGGCCGTTGTTCTCTCCGGCCTCGCTCCGGGAAACTGGCCCGAAGTCCGCAAGAGCCGCCAGTGGCTTCGTTCAATATCAACAGGTTACGTGCTGACCGTTCAAGCGGTTGGATGACGGCATCGCTTAACCAAAATGACCTGGCCAATGCCCTGCGCGACCAGCCGGCTGCGCGCCAGGTCATCAAGAGGAGCCGCTGGCTATTGCTCAGGAACCGGAACAGCCTCGACGAGGCGCAAAGCATCAGGCTCGACGAGCTGCTCGCTGCTGATGCGCCACTGGCGACGGTCTATCTGCTCAAGACGGCATCGAAGGATGTGTGGTTCGCGCCCAGCGTTCCGGAGGGTACGCGGCGATGGCGAAACTGGTATCGCATGTCGATCGACAGTGGGCTGGCTCCGCTCATCTTGTTCGCCAAACGGCTGAAGAAATACCTGCGCGGCATTCTCGCCTCGGCACGCTTCCCGATGAACACCAGCATCCTCGAGCGCATGTTCTACGGCTTGCGCTCTCAGCCGAACGCCAGCGCGAGCGCTTCGCCGGAATGGAAGCGGCCGTCTGACAGATGTCGCAGGAGCGGAAACAGGGCTT
>JBKBRW010000070.1:0-270 GCA_046291555.1 Thiobacillus sp.
AGCGGTAGTCCTCGCGCCCCAGCACGCGCGCCTCGATGCTGAATCCTGCCAGCGGCGTCACCGTGAACTGGTTGTGGCGGAAAGGCGCCATGCTCGGCGGCACGTGCGTCTGCAGAGGCTCACCGCCAGGTATCGGCGGCGGCGTCAGCTGGCAGTGCGCTGCCGTCTCGCCCGGCAGGGCCTGCCGGGGCGAGGCCTGCCCGGGGTACGCCTGCCCCGGCGACACATGCACCTGGCGGGCGGTCGGGCCGTGACTGGCGGCCCAGAACA
>JBKBRW010000070.1:280-527 GCA_046291555.1 Thiobacillus sp.
TGAATATCCAGATCCAGCGCGGCATGGCGTGGGCTCAGGCCCCCAGGTCGTTGAGTGCGCGCTGGAAACGCCGGGCGTGCGCGAGCTCGGCCGTCGCCAGCGTCTCGAACCAGTCGGCGATCTCGTGGAAGCCTTCATCGCGCGCGACCCGCGCCATGGCCGGGTACATTTCGGCGGAGTCATGGTTTTCGCTGGCGATCGCCGAGGCCAGGTTGCTGGCGGTGTCGCCGAACGCGAGGCCATTGCT
>JBKBRW010000071.1:0-524 GCA_046291555.1 Thiobacillus sp.
GGGGGGGAGCATGCGCGTGCGACAGCGAGAGCGAGAGAGGCCGTGGGGCGGCGGCACGCACATCCAGCGCATCCACCACCACTTTGCGCTCCCCCAGCATGCCCTCCGCCAGCGCCGCCAGCGTGTAGATGGTCTGCCGCGTCAGCTCCCGCGCCGCCTGGTACGTGTCGCAGCACAGCCGGCCGCAGGTGAGCCGCGCCACGGCGGCGTCGCGCACCGAGCGCGCGAGGCGCAGCAGGCGCAGCACGCGGAAGAGGCGCGCGGCCTGCACGCCCAGCACGGTGGAGGCGGGCAGGAAGCTGGTGGCCAGCGCGCCCACCGCGATGGAGCAGTCGAACAGGTTGGTGGAGTGGGTGAAGTAGGCGCGGCCCCACGCCGCCACCTTGATGGCCACCTCGATCACGAACAACGCCAAGAAGCCGTTGTTCACCCACAGCAGCACCGTCTCCCTGCACCACCCGGCCGTCAGCTGCTGCGCGAGGCAAAGGCGCGCGCGTGCGGCGCGCGAGTGCAGCGCGCGCACC
>JBKBRW010000072.1:0-521 GCA_046291555.1 Thiobacillus sp.
CCGCGAGCGCCGCCTCGAGCTTCCGCTCCAGCTGCGGGATCGACTCGTAGCGGATCTTGCTGGCCCCTTCGAGGTTGCCCTCGCGGAGCATCTTGTCGGCCTCGACGCGCAGCTGGTCGAGGTGGCGGCGCAGCTCACCCTCGCCCTCGAGTGTCGACTTCTCCTGCTCCCAGCGGGCCTCGAGAGCGCGCAGCTCCTCCTCGCGGTCGGCCAGCTCGGCGAGGAGCACGGCGAGTCGCTCGCGCGAGGCGTCGTCGGACTCCCTCTCCAGCGCGAACTGCTCCATCCGGAGCCGGTCCACGAGGCGGCGGAGCTGGTCGATCTCCTCGGGGGAGGACTCGATCTCCATCCGCAGCCGGCTCGACGCCTCGTCGATCAGGTCGATCGCCTTGTCGGGCAGCTGGCGACCGGTGATGTAGCGGTCGGACAGCGTCGCAGCGGCGACCAGCGCGGCGTCGGTGATCCGGACGCCGTGGTGGGCTTCGTACTTCTCCTGGATGCCGCGCAGGATCTGGATGGTG
>JBKBRW010000073.1:0-519 GCA_046291555.1 Thiobacillus sp.
GAGAAGCAGCCCCTTCTGTTCCAGGGTGTCGTTGATGGCATTCATGATTCCCGCCGTCAGTTGATGCTTCTCCAGCAGGCGGCGGAATTTCAGGATCGTCGTCTCGTCCGGCATCGACTCGTCGAACAGGTCCAGCCGGGCAAACGCCCGCATGCACGGGACGTCGTAGAGGGCGTCTTCCATGCCGGGATCAGAGAGATTGAACCACTGCTGCATGAAGTAGATGCGCAGCATGGTCTCCAGGCCGCGCGGCCGGCGTCCCTTGCCCGCTTTCGGGTAGTGCGGTTCGATCAGCGCCACCAACGCCAACCACGGCACGACCGTTTCCATCTCTTCCAGAAACCGTTCGCGCTTGGTCTTCCGCTTATTACCGGATTCGGCCAGCGTCGCAAAGGAGATCTGCTTCATGCGTGTCAGTGAATTCGTGTTTCGGCTATGCCAACAATTTTACCCGGCTCGGCATATGCGCTTGCCTTAATCAGAGGTTCCTTAAGTGAGTCTACGAAGATGCGTTGCAGC
>JBKBRW010000074.1:0-515 GCA_046291555.1 Thiobacillus sp.
CGATCTGGCTGTGCTGAAGGATGGACGTGAAGCGAAGCAGCTTCTGCAGCAGAGAAACGAAGACCTGGAGAGGCAGGCTACGGAGCTGAAAGACCTGGTCCTCAAGCTGCAGGAGCAGCTGGCGCTTGCGCGGCACCCGAAGCCGAGCGTGGTTGCTGCCGACAGCCCTAATCGCTGCACGCTGTGCGGCGTGCTCCCAGTGCAAACGGGCGGGCCCACCTTGGGTAAAGCAGCAGTAGCAGCAGCAACAGCAGCAGCAGCAGCACCGAAAAGCAGCAGTTAGCAAGCAAGTGCGCGCGCAACGCGGCGCTGCGTGGCGCACCTGCTTGAGCTGGCGCTTGGCGAGCACGCGCGCTGCATCCAGGGGCAGCTTCTCGACGACGCCATGCTGCTTGCGTCGAGCGGCTTCCTCCAAGCTGTTGAACACGCGGGGAGGGCGGGCGGCATCCGGGGCCAGGGAGCGGTGCAGAGCATGCACCACTCGATGGGGCTGCGTGGGCACCGGCCCCAGCACG
>JBKBRW010000075.1:0-514 GCA_046291555.1 Thiobacillus sp.
GGCGGATGCGTCAGCGCGCAGCAGCGAGCAAGACATGGGCAGTGACAGCGACAGCGACAGAGATGGCATCAATGCGAGCGAGAGTCAGGGCAAGGGCAGCGCCAGCTCTGCGCACACTTTTGCGCGGCTGCTCCCGGAGTGTCAGCGGTGTGCAGCGGCGCTGGAGGCCGCCGCACACACGGTGACGCAGCTGCGTGACGTACAGAGGGGCGCGGAGGCGCTGCTGCAGGAAGGTGGGTGCAGCGCGGCCGCTGCCTCGTGGGCGGCACTGCGCCGCTGCCTCTGCCAGCGCGCATCCCATGCGCTCAGGCTGATGGTGCATTGCGCGCGCAGCTGAGCGCGTGGATGCTGCCGCAGCCTCCGCCACCGCCCTGCGTGCGCTCGCCGACGAGGCGGCGGCCACAACGGCGCGCACGCTGGCGCTACAGGCTGCACCCGAAGCAACGGCCGCTGCGCAGGCCAGCACCGCCGCCGCCGCGGAGGCGGAGGCAGCTCGTGCCCTCGTCGCGCGGGC
>JBKBRW010000076.1:0-510 GCA_046291555.1 Thiobacillus sp.
CGCGGGAGCGTTCGAGCGCCAGCGCCGAGAGTTCGATCGACCGACCGGCGTCGAGCGTCAGGTCGTTACCGGCGGCAAACTGCCCGCCTTCGGCGATGATCGAGCCTGCCGCATCAAGGAGCAGGTCGCCGCGGGCCTCGATGCGGGCCTGCTGCTGGGCACGGTCGACAAAGCCATTGGCGACGATATCGCGGATGGCGACCGTGTCGTTAATGATCTCGCCAGCCTCGATGGTGACGTCGCGCCCGGAGATCGTGCCGGAGCGGTTGGACACGATGGTGCCGCCGTCGATGACGATGTCGGCCTCGGCGAAGAGGCTGCCACCATTGTTGAAGAGGCCGACGGAGGTGTCGATAGCGAGATCACCGCTCGAGGCGATCGCGCCGGAATTGACGAGTGCGGCGGTTTGAATGTCGGCCTGGCCGGCCTTAATCTGGGCGCTGGCAATATTGGTATTGGCGGCAGAGGTCTTTGCCACATAGAGGCGCGGAACGAGGACTTCCTGGCCCT
>JBKBRW010000077.1:0-504 GCA_046291555.1 Thiobacillus sp.
CGGCGGAACTCGCCAAAGTCAAAGGCCGGGTTGGTGTTCAGCAGCGAATCCTTGAGGTACACGGGGAAGCGGGCTGCGCCGCCCGTGAGGTCAAACAGCACGCCGCCGCCCTGCCGCACGCACAGCACGGGCTGCTGCACGCCCAGCACCGCCGCCGGCGCGGGGCCTTGCTGCAGCAGGCGCCGTGCCGCCGAAGCTGCCGACGCCGCCGCCGTCTCATCCGCCGACGCCGACGCCATCGCCGCCGCCGCCGCCTCTGCCCCGGCCGCCTGCGACGGCGCTGCGCGCGCGTTGCAGACGGCAGACATGACGTCGGCGGCAAACGTGGGCAGGCGCATGGCGGCAATGGCCAGCACGCGCGCGGAGAACACGCGCAGCTCCTCGTGCATGGCCTTCACGTTCAGCCGCGACAGCACAAAGCCCAAGGTACGCAGCAGCAGGCCGCGGTACTGCAGCAGCAGCCACAGCGGGCTGGCGCGCCGCGGGTCATCGTCCCCCGCCTCC
>JBKBRW010000078.1:0-501 GCA_046291555.1 Thiobacillus sp.
CGAGCTTCACGGCCTGCCCGTCGTGGTGAAGGTCGCGCAGATGCGGCTTTCCTATAGCCGCATGCCGATCGTGCGCGCCTATTTCCGCGAGACGCAGGAGATGGTCTTCGATGCGCACGACAAGGCCTTCGCCTTCTATGGCGGGGTCTGCCGGCGCGGCATCTACGACAACATGAAGACGGCGGTGGAGACGGTCTTCGTCGGGCGCGCCCGGGAGTATAACCGGCGCTTTCTGCAGATGTGCTCGCATCATCTCGTCGAGCCGGTGGCCTGCACGCCGGCAGCTGGCTGGGAGAAGGGCCAGGTCGAGAACCAGGTTGGCACGATCCGCGACCTGCTGTTCCGGCCACGGCCGAAGGTGAAGACGCTCGATGAGCTGAACGCCTGGCTTGCCGACCAGTGCATGGCCTATGCCCGGCGGTCGAAGCATCCCGAGTTTCGCGACCGGTTTGTCATCGAGGTCTTCGAGGAGGAGAAGGCGCGGCTGATGCCGTATCTGGG
>JBKBRW010000007.1:0-129453 GCA_046291555.1 Thiobacillus sp.
TCGCCCGCTGGGCGCAGGCGTGGTCCGCCCGCGACGTCGACGCCTACCTTGCCGCCTACGCGCCCGACTTCGCCGCGCCCGGCATGACGCGCGCCGCGTGGGTGGCGCAGCGCCGCGAGCGGATCGCCGCGCCGCAGTCGATCGAGGTCAAGATCAGCGACCTCAAGGTGGAGCAGCAGGGCGACACCGCGCGCGCCACCTTCCGCCAGGCGTACCGCTCCGACCGGCTGAGTTCCACCGTCACCAAGACGCTGACGCTGGCGCAGCAAAACGGCGAATGGCGCATCGTCGGCGAGACCTCGCGGTAAGCCTGCCCACCCATGCGCAAGCTCCTGCCTCCGCTCGTGTTGTCGATCGCCGCGGCGCCGGTGCTGGCAGACGTCGACCGCCAGCTCGCGTCGAGCCTGCTTGCCGTCACCGAGAAGCGCATCCCCGAAGCGCTCGACACGGTCGATCAGCTGACGCGCCAGCACCCGAACTTCCGCCTCGCCCAGCTCGTGAAAGGCGACCTCCTGCTCGCCCGCGTGCAGCCCCTGCAGACGCTGGGCAACGCGCCGACCTCACGCGCCGCCGAGCTCGAGCAGCTGCGCGAGGAGGCGCGCCAGCGCGTACGGGCGCTGACCGACCCGCTGCCGCAGGACAAGGTGCCCGCCTACCTGCTCTCGTTAGACGAAGGCTACCGTCATGCCCTGGTGGTCGACGCCAGCCGCTCGCGACTTTACGTCTACGCCAACCGCAACGGCACGCCGATCCGCGTCGCCGACTTCTACGTCACGATCGGAAAGGCGGGCGCCGGCAAGCAGCGTGAGGGCGACAACCGCACGCCCATCGGCATCTACAAGGTCTCGAGCTTCAAGTCGCCGCGCGAGCTCACGGATTTCTACGGCAGCGGCGCCTTTACCCTCACCTACCCCAACGAATGGGACCGGCGCCAGGGACGCAACGGCCACGGCATCTGGATCCACGGCAGCCCCAGCAACACCTACAGCCGCACGCCGCTCGCGAGCGAGGGTTGCGTGGTGCTCGCGAACGATGACCTCAACCGCCTCGGCCAGTACATCGAAACCGGCAAAACCCCGGTGATCATCGCCCAGCAGGTCGAGTGGGTCGCGCTCGACGAGCTAGGCGCGCGTCGCAGCGAGCTTGCCGCCGCGGTCGACCAGTGGCGGCAGGACTGGGAAAGCCGTGACGTGCAGCGCCTGATGAGTCACTATGGCCAGAGTTTCCGGGCCGGTTCGCAGTCGCGCGAGGCCTTTGCCGCCAACAAGCACAAGGTCAACGTGGGCAAGACCTGGATCAAGGTCGAGCTCGACAACCTCAGCCTGATGCTCTATCCCGAGCGACCGGACTTCGCCATGGTCAGCTTCGTGCAGAACTACCAGAGCAACAACCTCAACGACCGCACCGTCAAGCGCCAGTTCTGGAGTCGCGAGAACGGACGCTGGACGATCATTCACGAAACCAATCTCTAAGGATTTTCATGGTCAAGCTTCACACCACCCTCGGCACCATCACCCTCGAACTCGACGCCGAGAAGGCGCCCAAGACGGTCGAGAACTTCCTGCAGTACGTCCGCGACGGCTTTTACGACGGCACCATCTTCCACCGCGTGATCGACGGCTTCATGATCCAGGGCGGCGGCTTCGAGCCGGGCATGACGCAGAAACCCACCCGCGAGGCGATCGAGAACGAGGCCGGCAACGGCCTGAAGAACGAGGCCTACACCATCGCGATGGCGCGTACGCCGAACCCGAACTCGGCGACCGCGCAGTTCTTCATCAACGTCGCCAACAACAGCTTCCTCAACTTCACCGCGCCCACCCCGCAGGGCTACGGCTACGCCGTGTTCGGCAAGGTCGTCGAGGGCATGGACGTGGTCGACAAGATCAAGAAGGTGAAGACCGGCAACCGCGCCGGCCACCAGGACGTGCCGGCGGAAGACGTGGTCATCACCAAGGCGGAAATCGTCTGAATCGGCCGGTGAAACAGGCGGCACACCAAGGCACCAAACGCAGCTATTTCGTCGCCGACCTCCACCTGACCGACGAACGCCCGGCTGCCACCGGGCGTTTTTTTCGTTTCCTCGACGAGGAAGCGGCTGGCGCCGACGCACTCTACATACTCGGCGACCTGTTCGAAGCGTGGATCGGCGACGACCACGATGAAGCGGTTGCCGACGACACGGCGCGCCGCCTCAAGGCGCTGGCCCAGGCCGGCACGCCGGTGTACTTCCTGCACGGCAACCGCGATTTCATGCTCGCCACGCGCTATGCGCAGCGCGCCGGCATCACGCTGCTCGCCGACCCGACGCGGATCGAGCTTTACGGGGTGCCGACCCTCATCATGCACGGCGACACCCTGTGCACCGACGATCTCGCGTACCAGCGTTTTCGCCAGCGCGTGCGTCATCCATTTGTACTGGCGCTGCTGCGCCACCTGCCGCATACCCTGCGCCGGCGCCTGGCGCGGCATGCGCGCGCCGGCAGCGAAGCCGCCAAGGCGGCCAAGCCGCCGGAGATCATGGACGTGAACGAGCGGGAAGTGGCGCGTGTCCTGCGCGAAACCGGCGTGTCCCGGCTGATCCATGGCCACACGCACCGACCGGCCGCGCATCGCCCACTTGTCGACGGCCTCGAGCGCGAGCGGTGGGTCGTGCCCGACTGGTATGCGCGCTGGGGCTACGTCGTGTGCGACGCCTCGGGCTGCGCGCTGCATGTCGAGCCGCTATGACGGTGCCGCGATCTCCGGTATGTCGTCGGGGAGGCGGAACAGCTCCGGACGCCGCGACGCCTGGGTCTCACGCTCGAACTGGAGCGAACGCCCGGTGAATTCGCGCGCCTCGAACAGCAGGCCGCGCTTCAAGATGGCGCCCCTTCCCGCGCCTGATTCGCGAGATCGCGGTCTAGCGGCGTTTTGCGCGGCGACAGCCGCCCACCCCGGTGCTGGGTAGCGGCCAGCCCTGATTTCAGCTTCGCCAGCACCGACAAGAACGCCGGCGAGCCAGCCGAGAATTTAGCCGAGTCCGCGCGCGAGGTCGGCTTGCAGATCGGCGAGCGACTCGAGCCCGACCGCGATGCGCACCAGGCCGTCGCAGATGCCGGCGGCGGCGCGCTGCTCGGGCGTCATGCGGCTGTGCGTCGTCGTCGCCGGGTGGGTAATGGTCGTGCGCGTATCGCCCAGGTTGGCGGTGATCGACATCAGCTTCGTCGCGTCGATCAGTCGCCAGGCTGCCGGCTGGCCGCCCTTGAGCTCGAAGGCGACGATGCCGCCGCCGGTTTTTTGCTGACGCATGGCGAGCGCGTGCTGCGGGTGCGAGGGCAGGCCGGGATAGAGCACGCGCGCGACCTGCGGCTGCGCCTCGAGCCACTGCGCCAAGTGCAGTGCATTGCGCGAGTGCGCTTCCATGCGCAGAGAGAGCGTCTCCATGCCCTTGAAGATCACCCAGGCATTGAACGCCGAAAGCGTCGGCCCGGCGGTGCGCAGGAAGGTGTAGACGCCTTCCATCAGGTCTTTCTTACCGAGCACTGCGCCCCCGAGCACCCTACCCTGCCCGTCCAGATACTTGGTCGCCGAATGGATGATGATATCGGCGCCGAGTTCGAGCGGCTTCTGTAGAGCGGGGGAGCAGAAGCAGTTGTCAACCGCGAGCCACGCGCCCGCTTCATGCGCGATGTCGGCGAGCGCGCGAATGTCACTCACTTCGGTCAGCGGGTTCGACGGTGACTCGACGAAGAAAAGCTTTGTGTTCGGCCGCACCGCGGCGCGCCATTCGGCCGGGTCGGTCGGCGATACGTAGGTCGTCTCGACGCCGAAGCGGCCGAGGATGTTGGAGAAGAGCTGCACCGTCGAACCGAAGATCGAACGCGACGCGACGATGTGCTCACCGGCCTTCATCAACCCCATCACGGTGGCGAGGATCGCCGCCATGCCGGAGGCGAAGGCGACGCAGCGCTCGGCGCCTTCCAGCGCGGCGAGCCGCGTCTCCATCATCTGCACGGTCGGATTGGTGAAACGGGCGTAGATGGGGCCCGGCTGTTCGCCCTTGAAGCGGGCGGCGGCCTCGGCCGCGCTGCCGAACACGAAGCTGGAGGTGAGGAACATCGCCTCCGAATGCTCGTTGAACTGGCTGCGCACCGTGCCGGCGCGCACTGCCAGCGTGTCGGGATCGTAGGCGTCGCTCATCAGTTTCCGGTCGCCAGGTTGAGGTCGAGCTGCTGCGTCGACAGCGCCGACGGCGGCGGCGTTTCGCCGTTGCGCACCGCCTCGATGTAGTTGAGGTATTCCGGCGTGACGTCGCCTGTGATGTAGCGGCCGTCGAAGCACGAGGTGTCGAAGTCGAGGATGGCGGGGTTGCCCGCCCGCACCGCCGCGACCATGGCGTCGAGGTTTTGATAGATCAGCGCGTCGCAGCCGATTTCGCGCGCGATTTCCTCGTCGCTGCGGCCGTTGGCGATGAGTTCGTTGCGCGTCGGCATGTCGATGCCGTAGACGTTCGAGTAGCGCACCGGCGGCGACGCCGAGGCGAAGTAGACCTTGGTCGCGCCGGCGTCGCGCGCCATCTGCACGATCTCGCGGCTGGTGGTGCCGCGCACGATCGAGTCGTCGACCAGCAGCACGTGCTTGCCCTTGAACTCCTCGCCGATGGCGTTCAGTTTCTGGCGCACCGACTTCTTGCGCAGCGCCTGCCCCGGCATGATGAACGTGCGGCCGATGTAGCGGTTCTTGATGAAGCCCTCGCGGTAAGGCACGTTGAGATGATTCGCCAGCTGCAGCGCCGACGGCCGGCTGGTGTCGGGAATCGGGATCACGACGTCGATCTTCAGATGGGAGAACTCCCGCTTGATCTTCTCGGCGAGCGACACGCCCATGGCGAGACGCGTGCTGTAGACCGAAACGCCGTCCATCACCGAATCCGGACGCGCGAGATAGACGTACTCGAAGATGCAGGGATTGAGCACGGCACGGTTGCTGCAGACTCGGCTGTGCAGGCGCCGCTGGTAGTCGATGAACACGGCCTCGCCCGGCGCAACGTCACGCAGCAAACGAAAACCGAGCGCATCGATGGCGACGCTCTCCGAGGCGACCATGTACTCGTGCGGCGTCGCCTGCTCGTTGACGCCGATCACCAGCGGGCGGATGCCGTGCGGATCGCGAAAGGCCAGCAGGCCATACCCCGCGATGAAGGCGACCACCGCGTAGGCGCCCCTGCAGCGCGCGTGCACGCCCGCGACCGCGCCGAAGATCGTGTCGAGGCTCAACTGCCGGCCGGAGGCGCGCACCTGCAGTTCGTGCGCCAGCACGTTCAGCAGGACCTCGGAATCCGAATTGGTGTTGACGTGGCGCAGGTCCGTGCGGAACAGCGATTCCTTCAATTCCAGCGTGTTGGTGAGGTTGCCGTTGTGGCCGAGCACGATGCCGTAGGGCGAGTTGACGTAGAAGGGCTGCGACTCGGCAGACGACGACGCGCTGCCGGCGGTCGGATAGCGCACGTGGGCCACGCCCATGTTGCCGAGCAGGTTGCGCATGTCGCGGGTGCGGAAGACATCGCGCGCCAACCCCTGTCCCTTGTGCATGTGGAAGCGGCTCTCCTCCGCCGTCACGATGCCGGCGGCGTCCTGGCCGCGGTGCTGCAACACCATCAGCCCGTCGTACAGAAGCTGGTTGACCGCCGTGTTGGCGACGACTCCGATTACCCCGCACATAGCGTGCACCCGTCCATGAAATTATTCGAAACGCACATATTGGGCCAAACCATTGGGAATGAGCGGCAAGGCCCGCTCCGCCATGGCCTGCAGGCTGCCCGACAGCGCGGCCTGCTTCCAGAAATCGGTCCGCGGCAGCGAGGTGAGCCCGGCCGCGATCGCAAGGCCGGTGAGAATCACCAACCCCTTGGCGAGCCCGAAGACGCCGCCCAGTGTCTTGTCCGCGCCGCCCAGTCCGGCCGCCTTGACGAGCGCGCCCAACGCGTGGCCCGCGAGCAGGGTGCCGATCAGCACCGTGAGAAAGATCACGCCAAAGCCGGCGAAATAGGCGATCGATGGGTGCTCGGCGCCGATGGGCAACTCCGGCGCCACCAGCCAGGCGCCCCATTTGCCGAGCACGAAGGCGAGCACCCAGGCGGCGAGCGAGAACACGGTATCGATGAAACCACGCATGAGGCCGCGCACGACCGCGAGGACCAGCACACCGAGCACCAGCAGGTCGAGCGTGGTCATTTCGCCACCACCTGGCCGGCGAGGCCCTGGGCGGTCAGCTTCGCCTGCGCCGCCTCGGCCTCGGCGCGGCTTGCAAACGGCCCGACCCGCACCCGCGTGAGGCCGTTGCGGCTGTCGGTAAACACGGGGAAGCCGCTCAGCGAAGCGCGCGCCTTGAGCGCGTCGACCTTGCCCGCGTCGGACAGCGCTGCCAATTGCACCACATACGCGCCGGCGGGTTTGGGCTGTGCCTCGTGCGTCGCAGGGGCAACAGCTTCCGGCTCGGGTTCGCGCTTGGCGACCGGCTTGGGCGGGGCTTCGGGCGCGGGCTTGGGTGTCGGTTTGGCTTCGGGCGCCGGCTTCGTCTCAGGCTGCGGCTGCGCCGCCGTTGGCGCGGCAGCCGGCTTGACTGCGGCTTGCGGAGCTCGCTCCACCGGCGCCGCCGGTTCGACGGCGGGCGGCGCGGGCTCGGCCACCGGTTCGGGCGCGCCGGACTCGGGTTGCGTGGTCGCGGGCGACGCCATGCGCACCGTGAGCGTGCTCGCGGGCGGGGGTTCGTCCTCCAGCAGCAGGGGCAGCACGATCACCGCCGCCAGGGTCAACGCCACCGCGCCGATCAGGCGCCGCCGGGCGCGCCGTTTGAGGTCGTTTTCACTGCTGGGAGGCGGCATGTTCGAGGGCTGCGGCGACGGTGTAGAACGAACCGAAGACGAGAATTCTATCATCTTCGCCTGCCGCGCCCCGCGCCGCGCCGAGGGCCGACGCTACACTCGGCTCGACCACGACCGGCGCCTCCCCCGCGTGGCGGCGCAGGATTTCCGCCAACGCCGCGGCGTCGCGCGCGCGCGGGGAATCCGGCGTGCACGTCCACCAGGCGTCGACGCAGCCGGCAAGCGCCGCGAACACGCCGTCGGCGTCCTTGTCGGCGAGCATCCCGACCACGGCGAGCGTGCGTCCGGCAGCGGGATTCGCGCGCAGGGTCACCGCCAGCGCGCGTGCCGCGTCGGGGTTGTGCGCGACGTCGACGACGATCTCCGGCGCCGTGCCGATGCGCTGGAAGCGGCCAGCGATCCGTGCGCGGACGAGCCCTGTACGAATCGCGGCCTCGGCAACCGGCAGCCGATCCTTCACCGACTCCAGCAGCGCGAGCGCGCCGGCGGCGTTGCGCAGCTGGATCGGGCCCGGCAACCCCGGGAGCGGCAGGTCCGCCCACTGCCACTGGCGCCCGCGATAATCCCAGCCGCCAGGCCCTGAGGCGTAGTGGAATGCGTCGCCAAGGCAGCGTAGGTCGGCGCCGACACGGCGCGCGGAGGCGAGCAGGCTCGCCGGCGGATCGGGATCGGCGCAGACGGCGGGACGGCCGGCGCGGTAGATGCCGGCTTTCTCGAGACCGATTTGCTCACGCGTCTCGCCGAGGTATTCGCGGTGATCGAGGTCGACGCCGGTGACAATCGACGCATCGGCGTCGAACACGTTCACTGCGTCGAGCCGGCCACCGAGTCCGACCTCGAGCACGGCGACGTCGACCCCTGCCTCGACGAACTGCAGCATCGCGCCGAGCGTGCCGATTTCGAAGTAGGTCAGCGAGACGTCGCCACGCGCCGCGTCGACGCGCTCGAACGCCCGGACGAGGTCGGCGTCGGGGGCCTCCGCCCCGCCGATGCGCACGCGTTCGTTGTAGCGCAGCAGGTGCGGCGAGGTGTAGAGCCCGGTCTTGTAGCCGGCGGCGCCGAGGATGGCTTCCAGATAGGCACAAGTCGAGCCCTTGCCGTTGGTGCCGCCCACCGTGAGGACAGGAAACCGCGGCGCGAGCCCGAGCGCGTCGCGCACGCGGCCGACGCGGTCGAGCCCGAGCTCAATGGTGCTCGGGTGCAGTTGCTCCAGCCGGGATAGCCAGCCGGCGAGTGACGCGGAGGGCGCGTCTGCCATGTCTGCAATCGGCACGCGGTCAGCCGCGCTACGCGCTCGTCGCAGGCAGGCCCGATCAGGCTGCCAGCGCTGGGCGGCCCATCATCATGGCGAGCGTGGCCGCCAGTTCGTCGCGCATGCGGCGACGGTCGATGATGCGGTCGATCGCGCCCTTCTCGATGAGAAATTCGGCGCGCTGGAAGCCTTCAGGCAGCGTCTCGCGCACGGTCTGCTCGATCACGCGGGGGCCGGCGAAGCCGATCAGGGCGTTGGGCTCGGCGACGACGAGATCGCCCAGCATCGCGAAGCTCGCCGATACGCCGCCCATGGTCGGATCGGTCAGCACCGAAATGAACGGCAGCCGGTTGCGCGACAACTGGGTAAGCGCGGCCGAGGTCTTCGCCATCTGCATCAGCGAAAACAGGCCCTCCTGCATGCGCGCGCCGCCGCTGGCGGAAAAGCAGACGAAGGCCGAACTCGATTCGATCGCCGCCTCCACGCCCTGGACGAAACGCTCGCCCACCACCGATCCCATCGAGCCGCCCATGAACTTGAACTCGAAGGCTGCGGCAACCACCGGCACCGCCTTGACGCTGCCGCCGATGACCACCAGTGCATCGGTCTCCGAGGTGGCGGCCTGCGCTTCCTTCAGGCGGTCGGGATATTTCTTGCTGTCCTTGAATTTCAGCGGATCGAGCGGCGTGACCTGTGCGCCGATCTCGTGCTGCCCTTCCGGGTCGAGGAACATGCGCAGACGGGCGCGCGCGCCGATGCGGTGGTGATGGCCGCATTTGGGACAAACCTCGAGATTGGTCTCGAGATCCGCGCGATACAGCACCTCGTTGCAGGCCGGGCATTTCGACCACAGCCCCTCCGGCATCGACTTGCGGTTCTCGACGCGACGCTTGATCTTGGGCGGCAGGATTTTCTGGAACCAGCTCATGGCGTTCTTCCTTATTTGGTGGCCGCGTCGACACCGCGGCGCAGCTCGGCGACGAGGTGCTTGACCCGCTCGACACAGGCGCCCTCGGGCGCGGTCTCGATCTCGCTGACGATGCGACTGCCGACGACCACGGCGTCGGCGATGCGCGCGACAGCCTCGGCGGTCGCCGCATCGCGGATGCCAAAGCCGACCCCCACCGGCAGCGAACAATGCTTGCGTACCATGGCGAGCTTTTCCGCCACCTCGCCGGTGTCGAGATTGGCGGCGCCGGTGACGCCCTTCAGCGACACGTAGTAGATGAAGCCGCCGGCCGCCGCCGCCACCTGCTCCACGCGCGCTTCCGGCGTGGTCGGCGACAACAGGAAGATGGGGTCGAGGCCCGCAGCCTTGAACACGTCGGCGACGCCGGCCGATTCCTCGGGCGGGATGTCGACCGTCAGCACGCCGTCCACGCCGGCCGCTTTCGCGGCCCGCGCGAAGCTTTCGTAGCCCATGTGCTCGACCGGGTTGGCGTAGCCCATCAACACCACCGGGGTCTTGTCATTGCTCTTGCGGAATTCCGCCACCATCGTGAGCACGTCCTTCAGGCCGACCTTGTTGGCGAGCGCGCGCTCGGACGCCCGCTGGATCACCGGACCGTCGGCCATCGGGTCGGAAAACGGCACCCCCAGCTCGATGATGTCGGCGCCGGCCTCGACCAGCGCGTGCATCAGCGGTACGGTGAGTCCCTTGCCCGGGTCGCCGGCGGTGATGAAGGGGATCAGGGCTTTCTTGTTCTGCGCGCGCAGCGCGGTGAAGGTCGGGCCGATGCGGCTCATGTCGGTGTCTTCTTGAAGGGGAAGCGTCGGCGGGTCAGAGCGAGATGCCCGACACCTTCGCGACGGTGTTGATGTCCTTGTCGCCGCGGCCGGAGAGGTTGACCAGGATGACCTGGTCCGGCTTCATCGTCGGCGCGAGCTTCTTCGCGTAGGCGACCGCGTGGCTCGATTCCAGCGCGGGGATGATGCCCTCGAACTTGCAGAGGTCGTGGAACGCGGCCAGCGCCTCGTCGTCGTTGATCGCCACATACTCGGCGCGGCCGGCATCCTTGAGGTAGCTGTGCTCGGGGCCGACGCCCGGGTAGTCGAGGCCGGCGGACACCGAGTGCGTCTCGATGATCTGGCCGTTCTCGTCCTGCATCAGGTAGCTGCGGAAGCCGTGCAGCACGCCGGGCGTGCCGGCATTCAGCGGCGCCGCGTGCTTGCCCGTTTCGACGCCGGCGCCACCGGCCTCGACCCCGATCAGGCGCACCGTCTCGAAGGGAATGTAGGGGTGGAAGATGCCGATGGCGTTGGAGCCGCCGCCGACGCAGGCGACGACCGCGTCCGGCTGGCGCCCAATCAGCTCGGGCATCTGCTGGATGCACTCGCGGCCGATCACGCACTGGAAGTCGCGCACCAGCATGGGGTACGGGTGGGGACCGGCGGCGGTGCCAAGGATGTAGAAGGTCGATTCGACGTTGGTGACCCAGTCGCGCATCGCTTCGTTGAGCGCGTCCTTCAGCGTCTTCGAGCCGCTCGATACGGGCACGACGGTCGCGCCCAAAAGTTTCATGCGGAAGACGTTGGGTGCCTGGCGCGCGACGTCCTCCGCGCCCATGTAGACGACGCATTCCATGCCGTAGCGCGCGGCGACCGTGGCCGATGCGACGCCGTGCTGGCCGGCGCCGGTCTCGGCGATGACGCGCTTCTTGCCCATGCGGCGGGCAAGCAGCGCCTGGCCGATGGTGTTGTTGATCTTGTGCGCGCCGGTGTGGTTGAGGTCTTCGCGCTTCAGGTAGATCTGCGCGCCGCCGTAGGCGTCCGACAGGCGCTTGGCATGGTAGACGGGGCTGGGGCGACCGACGTAGTGCTTGAGCTCGTATTCGAACTCGGCCATGAAGGCCGGATCCTGCCGCGCCTTGTCGTACTCGACGCGCAATTCTTCGAGCGCCGCCATCAGGGTCTCGGCGACGAAGATGCCGCCGTAGGGGCCGAAATGGCCGCGGGAATCGGGGAGATCGGTGAGCTTCATGATGCTTCTTTCGCGTTCGCAATGAATTGCGCGATCTTCTGCGCGTCCTTGATGCCTTTCGAGGCCTCCACGCCGGACGACACGTCGACCGCCCACGGACGGACCGTGCGCACCGCCGCGGCGACGTTGCCGGGGTCTAGCCCGCCCGACAGCACAAAGGGCTTGGGCAACGTGGGCGGGATCAAGCCCCAGTCAAAGCGCTCGCCCGTGCCGCCCGGCACGCCGGGGACGAAAGCGTCGAGCAAGAGCCCCTGCGCGGTCTCGAAATCAGCGGCGCATTTTAGCAAATCCGTGTCTCGATTGACCCGGATGGCCTTGAGGTAAGGCCGGCCGTAGCCGACGCAGTCGGCCGGCGCCTCGTCGCCATGGAACTGCAGCAGATCCAGCGGGGCGACACGCAGCACCGCCCGGATGAAGTCGGGATCTGCGTTCACGAACAGCCCGACGCTCTGCACGAAGGGCGGCAGTTCGCGCAACAGCACGGCAGCGGCCTCGGCGGACACATGGCGCGGACTCTTTTCGTAGAAGACGAAGCCGAGCGCGTCCGCACCCGCTGCGCAGGCGGCGCGCAGATCCTCGATCCGGGTGATGCCGCAGATTTTTACGCGCACGCTCATGTTGCGAACAGCCATCGATCCGAGGTTTCCGGCAGGGCAAAGTGCGCAGGATACCGGATGTGGGAGAGATACAGCCCGGCGGCGTCGAAGGTCGGCGCGGCGCGGGTGCGGTCGCGGCTCACCAGCAATTCGTGCAGCCACTCGGGCGGCTGCACCCCGGCACCGACCTGGATCAGGCTGCCCATGAGGTTGCGCACCATGTGGTGCAGGAAACCGTTGGCCTGGAAGTCGCAGAGAAGATAATCGCCGCGCCGCTCGATATGCGCCCGGCGCAACTCCTTGACCGGCGACTTGGCCTGACATTCGGCGGCACGGAAGGCGGAAAAATCGTGCTGGCCGATGAGATGCAGTGCCGCGCGGTTCATCGCGTCGGCATCGAGCGGACGGTGGTGCCAGCCGACGAGCCCGTCGTTGAGGCCCGCACGCACTGGGTGGTTGAGCAGCACGTAGCGATAGCCGCGCTGGATCGCAGCGAAGCGGGCGTGGAAATCCTCGCCGACCTCGCGCGCCCACAGCACCGCGATGCCCGGTGGCAAATGGCTGTTGACGCCGCGCACCCAGGCAGTGAGCGGGCGCTCGACCGCCACGTCGAAGTGCGCCACCTGCAGCGCGGCATGCACGCCCGTGTCGGTGCGGCCGGCGGCGGTCACCGCGGTCTTTTCGCCGACGATCGCCTCGACCGCGGCCTCGACCGCGTCCTGCACGCCGCAACCCTGCGGCTGCGACTGCCAGCCGCAGAAGCCGCTGCCGCGGTATTCCAGACCGATGACTATCCTCATGCCAGCACGATTCCCAGCACCAACAGGGCCGCCAGTATGACGGCGCTGTCGCCGGCGTGCCAGCGTTCGGTCTCGAGGGCGAAACGTGTCGGCACGGATTCGTCGGGCAACGGGGCCCGCAGGGCGTCGAGCCAGCGCACCGTCGCCGGCGCCGATTCGACGTAATCCAGGGTGAGCCCCAGGCGCACGACGAAGGCGCGCCGGTCGAAACCGAACGCGGCAAGCGGCGCGGCGAGCACGTAGAGGCCATAGAGCAGGCGCGCCCGCTCGGTCAGCGCGAGCAAAACGGCCAGGCCCGCGAGCAAGAGCGCCAGCCGGACGACGCGCAGGCCCCCTGCCGAGAGGCCCTCGAGGCTCGGACTCGCCCAGCCGAGCGCCGGCGACACTGGTGTGCCGGGCAGCGTGTACGCGTAGGCGAGTGCCAGCACGACG
The DNA here is from genome assembly GCA_046291555.1 of Thiobacillus sp. Taxonomy (GTDB): domain Bacteria; phylum Pseudomonadota; class Gammaproteobacteria; order Burkholderiales; family Thiobacillaceae; genus Thiobacillus. Next base: position 12,926 of record JBKBRW010000007.1, read on the forward strand.
AACAGCCAGCGCGTGCGCCGGAGCAGTTTGCGCAACTGGGTGCGGGTCGGCGCAAACAGAAAGGCCGTCGCAGCGGCGACGGCCAGGAAAGGAAGCCGGGTCGGCGCGGCCGCCTCGACCGCGACCGCCCAGCCGACCCACACGAGGATGCGGGCGGCTGGATGCAGGGAATTAATCAAGCGCGCGTGTCACCCCAGCGAACTCAGCATGCCCTGGGCATCGGACTTCTGCTTGTCGTTGCCTTCGGCCAGGACCTCGTTGAGGATTTCGCGTGCGCCTTCCTTGTCGCCCATTTCCACATAGGCGCGGGCGAGGTCGAGCTTGGTGCCGACTTCGTCGAGTTCGAGCTCACTGCCGCCCGATTCGCCGAGGTCGAGGTCGAGGCCGCTGAAGTCGAACTTGCTGTCGGGCCCGTTCTCCTCCTCGAGCCCCAGGTCGAGCTTGAGGCCCTCGTCCGCCGGTTCCGGCAGGTCGAGGTCAGGCAATTCGAAGTCGAGGTCGAACTTCTCCTTGGGCGCTTCGGCCACTTCGGGCGCCGGCTCGAACGCGGGCATTTCCGGCGCGGGCGCTTCGGGCGCGGCCGCAGCAGGCAGTTCGAATTCCATGGGCGCGGCCTCGAAGCGCGTCTCGGGCTCCGGTTCGGGCGCAGGCTGGGGTTCCGGCTCCACCGTGGGCGCCGCGGCCTCGGCCTCACTGCCGAAGGCGACCGCACCGCCCGCGACCGCCGCCGTCGCCGCCACGGTGGCGGCGGGCGCGTTGTCGGATTTGCCGGCGCCGTAGAGCGGGTTGGTGGGGTCGATTTCGCGGCCCATCTCGCACGCCTTCTCCCACAGCGGATGAGTGTTGCTGCCGAGCGCGGCGTAGAGTTCGCCGGCGACCGACTCGAACGCCTGGGTGTTGCGGCGGGCGGCGTAGATTTCCAAAAGCTTGACGCGAACCTCGTGGCGATCCGGATTCTTGTTGATCGCTTCCTTGAGGATCTCCTCGGCCTGAGCGTCGCGGCCGTAGGCCATGTACACCTCGGCTTCGGCAATCGGATCGACGTCGTGGGTGTCGATGGTGCCGAGGCCGGCCTGGCTGAAGTCGGTAAGGAAGGAGGTGTCTCCGGTATTGACGCTGCCACCCGACGAGGCGCCGATGACCGAGATCGGCTTCGCCTCGTTGCCCGGCAGGACGCTGTCGTCGAGGACGGTGGTGCTGCCGGACTTGCGCCGGCGGCCGCCGGCCATCATCCACCAGAGCACGCCGCCCAGGCCGAGCGCGGCGAGTCCGCCGCCCCAGTAGACCGGGTTGGCGAGCAGCGGCTCGTACCAGCCGGCTTCCGGCGCGGCCGCCGCGACGGGCGGCTTGGCGACGGGAACGGCAGGCGTCGGCGCCGGCTTCGGTGCCTCCGCCGGCGGCGCTTCGGCGGCGGGCGCCGGCTGGGGAGCAGGTTCGGGTGCCGGCTCGGCCGCAGGGGGCGGCGCCGGCTTGGCGGCTTCGGCCAGGGCCTGCTCCTTCATGGCGACCAGTTTCTGCATGTCGGTCACCTGCTTTTCGAGCATGGCGATGCGCTGGTTCGCCTCCTGCAGCGCCTTCTCACGCGCGGTCGCGTCCTCTTCCTGCGCTGCCAGCTTCTCGCGCAGGGCGCGCGCCTCCTCGGCCGCCTTGCCGTTCGCCGGCGCCGCAGCCGGGGCGGCCTTGGAAAGCTTCAGCACGTCTTTCTGGGCCTCGGGCGCCGGCTTGGCCTTGTCCTCGACCTTGGGCGTGATCTTGCCCGCGGCGGCATCGCCCGGCGCAGCCTGCGCTTCGGGCGCGGCCTGGACGGCGGCTGCCAGTCGCTGGCGGTAAGCACGCCAGTCATCGGCCTGAAGCTTGAGTTCGCGCACGGCTTCCGCCTGGGGAATCGCGGCGACCCGCTCGGCAGAGGGCACGGCGAGCGTCTTGCCTGCCTTGAGTCGGTTGATGTTGCCATCGAAGGCCTGGGTATTTTCGCGATAGAGGCCGACCAGGGTCTGCTCGAGGCTCACGCCCTCCGGCCGCACGCGGCTGGCGATCCCGCTCAGCGTGTCGCCCTTCTTCACGGTGACACGGTCGGGCGCAGCCGGTTTGGCGGCGGGTTCGGTCGGTGCCGGCGCAGGGGCGGCAACCCGGGGCGTCGGGGCAGGCGCAGGCGCCACCGCAGGGGCCGGGGCCGCGGGCGCCGAGACGCCAGCCGGGGCGACGGTTTGCGGCTTGGCGACGCCGGGGGGATCGAGCAGCAGCGTGTATTCGCGGACCAGACGACCCGACGCCCAGTTGAGCTCGACCAGCATGTCGATGAAGGGGTCCGTCACGGGACGGCTCGAGGTCACCTTGAGCACGGCCTTGCCGTCCGGGCGCTTCTCGACGTTGAAGCGCAGGGTGGAAAGCACCGGGGCGAATTCGACGCGCGCATCACGGAACGCCTCGTTCGACGCGAGGCTGGCGGAGAGGCTCTCGAGCTCGGCCTTGTCGGCGGTGAAAATCTCGATTTCAGCCGACAGCGGTTGTCCCAGCGCGGAGCTGATCGTGAGCCTGCCCAGCCCAGCAGCCTGCGCCCAGAACGGCAAGGCAACCAGGCCGGCAGCGACCAGCTGGGTGGTGAAGCGCTTCAATTTCATCCCGTCTCTCCCTGTACGCCCCGCCTGGCGGGGCCGTGTTGAATCGTCGACGCCACTATTGACGGCTCGTCGAGCCCAATCTTTAGTGCATCAAGCGCACCAGCGGTCGTTTTCGGGCGATTTGCCTCGTTATTGTGCTTCCAGCAGGATGCGCAGCATGCGCCGCAGCGGCTCCGCCGCGCCCCACAGCAGCTGGTCGCCGACGGTGAACGCGGTGAGGTACTGCGGCCCCATGTTGAGCTTGCGCATGCGCCCGATCGGCACCGTCAGCGTGCCGGTGACGGCGGCCGGGGTGAGCTCGCGCATGGTGATTTCGCGGTCGTTCGGCACCACCTTCACCCACTGGTTATGCGCGGCGATCAGGCTGTGGATGTCGGCAAGCGGCACGTCCTTGGTCAGCTTGATGGTGAGCGCCTGCGAGTGGCAGCGCATCGCGCCGACGCGCACGCACAGACCGTCGATAGGAATGGGATTGCCGCTGCGGCCCATGATCTTGTTGGCCTCGACCTGCGCCTTCCATTCCTCTTTCGACTGGCCGGATTCGAGCGCAACGTCGATCCAGGGGATGAGGTTGCCGGCGAGCGGCACCGGCCAGGCGTCGAGCGGGTAGCGGTCGGAGCGGATGAAGTCGGCGACTTTCTTGTCGATTTCGAGAATCGCCGAGGCGGGATCGTCGAGTAGCGCCTTCACCTCCCCGTGCACCGCGCCCATCTGCTGGATCAGCTCGCGCATGTTGCGCGCCCCGGCGCCGGAGGCCGCCTGGTAGGTCATCGGCGACACCCACTCGACCAGCCCGGCGTCGAACAACCCGCCCATCGCCATCAGCATCAGCGACACCGTGCAGTTGCCACCGACGTAGGTCTTGACGCCGTTGGCGATGCCGTCCTGGATGACGTTCTTGTTGACCGGGTCGAGGATGATGATGGCCTCGTCCTTCATGCGCAGGGTCGAGGCGGCGTCGATCCAGTAGCCGGTCCAGCCCGCCGCGCGCAGCTTCGGGTAAATTTCCTTCGTGTAGTCGCCGCCCTGGCAGGTAATGATGGCGTCGCAGGCCTTGAGCTCGTCGATGCTGTTGGCGTCCTTCAGCGGCGGCACGTCGCGGCCGATGTCGGGGCCCTTGCCGCCGACGTTCGACGTGGTGAAGAACACCGGGTCGATGTGGTCGAAATCACGCTCTTCCTTCATGCGGCCCATCAGCACGGAACCCACCATGCCGCGCCAGCCGATCAAGCCTACTTTCATCATTTCGTCTCTCCTGTTGAGGGGCTAGGGATGCGCTGCCTCCGGCCGCGTTACCCAAACTTCGCGGGCACAGCCCGCTCCTCCCCTAGCTCCTAACCCCAAGTTCCAAAATCCTTAAAGCGCCGCTACGACCGCATCGCCCATCTCGCTGCAAGACACCTTCTTCGTGCCCTCGGTCCAGATGTCGCCGGTGCGATAGCCTTGCGCGATCACTTTCTTCACCGCGTTTTCGATGCGGTCGGCCGTGGCGATATCCGCAAAGGTATAGCGGTACATCATCGCCACCGACAGGATGGTCGCCAGCGGGTTGGCGAGGTTCTTGCCTGCGATGTCGGGGGCGGAGCCGTGGATCGGCTCGTACATGCCCTTGTTGTGTTCGTCCAGAGAGGCCGAAGGCAGCATGCCGATCGAGCCCGACAGCATGGAGGCCGCGTCCGAGAGGATGTCGCCGAAGATGTTGCCGGTGACGATGGTGTCGAACTGCTTGGGCGCGCGGATGAGCTGCATCGCGGCGTTGTCGACGTACATGTGAGAGAGCTCGACCTCGGGGTAGTCCTTCGCCACCTCGATCATGACTTCCTTCCACAGCTCGGAGCATTCCAGCACGTTGGCCTTCTCGACCGAGCACAGCTTCTTGCCGCGCTTCATCGCGATGCCGAAGGCCACATGCGCCACGCGGCGAACCTCCGACTCCGAATACAGCATGGTGTTGAAGCCCACCCGCTCGCCGTTCCTGACTTCGATGCCGCGCGGCTGGCCGAAGTAAACGTCGCCGGTCAGCTCGCGCACGATCATGATGTCGAGCCCGGACACGACTTCGGGCTTCAGCGTCGAGGCGCCGACGAGTTCGGGATATAGGAGCGCGGGGCGCAGGTTGGCAAAGAGGTTCAACTCCTTGCGAATGCGCAAAAGGCCGCGCTCGGGGCGCAGCGGGCGGTCGAGCGCGTCGTACTGCGGCCCGCCGACGGCGCCGAGCAGCACCGCGTCGGCTGCGCGCGCGAGCCTCAAGGTCGCCTCCGGCAGCGGGTCACCCGCCGCGTCATAGCCGGCACCGCCAATCGGCGCGGTCTCCATTTCGATTTTCGCGCCGTCGGCGCGCAGCGCCTCGAGCACCTTCACCGCTTGCGCGACGATTTCAGGACCGATGCCGTCACCCGGCAGAACTGCTATTTTCATTTTTAACGCCTTCTACCCGCCCGAGCCGGCGGAAACAGAGTCAGTCATGCAAAGAGCCAGGGCGCTTCCTGCCTGCGGCGCGCTTCGTAAGCCGCGATCTTGTCGGCATGGAGCAGCGTGAGGCCGATGTCGTCGAGGCCATTGAGCAGCCGGTGCTTGCGGCCGGCGTCGACGTCAAAGCGCAGCACCTCGCCGCCGGGCGTGGTCACGGTCTGGCGTTCGAGATCGATGTGCAGGCGATAACCCTCGTTCGCCTCGCATTCGCGGAACAGGCGGTCGACCGTCGCCGCGTCGAGCACAATGGGCAGGATGCCGTTCTTGAAGCAGTTGTTGTAGAAGATGTCGGCGAAACTCGGCGCGATGATCGCGCGGATGCCGTAGTCCTCCAGCGCCCACGGCGCGTGCTCGCGGCTTGAGCCGCAGCCGAAGTTGTCGCGCGCAAGCAGCACCGAGGCGCCCTGGTAGCGCGGGAAATTCAGCACGAACTCGGGGTTGGGCTTGCGGGTGGTGGGATCCATGCCCGGCTCGCCGTGGTCGAGGTAGCGCCATGCGTCGAACAGGTTGGGGCCGAAGCCCGCACGCTTGATCGACTTCAGGAACTGCTTGGGGATGATGGCATCGGTGTCGACGTTGGCGCGGTCGAGCGGCACCACCAGCCCGTCAAGAATGGTGAACGCCTGCATTTACTTGGTGGCCTTCTGGATCGCGTCGCCGGCCTTCTCGATGTCCTGACCCACGCCGCGAATGGTGTTGCAGCCGGCCAGCGCCATCATGGCAGCGATCAAAACGGCAATCATCGGCTTCATCGTGTTCTCTCCTTAAAAGTTGCGCACATCGACAAAGTGGCCGGCGCACGCGGCGGCCGCGGCCATCGCCGGGCTGACCAGGTGGGTGCGGCCGCCCTGCCCCTGCCGCCCTTCGAAGTTGCGGTTCGAGGTCGAGGCGCAGCGCTCGCCGGGTTCCAGCCGGTCGGCGTTCATCGCGAGACACATTGAGCAGCCCGGCTCGCGCCACTCGAAGCCCGCTTCCTTGAAGACCTTGTCCAAGCCTTCTCGTTCAGCCTGGCGCTTCACCAGGCCCGAGCCCGGCACGACCATCGCGAGCTTGACGTTGGGGGCGACCTTGCGGCCCTTCGCCACCGCGGCGGCTTCGCGCAGGTCCTCGATGCGGGAGTTGGTGCACGATCCGATGAACACCTTGTCGACCGCGATGTCGGTGATGGCCGTGCCGGCCTGCAAACCCATGTAGTCGAGCGCGCGCGTCCAGTCGTTCGACTTGACCGGGTTCGGCGCGGCGGCCGGATCCGGCACACGGCCGTTGACGGTGGTGACCATCTCGGGCGAGGTGCCCCAGGTGACCTGCGGCGCGATCGCCGCGGCGTCGAGCTCGACCACGCGGTCGAACCGGGCGTCGGCGTCCGAATGCAGGGTGTTCCACCACGCCACCGCCTTGTCCCAAGCCTCGCCCTTGGGCGCGTAGGGCCGGCCTTTCACGTAATCGATCGTAGTCTGATCGACCGCGACCATGCCGGCGCGGGCGCCCGCCTCGATCGCCATGTTGCACAGCGTCATGCGGCCTTCCATCGACAGCGCGCGGATCGCCGCGCCGCCGAATTCGAGCGCGTAGCCGGTGCCGCCGGCGGTGCCGATCTCGCCGATGATCGCGAGCGCGATGTCCTTCGCGGTCACGCCGCGGCCGAGTTGTCCCTCGACCTTGACCAGCATCGTCTTCGACGGCTTCTGCCACAGGCATTGCGTGGCGAGCACGTGCTCGACCTCGGAGGTGCCGATGCCGAACGCCAGCGCGCCGAACGCGCCGTGCGTCGAGGTGTGCGAGTCACCGCACACCACGGTCATGCCGGGCAGCGTCAGGCCCTCTTCCGGGCCAATGACGTGGACGATGCCCTGGCGGATGTCGTCCATTTTGAATTCGGTGATGCCGAACTCGGCGCAGTTGGCGTCGAGCGTCTCGACCTGCAGGCGGGAGATCGGGTCGGCGATGCCGTGCGAACGGTCGGTGGTCGGCACGTTGTGGTCGGGCACGGCAATCGCTGCGTCGACGCGGCGTGGGCGTCGCCCGGCAAGCTTCAGCCCCTCGAAGGCCTGCGGGCTGGTGACTTCGTGCACCAGATGGCGGTCGATGTAGAGCAGCGTCGTGCCGTCGGCTTCGACGTGGACGACGTGGGCGTCCCACAATTTCTGAAACAGGGTCTGGCCGGACATGCGGAATCGGGCGTCAAATCGCGGAAAACGCCCATTATTTCATAGCTTCGGGGCGGCTGGCACGGGTTTTGTTTACGCCCCAGACGGCATAAACCAACCACGCCAGCGCGGCGCTCGCGGCGGCGAGCGTGTAGGTCCACGCCGGCCCGAGCGCCTCCCAGGTAAAGCCGCTTGCCAGCCCCCCGATGGTGCCGCCGACGCCGTACGACAGGCTGGTGTAGAGCGCCTGCCCGCGCGCCTGGTGGCGACCACGGAAATGCTGGTGAATCAGCGCCACCGCCGCCGCATGGTAGGTGCCGAAGGTAAAGGCATGCAGGGTCTGCGCGCCCCACACCACCCAGGCCGACCCCACCCCCCACGCGATCAGGAGGAAGCGCAGCACCGCCAGCGCGAAGCTCGCGAGGATCAGCGTGCGCGGCGTCACCCGGGAAAAGATGCGCGGGATGACGAGGAAAATCCCGATTTCGCAGATCACCCCCAGCGCCCACAGCCAGCCCACCGTCGACTTGTCGTAGCCGTGGTCGACCAGATAGATCGAGTAGAAGGTGTAGTAAGGGCCGTGCGTCACCGCCATCAAGAGGCAAGCCGCGAGCAGCGCGGCGACTTCGGGCCGCCGCACCACCTCCCGCAGCGGCCGGTGGTCGCCGTGGTGGGCGAGGATCTCGGCCTCGGGGATCACCCGCGCGAACGCGGCGATGCCGAGCATCACCGCCAGCACCGCCCACGGCAGCCACGCGATGGAAACATAATCGAACGCGTAGCCTAGGCCGACGACCATGACGATGAAGCCGACGGACCCCCACAGGCGGATGCGGCCGTAGGCGTCGATGCGGTCGCCCAGGTGCGACAGTGTCATCGCCTCGACCAGCGGCAGCGACGCGCTCCAGAAGAAGCTCACCGTCGCCATCACCGCGAACATCCACCAGAAGCCGCTGCCGAAGAACACCCCGGCGAACGCGAGCGCGCTGCCGAACGCGGCAAGCTGCACGATCGCGGTGCGCCGTCCGCTGCGGTCGGCCAGATGCCCCCAGATATTGGGCGCGAAGATCCGCATCACCTGCAGCAGCGACATCAGCACGCCGATCTGCACCGCACTGAACGCGAGCGACTGCAGGTACAGCCCCCAGAACGGCGAGATCGCGCCGACGAAGGCGAAGTAGAAGAAATAGAAACCGGACAGGCGCCAGTAGGGAACTGCATTCATGCGGCGGGATTATCCCCGACGCGGGCGCCGATTCGGCAGGCGCGCCGCAATCATTCCGTGCTTGACTTCAACCCGTTCCCGTCGACGCGTCGCGCGAAGGAATGCGCGCGATCCACGCCATCAGCACGAGGCCGCCGACGCCCATCGCGATTTTGGCAGGCCAGCCGGGCACGAAGCAGCCGATCGAAATCGCGAAGCTCAGCGCGATCAGCCACAAGGCCCGGCGCTTGGCGCGGTAGGGCATGGCGCGATGTTCGCGCCATTCGCGGATTAGCGGACCAAACTGGCGATGGTTGAGCAGCCAGTTGAAAATGCGGCGCGACGCACGCGCGTAGCAGGCGGCGGCGAGCAGCAGGAAGGGCGTGGTCGGCAGCACCGGCAGGAAAATGCCGAGCACGCCCAGCCCCGCGAACAGCGTGCCCAGCCCCGCGAACACCAGGCGCACCGGCATCGGGTGCCGGTGCGGATGGACCCCGTCGTGTTCCCTGCTCAATCGCCTGCCTCCCTGATCGATGTACCTCCCGGCTGAGGTGCGCATCATTATTTCGTTGCCGAACGCAGGCGCATCGTTTTGCCCGCGACGAAAAACACGCCCTTGCCACGATGGTGCAGCGTCTTCGGCGCCTCGACACTGGCATCGACCCACGCCTTCACCACTTCGAGCACGAAGAACCCGTAGCGGTTGACCCAGCGCGTGTCGGCGGCCCGGCATTCGAGACTGGCGTAGCACTCGGCGACCAGCGGTGCGTCGACCTCGGACGCCGGCACCGGCGTGAGACCGAATCTGGCGAACTTGTCGACCTTGTAACCCGAGCAGTTGCCGACGCCGACCACCTCGTTCGCCCATTCGGCGGTCGGGATGTTGAGGGTACACACCCGCGTCGCCCGCAGCGCGTCGAACGAGGCGCCGCCGCCCATCACGCAGCCGACCAGCGGCGGTTCGAATGCCATCATGGTGTGCCAGGACAGCGTCATGAGATTGGCGCGCCCCTTGTGCCGGGTCGCGAGCCACACGACCGGCCCGGGCTCGAGCAGGCCGTAGACCTTGGCGAGCGGATAGGATCGTTTGGCCATGGCGGGCTCCCAACGCGTCTGGACGCTTTCAGCTTAGTCGCTCACGGCAGCCGGTCACAGTCTGTCACCTTCTGGAACCGCGGCGACACAGCGCCGCCACGCCGGCTGCCTAGGATGCCTCCACCCCGATGCGCACCGCGCGGCGGGCCTTTTCGAAACTGCATAGGAGTCATCCATGAAACGCACTGCACACGCCCTGGTTCTCGGTTCGCTCGCCCTGCTGTCGGCTTCCGCCTTCGCCGACCACAACAGCCCGAACGGCGCCGGCTGGGCCAACATGCCGAACGACATCCACAATACGCGCATCGAAGACAACCTCTCCGGCACCGCGTTCCGCGATTTCGTGCGCCAGGGCGCCGGCGCCGCGACGACCAACCGCTACCTGGACGGCAGCGCCGCGATGGGCGGCAGCCGCATGGGTGGCGGACAAGGAGGCGGCCAGGGCGGCCGTCGCCGTTGAGGCCTTGCCCTCCCCACGCCTCGCGTCCGCGCCGACGCGAGGTGTGCGCGCCTGCACCCTGTCGCGCAGGCAGCGCTTGATCAAAGCGCGCAATCCCCCGATACTCGACACAGCCGGCAGGACGCGGTGCGCCCTGCCCTCTCTACATCACATCGACCCGATTCGGAATCCGCTTGGCGAAACTGCCTCCCGCCTCCATCGATCCCCGGGCCCTGCGCCTGGATGATGCGCTCGCCCTGTTGCGGCACGACGGCCTGGCAAGCGAGCCGGTCGCCGACGAGCCCGCCGAGGCCTACCTGCAGCGCGTGATCGACGGCTTGTGCGAGCTGTCGCAGAAAGATCCGCTCACCGGCCTCAGCAACCGGCGCCATTTCCTGTCGGTGCTCGAACGCGCGATCGAGACCGTCGCGCGCTCCGGTGAATCGATGCTGCTGCTGCTGCTCGACATCGACCATTTCAAGTCGATCAACGATACCCACGGCCATCTCGCCGGCGACCAGGTGTTGCAGGCGGTGGCGAACTGCCTCGCCGCCTGCGTGCGCCCGATGGATACGGTCGCGCGATACGGCGGCGAGGAATTCGCGATCGTCCTGCCCAACTGCCGCCCGCTCTTCGGCCAGGCAGTCGCCGAGCGCATCCGCCAGACGGTCGCCGACCTGCGCATCGCCGCCGCGCCGATGCTCACCCTGCAGGTGACCGTCAGCGTCGGCGGCGCCTACGCGCCCGAATGGGTGCGTTCGACCGCCGACCTGTGGATCGAGCGCGCCGACCTGCAGCTCTATCGCGCCAAGAGCGAAGGCCGCAACCAGGTCCGGCTCGAGCATTCGCAGGAACTCGCGGTGAGCGCAGAAGAAAAAGGCCTCTTGTTCGACGCGCTGGACATCGTCGATGCGCCCGCGGACGAATCCGCCCACCGAGTGAACGCATGAACGAAGTTGTCTCCCCGCCCACCGCCGCGCCGGACGCGGACAAGGTTCCCCTGAAGCCGCTCGGCAAAGTGCTCGCCGTCACCAGCGGCAAGGGCGGTGTCGGCAAGACCTTCGTTTCCGCCAACCTCGCCGCCGCCCTGGTCAAGCGCGGCTACAAAGTGCTGGTGCTCGATGCCGACCTCGGGCTCGCGAACCTTGACGTGGTGTTGAACCTCTATCCGAAGATCACGCTGCACGACGTGTTCACCGGCAAGGCCAAGCTCGAAGAGGCGATTCTCCCCGCGCCCGGCGGCTTTTCGGTGCTGCTCGCCGGGTCCGGCATGGTCGAATATTCGCGCCTCACGCCCGAGGTGCGCGGCGAATTCCTGCGCGTGGTGAGCGGCCTGGTGCCGCATTACGACGTGGTGCTGCTCGACACCGGCGCTGGCATCTCGGACGTCGTGCTGTTCGCGGTATCGCTCGCGTCCGAGGTGCTGATGGTCGCCACCCCCGAGCCGACCTCGCTGACCGACGCCTACGCGACGATCAAGGTGCTGGCCGGCCAGCAGCAGCGGCAGGTCGTGCGAATCATCATCAACCAGGCGGCGCGGGCAGGCGTCGGCCAGGCCATCACCCGCCAGTTGCAGCAGGTGCTCGACCGTTTCGTCGTCACCGGACCGGAACATCGGGTGCAGCTGGCGCACCTGGGCGACATCCCCGTCGACGCCGAAGTGCGTCAGGCCATCATGCGCCGCCAGCTGCTCATGCAGCACCTGCCGACCTGCCCGGCGAGCCAGGCGATTCTGCAGATCGCCGCGGCACTGCAGAAGGACGTCATCCCGCGGCCGTAGGCGGCGCGGTGTCGTCACGCGAGCGGATCACGGCCATCACCTGGTCGGGCGGCAAGCGCAGGAGCTCGCCGATTTCGCGATAGTCGTCAGGCAGCGCAGCGTTGTCCCAGCCGTGGGCCGAGTGGCGCGCGAGATTCACCGCGAGCCTCACGTTGCGTACCCGCTGGCTGCGCGCCTGCGCCGGATCGGTGACGCTCACCAGCAGTTCGGGAAGTTTCCACTCGATCGCCAGACGGTGCTGCAGTTCGACGCCCGCGAATCCCAGCACCGCTCTTTGCACGTCGGCGCTGCGCAGGGTCGGATCGGCCGCCTGGCGCCGCGCGATTTCCAGCATGGGCAGGGGATTGAAACACCACATGAGCATTTCGGATACGTGGCTCAGCAGCGCCGACACGTACACCTCCTCCGCGTGGAGGTCGTGCAGACGGACGGCCCAGTCGTAGGCGTAGTAGGCCGCACGCTGGGCGCGGCGGACGGTATGCAGCAGTTGCACCAGCGCCAGCCGCTGCTCCTTCAGCACCTCCTCGACGAACGGCCGCGCCGGCACCTCGCGGAAGAAGGTCTCCAGCCCCATCATCAAGAGGGTCTGCTTGACGTCGACCAGCTCGTAGCTCTGGTGGCGGTGCTTGTGCGCCTGCAGGTAGCGCAGCAGCTTGACCGTCAGCAGCGGATCGTCATCGACCGCCTCGGCGACGTCTCGGGCGTTCAACTGCGCCTCGTTCTCGCGCTGGCGCTGCAGCTCGCGCGCAGTCTGCCGCAGCACGGGAATCTCGGCCTGCCTCAGAAAGGCAAGCCAGGCTTCGAGGCTGTCGGGGGACTGCGGCATCCTTCCTCCCGGGCGACATTCGGCCCGCTTCGCTCAATACGACCCACGCGCCATCCGGCGCTCCTGATTGCTCAATCGGTGCCAATGCCGACAACTTGAGGCCTGAGCGCGCTCGGCGCCTTGCAGGCGACCCCTTCTTCCAGCCGCGGACGGCCGCCGCGTCAAGCGCGGTCACGCGATGCCGCGCACCCCTCGAGGCAGCCGCTGGCCGGCCGGCCAATATTTACGCCCCCGCATCCGGCGGATTCACTTGAGGTTGCTGGCCGAGAACAGCAGGACCTTGCCGCCGACGGAACTCACGTTCACCGACCGCGTCTCGTCGCACCAGCGGCAGTTGCGCACGCCCATGATGTCGTCGCATTGGTCCGGCTTGCCGAGCAGGCGGGTCACCGCGTCGTAGGCCATGCCGGGTTCCAGCCGGTTGTAGTTCTCGAGCGTCAGTTTGCTGCAGCCCATCAGCGCAGTGGCCATGACCATGGCCCACAGAATGCGTCGATTCATCCGCCTCCCTTGGCAATCTCGCGGCACGCGACGGCGTGCGCTCCGGGCCCGAGTGTAGATCGCGCCGGTCACCCGAAGACGCCGCGCGGCGAGAGAACACGAGGCTTGCGATCAGCTGCCTTGGGGGGGTGGCGGGGCTTTCTCCGCCCGGCTCAGTCGGGTGCGTTCGCCAGCTTCGCCCGCAAGGCCTCGATCACGGGCTCGGCGTAGCCTTGCATTTCGGGCGGCATGACCTCGAAGAGATATTCCAGCTCGTCGAGGGCGGCTTCGATCTCGCCCCGCCGGTTGAGCTCGGGCAGGGCGCGCGCGATGTCGTGGAGGGTTCGGTAGGGGGTGACGCCGGTCATGGGATGCGCGCTCCGAGCAAGGTTTGGCTTCATCCGGGTTTGTACGCTCAGCCAGCAAAAAATCAAGCGGAACGAGCGCCCCCTTCACGCCGCCGTAACACGCCACGCCTAAGGTATGGCCTCCTGCCTGCCGGCAGCGCCAGAACCCCAAGCACTGAACCTCCAGGGAGCCCACCATGATCGTCCGCAAACCGCTCTTATCCACCCTGCTGGCGACGCTGTTCGTCCACGCCGGCCTTGCCCACGCGCTCAGCGTCGAACCGCTCGGCACGTATGCCACCGGCCTCGCCCAAGTCGGCACGGCCACCTCGGGCGAGACCGCTGCGTTGCGCGGCGACAAGCTCTACGTCACCAACGCCGACGACATTTCCGTCGACATCGTCGATGTCTCCGACCCCACCCAGCCGCGCCTGCACAAGCGCGTGTACCTGGGCCAATACGGCGGCGGCATCACGAGCGTCGACGTGTCGTCGAGGAATCTCGTCGCGGTCGCGCTGCATGCCCCGAAGAAGACCGACCCCGGCACGGTCGTGTTCATGACGCCGGCCGGCCAGGTCATCCGCACCGCCACGGTCGGCGCCCTGCCCGACATGGTGGTTTTCACCCCAGACGGCCGCAAGCTCCTGGTCGCCAACGAGGGCGAGCCCGACTGCTATGGTGCAGGGTGCATCGACCCCGAAGGCACGGTGAGCATCATAGACGTCCTCCCGATGAAGCCCAAGCTCGACGTCAAAACCGTGCGCTTCGACGGCGTGACGATCCCGCCCGGCGTGCGCATCTTCGGCCCCGGCGCCACCGCGGCGCAGGACCTCGAACCCGAGTACATCACGGTGACCCCGGACGGCAGGACGGCCTACGTCACGCTGCAGGAGAACAACGCCATCGCAGTGATCGACGTCGAGGCCGCTAAGCTCGTGGAAATCCGCGCGCTCGGCTACAAGAACTTCAACGTCGCCCCGACGACGACGACCTACGAAATCACCCACCTACCCACCATCGGCAGCACCGCCGCCGGCCAACCCCTCTTCCTCGGCGGCTTCTCCGGCCTCTACTACGAAGGCAAGACGCCCGACGGCAAGCTGAAGTTCGTCACCCACACCGACCGCGGCCCCAACGGCGACCCCACCGGCCAGATCCGGCCCTTCCTGCTCCCCGACTTCACCCCCGAGATCGTGCGTCTCGAGCTCGACACCGTAAGCGGGCAGGTCACCATCACCGAGCGTATCCAGCTCAAGCGCGGCGACGGCAGCCTGCTCACGGGGCTCCCCAACACCGCCATCGCCGCTGGCGGCGCCAACACGCCCTACAACGATGAAATCCCGGTCGACCTCTATGGCAACGTGTTGCCACTCGACCCGCTCGGCGCCGACCTCGAGGGCATCGTCGTCGACGCCGACGGCCACTTCTGGATGGCTGACGAGTACCGGCCGGCGATCTACCACTTCGATTCCGCCGGCTACCTGATCGAACGCTTCGTGCCCGTCGGCACGGCCGCGGCGGCGGGCGCTGCCGCCGGCAGCTTCGGCACGGAAGTGTTGCCGGCGGCGATCGCGCAGCGCCGCCAAAACCGCGGCTTCGAAGCGATCGCGCTGCAGGACGGCAAGCTCTACGCCTTCGTGCAGAGCCCGGCGCGCAATCCGGCGTCGCTGTCCAACACCGCGCTCAACGCCATGCGCAACATCCGCGTGGTCGAGTTCGATCCGGCGACCCGCGCCACCCGACAATTCCTCTACATCATGGACAATCCCGTGCCGGCCAACGCCGCCGACAGCCGCGCCGACAAGATCGGCGACGCGGTGGCGATCCCCGGCGGTGGCTTCCTCGTCATCGAACGCGACGACGACTCTGCGCCCGACGACGCGCTGCCGCAAATCACCAAGAAGGTTTACGCCTTCAATCTCACCGGCGCGACCGACATCACCGCCAAGGACACGCTCTACACGATCGGCGGCGTCAGCAAGTCGCTCGACCAGATGACCGCCGCCGAACTCGCCAGCGTCGGCGTCACCCCGCTCGCCAAGGTACTGCGCGTCGATCTTGCCGCCGCCGGCTACGATGCGGTGGAAAAAGTCGAGGGGCTGGCCTACATCGATGCCGAGACGCTCGCCGTGGTCAACGACAACGACTTCGGCGTCGCGGGCATCGCGATCGACAACGCCAGCGGCACCTTTACGCTGCTACCTGGCTACACACCGGAGCCGACCCTGCTCGGCCTCATCAAGACGCCGGGACTGGACGCCTCCGACCGCGACAACGTCATCAACATCCGCCACTGGCCGGTGTACGGCATGTATCAGCCCGACGCCATCGCCAACTTCAGTATCGACGGCCAGACCTACCTCGTCACCGCGAACGAGGGCGACGCGCGCGATTACGCCGGCTTCAGCGAAGAGGTGCGGGCGCGCAGCATCCGCAACAATTACCCGGCCGCGATCCGGCCCATCCTCGACGACAACCTGCAGATGGGCCGCCTGACCGTGACCAATACGCCGCCCAATGGCGACCTGAGCCAGCCCTACGTCTACGGCACCCGCTCGTTCAGTGTCTGGAACGCAAGTACCGGCGCCCAGGTCTGGGATTCGGGCTCCGAACTGGAAGTGCGCACCGCGGCTGCCTTCCCGAAAAATTTCAACGGCAACAACACCGCCAACAGCTTCGACGACCGTTCCGACAACAAGGGGCCGGAACCCGAAGGCGTCGCCGTGGGCAAGGTCGGCGACCGCACCTACGCTTTCGTCGGCCTGGAGCGCATCGGCGGCGTAATGGTGTATGACGTCAGCACGCCGGCGGCGCCCGAGTTCGTGCGCTACGTCAACAACCGCAGCTTCGCGGGGAGCGAGGTCGGCCCAGACAGCGGGCCGGAGGTCGTACGGTTTGTCGACGCCAAGAACAGCCCCACCAGCAAGCCGATGCTCGTCATCGCCAACGAGGTCACGGGCACCGTCACGCTGTTCGAACTCACGCCCTGACGCAGGCAAGTTCAAGCTGCTCCTCCGCGGCTTGCCTCCTCTCGCCCCCGCCATCGCGGGGGCTTTTTTTGCTAGAGCAGCCGGGCGACGACGTATACCCCGACCATGGTGAAGGCGAGCGCAATCTTCAACAGCGCGCCAAACAACAAGCCAATTGTTGCGCCGACGCCCGCGTGGGTCGCAGCGCCGAGCGATGCCTTGCCACTGAACTCCCCCACCACCGCGCCGACGAAGGGCCCGAGCAGGATGCCGGGCAGGCCGAAAAAGACGCCGATCAAAGCGCCGACCGCGGCCCCCCACACCGCCCGCGGCGACGCGCCGAACTTCTTCGCCCCCAGCGCCGAGGCGAGCACGTCGATCCCGTAGCTCACGAGGGCCAGTACGCCGAGCACCAGCAGGGTCAGCCAACCGACGTAGGCGAAGTTCTCCGCCCAAGCGAGCAGCACCAGCCCGGCGAACACCAGCGGAATGCCGGGCAGCAGCGGCAGAACGAGACCGGCAAACCCGGCGACGATGAAGAGGGCGGCGAGCGCCCACAGCAGAATCTGCAGCGAGGGATCCATACGAGCTCCGCAACTGGAAACGGGCCGGCGGCCGACAGCCGCGTGCGTCAGAGACACGCTTCCGGCACCCGCGTTCATTATCGCCGTGTCCGGCGGCAAGCGCGAAAACGAAACCGCCATTGCCGCCATGCATGCGTCGGCGGGCAATCCGGTTTAAGCTTCGCGCGTTTTCACACACGGGGATACGCATGGGACTGCTGGACAGACTGCGCGCGGCATTCATCCAGGGCAAGGCGGTGCCGACGCCCGTCACGGAGACGCAGCCTCCGCGCGAGGAGCGGCGCAAACATGCCCGGCGCAACGCGCGCGCCGACACCCGCGCGCTGATCGTCGACGACTCCCCCACCATCGTGTTTTCACTGAAGAAGATCCTGCAGTCCGCGGGCTTCATCACCCTCGAAGCCGGTGACGCGGAAACCGGCCTCAAGCTCGCCCGTACCGAGCTGCCTGATCTCATCTTCCTCGACATCATCCTGCCGAGCGCGAATGGCTTCGCTGCGTTGCGCGCCCTGCGCAAGGACCCGGCCACCGCCCACATCCCAGTCATCATGATCAGCGGCAACGAACAGGCCACCGAGCTCTTCTTCGGCAGCCGCATCGGCGCCGATGACTTCATGAAAAAGCCTTTTTCGCGCTATGAGGTGTTCGCCCGCATCGAACGCCTGCTTGACGAAAACATGGTGCCGCGGCGCCTATCGACGTTCGCGCCCGACACGGTGTCCACCCTTCCCGACTGAGCCACGCAGACTCTCACCATGATCAGCAAACAAGACGTCCTCCAGGCCTTCAACTTCCGCCACGCTTGCAAGACCTTCGACCCCGCGCGGAAGATCACCGACGCCGACTTTCACTTCATCCTCGAATGCGGCCGACTGTCGCCGAGCTCGTTCGGCTACGAGCCCTGGCGCTTTATCGTCGTTCAGGACATGGGCCTGCGCGAGAAGCTGCGCGCGGTGAGCTGGGGTGCGCAAGGCCAGTTCCCCAGCGCCAGCCATGTCGTCTGCCTGCTCGCGCGCAAGGACATGGAGCCCGGTTCCGGATACACCGAGCACATGATGCGTGACGTGCACCACCTGAGCGACGAAGCGATCGCGCGCCGGCACCGGTTCTACCCGCAGTTCCATCAAACCGATTTCCGCCTAGACACGCCGCGCGCCGTGTTCGACTGGAGCTGCCGCCAGGTCTATATCGCGCTCGCCAACATGATGACCGCCGCTGCGCTCATCCGCATCGACTCCTGCCCGATCGAGGGCTTCAATCGCGAGGGCGCCGAGGCCGTGCTGGACGAGGCGGGACTGCTCGAAGGCGGCCGCTTCGGCCTCGCGGTAATGGCCGCCTTCGGCTATCGCATCAACCCACAGCCGGCGAAGACGCGGCAGCCGCTGGAGGACGTGGTGCGCTGGGTATGAGCCCCGAGGCGCCGATCGCCCCGGCCAGGCCTCGCACGTAAGCCCCGACTCAAACCGCGTCTTGGCGCCGGCGCCGCGCGGCCACAGTTTGCCCACGGCGGGGTGACCCGGCGCGGTACTGGCCCGGAACCGACCGCCCATTTTCATCCTGCCGTGCGGCTTGCATAATGCGGCGCTTCGCATCTCCCGGCCGGGCCGAGTGACATCGGCCCCTCTGACAGACATATCCCATGCTGCCTTCCATCGAACACCGACTCGCCGCCGAGATCGCGGCCACCCCTGCCCAGGTTGCGGCTGCCGTCGCCCTCCTCGACGAGGGCGCGACCGTCCCCTTCATCGCGCGCTACCGCAAGGAGGCAACGGGTGGGCTCGACGACATTCAGCTGCGCACGCTGGAGGACCGCCTGCGTTATCTGCGCGAGCTGGAAGAGCGCCGCGCGGCGATCATCGAATCGATCACCGGGCAGGGGAAGATGACCCCCGAGCTCCTGCAGGCGATCTCGCTCGCCGAGGACAAGGCCCACCTCGAAGACCTCTACCTCCCCTACAAACCGAAGCGCCGCACCAAGGCGCAGATCGCTGAAGAGGCCGGCCTCGCGCCGCTCGCCGACGCGCTCCTCGCAAACCCGCAGCTCCATCCCGAAGAGGAAGCGGCCAGATACCTGCGCGAACCCTTCCGCACCGAGCAGGGCGAGAACCCCGGCGTGCCCGACGCCAAGGCCGCGCTCGATGGCGCGCGCCAGATCCTGATGGAGCGCTTTGCGGAAGACGCGCCGCTTCTGCAGTGGCTGCGCGAATACGTGCAGCAGCATGGCGTCGTCGAGTCGAGGGTGCGCGAGGGCAAGGAAGCGACGGCGGAAAAGTTCGCCGACTACTTCGACTACGCGGAAGCGCTCGGCACCATTCCCTCGCACCGCGCCCTCGCGCTCTTCCGCGGCCGCCGCGAGGAGATGCTCGACGTGCGCCTGCGCCTCGACAGCGAGGCAGAGCGCCCGGCCTGGAACGCGCCGCCCAATCCCTGCGAGGCCCGCATCGCCGCCCGCTTCGGCATCGCCGACCAGGGTCGCCCCGCCGATCGCTGGCTGATGGACACGGTGCGCTTCGCCTGGCGCGTGAAGGTCTTCATGCACCTCGAACTCGAGCTCATGGGCGCGCTCCGGGACCGCGCCGAAACCGAGGCGATCAGGGTGTTCGCGCGCAACCTCAAGGACCTGCTGCTCGCCGCGCCCGCCGGCCCGCGCGTCACCATGGGCCTCGACCCTGGCGTGCGCACCGGCGTGAAAGTCGCGGTGGTCGATGCGACGGGCAAGGTCGTCGACACCGCGACCGTCTATCCGCACCCGCCGCGGAACGACTGGGACGGTTCACTGCATACGCTGGCGAAGCTCGTTGAGAAGCATCGCGTCGCGCTGATCGCGATCGGCAACGGCACCGCCTCGCGCGAGACCGACCGGCTCGCGCGCGACCTCATCCGGCGCCACCCGGAACTGAAGCTCACCAGCATCGTCGTGTCCGAAGCGGGCGCGTCCGTCTACTCCGCCTCCGAGTTCGCCTCGCGCGAATTGCCTGAACTCGACGTCTCGTTGCGCGGCGCTGTGTCGATCGCGCGCCGCCTGCAGGACCCGCTCGCCGAATTGGTGAAGATCGACCCGAAGTCGATCGGCGTCGGCCAGTACCAGCACGACGTCAGCCAGACGGAGCTCGCCCGCTCGCTGGACGCCGTCGTCGAGGACTGCGTCAACGCGGTCGGCGTCGACGTCAACACCGCCTCAGTGCCGCTGCTGGCCCGCGTATCGGGCCTGGGCAACAGCATTGCGCACGCCATCGTCGCCCACCGCGACGCCAGGGGACGGTTCGCCAGCCGCGCGCAGTTGCGCGAGGTGCCGCGCCTCGGCGAAAAGACCTTCGAGCAGGCAGCCGGCTTCCTTCGCATCATGGGCGGCGACGACCCGCTCGACGCCTCCGCCGTCCATCCCGAGTCGTATCCGCTGGTCGAGCGCATCCTCGCCGACCTCAAGCAGGATCTCAAGAGCGTGATTGGCAACAGCCGCCTGCTGAGGTCGCTCGATCCGGCCCGATACGCCAACGAGCAGTTCGGCGTCCCCACCATCACCGACATCCTCAGGGAACTGGAAAAGCCGGGCCGCGACCCGCGCCCGGAATTCACCACGGCGAGCTTCAAGGAGGGCATCGAGACGCTCGCCGACATCAAGCCCGGCATGCTGCTCGAAGGTGTCGTCACCAACGTCGCGGCTTTCGGCGCCTTCGTCGACATCGGTGTGCACCAGGATGGCCTCGTCCATATCTCGGCGCTGGCTGATCGCTTCGTCAAGGATCCGCACAGCGTGGTCAAGGCCGGGCAGGTGGTGAAAGTGAAAGTGCTGGAGGTCGACGAGAAACGCCGCCGCATCGCACTGACCATGCGGTTGAGCGACGCCGTGGGCGAGACCGCCACGACGTCATCCGAAAAGCGCCCTGTTCGAACGCGCTCCAACAAGGAAAAACCCGCGCAGGCGATGGGTGGCGCCATGGCGGCGGCGTTCGCGAAGCTGAAAACCTGACTGGAACGATCAGACCGCGCACCCACGCTGCGGCGCCGCCGGCAACGGCGCGAGTCCATGCGCCGAGCGCGCCCGCGTGCACTGCGCGTCGGGCTGCCCCGCAGCGTCCCACGGCTCGAGCGCCCGGCACGGGCTCGGCCGGTGCGCATATATCCGGCAGGCGACCGCTTGGCCCACCGTCCCTTCGAGCGCCACGCAGCGCACCGGCCGGCAGATCGTGCCACGCATCGCCACGCGCTGCGGCGATACCGCTTTGGTCAGCTCCGGCGGCACGCCACCGCCCAGCGCGGGTTCGGCCTCGCTCCAGTAAAAGGAGACGCGAAAGGTGGCGCAGCACGCGCCGCATTGCTGACACGGATTGCTCATGACGGCGTGACGCGAGTCGGCGATCGGGCATCCTCAAACACCTTGATGTGCCCCGGGATGCACCTGGCGCCTGCGCGATCAGGGCACGCGGCAATCATTGCCCTTGCCCCGCCCGGCCAGCACGCCTGGCACGTCCGGATGGCTGCGGATCTGCTCGACGATGCGGCGGTACTCGTCTTCCGGCACGGCCACGCCGAACAGGATGTCGACGAAGCCATCCTTGCGAAAGGCGAACGATACGTTCTCCATGTTGGCGTCGAACAGGATCGCAGTCACGGCGTTCTCGGCCGCCTCCGCGTCTGCACGCGCGGGGGTGTGCGCACACGACACAGCCAGGATCACAGCAAAAGCCCATCGACGCATGACGATCTCTCTCTACGCTCCGTTGATATCGTCGTCAAGTCCGTGCCATAGATTTTTGGCCTCTCCTGCCTTGCCGGCAGGCTCGCTCGACCCGCCTGCGGCGCCGTGCTCACACGACCAGCAGCGTCGCAACCGAAAAATAGATGAGCAGGCTCAGCACGTCCTGGATGATGGTGGCGAGCGGTCCGCTGCCGTAGGCGGGATCCTTGCCGAGCCGTGCGAGCAGCCAGGGAAAGCCCAAGCCGATCGTCGTGGCGGCAGACCCCGCCACGACCAGCGACAGCGCCACCGCGACGGCGAGCTCCCAATCGCCGAATGCCAGCCAGGTGAAGGGGAGTGTAAGCGCGCCGAGCGTCAGGCCGATCAACAGCCCGGTGCGCATCTCGCCGCCGATCAGGTTGCGCAGCGGCGTGTTGCTGAGCGACAGCCCGCGCACGGCAATCGCCTCGCTCTGCGTGCCGATGGCGTCGGCAAGATAGACGATGGCGGGAACGAAGAAAGCGATCGCGAGCTTCGCATGCAGCGCAGCCTCGAACCACGCCATCACCAGCGTGGCCAACATGCTCCCGGCCAGGCCCACCAGCAGCCAGGGCAGACGGTCGCGTGCGCGACGCACCGGCGGGGCCTCCATGGCGTTGCGGGCGCGGGTTACTTCGCGGCGGATACCCGCCAGGCGGTGCAGGTCTTCCACGTGCTCGCGCCGCAGCACGTTGAAGATGGCATCCGGCGGAACCACTCCGACCAGCCGGCGCGCGCCGTCGACGACCGGCATCGCGGTCAGGCCGTGCGCGATCGCGAGCGACGCCACCTGTTCCTGGTCGGTGTCGGGCGACACCTCAGGGAAAACCGTGCGCGCGGCGGCAATGATCGTCTGCTCCGGCGACGCCCCGAGCAAATGGGCCATGTGTGCCATGCCGACCAGCCGATCCTCCTCGTCGAGCACATAGACCGAGCCCGCGTAGTCATACGCATGTCCCGGCAGGCGCTGCAGCACCTCCCGCACCGTCTCCACCGCGCGCGCCGTAGGTACGGCTGCCACCGCATGCTGTGCGGCGGTCTCTCCAAGCATGGGAGCGAATTCAGTATCGTTCAGCGGAGTGGATGTCGTCATGGCGAAACTCTCAGATGCGCCGGGATCGCGAACCCGTGCGGCAGAACGCGTACCCGAACGGGGCGAGCGTCAGTATCGCGCAGAACCACATCATGGCTGTGGCGGCACGAGCCGAGCCCGGCCCTCCGATCCGCCATTCAGACGCGCGCGGAAACGCCCAGCACCCGCGCACGCAGCTGCCCGCAGCCGCCCTCGACGTCCTGCCCTGCCGAATGGCGCAGCTTGGTGAGCACGCCCCGCCCATGCAGATGTCGCACCATCTCGGCCGCGCGCTCCCAGCTCGGTCGTCGGAAGCCGTCGCCCTCAGTGGGGTTGTAGGGAATCAGGTTCATTACTGCGTATTTGCCGCGGAGCAGGCGGGCGATGCCCTCGAGCTCGGCGTCGGTGTCGTTGACGCCTTCGAGCAGCGTCCACTGGTACTGGATCGGGTAGCCGGTGCGACGGGCGTAGGCCTCGCCCAGTTCCACCAGTTCGGCCGGCGCGATGTCCGGCGCCTTCGGCAGCAGGCGCCGACGCAATTCGGGGTCCGTGGTGTGCAGCGAGAGCGCCAGCGCCGGCTTCACCGTCGACTGCGGCAGGCGCTCGAACACCCGCCGGTCGCCCACGGTCGAGAACACCAGGTTCTTGTGGCCGATGTCGCCGTGCGTGCCAAGAAGCTCGATCGCCTCCAGCACAGTGTCCAGGTTGTGCGCCGGCTCGCCCATGCCCATGAACACCACTTTCTTGACCGTTCGCCGGTGCCGCGCCAGCACGACCTGGGCGACGATCTCCCCGCTGGTGAGCTGGCGCAAGAGGCCGCTGCGGCCGGTCATGCAGAACACGCAGCCCACCGCGCAGCCGACCTGGGTCGACACGCACACGCCGTCGCGCGGCAGGAGCACGCTCTCCACCGTCTGACCGTCGGCCAGCGCCACTAGGAGGCGCGCCGAGCCGTCCTCGCCCGGGTATTCGGCGTGCACCCGCGCCTGTACGTCGAGTTCCTCGAAGAGTTGCGGCAAGGCGTCACGCAGCTTCAGCGGAAGAAAGTCCACGGCGCGTTGCCGCGCATTGTCGAGCGGGCGCCGCTGCACCCAGGCGCGCAGCACCCGGCCTTCATGGCAGGGCGCGGCACCGAGCTCGCGCAGGCGTTGGCGCAGGTGGGAGATTCGCATGGCGGGCGGATGGTAGCACGGGCGCCGCAGCCGGCCGGGGCCCCGGGGTCCCGCAGTCGGTGCACGGTCAACCCGGCTGGCGAGGCAGTCTTTCAGATGCCAACACCCCGGGAGGCGCGATAATGCGCGGGCGACACCCGAACATCAAAAAGGACCCTGCGGCCATGCCGTTCATTCACCTCTTTCCCCTGCAAGAATCCGAAGCCGTGCGTCCGGAGGACTTCGGCCGAGGCCACCCGGCCCGCTGCCGCGCCGAGCGCCACTTCGGCGCGCGCGAGCTCTGGCTCAACATCGCCCAGATCGCGGCCTACGAGGAATGTCCGCTCTATCTCGTCAGCGAGGCCGAGCCCAACGCCCTCGTGAACGGGGTGCGCATCCGCCTCACCGACGGCAGCACGCTCGTGGTGCCGGACGATCCCGACGAGGATGCGCTGAGCTTCGCGCAGGCGCTGGAACAGGCCGCCGCAGGCAAGATCGCCGAGCTCGGGTATTCGCGTTACCTTGCCGAGCTCGAGCGGACGAAACGGATTTGATCAGCGCCCGAGGCAGTATAAGAACCCGCCCGCGCGGCTCCGGCGGCTGCCCCACCACCCGAGTTGCCGAGCGCGCGCCCACCGCTCGGTACCTGCCTTCTCCACGACCCGCAACATCAGCTTGGCCTACGTTGAACCCCGCCAGGGCGCTTCGCTCAAGACGCGAGGACACGGCAACGCTAATGCCAGACCGCCCGGTGCCGTAACAATACCTGTCCCCATCGCGTGAACCGAGTTTGCCATGCCCCACTCCCCCATCCAGCCCGTCATCGACCAGGTCTCGCAAGTCATCCTCGGCAAGGACCGGCAGATCCGGCTGGCGCTGGCCTGCCTGCTGGCGCGCGGGCATCTGCTGATCGAAGATTTACCCGGCGTCGGCAAGACGACGCTGGCGCATGTGCTCGCCAAAACCCTGGGCCTCGATTTCCAGCGCATCCAGTTCACCAGCGATTTGTTGCCGGCGGACATCCTCGGCGTGTCGGTATACGACCGCGACAGCGCGAGCTTCAAGTTCCACCCCGGACCGGTGTTCACGCGCATGATCCTCGCCGACGAGATCAACCGCGCGACGCCGAAGACGCAGAGCGCGCTCTTGGAGGCGATGGAGGAACACCAGGTGACGGTGGAGGGCGAGACGCGCGCGCTGCCCGAGCCCTTCTTCGTGATCGCGACGCAGAACCCGTCTTACCAGGTGGGCACGTTTCCGCTGCCGGAATCGCAGCTCGACCGCTTCCTGATGCGGATCGAGCTGGGCTATCCGGACACGCGGGCGGAGCGCGCGCTGCTGCAAGGCAAGGACCGCCGCGAGCTGGTGGCAGGGCTCTCGCCCGCGCTCACGCTGGCCGAGCTGGACGCGCTGCAGCGTGCCGCCGGTGCGGTGTTCGCGTCCGACGCGCTGCTGGACTACATCCAGGCGCTGCTCGCCACCACGCGTCACTCGCCGCGCTATCTCAATGGCCTCTCCCCACGCGCGGCGCTGGCGCTCCTGCATGCGGCACAGGCGTGGGCGCTGATCGAGGGGCGCGACGCGGTGCTGCCGGAAGACGTGCAGGCGGTGCTGCCGGCGGTGGCGGGGCATCGCCTGCACGGCAGCGGCGAATCGAGCGGCGACACCGGCGACGCGCTGGTCGCGCATCTGCTCGCGACGGTACCGATCCCCTGAGATGGCCGGCCTTGCACAACAGCTGACGGCTGCCCTCACGAGCCACCCGTCGCGCGCCACCGCCTTCCTGCGGCAGGTGCTGCGGCCGGCGCCGGACGCCGCGCCGGTCACGCTTACCCAGCGCCGCCTCTACGTGCTGCCGACCCGCCCCGGGCTGATCTTTGCCGTGATGCTGGGGGTGATGCTGCTCGGCTCGATCAACTACGCCAACAGCATGGGCTTCGTGCTCACCTTTTTGCTCGGCAGCCTGGCGGTGGTGTCGATCCTCCACACCTGGCGCAACCTGGCGAAGCTCACGGTGCGCGCCGGCCACAGCACGCCGGTGTTCGCCGGGCAGGACGCGCGTTTCGAGGTCTGCCTCGACAACGCGGGTCCGATGCCTAGATATTCGATTGCCCTCAAGGCGGGCGACGCGGTAGGAGACACCGCCGACCTCGCGCCGCACGCCTCCATCTGTCTCGGCTTTGCACTCCCCGCCACCGAGCGCGGCCTGCTCCAGGCGCCGAGCTTCACGCTCTTCACCACGTTTCCGCTCGGCCTTTTCCGCTGCTGGACGCATCTGGATCTGGACATGCGCTGCCTGGTGTACCCGCAGCCGGCGCCGGAAGCGCTGCCGCTGCCGGTGGCGCGCGCCGAGGCCGGATCGGGGCGCAGCCACGGCGAAGGGCACGAGGATTTCACCGGCCTGCGCACCTGGCATGCGGGCGAATCGCTGCGCCAGGTGGCGTGGAAGGCGGTCGCGCGCGAGCAGGGCATGCTCGCCAAGCAGTTCGCCGGCGAAGCACAGCAGGACGTGTGGCTGGACTGGAATGCGCTCGCCGGCCTCGACGCGGAAGCGCGCCTGTCGCGCCTGACGCGCTGGGTGCTCGACGCCGACACGGCCGGCCAGCGCTACGGCCTGCGCCTGCCCGACCGCACGCTCGCCCCCGGCGCGGGCGAAGACCACCGCCGCCAGTGCCTCGAAGCGCTGGCGCTGTTCGGGCGATGAACAATCTATACTGGCTGCTCGCCTCGCTCGCGCTCGCGATCGGGCCGCACCTCGGCCACATGCCACTGTGGGTGGGGCCGCTGTGCGCGGCGCTGGCGCTGTGGCGCGTCGCCGTCGAACGCGGCAAGACCCCGTTCCCGCACAAGGCGCTTCTGGTCCTGCTGACCGCCGCGGCGGCCGGCGGCATCCTCATGCACTTCGGCACCCTGCTCGGGCGCGACGCGGGCGTGGCGCTGCTGGTGGTGATGATCGCGCTGAAACTGATAGAAATGAAAACGCCGCGCGACACCATGGTGGTGCTCTTCCTCAGCTACTTTCTCGTCATCACCGGTTTTCTCTATTCGCAGTCGATCCCGATGGCGCTGTATCTCTTCGTCGTGGTGTGGGTAACGACGACGACGATGATTGGCTACCACGACGTCAACCGCGGGCTTGCCGTGCGGCCGCGCCTGCGGCTCGCCGGCACGCTTTTGATCCAGGCGGTGCCGCTGATGCTGGTGCTGTTCGTGCTGTTTCCACGCGTGCCGCAGCTCTGGGCGCTGCCTAGGGACGCCCATGCCGGCATGACGGGGCTCTCGGACACCATGTCGCCGGGCGCGATCAGCCAGCTCATCCAATCCGACGCGGTCGCGTTCCGGGTGCAGTTCGACGGCGCGCCGCCGCCGGCCAATCAGCGCTACTGGCGCGGCCCGGTGCTGTGGGACTACGACGGCCGCACCTGGTCGACGCGCACGCCGCCCGAGGGCGACGCGCAGGTCGAACTGCTGGGCGAACCGCTGCGCTACACGCTGACGCTGGAGCCGCACAACCAGCGCTGGCTCTTCGCGCTCGAACTGCCGGCGGCGCTGCCACCCGACAGCCACGCCCGCGCCGACATGCAGATCCTCTCGCGCAATCCGGTGCAGAACCGGCTGCGCTACAGCCTCGCCTCGCATCCGCGCTACCGCCTCGGCTCCGAGCTGGACGACGCCGAGCGCGAGCGCGCGCTGCGCCTGCCGCCCCAGACCAACCCGCGCACGCGCGAGCTCGCCGCGCGCTGGCGTGACTCGGGCGCGGGGGCCGAGGCCATCGTCGATGCAGCGCTCGACATGTTCCGCAACCAGCAATTTTTCTACACGCTGCGCCCGCCGCTGCTGGGCACCGAGGCGGTGGACGATTTCCTCTTCAACACCCGGGCTGGCTTCTGCGAGCACTACGCCGGTGCTTTCGTGTACCTGATGCGCGCCGCCGGCGTGCCGGCGCGCGTGGTGACGGGCTACCAGGGCGGCGCGCCCAACCCGCTCGGCGACTATTTCATCGTGCGCCAGTCCGACGCACACGCCTGGGCCGAGGTGTGGCTGGCCGGGCGCGGCTGGGTGCGCGTCGACCCGACCGCGGCAGTGTCGCCCGACCGCATCGAGCAGGGCATCGCCGCCGCGCTGCCCGTGGCCGAACTGCCGCTCGCGCTGGCGCAGCTCGACGTCGCCTGGCTGCAGCGGATGCGGCTCAGCTGGGACCTCGTCAACAACAACTGGAACCAGTGGGTGCTGGGCTACGGGCACGAGCGGCAGCGCAATTTCCTCTCGCGCTTCCACGCCTCGCTCGCGAGCTGGCAGGGCATGACGATCGCGCTGGTGTCGGGTATTGCCGCCCTGCTGCTCGCGATCGCGCTGTGGACGCTGTGGCACGTGCCGCGTCGCGGGATCGATCCGGTGCACGCGGCTTACCAGCGCTTCTGCGCGCGGTTGGCGCGGCGCGGGATCACGCGCGCGCCGCACGAAGGCCCGGTCGCATTCGCACAACGGGCGATCGCGGCGCGGCCCGACCTGTCACAGCAGATTCGGCAGATCACCGACCTTTACGTGGGACTGCGCTACCGGGCGGCACCGGCAGCCGTCGATGCGCTGCGCAACGCCGTGCGCCGGTTCCGGCCCTAAACGGCGCCAATTCAAGCCCACGCGCAACGCCCCCGGCGACAAACCCGAGCGCGGTCGCCTCGGCTCGCCGGCGTCAACCGAACAGGCCCTTGAAGAAGAGCCGAATGCCGTCCCAGACGCGGCGGAAGAATCCGCCCTGCTCGACTGCTTCGAGGGCGACGAGCGGCGCCTGCATGACGACCTGCCCGTCGGCGCCGGTCACTTCGACGTGGCCGAGCGGCACACCCGCAGCGACCGGCGCGATGACCGGTGCATCGGCGAGCACGATACGGGTCCGGTAGGCGTCGCCCGCGCCGCGCGGCAGCGCGGCTGCGACATCCACGGCGA
Source organism: Thiobacillus sp. (assembly GCA_046291555.1). Taxonomy (GTDB): domain Bacteria; phylum Pseudomonadota; class Gammaproteobacteria; order Burkholderiales; family Thiobacillaceae; genus Thiobacillus. The sequence goes on from JBKBRW010000007.1 coordinate 41,777, forward strand.
CGCCGGCCTTGACGCTGCGCGCAGCGCCCTTCCAAACCGCCACGTCCTCTACTGTCTCGTCTTTTTTGAAGAAAGTCCGAGATTCGAAAAAATTGAAGCCGTAGGTGAGCAGCTTGCTCGTCTCGACCGCGCGCGCGTTCTCGCTGTCGGTGCCAAACACCGACGCAATCAGGCGCATGCCGTCGCGCTGCGCGGACGCGACCAGGCAGTAGCCGGCTTCCTCGGTGTGGCCGGTCTTGAGGCCGTCGACGCTGGGGTCGCGCCAAAGGAGGAGGTTACGATTCGGCTGCTTGATGCCGCTCCACACGAATTCCTTCTCGGCGTACATCGAGTAATGCTCGGGGTCTTCGAGGATGATCGCGCGCGCCAGCTTGGCCATGTCGAGCGCACTCGAGTAGTGGCCGTCGGCCGGCCAGCCGGTGGCGTTGACGAAGCGGGTGTCGGCCATACCCAGGCGCTGGGCTTCCTGGTTCATCAGCGCGGCGAAGGTGCTCTCGTCGCCGGCCAAGTGCTCGGCGATCGCGATGCTGGCGTCGTTGCCGGACTGCACGATGATGCCGCGCAGGAGATCCTTGACCGCGATGCGGTCGCCGACGTGAACGAACATCTTGGAGCCGCCCATGCGCCAGGCCTTCTCGCTGATGCTGACGAGGTCGGATTCCTTGATCTTCCCTCGCTGTAACTCGAGCGCCGCGACGTGCGCAGTCATCAGTTTGGTGAGGCTCGCCGGCGGCAGGCGCGTGCTGCCTTCGTGGTTGACGAGTACGGTACCGCTGGCGGCATCCATCAGGATCCAGGACTTGGCCGCGAGCTGGGGAGGCGGCGGGACGCTGGCGGCAGCAGGGGCGGCGATCAAAGCAAACAGCGCGACGACGCGCGCAAGGCGATGCAGGAGCTTCATGGAAGGCTGACTCGAACGGAGCGTGGATGAAAAAAACGCAGGACGCGTGGGCGTGAGCATAGCATCCGCACGATCCACCCGGGCGATGCCCGGCCGACCCGGCATCGCCTGCTAAACTCGGCACTTCCCCGCCCGCCACCCACACGCCATGGCCGCGCCGCACACCCACCGCCTGACCCGCCAGATCGTGATCGCCATGCTGGCCGGGATCATGCTTGGCGTCGCGCTCAACCTCGCCGGCGCCGGCCCCTGGCTCCAGACCTTCGTCATCGACGGCGTGCTGCACGTGGTCGGCTCGATGTTCGTCGCTGCGCTGAAGATGATGGTGGTACCCCTGGTGTTCGTCTCGCTGGTCGCGGGCGTCACCGCGCTTTCCGACCTCAAGGCGCTGGGCCGCATCGGCGCCAAGGCGCTGGGGCTTTATCTGGCGACCACCGCCGTCGCAATCACCATCGCGCTCACGCTGGCGGCCGCGGTGGGGCCGGGCGAGGGCTTCGACGCCGGCACGACCGAGGCGAGCTTCACCGGCAAGGAAGCGCCGCCGCTGACCAAGGTGCTGATCGACCTGGTGCCGACCAACCCGGTGGCGGCGATGGCCGAGGGCAACATGCTGCAGGTCATCGTGTTCGCGCTCTTGTTCGGCGTCGCCATCACCATGTCGGGCGCACGCGGCAAACACGTGCTGAACCTCTTCGGCGACCTCAACACGGTCATCATGCACATGGTCGAGTGGATCATGCGGCTCGCGCCCTATGGCGTGTTCGCGCTCATCACCCGCACCTTCGCCACCCAGGGGCTTGATCTGCTGTTGCCCCTCGCGGCCTACTTCCTCACGCTCACCGCGGCGCTGGCGACCCAGGTGTTCGTGACGTATCCGCTGCTGCTCAGGAGCCTCGCCGAGCTCAATCCGGTGATGTTCCTCAGGAAGATGCGCGACCCGGCGGCGTTCGCGTTTTCCACCGCAAGCTCCGGCGCGACCATCCCGGTCACGCTGCACACGGTGGAAAAGAAAATGGGCGTGAACAACAGCGTCGCCTCGTTCAGCGTGCCGCTCGGCGCCACCATCAACATGGACGGCACGGCGATGATGCAGGGCGTGGCCACCGTGTTCATCGCGAATGTCTACGGTGTCGACCTCTCGCTCACCGACTATCTGCAGGTGGTGCTCACCGCCACCCTTGCGTCGATCGGCACCGCGGCGATCCCGTCGGTGGGTCTCGTCACCCTGACCTTGGTGCTGGGACAGGTCGGCCTGCCAGTCGAGGGCATCGCGCTCATCATCGGCGTCGACCGCCTGCTCGACATGATGCGCACCGTGACCAACGTGACCGGCGACGCCGCGATCAGCTGCGTCGTCGCCAAAAGCGAAAAGGCCTTCGACCAGGCGACCTTCGACGACCCCGACGCCGGCTCGGTCGAGGACGCCAACCGCCGCTCCCCTCCCCCCTCGACCGCCTGACCTATGCTCTACCCGCTCATCCGCCCCGCCCTCTTCTCGCTCGACCCCGAGGACGCGCACCGCTTCACGCTCGCCAGCCTCGACGCCGCGTACAAGCTTGGCCTGCTCAAGCTGCTGCCGCGCACCGCCGGCCGCCCGGTGCGCGTGATGGGCATCGATTTTCCGAATCCCGTCGGTCTTGCCGCCGGGCTCGACAAGGACGGCGCCCACATCGACGCGCTCGGCGCGCTCGGCTTCGGCTTCATCGAGATCGGCACGGTCACGCCGCGCCCGCAGCCCGGCAACCCGCAACCACGCCTGTTTCGCCTCCCCCAGGCCGAGGCCATCATCAACCGCATGGGCTTCAACAACCTCGGCGTCGACAACCTGGTGAAGAATGTCGAGGCCAGCGGCTACACCGGCGTACTCGGCATCAACATCGGCAAGAACAAGGACACGCCGAACGAACAGGCGGTCGACGACTACCTCGCCTGCCTCGACAAAGTCTATCCGCACGCGGCCTACGTCACGGTGAACATTTCCTCGCCCAATACCCAGGGCCTGCGCGAGCTGCAGAAGGACGACGCACTCGACGCCCTGCTCTCGGCGCTGAAACACCGGCAGTCCGACCTCGCCCAGCAACACGGGAAATACGTCCCGATCGCGCTGAAGATCGCCCCCGACCTCGATGACGCGCAGATCGCCGCGGTCGCCGCGCTGTTGATGATGCACCGCATCGACGCCGTGATTGCCACCAACACCACGCTCGCGCGTGACGCCATCGCCGGTCTGCCCAATGCCGACGAGGCGGGCGGCCTGTCCGGCGCGCCGGTGCGCTCGGCCTCGACCCGCGTGATCCGCGAACTCGCGCGCCACTTGCAGAACGAAGTGCCGATCATCGGCGTCGGCGGCATCCTTTCCGGCGCCGACGCGCGCGAGAAGATCGACGCCGGCGCCTCCCTGGTGCAGCTGTATTCCGGGCTCATTTATCGCGGACCGGCACTGATCCGGGAGTGCGTGCAGGCGCTCGCCTGAACCCACGGCGCTTCTAGCTGCCGCGCGCTTTCGCTATGCTGAAGCTTCTTCAGTCGCTGCGAGGCCTGCGATGCACATCGGCATTCCCAAGGAAATCAAGAACCACGAATACCGCGTCGCGGTGACGCCGGAGGGCGTAGGCGTGCTCGCCGGCGCGGGGCATCGCGTGAGCGTCGAGACAGGGGCGGGTGCGGCGTCCGGCTTCGCCGACGAGGCTTACCGCGCGGCTGGCGCGACGGTGGCCGCGACCGCCGCCGAGGTCTGGGCGGCCGAGCTGGTGATGAAGGTAAAGGAGCCGCAAGCGGTCGAATGCAGTCTGCTGCGCGAGGGTCAGTTGCTGTTCTGCTATCTGCATCTTGCCGCCGCGCCCGAGCTCGCGCGAGAGCTGATGAGGCGCGGGGTGACGGCGATCGCCTACGAAACGGTGAGTAAACCCGATGGCAGCCTGCCGCTGTTGCAGCCGATGTCGGAAATTGCCGGCCGTCTCGCGCCCCAGGTGGGCGCGCTCGGCCTGCATACCTCGCACGGCGGCAGCGGAAAACTCATCACTGGCCTGCCCGGCGTGCCGCCCGGGCGCGTGCTCGTCCTCGGCGCCGGCGTGGTCGGCATGAACGCGGCACGCGTGGCGGCGGGCCTGGGTGCGCGAGTGACCTTGATCGACCGCCAGGCAGACAAACTCGCGCGCGCCGAGGCGTTGCTCGGCGCCCGGGTGGAAACACGCTTCTCGTCACCCGGCGCGATCGAGGACAGTCTGCCGCACGCCGACATCGTGATCGGCGCTGCGCAGATTCCCGGGCGCCATGCGCCGCGCCTGATCAGCCGCGCGATGCTCGCTCACATGCCGGCCGGGGCGGTGCTGGTGGATGTCGCGATCGACCAGGGCGGCGTCGCCGAGACCTCGCGCCCGACGACGCACAGCGATCCCTTCTTCATCGCCGAGGGCATCGTGCACTACTGCGTGACCAACATGCCCGGCGCGGTGGCGCGTACTGCGACCAAGGCGCTCGCCCACGCCACTCTGCCCTATGCACTGGCGTTGGCATCGACCGGACTCGCCGCCCTCGATGCCGACCCCGGCCTCAAGGCCGGGCTACACGTGCACGCCGGCCACATCATGCACGCCGGGCTGGCACAAGACCTGGGATTCGCCTGACCCAGCCGGCCGGCTCGGCCGTCGCCGTTTCCAGCCATTCGCGGCCGGCCACCGAACCGTCCGGATGGAAGCGGTAGATGAGCGGCACGCCGGACGCGATCTCGACCTTCTCCATCGCTTCCGTGGACAGGCCGTCGAGCTCCATCACCAGGCCGCGCAGGGTGTTGCCATGGCTAATGACCAGCAGGCGAAGCCCCGCGCGCAGGGCCGGCTGCAGCATCGTGCGCCAGTAAGGCAGCATGCGCTGCTGGCAGTCGCGCAGACTTTCGCTCGCCGGCAGCGTGCGCGGGTCGATGCCCAGGTACTTCGCATCGAAGCGCGGATGACGCGGGTCGTCCCAGTCGAGCGCGGGCGGCGGCTCGACGTAGCCGCGCCACCAGCGCCGCGATGCCTCCTCGCCCCAGGTGCGGAAGATCTCCTGCTTGTTGAGGCCCTGCAGCGCACCGTAGTGGCGCTCGTTGAGCCGCCAGCTCGCGTGATAGGGCAGATCGGGCGTACCCATCGCACCGAGCAGCGACACCGCGGTCTGGCGCGTCCGAACCAGTGCCGAGCCGTGCACCGCATCGAAGGCGTAACCGGCCGCCGCAAGCCGGCGTCCCGCCTCGGTCGCTTCGGCAAGCCCGACTTCGTTCAGGGGGATGTCGGTCCAGCCGGTGAAGCGGTCGGATAAGTTCCACTCGCTGTGGCCGTGGCGCAGCAGGACCATCCAGGGCGCGTGCGTCATTCGGGCGGCTCCATGAGAACCTCGTGCAGGTGGTGGCGGTCGCCCCAGGCTTCGAGGTGCCAGCCCTGGCCGTCGAAATGGAACCAGTTGAGCGCGCAGTTGGGAATCTTGAAGTCGCGCGGCGCGCACAGCGGACGCCCCGTGGCGCGCCGGTAGACGATGTCGAGCACGCCGCTGTGGCTGACCGCAGCGATCGTCTGCCCGGGATGATGGCGCACCAGCCACTCGATGCCCTCGGCGACACGCTCGGCGAATCGGTGCAGCGACTCGCCCGTCACAAAGTCGTAATCCGGATCGCGGGCGACGTAGCACGCGTGGGCCTCGGGATACTGCTTCGCTGCCTCGGCGGCGGTCAATCCCTGGAAGATCCCGTAGTGGCGCTCGCGCAGCTGCGGCAGCGGCCTCACCACGTGGTCCTCGCGCTGGGCGAGCGACGCAGCGGTCTCCATCGCCCGCGTAAGATCGCTGCTGTAGATCGCGTGGAAGCGCTGATGCGCGGCGTTGAACGCCATCGCCAGCGCCTGCGCCCGCCCGGTCTCGTTGAGCGGGATGTCGGTGTGGCCCTGGATGCGTTTTTCGACGTTCCACTCAGTCTCGCCGTGGCGGATGATGCAGATCCTGGTGCTGACGGTTTTGCCAACGCTGTGCATGTCAACAGAGCCGAATTGAGCTATACAGGATGAGAATCTGACACGAACAATCAGGGATGGTGCCGGTTTTCGCAACCATACAACACTTCGCCTGCCCGCCTCCCACGAGGGGGTGCGTCAAATTGACACACTCTCGCATATATAGATATATTTATCCGTAATGTCGGATTTTTGAGTCTTAGTCCGCAGATCCAGTTCGAGTCATCAATCACGGGAGACGTGTATGGAAGCGACAACCTACAACTATAAGGTCGTCCGCCAGTTCGCCATCATGACGGTGGTATGGGGGATAGTCGGGATGCTGGTGGGGGTCATCCTCGCCGCGCAGCTCATCTGGCCTGACCTCACCTTCGGCATCGAGTGGCTGTCATATGGCCGCCTGCGGCCGCTGCACACCAACGCGGTGATCTTCGCCTTCGGCGGCTCTGGCCTCTTCGCCGTCTCCTACTACATCGTGCAGCGCACCTGCCAGACCCGACTCTGGGCCGAGCCGCTTGCCACCTTCACCTTCTGGGGCTGGACCGCGGTGATCCTGCTGGCCGCGATCACCCTCCCGCTGGGCTACACCACCTCCAAGGAATACGCCGAGCTGGAGTGGCCGATCGACGTCCTCATCACGCTGGTGTGGGTCGCCTACGCGCTGGTCTTCTTCGGCACCATCGTCAAGCGCAAGACCAAGCACATCTACGTGTCGAACTGGTTCTTCGGCGCCTACATCCTGACGATCGCGATCCTGCACATCGTCAACAGCATGGAGCTGCCGGTGACGCTGACCAAGTCGTACTCGATGTACGCCGGCGTGCAGGACGCGATGGTGCAGTGGTGGTACGGCCACAACGCGGTGGGCTTCTTCCTTACCACCGCCTTCCTCGGCATGATGTACTACTTCATCCCCAAGCAGGCGGGCCGCCCGATCTACTCCTACCGCCTGTCTATCGTCCACTTCTGGTCGCTCAACTTCATCTACATGTGGGCGGGCCCCCACCACCTGCAGTACACCGCCCTGCCCGACTGGGCGCAAAGCCTCGGCATGGTGTTCTCGCTGATGCTTTTGGCACCGTCCTGGGGCGGCATGATGAACGGCATCATGACCTTGTCCGGCGCCTGGCATAAGCTGCGCACCGACCCGATCCTGAAGTTCCTGGTCACCGCGCTGTCGTTCTACGGCATGTCGACCTTCGAAGGCCCGATGATGTCGATCAAGACGGTCAACGCTCTCAGCCACTACACTGAATGGACCATCGGCCACGTGCACTCCGGCGCGCTCGGCTGGGTGGCGATGATCACCATCGGCTCGATGTACTACCTGATCCCACGCCTGTTCGGCCGCGAGCAGATGTACAGCACCCGTCTCATCGAGTGGCATTTCTGGTGGTCGACCATCGGCGTTGTGCTCTACATCGCGTCGATGTGGATCGCCGGCGTGGCGCAAGGCCTCATGTGGCGCGCGGCGAACGCCGACGGCACGCTGACCTACAGCTTCGCCCAGGTGTTGAACACCATGTATCCCTTCTACGGCATCCGGCTCGCCGGCGGCGCCCTGTTCTTCGCGGGCATGCTGCTGATGGCGTACAACGTCTGGAAGACCGTGCGCATGGGCCGCGTCGTCAACGACGCCCCGATCCCGCAAGCCGTCCACGCCTAAGGAGACCGAAACATGATTTCGCATGAGACCATCGAAAAGAACATCGGCCTCTTGATCGTGCTGACCATCCTCGTGGTCAGCGTCGGCGGGCTGGTGCAGATCGTCCCGCTGTTCTTCCAGACCTCGATGACGCAGCCGGTGGCGGGCCTCACGCCCTACACCCCGCTGCAGCTGTCGGGACGCGACATCTACATCCGCGAAGGCTGCGTCGGCTGCCACTCGCAGATGGTGCGTCCCTTCCGCGCCGAGACCGAACGCTATGGCCACTATTCGGTCGCCGGCGAGTTCGTCTACGACCGTCCCTTCCTGTGGGGTTCCAAGCGCACCGGCCCGGACTTGCATCGCGTGGGGGGCCGCTACTCCGACGAGTGGCATTACGCCCACCTGATGAATCCGCGTGACGTGGTGCCCGAGTCGAACATGCCGGCCTACCCCTGGCTCGACCGACCGCTCAAGGACGCCGCGATCCAGCAAAAGATGCAGCGCCTGAATCTCGTCGGCCACGGCTACACCGAGGCGCAGATCGCCGCCGCGCCGGCCGAGCTCGAAGGCAAGACCGAGATGGACGCGCTGATCGCCTACCTGCAATCGCTCGGCACCCACGCGCCGCGGAACTGAGACATGGACAGCGGAACTGTCAGCGGCATCGTCACCGTCGTCTTCATCGTAGTGTTCATCGGCATCGTCTGGTGGGCCTACAGCAAGGGCAACAAAGAGCGCTTTGAGGACGCCGGGAAACTGCCCTTCGCCGAGGACGAAACCTCCGCCAAACAAGGAGACAAGGAATGAGTGATTTCACCCACGGCTTCTGGCCGATCTTCATCACCGTCGTGACCCTGGTGAGCATCATCGGCACCTGGATCTTCCTCAAGAGCCAGACCACGCGCAAGCTCGCCCCCGGCGAAAAGCCCGAACTGATCGAGCACACCTGGGACGAGAACCTGCAGGATCTGAACAACCCGCTGCCGCGCTGGTGGCTGGGACTGTTCTACGGTACCCTCACGTTCGCGCTGGCATATCTCGTACTGTGGCCGGGGCTCGGCAACTTCCCGGGCGTGCTGAAATGGACTTCGCACGGCGAGTACCAGGCCGAGGTCAAGGCGGCCGAGGCCCGGTTCCAGCCAGTGTATGCGCGCTTCCTGCAGCAGGACATCGCGACCGTCGCGGCCAACGACGAAGCGCGCGCCATCGGCCGCAACCTGTTCCTGACCTACTGCTCGCAATGCCACGGCTCGAACGCCGCCGGCGCGCGCGGGTATCCCAACCTCACGGACGGCGACTGGCTTTGGGGGGGCGATGCCGACAGCATCCGCACGACGATTGCTGAGGGCCGCAACGCCGTGATGCCGCCCTTCGGCGACGCGCTCGGTGCCGACGGCGCCAAGGCTGTGGCCCACTACGTGATGTCGCTCTCCGGCCGCGAGCACGACGCGGCGCTCGCTGCGGTCGGCAAGCCGAAGTTCGAGGAGAACTGCGCGGCCTGCCACATGCCCGACGGCACCGGCATGCAGGCGATGGGCGCGCCCAACCTCACCGACAAGACCTGGCTGTATGGCGGCAGCGAGGCAGCGATCATCGAGTCGATCGCGAAGGGCCGCAACGGCGTGATGCCCGGTATCGACCAGACGCTCGGCACGACGTCGAACAAGGAGGCCAAGCTGCATCTGCTGACGGCCTTCGTCTACAGCCTTTCGCAGCAAAAGCAGTAGAGTGCCGCTCGCCGGCTCTGGCCGGCGGGCTGCCTGAGTGCATGCGCCGCGTGCTTTCAGGCAGCCGCTTCCACGGAATCCTCGCAGTGAACGACGACTCACAACACAGCAAGCCCAGCGACGCCCCGATCGAGCAACAGCTCTATGCGATCCGGCAAACCATCCAGCCGCGCGCCGTGCACGGCGTATTCGCCAACTGGCGCATCGCGCTGGTGCTGATTACCCAGGCGCTGTACTACGGCTTGCCCTGGATCCAGTGGGACGGCCGCCAGTCGGTCTTGTTCGACCTCGCGGCACGCAAGTTCTATGTCTTCGGCCTGGTCTTCTGGCCGCAGGATTTCGTCTACCTCACCGGCTTGCTGATCCTGTCGGCGCTGGCGCTGTTCCTCTTCACCGCGATCGCCGGCCGCCTCTGGTGCGGCTATGCCTGTCCGCAGACGGTGTACACGGAGCTCTTCATGTGGGTCGAGGAGTGGCTCGAAGGTGACCATCTCGCCCGCAAGAAGCTCGACAAGTCGCCCTGGAACGCCGAGAAGCTGCGCAAGCGCGGCGCCAAGCATGCCGTCTGGTTCGTCATCGCGCTGTGGACCGGCTTCACGTTCGTCGGCTATTTCACACCGATCCAGACCCTCGCGGCCGAGGTTGCACAGTTCAACCTGGGCCCGTGGGAAACCTTCTGGATTCTCTTCTACAGCTTCGCGACCTGGGGCAATGCTGGGTTCATGCGCGAGCAGGTGTGCAAGTACATGTGCCCCTACGCACGCTTCCAGAGCGTGATGTTCGACTCTGACACGCTCACCGTCACCTATGATACCTCGCGTGGCGAACCGCGCGGCCCGCGCGGCAAGAAGGTCGACTACAAGGCGCAGGGGCTCGGTGACTGCGTCGACTGCGGCGTCTGCGTCCAGGTCTGCCCGACAGGCATCGACATCCGCAATGGCCTGCAGTACGAGTGCATTGGCTGCGCCGCCTGCATCGACGGCTGCGACCAGATCATGGACAAGATGGGTTACCCGCGCGGACTGATTCGCTACACCACGGAAAACGTCGTCAAGGGCAAGTACCCGGACAATGCCATCCTCCGCCACGTGCTGCGCCCGCGCACCTTGATCTACACCGTCCTCATGGCGGTGATCGGCAGCGCCTTCGTGTGGAGCCTCGCCACCCGCGTGCCGCTGCGCGTCGACGTGGTGCGGGACCGCGTCGCCCTGTCGAAGGAAACCGACAACGGCATGATCGAGAACGTCTACCGCCTGCAACTCATCAACAAGGACGGCCGCCCCCATCGCTACACCATCGACGCGCAAGGCATCGAGGGCCTGAAGGTGGTGACGGCGCTGCCCGAGGTCTCGGCAGGGCCCTTGCAGACGATCGACGTGCCGGTGAGCCTGGTGGCCGATCCGGTGACGCTCAAGGGCCGCTCGATCGAGGTGACGTTCACCATCCAGTCGACTGACGATCCCCGGATCCGCGACGAGGTGTCGACCAAGTTCTTCAACCGCTGATTCACGAGGCCCTGCCGCATGAACCCGCTCAGTCCCGACGCCCCCAAACCCTGGTACCGCGAACCCTGGCCCTGGTTCCTGATGAGCCTGCCGGCCGCGGCGGTCATCGCCGGCGTGGCCACCGTGTGGATCGCGGCGCGAAGCGCCGACGGTTTGGTGGTCGGCGACTATTACAAGGCGGGGCTGGCGATCAACCAGACGCTCGCCCGCGACGACGTCGCCCGCGCGCTCGGACTCGTCGCCACGCTGGCAGGTGACGACGACCGGCTCACCGTCACCCTCGAAGGCCGCGGCGTCGCCTTTCCCGATGCTCTGACGCTGATGCTCGCCCACCCCACGCGGCAGGGCCAGGACCAGCGCGTCACGCTCACGCACGCCGGCAGCGGCTTCTACCGCGCCGCCATGCCGCCGCTCGCGCCCGGCAAATGGACCATGCAGCTGAGCGACGACGCCGGGACCTGGCGGCTCGCCGGCGTGCTGCACACCCCTTTCACCCAGCCCGCGCGCATCTCGGCGGCTGATTCCGCTGTCCAATAACCAGGGAGACTGACATGGATGTCGTGCTGAATCTGCTGTTCACCCACCCCATCGGCCTGCTGAGCCTGTTCACCATCGTCTTCATCATTGGCATGGCGATCTATCTCGTCACCATGTTCAAGCGGAAGATCGACAGCCCGGAAGACTGAACGCCGGGAAGGCGCCGCCGCGCCGGGCACACGGCGCGGCGAAGTTCGGCCGCAGGCGGGTGGAGCCGGAGCGCGTCGCGGTCAGGCCGTACGCGAATAGCGCGGTTGCTCGCTCGCCGCTTCCTTGAGGTAGCGGTCGAAAGTCATCCCGATGTTGCGCAGGAAAAGCCGCCCGATGGGCGTGACCTGCAGGCGCGTCGGGCTCAACGCGACCAGCCCGTCCGCCGCGAGCGGCGCCAGGTCGTCGAGCGTCTCGGCGAAGTAGGCTGGGAAGTCGATGCCCCATTCGCGGCCGAAATCGGCGAAGTCGAGCTCGAGGTCGCACATCACGCGGGTGATCGCATCCCGGCGGATCTGATCGTCGCGCCCCAGCCTCAACCCGCGCTCGACCGCGAAGCCTGAGTCGCCGACCCGTGCCTCGTAGCGCTTGAGATTCTTCTCGTTCTGCATGTACACGTTCGCCGTCTGGCTGATGCTCGATGCGCCGAAGGCGAGGATGTCGCAGTCCTTGTGGGTCGTATAGCCCTGAAAGTTGCGCCACAGCGTCTTGTTCTGCTGCGCCCGCACCAGTTCGTCCTGCGGCCGGGCGAAGTGATCGAGGCCGATGTTGACGTAGCCGGCATCGCCCAGCATTTCGTTCACTGCCTGCTGCAGGTCCAGCCGCGTCGCGAGGTCCGGCAGGTCCGCCTCGTTGATGAGTTTCTGGTGCTTCTTCATCCAGGGCACGTGCGCGTAGGCGAACACCGCCAGGCGATCCGGCGCCCAGGCCGTCACGCGCTCGAGCGTGCGACGGAAGCTGGTCACGGTCTGCTTGGGCAGGCCGACGATCAAGTCCAGGTTGATGCTGGAAAACCCCAGTTCGCGCGACCAGTCGAGCACCTGGCGAATGAGGAACTCCGACTGGATGCGGTTGACCGCCTCCTGCACCGCCGGGTCCATGTCCTGCACGCCGAACGACACGCGGTTGAAGCCGGACTCCCGCAACGCGGCCAAATGCTCGAACGTCAGTTCGCGCGGGTCGACTTCGCAGCTCACCTCGGCGTCGTCGGCGAGCGCGAAATGCCGGCGCATCACGTCCATCAGGCGGCGGATGTCGTCCGGATTGAGGTAGGTCGGGGTGCCGCCGCCCAAGTGGAGCTGGTGCACGCGCCGCGCGGGGTCGACCCGCGCTGCCGTCGCGGCAATCTCGCGGTCGAGCGCGGCGAGGTAGGGCACCGTCTTGCTGTAGTCGCGCGTCGCGACCATGTTGCAGCCACAGTAGTAGCAAAGCGAATCGCAGAACGGAATGTGAGCATAGAGCGACAGGCCGCGCGCCGGGTCGGCCTCCTCCAGCGCCGCGTGCCAGTCGGCTTCGCGAAAGCCGGTATGGAAATACGGCGCGGTCGGATAGGAGGTATAGCGCGGGCCGGGAACGCTGTACTTGCGCAGGAGTTCGAGCGTGGGCGACGTCATGGCAACGCCTCGATAAAGGATGGTTAAGTCCTTTTTATCACAGCCGGACCGGCATTTCCAGCAAGCCGTTTCCCGGCTCAGGGCACCGAGAGGCGCAATTCCGCGTAGCTGTCGTGGAACAGCATCACCTCGTCACCGGCGGCGAACTGCCAGCCTTCGAGATGGCCGAACTCGGTCCGTGCGCGGGGTTCGAGCTCGACAGTAAAGCGCTCGGCGATCGAGCGGGTCGGATTGCGGACCACCAGCGTGACGGTCAGGTAACGGTCGCTGTGGTTGTCGAGCACCGCCACCAGCCCGCGGCCGAGCATCGAACTGCGGAAGCTCACCGCCACCGGCAGGGATGGCTTGGCCGTCGCCATCGTGCGGTATTCCGAGTCGCGGTAAGCAAGCTGCGCCCGCAGTTGCTCCATCTCGCGCAGGCTTTCGTTCAGTTGGTTGCGCGTTTCGACAAGGTAGCGCTCGGCGAGCTGGCGGGTCTCGATCTCTTTCGACAGGCGCCGCTTGAGGTCGCCGAGGTCGACGTTGAGCATGAAGGCATAGAGCAGAAGGCCGCAGGTGACGAGCAGCAGCACGACGCTGACGCCGACGGCCACCCACAGTCCACGGCGGGCCGACGCCACGGTAGTGGCGGGGCCGGCCTCAACCGGTGTTGCGCATGCCGGCTGCGATGGCATTGATCGAGCGCTTGAGCGGCGTGAGCCAGGAGTCCTGCTCCGACTCCCACACGCTGTCGGTGCGGTAGCGTTTCAGCATACGCACCTGGATGTGGTTGATGGGGTCGATGTACGGGCGGCGGCGCGAGATCGACAGCGAGAGCACCGGGTTCTCCTCCATCAGCGCCTCGATCTTCGCTACCTGCTTCACGCACGAGACGGTCAGCGCGTACTCGTCGGCGATCGTGCGGTAGATGGCCTGGGTGTTGGGGTGGTCGCACAGCCGCGCGTATTCCTCGGCGATCTCCATGTCGGCCTTGGAGAGCGCCATCTGCACGTTGGACAGGAGGCTGCGGAAGAAAGGCCAGTCACGGTACATCGCCTGCAGGTGCCCGAGCGCCTCGGGCCCGCTGTCGATGAAACGCTTCAAGGCGCTGCCGATGCCGAACCAGGCCGGCAGCGTGTGGCGTGACTGCGCCCAGCCGAACACCCACGGAATCGCGCGGATCGATGCCAGCGAGCGGTCGGACTTCTTGCGGTGCGACGGCCGGCTGCCGATATTGAGCGTGCCGATCTCGGTCACCGGCGTGCTCTCGTAGAAGTAGTCGACGAAGCCCTCGGCGCCCGTGAGTGCCCGGTAGGCGGCTTCGCCCGCGGCCGCGATGTCGCGCATCCAATCGAGGTAATCCTGCGGGTAGCTGACCTCGCAATGGGCGAGCGCCGTCGCGCTGGCCTTCATGAGGCCGGTGACGCCCATGCCGATCTCGTAGGAGGCGGTCTCCGGATTGCTGTACTTGTAGTAGAGCATCTCGCCCTGCTCGGTGAACTTGATCTCGCCGTTCACCGTGCCGGGCGGCTGCGAGAGGATCGCCTCGTGGGTGGGGCCGCCGCCGCGGCCGACGGTGCCGCCGCGGCCATGGAACAGTCGGCACGCGACGCCGTACTTCTGCGTCAGCGCGATGATCGAGAGCTGCGCCTGGTAGAGATTCCAGTTCGACGCGAGGATGCCGCCGTCCTTGCACGAGTCGGAGTAGCCGAGCATCACTTCCTGGCGGTTGCCGTTGGCGGCGACCAGCGCGCGATACACGGCGTTCGACAACAGTTCGTCGAGGATGGCCTGGCTATGCTGCAGGTCGTCGACCGTCTCGAACAACGGTGCGACGAGAATGCGGCAGAACCATTCGCTGCCGTTGTGTCCGCATAGGCCGACCAACCGCGCAAGGAACATCACCTCCATGACGTGCGAGGCGCTGTGGGTCATCGAGATCACGTAGGCGCCGAACAGCTCGTCGCCGACCTCGGTCTGCAACTTGGCCATGCGGCGGAACACCGCGAGCGCCTCGCGCGCCTCCTCGTCGAGCGAAGCGTCGTTGACCTCGATGGGGTCGATGTGGCCGATCCACGCCGCAAGCCGCTGCAGCCGGGTCGCCTCGTCCGCCGCCAGGTAATCGAAGTCGCTGTCGATCTGGTGCAGCACGGCGGCGACGGTGCGCGTGTGCACCGTCGATTCCTGCCGGATGTCGAGCTGCAGCAGGTGGAAGCCGAAGCTCTCGACGAGACGGATCAGCGCCTGCAGGCCCTGGTTGGCGACGATGCGGTCGTCGTGGCTGATGAGCGAGTCGCGCACCAGATAGAGGTCGTCGAGGAAGGCCGCAGCATTCTCGTAAGCGAGGTGCGGCTTGAAACTCGGTACGCCGGCGAGGCACTGGTGGACGTAGGAACGGTTGGCGTCGAGCCGTGCCAGCATGATCGCCGCCATGCGGCGATAGGGCTCGCGGCTGTAGATCTGGACCGCGGTGCCGCGGAACACCTGTTCGCCGAATTCCGCCTCGTATTCGGCGAGCCGCTCGAGGAAGGGTGCCGACGGCGTGCACCAGCCGCTGCTGTGGGTGAGCGTCTGGCGCAGCTCGAGCACGCGCGCACGGTACTCCTCGAGCGCTTCCTGCATCTGCCGGTGGACCGTCCACTCGGTGACATCGGCGGTCACGAAGGGGTTGCCGTCGCGGTCGCCGCCGATCCAGGAGCCGAAACGGATGAAGCTCGGCACGCTGACGACGCCGGTGCCATCGGGGTTGACGCCGTAGTGCTTGCGAATCGCCTTCTCGAAATACTGGTACGCCTTGGGCACGGCCTCGAACAGGCTCTCGCGCACGTAGTAGAGGCCGTTGCGCACCTCGTCGCGCACTTCCAGCTTGGCGCTGCGCAGCTCGTCCGTACGCCACATCACCTGGATCTCCGCCGCCAATTGCGCCTCCAGCTCGCGCTGGTCGTTCACGCCCAACGTCGGACTGTAAAGCTGGTCGCAAATGAGGAAGATACGGCGCATGCCCTCCATCACCGCGCGGCGGCGCGCCTCGGTGGGGTGCGCGGTGAAGACCGGCGCGTAGTGCAGCCGGTCGAGCATCGCCTGCAGGGTGATCACCGAGATGCCCTGCCCCTTGAGGTCGCCCAGGGTGCGGTCGAACGAGCCCTCCCACAGCGGCATGCCATGCGACAGCATGCGGCGCCGGTTGCGGTGGGCGAAGCTCTCCTCGGCGACGTTGACGAGCATGAAATAGCTGGAGAAGGCGCGCACGACGAGCTCGACCTTCTCCGCCGGCATGGCGTCGATCAGCGCCATCAGTTCGGTGCGGCGCGCCTGGTCTTCCTGCTGGTGCAGCTCGGCGAAGCCGCGGCGCAGCGTTTCCACCGCCTCGAACACATCCTCGCCCGCGAACTGCAGCAACACCTGGCCGAGCAGGGTGCCCAGCAGCTTGACCTGCGCCCGCAGGTGGTCGTCGGTCAACAGAGTCTCAGGTGCGTTCATGGCAGGAAACACGCCCCGCGCGGCCGGGGGAAGCTTGCGGCAAAGCCTGTCATTTTCGCATAGCCCCGTACATCGCCCAAGCGTGCCGTCACCCGAGCGCGCGGCGCGCGTTGCGGAACATGCGCAGCCAGGGCGCGGCGCCCGTCATGGCCTCGGGCCTCCAGGACAGCTGCGCGGCGCGGAAGACCCGCTCGGGGTGCGGCATCAGGATGCTGAACCGGCCGTCCGGCGTGGTAAAACCGGTCAGCCCGCCGGGAGAGCCATTCGGGTTCATCGGGTAGGTCTCCGTCGGCACGCCCCGGTGGTCGACATAACGCAGGGTCGCCCGAGCCTCTACGGCGTGGGCGGGATCGCGAAACTGCACCCGGCCTTCGCCGTGCGACACCGCGATCGGCATGACGGATCCCCCCATGCCAGCAAAGAAGAGCGAGGGCGAGTCGAGCACCTCGACCAGCGCGAAGCGCGCCTCGAACTGCTCCGAGAGGTTGCGCTCGAAGCGCGGCCAGGCGTCGGCCCCCGGAATCAGATCGTGCAGCTGGCTCATCATCTGGCAGCCGTTGCACACGCCCAGCGCGAAGGTGTCGGAGCGATGGAAGAAAGCCGAGAATTCATCGCGCGCACGCGGGTTGAAGAGGATGGACTTGGCCCAGCCACCGCCCGCGCCGAGCACGTCGCCGTAGCTGAAGCCGCCGCAGGCGGCGAGCCCGGCGAATCCGTCGAGACTCACACGGCCAGACAGGATGTCGCTCATGTGCACGTCGACCGCATCGAAGCCCGCGGCATCGAACGCGGCGGCCATCTCGACCTGGCCGTTGACGCCCTGCTCGCGCAGCACGGCGACGCGCGGCCGCTTGCCGCTCGCGACGTAGGGCGCAGCGACGTCGTCGTTGGGGTCGAAGCTCAGCGCATAGCGCAGGCCGGGATCGGCGGCGTCGGCGTGGCTGGCGAACTCCTCTTCGGCGCAGGCGGGGTTGTCACGCAGCTTTGCCATCTCGTAGCTGGTGCGCGCCCAGGCGCGCTGCAGGTCGGTGCGTGCCTCGTCGAGGATCACGCGCTCGCGCCGCGCGATGCGGACACGGTCGTCCGCGCTGGGTTCGCCGATGATGTAGAACTCGCCGCGCAGGCCGGCGGCGAAGAAGGTCTCCATCACCGCCTGGGCGTCGCTGCGCCGAACCTGCAGCACGGCCCCCGCCTCCTCGCTGAAGAGCACGTTGAAGATGCGCTCGGAATAGCCGCGCGGATCCCTGATATCCGGCTCGGGCACGCCCTCCTCGTCGGCGTCGAGGCGGATCTTCTCCGAGCACAGTTCGTCGACGTCGACCGTGACGCCGCAGTGGCCGGCAAAGGCCATCTCGCAAAGCGTCGTGAATAGGCCGCCGTCGGAGCGATCATGGTAGGCGAGCAGCTTGCCGGCGGCGTTCAGCGCCTGCACCGTATCGAAGAACGCCTTCAGCGCGCCGGCCGCAGGCGCGTCGGGACACTGGTCGCCCACCTGCTTGTACGCCTGCGCGAAGCTCGACGCGCCGAGGCGGTTCTTGCCTCGCCCGAGGTCGATGAGGATGAGGTCGGTTTCGCCGGCGTCGAGACGCAGCTGCGGCGTCAAATGCCGGGTCGCGTCCGGGGTGGTGGCGAAAGCCGAGATCACCAGCGAGATCGGCGACACCACTGCCTTCTTCTCGCCACCGTCCTGCCATACGGTCTTCATGCTCATCGAATCCTTGCCGACCGGAATCGACACGCCGAGCGCCTGGCAGTAGTTCGACACCGCCGCGACGGTGTCGAACAGCGCGGCGTCCTCGCCCGGGTGGCCGGCCGGCGCCATCCAGTTGGCCGAGAGCTTGACCTGCTTGAGGCACTCCACGCGCGCGGCGGCGAGGTTGGTGATCGCCTCGACGATGGCCATGCGGCCCGAAGCGGGTGCGTCGATGAGCGCGAGCGGCGCCTTCTCGCCGATCGAGAACGCTTCGCCCTGCACCGTCTGGTAGCCCGCCAGCGTGATCGCGCAGTCGGCCACCGGCACCTGCCATGGCCCCACGCATTGGTCGCGCGCGGTGAGCCCGCCGACCGTGCGGTCGCCGATGGAAATCAGGAACATCTTCGATGCCACGCCCGGCATCGCCAGCACCCGATAGGCCGCGTCCTTGAGATCGATGCCCTCCAGCGCGAGCGGCGCGGGCCGTGCAGCCTCGTGCACCACGTTGCGCGTCATCTTCGGCGGCTTGCCGAGGATGACGTCGAGGCTCACGTCGACCGGCGCGTTCTGGAAATGGCTGTCGGTGACGAGCAGGTGGTTCTCCTCGGTCGCCTCACCTAGCACCGCGAACGGGCAGCGCTCGCGCTCGCAGATGGCGCGGAATTCGCCCAGCCGGTCCGGCGGAATCGCCAGCACGTAGCGCTCCTGCGCCTCGTTGCACCAGATCTCGCGCGGTGACATGCCGGATTCCTCCGACGGCGCGGCGCGCAGCTCGAAGCGCCCGCCGCGGCCGCCGCCGTGGACCAGTTCGGGCAGCGCGTTGGAGAGGCCACCGGCGCCGACGTCGTGGATGGAGAGAATCGGGTTCCTGTCGCCGAGCTGCCAGCAGCGGTCGATGACTTCCTGCGCACGGCGCTCCATTTCCGGGTTGCCGCGCTGCACCGAGTCGAAGTCGAGGTCGGCGGCGTTCGCCCCGGTGTCCATCGACGAGGCCGCGCCGCCGCCGAGACCGATCAGCATGCCGGGACCGCCGAGTTGAATGAGGAGTGTGCCGGTCGGCAGCAGTTTCTTGTGCACGTGATCGGCGCGGATGGCGCCGACGCCGCCCGCGAGCATGATGGGCTTGTGGTAGCCGCGACGCTGGCCGGCGACGGTTTCCTCGAAGGTGCGGAAATAGCCGGCGAGATTGGGACGGCCGAATTCGTTGTTGAAGGCGGCGGCGCCGATCGGGCCTTCGAGCATGATCGCGAGTGGCGTGACGATGCGGTCGGGCTTGCCGTAGGGCTGAACTTCCCAAGGCTGTTCGCAGCCGGGGATGTTGAGGTTCGACACCGAGAAGCCGGTGAGGCCGGCCTTGGGCTTGGAGCCGATGCCGGTCGCGCCCTCGTCGCGAATCTCGCCGCCGCTGCCGGTGGCCGCACCCGGGAAGGGCGAGATCGCGGTCGGGTGATTGTGCGTCTCGACCTTCATCAGCACGTGGGTGAGCTCGCTGCTGTAACCGTAACGACCGTCGGCGCGCGGGTAGAAGCGGTCGATTTCGGCGCCCTCGATCACGGAGGAATTGTCGGCATACGCGACCACGGTGCCCTCGGGATGCGCGGCATGGGTGTCGCGGATCATGCCGAACAGCGACTTCGGCTGCTCCGCGCCGTCGATCACCCAGTTGGCGTTGAAGATCTTGTGGCGGCAGTGCTCGGAGTTCGCCTGCGCGAACATCATCAGCTCGACGTCGGTGGGATTGCGGCCGATCCGGCTGAAATTTTCGACCAGGTAGTCGACCTCGTCGTCGGAGAGCGCCAGCCCCAGTTCGCGGTTGGCCGCCACCAGCGCGGCACGGCCGCCGGCGAGCACGTCGACCGAGGTCATCGGACGCGGCGGCACGTGACGGAATAACTGCTCGACATCGGCAAGCGTCATCACCGACTCGGTCATGCGGTCGTGTAAAAGCGGCAACAGATGCGCCCGCGCCTCGCCGGCAAGCGGCTCGCCACGCTGGTCGAGCGCAAGGTAGGCGACGCCGCGCTCGACGCGGCACACCTGCGCGACGCCGCAGTTCTTCAGAATGTCGGTCGCCTTGGACGACCAGGGCGAAATGGTGCCGGGGCGCGGCGTGACCAGAATGACAGGGTCGCTCGCGGTCGGGGTGTCGGTCGGGACGCCGTACGCGAGCGCCTGCTCGATGAGCCGCATCGGCTCGGCGCCGAGATCCCCCTCGACTTCGAGGAAATACCAGTGGCGGGCCTCCAGCCTGCCGAGCCCGATGCCCTGCTGCGCAGCCTCGCGGCGGATCTTGTCGAGTCGGAACGGCGACAGCGCGGCAGCGCCAGGAAGGGAAACGATGACAGGCATGGACGTCTTTGCGGGCGGCAAAGACGCCATTTTAGCCGATCGGCGCGCCCTGCCGCCCGCCAGACGGCAGCCCGTCAGTAGCCGGCGTCTTTCATGGCGCGCTTGATGACCTGGTAGTCGGCTTCCTTGTCGATGACAAAGCCGGTCACCTTGCTGTGAATCGTCTGCTGAAGCGAGTCGATCGCGGCCTTGCTGAGCCCGGCCGCGGCGGCGCCCAGTTTGTCCCGCTCGGCCTCGCTGAGACGGTTGCTCGCCATCAGCGTGAAATCCGGCGTCTTCGGCAGTTCATACCAGACCTCGACCAGCCCTTTCTCGATCAACTGGTTGGCCTTTGCGATGCGCAGGCTGCCCGCTTGGGCGTAGTCGCGTTCGATCGCCAGGGCCACGTCGTCCTGCGTCTTGAAGTTGAAGGTCTGCAAGCCGGTTTGCTTGTTTTCCTTGAGCACCCAGCGCGACATCACGTCGAGCCAGGACTCCTTCTCGGTGAAGGCGACCGCTTTCACCTCCGTTGCGCCCTTGCGCCTGACCAGCATGCCCGTGGCCTGGTCGCGCACCCGGGCCACCGGCGAGTAGTCATTCTCCAGCACCGCCACCGCCACGGTCGGCGGCACGAAGTACGCGTCGAGACGCCCGCTCTTGAGCGAGGTCATCACGCTGCGAATGGTGCGGAACAGCGTGAGCTTGGGCTGCGCATTGACTGCGCCGCCGAGTGCCTGCGCAAACGGCATGGCATAGGCGCGGAAATCCCCCATCACAATATCGGCCTTGCCGGTACCGGGGTAGATGCCAAGGTTCAGGCTGCGCGCCTGGGCGTGCGCGGCGAGCGGCAAAGCGGGCAAGATGGCCAGGCTGGCCAGGAAACTGCGTCGATCCATTTCAACTCCTCCGTATCGTTATTAAGGCCACACGGGTGGCAAACCCATTAACGACCTCGACTCGGGGGTGCTGAAGCCATCTGGCACGGTCAAGTTTGACCAGCGCGGATGGTAGTTTAAGATCAGCTTGCCGCCGTCCCTGCCCCTGCCGCCCGACTCCATGCCGATCGCCGCCGATGCCCTGATTTCGCCGCCCCTGCTGAGCGCTGCCGAGGTGCGCACTGCGGAGCGCGACTGGCACGCCAGCCACCCCGCGGAATCGCTGATGGAGCGAGCGGGGCGCGCCGCGGCCGAGCTCGCGGGAGACATCGCGCTCGATACTGGTGCGCCCGTGCTGGTGCTGGCGGGCCCCGGCAACAATGGCGGCGACGCGCTGGTGGCGGCACGCCATCTTGCGCAAGCCGGCTGCCGGCCGGTCGTCGTCGGCCGCGCCGATCCCGGCAAGCTGTCTCCCGATGCTGCGGCCGCCCGAGCGGTTTGGCTTGCCGCGGGCGGTAAGATCGACGCAGCCATGCCGCAACGTGACGACTTCAGCCTCGTCGTTGACGGCCTGTTCGGCGCCGGCCTGACTCGCGAAATCACCGGCATCGACGCGCATTGGATCGAGCGCACCAACGCGCTTGCCTGCCCGCGCCTCGCGCTCGACGTCCCGAGCGGCCTCGACGCCGACACCGGCACGATACGCGGCAGCGCCTTGCGCGCCGACCTCACGCTGTGCTTCATTGCGCTCAAGCCGGGGCTCTTCACCGCGGACGGCCCGGACTGTGTCGGGCAGGTGTTGCTCGACACGCTCGGCGTCGCTGACCTCCCTGCGACGGCAGGAAGCCTGCTCACGCGGCTGGAGGCGCGCCACCAGCTGCCGCCGCGTCGGATGAATTCCCACAAGGGCACCTACGGCCACGTCGGCGTCGTCGGCGCGGCACCTGGCCTGGTCGGCGCCGGTCTGATCGCCGGCCGCGCCGCGCTCGCCCAGGGCGCCGGCGCGGTCACCCTCGCCCCGCTGGATGAGCGCATCGCGGTCGACTACGGCGAACCCCGCCTGATGTTCGCCACGCCCGAAACCCTGCTCGAACGACCGCTGTCGGCACTGGCGGTAGGCCCCGGCCTGGGCTTGAGCGACCGCGCCGCCCGACTGCTCGATGCCGCGATATCAACCAACTGCCCGTTGGTGCTCGACGCCGACGCGCTCAACCTGCTGGCGGTACGGGACGCCTGCCAGGCCCGGCTTTCAGCACGCAGCGCACCCACGCTGCTCACGCCGCATCCGGGCGAGGCCGCGCGCCTGCTCGGCAAGACGGTGGCCGCCATCCAGGCCGACCGCGTCGGCGCCGCGCGGCGCCTGAGCGCGCGCTTCGGCGCGCACGTCGCGCTGAAGGGCGCCGGCACCGTCATTGCCCATCCGGAGGGCCACTACGCCATCAACACGACCGGCGGCCCCTGGCTCGCGCAGGCGGGCTCGGGCGACCGCCTTACCGGCATGGTGCTGGCGCTGCTGGGGCAAGGTTTGCCGGCTGGCGAGGCCCTGGAAGCCGCTGTCTGGCTGCATGGCCATCACGCCGCGTCGGCGCAAACACCGGACGATGCGCTGCAAAGGTCTCAGCCCGTCCCGCACCGCCCGCTATGAGGGGCACGCCCTCCGCGCGGCCTGGGTAGCGCCGCAACCAAGCAGGGCGCCGACAATGAGCCTGCGCTGCCAGTCTCGGGGAAAGGGTCTGCGGAATGTCCTGGGCTTGCCGGTGTTTATTTCTTGACCGTCAGGGAAAGTCGTCGGGCTCCCGCGCACCGCCAAGCCTTACGGGACCGTCTCAAGTCCATCGCGGAAGCCGGCGCGCTCGAAACCGGAGTTCACTCGGTTGTGCGGCACTCGCGGGGCGCGCGTACGATGTCGATGTAGGCGCTTGCGACCCTTGCCGTGACCCCTCGCCGAACAGCGTCGTCGCCTGTCGCAATGCTCGCCCAGCGGGTGGGGTGAGCATGCCGCCGCCCACGTCTGGCCGCCGGCATCCCGGCGGCCAGACTCAACAGACGAGATTTTTCAAATACGCAGCGAAATCGCTGCTCACTTCGTCGTGCTTGAGCGCATATTCGACGGTCGCCTGCAGATACCCGAGCTTGCTGCCGCAGTCGTAGCGCACCCCATCGTAGGCGTAGGCGAGCACCTGTTGCTCCTTCAAGAGGGCCGCAATCGCGTCGGTCAGTTGCAATTCGCCACCGGCGCCGGGTTTCAGCGTCTGGATGTGATGAAAGATGCGCGGGGTGAGGATGTAGCGCCCGACGACGCCAAGCGTGGACGGCGCATCCTCCGGCTTGGGCTTCTCGACGATGGCGTTGACGCGCGAGACACGCTCGGCCATCGGGGTGGCGTCGACGATGCCGTAGGAAGCCGTGTCCTCGGGCGCCACCTGCTGCACGCCCAGCACCGAGCACTGGTAGTAGTTGTACTGGTCGACCATCTGCTTCATCACGGGCGGGTCGCCGTCGATGAGGTCGTCCGCGAGGATCACCGCGAAGGGTTCGTTGCCGATCACCGGCTGCGCACACAGCACGGCGTGCCCGAGGCCGAGCGCCTCGGCCTGGCGGATGTAGATGAAATTGATACCGGGCGGGCGGATCGACTGCACCAGCTCGAGCACGCGATTCTTGCCGCGCGCGGCGAGTTCGGTTTCCAGTTCGTAAGCCTTGTCGAAATGATCCTCGACCGTACGCTTGGTCCGGCTGCTGATGAAAATGATGTCGGTGACGCCGGCCGCCACGGCCTCCTCCACCGCGTACTGGATCAGCGGCTTGTCGACGATGGGCAGCATCTCCTTCGGGCTCGCCTTCGTCGCCGGCAGGAAGCGGGTGCCGAGACCGGCGACCGGAAACACCGCCTTGGTCACTCTTTGCATGGCTGTTCCCCCGCGCGCGATGCCGACGCCAGATCCTGGCCGATGGCCGGGTTCGTCGCGCGGCGTCGCGATCCGGCCGCTGTGATGATGGGTGGGTGATGCATGACTCTTCCCTGTGTTTTATCGTCGATCAAAAATCCAGCGTCTGCTGCCCCGCCACCTTGGCCGGCTCGAGCAGCGCCAGAAGACCCGCCTCGTCGAGGATGGGCACCCCCAGTTCCTGCGCCCTGGCGAGCTTGCTGCCTGCTTCGGCCCCCGCGACGACATAGTCGGTCTTCTTCGACACCGACCCGGCGACCTTGCCGCCCGCGGCCTCGATCCTCTCCTTGGCGGCCTCGCGCGTGAGCGTCGGCAGCGTGCCGGTGAGCACCAGCGTCTTGCCGGCAAGGATACCAGCCGATGGCTGCGTGCCGATGGTTTCCGGCCAGTGCACGCCCGCCTCGCGCAGCTTTCTCACGACCTCGAGGTTGTGCGGCTCGGCAAAGAACTGCACGATGGACTGGGCGACGATGGGGCCGATATCGCGCACGGCGACGAGTTCGTCCTCGCTCGCCCGGATGAGCGCCTCGAGCGAACCGAAGTGGCGCGCGAGGTCCTTCGCGGTGGTCTCGCCGACATTACGGATGCCAAGCGCGAAAATGAAACGCGCCAGCGTGGTCGACTTGCTGGCCTCGATCGCGGCGAGGAGGTTCCCCGCCGATTTCTCGGCCATGCGGTCGAGGCCGGCGAGCGTCTTGAGGTCGAGACGGTAAACGTCGGCAGGGGTATGAACCAGGCCACGATCGACCAGCTGGTCGACGATCTTCTCGCCCAGCCCCTCGATGTCCATGGCGCGGCGGGACGCGAAATGCAGCAGCGCCTGCTTGCGCTGGGCCGGGCAATAGAGGCCGCCGGTGCAGCGCGCCACGGCTTCGTCGGCCTGGCGTACCACGTGCGAGCCGCATTCCGGGCAGACCGGATAGCGTTCGAGCAGATTGAAACGCGGCGGCTCCGGGACCGGCCGCCGCTCACGCACCACTGCGACGACCTCCGGGATGACATCGCCTGCCCGGCGCACGATGACCGTATCGCCGACACGCACATCCTTGCGGTCGATCTCGTCCTGGTTGTGCAGGGTGGCATTGGTCACCGTCACCCCGCCGACGAACACGGGCGCGAGCCGCGCGACCGGCGTCAGCGCGCCGGTGCGCCCCACCTGCACCTCGATGGCCTCGACGACGGTCATCTGTTCCTGCGCGGGATACTTGTGCGCCACCGCCCAGCGGGGCTCGCGCGTGACGAAGCCCAGCGCGCGCTGCAGATCGAGACGGTTGACCTTATACACGACGCCGTCGATGTCGAACGGCAGCTGGTCGCGCCGCGCCGCGATTTCGGCATGGAACGCGATGAGCTCGTCGGCGCCGCGGCAGACGCGGCGCTCGGCGCATACCGGCACGCCCATGCGCTCGAGTGCGTCGAGCGTGCCGCTATGGGTCTCCGGCGCCCCCTCCCAGCCGGCGACTTCGCCGACCCCATACGCGAAGAACGACAGCGGCCGCTGCGCCGCGACCTTGGGGTCGAGCTGGCGAATGCTCCCCGCCGCGCCGTTACGGGGGTTCACCAGCGTCGGCTTGCCGGCCGCGCGCTGCTTTGCGTTGTAGCGTTCGAAGTCGTCGCGCCGCATGTAGATCTCGCCGCGCACCTCGAGCACGGGCGGCGGGCGATCCGAGCGCAGGCGCAACGGCACCGCGCGCACGGTGCGCACGTTCTGCGTGACGACTTCGCCGGTCTCACCGTCGCCGCGCGTCGCGGCGTGCACCAGCACGCCGCGCTCGTAGCGCAGATTGACGGCGAGGCCGTCGAACTTGAGCTCGGCGCTGTATTCGACCGGCGGATCGGCCTCGCCCAGCCCGAGCTCCTTGCGCACCCGCACGTCGAAGGCGCGCGCGCCCGCCTCGGTCGTGTCGGTCTCGGTGCGGATCGACAGCATCGGCAACGCGTGACGCACCTTGGGAAAGGCGTCGAGCGCCTGCCCGCCGACGCGCTGGGTCGGCGAGTCGGGCGTCACCAGTTCCGGGAACTCGGCCTCGATCGCCTGCAGTTCGCGGAACAGGCGGTCGTATTCCGCATCCGGCACCGTCGGAGCATCGAGGACGTAATAGGCGTAGTTGTGCCGCTCGATCTCCTCGCGCAGCGCCGCCGCGCGCGCCCGAACCTCGGGCGGCACCATCAGGAGAACAGGCGCAGCGCCCGCCTTGAGCCGGAAGGCACGCCGCGCGCTTCCATGCGTTCGTAGATCTGCAGGAGCTGGCCGCGAATCTTGTCGATGCCGCTATCGGTGAGCGGGCGCAGGTTGTCGTCGACGAGCAGGCCGCCGACGTCGTTCGCCAGCTTGCGCCCGAAGGCGACCATGCTGTCGAATACTTTGATGCCATCCGGCACCCGCGGCACGTCGAACTGCAGCGTGACGCCCTGCGATTTGTGGCCCTCCACGCCCTCCGGCGTGAACGGCTCGGCATCGTGGTTGCTCAGGGTGTAGAGCGGCTCGCCCCGGCTGTCGAGCTGCTGGAAAACGCCGTCGACGCCGAGCACCATGCCACGCTCTTCCGCCTCGGCGACGATCCGCGCCAGATCCACGTCGCCATCGCCCCGCGCCACCACATTGAGGCCGATCAGCACGTCGACATCGACGCAGAACCGGTCGATCGCCTGGGCGCGTCCCAGCGCATCCGCGGTGTCGTCACACAGGGTCCGCAGCCCGTGGTGTTGGCCCAGGCCTTGCAGCAGGTTGCACAGCGCCGCCAGCTGCTCCTCCTGCACCGCGCCGTTGCGGTCGGCGAGCTGCAGGGTCACGACGACCTGGGCGTAGCGGGCGTCGCGCCACGGCTGCAACGCCTCCCACTCCGCGCCGCCCACCGGCAGGCCCCACCAGCGTACCGCCTTGCCGAGCGCGCGCGCCTGGTTGAACACGTCGGCGAACAGGCTCGCCGGCATGGCCTCACCGCTGACGCGCACCCGATACTCGATGAGCTCGTCGTACGGCGCCGGCGGCACCGTGGCGCGGCCCGCGGCGTCAGCACCCGTGGCCTGCGACTTCGCGGGCGCCGCCACCCGGTTCTCCGGCGGGACCTCGGGCGCAAGCCGCGGCTCGTGGAGGGTGACCTTCACCCCGTCCGGGTCGAGCATGGGTTCTTGCAAGGCCGGTTCGATCCTGGACGGCGGCGCCGCGCCGCGATCCTCGGCCATCAGCGGATCCGCCGCGGGCGGCTGGAAGGCCGCGTCCGCCTGCTTGCGGAAACGCCGTTCCTGCATCCGGTTGAACAGCAGCACGCCCCCCACGAAAAGGACCCCGATCAGCACCAACCCGATTAGCAAGTCATTCATTCGTTTTGTCCCGACTGGCCTGCCTGGGCCGACACCACCCGGACGAACCATTCGTCCGGCGCAATCATGCCCAATTCGTTGCGCGCACGTTCCTCGATGGCGTCACGGCCCTGCTTGAGATCGTTCAGTTCCGCCAGCAGCCCCGCGTTGCGCGCCTGCTGACGCTGATTCAGCGCCTGCTGACTCGCGATCTTCTGCGCGTATTCGCGCACCTTCAACCACCCGCCCTCACCAAGCCAAAGCGGATACTGCAGCAACACGATCGCGCCGCCCAGCACCCAGGTCAGGCCGTGCCGACGCAGGTGGGCGACGAAGCCGGAAGCAGGGGGTTTAGCCGCGCTGGCGGAAGGCATCGCGTCCGGGATAGCTCGCCGCTTCGCCGAGTTCTTCCTCGATGCGCAGGAGCTGGTTGTACTTGGCCATGCGGTCCGAGCGCGACAAGGAACCCGTCTTGATCTGGCGCGCGTTCGTCGCTACGGCCAGGTCGGCGATCGTGGAGTCCTCGGTTTCGCCCGAGCGGTGCGAGATCACAGCCGTATAGCCCGCCTGCTTGGCCATCTCGATCGCCTGGAAGGTCTCTGACAGCGTGCCGATCTGGTTGACCTTGATGAGGATCGAGTTGGTGATGCCCTTGTCGATGCCTTCCTTGAGGATCTTGGTATTGGTCACGAAGAGATCGTCGCCGACCAACTGGACACGCTTGCCGAGTTTGTCGGTGAGCAGCTTCCAGCCGTCCCAGTCGCCCTCGGCCATGCCGTCCTCGATGCTGATGACAGGATACTTGTCGCACCACGCGGACAGGTAGTCGGTGAACTTCTCCGCGGTCAGCTTGAGGCCTTCCGATTCGAGGTGGTAGAGGCCGTCCTTGTAGAACTCCGACGCAGCGCAGTCGACGCCGATGGCGACGTCGATGCCGGGTTGCAGGCCCGCCTTCTCGATCGCCTGTACGATCAACTTCAGCGCCGCCTCGTGCGATTCGAGGTTGGGCGCGAAGCCGCCCTCGTCGCCAACGGTGGTCGCCATGCCGGCGTCGTCGAGCAGCTTCTTCAGCGCGTGAAACACCTCGGCACCGTAGCGCAGGGCTTCGCGAAAGCTCGGCGCGCCGACCGGGATGATCATGAATTCCTGCATGTCGATGTTGTTGTTGGCGTGCGCGCCGCCGTTGATGATGTTCATCATCGGCACCGGCAACGCCATCGGCGCGGCGCCGCCGAGGTAGCGATAGAGCGGCAGCCCGGCCTGCTCGGCGGCGGCGCGAGCACAGGCCATCGACACGGCGAGGATGGCGTTGGCGCCCAGGCGCGACTTGTTCTCGGTGCCGTCGAGCTCGATCAGGGTCTTGTCGATGAAGGCCTGGTCCTCGACGTCCAGCCCGATGATGGCTTCGCAGATTTCGGTGTTGACGTGTTCGACGGCCTTCAGCACGCCCTTGCCGAGGTAGCGCGACTTGTCGCCGTCGCGCAGCTCGATCGCTTCGCGCGAGCCGGTCGACGCACCGGACGGCACCGCCGCGCGGCCCATCACGCCGGATTCCAGCAGCACGTCGGCTTCAACAGTGGGATTGCCGCGGGAGTCGAGGATTTCCCGGGCGACGACATCGATGATTGCGCTCAATTTTTTTCCTTCAATTCCAATACAAGAACGGGGACACGTTCCCGTTACAGTTTCATCAACTTGTGTTCAATGAACCCGCGCTGCTTCACCAGCGCGTCGATTTCCTTCAGCGTCTCCAGCAATTCCTTCATCATGCCGAGCGGCCACGCATTGGGGCCGTCGGACAGCGCGCATTCCGGGTTCGGGTGCGTCTCGGCAAAGAGGCCGGCGACGCCCGAGGCGACCGCCGCGCGCGCCAGCACCGGCACGAACTCGCGCTGGCCGCCGCTCTTGGTGCCCTGCCCGCCCGGCTGCTGCACCGAGTGGGTGGCGTCGAACACGACGGGGCAGCCGGTGCCGCGCATGATCGCAAGACCGCGCATGTCGGAGACCAGCGTGTTGTAGCCGAACGAGACGCCGCGCTCGCACACCATGATCTGCTCGTTGCCGACGGCGCGCGCCTTGTCGACGACGTTCTGCATGTCCCACGGGGCGAGGAACTGGCCCTTCTTGATGTTGACGGGCTTGCCTTGCTTCGCGACGTTCTGGATGAAATTGGTCTGGCGGCACAGGAAAGCCGGCGTCTGCAGCACATCGACCACCGCGGCGACCTCGTCCAGCGGCGTGTCCTCGTGGACGTCGGTGAGCACCGGTACGCCGATCTGCTTCTTGACCTCGGAGAGAATCCGCAGCCCTTCGTCCAGGCCCAGCCCGCGAAACGACGCGGTCGACGAACGGTTAGCCTTGTCGAACGAGGACTTGTAGATGAAGGGGATGCCGAGCGACGCGCACAATTCCTTCAACGTGCCGGCGGTCTCCATCGCAAGCTGCTCGGACTCGATCACGCAGGGACCGGAGATGAGGAACAGCGGCTGGTCGACGCCAGCCTCAAAATGACAAAGTTTCATTGCCCGGTCTCCTTCGCCATCGCAATCACCCCGACCGCCTCGACGCGCATGCCTGCGGGGTCGCATCCCCGCTGCGCGGGGCCCCTGCTCCGCCCTCCGGCACGCAGGCCCGCGTCGAAATGACACAGCTTCATTTGGCACGCTCCTGATGTGCGAGCGCAGCCTTCACGAAGGCGATGAACAGCGGATGGCCGTTGCGCGGATTGCTGGTGAACTCGGGATGGAACTGGCAGGCGACGAACCAGGGGTGCACCTCGCGTGGCAGCTCGACCATTTCGCAAAGGTTGGTGCCCGGCGCGCGACCAGCGACGACGAGGCCCTTTGCTTCGAGTTCGGCCAGCAAGGTGTTGTTGACTTCGTAGCGGTGGCGGTGGCGCTCGACGATGCTGTCCGCGCCGTAGATCTCGCGCGCCAGCGTGCCGGGCTTGAGATTGCAGGGCTGGCCGCCGAGGCGCATGGTGCCGCCGAGATCCGACTGCTCGCTGCGCTTTTCGACCTGCCCGGTGCGGTCGAGCCACTCGGTGATGAGGCCGATCACCGGGTGCGTGGTCGCCGGCTCGAACTCGGTCGAATGCGCGTCGGCCATGCCGGCGACGTCGCGCGCGAACTCGACGACCGCGAGCTGCATGCCGAGGCAGATACCGAGATACGGCACCTTGTTCTCGCGCGCATAGCGGATCGCGGCGATCTTGCCTTCGACGCCGCGCTTGCCGAAGCCGCCGGGCACCAGGATCGCGTCCATACCCTTGAGGCAGTCGGTGCCGGCTTTCTCGATCTGCTCGGAATCGATGTAGTGGATCTTGACCCGGCTGCGCGTGTGCATGCCAGCGTGCACCATCGCCTCGGAGAGCGACTTGTAGGATTCGGTGAGGTCGACGTACTTGCCGACGAAGGCGATGTCGACGGTGTGCTGCGGGTGCTCGAGCGCGTGCACCAGGTTCTTCCACACGGTCAGATCCGCCGCACGCGCGAGGATGTTGAGCTTGTGGCACACGATCTCGTCGAGCATCTGGTCGTGCAGCATCGCCGGGATCTTGTAGATCGAGTCGGCGTCGCGCACCTCGATTACCGCCTCGGGGCGCACGTTGGTGAAGAGCGCGATCTTGCGGCGCTCGTCGACCGGAATCTCGCGGTCGGCGCGGCACAGGAGGATGTCGGGCTGGATGCCGATCTCGCGCAGTTCCTTCACCGAGTGCTGCGTCGGCTTGGTCTTGAGTTCCCCGGCGGTCGCGATGTAAGGCAGCAGCGTGAGATGGATGAAGCAGGTGTTTTCCTTGCCGTCTTCGAAGCCCATCTGCCGGATCGCTTCGAGGAAGGGCAGCGACTCGATGTCGCCGACCGTGCCGCCGATCTCGACCAGCGCGACGTCGGCATCGCCCGCGCCGTCGCGGATGTGGCGCTTGATCTCGTCGGTGATGTGCGGGATCACCTGCACCGTGCCGCCCAGGTAATCGCCGCGACGCTCCTTGTCGATCACCGACTTGTAGATCTGGCCGGTGGTGAAGTTGTTGCGGCGGCTCATGCGCGCGCTGGAGAAGCGCTCGTAATGCCCGAGGTCGAGGTCGGTCTCGGCGCCGTCGTCGGTCACGAACACCTCCCCATGCTGGAACGGGCTCATCGTGCCGGGGTCGACGTTGATGTAGGGATCGAGCTTTAAGAGGGTGACGCGGATGCCGCGCGATTCGAGCAGCGCAGCGAGCGAGGCAGAGGCGATCCCTTTCCCGAGGGAAGAAACCACCCCACCCGTGACAAAGACGTACTTCGGCATGTTTAGAGCGGGGGCGGGTGATGCGGGATTTTACTCCATCGCCGGGGAGGGCTCAATGACGCGCCCATGACCGCCGACGCGCGATCACGGGCTGCCCCGGGCGGCGTTCGCGGGTGACCCGGGTCCCATCCCGGCGGGCTCGCCGATCTCCTGCACACGGGTCACGAAATGGGCGGTGTCGCCGAAACAGCTCGTCGGAATGCCGCGGTGCTCCTCGTAATGCACCACGATGCGCTTGCCGAGCAGGGCATTCAGCTGGGCGGCCACCGCCGCGTCGCGCACGGTGAAATTCCACAGCACGGGGGCGACGCCCGGAACGGTCGTCATGGCGAGCTCGCCCTCCCAAGTCTTGCAGACCCAGCCCTTGCGGGAAAACTTCTGCAAATAGCCGGCACGCTCGCCGTCGGAATACGACCAGTTGAGCACAAGCGCGAGGTAAGCCGCGACCATCAGAACCGGCAGCACCACCAGTCCGAAGAGCCATTTGAGCCAGCGTCTGCCCGCGGCGCGCGTCGTGTTCTGCATGGAATCCTCCGCTTCGTTGAATTCAGCCAGCCGCGAGGCGCCGCCAGGTCGCCACGACCGTGTCGGGATTGAGCGACATCGACCCGATGCCCTGTGCCAGCAGCCATTCGGCCAGATCCGGGTGGTCGCTCGGCCCCTGGCCGCAGATGCCGATGTACTTGCCGTGGCGCTTGCACGCGGCGATCGCCTCGGCGAGCAGTTTCTTCACGGCGGGGTTGCGCTCGTCGAAGCCCTCGGCCACCAGGCCGGAGTCGCGGTCGATACCCAAAGTCAATTGCGTGAGGTCGTTGCTGCCGATGGAAAAACCATCGACGTGCTGCAGAAATTCGTCGGCCAGCAGCACGTTGGACGGGATTTCGCACATCATGACGACGCGCAGGCCGTTTTCACCGCGCGCCAGGCCATTCGCCGCCAGCAGCGCGACCACCGTACGGCATTCGTCAACCGTGCGCACGAAGGGGATCATCACCTCGACATTGGTGAGCCCGAGCGTTTCGCGCACCTTTTTCACTGCGCGGCATTCGAGCTCGAACGCAGGGCGGAACAGCGCCGACACGTAGCGCGCCGCGCCACGCAGGCCGAGCATAGGGTTTTCTTCCTTCGGCTCGAAGCGCTCGCCGCCGACCAGATTGGCGTATTCGTTCGACTTGAAGTCGCTCAGGCGCACGATCACCGGCTGTGGCCAGAACGCGGCCGCGAGG
Organism: Thiobacillus sp.; assembly: GCA_046291555.1. GTDB lineage: Bacteria > Pseudomonadota > Gammaproteobacteria > Burkholderiales > Thiobacillaceae > Thiobacillus. The sequence continues at coordinate 74,797 of JBKBRW010000007.1, forward strand.
GTGGCGATGCCCTCGGCCAGCTTGTCGACATAGAAGCGCACGGGATCGGCGTAGCCCGCGCTGCGCGCGTCGATCTCGACACGCACTTCGGGCGGCTGGCCGGCGTAGTTGAGCAGCGCGAGCGGATGCACGCCGATCATGCGCGCGATGATGAATTCGAGCCGCGCGAGACCGATGCCGTGGTTCGGAATCTGCGCGAACTCGAACGCACGCTCGGGATTGCCGACGTTCATCATCAGCTTGACCGGCAAGGGCGGCAGCTGGGTGCTCGCGAGCGTCTCCAGCTCGAACGGCAGCGTGCCCGCGTAGACGAAGCCGGTGTCGCCTTCGGCGCACGACACCGTGACCGGTTCGCCGTCCTTCAAGACTTCTGTCGCGTTGCCCGCACCGACGACGGCCGGGATGCCGAGCTCACGTGCGACGATGGCAGCGTGGCAGGTGCGGCCGCCGCGGTTGGTGACGATCGCCGATGCACGTTTCATCACCGGCTCCCAGTCGGGGTCGGTCATGTCGGTGACGAGCACGTCGCCCGGCTGTACGCGTTCCATCTCGGCCGGGCTTGCGATCAGGCGTACCGGCCCGGCGCCGATCTTCTGGCCGATCGCGCGGCCGCTGATGCGCACCTCGCCGGTTTGCTTCAATACATAGCGCTCGAGTTCGCCGACACCGCGCGCCTTCACCGTTTCCGGCCGCGCCTGCACGATGAAGAGCTCGCCGGTCTCGCCGTCCTTAGCCCATTCGACGTCCATCGGTCGGCCGTAGTGCGCCTCGATCGCCATCGCCTGGCGCGCGAGTTCCAGCACCTCGGCGTCGGTCAGCGAGAACCGCCGGCGCAAGGCCGCGGGCGTGTCCTCGACCACGGTCGCGCCGTCGCGCCACACCATACGGGTCGCCTTCTCGCCCAACTCACGCCGCACCACGGCGGGGAAGCCGTCGGCGAGTCGCGGCTTGTGCACATAGAACTCGTCAGGGTTGACCGAGCCCTGCACCACGGTCTCGCCGAGGCCATAGGCAGCAGTGATGAACACCACGTCGCGGAAGCCGGATTCCGTGTCGAGCGTGAACAGCACACCGGCGCTGGCGAGGTCGGAGCGCACCATGCGCTGCACGCCGGCCGACAGCGCGACGTCGGCATGGGCGAATCCATGGTGCACGCGGTAGGCGATCGCGCGGTCGTTGTAGAGCGAGGCAAAAACTTTCCGCACGTGTTGCAGCACGGCGTCGGCACCGCGCACGTGGAGGTAGGTTTCCTGCTGGCCGGCGAAGGACGCATCGGGCAGGTCCTCGGCGGTGGCGGACGAGCGCACCGCCACCGACACTTCATCCCCCATTGCGGCGTAGGCGCGGCGCAGACCCGATTCAAGCTCGGGCGGCAAAGCGCCGGCCTCGACCCAGCCGCGAATCTTGGCGCCGGCGGCGGCGAGCGCCGTCACGTCGGCGACGTCGAGCGACGCGAGCTGGGCCTGGATGCGCGCGCGCAAATCGTTGTGGTCGAGGAAAGCCCAGAACGCCTGCGCCGTGGTGGCGAAGCCGCCCGGTACCTTGACGCCGGCACCGGACAGGTTTCGGATCATCTCGCCGAGCGAGGCGTTCTTGCCGCCGACGCGCGGCACGTCCGCCATCGACAGGCTATCCAGGGGCACAATAAGCTCAACAGCCATCGGGGAGCGCTCCATGCAGGGTTATCGTGTGTATTGCGTGTCCGACCACACCGGGCTGACGGTCGAAGCCGTCGCCAAGAGCGTGATCGCGCAGTTTCCTCGCCTCGAGTGTAGCCTGATTGTGCTGCCCTTTATCGACACGCCGGACAAGGCGCGCGAGGCAGCGGCGCACATCGCAGCCGGCACGCCGGCGCTGGTCTTCTCCACGCTCACCGACACGGCCGTGCGTGCGCCCTTCCACGACGCCGGCCTGCCGCTATTCGACGTGTTCGAGCGCATCGCCCCAGCGGTCGAGACTGCACTCGGCGAGGCCGCCACGCCGGCCGGCGGCCGCACCCACGGCATGGCGCCCGATTACGAAGCCCGCATGGACGCGGTGAATTTCGCGCTGAGCGTCGACGACGGCCTCAAGCCCGAACGGCTGGGCCAGGCCGACCTGATCCTCGTCGGCGTCTCCCGCGTCGGCAAGACGCCGAGCGCACTCTACCTCGCGCTGCGCTACGGCCTGCGCGTCGCCAACTACCCGCTCACCCCGGACGATCTCGATCGCGCCGAATTGCCGGCGCCGCTCCTCGCCCACCTTCCAAGGCTGCGCGGGCTCACGCTGTCGCCCGAACGGCTGTCGGAAATCCGCCAGGCGCGCTATCCCAGCAGCCGCTACGCGCGTCCCGACCAGTGCCGGGACGAACTCGCCGCCGCCGAGCGGCTGTTCAAACAGCATGGCGTGCCCATGCTCGACACCACCCACATGTCGGTCGAGGAAATCGCGGCCCGGCTGCGCCCGCGGCCATGAACGAACCGCGACGCGTATTTTCCGCACCCCTCTGCCTGTGGCTGAAAAGCCGCCATTGGCCGTGCACGCCCAACTGGTCCCTAAGCGACGGCAGCACCCGCCGGCAGTTCCGACCAGCCGGTTCGCTTTGCGGCATGCGCGGCGCCATCGAATCAGGACCGCCGCCTACGCTGGCGTAGCGCCTCGAAACTGACCACCGCGAGCGCGGCCGCGGCATTCAGCGACTCCACCCGACCGACCATCGGAATATGTGCCCGCCGCGTCGCGAGAGCGCACACTTCCGGTGACAGTCCGGCGCCCTCGTTGCCGGCAATCAGCGCGAGTGGCCCGGTGAGATCCAGCGCATAAACGTCGCTGTCGCCGCCCAGCGCGAGCGCGACCCGCTGGCCCGCGAACGCCTGCAGCCAGGCGGGCACGTCGACGCCCGTTCGCATGGGCAGCACGAACTGCGCCCCCTGCCCGCCGCGCAGTGCCTTCGGCGACCAAGCGTCGTGGCAACCCTTTGACAGCACCGCCACGGTCGCACCCGCCGCCGCGGCCGTCCGCAGCATCGCGCCGAGGTTGCCGGGGTCTTGGATGTCCTCGAGCACGACCACGAAGGGCGCGACGTCGCGGGGCTCGGGCGGCGCGAGCCACGCGGCTTCGGCGAGAATACCGGTCGGTGCGGCGACAGGCGTGAGTTCGGAAAACAGGGCATCGGCCATGACCAGCGTCCGCGTCTGGGGGCAGCGCGCGGCGAAGGAGGCCAGTCGGCCGGCATCGGTCGAGGTCCCGCGCACCAGCGTATGCGGCACGCCGCCCGCGTCCAGGTAAGCAGCCAGCAGATGCTCGCCATCCAGCAAGGTCATGCGCGCCTCGCGCCGCGCACGGCTCGATTCGGCAAGCCGTCTCAGACGCTTGAAAACCGGGTTGTCGCGCGAGGTAATGGCGGTCTCGGACATCACCGGATTATCGGTGATCGCCCAGCAGGCGTACACTTCGACCATGCGCATCGTCCTCATCACGCCGTACGGCCGCGAGCACCGCAACGGCAACTGGCACACCGCCTCGCGCTATGCGCGCTTCCTGCGCGGCGCCGGCCACACGGTCAGCATCCAGCTGACCTGGGACGGGCGCGACGCCGACATGATGCTCGCGCTACACGCGCGCCGCAGCTATGCCTCGATCCGGGCGTTTGCCGACAAGTACCCGACCCGGCCGCTGCTGGTGGCGCTGACCGGCACCGATCTCTACCGCGACATTCACGAGGATGCCGACGCGCAACAGGCGCTTGAGCTCGCCCATCGTCTCATCGTGCTGCAAGTGCACGGCGTCGACGAACTGCCGCCGCATCTGGCCGCGAAAACGCGCGTCATCTACCAGTCGGCGCCCGACATCGCACGCCAGGCGGGGCCTGCCGATACCTTCGACGTGCTGGTGATCGGCCATCTGCGCGAGGAGAAGGATCCCTTCCGGGTGGCGCTGGCGACGGCCTACCTCCCGGAACACTCGCAAATCCGCGTGACCCACCTGGGCGGCGCACTGTCGGAGGACATGGCGGAGACCGCCGAACTCGCGCAGACCAAGCTCTCGCGCTGGCACTGGGCGGGCAGCGTGTCGCACCAGACGGTCCTGAAGCGCCTGGCGCGCGCCCATCTCATGATCATCAGCTCGGTGATGGAGGGCGGGGCCAACGTCATCTGCGAGGCGCTCGCCGCGGAGGTGCCCGTGCTCGCCTCCCGCGCGCCGGGCAACGTCGGCATGCTGGGCGAGGACTACCCCGGCTATTTCCCCGTCGGCGATGAGCGCCGTTTGGCCAAGCTGCTATCGATGGCCGAGCACGATCCCGATTTCTACGCCGAGCTCGTCCGCCACGCCCGCCAGCGCCGCACTCTCATGCGACCGGAGATGGAAGCGAGCCGGCTGCGTCAGGCGGTGGCTGAATTCGAGCAGGCGAGCGCCGCGCCCTGAGCGCGGTCAGGTCTGTCGCTGCCGGGCCGTCTCGTAGAGGCACACGGCCGCCGAGACGGACACGTTCAGACTTTCGACCGTCCCCGCGATGGGGATGCGCGCCACCTGGTCGCAACGCTGCTTGACGAGGCGGCGGATGCCGCCGCCTTCGGCACCGAGCACCCAGGCGATGCCGGCTCGCGCATCGATCTGAGACAGCCTCTGCTCGCCATCCATGTCGGCGGCGATTACCCAGATGTTGCGCTCTTTCAGATCTTCGATCGTGCGCGCGAGGTTGGTGACCATCAGGTAGGGCACGGTTTCGGCCGCGCCGGAGGCGACTTTTTCCACCGTGGCGTTGATGCCGACGGCGTTGTCTTTGGGCGCGATGACGGCGTGCACGCCGAAGGCATCGGCCGAACGGAGGATGGCGCCGAGGTTGTGCGGATCGGTCACGCCATCCAAGAGCAGCAGCAGGGGCGGCCCCTCGGCGCTGTCGAGGATGTCGTCGAGCGAGTGCGACAGCGCCACCGGCCGCACCCGGGCGACCACGCCCTGATGCCGCGCCGCCTTGCCGACCAGCCGCTCGAGGCGGTCAGCCTCGACCTGCGCAAGCTTCACGCCGGCGTCTCTGGCCTGGTGCACGAGGTCACGCGCGCGGGCGTCGCGCCGCGTCAGGTCGAGATAGACCTCCAGCACGCCTGCAGGATCGTGACGCAGGCGAGCAAGCACGGCATGGAAGCCGTAGATGAGTTTTTCCGCGGCCTGACGGTCGCCCGACTTGCCGCTCATTTCTTCCTCGCGGCCGACCGGTTCTTCCTCTTGGGCGCTTCGGTCTCCGCCACCGCGCCAAAGTCCTCGACGAGACTGAAATCGATCTTGCTGGTCTCGATGTCGGCGCGCATCACTTTGATGCGCACGCGGTCACCCAGGCGGTAGCGCTTGCCGGTGCGCTCGCCGAGCATCAGGTGCTTGGCTGCGTCGTAGTGGAAATAGTCCTGCCCGAGTTCCGAGACGTGGACCAGACCCTCGATGAAGAGGTCGTCGAGCGCGACGAAGATGCCGAAGCTGGTGACCGCGCTCACGGTGCCGTTGTACTCGTTGCCGATGCGATCCTGCATGTAGTAGGTCTTGAGCCAAGCGTCGACGTCGCGGGTGGCGTCGTCGGCGCGGCGCTCGGTCATCGAGCAATGCAGGCCGATTTCCGCCAAGCCCTTGGCGGGGAGCTTCTCGCCGGCGAGCACCGCCTTGATGCCGCGGTGCACGAGGAGATCCGGATAGCGACGAATCGGCGAGGTGAAATGCGTGTAGGCCTCGTAAGCCAGGCCAAAGTGGCCCTTGTTGTCCGGGCTGTAGATCGCCTGCTTCAGCGAGCGCAGCATCACGGTCTGCAACAGGCCATGGTCGGGGCGGTCCTTGATTTTTTCCAGCAGCGCCGCGTAGTCCTTGGCGTGGGGCTTGTCGCCGCCGCCCAGATCGAGCCCGAATTCGGCGAGGAAGCCGCGCAACGCGGTGAGCTTCTCCGCGGTCGGCCCTTCGTGTACCCGATAGAGCGATGGCTGCTTGTGCTTCTGCAGATAGTCGGACGCGCAGACGTTGGCCGCCAGCATGCATTCCTCGATGATGCGGTGGGCGTCGTTGCGGATGACCGGGACGATCTCCTTGATCTTGCCCTGGTCGTCGAAAAGGATCTGCGTTTCGGTCGAACCGAAGTCGATGGCGCCGCGCTTCGCGCGCGCCTTCAGGAGTACGCGGAACAGCTTGTCGAGCGCCGTGAGGTGCGGCATCAGCGCGGCGTGTTTTTTCTCCGGCTTGGCCTCACCGGAGAGCCAGCTCCAGACCTGGTTGTACGTCAGCCGCGCATGCGAATGGATGACCGCCGGGTAGAAGCGGTACTCCTTGATCGAACCGGCGGCGCTCACGCGCATGTCGCACACCATGGACAGGCGGTCGACCTCGGGGTTGAGCGAGCACAGGCCGTTGGACAGCGCCTCCGGCAGCATGGGAATGACGCGGCGCGGGAAGTACACCGAGTTGCCGCGCGCATAGCCCTCGCGATCGAGCGCGTCCCCCGGCTTCACGTAGTGGCTGACGTCGGCGATCGCCACCACCAGCCGGAAGCCGCTGCGGCCGAGCGGCTCGCAGTACACGGCGTCGTCGAAGTCGCGCGCAGTCTCGCCGTCGATCGTGACGAGCGGCAGGTGACGGATGTCCTCGCGCCCCGCCATGTCCTTCTTCTGCACCTTGGCCGGCAGCTTCTCCGCCTGCGCCTCGACCTCGGGGGGAAACACGTAGGGCAGATCGTGCTTGCGAAGCGCGATCTCGATCTCCATACCGGGGTCGGTGAAGCTGCCGAGAATCTCGCTCACACGGCCGACCGCTTCGTTGTGCGCGCCAGGCTGGGTGAGGATCTCGACCGTCACGACCTGGCCCGACCTTGCCCCGCCGGCATGCTCGGTCGGCACCAGGATGTCCTGGTTGATGCGGCGGTTCTCCGCGATCACGAAGCCGACGCCGCTCTCGAGGTAGTAGCGGCCGACGACGAACGTGTTGACGTGCTCGAGCACTTCGACGATCTTGGCCTCGCGCCGCCCGCGCCGGTCGAAGCCGGCGACGCGCACCAGCACGCGGTCGCCGTGCAACACGCGGTGCATCTCCTTCGGCGACAGATACAGGTCATCGCCGCCTTCGTCCGGCACGACGAAGCCGAAGCCGTCCGGATGCCCCTCGACGCGGCCCTTGATGAGATCGAGCTTGTCCGGGAGGCACAGCTGGCGCTTGCGGTTGATCATCAACTGGCCGTCGCGCTGCATCGCGCCGAGGCGCCGCTGGAACAGCTCGCGCTCGTCGTCGGTGATGTGCAATTGCTCGGCGAAGGCTTCCGCATCGACCGGGCAGCCCGCCTCGGTCAGCAGTTGCAGGATGTATTCGCGGCTCGGCAAGGGCGACTCGTAGCGCTCGACCTCGCGTTCATAGAACGGATCGGCCAGGCGAATGGCGGGAAGCTTGTGTTTGCTGGCGCGGCTGCGCGACTTCTTGTTCGTTGACAATTTATTCAGTGCTCTCTAGAATGCGCGGCTTCCATGCCCAGATGGCGGAATTGGTAGACGCACTAGGTTCAGGTCCTAGCGGTGGCAACACTGTGGAGGTTCGAGTCCTCTTCTGGGCACCAGACGCTGAGCAAAAAAGCCGACCTCGAGTCGGCTTTTTTGCGTGTGTACTGCATCGTGTAGTCATCACGCCTCGTAGGGGTGGCGACGGACGATGGTCTCGACCCGGTCCGGACCGGTGGACACGACGTCGATCGGCACCTCGCACAACTCTTCCACGCGCTTGAGATAAGCCTGCGCCTTTTGCGGCAGCTTGTCGAATTCCTGCACGCCGACGGTGGTCTCGCTCCAGCCCGGATGGTCCTCGTAGATCGGCTCGACGTTGGCGATCGACTCCGCGCCGACCGGCAGGATGTCGCAGGTTTCGCCGTCGATCCTGTAGCCCACGCACACCCGCACCGTTTCCAGGCCGTCAAGCACGTCGAGCTTGGTCACGCACAGGCCGGACACGCCGTTGATCTGGATCGAGCGCTTGAGCGCGGCGGCGTCGAACCAGCCGCAGCGGCGCTGGCGGCCGGTGGTGGCGCCGAACTCGTGGCCCTTCTCGCCGAGATACTGGCCGACGTCGTCAAACAGTTCGGTCGGGAACGGGCCGGAACCGACCCGAGTCGTGTAGGCCTTGGTGATGCCAAGCACGTAGTGCATCGCCGACGGCCCGACGCCCGAGCCGGTGGCGGCGGCGCCGGCGGTGCAGTTCGACGAGGTGACGAAGGGATACGTGCCGTGGTCGATATCCAGCAGCGTGCCCTGCGCCCCCTCGAACAGCAGGTTCTGACCGGCCTTGTTGGCTTCGTACAGGCTGCGCGGCACGTCGGCCACCAGCGGACGCAGGCGCTCGGCCATCGTCATCATGCTGTCGAGCGTCTGGGCAAAGCTCACGGGTTCGGCCTTGTAGAAGTTCTTCAGCATGAAGTTGTGGTGGTCAAGCACCTCGCCCAGCTTGGCGGCGAAGCGCTCGCGGTGGAACAGGTCCTGCAGGCGCAGCGCGCGGCGCGCGACCTTGTCTTCGTAAGCGGGGCCGATGCCGCGGCCGGTGGTGCCGATCTTGCCGGCGCCCTTGGCGATCTCGCGCGCCTGGTCGAGCGCGACGTGGTGCGGCATGATGAGCGGGCAGGCCTCGCTGATTTTGAGCCGGCTGGCGACGTCGACGCCGGCCGCCTCGAGCATGTCCATCTCCTTCAGCAGCGCATCCGGCGCAAGCACCACACCGTTGCCAATGTAGCAGGTGACGTTCTCGCGCAGGATGCCGGAGGGAATCAGGTGCAGCACCGTCTTCTTGCCGCCCACCACCAGCGTGTGGCCAGCGTTGTGGCCGCCCTGGAAACGAACCACGCCCTGCGCCCGATCGGTGAGCCAGTCGACGATCTTGCCCTTGCCTTCATCGCCCCACTGGGTGCCGATGACGACGACATTCTTTGCTGCCATGTTGCGTCTCCCTGTTTATTCTTTCCGCGCACCGGCGACGGCCAGTTCGCGCAGATCCAGACTGAAACCGGTAGCCGGCCTCGCCCGGCCGAACACCTTGCCGACCTCGTCGTAGCGGCCGCCCTGCGCGATCGCCTGGCTGCGCCCCGCCGTGTACGCGGCGAACACCACGCCGCTGTGATAGCCATAGCCGCGCAGCTCGGCCAGATCGTAGGCCGCCTCGACGCCGGCGAGTCCGGCGTCGATCGCCGCCAGCGTGTCGAGTGCCGCGGCCACCGCCGGCAACTGCGGCAAACGCGCGCGCGCCTCGACGAGCACACCGCGGTCACCATACAGCTGCGGCAGCGCGGCGAACGCGTCGCGCAGCGCAACGGGCAGGCCTGCGGTGAGCACGGCAACGGCGCTGGCGTCCTTCGCCTGAAGCGCATTGAAGAGTTCGTGCTCGACCTCACCGTTGAGGCCCGCCTCCTGCGCCAGCGCGCGGTAGACGCCGACGTGGCCGATGTCGAGCTGCACCGCGGGCACGCCGCAGCCGGCGAGGCCATCGAGCATGAGCGTGAGGATTTCGAGGTCGGCGGCAACGCCCGCTTCGCCGTACAGCTCGGCGCCGATCTGGATCGGTTCGCGCGAGCGGTGGAAGCCGTCGGACTGGGTGTGCAGCACGCTGCCGACATAGCACAGCCGGTTCACCGCGTTGGCCGCGAGCAGGTGGGCGTCGATGCGCGCGACCTGCGGCGTGATGTCCGCGCGCACGCCCATCAGGCGTCCGGAGAGCTGGTCGACCAGCTTGAAGGTCTTGAGGTCGAGGTCGGCCCCGACGCCGGTCAATAACGAGTCGACGTACTCGATCAGCGGCGGGATCACCAGCTGGTAGCCACGGCCGCGGAACAGGTCGAGCAGCGCGCGGCGCATGTCCTCCATGCGCCAGGCCTCGGGCGGCAGCACGTCCTCGACGTTTTCGGGCAACAGCCAGGCGGTCATTTCAATTCAGCATCCACAACAAAAAAACGCCGCCCAACATCGAGGCAGCGCCAATGAAACGCAACTGGCCGTCACGCAGTTCGAGCATCCGGGTGAACCCCTCGCGCCACATCGCGGGCGCCGCGAAAGGCAGGATGCCTTCGATCACCAGCAGCAGCCCGACTGCGGTGAGCCAGTCCGATGCCGTCATTGCGCGCCCGCACGCGGATTCTTCATGTACTTGAAGAAGTCGCTGCTCGGGTCGAGCACCATGACGTCGCTCTTGTCCTTGAAGCTCTCGCGATACGCCTGCATCGAGCGATAGAACGCGTAGAACTCCGGATTCTTGCCGAACGCCGACGCGTAGATCGCGGCTGCTTTCGCGTCGCCGTCACCCTTGACGCGCTGAGCATCGCGGTACGCCTCGGCGACGATCACGTCCTTCTGCTTGTCCGCATCGGCCTTGATCTTTTCGGCCTCGGCCGCGCCCGTTGAACGCAGCTCGTTCGCCACCTGCTTGCGCTCGGCTTCCATGCGGCGATACACGTTCTCCGACACGGTTTCCGGCAGGTCGACGCGCTTCAGGCGCACGTCGATCACCTGGATGCCGATCTTGCGCGCATCCTGGTCGGCCTTCGCCTGGATCGTGCGCATGATCTCGTCGCGACGTCCCGACACCACTTCGTTGATCGTGCGCTGACCGAACTCGGCGCGCAGGCCGTCGTTCACGGTCTGGTTCAGACGGATCGCCGCACGGTTTTCGTCGCCGCCGACCGACACGTAGAACTGGCGGGCATCGATCACGCGCCACTTGATGAAGGAGTCGACCAGCACGTTCTTCTTCTCGGAGGTGAGAAAACGCTCGGGGTCGGCCGCGTCCAGCGTCAGGATGCGGGTATCGAAGTAGCGGACGTTCTGCACCAGCGGCAATTTGAAATAGAGGCCCGGCTTGGTCTTAACCGACACCACTTCACCGAGCTGGAAAACCAGCGCGTTCTGCCGCTGGTCGACCGTGAACACGCTGGACGACAGCACCACCAGCACGACGACGAGGCCGATGATCAGGGGTCCGATTGCCTTGTTCATGGGCGTGCCTCCCGGTCACGACTGCGAAAGCCATCGCCGGAGCGGCTGTCGGTCGGCGCACTGCTCGACGGCAGTACCGGCGTCAAGCTCGCAGAAGGGGCGACGTGGGGCTGGTTGACGATCTGCTGCAGCTTATCGAGCGGCAGGTAGAGCAGGCTGTTGCCGCCCTTTTGGTCCACCAGCACCTTGCTGGCATTGTTCATCACGGTCTGCATGGTATCGAGATACATCCGCTGGCGCGTCACCTGCGGGGCTTTCTGGTATTCGGTAAAGATTTGCGCGAAGCGGCTCGCCTCACCTTCCGCGTTGGCGATGACCGACAGGCGGTAACCCTCGGCTTCCTCCTGCAGGCGCGACGCCAAACCGCGGGCACGCGGCACCACGTCGTTGGCGTAGGCTTCGGCCTCGTTCTTCAGGCGCTCGCGGTCCTGGCTCGCCTTCACGGCGTCGTCGAACGCGGCCTGCACCTGCTCCGGCGGCTGGATGTTCTGCAGCGTGACCTGGCTGATACTGATGCCGGTCCGGTGGCGGTCGTGGATCTCCTGCATCAACTGCTTGGCGCGCGCTGCGATTTCGGCACGCCCTTCGTACAGAACGAAGTCCATCTTGCTCTTGCCGACGATTTCGCGCATCGCGGTCTCGGCGATCTGCAGGGCGCTGTCCTCGGGCGCACGGTTGATGAACAGGAACTCGACCGGGTCCTTAAGGATGTACTGCACGGCAAACTGCAGGTCGACGATGTTCTCGTCCTCGGTGAGCATCAGCGACTCTTTCAGTACCTTGCTGCGGACGTTGTTGCGGTAGCCGATTTCGACCGTGCGAACCTGGTCGACGTTGACGATCTCGCGCGACTCGATCGGCCACGGCAGGTGCCAGCGCGGTCCCGGGTCGGTCGTCTCAACGTACTTGCCGAAACGCAACACGACGCCGCGCTGGCCGGTATCGACGATGTAGAAGCCGCTCGCAAGCCACACCAGGGCCAGCACGCCGATAAGGATGCTGACGAGATTGCCGCCGCCGGGAAGCCCGCCGCCCGCCAGGCCATCGCCGCCGTCGCCACTGCCGCCCGGCGTTCCGCCACCCTTGCCGCCGAACAGGCTGTTCAGGCGCTGGTTGATGCGTCGCCAGACTTCGTCGAGATCGGGGGGGCCGCCGTTGGGATTGCGGTTACCGTTGTTGCCCCATTGGGGGTCGTTCCAGGCCATAAGATCAGGTCAAGAAATCCGTCGGGTGGGTGGAAGGCGGGTCAGACGCCTCATCGTCGGCCGATGGCCGGCGAGCGAGCAGGATTTCTGACAGCGCCTCGCGCAAAAGTTCAAGCCCCGCGCCGGTTTGCGCGGACACGTAGACGCTTTGAAGTTTACCATACTCGTCCCGCCCGACCCCCGGCCCAAGGCCTGTCAAATCGAGCTTGTTGTAGACGCGAAGCTGCGGCACGGCATCGGCGCCGATCTCCTTCAGCACCTTTTCCACGGCCTCGATCTGGCGGTCGCGCGCGGGGTTCGCCGCGTCGATCACGTGCAGCAGCAAGTCCGCCTCGGCGGTGGCTTCCAGCGTGGCGCGGAAGGCCGCGACCAGATCATGCGGCAGTCGGGTGATGAAACCGACGGTGTCGGACAGCACGACTTCGCCCACCCCGGGCAAGTAGAGTTTGCGCGTCGTGGTATCGAGCGTCGCGAAGAGCTGGTCGGCCGCGTAGGTGCCCGCGCGCGTCAGGGCGTTGAAAAGCGTCGACTTGCCGGCATTGGTGTAACCGACCAGCGCCACCGACAGCACCTGCTGGCGCGACCGCGCGCGGCGCTGGGTGCGGCGCTGCTTGCCGAGCCGCGCCAGCCGTTCACGCAGCGCCTTCACCCGCACGCCGATCAGGCGGCGGTCGGTTTCCAGCTGCTTCTCGCCCGGCCCGCGCATGCCCACGCCGCCACGCTGGCGCTCGAGGTGCGTCCAGCCGCGCACCAGGCGCGTCGACAGATGCTGCAGCTGGGCGAGCTCGACCTGCAGCTTGCCTTCGGCGCTTTGCGCGCGACGGGCGAAGATGTCGAGAATGAGGCTGGTTCGATCGATGACACGTCGCTGCAGCCGGCGTTCCAGATTGCGCTCCTGCGCCGGCGACAGCTCGTGGTTGAAAATGACAACGTCGGCATCGGTCGCCAGCACCAGTGCGGCGATCTCGTCGGCCTTGCCGCTGCCGACGAACAGCGCCGCATCGGGCCGCGCGCGCTTGCCACGGACTTCGCCGAGCACCTCCAGCCCCGCGCCCTTGGCGAGCAGCCGCAGCTCGGCGACCATTTCCTCGAAGTCCGGATCGCCGAAATCGATCGACACGAGGATGACGCGCTCGCCGCCCGCGGGCCGTTCAAACATGGCTGGGCCCGAAACGGGGCGGCGCGTGGTCGCTGGACGGGTAGTGGCGGCTGGTTGTGGCGGAAAAGGTGAAGCTCACGCGGCGCTCGGGCAAGGGGCAAAATTGCCCCGGACGCCCGCATTCTAACCCGGCTGCCTCAAGAAACCGCGTCAGAGCTCGACCGCGCGCAGCCGTTCGGCCGCCTGCTCGGGGTTGATGGTGTTGACGAACAACCCGGAGCCCAGCTCGAAGCCGGTCGGAATCGACGTCCGTGGGCAGATTTCGAGATGCCAGTGGTAACTCGGTGCGTGCGCCTGCTGGTGGCTGTCGTGCGGGACGGAATGCAGGAAGAAGTTGTACTGCGCGCCGCCGATCACCGCGTCGAGCCGCGCCATGGTGCGCTTCATCACCCGCGCGAGGTCGGCGAAATGCGCCGCCGGCACGTCGAGGAAGTCGGCCTGGTGCGCCAGCGGCAGGATGTGAACCTCCCACTCGTAGCGGCTGGCAAAGGGCTTGATGGCGATGAAGTGCTCGCCGCGCTCGACGACGTACTGGCCGACGTTGATCTTGCGCCGCACCGCACCCGATGCGCGGTCGTAGATCGTCGCCTCGAAGGTCAGCGCCTCGTCGATCAGCGCGCAGAAGATGCAGTGGTGATGCTTGGCGTAGTGCGCCGCGCTGTTTTTCACCTCGGCGTCGACGTTCTCCGGCACCACCGGCATCGCGATCACCTGGCTGTGGGTGTGGGGAATCGACGCACCGGCCGCGGGGCCGAAGTTCTTGAACACCAGCACGTATTTCAGCCGCGGATCGGAATCGAAGAGCTGCCTCATGCGCGTCTGGTAGACGCCGAACAGCGCAGCGAGGTGGGGCTCGGCCATCTCGTGCACCGCGATGCCGTGTTCGTGGTGGTCGATGATGACCTCGTGGCGGCCGTAGCCGTCGATGGTCTGCTGCAGGCCGAATGCGAAGCCGGCCTGACTGCGGTCGTCCCCCAATACCGGGTAAAGGTTCTCGACCATGCGGATTTCCCAGTCGCCCTCTGCCGGCCACTGCAGGATCGCCGGCGGCGTCTTGTGCTCGTTGCCGCGACAGAACGGGCAGGTCTCGACGTGCTTGCGGGTGTCGCGCGGCGCGAGTTCCTCAGCCTTCTTCGGCCGCATGCTGCGCGCGGTAGCGACCAGCACCGACTCGGCGGGCACCACGGGATTGATGCGGATTTCGCGGACTTCGTTCGGGTCGGCTGGCGTCTCGGGCATGGCGGTATCCTCCGCCCGCAAGCTTAAAGCAGCCTGCCGGGCACAGCAGTTCAATCTGCTTATGGCACCACTCTGGGTTTTTATCCACGCACGCCGAAGGGGTTTGCGTTGACGCCGGGAACCTCGGCGCCGACAATGTTGATTCACCGCAGCATTCGGGAGCCCCCCATGGACGAAAAAGCCCTGCACGACGAACAGCGCCTGATGCGCATGATGCGCAAGACCCTGACCTCCATCGTGCGCGACACCGCGCCGCGCGACGGCAACCCCAGCCCGCTGACCGAGGCGACCATCATGAACATCAAGGACTGCCTGATGGTCATCTCCAGCCGCGAAACCGAACTGGCCCGCCTCACCGGCCGCACGCTCGACGAGCGCCCGCGCTTCGTCGACGAGACGCCGACCAGCCACGCGGTCAAGCTCAGCAGCATTTCCAAGAAAACGCATTGATGCCACGCCCTCTGCGCCGCATCGTCTGAGACCGCCATGCCCCAAGCGACCAGCCTGTTCACCGATGTCGAATCCAAGGTCGTCGGCACCTCGGCGGTGGTGATCTATTCGCCGTCGGGCAAGGCCCGCAAGCGCTTCCCGGAGGGGGTGGTCGAGGTCTACGCGAGCGAAGAGGAGGCGCGCGCGCACGCCGATCCGGACAAGGCACGCCACGCCGCCATCGCCAGCGGGCCGTCGCGCTCGTCGGAAGGATTTAAGCTGTTCTATCTGGTGCGCTGGCTCGACTGAGCCAGCGAAACCCCAGTGCCGCCCCGAACGGGGGTGGCGCGCGCTTATTTCGAACCGTAGACCCTGCGCCGCACGCGCTTCTCGCGCCGTCGCCGCGTTGCCTCGCTCTCGGAAAGCGGTGCGCGCTTCTTGCCCTCGAACGGGTTCTTGCCCTCGTCTTCCTTGATCTGGATCCTGAGCGGCGTGCCCTGCAGCTTGAACGCCTTGCGGAAGCTCGCTTCCAGATAGCGCTTGTAGTCGTCCTGCAGCCCCTCGAGCGCGTTGCCGTGCAGCACGATCACCGGCGGGTTCTTGCCACCCTGGTGCGCGTAGCGCGGCTTCGGGCGGAACAGGCCGCGCTTGGGCGGCGCGTGCTGCTCGACCGCCATTTCGAGGACACGGGTGAGCTTGGGCGTCGACATCTTGATGAAGGCGGCAGAGTGCGCCGCCTCGACGTCCTTCAGCAGATTCTCCAGGCCCTTGCCCTTCAATGCCGATATGTAGTTGAAGCGCGCAAAGTCGAGAAAGGCGAGCTTGCGTCCGATATCGCGCTTGACGTTGTCGCGCCGCTCGGCCGAAAGGCCGTCCCATTTGTTGACCGCGACCACCAGCGCACGCCCGCTTTCCAGAATGAAGCCGGCAAGATGCGCATCCTGATCGGAGATGTTCTCGCGCGCATCGAGCACCAACACGACGACGTTGGCGTCCTCGATCGCCTGCAGCGTCTTGATGACCGAGAACTTCTCCACCGTCTCGAACACCTTGCCGCGACGGCGCACGCCGGCGGTGTCGATGAGGATGTAGGGCTTGCCGTCGCGCTCGAACTCGACGTAGATCGAATCGCGCGTGGTGCCGGGTTGGTCGAAGGCGATGACCCGTTCTTCGCCCACCAGCGCATTGACCAGTGTCGACTTGCCGACGTTAGGCCGGCCGACCAGCGCGATCTTGGGCACGCCATGCTCGTCCGGGACGACCGCCTCGTCGGGGAAAGGCGCCAGCGCTTCCGCGACGAGATCGCTGATGCCGTCGCCGTGCGCCCCCGAAATCGCCAGCGGTTCGCCCAGGCCCAGTTCGTGGAACTCGGCCGTGACGACGGCGCGGTTCATGCCCTCGGCCTTGTTGACCGCAAGGAACACCGGGCAGTGCGCGCGGCGCAGGCGGTCCGCGATCACCTTGTCCTGCGGCGTGAGGCCCGCGCGCGCGTCGACCAGAAAAATAACCGCATCGGCCTCGTCGATCGCCTGCAGGGTCTGGCGCGCCATCTCGGCCATGATGCCGTCTTTCGCGACGGGCTCGAGGCCGCCGGTATCGACCACGAGATAGGGCTTGCCGCCCAGACGGCCGCGCCCGTAATGGCGGTCGCGCGTCAGCCCCGGCATGTCGTGCACCAGCGCGTCACGCGTGCCCGTCAGGCGGTTGAACAGAGTCGACTTGCCGACGTTGGGGCGGCCGACGAGAACCAGGGTGGGAAGCATCAGCGGAGGCGGAAGGCGACCACCGTGCCCTTGACGGTCTGCACCGCGAAGCCGGGGCCGATGTCGACCGGGGCGGTGCGCACCGCGCTGTCGACTTTGGCGCGGGCGACGAAACTGCCGTCGTCCGCCGACAGCACGTGGACGTAGCCTTCGCCGTCCGCGACCACGACCCAGGCGCCGAGCGCGAGCGGCGCGGTTACGGCGCGCCGCGCCAGCTTGTCCTGGCGCCACGAGGCGCGGCCGGTCGCCTTGTCGTACGCCGTCACGGCGTCCTTGTCGTCGGTCACATAGACTGCGCGGTCGTCCATCGCCAGCCCGCTGTTGCTCGAGGTGTCGCGGCCCCACAGCGGCGCGCCGCTGCGGCGATCAAAACAGGCGACGCGCCCCTGATGGGCGACGGCGCAGACCTGGCGATCGTCGAGCACGGGCGGGCCCATCACGTCGGCGACCCGCTCGAGTTCGGTCGCGCCGCGCGGTACGGCCACGGTGGTCTCCCACAACTGGGCGCCGTTGGCGGCATTGAGCGCCACCAGCTTGCCGCCGGGGAAGCCGGCGTAGAGCACGCCGTCGCTGAGCGCCATGCCGCCCGATCCGCGCAGGGTCAGTGCAGGCAGGGTGCGCGTGTAGAGCCACCTGCGGCTGCCATCCGCGGCCGACAGGCCGTGCACACGGCCATCGCCGGTGCGCACGATCACCGTGTCCTGCCAGCGCAACAACTGGCCGGTCACTTCGCTCGACAGCGCCACCTTCCAGCGCGATTGCCCGCTCGCCCGGTCGAGCGCCACGAGTTCCCCCTTGCCGCCCCCGGCCAGGACCAGATCGCCGCCAACCCCGGCGCCGGCCGAGATCCTCACGCCCGGCTCGCTCCGCCAGGCGACCGTGCCGGTCGGCACGGCGATGCGCACCACGCGCCCGCCGCCGGCAGCGAAGGCCTCGTCGCCTTCGGCCTGCGGCTGGAGCAGGTAACCGCCGGCATCGCCGGTCTCGACCTTCCAGGCCTCGCTCAGGCTGGCACTCGGCTTGAAGTCGACGAGTTCGGCAGGCTTCGCCTTGGCGGGGCCTGCGCCAAACCAGCCACCGACCGTGCTGGTCATCGAGTTCACCGCGCTGCAGCCTGACAGCGCGAGAGCCAGGGCGAGGACGATCAGGCGCGCGCTCACTTCGTCTCCCCTCCCAGGGCGTCGAGCTTGAGTTCGACGATGGCGCGGTAAGGGTTGTCTTCGGCCATCTTGGCGAAGGCCGCCTGGTAGGCGGCGCGCGCGTCGGCCGGCTTGCCTTGCGCCAGCAGCACGTCGCCCCGCAGGTCCTGGAACCGGAACGCGTAGGCGTCGCTGTGCGGCGCGGAAAGGGTTTTCAGCGCGGCGTCATGGGCCTGCTGATCGAGCTGCACGCTGGCCAGCCGCAAGCGCGCCTGATCCCTGATCGCAGGCTCCTTGGTGTTGTTCACCGCCCATTCGAGCCTCGCCTGCGCCGACTTCAGGTCCTTGGCGCCCACGTCCAGTTTCGCCACCAGCATCGCCGCCCGCGGCGCGTACGCCGTGCCCTTGTACTGTTCGACCAGCATGGCGCCCGCCTCGCGTGCCGTCTTGGCGTCGCCGGCCTCCATCGACGCGGTCAGGCGCTCGAATACCGCGCCCGCTTCCAGACTCTGCGTCGTCACGCGGTTCTGCCAGTAGCGCCAGCCGGCCACGGCCGCGATCGCCACGGCCAGGGCGATCAGCACCAGGTTGCCCCAGCGCTTCCACCAGGCTTTCAGTTCGTCCAGCCGTTCCTGCTCGTCGAGGTCGTAGGTTGCCATCGCAATGCCTTTGTCAGAGTGTTCGTTTCAGGGTGTCGATCGCCAGCGCGAGTTCCACGCGCGTCTGTTCGGCGCTGCCGCGCAGGTCCTTCAGCGTCACCTGCTGCGCCGCCGCTTCGTCGTCACCAATAATGACTGCGTAGCGGGCGCGGCTGGCGTCCGCCTTCTTCATCTGCGACTTGAAACTGCCGCCGCCGCAATGCATGAGGGTCGCGAGGCCGGCGCCGCGCAGCGCCGCCGCAACCGTCCACGCATACGCCTCCGTAGCGGCGCCGGCGTGGACGATATACGCATCCGGCACCGGCGTCGACAGCGACGTACCAGCCACCTCCATCAGCGCGAGCAGGCGCTCGATGCCCATGGCGAAGCCCGCGGCCGGCGCCGGCTTGCCGCCGAGCTGCGCGATCAGGCCGTCGTAGCGACCGCCCGCGCACACCGTGCCCTGCGCGCCGAGTTGGTCGGTCACCCATTCGAACACGGTGCGATTGTAGTAGTCGAGGCCGCGCACCAGACGTGGGTTGATCTCATAGGCGATGCCGTTGGCACGCAAGAGCCCCTGCAGCGCGTCGAAATGCGCCAGCGCCTCGTCGTCCAGTTCGTCCATCAGCTTGGGCGCGGCGTCGTTGAGCGCCTGCATCGCCGGATTCTTGCTGTCGAGGATGCGCAGCGGATTGCTGTGCAGGCGGCGCTTCGAATCCTCGTCGAGCGCGTCGTGATGCGCCTCGAAATAGGCGATCAGCTTGGTGCGGTGGCGCTGGCGCGACGCGTAGTCGCCGAGGGTGTTGAGCTGCAGCGTCGGCGCGATGCCGAGTTGCTTCCACAGGTCGGCGCACATCACGATGAGCTCGGCGTCGGTGTCCGGCCCGGCGAAGCCGAGCGCCTCGACGCCGACCTGATGGAACTGCCGGTAGCGCCCCTTCTGCGGGCGCTCGTGGCGGAACATCGGGCCGGCGTACCACAGGCGCTTGCCGCCGTCGTATAGCAGGTTGTGCTGGATCACCGCGCGCACCGACGACGCCGTGCCCTCGGGACGCAGCGTCAGCGACTCGCCATTCAATTCGTCGACGAAGGTGTACATCTCCTTCTCGACGATGTCGGTGACCTCGCCGATCGCGCGCTTGAAAAGGCCTGTGTGCTCGAGGATGGGGGTGCGCAGTTCGCGGTAGCCATAGCGCCGCAGCCAGTCGCGCACGATCACCTCGAACGCCTGCCAGGTCTCGGCGGTCTCGGGCAGGCAGTCGTTCATGCCGCGCACGGATTGAATCGTGTTGCTCATAAATTGATCACTGAAAGCGGGTCACGCAGCGCCGTAATGGCTGCGCACGTAGTCTTCGACGATGGCCTGGAATTCCTCGGCGATCTTTTCGCCCTTGAGCGTCACGGTCTTCTCGCCGTCGACGTACACGGGCGCGACCGGCACTTCGCCGGTGCCGGGCAGCGAGATGCCGATGTTGGCGTGCTTGGATTCGCCGGGGCCGTTGACGACGCAGCCCATCACCGCAACCTGCATGGCTTCGACGCCGGGATACTGCCCGCGCCACACGGGCATCTGCCTGCGCAAATAGGCCTCGATGTCGCGCGCCAGCTCCTGGAAAACGGTCGAAGTGGTGCGGCCGCAGCCCGGGCAGGCCGTGACCTGCGGCGTGAACGCGCGCAGGCCGAGCGCCTGCAAAATTTCCTGGCCAACGCGCACCTCCTGGGTGCGGTCGCCGCCGGGTTCGGGGGTCAGCGAAATTCGGATGGTGTCGCCGATCCCTTCCTGCAGCAGCACGGCGAGCGCGGCGGTCGAGGCGACGATGCCCTTCGAGCCCATGCCCGCCTCGGTGAGGCCGAGGTGCAGTGGATAGTCGCACTGTGCCGAGAGGTCACGATAGACGGCGATGAGATCCTGCACCCGGCTCATCTTGCACGAGAGGATGATCTTGTTGCCGCCCAGGCCCAGTTCCTCGGCTTTCTTCGCCGACTCGAGCGCCGAGGCGACCATGGCGCGGCGCATCACCACCTCGGCGTCCTCCGGCTGCGGCAAGCGCGCGTTCTCGTCCATCATGCGCGCCGCCAGCGCCTGGTCGAGGCTGCCCCAGTTGACGCCGATGCGCACCGGCTTGTCATAGTGGCATGCCACTTCGATCAGCGTCGCGAACTGCTCGTCGCGCTTGCTGCCGCGACCGATGTTGCCGGGGTTGATGCGGTACTTCGCGAGCGCCTCGGCGCACGCCGGCACCTGCGTCAGGAGCTTGTGGCCATTGAAGTGGAAATCGCCGACCAGCGGCACGCGACAGCCGAGCGCGTCGAGGCGCTCGCGGATACGCGGCACCGCCTCGGCGGCCTCCTGCGAATTGACCGTGATGCGCACGACTTCCGAACCGGCCTCCGCGAGTGCCTGAACCTGCTTGACGGTGGCGGTGACGTCGACGGTGTCGGTGTTGGTCATCGACTGCACGACCACGGGAGCGTCGCCGCCGACGAGCACATGGCCGACTCGCACCTGACGGGTGGGACGGCGAACGATCTGGGACATGAGTGCTTCCGGTACTTTTTATTCCTCGAGCGTGAAACGGGCCACCGTCACGTCGATGAAGGGTTTGAGATCGAACGGGCGATTGTTGTAGGTCATGCGGACTGCGGCAGCGTTCCCGATCAGCAGCCTGAAAGGCGGACGGCCGCGCGCCTCGGCGCTGCTTCCGGCGGGGTTGAGCTGTCGATGTACGACGCGGCCGCTGGCGTCACGGATCTCGACCCACGAATCCTCCGCGAAATCGAAGCGCAACACGCCTTCGCTGGCCACCGGTTGGTTCGCCGCCTCCGCCGCCGGGGCGTCGGCCGCCGCGGCCGGCGGGGTCACCGACATCTCGGCCGGCCCCTCCAGCGGTTCCGCCAGGGGCTCGACCGCGGCGGGCTTGGCGGCCGCCGGGGTTTCGGGCGCAGGCGCTTCCGCCGGCTTGACGCCAAGCTCAACCGGCTCGACGCGTTCGGCCGATGGAACCTGCCGCACGAAGTCGTCCTCGCCGGAATTGAGCCACCAATACAGGCCGACGGGAATCGCCACCGCAAGCAGGGCGGCGAGCAACATCAGGACGAGCCAGGGCGAAGTCAACCACGAGCGCGGCAAGGGCGGCTCCGGGCGGCGCACCGGCGATTGCTCGGCGCGCGGCCCCTCCATGCGCGCCAGCAGCGGCTCGGGGTCGATCTCCAGCAGCCGCGCGTAGTTGCGCACGAAGCCTCGCGCGAACACGGGGCGGCCGAGCGCCTCGAAGTCCTCCGCTTCCATCGCCTCGATCTGCCGGTGCATCAGGCGCAGCCGCGCGGCCGCCTGCTCCACGCTCATGCCGAGCGCCTCGCGCGCCTCGCGCAAGGCCTGGCCGACGCCCACGGCTGCGATGTCGCTCATTCGTACTGCCCCGCCTGCAGGCGACGCGCCTCCACCGAGTCAGGGAACCGGCGGCGCAGTTGCAAACCGTACGCCGCCTCCTGCTCGCGGTCACCGAGACGGCGTTCGATCCGCACGCCCAGCCACAAGCTTTCGGCGGACGGCGGCGAGAGTTCGGCGTATCGCTGCAGCAGGGCACGCGCCTCCGCCAACTGTCCCTGGCGGTAGCGCATGCCTGCGAGCTTGAGGATCGTGTTCGGGTTGTCCGGCTGCAGCTTCAGGGCGCGCTGCAGGTTCGCTTCGGCGAGCGCCAGATCGCCCTTGCGCTCGGCGCACAGGCCGGCGTTCGCCATCGCCTGCTCGGGCGACGCATACAGCGGATTGCGTAGCGCCTGCGAGAACTGCTCGAGGCCTTCGTCGAACCGGTTGCGCGTGCAAAGGAACCAGCCGTAGTTGTTGCGTGCTTCGGAATCGTTGCGATCGAGTTCGATGGCGCGACGGAAGTTCTCCTCGGCGAGCCTGTCCTCGCCAAGTTCCATGTAGATGAGGCCGTAGACGTTGTAAGCCGGCCCGAAGCGATTGTCGGCGCTGATCGCCTTGCGCAACTCCTCGAGCGAGATCTTGTACTGGCCGCGCACGTAGTACGCCGTCGCAAGCTCGGTGAACACGCGCGCCCGCTGCCGGTTTTCGCCCTCGCTCTGCCCCGTCTGCGCGACGGAAGCCGCGCCACCCGTGCCGCCCGGTTGCGCGGCACAACCGGCCGCCAGCATCGCCGCGGCCAGGATCATCGCTATTTTTTTCACGCCGCCTCCTTTTGCATTCTTTTCATGACGCGACCGCTCTTGTCGGCAACCCTGCCGGCGAGCTGGCCGCATGCGGCGTCGATGTCGTCGCCGCGCGTCTTGCGCGTCGTCACCACGTAGCCGGCGTCCTGCAGGATCTCACGAAACACGCGCATCGCCTCGGCGCGCGGCTTCTCGTAGCCGGAATCCGGGAAGGGATTGAAGGGGATCAGGTTGAACTTGCACGGCACGTCGCGCGTGAGTTCGATCAGCTGGCGCGCATGCTCGGGTTGATCGTTCACCCCGGCGAGCATCACGTACTCGAAGGTGATGAAGTCGCGCGGCGCGTGCGCGAGGTAGCGCCGGCACGCCACCATCAGCTCACGCAGCGGGTATTTCTTGTTGATCGGGACGATCTGGTCGCGCAGCGCGTCGTTGGGCGCATGCAGGCTCACCGCCAGCGCCACCGGGCAGCGCTCAGCCAGCCGATCCATCGCCGGCACCAGGCCGGAAGTCGACACCGTCACCCGGCGACGCGAGAGGCCGTAGGCGTGGTCGTCGAGCATGATGCCGAGCGCGGTCACGACGTTCTCGAAGTTCGCCAGCGGTTCGCCCATGCCCATCATCACGACGTTGGACACCGGCCGCTCGGCGATCTCGCCCGTCGTGCGGTTGGGCTCGGTCTTCAGGCTGTGCTGCGCGACCCACAGCTGGCCGATGATCTCGGCGACCGTGAGGTTGCGGTTGAAGCCCTGGCGTCCGGTCGAGCAGAACGTGCACTCGAGCGCACAGCCGACCTGTGACGACACGCACAGCGTGCCGCGGTCGTCCTCGGGGATGAACACCGTCTCGATGCCATTACGCCACGCCTGATCGCCAGCAGCGCCGCTGCTGGGGCCGACATCGAACAGCCACTTGCGCGTGCCGTCGGCCGACACGTGCGCGTAATTGACGGCCGGCGGCGCGACCACGGCCTCCCGCTGCAGCAGCTCGCGCAGGCCCTTGGCGATGTCGGTCATCTGCGCGAAATCGGCCACGCCCGCCTGGTGGATCCAGCGAAACACCTGCCGGGCGCGGAACGGCTTCTCGCCGCGCTCGCCCAACCAGGCGGTCAGTCCTGCGAGGTCGAAATCGAGCAGATTCTGCGGCATGCGTGAGCGATCAGCGGCCCGCGTAGACTTCGCAGGCCGGGAAGAAATACGCGATCTCGGCGGCGGCGGTCTCGGGTCCGTCGGAACCGTGCACGGCGTTGGCGTCGATGCTCTCGGCGAAATCGGCGCGGATGGTGCCGGGCTCGGCCTTCTTCGGGTCGGTGGCGCCCATCAGCGCGCGGTTTTTGGCGATCGCATCCTCGCCCTCCAGCACCTGCAGCACCACCGGGCCGGACACCATGAAGTCGACCAGATCCTTGAAGAAGGGGCGGTCCTTGTGCACGGCGTAGAAGCCCTCGGCTTCCTGGCGCGACAACTGCTTCATCTTCGACGCCACGACCTTGAGGCCGTTGCTCTCGAAGCGGCTGATGATCTTGCCAATCACGTTCTTTTTGACGGCGTCGGGCTTGATGATGGAAAAGGTGCGCTGAACAGCCATGTAAATGCTCCAGACAAAAGTGGAAAAGGTTCAAAAAACCATGAAAATCAGCCGGCTAGGATAACACGACCCGAGCGCCCCTGTCTCGCGCCCACACGCCCGTCCCGGCCCCGTATCCCCGCACGACCGCCGCCCCGCGGCGCACCCCCATCTCGGCGGTTCCGGCGTATACTGCGCGCCTCGCCGCCAAATCCGCTCGCCATGCTCGAACTCCTGACCGACCCCAACGCCTGGATCGCCTTCGCCATGCTCACCGCACTGGAGCTGGTGCTGGGCATCGACAACATCATTTTCATCTCCATCCTGGTCGACAAGCTGCCGCCGCACCAGCGCGAATTCGCGCGCCGGCTGGGGCTCGGCATGGCGATGTTCATGCGCATCGGCCTGCTTCTGGTACTGGCGTGGATCATCGGCCTCACCGCGCCGCTGTTCAGCGTGGTCGGCGAGGAGATTTCCGGGCGCGACCTGATCCTGATCGGCGGGGGGCTCTTCCTGCTCTGGAAGAGCACCAGCGAAATCCATCAGTCGCTCGAAGGCGAGGAAGGCCACGGCTCGCGCGCGGTGAAATCGACCTTCGCCGCGGTCATCCTGCAGATCATGGTGATCGACCTTGTTTTTTCCCTCGATTCGATCATCACCGCCGTCGGGATGGTCAAGGAACTGGCCGTGATGATCGCCGCCGTGGTCGCGTCGGTTGGCCTCATGATGCTGTTCGCCGGCGCGATCGGCCGCTTCGTCTCCACCCACCCCAGCATCAAGATGCTGGCACTCTCTTTTCTCGTCGCGGTCGGCGTCATGCTGATCGCCGAGGGGTTCGGCCATCATGTGCCCAAAGGTTATCTCTACTTCGCGATGGCGTTCTCGCTGACGGTCGAAATGCTCAACATCCGCATGCGCCGCCGCGCCGCGGCGGTGCACTTGCACGCCCCCTACGCGCCGGACAAACCCGGTAGCTGAGCGACCATCTGCGGCACCAGGCCGGGCTCGTCCCGCGCCGCCCGCCAGTCGGCGTCGATGCCGACGCCCGCCGCCCACACGAGCCGCCCATCGCACGTGATGAGCGCAAGCCGATCGCGTTGCCAGGGCGGCAGCGCGGTTTCCTGCAGGATTTTTTTCAGGCTGCGGCGTGGTCCGCCGGCATGGAGGCGAATCGTCTCGCCGCCTTCGCGCGCGCCCAGCATCACCACGCCAGCCTCGAGCGCGGCGAGCCGGATGCCTTCGCCCCGCGCCCGCTCGAAACGCACCGCGACGCCCGTGCCGGGCAGCGCGAGCAGCGCCTCGCCCTGCCAGCGCACCGGCGCGGGGGGTGCCGCTGACGGCGCCACCCAGTACGCGCCACCGCGATACCGCCGCAACGTGCCGTAGCCGATATCGACGCACACCCGCGCGTCGGGCCTTGCGTCGAGCACCTGCCGCAGCGCCTCGTCCAACCGGCGCACGCTTGGCATCGTGAGGCCCTGCCGGTCAAGGAAATGCCGCAGCAGATTGCGCGCCCGCGCCGGCGACAGCGCCGCCAGCGCCGCGCAATCGAGCCGCCCGCCGTCGATGGCTGCGGCCGCGTCGAGCCGCGCCAGTTCGTCGAGCAACGCCGCGGCATCGGCCTGTAGCATCGCTGCGCGCGCGAGCGTCGTGCCAACGCCCGGGAAATGCGCCGCCAGACGAGGCATCACGTCGCGGCGCAGGGCGTTGCGGCGAAAGCGCGGGTCCGAGTTGCTTTCGTCGTCGATCCACGCCAGTCCCACTTCCCGCGCATACGCCGTCAGCGTCTTCCGCGCGACGCCGAGCATCGGCCGCAGTTGCGCCGCACGCCAGCCGGGCCGATGCTGCAGCGCCGCCATCGCGGCGAGCCCCCGGGGGCCTGCGCCGCGCAGCAGCTGCAGCAGCACGGTTTCCGCCTGGTCGTCCTGCTGGTGCGCGGTGACGAGGAAATCCGCGTTGACCCCGGCGAACACGCGCTGCCGGGCGCGGCGTGCCGCCGCCTCGATCCCGGCGGGGTCGTCGCGCGACACGCTGACACGGTGCACGGCAAGTTCAATGCCGAGCGCTTCGCAGCGCCGTTCGCAGAACGCCGCCCAGTCGTCCGCGTTCGGCGACAGGCCGTGGTGAACGTGGACCGCGCAGAGCGCGAAAGGATGGCTGGCGCGAAGGGCCGCCAGCACGTGCAGCAACACCGTCGAATCGACGCCGCCGGAGAAGGCGAGCATGAGCTGCGCGCGCGGCGGGACGTGGCGGGCAAGCGCGGCCGCCACCGCATCGACGACCGCGTTACTTGGCGGTGGCTTCCTTGAAGCTGCCATACGCCCGCAGGCGCTGGTAGCGCGCGGCGAGCAGCGCGTCGAGCGGCTGCTTGCGCAATTCGACGAGGGTATCGGTCAGCGCGCGGCGCATGCTCTGGAACATGGCATCCCAGTCGCGCTGCGCACCGCCGAGCGGTTCCTCGATGATGCGGTCGACCAGGCCATTCGCTTTCAGGCGGTCGGCGGTGATGCCGAGCGTCTCGGCCGCGACCGAGGCCTTGTCGGCGCTCTTCCACAGGATCGAGGCGCAGCCCTCGGGCGAGATGACGGAATAGGTCGAGTACTGCAGGATCAGCGTGCGGTCGCCGACGCCGATCGCGAGCGCGCCGCCCGAGCCGCCCTCGCCGACGATGGTGCAGACGATGGGGGTCTGCAGCTCGGCCATCACGTAGAGGTTGCGCGCGATCGCCTCCGACTGTCCCCGCTCCTCGGCGCCGATGCCGGGGTAGGCGCCCGGCGTGTCGATGAAGGTGAGGATAGGCATGCGGAATTTCTCCGCCAACCGCATCAGGCGCAGCGCCTTGCGGTAGCCCTCCGGGCGCGGCATGCCGAAATTGCGGTAGATCTTTTCCTTGGTGTCGCGTCCCTTCTGGTGGCCGATCACCATCACCGGCTCGCCGTTGAAGCGCGCCATGCCGCCGACGATCGCCGCGTCGTCGGCGAACGCACGGTCGCCATGCAGCTCGGCGAAGTCGGTGAACAGGCCCTGAACGTAGTCGAGCGTGTAGGGCCGCTGCGGGTGGCGTGCCACCTGCGACACCTGCCACGCGGTGAGCTTGGCGTAGATGTCGCGGGTCAGCGCCTGGCTCTTCTTCTGCAGGCGGCGGATTTCCTCGGAAATGTCGAGCGCCGAATCGTCCTGCACGAAGCGCAGTTCTTCGATCTTGGCTTCGAGCTCGGCGATAGGCTGCTCGAAGTCGAGGAAAGTGGTTTTCATGAAACGTTCATCGAAAACAGGTCAGCCCGGCATTCTAGCAGTCCGGGCAACCTGCCGTGACGTCAGTGGTGGTGATGGCCGTGCGCGCCGTGGGCGTGGCGATGCTCGACTTCGTCAGGCGTCGCGGCGCGCACGTCGGCGACCTTGCACTGGAAGTGCACAGCCTGGCCGGCGTAGGGATGGTTGCCGTCGACCACGACCTTTTCCTCGGCGATGTCGGTCACGGTGTAGAGCAGCTCCTCGCCGCCGTCGACCGGCGAGCCGACGAACTGCATGCCGACCTCGACGTTCGGCGGGAAGGCCTCGCGCGGCTCGATGCGCACCAGGTTCTCATCGAAGTCACCGAAGGCGTCGGCGGGCTGCAGCTTGAGGTCGACCGTGTCGCCCACGGCCTTGCCCTCGAGCGCCTGCTCGACCATGGGGAAGATGTTGTCGTAGCCGCCGTGCAGGTAGCTGACCGGCGCGTCGCTCTCCTCCAGCAGCTTGCCCTCGAGGTCGCGCACGACATAGGTGATGGTGACGACGGTGTCCTTGCCAATGTTCACTTGAGTTCCTTTACGAGTTGAAGCACTTCCGCCGCATGGCCGCGGGCAGAAACGCCGTACAGGGCATGGCGGATGATGCCCTGTTTGTCGATGACGAAGGTGGAGCGCACCACGCTCCTGCGCACCGCGCCGTCCACCTCCTTGTCCTGCAGCACGCCATAGGCTTCGCAGGTCGTCTCTTCCTTGTCGGCAAGCAGGCGAACGCTGATGCCGTGCTTGTCGCGGAATTCCCCGTGGCGGATGCAGTCGTCGCGCGACACGCCGAGCACGGTCGCACCGAGCTTGGCGAAGTCCTTCTCGAGTTCCGAAAACTCGATCGCTTCCGTCGTGCACCCCGGGGTGTCGTCGCGCACATAGAAATACAGCACGAGCACCTTGCCCCGGAACTGGGACAGCTCGACGATATTCATGTCCGCGTCTGGATTGGAGAAATCCGGCGCACGATCCCCGGCCTTGAGCATGGGTCTCTCCGCAGTGTTTTCGCGGCATTCTACAGGGCAAATCCGGCCGCATCGCTATAATTCTCGGCATGACGAACTCCCTGCTCGGCGGTCTTTCGCCCGCCCGTTTCCTGCGCGAGGTCTGGCACAAGCGCCCTTTGCTGATCCGCAACGCCGTGCCGGGCTTCGCCGGGCTTGCGACCGCCGCCGAACTGCAAGCGCTCGCCTGCCGGGACGATGTCGAGTCCCGCCTCGTCCAGGGCAGCGGCACGCAGTGGCAGCTCGACCACGGGCCGTTCCGCAAAAGCGATTTCAAACGCCTGCCCAAGACCGAGTGGACGCTCCTCGTGCAGTCGCTCAACCATTTCCTGCCGGAAGCCGACGCGCTCCTCGCCCGCTTCGACTTCGTTCCCCATGCGCGCCTGGACGATCTGATGGTGAGCTACGCCGTGCCCGGCGGCAGCGTGGGCCCGCATTTTGATTCGTATGACGTCTTCCTGCTCCAGGGCAGCGGCCACCGCCGCTGGCAGATCAGCACCCAGACCGACCTCGCGCTGATCGACGACGCGCCGCTCAAGATCCTGCGCCGCTTCAAGCCCGAGGACGAATGGGTGCTCGGCCCCGGCGACATGCTCTACCTGCCGCCCCACGTCGCCCACTACGGCGTCGCCGTAGACGCCTGCACCACGTACTCGATTGGCTTCCGCGCGCCGACCGCCGACGAACTCGCGCAGGGCTTCCTCATGTTCCTGCAGGACAGCATCAAGCTCGAGGGCCGCTACGCCGACCCGGACCTGCGCCTGCAGAAGCATCCCGGCGAGATCGGCCGCGCGATGCTCGAACAGATCGAAGCCATGCTGGCGAAAATCCGCTGGACGCGGCGCGACGTCGCCGAGTTCGCCGGCCGCTACCTGTCTGAGCCGAAACCGAACGTCTTCTTCGACCCGCCCGAGGCGCCGCTTGGACGCGCCGCCTTCGCCAGGGCGGCGAGGCAGCGGGGCGTGGCGCTCGATCCCAAATCGCGGCTGCTGTTCACCGGCAAGCGCTTCTTCATCAACGGCGAGGCCTTCGCGCCATCGGCGGCGGAAATCGCAGCGCTGACGCAACTCGCCGACCGCCGCCGCCTCGCTGCGCCGCCGGTGGCCCTGCAACCGCGCCTTTATGAATGGTACGAAGCCGGATGGCTGGAGATTGCCGATGAGCCCGTTTGAAACGCCCGCCGAATTGCGCGCCGCATTCGACGCGCTGCTCGCGAGCAGCCACCGCGCGCTGCGCCTGTACGACCACGACCTCCATCTCTACGAACTCGACGATGCCGCGCGCCATGCGGCGCTACGCGCTTTCTGCGTGGCGGGCGGCGGCCGCAGCATCGCGCTGCTGCTCGACGACGCCAGCCACGTCGTGCGCGACCATCCGCGCCTGATGCAGCTGGTGCGCGACTTCGGCCACGTGCTCGCGATCCGCCAGGCTGACCCGGCCGCCCCGCGTCCCGATACGGCCTTCGTCATCGGCGATCGTCACGGCGTGCTGCGGCGCGCCGACAAGAGCGCCGTGCACGGCGACTACCATCCCGACGACCCCTCGCGCGCTACGCCCTTGCTGCAGGAATTCGAGGCGATGTGGCAGCGCGCGTCCGTGCAGGTCTCAGCGACGACCCTCGGCCTCTGACAGGGTCGCGAGCCAGTCGAGCTCGCACTCGCTGAAACCGGCCTGCCGCCGCGCCGGGAGATTGAACGGCGGCTTCAAGGCCGGCGCATCGTACTCGACCAGCAGGCGCCGGAACGTCGCCTCAGGGTCGACGCCGCGCCCGGCGCAGAGCCAGCCGTACCAGCGGTTGCCGATGGCGACGTGGCCGATCTCGTCGCGCTCGACGATGGCGAGGATCTCGACCATGCGGGAGTCGTTCGCGGCCTTGAGCTTCTCGACGATGCGCGGCGTGGCGTCGAGCCCGCGTGCCTCAAGCACGCGCGGCACCAGCGCCATGCGTACCAACGGGTCATGCGCGGTCTTCAGCGCCATGTCCCACAGGCCGGTGTGCGCCTTGAAGTCGCCGTAGGCATAGCCAAGCGTCGCCAGATGGGTGGCGAGGAGGTCGAAGTGCAAGGCCTCCTCGTCCGCCACCTTCAGCCAGTCCGCGTAGTAGGCTTCGGGAAGACGGGCAAAACGGTGCGCGGCATCGAGCGCGAGATTGATCGCGTTGAACTCGATGTGCGCCAGCGCGTGGATGAGCGCGGCGCGTCCCGCCAAGGTGTCGGGGCGGCGGCGCGGCATGCGCTTGGGCGGAACCAGCTCGGGGCGCGCGGGGCGGCCCGGCGCGTCGAGCGGCTCACGCGCCGCCTCGGCATCGCACGCGACGCGGCCGGCAAGCCAATCGGCCTGCAGGGCATGGACGCAGGCAACCTTGGCCTTCGGCTCGGCAACGCGCAGGCACTCGGCCAGCCGCGCCGGCAGGGTCAGCGCCGCTCCACCCACCGGATGCCCGCGAGCGCGATCGCGAGGAAGATCAGGAGCGGCAGCGCCGACACGACGACGACGGGCCAGTCATTGAGCAATCCGAGATGCCCGAACAGCCGGCTCAACAGATGGAATCCCAGGCCGGCCAGAATGCCGATGAAGATCTTGGCGCTGGTGCCGCCGGCGCGCGGTCCCTGCAGCGCGAACGGCATGGCGATCAGCATCATGATCGGAATGACGAAGGGACTGAGAAACTTGGTCCACAGCGCGAGTTCGTAGCGCGTCGCCTTCTGGTTGTTTTCCTTGAGATGCGTCACGTAGCGCCACAGGGTGCGCGCCGACATCTTTTCCGGCGCCACCAGCAGCACGCTCAGGATGTCCGGCGTCAGCACCGACCGCCAGGTCTCGCGCTCGCTGCGCGCGGCACGGATCGCGTTTTCGTCGAAGCGGGTCTCGACGACCCGGCGCAGATCCCAGCTCTGGTCGCCGCGCCAGCCCGCCTCCTCCGCCGCGCGGATCGACACCAGCCGGCCGTCGCCATCGAAGCCGTAGATCTCGATGCCGCGTAGGGTGTTGTCGGGCATCACCTCGCGCACGTTAACGAAGCTCGTGCCCTCCTTCACCCACAAGCCGGAACGGAACTGCTGCGCCACCACCGACCGCGTCGCCGACAGCTTGTAGCGCTGCGCCGTTTGTTCCGACCAGGGCGCCGCATACTCGCCGAGCGCCCACACCAGCGCCGCCAGCACTACACCAATCACGGCAAAGTAGCCGGCGACGCGCCAGGTCGACAGGCCCGACACGCGCATCACCGCATATTCCGAGTTGCCCACCAGGCGCGACAGCGCGACCAGTGTGCCGATGAGCGCGGCGACCGGCACGATCTCATACAGGTGACCCGGCACAAAGAGCAGCACCACCACCGCCGCCTGCGCGAGCCCATAGCCGTTGCGGCCGAGGTCTCCCAGCTCCTGCATCAGGTCGAAGAAGGCGAACAGCACCAGTAGCGCCAGCAGCACGAAGCCTGACGCCACCAGCACCTGGCGCGCAAGGTAGCGGGCGAGCAGGGTCACGCGCGCCTCCAGCGCACGCCGGCCTGGTAGAGCCGCCAGTAAAACAGCGCCACCGTGGCCGCGAGCATCAACAGGTGCGGCCCCACGCCGCCCAGCCAGGGGTCGAGCTTGGCCTGCCCGACCCAGGCCTGCGCCAGCGACAGCAGGTTGTTGTAGAGAAAATAGACGAGCAGCGCGACCAGCAGGCCCCACGACCGCCGCGCCCGGGTGTTGACGAAACTCAGCGGCACCGCCATCGCCGCCAGCACCAGTGCCGACAGGGGCACGCCGAAACGCCACAAGAGCTCAGCGTGCGCCGCCGGCGTATCCTCCGTCAGCAGGCGCGTCAGCGGCGCCTGGCGGATGCTGCCGTCGCGGCCATCCACCGGCGCCACGTCGAGCCGCATCCAGTAGCGCTCGAATTTCACGATGCGATAGTCGAGGCGGCCTGGCGTGCCCTCGTAGCGGCGACCGTCCTTGAACACCAGGTAGCGCGAGCCATCGGGCAACTCGGTGTGGCTGCCCTCGCGCGCTACCACCAGCCCCAGCTGGCCGTCGAGGCGCGACTGCATGAACACGTTGCGCACGATGCCGGTGAGCGGATTGAGCGACTCGACGTAGTACACGCGCTGGCCGGCGTTCGACTCGGCGAACAGGCCAGGGACGACCAGCGCGCTGTCGCTGCGGCTCTTCAGCTCCTGACGGTATTCATTCTTCTTCGCCTGCGCCCAGGGATTGATCGCCACGGTCAGCAGGAACATCACGGCGACGAACGGCAACGCGAACGTGAGCGCGGGACGCAGCCACTGCGTCAGCGACACGCCCGCGTTGAACCAGATCACCATCTCGCTGTCCCGCCACATGCGCGACAGTGGCAGCAGCACGCCGGCGAACAGCGCGATCGTCATCAGCACCGGCAGGAAATACAGCAGCGAGAAGCCGAGCCAGGCGAATACCGCCTCGTTGGCGAGCTCGCCGCGCGCGACGTCGCCCAAGAGGCGGATGAAAAGCACCACCAGCGCGATCGCGATCAGCACCGTGAGCACGGCGCCGGTGGCGAGCCCCATTTCGCGGATCAGCGCGCGGCGGTAGAGCATGGGAAAAAGCGCGAACCGCCTGCCCGGCAAACGGTTCTTTGACATTCCAGCGTGCCCGCGCCAATAATCGCCGCAACGGCCGCACCAAACGCCGGCGCATCGCCAATTTGTATTTTTTTGAGCACGGACATGGAAAACAAGGAAATCGAACTCGAATTTAGCATAAAAAGCGGGGCCCCCGAAAAGCAGCGCACGGCCTGCGTCGTCGTCGGCGTGTTCGACAATCGCAAGCTGTCGGCCCCGGCCGTCGACATCGACCGCGCCAGCGACGGCTACCTGTCCGACATCCTGCGCGGCGGCGACATGGACGGCAAGTCCGGCGCCACCCTACTGTTGCACGAGGTGCCCAACGTGCTCGCCGACCGGGTGCTGCTGGTGGGGCTCGGCAAGGAACGAGACTTTCACGAAAAGGCCTACCGCGACGCCATCGCCACCGCGGTCAAGACCCTGCGCGACACCGGCTCGATGGACGCCGTGATCACGCTGTCCGAAATCTCGGTCAAGAAGCGCGACGTCAGCTGGAACATCGAGCAGGCCGTCGTTGCCGCGCACGACGCGCTCTACCGCTTCGACCGCATGAAGAGCAAGCCGCAGGAGGCGCGCCGGCCGCTCAAGCGGGTCACCTTCGCCGTGTCGCGTCGCGGCGAACTGAAGTTCGGCGAAACCGGGCTCGCCAACGGCCTGGCCATCGCCCACGGCATTTCACTCGCCAAGGATCTCGGCAACACGCCTTCGAACATCTGCACGCCGGACTTTCTGGCCGACGAAGCGGAAAAACTGGCCAAAACCTACGGCTTCGGCTGCGAAATCCTCGATAAGGCCGCCTGCGAAAAACTCGGCATGGGCTCCTTCCTCTCGGTGGGCAAGGGCAGCGACAAGCCGCCGCGCTTCATCGTGCTCAAGCACGAAGGCGGCGCCAAGGGCGAAAAGCCGGTGGTGCTGGTCGGCAAGGCGATCACCTTCGACGCTGGCGGCATTTCGCTCAAGCCTCCGGCCGAGATGGACGAGATGAACTACGACATGAGCGGCGGCGGCGCCGTGCTCGGCGCCTTCCGCGCCATCGGCGAGCTCAAGCTGCCGCTCAACGTCATCGGTCTCGTGCCCTCGTGCGAAAACCTGCCCGACGCCCACGCCAACAAGCCGGGCGACATCGTCACCTCGATGTCCGGCCAGACCATCGAGATCCTCAACACCGACGCGGAAGGCCGGCTCATCCTGTGCGACGCCCTCACCTACGCCGAGCGCTTCGAGCCCGACGCGGTGATCGATTTGGCCACGCTCACCGGCGCCTGCGTGATCGCGCTGGGGGCGCACCCGAGCGCGCTGTTCGCCAACCACGACCCGCTCGCACGCGAGATCGAGCACGCCGCGGACGATGCGTGGGACCGCGTATGGCGCATGCCGCTGTGGGACGACTACCAGGAACAACTGAAGAGTAGCCTCGCCGACATGGCCAACATCGGCGGCCGTCCGGCCGGCTCGATCACCGCGGCCTGCTTCCTGTCGCGCTTCGCCAAGAAGTACCACTGGGCCCACCTCGACATCGCGGGCACCGCCTACAAGGGCGGCCGCGAGAAAGGCTCGACCGGCCGCCCCGTGGCGCTCCTGGTGCACTTCCTGCTCAATCGCACCCAGAAATCGGCCGCTGCCTGACGTGACCGAGATCACCTTCTACACCTTTGCCGACGATCCGCTCGACGTGGCGCGCCGCGTCGCGGCGAAGGCGTACGGCCAGGGCAAGCAGGTGATGATCTACGCGCCGGACGCGGGCGCGGCCGAGGCGATCGACCGCCTGCTGTGGACGAGGCCTGCCCTGAGCTTCGTGCCACATTGCCGGGACACTGACGCGCTCGCCGGCGAAACGCCAGTGCTGATCGGCGCCAACGTCGACGCGCTGCGCTCGGCCGACGTGATGATCAATCTCGACCCCGGCCAGCCCGCGGGTTTCGCGCGCTTCGAGCGGCTGGTCGAGATCGTCGGCCAGGACGACGCCAGCCGCGAAGCGGGCCGCGTGCGCTACCGCTTCTACCAGTCGCGTGGATATGCGCTGACGACACACGACCTGCGGCAAACCGCCGCCCAGGAAACGCGATGAGCGACGAGCCGCTGATCGACAAGATGGACGCGTTGCTGCGCAAGCATCGCGGCAGCGGCGAGCCGGCCTTCGTGCCTGTGGAGCCTCAGGTGCACGCACCGCGAGCGAGCGCGGCGAGCGGCCCACCGCCGGACGCCTGGCTTCCGGTGCTGACGGACGTGATCGAACGCGGCACGCCGCCTGCGCCCCCCGTCTTCCCTGCGCCGACGGCGGTAACGCCGCCGGCCACCCCGATTGCCGTGCCCTTAGCTGCCGCCCCTGCCGCAGAGTTTGCGCCACCGCCCTCCACCTCGGTCACGAGCGCACCCGTCACCGATACCCTGGCCGAGCAGCTGATGAGCGAACTCGCGCCGCGGCTATCGGAGGTCATGGAAAAGCAGGTCGCCGCCGAGCTGAAGAAGAACCTCGACCAGACTGTCTCCACCCTGCTCGCCCAGCTCGACGTCAACGTGCGCGAGATCGTGCGCGAAGCCGTCGCCGAGAAGCTCAGGCAGCCCCGCGACCCGTCCGCCTGAGCGCCTTGCGGCCCGCATGGTCGGCCGCTTCCCGGGCATTTTTGCGATAATTGGGCTTTTGCCCGCACGCCATGGAACTCGCCAAATCCTTCGAACCGGCCGACATCGAGAAACGCTGGTACGCCCGGTGGGAGAGCGCCGGCTACTTCAAGGCCGGCAACAAGGCCGATGCCCCCGCCTACTGCATCATGCTGCCGCCGCCCAACGTCACCGGCACGCTGCACATGGGGCATGCCTTTCAGCACACCCTCATGGACGCGCTGATCCGCTACCACCGCATGCTGGGCGACAACACGCTGTGGCAGCCGGGCACCGACCACGCCGGCATCGCGACGCAAATCGTCGTGGAGCGCCAGCTCGACGCCCAGGGCATTTCGCGCCACGACCTCGGCCGCGAGAAATTCCTCGAAAAAGTCTGGGAATGGAAGGAACACTCCGGCTCGACCATCACCCGGCAGATGCGCCGGCTCGGCACCAGCCCCGACTGGAGCCGCGAGCGCTTCACCATGGACGAGGGCCTG
Source organism: Thiobacillus sp. (assembly GCA_046291555.1). Classification (GTDB taxonomy): domain Bacteria; phylum Pseudomonadota; class Gammaproteobacteria; order Burkholderiales; family Thiobacillaceae; genus Thiobacillus. The sequence continues at coordinate 111,046 of JBKBRW010000007.1, forward strand.
TCGCGCGCCGTCACCGAAGTGTTCGTGCGCCTCTACCGCGAAGGGCTCATCTACCGTGGCAAGCGCCTGGTGAACTGGGACCCGGTGCTGCAGACCGCCGTGTCCGACCTCGAAGTCGTCTCGCAGGAAGAAGACGGGTTCATCTGGGAAATCAACTACCCGCTCGAAGACGGCAGCGGCCACCTCACCGTCGCCACCACCCGGCCTGAAACCCTGCTCGGCGACACCGCCGTCGCGGTCCATCCTGACGACGAGCGCTACAGGCACCTGATCGGCAAGCACGTGCGCCTGCCGATCGCCGAGCGCAGCATCCCGATCATCGCCGACGACTACGTCGACCGCGAGTTCGGCACCGGCGTCGTCAAAATCACGCCCGCGCACGACTTCAACGACTGGCAGGTCGGCCAGCGCCACAAGCTCGTCGCGATCAACGTGCTCACGCTCGACGCGAAGATGAACGAGGTCTGCCCCGTCGAATACCAGGGCCTCGACCGCTACGAGGCGCGCCAGAAGCTGCTAGACGAGCTGCACGCCAGGGGGCTGCTCGTTTCCGCCAAGCCGCACAAGCTCATGATCCCGCGCGGCGACCGCACCCACGCCGTGATCGAGCCCATGCTCACCGACCAATGGTTCATGAGCATGGAAGGCCTCGCGAAACGCGCGCTCGAAGTGGTCGATTCGGGCGAACTGAAGTTCGTGCCGGAGAACTGGACCACGACCTACCGCCAGTGGCTGGAAAACATCCAGGACTGGTGCGTGTCGCGCCAGCTGTGGTGGGGCCACCGCATCCCCGCGTGGTACGACGCCGACGGCGAGTTCTACGTCGCGCACACGGAGGAAGAGGCGAAAAAACAGGCCGGCGGCCGCGAGCTCACCCAGGACAACGACGTGCTCGACACCTGGTTCTCCAGCGCGCTGTGGCCCTTCTCGACCCTGGGCTGGCCCGAGCAGACGCCCGAGCTCGAACGCTACTTGCCGACCTCGGTGCTCGTCACCGGCTTCGACATCATCTTCTTCTGGGTTGCCCGCATGGTGATGATGTCGCTGCACTTCACCGGCAAGCTGCCGTTCCGCGAGGTGTATGTGACCGGCCTGGTGCGCGACTCCGAAGGCCAGAAGATGAGCAAGTCCAAGGGCAACGTGCTCGACCCGATCGACCTCATCGACGGCATCGGCATCGACGAGCTCGTCGCCAAGCGCACCCAGGGCCTCATGAATCCCAAGCAGGCCGCCAGCATCGAAAAGCGCACCCGCAAGGAATTTCCGGACGGCATTCCCGCCTTCGGCACGGATGCGCTGAGGTTCACTTTCGCCAGCCTCGCCACCCACGGCCGCGACATCAAGTTCGATCTCGCGCGCTGCGAGGGTTACCGCAACTTCTGCAACAAGCTGTGGAACGCCACCCGCTTCGCGCTGATGAACCTGGAAGGCCACGACTGCGGCCAGGACGCCAGCCAGCCGATGGCGTTTTCGGACGCCGACCGCTGGATCGCCGACCGGCTGCAGCAGGCCGTCGGCGACGTGCACACAGCCTTCGCCGCCTACCGCTTCGACCAGGCCGCCCGTGCCGTCTATGAATTCGTCTGGGACGAGTACTGCGACTGGTACCTGGAACTCGCCAAGGTGCAGTTGAGCAGCGGCACGCCCGAGCAGCAGCGCGCCACCCGCCGCACACTCGCCACCGTGCTCGAAGCCACGCTGCGGCTGGCCCACCCCATCATCCCCTTCATCACCGAAGAGCTGTGGCAAAAAGTCGCGCCATTCGCCAACATGAGCGGTGAGAGCATCATGCTCGCCGCCTATCCACAGGTCGACGAAGCCCAGCGCCACCCCGACAGCGTCGCGCGAATTCAACTGCTGAAAGAACTGATCAACGCCTGTCGCGCCCTGCGCGGCGAAATGAACCTCTCGCCCGCGCAGCGCGTGCCGGCGGTCATCGAAGGCGACACCGCCGCGATCGAGGCGCTCGCGCCCTACATCGCCGCGCTCGCCAAGCTCTCCGGCGTGACCGCCACCACCACGCTCACCGAGGCCGACGCCCCGGTCGCGCTGGTCGGCGACCTGCGCGTCATGCTGGTGGTGGAAATCGACAAGGACGCCGAGCGCGCGCGGCTGGCCAAGGAAATCGCCCGCATCCAGGCCGAAATCAAAAAAGCGCAAGGCAAGCTCGCCAACCCCAGCTTCGTCGACCGCGCGCCGGCGGCCGTGGTCGAGCAGGAGAAAGCGCGGCTCGCGGATTTCGGCGCCATGCTGCAAAAGCTCGAAGCGCAGCACGCACGCCTGGGCTGAAGTCGCCTCCCAACGAAAAAGCGGGGTGTGGCCGCGCTTTTTCGTTGCCCCTTCCGCAAGAAAGCGCGGCGTGGCGACCCATCCGCTACTTATCCAAGCGCTTTTCTGCTTTCAGGACCCCGACGCCAGCCGCCCTCGCCGCCTCCATCAAGGCCGCATCCTGGGTCGCGATAGGAAGTTGCAGCCGCAATGCCAGTTCAAGATACGCAGCGTCATAACTCGTCAAGTCATAGCGTAGCGCAAGGGACAAGATCGCTGACGGCCCCGGCGTTTCCCGGTCGACCATGATGGGCAATTCAGCAAGCTGCTCGATCACCTCATGCGCCGCCTGCACATCGAGCACGCCACGCTTGCAGGCCGTTCTCAGGACGTTGGCAAACTCAAGCTGCCATAGCGCGGGCGCATGCGCCATTTCATCCAGCAGCCGTGCGGCAACTGCGTCCGTGTACGGTGTGGCCTGGTTGCCGATAAACCACCCACACACGACCGAATTGTCGACCACAAAGGCCATCAGTCCAATCCGGCGCGGGCCAGAGTCTTCAAATCCCCATCGAGCACAACGTTGGCGCGAATCTGCCGCAGCCGCTGCAGTGCCGAAGCCACGCGCTCATGCTGACTCGACACATCGGCCGCCGCTGCGATCAGACACGCAACCGGCACGCCGCGGCGCGTAATCGTGACCCGATCTCCGCGTTCTACCGCAGCGATCAGTTCCGAGAAGCGATTCTTTGCTTCAAATACCGGCACGACCTTCATGGCTAGCTCATTTAATCAAAATAGATAGCCTTATTATTGCCACGCCATTTTCCCTGTCAAGCGATGGATGCGGCAAATGGCGGCAGGCGGCAGAACCGCAGAAAATTTACTACTTATCTAGCCCTGACCATGTTTCTCACTCGAGAGAAATTTAGTTTTGCAAAACTTGACCCCGCCGTTCTGTGCAAGACCTGACCCTAATGTTGCTTGTGAAGTTTTGACCTTCTGTGTTGTTGCAAGGCCCGACCCAATACTGCACAGCGCGCTCGGCAAAGGCGCATGCGTGATTGCAAGACCTGACCCCGAGGTTTGACCTGACCCCGAGGTTTTGACCCCGAGGTTTACCTGGAAAAGCCCTCAAAAAAAACCGGGCCTTGCGGCCCGGTTCCACTCCAAACAGTTTATTGGCTGCGCTGGGATTACATCTTCCAGCTGTACTGGATGCCGATGGCGTTCTGGTACATCTCGATCTTGTCGTCGCCGCCGAATATCGGGTCCCGACCGGATACATCATTCTTGAAGGCGTGCATGTAGGCCATGGAGAGCTCGTTGCCCGAGGCCAGGGTATAGGTGAAGCCCAGGGTGACGTGGTTCTCGATGACGGCCGGCGCCAGGATGTTGAACATGACCTCGCCGCAGTTAGTCAATGGGCCGCTCGAGCAGTCGCTGCCTTTGATCGGGCTGTCGGTGTGGCTGTAGCCGGCGCGCAGGGTCAGTTTCGGGCTGTATTTGTATTCCATGCCCAGCTTCCAGATACTGATGTCATCCCAGCCGAAGCCCGGGCCATTGGGATCGCCCAGGGAACCAGGGCTGGAAACCATGTTGCCGACCGATTTCACGTCGCTGTAATTGATGCGCTGGTAATCGAGGGCAAGCCGCAGGGCCGGGCTTGCCTGCCAGGACACGCCCACGTTCCAGTTTTCCGGCATGTCGAAGTCGCCGCGCTCGGCGAACAGACGGCGGTACTTGTCGAAGGCCTCCATTTTCATCTTGCTGGCATAGGCCGCGCCGATGGTCACGGTGGGGGCAAGCTTGCCCAAGTAGCCGACGCGCACGCCGTAGCCGAAGGAATCGTCGTAGCCGAGATTGCCACCGCTGGAGTTGCTCACGCCAAAGCCTTGCAAACCTTCGGCCTTGAAGCGCTGGTAACCCAAGAGCGGCGAGATACCAATGGCGTGGTCGGGCGCGACCTTGAATGCCACGGTCGGGGCGACGATGAGCTGCATCAGGTCCACGCCCAGGCGGCCACTGCCGCACAGCAGGTTGCTGGCGGGAGCCCCCGGCCCGCAAGTGCCAGCTGGTATCTGACCACCCGGATAATTGGTGTTCATGCCACCATTGCCGTACACCGTCACCCCCAGCGCCAGGTTGGGGTTGATCATTTTGTTGTAACCGAACTCCGGGATCAGGAAGTAGTTGGAGTCGCTCTTGGAAGAGCCGTCAAAACTACCACTGATGGTGGCAGTGCCGCCGCCAGGGGTAGCGGCAGTGAAGCTGAAAGCACTCCCGGTTCGCGAAGCCTTGCGGATGGGGCTGAACAGGTCCACGCCCAGGTCCAGCCGGTTGCCGGCAAAGGCCGCGGCGGCCGGGTTGTTGGCGCCGAAGAAGGCGTCCTCGGTGTTGGTGGTCGAAGCACCGGCCATGCCCTTGGCCTTCATGCCGTAGCCGTGGGAAAAGTAGCCGTTGGTAGCGTGTGCGCCAACGGAAAGGCCGGCAATCGCCAAGGCCAGTGTGATGCGGGAAAGTTTCATGTTGCCTCCGGAGCAAAAATCGTTGTTCGAACCAGCGTTGTCATGCGAATAACAAGCTGTGAATGATGTTACAGGCTGGCCCCGGTGGTAGAACACTACCACTTGAGGCACATTAGAGCCTGCTTATGGACTTTGTTGCAGGAAAACGACAACTGCCTTCGGCTTGGGCTTACAATCCGGCCGTCGGCAACAAAGTGCTTTATTTCCAAGTGAACCCGAAAAGAAAAGACCCTTGTCCCTGCGGAAGCGGCAAGCGTTATAAACATTGTTGCGGCGCGGCTGGCCGAGGGCTGGCCACGCAGGCGAACGAGGCGGAGGCGTTTTTCCAGCAAGCGCGACTCGCCCATGCAGCCGGCCAGTTCGAGGCGGCGGCAACGGGGTACAACTGGGCGCTGGCGCTGAATCCCTCCCATGCGGAGGCCGTTCACTACCTGGGCATGCTGGCACTGGGGACGGGCGACTTGGCCAGGGCACAGGTCCTGGTCGAGCGTTCGATCGGCATGCGGCCCGGCGATGCGGATTTCTGGGGCAATTGCGCCATGGTGTACGAAATGCAGGAAGACTGGCCGCGCGCGCGCGATGCCTACCAGAAATCGCTGGCCCTCGCACCCGGCCAGGCCAGGCGCGAACTGGGCCTGGCCAATGCCTTGCGGCGCATGGGCGAGTACGGGCGCGCCATCGAGCATTACCGGCAGTCGGTCAAATTGGCGCCCGCCCTTTGGCTTGCCTGGATGGATCTAGGCACAGCCCTGATGAGAACGGAGCCCCCGGATAACGAAGGCGCCGAGTCCTGCTTCAGGGAAATGATCAGGCTGACACCTGACCAGGGCATTGGATACAACTGCCTGGGAGTCGCCCTGGTCATGCAGGATCGCCAAGATGAGGCTAAGGAAGCCCTTCAGCGCGCAGTTTCGCTGGACCCTGCACAGGCAGCCGCCTGGTACAACCTGGCCAGAGTGCACCTGATGCGGGACGACGTGAATCACGCCATCGAGGCCTACCAGCAGGCGGTGGCGCTGGCGCCCGACGACGAGGATTTCCATCAGCAGACTGCGCGCGCCCTGCAAATGCGAGGCAAGTTCGACGTGGCCGAGCAGTTTTACGCCAAGGTACTGGAACTGAACCCCAATTCTCTGTCAGCCCTGGCGCATTTGATTGAATACAGGAAATTCGAGAGCCTGGATGAGCCCTTGCTGGCTCAGGCGCAGGCCCTGGTGGATGGCGCCAGTGACGATGCCCTGCAGGTGGTGGGCCTGTGCTTCGCACTGGGGAAAATTTTTGACCGCATGAACGAGTTCGAGCGCGCTTTTCAATACTACGCGCGCGGCAACCGGCTGCGCATGGCCGCCATCGAGGCCAAGGACCAGCCTGACAAGCTTGCCGGACAGGCCGACATGGCGATTCAGCGCTACAGCGCAGAGAAGCTGCAGGCATACCGGGCGTGGGGGAATCCGTCGGAACGTCCGATTTTGATCGTGGGCATGCCGCGCTCGGGCACCACGCTGACCGAGCAGATCATCGCCGCCCACCCACGCGTGGCGAGCGGTGGCGAACGGGGCTACTGGGGGCATGCCAGAGCCAGAATCAACACCGGCGAGACGGTCCTTGACCAGGCCGGCATCGAAGGTCTCGCCCGCGACTATCTGGCGGATCTGGCCACGGTGGTCGGGGCGGAGGCGGCCGACAGGGTGACTGACAAGATGCCGCACAATTTCCTGCTTGCGGGTTTGATCCACGCGGTGTTTCCGAATGCCCGCATCATCCATGTGCGGCGCAACCCGGTAGATAATTGCCTGTCGATTTTCTTCCAGAATTTCAACGATTCCCATGCCTATAGTTTTGACCTCGATGAACTGGCTTCCCATTACCGCGAATATCAGCGCGTGATGGCGCATTGGCGCGAACTGATTCCGAAGGATCGTCTGTTCGAGTTCAACTACGAGGATCTGGTTGCCGATCAGGAAGGCATGAGCCGCAGGCTCATCGAATTCTGCGGCCTGGAATGGGACGATGCTTGTCTGAATTATTACGAGAACGACAGCGCGGTGAAGACCGCCAGCATATGGCAGGTCAGGCAAAAAATTTACACCTCTTCGGTGGAACGCTGGCGCAATTACGAAACCCATATTGCGCCGCTTCTGGATTTGCTGTCCGATTCTTGAACCCGAATAATCCAGTAGGCTGCCTGTCGGCCACGCGAGCGCTGGCGGGCATCATCCACCAATCCGATGGTAGACCCCATTCTTCGCATTTTCTCGGACCTTATATGGTCTACTATTGGTCTTGTTGTCGGTCAGCCCGCAGGATCATTGCCATGAAATTTTCCACCCAGGTCAAGCCCATCAGCTATCTCAAGAGCCATGCGGCCGAGATCGTCAAAACCATCAGCGAGAGTCGTGAGCCCATGCTTATCACCCAGAATGGTGAAGCGAGACTTGTTGTGATGGATGTGCGCTCCTATGAGGAAAACGAGGAGACCCTCGCTTTGCTCAAGATACTGGCGCTGGGCAATCGGGAAATCGAACAAGGCAATTTCCGTCCCGCCGGTGAAGTATTCGACGAGCTGGAGAGGGAAGATGCCCAATGAGCTTGCGGGTTGTCTTCCTCAGATCAGCAGAGCAGGATCTGAGGGAGTTGAGAGCCTACATCATCAGGAATTTTGGCAAGGGCACCTGGCAGACCAGTTACACCGGGATAAAGGACGCGGTGACCGCCATCCGGAATTTTCCTCTCGGTGGCAGCCTCCCCGAGGAACTTGAGAAATTGAATCTCATGCAGTATCGCCAGGTTCTCTCGGGCATGAACAGGATCATCTATGAAGTCAGACAAGAAACCATTTATGTTCATATCATTTGCGACACTCGCAAGGATATGAAGACGCTGCTTGCAAGACGGCTTCTAAGGGCTGAGTAGAAGCGGTGGGGACGATTCGGATGCCCCTCATCCCCCCCTCTGCCCGGAGAGGGTTATTAAAAAAACGCCCCGGCCGGGGCGTTTTTCGATAACGCAGCTGCCGCTCAGATGAACAGGCAGATGTCGGTTTCGCCGGCGAATTCGAAGAAGGTGGCGGCGCCGCCGTACTCGAGGCCGTCGATGAAGTCGGAATGCTCGAAGCCGAACAGTTCGACGGTCATCTGGCAGGCGATGAACTTGACCTCGGCTTCCTGGCACAGGCTACGGAGGTCCGGAATGGTCGCCACGCCGTTGTTGGCGATGGTCTGCTTCATGAGCGCGGTGGCGACGCTCTCATAGCCGGGCACGAGCGCTTGGATGGCATTGGGGATGTTCCAGTTGATGCCCTTGAACCACTTGGGGCCGAAGGGCATTTTCATCGGCATGCCGGGGTTGCCGAGCGGGCTGACCTTGAGCACGGACAGGTCCTTGCGGACGAGTTGCAGGCCGTAGAAGGTGAAGAAGATCTGGGTTTCGTAACCGAGGGCCGCCGCGGTGGAGGCGAGGATGAACGGGGGATAGGCCCAGTCCAGCGTGCCCTTGGTGGCGATGATGGCCATCTTTTTGGATTCCATGCTTGTTGTCTCCTGTCAGTCCGTGAATGTCACAGCGCCGTCGGTTCTCGGCTCGGCTTCTCCGGGAACGAACGGCGCTGGTTTGTTATGGATGGGTTGCTTATTTTTTCTTCATGTAGAAGGTGAACTCGCCACCGGCTTCTGCGGTCGACAGCAGCTCGTTGCCGGTTTGCTTGGCGAAGGCGGCGAAGTCCTTGACCGAGCCCGGGTCGGTGGAGAGGATCTTCAGGACCTGGCCGCTGGCGACTTCAGCGAGGGCCTTCTTGGCGCGCAGGATGGGCAGGGGGCAGTTCAGGCCACGGGCGTCGAGTTCTTTGTCGAAATTCATGGTTCTCTCCTTAACTAAATCGGCATGTACTAAAAAAGCTGCGGTACCTTAAACCAGAAGGACCGCTATTGCAACCAAAAATACTATTTACGGTCGCGGGCGGGCCCGCGCGCGGACAGCGCGACCCGCTCAGGCGGCGCGCGGCAGGCTCAATGCGTTGCCGGAACGCGCCCAGGCGATGATGCCGCCGGAGAGGTTGTGCATGTTGGCAAAGCCCTTGGAGGCCATGAAGGCGCAGGCCTGCGCCGAACGCGCGCCGGAACGGCAGTAGATCACGACCGGCTTGTCCTGCGGGATGTCGGCCGCGCGCAGCGGCAAGAGGTGCAGGGGAATATGGATGGCGCCGTCGATCACACCCTGTGCGACTTCGGCCTCGGTGCGCACGTCGATGAGGTGCGCGCCCTTGGCGGCGAGCTCGGCAACGTAGGCGGGGTCGACTTCCTTGAAGCCAGACAGTCCAAACATAGGCGTCATACTCCTGTCATGGAGAAATTAGAGTTTTCTAATATACCGGAAAGCGGTATCCGCGCCAAGGCCGCCCGTCGGCCTCCCCCAAAGCGCTTGCGGCGCGCCCAGACGACTGACCGCGCCGCAAGCAGGGCGCAATCGTCCCGGGCGAACCCGTCGCGCCGATCAGCAGCGCTGCGCGCCGTGGTAGAGGTTGACGACGTGGCGCGCTTCGGCGAAGAACAGCCAGCGCTCCATCGCCGCACCGGCGAGGCCGGCGAAGGCGGCGATGAGGGCTGCGGCGGTGCCGCCCTGCTGGTTCAGCACCCACACCAACATCACGCCCGGAAGCGCGAAACCGACGACGAAGACCAACGCCTTGATGAAGGTGGCGCGCTTGCGCGCCAGCTGGTAGCCGAATTCCTGGGTGAGGAAGGTACCGTGAGTGTGGCCGGTATCGAGCAGCTTGACCTGCGCGCGGGTGAGGCCGGTGGCGGTGTTGATCGTCGGCGTGAGGCCAGGGCTGCGGATCCAGAAGTAGTAGATCGCTTTCAGCACCGCGGCGATCGAGACGATCAGCGCCGACATCGCGATATAGGGCGTGAGCTCGAGGCCGGCGATGACGGCGCCCAAGAGCAGCAGCAGGCTGCCGCTGGCGTAGCCGAGCGCGAGGTAGTTGGCCGGCACCAGCGGGGTGTTCCACTGGCGGATAGTCTTCAGGCACGCGTAGATCATGCCGGTGGAGAACACGGTGATCCAGGCGAGCGTCGCGGTGAGGAAGCCGCTCGTCACGCGAAGCCACTGCGGCGCGTCGAACATGATGCTCGCGAGATAGAGCAACGCGAACGGCATGAACACCACGGCGAATACGCCCTCGCGCGACAGCCACGAGGTGCGGAAGCGGCTGAAGGCGCGCCACGCGTTCTTCGGGTTGGCGAGGTGGAAGGTCGACGACAACAGGCCGAAAACGATGAGGCCCAGCGCCATGAGGCCGCCGGCGACCAGATGGTCGTTGCTGAAGCCGCCGCCGAGCTTGAAGAAGTCGGCGATGAACAGGAGCGAGATCAGGCCGAAGCCCGCGCCCGACGCGACGGTGAAGAAGATGACAGAAAATGCGGGATGCATGGTGACTCCTGGCTCGATGTAGGCGCCGCGATCAGCGGCGAACCAGCTTGTTGGCGAACTGCTTGATGCTTTCCTTCAGGCCGCCACGGGGTTTGGTCTCGACCTCGATCACCGGCTTGCGGCGCGGCGGCAGATACTGGTTGGTCGGGTTGTAGTTGAGCTCGGGCATGAGCGGGAAGCCGCCGCGCTCGCGCACGGTGCGCGACACCGCCGATTCCGGATCGTCGAAGTCGCCGAACATGCGGGCGTGCGCCGGGCAAGTGAGCACGCACGCGGGCTGGCGCTCCTCGACCGGCAGAGCCTGGTCGTAGATGCGGTCGATGCACAGGGTGCACTTCTTCATGGTGCCGGACGAGCGGTCGAGCTCGCGCGCGCCGTAGGGGCAGGCCCACGAGCAGTAGTTGCAGCCCATGCACTTTTCCTGGTCGATCAGCACGATGCCGTCCTCGGCGCGCTTGTACGACGCGCCGGTCGGGCACACGGTGACGCAGTCGGCGTCCTCGCAGTGCATGCACGACATCGGGAAGTTGACCGTTTTGTTGTACGGATACTCGTCCATCTCGAAATGGCGGATCCGGTTGAACCACACGCCGGACGGCTCGGCGCCGTAGGGCTGGTAGTCGGACAGCGGGCCGATGGTGCCGGACGCGTTCCACTCCTTGCAGGCGATGGCGCAGGCGTGGCAGCCCACGCACACATCGAGGTCAATGACCAATCCAAGTCTCATGTTTGTGCTCGCTTAATCGTTCAGGGACTGCTCAGTTCTTCTCGTGGCTGCGCGCGTCGTAGCGCAGCACCTCGGGGCGCTCGTAGCGCTCGTCGCCCGGATACGGCTTGAGCACGTCGAACTGCGGCCACGAGCCCGTCTCGCCCGGCGCCGCCTTCCAGATCTTCACGCGCAGGTCGAACCAAGCCGCCTGGCCGGTCACCGGGTCGGAGTTGGTGACGCGGCGCTCGCCCGCCTTTTCCGGCAGCAGCTCGGAGATGAGGTGGTTGAGCAGGAAGCCCTTGGTCGCCTCGGAGGCGTTTTCCTTGAGGCCCCAGGCGCCCTTCTGCTTGCCGATGGCGTTCCAGGTCCACACAGTGTCTTCCTGCGTGCCCTCCATGGTCTTGACCTGGCAGCGGATCTTGCCGTTGTGCGACTCGACCCACACCCAGTCGAAATCCTGGATGCCCATTTCGGCGGCGCGGCGGGCGTTCATGTACAGGTAGTTCTGCGCCATGATCTGGCGCAGCCAAACGTTCTGCGAATCCCACGAGTGGTACATGAACATGGGCCGCTGGGTGAGCGCGAAGAACGGGTATTCGTTGGCGTCGACGCGCTGCTGCTCGAGCGGCTGATACCACATCGGCAGCGGGTCGAAGTACTTCACCAGGCGTTCGCGGTCGACCTGGTTGTTCGGCTGCGGGCCGTCGTACAGGCCCATGCCGGCCAGCCGGAACTTCTGCAACGGCTCGGAGTAGAACTGCATGATGATGGGCTCGACCTTGCCGACGAAGCCGGCGTCCGCCGCCACCTCGAGGTAGTCCTTGTTGGCGTAGCGGATGTACTTCTGGTTGTCGGGCCAGTGGTGGGCGAAGAAGCTCTGGTTCTCGATGTACTTCTCCCACTGCTTCGGGTTCGGCTCGCCCTTCAAGGACTTGGTGCCGTCCTTGCCGCGCCAGCCGGCAAGGAAGCCCACGCCCGGCGAGCGCTCGTAGTTGACGATGAAGTCGGGGTAGTCCTTGAACTTGCGCGTGCCGTCGGGATTGGTGAAGGCCGGGAATTTCAGGCGGCTGGCGAGCTCGACCATGACTTCCTGCCACGGACGCACGTCGCGGTCCGGCTTGACCAGCGGATAGCGGATCGCGTCGGCGGCGGCGTCCGGCTCGGAGATCGGGCGGTCGAGCAGCGAGATGCAGTCGTGGCGCTCGAGGTAAGTCGTGTCCGGCAGGATCAGGTCGGCGAAGTTGGTCATCTCCGAGTGGAAGGCGTCGATCACCACCAGGAAGGGGATCTTGTACGCGCCGGGCTCCTCGGGGTCCTTCGCGCGCAGCATGTCCTGCACGTTCTTGGTGTTCATGGTCGAGTTCCACGCCATGTTCGCCATGAACAGGATCAGCGTGTCGATCGCGTAGGGGTCATGATTCGCCGCGTTGGTGATGACCATGTGCATCATGCCGTGCGAGGCGATCGGCACTTCCCACGAGTAAGCCTTGTCGATGCGCAGCGGGTTGCCGAACTCGTCGACCACCAGATCCTCGGGGCGCGTCGGGAAGCCGAGCGGCGGACGGCTCAACGGCGTGTTCGGCGCGTTGATGATGTCGATGTTGTTCTCCGGCAGCTGGTGCGGCGGGATGGGCTTGGGGTAAGGCGCACGGGCGCGGAAGTTGCCGGGGCCGTCGAGCGCGCCGAGCAGCATCTGGATGAAGTGCACCGCGCGGCAGGCGTGGAAGCCGTTGGAGTGCGCGGAGATGCCGCGCATCGCGTACATCGCGACCGGGCGCCCGACGACCTTGTCGTGCTTCCTGCCCCACACGTCGGTCCACTCGATCGGCAATTCGACGGTTTCCTGAAAGGCGACGTGCGCCATTTCCAACGCAATGCGCTCGATCGTCTCGGCCGGCAGGCCGACTTCCTGAGCAACGTTCTCCGGCGCGTAGCGCGAATCGAGGTAGCGCTCGGCGACCAGCGACAGCACGGTCTTGACGCGGCGGCCGTCAGGCGCGACGTACTCGCCGAAGAGCGCCGGGGCGATGTCGCCGTCGAGGCCGTTCTTGAAGGTTTCCTTTTCCAGGTCCCAGATCAGCGGATGGCCGTCCGCATCGCGCAGGAACAGGCCATCGCCCTTCTCGCCCGGCGCCTGCACCACCAGCCACGAGGCATTGGTGTAGCGCACCAGAAATTCGTAGTCGAATTTCTCGTGCTTCAGGAGCACGTGCACCATCGACATGGCGAGCAAGCCGTCCATGCCGGGCTTGATCGGCAGCCATTCGTCGGCGATCGCCGAGTAGCCGGTGCGCACCGGGTTGACGGTGACGAACTTGCCGCCGCGGCGCTTGAGCTTTTCGAGGCCGATCTTGATCGGGTTGGACGAGTGGTCCTCGGCCACGCCCCACATGATGAAGTACTTGGCATAGTCCCAGTCGGGCGCGCCGAATTCCCAGAACGAGAAGCCGATGGTATAGAGGCCGGCCGCGGCCATGTTCACCGAGCAGAAGCCGCCATGCGCCGCCCAGTTCGGCGTGCCGAACTGCTGCGCCCACAGGCCGGTGAGCGCCTGCATCTGGTCGCGGCCGGTGAAGTAGGCGAGCTTGGAGGGGTCGGTCGCGCGGATTTCCTCCAGGCGTTCGGTCAGCACGTCGAGCGCCTGGTCCCACGAGATCGGCTCGTAGATGCCCTCGCCGCGCTCGGTGCCAGGCTTGCGCATCAGCGGCTGGGTGAGCTTGGCGGTCGAGTACTGCTTCATGATGCCCGCCGAGCCCTTGGCGCACAGCACGCCCTGGTTGGTCGGGTGATTGCGGTTGCCCTGGATGAAGCGTACCTTATTGTCTTCGAGGGTCACCTTGATGCCGCACCGGCAGGCGCACATGTAGCAGGTGGTGTACTTGATTTCCTGCGCGTCGTGGTTTTCGAGTTTGATCTTGGCGTTCATGCTGCCTCGTGGTCTAAGAAAATTGTCCCCGACGGCTCCTCGCGGAGTCGCGTTTTTCCTGCCTGGATTTACACACTAGGTGACCGCTGGAAGCAGCGCCAGCGCTTCGGCCGGCCGACGCTGCGGGAACGTTTAAATATTAAACTTTCCGAATATTCTGTTATTTTGCCCGCCAGCAGAACCGGCTGGCAAATAAAACGTCTGATGCGCCCATAAGGCGCGCTGATGCTATTCCTTGTGCGAAGTGTGGTCTTGGCGGGTGGCACCGGTCAGCGAACCGACGACGCGGGCAGCTCGGCGAGCAATTCCTCGATCCTGGCGAGCGCCTCGCCCTCGTCCCATTCGATCGACCCGGTCAGCACGTAGCGGATGCGGCCGGAGGCGTCGAGCAGGAAGCTCGTCGGCAGCGCGAACACTTTCCAGCGCTTGGTGTTGCTGCCGTCGGGGTCGAGCAGGATGGGGAATCCGAGCCGCATCTTGGCGAGGAAGGCCTCGACCTCGGCGCGCGTCTCCCCGCTGTCGAGCGCGACGATCGCCAGCGGCCGCCCCGCCATGTTCACGCGCAGACGCTCCATCGACGGCATTTCGTGCAGGCAGGGCGGGCACCAGGACGCCCAGAAATTCAGCAGCACCACCTTGCCACGGTAATCGGCCAGCGTACGCATCGTGCCTGTCAGGTCCTGCGCCTTCAGCTCCGGTGCCGGCGTCGCCGGCCGCGCCTCGAAGCGCGCCGCGTGCGCGGCGCCCGCGACCAGGAGTGCCGCGACGGCGCCCATCAGCCAAGCTTTCATCGACATCCCCATTCCTCCAGTTCCTTGAGCAGCCGCTCGTGCAGGCGACGGCTCTCCGCGATCTCGAAATCGGTCGGCGTCTCGCGCATCCAGTAGCGCTCGCGCAGGTTTTCCCAGATGACATGCCGCACCGCCGCCCCCTGACCAGAGAGGCTGTCGAGCAAGCCCGGCAGCCAGGGCGTCGCGGCCGAACGGCGCGGCTGCAGCACGTGCACGCGCAGGCCGGCAAGACGGCCGAAGTTGAGATACTCAGGCTCGGCGAGCGGCTCGGCGACGGTGTAGAGGTTCGGGTACATGAGCATCATGCACAGACGCTCGCGCTCGGGCCGCTCGAGCGCCGCCGCCGCGCGCAGCAGCGGCACGGCTGCCCGCGCCACGGCGTAAACCGTCACGGATTTCCCGCCTGACTGCGCCGCACGCAGCCACGCGACGAGGTCGTCGACCGGCACTTGGTCGAGGCTGCGCGGCAACTGCGGCAGGAAGTAGGCATTGGCGAGGTCGAGCGACCAGGTTTCCACCCCGTGCGCAGCCAATTGCTCCGCGGCGTCGAGCTCGGCGGGCGTGCGACCGCGCTCGTCGGACACCCACAGCAGGAGGCGTGTGCCGTCGGCGGGAAGGACCTGATAGTCCGGCAGGTCGGCATGCGCGAGCGTCGCACCCAGTGCGCACAATGCGGCTGCGAGCAGGCGCGCGAAACGATCATTTCTCATGCGTGGTATGGTGCCGCGGGGCCCCACCGGCGCAAGAGGCCGTTTGGACCAGCACCCCCCCTTACGAAGCGACCCGCCAGTGCCCCGAACGTCCGCCCTGCTTTTCCAGCAGGCGGATGTCCGAGATCACCATGCCGCGATCGACCGCCTTGCACATGTCGTAGATGGTGAGGAGCGCGACCGACACGCCGGTGAGCGCCTCCATCTCGACGCCGGTCTTGCCGACGGTTTCGGCGGTGACGGTGCAGGTGACCGTCGAGGCGGCCGCGTCGTGCGCGAAATCCACGCTCGCTCGGGTCAGCGCGATCGGGTGGCACAGCGGAATGAGGTCGGCGGTTCGCTTGGTCGCCTGAATCGCGGCAATGCGGGCGATGCCGAGGACGTCGCCCTTGTCGGCACGCCCCGCCAGGATCCGCGCCAGCGTATCGGGTAACATGCGGATGCGGCCTTCGGCCACCGCCACGCGGCGGGTGTCGGCCTTGGCGGCGACGTCGACCATGACGGCGCGCCCGCTTTCGTCAAAATGGGTGAATTCGCTCATTGTTCGCTCCGTTGCCGGAACCAGTCGGACACTGCGCGCATCCTATATCCAAATGCCGTCATCTGCCTTACCGTCATCTTGATACTCCTGCGCGTCCTCCTCGCCGTCTCCCTCGCCGCTCAACCGGTGATCGCGTCGGACCTCCCCGACCTCGGCGAGGTGTCGCGCCAGTATTTTTCCGACCAGGAGGAACAGGCGCTCGGCCGCGCGATCATGCGCGACGTCTACACCGACCCGCGCTACCTCGACGACCCCGAGATCGAGACCTACCTCAACCAGCTCGGCTACAGACTGGTGTCCGTGAGTCCGCGCAACCAGCGCGTGTTCACCTTCTTCGTCGTCGACGACCCCACCATCAACGCGTTCGCCATGCCCGGCGGCAACATCGGCGTCCATACCGGCCTGCTGCTGGCGGCGCAGAACGAATCCGAGCTTGCGGGGGTGGTCGCGCACGAAATCGCCCACGTGACCCAGGACCACATCGCCCGCATGGTGGCCGCGCAGACCCAGAGCCAGTGGCCGACGATGGCGGCGCTCGCCCTCGCCCTGCTCGCCTCGCGCTCGAACCCGAACGTGGCGAGCGCCGCGATCGCCTCGACCCAGGCCTACTCGATCCAGAACCAGCTCAACTACAGCCGCGACTACGAGCGCGAGGCCGACCGTCTCGGCTACGACATGCTCACCCGCGCCGGCTTCGATCCGCGCGGCATGAGCGGCTTCTTCAACCGCCTGCAGCGCGCGAGCCGCTTCTACGACAGCAGCGCGCCGGCCTACCTACGCACCCACCCGCTGACCAGCGACCGCATCGCCGACATGGAGGCGCGCAGCGAATCCGCGCCTTACCAGCAGGTTCAGGACAGCCTCGATTTCCAGCTGGTGCGTGCCCGCCTGCGGGCGCGCGACGGCACGCCGCACGACGCCGTCGTCGCGGCGCGCTCCGCCTTGAAGGAGCGCCGGTTCAGCAGCGAGACGGCGGCGCGCTACACCCTCGTGTCGGCACTCCTGCGCGCCCGCGCCTTCGGCGAGGCCGAAGCGGAGCTCAAACCCCTGCTCGCCGGTCCGACCGTGCACCCGATGATCCAGCAGCTCGCGGCGCAGCTCGCACTCGGTGCGGGCAACGGCGATCTGGCGCTGCAGCGCTTCGAGGCCGGCACCGCGGCCCACCCTGGCTACCGCCCGCTCCGCTACGGCCACCTCGCCGCGCTGCTGGCGGCGGGGCGCAACGCCGAGGCGCTCGCGATCGCCGAACGCCTGCTCCAGCTCTACCCCCTCGATCGCCGCATGTGGCGCCTCGCCGCGCAGGCGCACGCGCAGCTCGGCCACCGCCTGCAGAGCCATCGCGCGCAGGCCGAGGCGCTGGCACTGGGCGGCAACCTCGTCGCGGCGGTCGAGCAGCTCGACCTAGGCATCCGCGCGGGCGACGGCAGTTTCCACGAGCTCTCCGCCGCCGAGGCACGCCGCCGCGAGTGGCAGGCGCTCGAAAAGTCGCAAAGGCCAAACTGAGCGGCCGGGCACGGCAGGGCAAGCCGAAGCTGGTAGGAATTTACCCTGCCCCACCCCTGCAATTGATGGGGCGACCACCTTGCGCGGAAAAAACCGATTCCTCTATGCTTGACCGAGCCGTCGAGGGAACGGCGCTCACGCAAACCGCCCCGCGCGGCGCGCGCCCAGCACAATTTCAATAATTCAGGAGGAAAGCCATGAAACATCTCGCCGCCGCGTGCGCGTTTTCCGCGCTGCTGCTCTCCGGCGCTGCGATCGCGCAGCAAGCCCCGGGCGCCGCCCCGAAGAAAGAGGAAACCGGCAAGGACATCGCCTTCAACCGGTCCAAGGGCAACTGCCTCGCGTGTCATGCCATGCCAACCGTGCCCGATGCCGAGTCCGCCGGCCTGTACGGCCCGCCGCTCATCGCCATGAGCGCCCGCTACCCGAGCAAGGCCGCCCTGCGCGCCAAAATCTGGGACCCCATGGTCAGTAATCCGTCGACCTCGATGGTGCCTTACGGCAAGCACAGCGTGTTGACGGAAGCCGAAATCGACAAGGTGACCGACTTCGTTTACGGTCTGTGAATTTCTTCAACCAGGAGACATGCTCATGAACGCACTTCGTAGAAACGTATTGAAAGGCGCTGCGGGCGCCAGCGCCGTGGCGGTGGCCGTGGCTGCCGGCCTGCTCAAGCCCACCCAGGCGCTCGCTGCCTGGAACAAGGCTGCCTTCGAGTCCAAGAGCGTCGCCGACGCGCTGAAGGGCCTGGGTGTCGCCAGCCCCGCCGACAGCAAGGACATCACCATCAAGGCCCCGGACATCGCCGAGAACGGCGCTGTGGTCCCGGTCGAGGTCTCCACCAGCATCGCCGGCGCCTCCAGCATCGCCATCCTCGCCGACAAGAACGCCCAGCCCCTGATCGGTACCTTCAACCTCACCGGCGGCACCGAGGGTTTCATCTCCACCCGCATCAAGATGGGCCAGACCTCGATGGTCCGTGCCGTGGTCACCGCGGGCGGCAAG
>JBKBRW010000008.1:0-110297 GCA_046291555.1 Thiobacillus sp.
AGGCGATGGGCGCGAAAAAATGCCTGTTTTATGGGCATGAGGCCGGAGGCATGCATGCGTTTTTCAACACCCTGTTAGGCCCCGGCGGCCTGCTTGGCCTCGAGCGCCTCCCAGCGCGCCAGCGCATCGAGCAGCTCCGTTTCGATGGCCTCGGCGCGGGCATGCAGCGCAGTCGACGCCTGCGGCTCGGTCTGGTACAGCGCCGGGTCCGAGAGCTTGGCGACGATCTCCGCCTGCTCCGCTTCGAGCGCCTCGATGCGCGCCGGCAGGCCTTCGAGCTCGCGCGCCTCCTTGTAGCTTAGGCCCGTCCTGGTCGTCGGCTTCGCGGGGGCCGCCTTGACCGGTGCCGGCTTCGGCGCGGGCCTGGCCGCTTCGGCCGCGCACCGTTGCCGCCACGCCCCCCAGTCGGCGTAGCCGCCGACGATCTCGGTCAGCCTGCCCTCCCCTTCGAACACGATGGACTGTGTCACCACATTGTCGAGGAAAGCGCGGTCGTGCGAGACGATGATCACCGTGCCGGCGTAGTCCTGCAACAGTTGCTCGAGCAATTCGAGCGTATCGATGTCGAGGTCGTTGGTCGGCTCGTCGAGCACCAATAAATTGGCCGGCCGCGCGAACAGGCGCGCCAGCAATAATCTATTGCGCTCGCCGCCCGAGAGCGCCGACACCTTGGCGCGCGCCCGCTCGGCGGGGAACAGGAATTCCTCCAAATAGCTGATGACGTGCTTCTTCTGCCCGCCGATTTCGACGTAGTCGGAGCCGGGCGAAATGGTGTCGACCAGCGTCGCTTCGTCGTCGAGTTGGTTGCGGAACTGGTCGAAGTAGGCGACCTCGAGCTTGGTGCCCTGCTTGATCCAACCCGACTGCGGCTTGAGTTCGCCGAGGATGAGGCGGATGAGCGTGGTCTTGCCGGCGCCGTTGGGGCCCAGGAGGCCAACCTTGTCGCCGCGCAGGATGGTGGCGGAAAAGTCCCGGATGAGCGTGCGGCCGTCGTGGCCATAGCTCACATGGTCGAGCTCGGCGACGACCTTGCCCGAACGCTCGCCCGCGTCGAGCTGGAAGCCGACCTGGCCCTGGTGGGCGATACGCGCCTCGCGGGTGCGGCGCAGCGCCTCCAGCCGCCGCACCCGGCCTTCGTTGCGGGTGCGGCGCGCCTCGACGCCCTTGCGGATCCACGCCTCCTCCTGCTTCCAGAACTTGTCGAACTTGCGGTTGTGCACCGCCTCGACCTCGAGCTGCTCGGCCTTTTTAGCCTGATATGCGCTGAAGTTGCCTGGATATTCCCGCAACCGCCCACGATCGAGCTCGATAATGCGATTCGCGACATTGTCGAGGAAGCGCCGGTCGTGGGTAATGAAAAGCAGCGCGCCGCGGTAGTCTTTCAGCAGACCCTCGAGCCATTCGATGGCGGAAAAATCGAGGTGGTTGGTCGGCTCATCGAGCAGCAGCAGTTCCGGCTCAGCGACCAGCGCGCGCGCCAGGGCAACACGCTTCTTCAGGCCGCCGGAGAGCGTCTCGACCGCAAGGTCGGCATCCAGGCTCAGGCGCTGCAGCGTCTCCTCGACCCGGCTGTTGAGCCGCCAGGCGTCGGCCGCCTCGAGTTCGTGCGACAGTCGCTCCAAGTCAGCGAAGGCGGCTTCGTCGCCTTCCGCGACCCGATGCGCCGCCGTGTGGTAGTCCGCCAGCAGGCGCTGGGCCGCCCCCACGCCCTCGGCCACCGCCTCGAACACGCTGTGGCCGAGCTGAAACTGGGGCTCCTGCGGCACGTAGGCGAGGCGCAGGCCGGGCGAGCGCCACGCCTCGCCGGCGTCGGGCTGAATCGTGCCGGCGAGGATCTTCAAGAGGCTGGACTTGCCGGTGCCGTTGCGGCCGATCAGCCCGATGCGCTCGCCCGCCTCGATCACCAGCGACGCGCCGTCGAGCAGCGGGTGGTGGCCATAGGCGAGTTCGAGGCGGTCGAAGGTAAGGAGCGGCATTTCCGGGGCTAGGGGCTAGGGGCTAGGGGCTAGGGGCTAGGGGCTAGGGGCTAGGGGCGGGATTATCCCGGATTGAGGGCGGCATGGACGGCGCGGGCAATGTTTATTGCGCCGGGGGTGTCGCCGTGGACGCAGATCGTGTCGACGCGCATCCGCACTGCACCGCTCGGCAGGGCGGGTACGGGTTGACCTTGCGCCAGCAGGCGCGCTTGATTTGCCGCGGTATCCGGGTCGTGCAGCACGGCGCCCGGCGTTTCACGTGAAACCAGCCGACCCGCGGCGTCGTAGCGGCGGTCGGCGAACCCCTCGTTCAATACCGCGAGGCCCGCCGCCCGACCGGCGTCGACCAGCCGCGAGCCGGCCAAGCCGACCAACACCAGCCCCGCATCGAGCGCCGCGACCGCCTGCGCGACCGCCCCGGCCACCTCGGCGTCGACCGCCGCGACGTTGTAAAGCGCGCCGTGCGGCTTGACGTGCGCGAGGCGCAGGCCCAGCCGGGCCGCTTCCTCGGCGAGCGCCTCGGTCTGCTGCGTCACCCAGGCAACGACCTGACCCGGGCGCGCGGGCAAGGCGTGGCGGCCGAAGCCGGCGCGGTCCGGATAGCTCGGGTGCGCCCCGACCGCCGCGCCGTGCGCCGCCGCGAGTTCGAGCGCGGCGCGCATGCTGGCGGCGTCACCCGCGTGCCCGCCGCACGCGATCGACACCCGCGCCACGAAGGGCATCAGCGCCGCGTCGTCGCAGCCTTCGCCGATGTCGGCGTTCAGTTCGATCATCCCAATGCCTCGATGTGCCAGCCGTTTACCTTGGAAAGTCTGCGCGCGGCCTCGACGTCGACGGTGACGAAGCGCACCACGTCGCCCGGCCGTAGCTGCGCCAGCCGCGGCAGGTCGGCGCCAATCACCATCGCGATCACGGGGTAGCCGCCGGTGACCGGGCCGTCCCAGCCGAGCACGATGGGCTGGCCGTCGGGCGGCACCTGGATCGCGCCCGGCAACACGCCCTGCGACGGCAACTCGGGCTGCGCGTGGCGCACGCGTGGGCCGGTCAGCCTCAGCCCACGCCGGTCCGACGCCGGGTCGACCCTGAAGGTGCCGCCGAAAAAGCCGGCCAGCCCGGCGTCGTCGAAGCTGGCAACCTGGGGGCCTGCCACCACCCGCAACGGCGCATCGCTCCGGATTACAGGAACGTGCGTGCGCGCAAGCCGCACGTCGCCCGCCATCGCGCCGAGCGGCAAGCGGTCGCCCTTCCGCAGCGCCCGGCCGGCCAAGCCGCCCCACCCGCCTGGCAGGAAAGTGCTGCGGCTCCCGAGCACGGGTTCCACCGCTACACCCCCCCGAACGGCAAACCAGCAGCGCGCACCGTCAACCGCGCGGCTCAGCGCCAGGGTCTCGCCGGCGGCCATGATCAGGGTTTCGTTCCACGCCACCGCGGCCCCGCTGCTGCGACGCGCCTGGAAGCGCGCCCCGGTAAGCGCGACGACGGCGCCCGCAGGAAAGCCAAACGTGGGACCGGCGAGGACGATTTCCAGCCCGGCCGCCTCGGGCGGGTTGCCGACCAGGCGGTTGGCGGCGGCAAGCGCTGCCGGATCGGCCGCGCCGCCGGCCGGCACCCCCTGTGCGCCGTGGCCCGGGCGACCCAGATCGACGACCAGGTCGCACAGGCCGGCCTCCCGGACGTCGATCATGCGGGAACAAAACGCACGCGGTCACCCGGCTTCAGCAGGCACGGCGGATCGCGCTGGGGATCGAACAGCGTCGCGTCGGTTCGCCCGATCAACTGCCAGCCGCCGGGGCCTGTCGCAGGGTAGATGCCGGTGTACGCGCCGCCGACCGCGACGCTCCCCGCCACGACGCGGGTGCGGGGCGTGTCTCGGCGCGGCGCCTGCAGCGCCGGCAGCACGCCGCTCAGATAAGGGAACCCGGGTTGGAAACCGAGAAAGGCGACTCGGTACTCGACCGCGGCGTGGCCTTTTATATAGTCATCGGGATGCAGGCCCGCCCGCCTTGCCAGCGCGACGAGATCGGGTCCGGCGGCACCACCGTACTGCACGCGCAATTCGTGGCGCTCGCCGACGCCGGCCGCACGCGGGGCCACCCCCGCGCGGAGCGCACCGAGAAGCGCCCCGGAAGGCTCCGCGCCCGGCCGAAAAACCAGCAAGATGCTCCCATCGGCGGGGATTATGTCCTCTAATTCCTCGAAAGCGCCGCTCTTGAGCGTCTCGTAGAGCGACAGGGTCGATGCTCCCGCCGTCAGCCGCAAGCCCCGCTCGCCGAGCCAGCGTCCCGGAAATCCCTCGGCTTGACCGCCTGGGGGCTTTTCCCTAGTCTGGGTGTTCGTTTCGGAGTCCTGCATGATGAGGCGATTCGTCGGGGCCGTCCTGATAGCGCTTAGTGTACTGGCAACCCCGGCGCTCGCCGCGCAGAGCGCGGTCAACCCCGCGCTCGTGCAGAACGTCTCAGCGCGCCCGAAGAAGCTGGTGCTGCTGCCGCCGCAGATCTTCGTCTACGAAATCTCGGCGGGCGGCGTGCCGACGCGCATGGCCGACTGGGAAACGCTCGCGCGCGACAACCTCACCGCCGCCGCCACCCGGCTCGCACGCGACCACGGCCTGTTCGAACTGCTGCCCGCGCCGGAACTCTCGGGTGAGGCACGCGAGACGCTCGAGGCGCACATCGGCCTCTACGAGCGCGTCGCCCTTTCGGTGTTCAACTATGGCCGCGGCACTCAGGACGCCTGGGCGCACAAGCAGCAGGATTTCGATTACACGCTGGGCCCCGGCCTCGCCTTCCTGCGCGCCCAAACCGGCGCCGACGCCGCGCTGATCGTGCTCGGCGTCGACTTCATCTCATCCGCCGGCCGCAAGGCCGCGTTCATCGCCGGGCTTGCGCTCGGCGTCGTCATGCCGCTGGGGCAATCTTTCGTCACCGCGGGCGTCGTCGACCTCGAGACCGGCGACGTCCAATGGATGGGCTTCGACGCCAGCACCAGCATGGATTCGCGCAACGCCGCCGACGTCGAAGCCCTGGTGCGCGACTTCTACCGCACCTGGCCGGGGCAAAAGTGAAGCGCCTGCTCGTCGCCGGGCTTTGTCTTGCACTCGCCGCACCGGCCCCGGCGCAGTCGGTGCCGCCCTGGGCGAGCCCGGAGGAACTGCGCGCGCTCGCGCCGGGGGAAAAGAACCTGTGGCAGGAAGCCGACGAGTTCGACCAGGCCTTGAAGCGCGCCGGCAAGGTCAACACCGACCCGGCGCTCACCGCCTATCTTCAGGGCATTATCGACCGGCTCTATCCCGAGTTCGCCGGCCGGCTGCGGGTGCGCGCGCTTGACGCCCCCCACCTGAACGCCTTCGCCCTGCCCAATGGCAGCCTCTACGTCAACGCCGGGCTCATCGCCCGCTTCGAGAACGAGGCCCAGCTCGCCACCGTGCTCGCTCACGAAGGCGCCCACTTCACCCATCGCCATTCGCTGCAACAGGCCGAGCGCGTGAAGAACGCGGCCGCCTTCCGCACGGTGGTCGCCATGCTCGGCGTCCCGCTGGTCGGCGACCTCTTGGCGCTGTCGTCGATGTTCGGCTACTCGCGCGAGCACGAGCGCGAGGCCGACGCGATCGGCTACCAGCGCCTGGTGGCGGCGGGCTACTCGGCGCACGAGAGCATTCGTACCTTCGAGCACCTACAGGAGGAGATCAAGGCCGGCGACATCAAGGAACCCTTCTTCTTCGCCAGCCACCCCAAGCTGCAGGAGCGCATCGAGAGCTTCCAGGAACTGGTACAGCGCGCCGACAACGGCGAGGTCGGGCGCGAGCGCTTCATCGAAGCCACCGCTGGTCTGCGGCTTGCCGCGCTCGCCGCCGACCTCGCCGCCTTCCGCTACAAGCAGATCATCCTGGTGCTCGCCCAGCCCGAGCGGCGGCGGGAATACCCGCCCGAAGCCTCCTACTACCTCGGGGAAGCCTACCGCCTGCGCAACGAGGCAGGGGACGAAGCGGCCGCCATGCGCGAATTCGAGATCGCCATCGAGACCGCGTCGCAATTCGCCCCCGCATATCGCGCCCTCGGCTTGCTGCGCTTCAAGCGCGGCCAGACCGAAGACGCCCGCGGCCGTTTGCGGCGTTACCTCGAACTCGCCCCCGACGCGCCGGACCGCGGATTCGTCGAGTACTACCTCCGTCTCATGGACGCGCCCGGCGGGGTCACCCATAATGAGGTTGAGGTCAAACAACGAGAACAACCATGAGCGCGCATGCGGACGCTTCCCAGCTCCCCCCTCTTCCCCCAAACGAGGACATATACCAGCGCATTTTCGAATTCACGCCGGACGCGCTCTTGGTCGTCGACCCCGCCGGCCGCATCAGCCTGATGAACGCGCAGGCCGAAAAGCTTCGGCTACCGCCGCGACGAACTGCTCGACCAGCCCGTCGAAACGCTGATACCCGCCCGTTACGCCACCCGCCACGCCGACCAACGCGCCCGCTTCGCCAGCGAGCCGCACGTCCGCCAGATGGGCAGCGGCCTCGAGCTGTTCGCGCGCCGCCGCGACGGCAGCGAGCTGCCGGTCGACATCATGCTGAGCCCGATGGCCCTCGGCGCAGCGCGCTGCACCCTGTGCGTGGTGCGCGATATCACCGAGCGCAAGGCCGCCGCCGACAAACTGAGGCAACAGACCGAGGAGTTGCAGCGCCTGCACGCCGCGCTCCAGGAACAGGCCAGCCGCGACAGCCTCACCGGCCTGCTCAACCGGCGCGCCTTCCACGAGCTCGCCGACCAGATGCTGAAGACCGCGCACCGGCGACGCGAGAGCGCGGCGGTGTTCATGCTCGATCTCGACCACTTCAAGCGCATCAACGACCAGTTCGGCCACGCTGAGGGCGACCGTGTGCTGAAACGGGTCGCCGAAGTCCTCCTCGCCACCGCCCGCGAAAACGACATCGTCGCGCGCTTCGGCGGCGAAGAATTCGTCATGGCCCTGCTCGGCGTCGACAAGGCCGAGAGCCTGGTCGCGGCGGAGCGGGTGCGCGCCGCCATCGAGGCCATCTCCGACACCCACCAGCGCGTCACCATCAGCATCGGCGTCGCCACCTACCCGCCCAAAGTCGAGAAGCGGGACACCGCGCTGCTGCTCGACAGCCTGCTCGGCGAAGCGGACCGCGCGCTCTACGCCGCGAAGCGGGCCGGCCGCAACCGCGTTTGCCACATCGACAGCGTGCCGGAAACCGCCGACCCCGTCGCCGCGCCATGAAACCGCTGCGCGCCCTCGCAACGGCTTGCCTGCTCGCGAGCCTTGCGGCGTGCGCGCCCTGGACCCGCATCGACGCCGGCAGCCGGACCGAAACCCGCGCCGACGATTACAGCGTCGAGCTGCCGGTGGGCTGGGTCAAGCAGACCGCCGGGGTGAACGATCTCTTCATCACGCGCGACGGTCCGGCGCTCAACGCCATCGTCGTCGCCCGCCAGCCGCACACCCGCAAGCTGCCGGTCACCAAGCGCGAGACCCGCACCGACCTGCTGCCGCACGAGCTCGCCGAGCTCGTCGTCGCGGAATGGAAAGGCACGGAAGCCACGGCGAACATCGAGATCGTCTCCAGCGCGCCCATGCTGGTGGACGGCCGGCCCGCCGTGCGCGTGCACGGCCGCTACAGGAACGAGCACGGCCTGCCGATCGAGCGCGTCCTCGTCACCCTGGTCGACGCCCGCGGCCGACTCTCCCTTTTCTACGAAGCGCCGGGCATCGTCTACTTCCAGCGCAACCTGCCCGACTTCGAGGCGATGGTCGCCAGCCTGCGCTTTCGTGCCCCCGCCGCGAAGCCATGAAAAAGGGGGTTTCACGTGAAACCCCCTCCTCTTTGCTGCCTACCGTGCGAGACGCTCAGTCCTTGAAGCGCCCGCGCACGCCACCGCGGCTGCCGCCCGGCCGGCTGTCGCCGCCGTAGCTGCGCGCCTGGCCGGGTCGCGCGCGGTTGCCGTCACGGTTGCCATGACGCGCCACGGCGGCCTTGGCCTCACGCTCGCGCCTTGCCCAGTATTCCACGCTGTTGCCGTCGACTTCGGGGCCGCCCCGTTCCTCGGTCATGCGCGGCACGTCGGACGGGGTACGCGCGGCCTGCTCGAAGCGGTTGGCGCGCGGCGCGGCGCTGCGGACCGGGCGGGCATCGCTGCGGTAGCCGCGGTCGCGGTTGTCCCGGCTGTCGCCGCGCGGCGGACGGTCGCCGTAGCTGCGCGGCTCGCTGCGATCGCCGTAGCTGCGCTTCTGGCCGTCGGGACGCTTGTCGCCGTAGCCTCCCCGGGCGCCGGCGTTGCCGCGCGGGCGGTTGCCTGCCGGACGGCCGCCTGCCGGCTTCTGCGTCGGCTCGAGCCCCGGCAGGGTGTGAACGTCGATGCGGTTGCCGGTGTAGCGCTCGATGTTGCGCACCAGGCCGACTTCGCGCATGCCGGCAAAGCTCACCGCGATGCCGGTGCGGCCGGCGCGGCCGGTGCGGCCGATGCGGTGGACGTAGTCCTCGGCCTGGCGCGGCAGGTCGAAGTTGATCACGTGGCTGATCGTCGCCACGTCGATGCCGCGCGCGGCGACGTCGGTCGCCACCAGCACGCGGGTGCGGCCGTCGCGCAGGCGCTGCAGCGCGCGGTTGCGCTGGCCCTGCTGCATGTCGCCGTGCAGCGAGTCGGCGGCAAAGCCGCTGTCGGACAAGAGGTCCGAGATTTCCTCGGCGCTTTTCTTGGTCGCGGCGAACACGATCGCCTGCGTCAGGTCGACGTCACGCAGGAGCGCGTCGAGCAGGCGCGTCTTGTGGTCCATGTTGTCGGCGTACAGCAGGCGCTGCTCGATCTTGGCTTCCTGCTTGGGCGCCGCTTCGATCTCGATGCGCTGGGCATCCTTCGTCAGCTCGCGCGCCAGGTTGCCGACCACGCCGTCGAGCGTGGCGGAGAACAGCAGCGTCTGGCGCTCGGCCGGGCAGCGCGCGGCGATCGCCTGGATGTCGTCGACGAAGCCCATGTCCAACATACGGTCGGCCTCGTCGAGCACCAGCACCTCGAGGCGCGAGAAGTCGATCTTGCCGCGCTCGAGATGGTCGATCAGGCGGCCCGGGGTGGCCACCACCACGTCGACCGGGGTCGACAGGCGCTTCAGCTGCAGGCCGTAGGGCGCGCCGCCGACCAGGCAGGCGGTGCGGAAGCGGCGCAGTTCCTTGCCGTATTTCATCGCGGATTTTTCCACCTGCAGCGCAAGCTCGCGCGTCGGCGTGAGCACCAGCACACGCGGGCCGATGCTCTTGACGGTGGGTTCGGCTAAGAGGCGCTGGATCGACGGCAGCAGGAAAGCCGCCGTCTTGCCGCTGCCGGTGTGCGACGACACCAAGAGGTCGCGCCCCGTCAGCGCGGCGGGGATCGCCTGCTGCTGCACGGGGGTGGCGTGCTCGTAGCCGGAATCCAGCACGGATTTGAGGATGAGGGGATCAAGCCCCAGTTCGGAAAAGCTCATTGGCTATACCTTTTTCAGGGCGCATGTCAGCGCCTTCGACCTGGCCTCGTTGGCGTCGGTCATGGAAAAAACGATCGGATCGATCCGGCCGCGTCGAAAACATCGGCGCCAACCGCAGGACTTGTCGCCGCACACACAACCGCGGCACAAAGAGAGGTCAGGGACGATGGGGCTGTGGAAACAGTCCCGAGGCTGAAAGCACCCTGGCGGGTACACGGCCCAGTGAGAAGGGCCTGGCCTGCTGCTGCAAACACAACGCTGCCGACTATATCAGAAAATCCTGTTATTCCGGGATTTATTTTCGGCAGGCTTCAGGCGTGGTGGTAGAGCTTATGGTAGAGCCCGCCCTTTTCGATTAGCCCGGCGTGGTCGCCTTCCTCGACCACGCGGCCGTTCTCGAACACCAGGATGCGGTCGGCTTGCCGCACCGCCGAGAGACGGTGCGCGATGATGAGGGTGGTGCGCCCGGCGAGGAATTCATGCATCGCCTGGTGCAGGTGCCGCTCGGTGTCCGTGTCGAGCGCCGAGGTCGCCTCGTCGAGGATCACCACACGCGGGTCGGCGACGATCATGCGCGCGATCGCCAGGCGCTGGCGCTGGCCGCCGGACAGCCGCACGCCCTGACGCCCCACCGTGGTGTCGAGCCCGTGCGGCAGGTCGGCGATGGTGTCCTTGAGCTGCGCGATCTCCAGCGCCTGCCACAGCGTGGCATCGTCGACGTCGCGGCCGAGCGTGAGGTTGGCGCGCACGCTGTCGTTGAACAGCACGGGATGCTGCAGCACCACGCCGACGTGCTCGCGCACCGTCTCCCAGCCGATCTCGGTTACCGGCACGTCGCCGTAGAGAATGCGCCCCGCCTTCACCGGGTACAGGCCCAGGAGCGCCTGCACCAGCGTCGACTTGCCGCCGCCCGAGGCGCCGACCAGCGCGACCTTCTCGCCCGGCGCGATCGCGAGGCTGACGTCGTCGAGCACCGTCTCGCCGTCCTCGTAGGCAAAGCTCACGTGCTCGAGCGCGATGCCGACGGTCGGCTTGCCTGCGAAGGGATCGCGCACGGCGGCGTACTGCGGCTCGTCACGCATGCCCAGCAGCGCGTTGATGCGGCCGAGCGCAGCCTGCGCCGCAAACCAGGCGTACTGGATGTTCACCAGTTCCTGCACCGGCGTCATCATGAACCAGAGGTAGCCGAACACCGCGAACATCTGGCCGATCGTGAGATCGGAGAACACGACCATCAGCATCGCGCCGGCGCGGAAGGCGTCGAAGCCCGCGAGGAAAACGAAGAACGACACCCGGCTCAGCGCGTCCGACTTCCACGCGAACGCCGCGGCGTGCGAGCGGATCTCGCCGGCCTTGTCGGTGAGCCGCGCGAGATAGTGTCTTTCGCGGTTCATCGCGCGGATCTGGGTGAGGGCGTCGAGCGTCTCGCCGAGCGCGTCCTGGAACACCTCGAAGGCGCGGTTCTCGAACTTCTTCAGGTCCTTGACGCGCTTGCCGAGCTTGGTCGAGAAGAGAATCACGACGGGATTCAGCAGCAGGATGAAGAGCGCGAGCTGCCAGTGCATCCAGAACAGCACGACGGCGACGCCGACGAGCGTCAGCACCGAGACGATGAAGCCGGAGATCGACGCGCCCAGAAAGCCGTCGATGGCGTTGAGATCGGTGACGAAATGCGACGTGACGCGCCCCGCGCCGACCGTCTCGAACTGCGAAAGCGCGATCTTCGACAGGCGGTTCAACATGCGCACCCGGATGCGGTACACGACCTCCTTCGCCAGCAGCGAGAAGGCGCGCCCCTGCCAAACGTTCAGCACGATCGCCGCCAGCCGCAGCGCGAGCGTGATCGCGAGCGTCGCCCCGATGAATAGCACCGGCCCGTGCCACGCCGCCGGAAACCAGGCGCCGATCGCGGCGACCATCGGGCCCGGGTGGTGCAGCAGCACCTCGTCGACCATCAGCGGCAACAAGAGCGGCACCGGCACCGCCGCGATCACCGCCAGCACCGCGACCAGGTTCGCGAGCAGCAGGCGCCCGCGATGGACGCTGATTTCGGCGAGGATGCCGCGCCAGGAGAGCATTTACTTGCCGATGCAGAAGGAACTGAAAATCTGACCCAGAAGGTCGTCGGCGGTGAATTCGCCAGTGATCTCGGCGAGCGCCGCCTGCGCCAGGCGCAGTTCCTCGGCGAAGAGCTCGAGCTGCGCGGTGGCGGCGCGGGCGGCCGCGATGTGCTGCGCAGTACGCGCCAGCGCGTCGAGGTGGCGCGCGCGTGCCATGAACGCGCCCTCGCCCGCCGCCTGCCAGCCCGCCGCCTCGAGCAGTTTGCGCCGCAAGAGGTCGACCCCTGCGCCGGTCTTCGCCGACAGCCACACCTCGTCGTGCGTCGCGCGCGGCGCCTCGCCGGTCGCGTCGATCTTGTTGTGCACGGTGAGCCGCGCCACCCGCGGCAGGCGGGCGACGATCGCGTTCTCCTGCGGCCCCAGCCCGTGCGCGGCATCGACCAGCAAGAGCGCGACGTCGGCCTTCTCCACCGCCGCCCAGGTGCGTTCGATCCCGAGCCGCTCGACCGGGTCGGCCGTCTCGCGCAGGCCCGCGGTGTCGATCACGTGCAACGGCACGCCCTCGATCTGGATCGCCTCGCACACGGTGTCGCGCGTGGTGCCGGCGATCTCGGTGACGATCGCCGCCTCAAAGCCGGCCAGTTGGTTCAAGAGACTCGACTTGCCAACGTTGGGCTGGCCGATCAGCACCACCGTGAGGCCTTCGCGCAGGAGCGCGCCCTGCTTCGCCTGCGCGCGCACCGCCGCGAGCGACGCTTCCAGCGCGTCGAGCCGGCCGAAGGCATCGGCCGCCTTGAGGAAGTCGATCTCCTCCTCGGGAAAGTCGAGCGTGGCCTCGACCAGTATGCGCAGGCGCGTCAGGCCCTCGACCAGCTCATGGATGCGTGCGGAAAACGCGCCCGACAGCGAGCGCACCGCCGAACGCGCGGCTTCCGCAGACGCGGCGTCGATCAGGTCGGCCACCGCCTCGGCCTGGGCCAGATCGAGCTTGCCGTTGAGGAAGGCGCGCCGCGAGAACTCGCCCGGCTCGGCGAGCCGCGCCCCCAGCTCGAGGCAGCGCTCGAGCAGCAGGTTCAGCACCACCGGGCCGCCGTGGCCTTGCAGTTCCAGCACCGCTTCGCCGGTGAACGAATGCGGCGCTGCGAAATAGAGCGCGATGCCCTCGTCGATCACGCTGCCGTCGGCCGCGCGGAAAGGCCCGTAGGTCGCGTGGCGCGGCGCCGGCATCCGGCCGAGCACCCCCTCGGCGAACCGCGCGACATCCGGCGCGGACACCCGCACCACGCCGACGCCGCCACGCCCGGGCGCGGTGGCGATGGCGGCGATGGCCTCGGCAGTCATGGCGGGCACGCGGGTCATGGCAGGCAAACAACGGGGCGGGAACGAGGCCGCATTGTAGCGCGGGCACGACGGGCTCAACGTCGCGCCCATTCGGGCCGTTATTGGGTGTGGTCTTTCAGGGAAACGCCCGTCGCCGCATAATCCACCGATTTACGCCGTCTTGCCCCGTGACCGAAACATCCACCCTCGCCCCGCGCCCGATTCACCTCCCCGCCGTCCTGCAGGTCGGCGGCCAGGCGCCTTGTTTCGGCACCATCGCGTCGGTCACCGAACAGGGGCTGCTGTTCGATTTTCGGGTATCCGCGCCGCCGGCTTCCGTTGTCGGCCGCGAGGCCATCCTGGATTTCAACGTCCTCGGCCAGCATCACGCCGCCACCGCGCTCATGGTGCATGTACAGGGCCAGCGCGCCTTGCTCTCCCTGCGCGAGGCCCCGGCCAGCGCGCTCGCCGCCCTCGCCACGGCCGCCCGTCAGACGCCGCCGCCACTCGCCTCGAGCCTCGCCATTCTGAAACGCCAGCACGCCTGCCATGTCCGCTTCATGGAAGCCATGCACGGCGTCGTCGAGGCGTTCTACCGAGAGCTGCCCGCTGAAGTCGAGCGCTTTGGCGACCAGGCACTTTCCCCTGCCGCGCGCGCTGCGTTGCAAGACCTCCATGCGCGGCTGATCGACCAGCGCGATCGGGTCACGCAGCAGTTCTGCACTGCCTATCCGATGTATCCGGAGCAGCGCGCGACGTATGCCGGCGCACGCAAGACCGACTCTTCGATGGACCTGGTCGACATCGAACAGGTCGACGACTGGATCCGCCGCACCACGGTCGCGCAGCGCGTCGACGAAGCGCTCGCGCCGTTGCCGCACGAATTCAATCGCCATTACAACGCACTGCTGAAGAACGACTACACGGAGGTGGCCCATCCCTACGGCGTGGAATCGGTGCTCAATGTGCTGGCCGACCTTCTGGTGTCCCTTAACGTCGAGGCCGATCTCCGCCTGCTCTGCTACAAAGCCATGGGACACGCCTTCGAAGCGCAGGCCGCCACCCTCTATCCGGTACTGATCCAGGTGCTGGGCGTCGAGCCGGACGCCACGCGCGCGCCCGCGGCCGGCACGGACCTGGCAACCTGGCTCAGGGCAGCGACGACCGCGCCCGGGCAATCGGCGGACACCGCGGCGTCAGCCTCGCCCCATGCCGCGACAGCGCCCAGCGCCGAGCAGGTCGCCGAACTGACGGCGCTGCTCGAGCGTCTCACGGTTGCCCTCGACACGCAGGCCGCGGCGAGCACTCAGAGCCTCCCACCAGAGATTCCCGCCCTCGCCGCGCACGACCGCATCCTTGCGCGGTTTCTGCCGCAGGCGGACCAAGCGGCCACCGACGGTTTCAGCCGCACCCTTGGCGCGCCGAGTGGACTCGACGCCACCGCGCTCGAAAACCTGCGCACGCAATTGCTGCAGCCGCCGCCGTTCGAGCCTGGCCCCGAGCACTTGGTCGAAAGCTCGCAGGTAAGCGAGCTCATGCAGCAGGCGCAGGGGCTGGTGCTGCAATACACGCTCAAAGGCCTTACCTACGAATCCGAGCCCGGGCACCCGGTGTGGACGCTGCTCAATCAGCTCGACGCCCTGCACTTCGGCGCCGACGACCAGGGGCGCTTCCTCGATCCCTCAGTGTACCGGGCGGTGTCGCTGGCAATGCAATGGTTACTGGCGCAGGACCAGCCCGACACCGCCCTGCGGCAGGTCAACGCGCTGCTCCGCGGCTTGTTCGCCGATCTCGCCTCGGCACGGCAGGCACGCCGCGCCGCGCTGCTCGAATCGCTCGGCGCCGAACCGCATCGGGCGCCGGTGGGCTGGTGCATCGTGCGCCGCGGCGGCGACGCGGTTCCGCACGAGATCCTCGGCACCTTCGATGATCGCGTCGTGCTGCTGAACCGCTCCGCCACCACCCACGCCGACTTGGACCCCCACGCCTTCGCCGCGGACATCGACGCCGGCACGATCGAAGAGACCGAATCCTACGACCGCCCCTTCCTCGAACGCAGCGCGAGCGCCGCGCTCACCGCCAGCCTCACCGCCGTCCATGCCTTCACTGCAAAGGATCCTGCCAGCGGCTGCCTCAAGCGCAGCGCGCTGATCGACGAACTCGAGCGCCGACTCGACCATCCGGTGCTCGATCCGCCGACGTTCTGCGCGCTGGTCGAGGTGCCGTCGATGCGCCCGAGCCTCACTTCCCTGCCGGGCGACGAGCTCAGCGTGCTGCAGACGCGGACGGGCGAGCTCCTGCTCGAGATGCTCGAGCCCGGCGAACAGTGCGGGCGGCTGAGCGACGTCTCTTTCATGGTCGTGTTCAAGCCCCAGGACCCCCAGCGCATCTCCGACCGGGTGGCCCGCCTCAAGGGCGAGCTCGAAAGCCTGCATCCAGACTGGAAGATGATCGGTGCCGTGGTCCCCCTCGTCGCCCCTGGGGAGACCCACCCATCACCCTCGAGCGTCCTGCGCCGGGCCAATGAAGCCTGCGCCGCCATCCGCCAGCAGGCTGGGCTCGAGCTAGGCGGACTGGCTGCGATCGTGCCCACCGCTACGCTGCCCGACGCGCTGCCACTGTCCTCGCTCTACCTCCGATGCCAGAAAATCCAGCCCTGCCTGGGTGATGCGCCGGCGCACTACGAAATCCTGCTTGGGCTCGACGACACCCTCGCGCAGCAGCACTCGACGCAAAGTTTCGTCGTGATGGTCGAACACAGCGGACGCAGTCAAGAACTCGACGCCTGGGTCCTGCAAAACGTGCTCGACTGGATGCATGGCCATGCCGACATGCTGAGTGAGCTCTCGGGGCTGTCGATCAACCTCTCCGGCAACAGCCTCGTCGATGCCGATCACGTCGGCGCCATGCTCGACGTGATCGGGCGGCACCCGGACCTTGCGCAGAAAATCATCCTCGAAGTCACCGAGACGGCCGCGATCAGCAACCTTAACACCGCGGTGCGCGCCTTGCGCAAGCTGCGCCAGCTGGGTTGCCGTATTGCGCTTGACGATTTCGGAAGCGGCTATAGTTCCTACGCTTATCTGCGGCGCTTGCCGCTCGACTACCTGAAAATCGACGGCGCCTACATCCGCAACATCCTCACCGACAAGACGGACCAGGCGCTCACCGTGTCGATGGTCGACGTCGCTCACGCGCTGGGCATCAAGGTCATTGCGGAATACGTCGACAGCGAAGCTGCGTTCGCCTGGCTGAAGGATGCAGGCGTCGACTACGTGCAGGGCTACTGGGTGCACGCGCCGCAACGGCTCGACGCGCTGACCCTCGCCTGACCCCTCGACCCTGCTATTTCTTGTGGGCCGGCGCGCCCTCTACCTGTCGGTTGATCGCCCACTGCTGCGCGATCGACAGGATGTTGTTCACCACCCAGTACAGCACCAGGCCGGCCGGGAAGAAGATGAACATCACCGTGAACGCCACCGGCATGATCATCATGATCTTCGCTTGCATCGGGTCCATCGGCTGGGGGTTGAGCTTCACCTGCAGGATCGAGGTGATCCCCATCAGGATCGGCAGGATGTACCACGGGTCGGGCGCGGTGAGGTCGGTGATCCAACCGAGCCAGGGCGCGCCGCGCATCTCGACCGCCGCCAGCAGCACCCAGTAGAGCGCGATGAACACCGGGATCTGGATCAGGATCGGCAGGCAACCGCCTAGCGGATTGATCTTCTCGGTCTTGTACATCTCCGCCATCGCCTGGTGCAGCCGGGCGCGGTCGTCGCCGTACGTCTCCTTCAGTTGCTGCAAGCGCGGGGTGAGCTTGCGCATCTTTGCCATCGACTTGTAGCCGGCCGCCGACAGCGGATACAGCGCCAGCTTGATGAGAATGGTCAGGATGATGATCGCCCAGCCCCAGTTGCCGACCACGCGCTCGATCTTTTCCAGCGACCAGAAGATGGGGTAGGCGAGCGGCGTCAGCCAGCCGTAGTCGCGCGAGAGCTCGAGGCCCGGTGCGAGCTTGGCCAGCACGGTCTGCAGCTGCGGTCCGGCGTAGAGTGGCACGCTGAAGGTCGTCGTCTCGCCGGGAGCGAGCGTGCCCTTGGCGAGAATCACCCCTGCCGAATACAGACCGTCGCCGAGCGCGCGCGTGTAGTACTCGCGCTTCACACCTGTCTCGGGCAACCAGGCGGCGACAAAGTGGTGCTGCACCAGCCCGACCCAGCCGTTGTCGGCCGTCTTCTCGTGGTCTGCCTTGCCCGCCTGGATGTCCTTGAACGCGACCTTCTGGAACTTGCGCGCGTCGGTATAGAAGGCGGGGCCAGTATAGGTATGGAGGAAGAACGATTCGCCGCGCGGCGCCTCGCCATGGCGGGTGAACTGGTAGTAAGGCGTGAGGTCGACCGGTTGCGCGCTGCCGTTGGTGACGCGCGTCTTCAGCTCGACCTCGTAGCTGCCGCGCTTGAACACGTAGATTTTCTCGACCTTGACGCCGGTTTCAGGGTCGGTCCACACCAGCGGCACTTCGAGCTGCGCCGCGCCGCCCGCCAGCCGGTAGGTGCCGGGATTGAGCTGGAACACGCTGCGATGGGTCGGCAATCCCTGCCCCACTAGGCCGCTTTGCGCGACGTACGGGCGCGCCGGCGTGTCCTGGAACAGCGTGAATACCACTTTCTTGTCGTCGGTTTCACGGTAGTCGAGCAACTGCAATTGCCGCAAGTCGCCGCCGTTGGCGTCGATCGTCGCGCGCAAGACGTCGGTCTCGACGATGGCGCGGGCGCCCTGCGCAAAGCCGGTCTGCGCCGGCGCCGCCGCGGGTGCGCTCAGCGCCTGGCTCGGCGTCGGCACGCCGGCCGCGGCCGGTGCCGCCGCCTCGGTCTTCACCGCGGCCTCCGGTGCCTTCGGCGCATCCTTGGACTGCCAGGCCTCCCATAGCAGAAGCAGCGAGAAGGAAAACACGATGAAGAGAATCAGCCGCTGGTTGTCCATGGATCAGGATGCTGTCGTATTGGGTGAAGGGGTCGCCGGCGAAACATCCGCGACCGCCGAGGGGGGCCATTTTGCCATCGCGCGCTGCCCCGCGCGTTGAAAGGTGCGTGACAGGTCGCGCGCTTCCTCGCGCGGCGCCGGGCGGGCGATCAGCCGCACGACGAAATCGCAGGCCGGCAGGTCGCCACGCACCTGGCGAAAACTCTCGCGCACGCAGCGCCGCACGCGGTTGCGATCGACGGCGCGAACCAGCAGGCGCTTGGGAATCACCATGCCGAGACGCGCGAATCCGAGGGTGTTCGGACGAGCCAGCACCAGCAGCGCGTCCGTGCGGGCGCGCTCGTTCTCCGCGAACACCCGGTCGAATTCAGCCTTGCGGGTCAGCCGGGCATCGTGGAGCCGCACCCCGGCCGCCCGTCGGGTGGAAAGATTCAGACGGCGAGGCGGGCGCGGCCCTTGGCACGGCGGGCGTTGATCACCGCGCGTCCGGCCTTGGTCTTCATGCGGGCACGGAAGCCGTGGGTACGCTTGCGGCGGACGGTGGAGGGCTGGTAAGTGCGTTTCATGGCGGAGTCCTTTCCTGGAGCGATGGCCGGCCGCTTCCCGCCTGAACAGGACGACCGATCACAAAAAAACTGTTGAAAAACCGCGTATTAGACCCGCACCATCCGAGGGATGTCAAGCACTGGCGGACGCAGGCGGTTGAGCCTGTGGATAACCTCGCCGAAGCGGAGTAAGATGCAAGGTCATCCCATGCAGCGCTCCACTCCCCCCTCGCCAACCATGGATTCCTTCTGGGACCTCTGCCAAGCGCGCTTCCGCGCCAGCCTGACCCAGCAGCAATTCAGCACCTGGATCAAGCCGCTCGAATTCGACGACCGGGGCGACGAGGTGCGCATCCTCGCACCCAACCACTTCGTCATGGACTGGGTGCGGGAGAAGTTCGCCGACCCGATCGACGCTTGGGCGCAGGAGTTCTTCGGTCGCCCGGTCACCATCAGTTACGCGCTGGGCAAGAAGCCCGCTGCCCCCCGCAAGCCGGCCGCGGCCGGACCGAGCGGCCAGCCGTCCGCCGTGGCAGCCGCCGGCTCCGGCCTGCCCGGCCTGCGCATCAACCCAAGCTTCAATTTCGACAACTTCGTCTCCGGCCGTGCCAACCAGCTGGCGCGCGCTGCCGCCCTGCAGATCGCCGAGAACCCGGGAACCGCCTACAACCCGCTCTTCATCTACGGCGGCGTAGGACTGGGCAAGACCCACCTGCTGCAAGCCATCGGCAACGCCGTGCGCGAAGCCAAGCCCGAAGCGCGCATCAGCTACATCCACGCCAACGACTACGTCGACGACGTGGTCAAGGCCTACCTCAACAAGCAGTTCGATGACCTGAAGCGCCGCTACATGTCGCTCGACCTGTTGCTGATCGACGACATCCAGTTTCTCGCCAAGAAGGACCGCACCCAGGAAGAGTTCTTCTACGTGTTCAACTCGCTGATCGAGAACAAGAAGCAGATCGTCATCACCTGCGATACCTTCCCCAAGGAAATCACCGGGCTCGACGACCGCCTCAAGTCGCGCTTCGCCTGGGGGCTTACCGTCGCGGTCGAGCCGCCCGAGCTGGAAATGCGTGTCGCCATCCTGCTCGCCAAGGCGCAGGCCGAGGGCGTCAAGCTCGACGAGGCCGTCGCCTTCTTCATCGCCAAGCAGGTGCGCTCCAACGTGCGCGAGCTCGAAGGCGCCTTGAAACGCGTGATCGCCTTCTCGCGCTTCCATGAGAAGCCGATAACGCTGGAACTGGTGAAGGAAGCGTTGCGCGACCTCATCGCGTCGACCTCGCGCATCGTCTCGATCGAAAACATCCAGAAGACCGTCGCTGACTTTTACAAGATCAAGGTCGCCGACATGTTTTCCAAGAAGCGCACGCGCAATCTCGCGCGGCCGCGGCAGATCGCGATGGCGCTCGCCAAGGAGCTCACCAACCAGAGCCTGCCGGAAATCGGCGAATCCTTCGGCGGACGCGATCACACCACGGTCATCCACGCCTGCCGCAAGGTCAGCGAACTGCGCGAAACCGACGCCGAGATCGGGCGCGATTACCTGGTATTGCTACAAACGCTAACAGGCTGAGGATGAAATGTGGATAAGACCGGATGGAGCGACAGCACAGCAGAAAGCATCCCCATCGCTCCCGTGCTGCCCAGCACTTATCCACAACGGTCACCTTGGCTCAACGCATTGATTGAACAAATAAAACAGGCTTACTCCCGATTGCGAGCCTCCTTTATTACGAATATCAGGAAGAGATAAATGCTATTGGTACAAAGCGAACGCAACGCCCTGCTGGCTGCCCTGTCCTCCGTGGTCGGGGTCGTCGAGCGCCGCCATACCCTGCCCATCCTCTCCAACCTGCTGCTCGAAAAGAAGGGCGATAAGCTCACCCTGCTCGCCACCGACCTCGAGCTGCAGGTGAGCACCCAGCTCGACGCCAAGGCGGGCGACGATTTCGCGATCACGCTGGCGGCACGGAAGCTCTTCGACATCGTGCGCGCGCTGCCCGAGGACGCCAAGGTCAAGCTCGATTCCAAGGAGAGCCAGGTCGTGGTGAGTGCCGGCAAGTCGCGCTTCACGCTGCAGACCCTGCCTGCTGCCGACTTTCCCCGGGTCGAGACCGGTGTCGGCTTGGGCGAGGCGATTCGGTTGTCGCAGAAGACGCTCAAGCGCCTGTTGCAGCTGGTCCAGTTCGCCATGGCAAGCCAGGATATCCGCTACTATCTGAACGGCATGCTGCTGGTGCTCGACGGGAAAATGCTGAAGGTCGTCGCCACCGACGGCCACCGCCTGAGCTATGCCGAGACCGCGCTGGAGACCGGCGCCGAAGCGCGCGAGGTCATCATCCCGCGCAAGACCGTGCTGGAGCTCTCCAAGCTGCTCGCTGACGTCGACGAGCCGGTCGACCTGCGACTCGGCAGCAACCAGGTGACGATCACCCTGCCCGGCACCGAGCTTGTCACCAAGGTCGTCGACGGCAAGTTTCCCGACTACCAGCGTGTCATTCCCACCAAGCAGCCGCGCACGCTCAAGGCCAAGCGGCAAAGCGTGATGCAGGCGCTGCAGCGCGCCGCGATCCTGGCGAACGAGAAATTCCGTGGCGTGCGGCTGGTGATGAGCGAAAACACGCTCGGCATCGTGTGCAACAACAACGAACAGGAAGAGGCGGCGGACGAAATCGAGGTGAGCTACACCGGCGAGCCGCTCGACGTCGGCTTCAACGTCACCTACCTGCTCGATGGCCTCGGTGCGCTCAACAGCGAGGAAGTCACGCTCTCGCTCGGCGACGCCAACAGCAGCATGCTGCTCACCAGCGAGGCCGAGCCCGGCTACAAGTACGTCGTGATGCCGATGCGCATCTGAGCGGGAGAGGCCACCCGCGTCCATCCACGATATCGAAGGAAAGCCCCTCGCGAGGGGCACTCAGCATGAGCAAGAAACCCGACAACACCACTCCCGAATCCGGCAACGGCGGCTACGACGAAGACAGCATCCAGCAGCTCGAGGGCTTGGAAGCGGTACGCAAGCGCCCCGGCATGTACATCGGCGACACGTCCGACGGCACCGGCCTGCACCACATGGTGTTCGAGGTGCTCGACAACGCGATCGACGAGGCGCTGGCGGGCTATTGCGA
Source organism: Thiobacillus sp. (assembly GCA_046291555.1). Classification (GTDB taxonomy): domain Bacteria; phylum Pseudomonadota; class Gammaproteobacteria; order Burkholderiales; family Thiobacillaceae; genus Thiobacillus. Next base: position 21,495 of record JBKBRW010000008.1, read on the forward strand.
CGACATCAAGGTCATCATCCACCCGGACAATTCGATTTCGATTTCCGACAACGGTCGCGGCATCCCCGTTGGCATCAAATTCGACGACAAGCATGAACCCAAGCGCAGCGCGGCCGAGATCGTGATGACTGTGCTGCATGCCGGCGGCAAGTTCAACCAGAACAGCTACAAGGTATCCGGCGGCTTGCATGGTGTCGGCGTGTCGTGCGTCAACGCGCTGTCGAAATGGCTCAAGCTCATCGTCCGCCGTGACGGCAAGAAATACGCGATGACCTTCCACCAAGGCAAAGTGCATGACCGGATCGTCGAAGTCCAGAACGGCGTCGAAGTCTCGCCCATGCAGGTCGTCGGCGAAACCAAGAACCGGGGCACCGAAGTGCATTTCCTCGCCGACGAGGAAATCTTTGGCACGGTCGAATATCACTTCGACATCCTTGCCAAGCGCATCCGCGAGCTTTCCTTCCTCAACAACGGCGTCAAGATCGAACTTATCGACCAGCGCGACGGCAAGTCCGAGAATTTCGCGCATTCCGGCGGCGTGAAAGGGTTCGTCGAGTACATGAACCGCGTGAAGAGCGTGCTGCATCCCAAGATCTTTCACGCCATCGGCGAGAAGGACGGCATCACCGTCGAAGTCGCCATGCAGTGGAACGATAGCTATTCCGAATCGGTGCAGTGCTTCACCAACAACATCCCGCAGCGCGACGGCGGCACCCACCTCACGGGCTTGCGCATGGCGATGACGCGCGTGCTCAACAAGTACATCGAAGAGAACGAGCTCGCCAAAAAGGCCAAGGTCGAAACCACCGGCGACGACATGCGCGAAGGCCTCACCTGCGTGCTGTCGGTGAAGGTGCCCGAGCCCAAGTTCTCCAGCCAGACCAAGGACAAGCTCGTGTCCAGCGAAGTGCAACCCGTGGTGCAGGAGATCGTCGGCCAGAAGCTCGCCGACTTCCTGCTGGAGAACCCCAACGACGCCAAGCTCCTGTGCGGCAAGATCGTCGAGGCCGCGCGCGCCCGCGAAGCCGCGCGCAAGGCGCGCGAAATCACCCGCCGCAAGGGCGTGATGGACGGCCTCGGCCTGCCCGGCAAGCTCGCCGACTGCCAGGAAAAAGACCCCGCGCTGTCCGAGCTGTATCTGGTCGAGGGCGACTCCGCCGGCGGCTCCGCCAAGCAGGGCCGCGATCGCAAATTCCAGGCGATCCTGCCGTTGAAGGGCAAGATTTTGAATGTGGAAAGAGCCCGCTTCGACAAAGTCATCGGCAGCCAGGAAATCGCCACGCTCATCACCGCGCTCGGCACCAGCATCGGCAAGGATGACTACAACCCCGACAAGCTAAGATACCACCGCATCATCATCATGACCGACGCCGACGTCGACGGCGCCCATATCCGCACGCTGCTGCTCACCTTCTTCTACCGCCAGATGCCCGAGCTGGTCGAGCGCGGCCACATCTACATCGCCCAGCCGCCGTTGTACAAGGTCAAGCACGGCCGCGCCGAGCGCTACATCAAGGACGAGCACGCGCTGAAAGAGCATTTGATGAGCGAGGCGATGAAGGACGCCGAACTCACCCCCATGGACGGCGCGGTGCCGATTGCCGGCGAAGCGCTGGAAACCCTGGCGCGCGAGTACTTCCTCGCCGAAGCCGTGTGTGACCGCCTCGCCCGTATGCTGCCGGAAGACGTGCTGCAGGCGCTGATGAAGATCCCGCGCTTGTCGCTCGCCGACAGTAGCGCCGCGATGATTGCTGAGGCGAGCCTGGGCGCCGCGCTCGACGCCGGCAAGTTCGAAGTCGCGGCCGAATACATTGGTGAAACCGACAGCCATCGCCTGCGCATCACCCGCCATTCGCACGGCAACGCCTACGTCTATTACCTCGAAGCCGACCTGCTCGAATCCGGCGACTACGAACAGCTGGTGAAGGTGGGCAACCTGCTGCGCGATCTCATCGGTCTCGGTGCCCGCGCCCGCCGCGGCGAAAAGGAAACCCCCGTGAAAAGTTTCCGCGAGGCGATGGACTGGTTCCTTGCCGAAGTGAAGCGCGGCATGAGTATTCAGCGCTACAAGGGCCTGGGGGAGATGAACCCCGAGCAGCTGTGGGAAACCACCATGGACCCCAAGGTGCGCCGCCTGATGAAAGTGCAGATCGAGGATCTCATCGCCGCCGACCAGATCTTCACTACACTGATGGGTGACGAAGTCGAACCGCGGCGTGCGTTCATCGAAACGAATGCGCTGGGGGTACGGAATCTGGATGTGTGAGTTGCTGGCTCCTGCTCGTGGCTCTTCAAAACGCTAAAGGACTTTCAATTGCCAAACATTGCATCCGTGCTGAAGGAAGAAATCGCCCGCCTCGTCCGCAGGACGCTTCGGGGCGAAACCGAAAGCCTCAAGAAGGCATCGAGCCGCTACCGTAGCGATATCGCCGCGCTGAAGCGGCGCATCGAGGCACAGGAAAAACAGATAAGCCGGCTCGAAAGAATGTTGTCCAAGCAGGACGTGCCTGTCAGCGACGCGGCATCCGAAACGAGACTGCGGTTCAAGCCCCAGGGGGTGCGGGCGCAGCGGACGCGGCTCGGGCTGTCCGCCGCCGAGTTAGGCGCGCTCGTCGGCGTGTCCGCCCAGACCATCTACAACTGGGAAGCCGGATCGACGCGTCCCCGGGCCGAACAGCTTGCCGCCATCGCGGCCGTCCGCAAGATGGGCAAGCGCGAGGTCAGGGCGAGGCTGGCGGGTACGGATAGCGAAACGCAGGCGGGCTAGGCAGGAAAGCCGGGGTTGCGCCCCGGTTTTCCATTGGGCCGATCTGCGCATTTTTGCTGCTTCAGGCGGCGTCGGCGCTGGGTTCTTCCACCAGGCGGCGGGCGTGGGGTTGCCGGCGCTGGTCGATGAAGAGCGCGCTGCCTTCAAGTTTCTTGGCCATGCGCTTGGCGTCGGCGGCGGCGCGCGCCACTTCCTGGTAGTGGTGGAAATGCGAGGGGTCGATCGGGACCGCGCCGATGGACAGGGATACCAACGCATGGAAGTCCATGCGCCCGCGCCGGTCCTCGCTGACGTAGCCGCCTTCGGCGACATGGCGGACTTCGAACAGCGACAGCCGCTCGTCGTCGAAACGTGCGAGCATCGTACGGCAACGCGCTTCCCAATCTGGGCTCTGGAACAGCACCACGAAATCGTCGCCGCCGATATGGCCGACGAAATCCAGCTCGCTGTCGCAGCCGGCACGCAGAACGTGCGCGGTGAGCTGGATCATTTCGTCGCCGCGCCGGAAACCGTAGACATCGTTATAGGGCTTGAACTGGTCGAGATCGAAATAGGCAGCGACGAAGACCTGGTTGGCCGCCAGCAGCCGTTCCATGTGTTCCTGGATCGGCACGTTGCCTGGCAATCCGGTAAGGGGATTGGCGTAGCGCGCGGCCATGATCTGCATCTCCGTCACTTCGCGCATCAGGTCGAAGCCTGACCCCAGCCCCAGATAACGGCCTTCGCTGGTCACGATGAAGCCCTGGGTGAACGCCGACCGGCCCTTGCGCACCACCAGTTCCGACAGCTCGACCATGTGGGTGGCCTTATCAACCACCAGCGGCTGGCTATCCATGAAAACGGCGCAGGGTTTCTTGCCGTAGAGTTCGCGGCCATACAAGCCGATGAAGCGGTCGATCATGGCGGGGCGATGGATGATGCCTACCGGTACTTCGTCACGCACGACCGCAATGGCATGCAGTTCAGGATGGGTGATCAGCAGGTCGAGCACCGCTTCGCTGGGGGTATCCGGCGACACCTGCGGTGCGGGCAGGGCCAAGCGGCCGGCCGTCGCGCGGATGGGATCGCGTCCGGCCGACAACGGAAACACGCTGACCCGGCCCGATTCCAGACAGCGCGCCACCTCGTCCGGCGGCAGACGCACCGGCACGGGCGACGGCCGGCCGATGAGATAGCCCTGCACATAGCGGATGCCCAGATCCTTCAGCACCGCCAATTCGGAAACCGTTTCCACGCCCTCGGCGATGACACAGGCATGCGCGCTTTCGGCCAGTTGGCGGATCGAGCGCACGAACTCCAGCTTGTGGGGATCCTGGTGGATGCCGGTGACGAAATGCTTGTCGATCTTGACAAAGCCGGGTTTCAGCTCCGACCACATGCGCAGGCTGGAGAAGCCCTGGCCGAAATCGTCCAACGCCGCCTCGATTCCGGCCGCGCGCAAGCCCACGACGGCGTCGCGCAAGCCGGCGTAATCCACCGCCGACGCGGTTTCGGTGATCTCGAAGGCCACCTGGCTGGCGGCGAGCCCAGCGTCGGCAAAAGCGCGCAATATCGCTTCGGGCGCAAACCTGGGGTCGAGCAGGCTGGTTGGCGAGAGATTGACGAACACCCGCCCCGGCAGCCGCAGGCGTGCAAACGCCGCCAGCGCCGAAGCCATGCACGCCGCATCCAGCGTGCCCGTCAACCCCGTACACTCTGCCGCGCGGAACAGCGCGATCGGCGAATGCAGGGGGCTGTCCGACGGCCCCCGCGTCAAGGCCTCGTAACCGGTCATCTGCCCGGTATGCAAATCCAGCACCGGCTGCAACAGCGTCAGCAAGCGCGCTTCCGCCAGAATGGCGAGCAGCTGCACGCGGGACGCATCCCTGGAGTCGGTAATCGAAGGAATAGACATGCGCGCGACGATAGCCGCCGCAGGTTGCGGGTGCATTACAGGGGCGTCCTTGTAATGCGCATGGCGGGGTGGTCAGTTGCACCAGGCAGCGAGCGTGGTGGCGAGCGCGTTTTCGTCGACCGGCAGGGTCAGCGCGGCGTCGATGCGCAGGCGCGCGCGCACCTTGTCGAGCGCGGCCTGATGCGCCGGCTCGTAGAAGACGAGGATGCGCGTGGCGGGCGAGGCCTGCGCGGTGGCGAGCAGGGATTCGAGATTGGAGAGCCGGTCGCGAAAATCGGTCTGGTGAAAGAAGTCGGCGACGATCACCGCCGGCGGAGTCTTGCGAACCAGGCTGATCGCCTTGCGCTCCGACCATTCGGTGACCACCGCGTAGCCGAGCGACTGATAGAGCTTCTTGAAGTTGGCCGTGCCGATGAAGGCGTTGACCATGAGCAGGCTCGGTGGCGCGCTCATGCGGCGGGTTTCTTGGCCGGCGTCTTGCGGGTCGCCGCGGCTTTGGTCCCGGTCTTCTTGGTGGCGGCCTTGGTTGTCGCGGCTTTCTTCGTCGCGGGCTTTGCCTTCGTCTCGGCCGTCTTGGCCTTCTTTTCGGCAGCGGGCTTCGCCGCGGCCTTGCGGGTGGACTTTTTCGCCGGGCCGCGGGCTGCGCGGGCGGCGAGGAGATCGAGCGCCTCCGCGAGCGTGATCGCCTCCGGGGTGATGTCCTTGGGAAGCGTCGCGTTGGTCGTGCCGTGTTTCACGTACGGCCCGTAGCGGCCGGCACGCACGGTGATGTCCTTGCCGTCGTCCGGGTGCGGGCCGAGGTTCTTCAGCACCGAAGCGGCGGAGTCGGCGCCGCGTGGCGCGCGCTCCATCTTCAGCACCTCGAGCGCGCGGGGCAGGTCGATGTCGTAGACGCTGTCGGTCTTGGGAATCGACTTGAACTTGCCGTCGTGCAGCAGGTAGGGCCCGAAGCGCCCGTTGTTGGCGACGATGGGGAGCCCCGTCTCGGGATGGATGCCGATTTCGCGGGGCAGCGAGAGGAGTTTCAGCGCCAATTCCAGCGTGGCGCTCTCCAGCGGGATGTCCTTCGGCCACGAGGCGCGGCGCGGTTTGGGTGCCTTCTTGTCTTCCGGCATGTCGCCGAGCTGGACGTAGGGGCCGAAGCGGCCGGACAGCAGCTTCACCTCGAGCCCGGTCGCCGGGTCCTTGCCGAGGACGTTGTCGCCTTCGGCGGTCGCCGGGTGCAGCGGGCGGGTGTAGTCGCACGCAGGGTAGCCGGAGCAGCCGATGAAGAGGCCGCGCTTGGAGGCCTGCATGAAGAGCGGTTTGCCGCACTTGGGGCAGGCTTCCAGGATCGGGCAGCCGCGCTCGACGTCCTGCTTGGCCTTCAGGTCGCCGTCGAATTCCTTCCAGAATTCGCCGAGGAGACGCGACCATTTGTACTTGCCGTTGGAGACGTCGTCGAGCTTGTCCTCGAGCTTGGCGGTGAAATCATAGTCGACGTAGTGGTTGAAGTGCCGGGTGAGGAAGCAGTTCACCAAGCGACCGATGTCGGTCGGCTGGAAGCGCTTTTTCTCGAGCACCACGTATTCGCGGTCCTGCAGGGTGGAAATGATGCTGGCGTAGGTCGAGGGACGGCCGATGCCGTATTCCTCCAGCGCCTTCACCAGCGACGCTTCGGTGTAGCGCGGCGGCGGCTGGGTGAAGTGCTGCTCGCCGTAAAGCCGGTCCACAGGCAGTGTCTCGCCCTCGGCGAGCGGCGGCAGCTTGGACTCTTCCTCGCCCTCCTCGTCGTCCTGGTACACGGCGAGAAAGCCGGGGAAGGCAAGCGTCTGGCCGGTGGCGCGGAAGGTGCCCTCGCCTACCGTGATGTCGGCGGCGACGGTGTCGAACTGCGCCGGCGTCATCTGACAGGCGACGGTGCGTTTCCAGATCAGCTCATACAGGCGCGCCTGGTCGTGCGTGAGAAAAGGCTTCACCGCCTCGGGCGTGCGCTGCACCGACGTGGGGCGCACCGCCTCGTGGGCCTCCTGCGCGTTCTTGGTCTTGGCCTTGTACGCGATCGCGGAAGGCGGTAGATAGTCCTTGTCGAAGTGCGTGCCGATGTACTTGCGGATGTCGGTGATCGCCTCCTGCGCCAGCGCGACCGAGTCGGTCCGCATGTAGGTGATGAGGCCGACCGGGCCTTCGCCGAGGTCGATGCCTTCGTACAACTGCTGGGCGGTGCGCATCACGCGGTCGGTGGTCATGCCGAGCTGGCGCACGCCGGCCTGCTGCAGCGTCGATGTGGTGAAGGGCGCGGCCGGATTGCGCGCGCGGCGCTTTTTCTCGATGCGCATCACGCGGGCGTCCTTGCCCTCGAGCGTGGCGAGCCATTCCTTGCTGCGCGCCTCGTGTTCGACCGAGAACTGATCGAGCTTTTCGCCCCGGAAGTGGGTGAGCTTGGCGCTGAACGGCTGGCTGCCCTTGTGCGTGTCGAGGTGCAGCGTCCAGTACTCGCGCGGCACGAAGCGCTCGATCTCCTCCTCGCGCTCGACGATCATGCGCAATGCCGGCGACTGCACGCGGCCGGCGGACAGGCCCGGGCTGATTTTCTTCCACAACAGCGGGGAGAGGTTGAAGCCGACCAGGTAATCGAGCGCGCGGCGCGCCTGCTGGGCGTCGACCAGATCGGTCGCGATCTCGCGCGGATGGCGCACGGCGTCCTGGATGGCCGATTCGGTGATCTCGTAGAAGGCGACGCGCTTCATCGGCGTCTTGATCTTCTTTTCCTTGAGGATCTCGCTGATGTGCCAGGAAATCGCCTCGCCCTCGCGGTCCGGGTCAGTCGCGAGCAGGACTTCGTCGGCCTTCTTGGCGGCCTTGACGATGGCGTCGACGTGGCGGGCGTTGCGCTCGATGATCTGGTACTTCATCGAGAAATTCTCGGTGTCGACCGCGCCGGTCTTCGGCTCGAGGTCGCGCACGTGGCCATAGCTGGCGAGGATGTCGTAGCCCGGGCCGAGATATTTCTTCAGCGACTTGGACTTCGACGGCGATTCGACGATGACGAGCTTGGACATGGCGAGGGCCTGATCAACGCAGGGTTAGTGCAGGCGTCCCGGCTCGTGGTTCAACAGCATGTCTTCGAGGTGGGTGAAATGCTCGATCACGCCCCGGCTCCACAGCACGATCAGCGTCATCCAGCGCACGTGGTCGGGCTCGATGTCCTCGCCGCCGAGCGCCATGAGGCCGGAAATCACCCACTCGCGCGACTCCGGGTCGAGCACCTGGGCGCCGACGAGGAAGGCGATCTCGGCGCGGCAGGCATCGCTCAGGCGCTCGGTCTCTTCCGGCGCGTAGTGGCGGTCGCGCGCGAGCGCGAGGCGCGGATGCGTCTCACCGGCGGTGAGGTGGGCGTACCAGTCGAGCGCGGCATGGATGTCGGCTTCCTCGAAGCCGGCGGCGAACAGGCGCTTCTCGAGCGCGTCGCGATCGGGCGCGAGCTCCGCCATGCGGAAGCTTTCGTACAGGTAAACCAGGATGTCGAGCATGAGGTCAGTGGAGTCTTTGGTAGCGCCCGCCGGGCAGGGACGCGACGCGGCCGTCCAGTTCGAGCGCCAACAGCTTCGCCGAAAGCGCATCGAGCGTCAACCCGGTGCGTAGCGCCAGCGCGTCGAGTGTTGCAGGCGCACCATCGAAGGCGTCGAGCACCGGATCGGCGCCGGTTTCCGGTAGCGCCGGCGGCGCCAGACGTTGTGCCCACGCGAGCTCGTCGAGAATGTCGGCCGCGGATTCGACCAGCTTCGCGCCCTGCTTGATGAGCGCGTGGCAGCCGCGCGACAGCGGCGAGTGGATCGAACCGGGAATGGCGAACACCTCGCGCCCCTGCTCGACGGCGACGCGCGCGGTGATGAGCGAGCCGCTGTCGGGCGCCGCCTCGACGACCAGCACGCCGCGGGCAAGGCCGCTGATGATCCGGTTGCGGCGCGGGAAGTGATGCGGCAGCGGCGGCGTGCCGAGCGGGAACTCCGAGACGATGAGTCCGGCTTCGGCGAGACGGTGGGCGAGCGCCTTGTTTTTCGCCGGGTAGACGCGATCGAGCCCGGTGCCCACCACCGCGACGCTCGAGCCCGCGCCGGCGAGCCCGCCGCGATGCGCCGCCGCGTCGATGCCGAGCGCCAGCCCGCTGACGATGGTGAGGCCGGCGTCCGACAGGGCTTGCGCGAAGGCCTCGGCGTCGCGCAGGCCCTGCGGCGTGGCATTGCGGCTACCGACGATGCCCAGCGCCGGCTGATTCAGAAGTTCGCGGCGTCCCTTGAAGAACAACAGCGCCGGCGGGTCGGCGATTTCCAGCAGCGACTTCGGATAGTCGGCATCCGCCAGCGTGACGAGGCCGTTGCCGGGCTCGGCGAGCCAGGCGCGTGCGGCGTCGAGCTGGCTCGCGTCGGGTTCGGCCAGGACCGCGTCGCACTGCGCCGGGCTCAGGTGCGCGGCGAGCGCGGCGCGTCCGGACGACAAAACGGCCTCCGGGGAACCGAAGGCCGTCAGCAGGCGCAGCAGGCTGGCGTTGCCGAGCCCCGGCGCCAGCGCGAGGCGTAGCCAGGGGTCGGCGGCGTCCATCGTCAGGGATTCTTCACCGTGTCGAGCAGGTAGACCGGGCCGTCGGACTGCATGATGAGCGCGTAGGAGACGCGGTCGAACACACGGTAGACCATCATTAGCCCGCTGCGCGCGTCCGGCAGCTTGACCGAGTTGGCGTCGGCCGTGAGGCAGGCCGAGCGGAAGACGTTGCGAACGTCGGCTTTCTGGTCGTAGGTGACCTTGCCGTCCTCCTTGAGGCAGCGGACGTCGTTGTAGAGCCAGGCGGCGCCATCCGACACGCCCTGTGCCTTTTCGTTGATCCAGGTCATGCGGTCGATTTCGTCGCGGCTGAGCTTCACTGCCTGGCCCTCGCGGTAGATCGCGAGCACGTGGCCTGGCGCTAGGCCGTCGCGGCTGCCGCGGTTGATCACCACGGTCTGGTAGCGGCCGCTGTCGGACATGCCGCCGTAGGCGGAAACGATGCGGCCGTTCACTTTCGCTTCCGGCGCGCGCGGCACGTATTCGAAGGTGGTGACGTCGATCGCCTCGACCAGCTTGTCCTTCGGCAGGATCTCCTTCGCCGACTGGGTGATGCGGATCTTCTGCGGCGCGCCCTCGACGAGGGTGCGGGCATCGCCCAGGTACTCGACTTCCTGCCCGAGCACTTCACCGGTCTCGGGATCCTTCAGCGTCTTGCCGGGACGGAGCACGTTCCAGCGGGTCACGCCGGCCTTGCCGCCGGTGGCGAAGGCTTCGTCTCCCGAACCGAGGATCACGCGCTCGGCGTTGGTGCCGAGGATGTACGGGGCGTCGGCGAGCGCATCCTGCGGCACGACGCGCGGCTGCGTGAGGAAGGGATGGATCACGCGGATGGGAATCGCGGGGATCGCGTCGCGCGCGATCTCGGTGGTGCGCACGCCGGGCGAGACTTTCACCGTGGGCAGCGCGCCCTTGTCGCCCCGTACCAGCTTGAGCCGCGGTTGCGCGCCGCTCCGGTCGAGGACGATCAGGTCGCCGGGGTAGATCCAGTGCGGGTTCTTGATCTGCTCCCGGTTCATGTTCCAGATCTGCGGCCAGCGCCAGGGATCCTTGAGGAACCTGCCGGAGATGTCCCATAGCGTGTCGCCCTTGACGACCACGTAGGTGTCGGGCGCGTTGTCCTGCAGCTTGAGGTCGTCGGCGAGCGCCGGCGTGGCCAGCAGCAAGGCAAGGGAAACAACGAGTTGACGCACGGGGGAACCCTCCATTTAGACCTTGTCCAAGTCGATTGAAATATACTGTGCGCTTAAGTTACGGCGATCCGGCGCCTTATATTTAGTGCGACGCGCATCTTCGTACAGAATCGGCGTGAAAGTGTGCGCCCATCCCCTTCATTCGTAAAGTTTTTTTATGGCCAAGCTCGAAATCCTCCACTACCCCGACCCGCGGCTGCACACCGTCGCCAAGCCGGTGAAGGCCGTGGACGACCGGATTCGCAAGCTGGTCGACGACATGGCCGAGACGATGTACGCGGCGCCGGGCATCGGGCTGGCGGCGACCCAGGTCAACGTTCACGAGCGCGTGATCGTCATCGACATCTCGGAAACCCACGACCAGCTGCGTGTGTTCATCAACCCCGAGATCGTCGCCCAGTCGGGCACCGAGGAAAGCGAGGAAGGCTGCCTGTCGGTGCCCGGCATTTTCGACAAGGTGAAGCGGGCCGAGCGCGTCACCGTGCGTGCGCTCGACCGCGACGGCAAGCCGTTCGAACTCGAGGCCGACGGCTTGCTGGCGGTTTGCATCCAGCACGAAATGGACCACTTGCAGGGCAAGGTCTTCGTCGACTACCTCTCCAGCCTCAAGCGCAACCGCATCAGGACCAAGCTCCTGAAGCAGGCCCGCGAGCACCGCGCCGAGCCGGCGCCGGTGCGCGCCTCGCTCTGAGGCGTCTCGTGCGTCTCATCTTCGCCGGCACGCCGCCGTTCGCGGCGGCCGCGCTCGACGCGTTGGCCGACGCCGGTCACGACATCCCGCTGGTGCTGACCCAGCCCGACCGCCCCGCCGGGCGTGGCATGAAGCTGATGCCGAGCGCGGTCAAGACCACTGCGCTGGCGAGAGGCCTTGCCGTCGCGCAGCCGGCGAGCCTGAAGGCGCCCGAGGCGCAGGCCCAGCTCGCCGCCGTTGGTGCCGACGTGATGGTGGTCGCCGCCTACGGGCTGATCCTGCCGCAAGCGGTACTCGACATCCCGCGTCGCGGCTGCCTCAATATCCATGCCTCGCTGCTGCCGCGCTGGCGCGGCGCCGCGCCGATCCAGCGCGCGATCCTCGCGGGCGACAGCGAAACCGGTATCACCATCATGCAGATGGATGCCGGTCTCGACACCGGCGCGATGCTGCTCAAGACCGTGGTGCCGATTCTCGCAACCGACACGGGCGGGACCCTGCATGACAAGCTCGCCGCGGCCGGCGCGCGCGCCATCGTCGACGCGCTGGCGCGGCTCGATACGCTGACGCCGCGCAAGCAGGACGAGGCGCTCGCGACCTACGCCGCCAAGCTCAGCAAGGAGGAGGCGCGGCTCGACTGGACGCAGCCGGCCCCCCATCTTGCGCGGGCAGTGCGCGCATTCAACCCGGTGCCGGGCGCGTGGACGCTCGCCGCCGGCGCGCCGCTCAAGGTCTGGGCTGCCGAGCTGGTCAGCGGGCGCGGGGCGCCGGGTGAGGTGCTCGAGGCGGGCGAGCGCCTGGTGGTCGCCTGCGGCGACGGCGCGCTGAGGCTCGACGAGGTGCAGCCGGCCGGCAGCAAGCGCATGACGGCGGCTGCCTTCCTGGCCGGCCGTGTGCTCGTGCCCGGCGCGCGGCTGGGGGCGTGATGCGGGGGGCTTGGCGCCTTGCGTGAGCTACAACGGCTCGCCGCCGACGTCCTCGAAGCGGTGCTCGCCGGCGCCGCGCTGCACCAGGTGCTGCCGCAGCGCTTGAACCAGCTGCCGAGCGCGGGCGAGCGCGGCGCGCTGCAGGACATCGTCTACGGCAGCCTGCGCTGGCTCGGGCGGCTCGACGCCTGGCTCGACGCCCTGCTCGAACGGCCGCTCACCGACCCGCAGCTCGGCTGGTTGTTGCGCGTCGCGCTCTACCAGCTCGCCTACACCCGCGCGCCGGCGCATGCGGTGGTGCACAACGCGGTGGCGGCGGCGGGCGAGGGCTGGCGGCGCGGGCTCGCCAACGCGGTGCTGCGCAACTTCCAACGCCGTCGCGCCGAGCTCGAGCGAGTCGCCGACGCTACCGAGCGCGGTCGCTGGTCCCATCCCGACTGGTGGATCGCCAAGCTGCAGGGACAGTATCCGCACCACTGGCAAGGCATGCTCGAAGCGAGTCTCATGCACCCGCCCTTCACGCTGCGCGTCAACGTCCGCCGCGGCGACGTCGCGGCCTACCTGCAGCGGCTGGCCGATGCTGGCATCGCCGCGCGCCAGACGGGCCCCGACGCGGTGACGCTGGAGAAGGCGCAGCCGGTGCACGCCCTGCCTGGCTTCGACGCCGGCGATGTGTCGGTGCAGGATGCCGGCGCGCAGTGGGCCGCGCGCCTGCTCGACGCCCAGCCGGGCGAGCGCGTGCTCGACGCGTGCGCGGCACCCGGCGGCAAGACGGGCCATATCCTCGAGCGCGCCAACGTCGATCTGGTCGCGCTCGACGTCGACGCGGCGCGGCTGGCGCGCGTCGAAGAGAACCTCGGGCGTTTGGGCCTCGGCGCGGCGCTCATCAAAGGGGACGCGTCGCAGCCTGATGCCTGGTGGGACGGCCGGTCGTTCGACCGCATCCTCGCCGACGTGCCGTGCAGCGCCTCGGGCGTCGTGCGGCGCAATCCGGACATCAAGTGGCTGCGCCGTCCCGAGGACATCGCTCAATTCGCCGCCCAGCAGGCCGTTATGCTGGAAGCGCTCTGGCGAGTGCTGGCGCCGGGTGGTACATTGCTCTATGCCACCTGCTCGGTATTCGATGAAGAAAACGGCGCGCAGGTGCGCGCGTTCCTGGCGACGCATGCCGACGCCGAACGCCGCCCGTTGCCCGAGCCGATATCCGACGGAGTCCTCCTGCCCACCGCCGACCATGACGGTTTCTTCTACGCCCTGCTGCGCAAGACCTGACGCCCTGGCACGCGGACTGCTGGCCACCCTGCTCGTTGCGTGGCTCGCCGTGGCGGCGAGCGCGTGGGCAAACGACAGGAGCGAGATCGGTGAGGCGAGCGTGCGTGCGGTGCCGCAAGGCTATGTGCTCGATGCGACAATTGACATCGTGCTCAACCGGACTCTTGAGGACGCGCTCGCCAAGGGCATCAACCTCTATTTCCTGGTCGATCTCGAAGTCACCCGTCCGCGCAACTGGTGGTTCGACGAGGGCATCCTCGAGGCGACGCGCAAGCTTCGCATCTACTATCACTTGCTGCTGCGGCGCTACGTCGTCGAGTCCGGCTACACCACGCGCACCGCGCCGACGCTCGCCGAGGCGCTTGCGCTTTTGGGGCGGATCGAGGGCTGGCAGATCGCCGAGCGCGGTGCGCTCAGGACCGGTCAGCGCTACGACGCGCGGCTGCGCCTGCGACTCGACACCGCCCAGTTGCCCAAACCCTTGTCGATCGGCGCGGTCGGTGGCGATCGCTGGGACCTCGCCACGCCTTGGTACGTCTGGTCGTTCGAGGCGCCCGCCGCGCCGCAGCCGCCCGCCCCGTCGCCCTGATGCGTCGACTGATCGCAGTCGCCCTCGTCCTGGGCATCGCGCTGCTGGGCCTGCTGTTCTTCGCCAGCAGCGAGAGCAGCGCCTTTTCCGACACGCTGCCGACCTTGTTCGCGGTCGGCAGCGTGTTGGGCGCCGCCCTGCTCGGCTTGCTTGGCTGGCGACTGTGGTGGCTGCAAAAGCGCATCCGCCGCGGCGTGTTCGGCGCCAAGCTCACCCTGAAGCTGATGGCGATGTTCGGCATCGTCGCGCTGCTGCCGGGCCTCGTCGTGTACGGCGCCTCGGTGTTCTTCCTCAACCGCTCGATCGAGACCTGGTTCGACGTGCGCGTCGACAACGCGCTCACCGCCGGCGTCAACCTCAGCCAGGCCGCGCTCGACGATCTCCTGCGCGAACTCGACAAGAAGGCGCAGCGCATGGCGCTGTCGCTGTCGGACGAGGGCATGGGTTCGGTGATCACCGCCCTGTCCACCCTGCGCGAGCAGAGCGCGGTGCAGGAGCTGACGCTGTTCGACGAGCGTGGGGGCGTGATCGCCCACGTCAGCGGCGAGCGCGGCACGCTGCTGCCGGTGCTGCCCGAGCGCGGTGTGCTGTGGCAGGTGCGCCAGCAACAACCCTACGCCCGCATCGAGGAGGTGCCGGATCGCGGCCTCATCATGCGTGTGATCGTCCCGGTCTATACCAGCGCGCTCACCAGCGAGACCCGCGTGCTGCAGCTGGTGCAGCCAGTGCCTTCGAGCCTCCAGCGCGACGCCCAGGCGGTTCAGCTCGCCTATCAGGAATACCAGCAGATCGCCGTGTCGCGGGTGGGATTGAAGCGCATCTACGGCGTCGCGCTCACGCTCACGCTGCTGCTGGCGCTGCTGATGACGCTCGCCATCGCCTACCTCCTGTCGGAACGGCTGGGCGCGCCCCTGCGCACGCTGGCGCGCGGCACGCGTGCGGTCGCCAAGGGCGACTTCTCGCAGATGCCGTCGCTCAAAAGCCGCGACGAGCTCGGCGTGCTCATCCAGTCGTTCAACCGCATGACGCGCCAACTTTCGGAGGCGCGCGAACAGGCAGCGCAGAACCATCTCGAGACCGAACAGGCCAAGGCCTTTCTCGAGCGCGTACTGGCCAACCTCTCGTCGGGCGTGATGGTGCTCGACGAGGGCCTGCGGGTGCGCACGGCCAACGCCGCCGCCGCCCACATCCTCGGCGTGGAGGCCGGTTGTCTGGATGGCCAGCCGCTGGAGGCGCTGGGCGCCCCGGATGCGGCGCTGCACGGCTTCGGCGCCAAGGCCGCCGCGCAGTTCGCCGCGCACGCCGGCGAATGGCAGGAGCAGGTCGATTACGCAGGGCCGGGTGGCGCGCAGTCGCTGCTGCTGCGCGGCACGCGCCTGCCGGCCGGGGTCGAGCGCGGCTACGTGCTGGTGTTCGACGACGTCACCATGCTCATCAACGCCGAGCGCAACGCCGCGTGGAGCGAGGTCGCGCGGCGGCTCGCGCACGAGATCAAGAATCCGCTCACGCCGATCCAGCTCTCGGCCGAGCGCCTCGCGCGCAAGCTGGGTGGGCGGTTGGAAGCGGCCGATGCGGAGTTCCTCGCCCGTGCGACCCAGACCATCGTCAACCAGGTGGCGGCGATGAAGGCGATGGTCGATGCCTTCGCCAACTACGCGCGCATGCCGCGCGCCAAGCTGGAGGCACTCGACCTGAACGCCCTGATTGGCGAAGTGGCGACGCTCTACGACGCTGCCGCGATCGGGCTCTCGCTCGACCTGCAGCCGGATTTGCCGCGCGTCAGCGGGGACTCCACATTATTGCGTCAGGTGATACATAATCTCATGCAAAATGCGCAGGATGCGCTGGCGGGCCGCCCCGAGCCCAAGGTCGAGGTGAGCACGCGCATCAAGCAGAATGCTGTCTGCTTGACCGTTCGGGACAATGGAGCCGGATTTCCGGAGCACCTGATGACGCGGCTGTTCGAGCCCTATGCAACGACCAAGGCCAAAGGCACCGGCCTCGGTCTCGCCATCGTCAAGAAAATCGTCGAAGAGCATCACGGCAGAATCGAGGTCGAGAACCTCAAGACCGGCGGCGCGGTGATCCGCATCGGCCTGCCGATCCACGCCGAAGCCGGGAGGCAGGGGTGAGCGGGCATATCCTCGTCGTCGACGACGAAGTTGGCATCCGCGAGCTGCTCTCGGAGATCCTCTCCGACGAGGGTTATGACGTCCATCTCGCGGAAAACGCCGAAGCCGCGCGGCGCTTCCGCACCCAGCGCCGTCCCGACCTGGTGCTGCTCGACATCTGGATGCCGGACACCGACGGCGTGACGCTCCTGAAGGAATGGGCGGGGGGCGGCCTGCTGACCATGCCGGTGGTCATGATGTCGGGCCACGGCACCATCGACACGGCGGTCGAGGCAACCAAGCTCGGCGCTGCCGATTTCCTCGAGAAGCCGGTCTCGCTCGCCAAGCTGATCGACACGGTCAACAAGGCGATCAAGCGCGGCGTCACGCAGCCACGCCGGGCGCCGAGCATGGACCTCTCCGCGCTCGGGCGCAGCCCGCAGATCCTCGAACTGAAGAAACGCCTGACGCAGATCGCGGCGAATACCGCGCCGGTCATGCTGCTGGGGGAACCGGGCAGCGGCTTCGACGTCTGCGCGCGCTTCCTGCACCAGCCCGGTACCGCGTGGGTCGAGATCAAGGATCGCGCCCGCCTCGTCTCCGAGCCGGGCGCCTACCTCGAGGGGCTGGGCAATGGGACGCTCTTCCTGCCCGATGCCTGCGAGCTGGGTCGCCTGGAGCAAAAGGGGCTGGGTCTGCTGCTCGACCGGCTCGAAGGCAGTGGCGCCCGACTGGTGTGTGCGTCCAGCCGCAACCTCGATGCCGCGGTGGGTACCGGCGACTTTGACAATCGCCTGTACTACCGGCTCTCCAGCCTGACGATCCAGGTGCCGCCGCTGCGCGAGCACCGCGAGGACGTGCCGGAGATCGCCAACTTCATGCTGCAGCAGCTCATCGAAGAAGGCGTCTGCCCGGTGCGCCGCCTCACCACGCCCGCGCTCAACCAGCTGCGCAACTTCGACTGGCCGGGCAACCTGCCGCAGCTCAACAACGTGGTGCGCACCCTCGCGGTCACCGCGCTGGCGAGCGAAATCGACGCGGCCGACGTCAACCGCGTGCTCGCGCCGATGAAGCAGGCGGCGCCGGCGGTGGCGCACGGCATACCGCTCGACATTCCGCTGCGCGAGGCGCGCGACGCCTTCGAGCGCATGTATTTCGAACACCTGATCCAGAAGGAGGGCGGCAGCATGACGCGTGTCGCCGACAAGTCCGGACTCGAGCGCACCCACCTCTATCGCAAGCTCAAGCAGCTCAACATCCGCCACGGGCGACGGCTGGATGACGATCTGTAAGCGCGGAACCCCGACGTGAAGATCATCATCCTCGGCGCCGGCCAGGTGGGCGCCAACCTTGCGGCGAGCCTGGTCGCTGAGAACAACGACATCACCATCGTCGATCTCGACACCGCGCGCCTGTCGATGCTGCAGGACCGGTTCGACCTCAGGACCGTGCGGGGGCATGCGGCCCACCCCTCGACCCTGAAGAAGGCCGGCGCCGACGACGCCGACATGCTGGTCGCGGTGACGCAGAGCGATGAGACCAACCTCGTCGCCTGCCGGCTGGCGGCGACGCTCTTCAACATTCCCACCCGCATCGCACGGATCCGCTCAAACGATTTCCTCGAGTCCGAGGGCGATTTCCTCGCCGAGCATTTTGGCGTCGATCACGTCATCAGCCCGGAGCAGGAAGTCACTGAGACGCTGCGCCGGCTGATCGAGCATCCGGAGGCCCTGCAGGTGCTCGAGTTCGCCGACGGCCGGCTGCGCCTGGTGGCGGTGCGCGCCTACCACGGCGGCCCGCTGGTCGGCCATGAGCTGCAGGACCTGCGGCGCCACATGCCGGACATCGACGCCCGGGTCGCGGCGATCTACCGGCGCGACCGTGGCATCGTGCCCCAGGGCATCACCGTGATCGAGCCCGGCGACGAAGTCTTCTTCCTCGCGCGCAAACAGGACATTCCCGTTGTCATGCGAGAACTGCGGCGCATGGAGCGACCGGTGAAGCGGGTGATGATCGCCGGCGGGGGCAATATCGGCAAACGTCTTGCCGCACGCCTGGAACGTGACTACGAGGTCAAGCTGATCGACCACAACAAGACCACCTGCACGCTGCTCGCCGAGCAGCTGCATCGCACGCTGGTGCTTCAGGGCGACGCCACCGACGAGGAACTGTTCGAGCAGGAGAACATCGAGGCCATCGACGTCTTCTGCGCGCTGACCAACGACGACGAGGACAACATCATGTCCGCGCTCTTGGCCAAGCGTATGGGCGCGCAGCGGGTGATCGCGCTGATCAACCGTTCGGCTTACGTGAACCTGGTGCAGGGGGGGGAGATCGACATCGCAATTTCGCCCGCGCAGGCGACGGTGAGCCCGCTGCTGTCCAAAATCCGCCGCGGCGACATGGCGGCCGTGCACAGCCTGCGGCGCGGCGCCGCCGAGGTGCTCGAGATCGTCGTCCACGGCGATCTCAAGACATCCAAGGTCGTCGGCCGCCGCATCGGCGACGTCGCGCTGCCTGATGGCGCGGCAATCGCCGCAATCATCCGCGGCGAGGAGGTGCTGATTGCGCACCATGACACGCTGATCGAGGCCGAGGACCACCTCATCGTGTTCGCGCTCAACAAGCGCATCATCCCCAAGGTCGAAAAGCTGTTCCAGGTCGGTTTCGGTTTTTTCTGACGCCGCACGGCACCCCGCCCGATGTCGCAAATCCTGCCGGTCCTCCACATCCTGTCGAAAGTGCTGATGCTCTACGCGCTGGCCTTTCTGGTGCCGCTGGCGGTCTCTTTGGCGCTGGAAGACGGCGCGCACCTGGTATACGACGAAGCCATCGTGACGACCTTCGTTTCGGGGGTATTGCTGTGGTTGCTCACCCGGCGGGGCCGGCGAGAACTCCAGACGCGGGACGGCTTCCTGCTGGTGGTGCTGATCTGGGCAATCCTGCCGCTGTATTCGACTCTTCCGCTGTTGCTGGCGCTGCCGGGGCTCAGCTTCACCGATGCCTATTTCGAGGCGGTTTCGGGCTTGACGGCGACCGGAGCGACGCTGCTCTCCGGCCTCGACGATCTACCGCCGTCGATCAACGTCTGGCGCACGCTCATGCACTGGATCGGCGGCATGGGGGTGATCGTCCTGGTGGTGGCGGTGCTGCCGCTTCTTGGCGTCGGCGGCCGCCAGCTCTTCAAGGCCGAGACGCCGACGCCGATGAAGGACAGTAAGCTCACCCCGCGCATGGCGGAGACCGCCAAGGGCCTTTGGCTGGTGTACGCGATCGTCACCGGCTTCTGTGTCCTTGCCCTCAAGCTGGGCGGGATGGGTTGGGTCGACGCACTGGTGCATGCCTTCAGCGTGATGAGTCTCGGCGGCTTTTCCTCCCACGACGCGAGCCTCGGCTATTTCGACTCGGTGCTGCTGGAGGTTATCGTCATGGCGTTCGCATTGATCGCGGCGATCAGTTTTTCCACGCATTTCCTGGCGTTTCGTATGCGCAGCTTGATGGCGTACCGCTTCGACGCCGAAATTCCGTGGGTCTTCGGCGTGCTCGGCGCGAGCATCGTCGGCCTCTCGCTCTTCCTCTGGCTCGACGAGACGTACGCCGGATTTTTCGAGGCGCTCCGCTACGTCGCGTTCAATACGGTCTCGGTCGCGACCACGCTTGGATTTTCGACCACGGATTACAACAGCTGGCCCTACTTCGTTCCGCTGTTCATGCTGTTTCTGTCGAGTTTCCTCGCCAGTTCCGGGTCGACCGGCGGCGGCATCAAGATGCTGCGTGCCATGCTGCTTTACAAGCAGGTTTACCGAGAGCTGATCAAGCTGGTTCATCCGAGCGCCACGGTGCATACCAAGGTCGGGCAGCAGGCGGTGCCGAACAAGATCATCTACGCCGTCCTCGCCTTCCTGTTCATCTATGTCGCGTCGATCGTCATCCTGTCCTTCATGCTGGCGGCGACCGGGCTCGACATCTTCACCGCCTTCACCGCCGTGGTCGCGATGGTCAACAACACAGGCCCAGGTCTCGGCCAGGTCGGTCCCGCATCTAACTATGCGGTGCTGACGGATTTCCAGACCTGGGTGTGCAGCTTTGCCATGCTGCTGGGCCGTCTGGAGTTTTTCACGCTGCTGGTGGTATTGACCCCTGTGTTTTGGAGAAAGTAGGAGACAGGCATGCCGTCGATCGCCGATTTCGAAGCGATGCTTGCCGCCGGGCGCGACAATGCCCTGCTGCGCTTTTCGCTTGGCAGCGAATACCTGAAGGCCGGCGACGCTGCGAAGGCCGCCGAGCACCTGCGCCGCGCGGTCGAACGCGACCCGAAGTATTCGGCTGCCTGGAAACTGCTCGGCCGGGCGCTGGCGGAAGCGGGTGCGGCAGAGGACGCGCTCGCGGCGTACCGGCAGGGCATCGCCGTAGCCGAGGCGCGCGGTGACAAGCAGGCCGCGAAGGAAATGGGGGTATTCGCGCGCCGACTTGAAAAGCAGCTTGGGTTAGAATCCAGCGATTGAATTTCGAAGGAGCAGCAAATGACCCGCATGGTGCAGTGTGTGAAGCTCGGCCGTGAAGCCGAAGGTCTGGCCTTCCAGCCGGTTCCGGGCGAACTCGGCAAAAAGATTTTCGAGAACGTGTCGAAGGAAGCGTGGAGCGGCTGGCAGCGTCACCAGACCATGCTCATCAACGAAAACCGCCTCAATCTCGCCGACCCGCAGGCGCGCAGCTACCTGATGGAGCAGATGGAACGCTACTTCTTTGGCGGCGGCAAGGTTGACCAGGCTGCCGGCTACGTGCCGCCGAGCAAGTAAGCCAGCTACAAAGAAACAGAACGGGCTCCCGCGGGAGCCCGTTCTGTTTGGTGCAAGGCGGCTTAAAGGACCTCTTTTTCCATCTCTTCGAGAGAAGTGTGGCGCACGTCCTTGCCCTTCACCATGTAGACGACATACTCGGACATGTTCTTCGCGTGGTCGCCCATGCGCTCGATCGCCTTGGTGACGAACAGGATGTCGATGAAGACCGAAATGGTGCGCGGATCCTCCATCATGTAGGTGATGAGATGGCGGAGATTGAGGCGGAATTCCTCGTCGACCGACTGGTCCTGGCGGGCGATGTCGACCGCCTTGGTGGCATCCAGCCGCGCGAAGCCGTCGAGCGCCTTCCTCAGCATCTCGAGCACCAGGTCGGCCATGTACTTGACCTCGTTGAAGCGCGGCACGCTGATGCGCTCGGACTTGTGGATGAGCTTCGCCATGCGTGCGATCTTCGCGGCCTCGTCGCCGATGCGCTCGAGGTCGGTGATGGTTTTCACCACCATCATCACCATACGTAGGTCGGACGCGGTCGGCTGGCGCCGCGCGATGATGCGGGTGCAGTCCTCGTCGATCGCCACTTCCAGCGCGTTGACGTTGTGGTCGTTGGCGTCGACGCGGTCGGCGAGGTCCATGTCGCCCGAGATGAGCGATTCGACCGCATTGACGATCTGCTCTTCGACGAGGCCGCCCATCTTGAGCACGTTGGCGCGCACGGCTTCCAGCTCGGCGTCGAATTGCTTGTAGGTATGTTCGGTCGGCATTGCTCACCCTCTCAAAATGTCAATTTTCATTATATGCCGCGAAATATGACGCTTACGTGAACGGCCGGTTCACTCGGTACTGAAGCCAAAAGCGTAGCGCAATCCTTCGAGATCCAGGTAGAGCACCCAATCCCGGCGTCCGCTCACGCACACCGGCAACGTGACGCGCGCCACGAGCCGGTCGGCGCCGGCGGGCTTGAGGTCGTAGCGGTTGAAGCCCATGTCCATGCCGATCATCTGGAATTCGGCGCTTGCCCGCTGGATGCCGGGCGCGCGCAGTTCGACGTCGAAGGGCGCCATCGGCTGCGGGGCCGCGCCGAAGCGCAGCGTCATGGCAGTGCCGCGGTGGTTGAAGGCGCAGCCGGAAACAGGGTCGGCGCAGGCCACTGGCACGGCCTCGGCCGGACGCTTCAGCCACCAGCCTGCGACCGCGATGGCGATCAGCGCGACGACCAGCAGCAACGGTAGCGCGACCCCCCGCAAGGGGTGCGCCGCCTCACGCTCGCCCTGCGCGCGGTCATGGCGCAGCCGCTTCATGTCCACGCCCCCCGCAATAACGCCACGCCGTGGGCGCCATGCGATCGCGCCAAGGCGACGTCTTTCCGCCCGAGCCCGCCGAGACCGTAGACCGGGATCGGGCTCGCCGCCGCCAGTTCGGAAAACGTCTGCCAGCCCAGCGTGGGCGCCCCCGGATGGGTCTGCGTCGGCAGCACCGGCGAGAGCAGCGCGAAGTCGGCGCCGATCGCCGCGGCGTGCGCGAGTTCGGCCGCGTCGTGGCACGACACGCCGACCAGAAACGCGTCGGACCCGGCGCGGTCGGGTCGGGCGCTCAGTCTCGCGGCCGCGCTCGAATCGAGGTGCACGCCATCCGCGCCGGCGGCGCGCGCGAGCTCGAGGCTGCCGTTGACCAGCACGCGGGCGCCGTGGCGGTGGGCGTGGCGCACGGTTTCCCGCGCCAGCGCGAGGCGCTCGGCTTCCGGCAGCGACTTGTCCCGCACCTGGACCAGCCGTAGCCCATTGGCGAGCGCAAGGTCGAGCCGCGCGAGAAAGCTGTCGACGCCGAGTGCCTCGGCGTGACTGATGCCGAGCACGGGCGGCAGCGTGAGCGCTTTCAGGATGGGGAAGTTGGCGGGCAGAAGCGGCGTCACGTCGACGGCGGCCGGCTGCTGCCAGGAAAACACCTGGCCTTCGTGCGGGTGCGGGTCGCCCTGCCAGAGGAACACGCGGAAGAAATTCAGCCGCACCGTCGCGTGTGGATACTCGAACACGCGGGTGATCCAGCGGCACGGCGCTTCGATCGCGATGCCGAGTTCCTCGCGCAATTCACGGGCAAGCGCCGCCTCCAGCGCCTCGCCCGGCTCGACCTTGCCGCCCGGGAATTCCCAGTAGCCCGCGTAGGCCTTGCCCGGCGGGCGCTGCGCGAGCAGCACGCGGCCGTCGGGCTGGGTCAGCAACGCAGCGACGACTTCCGTCAGGTCGCTTCGGGCACCATCACGTTCGCCGCCTCGCCCGCTTGCGGGAGCGGGCTTGTTGTCGTCATTCATTTCTTTCCCGCCCAGTCGCGCGCGAACTGCCACGCTACACGCCCGTTGCGCGCGCCGCGCCCGAGCGACCACTGCAGCGCGGCGCGCTCGAAGGTTTCGTCCGGCGGCGCACCAAGGGTGGCGGCCCAGTGGCGGGCGATGGCGAGGTAGGTGTCCTGGTCCATGACGTGGAAGGACACCCACAGGCCGAAACGGTCGGAAAGAGAGATCTTCTCCTCGATCGCCTCGCCGGGGTGCACCTCGCCGCCGAGGTGCTTCGTCTCCAGATTCTCCGCCATGTACTCCGGCATCAGGTGGCGGCGGTTGCTGGTGGCGTAGATCAGCACGTTGTCGGAGGGGCCCGCGAGCGAGCCGTCGAGCGCGGCCTTGAGGCTGGCGTAGCCGGGCTCGTGCTCGGCGAAGGTGAGGTCGTCGATGAAGACGATGAAGCGGTAGTCGGCGTCGGCCAGCAGGTCGAACAAATCGGGCAGGCTCGGCAAGCCCGCCTTGTCCACCTCGATCAGGCGCAGGCCTTTTGATGCGTACTTGGCGTGCACGGCCTTCACCAGCGATGACTTGCCGCTGCCGCGCGCGCCGGTCAGCAGTACGTTGTTGGCGGGCTTGCCGGCGACGAACTGGCGCGTATTGGCGTCGACGCGCTGCTTCTGTCCGTCGATGGCGAGCAGATCCTTCAGCGCGACCCGCTGCGGATGCAGGATGGGCTTCAGGCCGCCCACCTGCGCCGACCAGCGCGCCGCGCGTACGTTCTTCCAGTCGAGGCCGCGCACGGCGGACGGGGCGTCGAGGCGGTCGAGCAGGCGCTCGATACGGGGAAGCAGGGCGGCAAGTTCGGACATGCGCCGATTCTAGCGGATGGCGCCCTGCTGCCGCTGCAAGAATGTCCAAACCTGAAAGGCCGGCGGGCGCACCCTGCGCCTACACCGATCTCGGAAGGGAACATGACTCGCCATTCGTCCATGTCGCGGCGATGGTGCTGGCTGCATGCTTAAGCACGGTTTGGGCGGGGTCGGCCGACGACATGCGTCACGGCCGCTACCTGATGCAGATATCCGGCTGCAACGACTGCCACCCGCCGGGCTTCATGCAGAACGACGGCAAAGAGGCGGAGGCTGACAAGCTGAGAGGCGGCGCGATGGGCTGGCAGGGGCCATGGGGCACGACGTACGCGAGCGACCTGCGTTTGCCGGTATATGCCATGGACGAAGCGGCCTGGCTTGCGCGGTCGCGCCAGCCGATGCGCCCGCCGATGCCGTCGCCCAGCCTGCGCGCGATGAACGATGACGATCTCAAGGCGATGTATCGCTACATCAAGAGCCTGGGGCCGCGAGGCGTGGCGGCGCCAGGCTACGTGCCACCGGGCGGCAAGGTAGCGACGCCTTATCTGGATCTCCACCCAAAAAATCTGCCGCAACAGACCGCGAAGTGAATTGTGCGCCGGCGGCTTTACGTGCGGGGCAGGCTCTCCCAGGAACGTGGGCCAGCGTTGATCAGGTGCGGTATTCCGCGTTGATCTTCACGTAGTCGTAGGAAAAATCGCAGGTCCATACGGTGGCGTTGGCGTCGCCACGATTGAGCGCCACGCGCACGGTGATTTCACTTTCCTTCATCACCGCCGCGCCCTGCGCTTCGGTGTAGCTTGCGGCACGGCCGCCCTTTTCGGCCACCAGCACGTCACCGAGCCAGACCTTGAGCGCGTTGACGTCGAGGTCCATGACCCCCGCATAGCCGATGGCGGCAAGAATCCGGCCAAGGTTGGGGTCGGAGGCGAAGAACGCGGTCTTGACCAGCGGCGAGCGCGCAATGGCGTAGGCGATCTGCTTGCATTCGGCGCGGTCGCGGCCGCCAACAACTTCAATCGTCATGAACTTGGTCGCGCCTTCGCCGTCGCGCGCCATCGCCTGCGCGAGCTCGATCGCGACTTCGGTGAGCGCCGCCTTGAGCGCCGTGTAGTCGCCGCTTGCGGCATCGGCAATTTCCGCGTTGTTCGCCTGGCCGGTGGCAATGAGGATGAAGCTGTCGTTCGTCGAGGTGTCGCCGTCGACGGTGACGCAATTGAACGACACGTCGGCGACGTCCTTCACCAGTTGCTGCATCAGCGCCGGCGCAATCGCAGCATCGGTCGCGACGAAGCCGAGCATGGTTGCCATGTTGGGGTGGATCATGCCGGAGCCTTTGGCGATGCCGGTCACGGTGACGGTTTTGCCGGAAAGCCGGATCTGCCGCGACGCGCCCTTGGCGACGATGTCGGTGGTCATGATCGCGTGCGCCGCTTCGCTCCAGTGGTTGGCAGCGAGGTCGGCCTGGGCGGCGGGCAGCGCCGGCAGGATCTTGTCGATGGGCAGGGGCTCGAGGATCACGCCGGTGGAAAACGGCAGCACCTGTTCGGTCTTCACGCCTAACAGCCCGGCGACGGCTTCGCAGGTGCGGCGCGCGCGGGCGAGGCCTTCCTCGCCGGTGCCGGCGTTGGCGTTGCCGGTGTTGATGACCAACGCGCGAATGTCGCCGTGAGTCAGGTGCTGCTTGCACACCGTGACGGGCGCGGCGCAGAAGCGGTTCTGGGTGAACACCCCAGCGACGCGCGCGCCGGGGGCGAGCTCGATCAGGGTGATGTCGCGGCGGCCGGGTTTCTTGATGCCGGCGGAGGCGATGCCGAGGCGGACGCCGGCGACGGGGTGGAGCGAGGCGGGATCGGGGGCGGCGAGGTTGACGGGCATGGCGGCAGACCGGGACGGAAAGCCGCTATTTTATGCCCTCCGGCTCGCCTTACAGGGACCGTCCGCGGAGCCAGTCGAGGGCGCGCCGGAAGCCGGGTCGCCAGGGCCACACCGGATCGTGCTCGATCGAGCGCGCGAGCGCGGCGAGGGCGATCAGTGCAAAGACGCCGAACAGTACTTGGGAAATGATTTCGCGCGGGGTCAGCAGGCCGAGTGGCGTGTCGAGAAAGCCCGGCACGTAGAACAGGCTCGCGAAGACGGCAAACAGGATCGCCGGTGCGATGTACATGATGAAGTCCGCAGGATTATCGGTATGGCCCCCGATGTGCAAAGCCCATGCCAACCCTAAAAATCGTTGCCAAAACAACGGGCTGGCGATTCGCCCGCTGCGCCGCTGTAAACAAATCCGACAGTTACTTTCCTACCGGCGCCGAAGCCAGCTTGCGCAGGATCTCGTGCGACAGCGAATAAAAGCGCGGGGTCGGCCCGAGATCTTCGTAGATCGGGTCGCCGTAGTCGTCCTCGGCGATGACGCGCGTGCCCGGAATATAGGGCATGGCCACCTCGAGCTCGTCGAGGGCCGCGCGGATCAGATCGGCCATGAGTTGCGCCTCGCTGCGGCCCGGGTACATCAGGTGCAGGGCTTCGATGCGCGCGGCGTCGCGAAGCGGCAGGTGGACGGCGTAGCTTCGCACGTCGGTGTGCGCATGGGCGGCCCGGGTCCAGCGCTCGATGAGTTCTGCAATGCGCATGGGAAAGTCCCTCGCCACACGATGCTCTGTTTATAGCAAAGCCATCGACGAGGCCAAGCGCCGAGGCGGGATCAATTTTCTCCGTGACGGCGCCAGACCAGCATTCGATTGTTGGCTGGCATCGCGACGTCCTGCCACAGCGCGAGCCCCTGCGCGCGGGCGAGGGTGTCGACGGCCTCGAAGTTGCGCACGCCGGACATGGGATCGCGCGATTTCAGCCAGGCATCGAAGCGGGCGTTGCTCTCCGAGGTGAATTGCCCGCCGTAGTTGAAAGGGCCGTAGATCGCGAGCACGCCGCCGGTTTCGAGCACGGCGCCGATGCCGGCGAAGCAGCGCTCGACCTCGGCCCAGCTCATGATGTGGAGGGTGTTGGCCGAGAACACCGCGTCGTAGCGTGCGTGATGCCAAGTGCTGTCATTGGCGTCGAGCGCGAGCGGCGGCAGCACGTTGGGGAGATTGACTTCGTTCAGCCAGAGCCGGATGCCGGCGTGGTTTGCGGGCACGTCGGCGGTCTGCCACGTGAGGTGCGGCAGTTCGGGCGCGAAATACACGGCGTGCTGGCCGGTGCCGCTGCCGATTTCGAGCACGCGGCGGCGGTCGGCGAAGACCTCGCGCAGCACCGCGAGAATCGGCTCGCGGTTTTGCACGCAGGATTCGGCGAACGGCTTCTCGCTCACGTGCGCAACTCCGGCTTTCTGCACTGGCACTGGTATTCCAGGCCCTCGCGCGGCGCGGCCTTGCACGAGAAGGCCTGCACGCCGGCGGCACCGCAGATCTCGCGGCAGAGCGCCTCCTTGTCCTGGCAGAACGTGGCGTAGTCAGGGGCGGCGGTCGGTTCACTCGAACTGAACGAGATACAGCCGGTGAGCAGGGCCGGCAACAGGAGCAACAGGGCGCGCATGGGAATCTCCCCAACGGGTGTCGAGGGCGCCTATTCTGGCACGGTCACGAGCCGCCCGTCGGCGCGCAACAGCGCGGCGTGAATCGCCTTGCCGGCGTGCAGCGCGGCGAGCAGGCCGCGGTAGACGGCAAGTTGCGCGCGGTAGCGTTCGACGAGTTGCGCGTCGTCGAGGGTGAGCGCATCCGCGCCGGTCTTGTAGTCGAGCACCCACACGGCGTCGTCGAACTCGATCACGCGGTCGAGTCGCTGCGCGCGGCCGTCGCGATCGAGCAGCGTCAGCTCGTTGTGCGCGCGGCGGTACTGCGCGGGGTCGAAGAAGCGCGCGAGGTGGGGCTGCGCGAGCAGCGCTCGCGCGCTCGCCTCGATCGTGGCGCGCTCGGCCTCGAGGTCGAGCCGCGCCGCCAGCGCGGCGAGGTCGCGCCGCGTGCCTGGCGGGGCGAGCGTTTCGAGGCAGGCGTGAAAAAACTCGCCCGCGGCGGCGGCAGGATTCGCGATGGGTGAGACGGTGCGCTGGCCCACGGCGGGCGCGACGATGCGCGCCAGCTCAGGCGCCGTCGGCGCCGGTTCGGGCATGGCCTCAGGCAGGGCGTCCGGCAGCGCGAGCGGCTGCCAGGCCGCCTGCACGCGCTCGAGCCAATCATTCTTGTTCGCGTCTCCGCTCACGATCAGGGCCTGCTCGGCGCGGGTGAGCGCAACGTAGAGCAGGTTGTCGGATTCGCGCTGGGCGAGCGCTGTTTCCTCGTCGAACCAATGATCGCGCCCGGTGCCGCGCTCGCTCGTGCGGCCGACGAGCGAGAAATGCACCGGGCGTGATTCCGTTGGCGGCCACGGCGCGAGCACCGTGTAGCGCTCGGTTTTCTGGTGGTCGCTGCCGCCGAGCAACCAAACGATCGGCGCCTCAAGGCCCTTGGCGCCGTGGATGGTGAGCAGCCGCACCGCGTTCTCGCCGTCGGCGGCGATGCCCTCGCCGGGCGCAGCGTCGGTGTCGTCGACGAGCGAAGCGAGTTCCCGCACGAAGCCGGCGAGCGTGGGGTAGCGCCCGCCGCCCTGGGTGAGCGCGAGCTCGAGAAAGGCGCGCAGGTTGGCGGCGACCTGCGGCCGCATCGCCGCCGGCACGGCCGCGGCATAGCGTGCCTCGACGTCCCCTTCGAAGTAGATGCGGTCGAGCAGGTCGTGCACCGGCAGCGTGCCGACATGGCCGCGCCAGCAGTCGAGCAGCGCGGCGGCGCGCGCGAGCGTCGGCGGGCAGTCCGGCGCATGCGCCCGCTGCAGCAGGCGTTCCCAGCCGCACGCCTCGGCGTCGTGGGCGAAGATCTCGAGCAGGTCGGCGTCGCTGCAGCCGAACACCGGCGACTTCAGCGCGTGGGCGAGCTTGAGGTCGGCGTGCGGCAGGAGCAGGGTGTCGATCAGCGCGATCAGGTCCTGCGCTTCGAGCGCGTGCAGCAGCCCACCCCGGCGCGAGGTGATGAACGGGATGCCGGCGGCTTCGAGTTCACGCTCGTAAACCTGCAGGTGGGTGCGCCTGCGCACCAGCGCGAGCACGTCGCCGGGATGTGCGGCGCGTGTATGGCCGTCGGTTGCCACGCCCCAGCGCCCCAGCATCTCGTCGCGCAGCGTCTGCGCGAACGCGCGCGCCTCGGCGTGCACGGCGCGGTCGTCGGCGTCGGGCTGCGGCGTGGTGAGCGGGTTGCGGAGCCCCATGCGGGGCGCTTCTTCCTGCTTCTCGGCCTGCACCGGCACGCAGCGCAGCGCGCCGGGGCGGGCGACGTTCGCCGGCGCGTGCGTGTGCGCGGCGAAACCTTCGATACCGGCGAACACCGGATTGACGCCCTGCACCACGGCTGGGGCGAGGCGCCGCGTCATGTCGGTGCTGAAGCGCTGTGCGCCGAAGTGCTCAGCGAGGAATTCCGCCGCCGCGTCGAACACGCGCGCCTCGCCGCGCCGGAAGCGGTAGATCGCCTGCTTGGGGTCGCCGACCATGAACACCGTCATGTCGCTGTCGGCGCCGCGCGCTTCGAGCAGCCAGGAGGAGAGCGCCTGCCATTGCAGCGGGTTGGTGTCCTGGAATTCGTCGAGCAGCAGGTGCCGGTAGCGCGCATCCAGTTTAAGCGCCAGCGCCGGCGCGTGCTCCTCGCTGGCGAGCAGTCGGCAGGCGAGCCACTCGGCGTCGGCAAAGTCGATCACGCCCTGCTGCGCCTTGGCGTCCTGGTAGGCCATGAGCAGCGCGTGACCCAGAAGCAGGCCGTGGCAGTTGAGAGCCCAGATCCGCTGGTCGGTCTGGATCGAGCCGATCCGTTCAAGCGCGCTTTCCAGCGCTTCGTAGTCGCGCAGGAACGCGTCGGCATCGACCCCCATTTTCTCGAGCGTCGGGTTGTTCGCCTTCTTGACCAGTCGCCCGCCATCCTTCTTCAGGACGAGCCCGCGCAAGCCGTCGAAGTCGTGGTTTTCGACGGCGCGCCGAATCGACTCGCCCTTCCTGCGCTCGGCATCGCTTCCCTTTTCCAGCAGAGAACCCACTCGCTTCGCGCGCGCGACCATCGAAGCGTCGGCCCAGAAGTCCGCTATCGGATCGCTTTCGATGTCGTCGTGCAGCAGTGGCCGCAGGCTCGCCAGCGCATGCGCGACCGGGTTACTCGCGTTTTCTGTGTAGGCCCACCATTCCGCGCGCGCCTCGAGAAAATGCCGCAGCAGCGCGCGCAGGGCGTGCTCGCCGAATTCGCCGAGCAGGGCGAGCAGCGCCGCGCCCTCCAACGACTCCGGCGCGCCCGCCCACTTGGCGAGCAGGCGGTCGCGCACCTCGTCCTGCAGTTGCCGCGGGCGTTCCAGCAGCGGCGCGCCCCACGGCAGGCGGGCCTCCAGTGGCGCGCGTTTCAGGAGATCGAGAAACCAGCCGTGGAAGGTCGTCACCGTCGGCCCCGGTTGCGCGGTCAGCACGGTCTCCAGCAAGCCGCGCGCACGCGGCAGCAGCGCGTCGATGTCGTGCTCCGCCACCGCGCGCTCGCGCAGGAAGGTGCGGACCGTCGCGTCGTCTTCCAGCGCCAGCACACGCAGCCACGCGTGCAGGCGGTCGGTCATCTCCTGCGCCGCCTTGCGCGTGAAGGTGATCGCCAGCAGTTCCGAAGGGTGGGCACCCGCCAAGAGCAAGCGCAGCATGCGCGACACCAGGAGCCAGGTCTTGCCGCTGCCGGCGCACGCCTCGACCACGCACGAGGCGTGCGGATCGAGCGCGGCGGCGATATCGAGCGGCTCACGCATGCCACATCCCCTTGCGGCACAGCCCGCGCGCCTCGCAGTAGGCGCACACGGCATCGACGCCGTGGGCGGGCAAGGGCGCGCTGCGGGCGATCGCCTCGAGCAATGCGGGAAGACGCAGGCCGATGGCGGCGACGTCGGTCTCGCCGTCGAGTTCAAGGGGGGCGACGGGCGCCTCGTTGATCGGCAGGTAGGCGGCGGCCGCCTCGCACAGCCAGGCGTAGAAGGGCAGCTGCACGGCTTCGTCGGGCGTCCTGAGCTTCTTCTTCAGGGCCTGCGCGGCGCTGGTCTTGTAGTCGATGACCGCGCGCGCCTCGCCGCGCACGTCGACGCGGTCGACGCGACCGTGCAGGGTGACTTCGCCTAGTCCCTCGACGCGATACGGTACGGCGAAATCGGTCTCGCCGGATGCATAGCGCCAACCCTGCGCCGCCCAGGCGAGCCAGGCGTCGACGTAGGCGGGCTGGATCTTGTCCCACTGGCTCGCCCAGGCGGCGGCGGTGTACGCGGGCAGCGCGGCGAATTCGTTGGCGGAGATCGCCTTCAGTCGCGCCAGTGCGGCATCCTTTTCAGTTGGCGGATCGCTGTCGTGAAAGGCCTTGAGAATGCGGTGCAGGGCGTTGCCGTAGTCGCTCTTGTCGAGCGCTTCGTCTGCCTCGTCGAGCTCACGTAGGCCGAGCACGCTGCGTGCGAAGAAGCGGTAGGGGCAGTCGAGCAGGGTCTGGTAGGCGGTGGGCGAATAGTGCCGCGGCAACTGCGCGGGCGTAACGGTCGGCGCGGGTTGCCGGCAGGGCGCGGGCGGTGCGCTGGGCAGCGCGGGCGGCTCCCCGGCCGCCTGCGCGGGCAGGTCGCTGCCCCACGCGGCCCGGTGCAGCGCCTGCAGCCGCAGCACCAGCGGCGAGGCGGGATTGGGCTCGTCGTCGTGCCAGGCCTGCCAGCTCAGCAGCGCCGGGCCCTGGACCAGCAGCTGCATGAGGTCGGCGGTCGCTGCTTCGGCATCGTCGGCAGCCGTGGACAAGCCCAGCTGGGCGCGCATCGCCTGCGAGAAGAGGCCGGGCGCGGGATGCGGCGGCAGGTGGCGGGCGTCGGCGCCGATCACCGCGACGGCGTCGAAGCGGCGACCGCGCGCGGCGGGCAGCGAGGTGAGCACGACCGCGCTGTCGACGCTTTCGTCGATGAAGCTCGACGATTCGAGTTCGCGATTGAGCCAGCGCCGCCATTCGGCGAAGGTGTAGACCTCGGTGTCGTCGGTGAGGTCGCGCCGCAGCGTCGCGAGCGCGTCGAGCAGCCTCGCGCCTGCGGCGTCGGCCGTAAGCGGGGCGAGCGCATCGAGCGCGGCAAGGCTGTCGGCGAGGCGTGCCAGCCACCCGGCGAGCGGCGCGCGGGTGCGGGCGAATCCCTCGCGCGCGGCGAACAGGGCGGCGAGCCAGTCCGGCACCCCGTCGAACGTGCGCTGCGCGAGCCGCCGCAGGTCGGCTGTGCCCTGCGAGACGCCGTGGCGGCGCAGCGCGAGCTCGAAGGCGAGCACTGTGTCCTGGCGCGCGGCAGGGTCGCCGAGCACGAAGGGCGACTTCAGGAGGTCGAGCAGTTCGACGTGGCGAAAGTCGCTCGCGACACATTCGAGCCAGCGGTCGATCACCGCCGCCGCGGCGGTGGTCGACAGCGTCCAGCCGGTTTCGTCAGCGGCGAGCACGTTGAGGCGCTCGAGCAGCGCGCGCACCCGGCGGGCGGTTTCGCGGTCGAGCGCGACGAGCGCGATGGCGCGATGGCCGGCGTGCAGCTGTTCGGCGACCCAGGCGGCGACCGCGCGCGCCTCGGCTTCGAGGTGGGGTGCGGCCGCCACGCGCAGGCGGCCGGCGAGCGGCGAGTCCGGGCAGCGCCTCGCCAGCGCGGCGGCGCGTGCGATGAGCGGCGGCTCGGTGCGCCGCCAGGCGGCGTCGAGCGTCTGCGCGAGCGGGGCGTCGATGCCGGGCTCGAGCAATGTCACCGGCGCGTGTTCGGCGCAGCGCGCGAGGAATTGGGTCTCGACCGCGGTGAGGCGGCCGAGCGCGTAGCCGTAAAGCGGTCGCGGCGCGATGGCGATTTCGCCGAGCAGCGCCTCGAGCGCGCGCGCGTAATGGGCCTGCGGGTCGTCGCCGTTGCGGTTCAAGGTCTGCCATACAGCTTCGATCAGCGCTGTCTCGCGGTCGAGCGCCTCGGCGTGCAGGGCGCGCAGCTGCGAGGCGATCTCCCCGCCCAGTCGCGCGGCGGAGAGTTCGTCGGCGAGCGTCAGCAGTTCACCCGCGAGCGTCCAGCGGTCGACGCTGCCGAGCCACGCCTCGCGGCGCAGCGCGCCGTGCAGCTGGGCCAGTCGACGCGCTTGTGGCGTGGGGCGGCCGCTGGCGAACTCAGCGGCCCAGCTCTTGAGCGGCGTGATCTGCGGCGGGACGAGCACGGCGCGCCCGGCGGCCTGGGCCAGCGCGCGCGAGAGATCCTGGCCGGCGCGCTGGTTGGGGACGAGCACCGTCAGCCCCGAAAGGTCGGGCAGCCGGTCCGCGTGGCGGTCCAGCAGATGGCGGGCGACGGCCTCCGGGAGCGGGGCGTCGCCCGCCAGAGAGAGGCGGTTCAGCGTTCCAGGTATTGCAGCTTGCCCTTCACCTGCGCCCACTGGTCGGCGTCAGGCAGCGGATCCTTGCTTTCGACGATGACTTTCCATTGCTTCGCCAACTCGGCATTGAGCTGGATGTACACGCGCTGGTCCTCCGGCACGTCGTCCTCGGCGAAAATCGCCTCAACCGGGCATTCGGCCACGCAGAGGGTGCAGTCGATGCACTCCTCCGGGTCGATGACGAGGAAATTGGGCCCCTCGTGAAAGCAATCGACAGGACAGACGTCGACACAATCCGTGTATTTGCACTTCACGCAGGCGTCGGCTACAACGTAGGTCATTCGTTTTACCCAGGAATTTGGTCGAAAGGGCCCGCTTGCTTGCAGGCGGCTGTTTTGATGTAGCATATCGGCACAAAATCGAATTTTCCAGCCTTACCATCTTTCCGATCCGTCTGGCCGCTTCCGGCCGCACCCCGTCCACAATCAAGGAGCCTCACCGATGAGCGAGCATGTTCATTACATTTCCGATGATTCCTTCGAGCAGGAAGTGCTGCAGGCCAGCCTGCCCGTGCTGGTGGACTACTGGGCCGACTGGTGTGGTCCCTGCAAGGCGATTTCGCCGATCCTCGACGAAGTCGCCAAGGAATACGCCGGCAAGCTCAAGGTGTGCAAGCTCAACATCGACGAGAACCAGGCCACGCCGCCCAAGTTCGGCATTCGCGGCATTCCCACGCTGATGATCTTCAAGAACGGCAACGTCGAAGCCACCAAGGTCGGCGCCCTCTCCAAGTCCCAGCTCACCGCCTTCGTCGACAGCAATATCTGAACAAACCGCTTCGCTTGTCGGGCGGATTCTGACGCCAGCCTCCTGCTGGCGACGCCGCCCGGCCCCACCCTTCCCAGTCCGGCTCTTTCAAGCGAGCCCATTCAGGCCCCTCCCATGCATCTGTCCGAACTCAAGCAAAAGTCCATCACCGAACTGCTCGAACTCGCCGCCAGCATCGGTCTCGACAACGCCAACCGCTTTCGCAAGCAGGAACTCATCTTCGCCATCCTGAAGACGCTGGCGAAACGTGGTGAGAGCATCTACGGCGACGGCGTGCTCGAAGTGCTGCCCGATGGCTTCGGCTTCCTGCGCTCGCCCGAGACCTCGTATCTGGCCAACACCGACGACATCTACGTGTCGCCGTCGCAGATCCGCCGCTTCAACCTGCACACCGGTGACAAGATCGAGGGCGAGATCCGCACGCCGAAGGACGGCGAGCGCTACTCGGCGATGACCAAGCTGGACAAGATCAACGGTGAGCCGCCCGAGGCGACCAAGAACAAGATCCTGTTCGAGAACCTCACCCCGCTGCATCCGGACAAGCCTCTGCGCCTGGAACGCGACATCAAGGCCGAGGAGAACATCACCAGTCGCGTGATCGACATCGTCGCGCCGATCGGCAAGGGCCAGCGCGGCCTGCTGGTCGCGCCGCCGAAGTCGGGCAAGACCGTGATGCTGCAGCACATTGCGCATGCCATCAGCTCCAACCACCCCGAAGTCGTGCTGTTCGTGCTCTTGATCGACGAGCGTCCCGAGGAAGTGACCGAGATGAGCCGGACGGTGCGTGGCGAAGTGGTGGCGTCGACCTTCGACGAACCCGCGAGCCGGCACGTTCAGGTGGCGGAGATGGTGATCGAGCGCGCCAAGCGCCTGGTCGAGCACAAGAAGGACGTCGTCATCCTGCTTGACTCGATCACCCGTCTCGCGCGCGCCTACAACACCGTGCAGCCGGCCTCCGGCAAGGTGCTCACGGGCGGCGTCGACGCCAACGCCCTGCAGAAGCCGAAGCGCTTCTTCGGCGCCGCGCGCAACATTGAGGAAGGCGGCAGCCTCACTATCATCGCCACCGCGCTCATCGACACCGGCAGCCGGATGGACGACGTCATCTACGAGGAATTCAAGGGCACCGGCAACCTCGAGATCCACCTCGACCGCAAGATGGCCGAGAAGCGTCAGTATCCGGCGATCAACGTCAACCGCTCCGGCACCCGCCGGGAGGAACTGCTGCTGCCGCCTGACATCCTGCAGAAGGTGTGGGTGTTGCGGAAGCTGCTGTATCCGATGGACGACATGGAGGCGATGGAATTCCTCCTCGACAAGATCCGCGCGACCAAGAACAACAGCGAGTTCTTCGATTCGATGCGCCGCGGCTGACGCGGTCGAAGGAATCGCCTCCCTGTCGCGCCCGCTGCGGGGTCGCACGTGCCGAGGCTCCGCCCTCCGCGGGCGCACACTCCGGCGATGGCATTCCTCCTCGACAAGATCCGCGCGGCCAAGAACAACAGCGAGTTCTTCGACTCGATGCGGCACGAATGACGCGGTGGAGGTTTTCCCGGCGGATCGGGCATTGGGGCTTGATCCGCCCGGACGATCCCGTTATACTGACGCGTTCTCGAATTTGCCCCCTGAAGGAATTGCCATGAAAGCCGGCATTCACCCCGACTATAACGAAGTGACCGTGACCTGCTCCTGCGGCAGCACGTTCAAGACCCGCTCGACGCTGGGTAAGGAAGCGCTCCACGTGGAAGTGTGCGCGGCCTGCCATCCGTTCTACACGGGCAAGCAGAAGATCGTCGACACGGCGGGCCGCGTCGAGAAGTTCCGCCAGCGCTACGGCATGAAGTAAGCCGGCCCCCCTCTCTTCTCTCCTGGGAAAAGCGGCCGCCACGGCCGCTTTTTTCATGCGCGCTCAAGCCACGCACCGCTTTGGGCGTGGTGCGGCGCCGGAGTATCATGCGTTCGCCATTCCACGCACCCGAGCCACGTGAGCGCCCTCGCGACCCACCGCATTACCCTGACCCTGCTGACTGTCCTCGCCGTGGCGAGTTGCGCCGAACTCCCGCGTCTGGCGGGCGGCTGGCCGCCCGCGCCGCCAGATGCGAAGCTCGGTGCGCTCGCCGATGAAATGCACGGG
Source organism: Thiobacillus sp. (assembly GCA_046291555.1). Classification (GTDB taxonomy): domain Bacteria; phylum Pseudomonadota; class Gammaproteobacteria; order Burkholderiales; family Thiobacillaceae; genus Thiobacillus. The sequence continues at coordinate 57,794 of JBKBRW010000008.1, forward strand.
GCGCTGCTGCAGGCACAGCCCCCGCTCGACCATGCGGTCTTGCAAGCCTACGTCAGCGAGGTCGGACGACGGCTGGCGGCGCAGACGCCATGGCCCCGCCTCAACTGGCGCTTCACCGTGCTGGATGCGTCAGAGATCAATGCGTTCGCCCTGCCCGCGGGGCAGGTGTACCTCACGCGCGGACTGCTCGCGTTTCCCAACTCCGAGGCAGAACTTGCGGCGTTGATCGCGCATGAGATCGGTCATGTGGTGGCGGGTCACGGCGCCCACGATGTCAGAGGCGGACGCGGGGCCGCCGAGGTGGCGGCGCACTGGGCCGAGGGCTACGGACGCGAACGCGAACTCGAGGCAAGCGCACTGGCCGCGGAATACCTGGCCCGGGCGGGCTACGACCCGCGGGCCTTGCTCGATGTGATGACGAAGCTGAAGCTGGTCGAACGCTACTTGAATACGCAGGCGCGCAGTGGTGGCGTCGTGCGCCATGGCCATCATGCCGCGTTGACGCTGCGGCCGGGCCGCGACGCGCGCCTTGAGGAGGCGGTCGAGGCGGCCCGCCGGCACGCAGCGCTCGCAACGCGCGCCGATGCCGACTATCTCGGAGAGATCGCGGGCTTGGCTTTCGGCGAGCGCGCGGAAGATTGCATCCTGCGCGGGGCGTTGTTTTTGCATGGCGGGTTCGGCGTCGCGATCGAGTTCCCGCCCGGATGGTCGGTGCAGCATGACGCGGCGCACGCGGTCGCGACCAACGCTCAGGGCGACGCGCGCGTGGAACTGCTGCGCGGCAAGGGCGCGCAGCAGGCGGCCTTGCAGGCGGCATTCCGCTTCGACCGCGGGGTGCGCTACAGCGAAGGCACGCTGAGTGGCTTTCCGGCGCTGTTCGCGGCAGGCACCCAGGGCGGGCGTCCGCTGATCGCCGCGGCGATCAGCGCTGACGGCGGTCCCTATCTGGTGGCGGGGATCGCGGACGATGCGGCCGCCTACGCGCGCGAGCGCCTGGCGTTGCGTGCCGCGATCAACAGCGTTCGCGCCCTCAGCGAGACAGAGCGGCGGACCGTGCGTCCGCCCGTTCTGCGCGTGGTGCGTGCGGGGCCGGACGACAGCGTCGCGCGCCTCGCGAAAGGGTCGCCGCTGGGGCAGGAAGGCGAGGCCTGGCTGCGTCTCATCAACGGTTGGTATCCGAGGGGCGAGCCCGTCGCGGGGCAGCGTTTGAAGATTGTCGAATAGCGCCGCGCGTTTCCTGCCGCAACTGGGTTTGCTGCTGCTGTGCGCGGCCTGGCTGTTGCCGGGCCTCGTCGGGCACGCGCCCTGGAAGGGCGGCGATGGCGATCATTTCGTCCAGTTGCTGCGCTTCATGGACACGGGCTGGCAGATGCAGGGCGACGGGGGCGTCCCGCCGCTCTTCTACTGGGTCGCCGCGGCGACCGCTTGGCTGACCGCGCCGGTGCTGCCGTTGCATGACGGCGCACGGCTCGCCTCGGGATTCTTCATCGCGCTGACCCTGATTGCTGCGTTCCGCACTGCACGCACCTGGTATGGCGAGGAAGCGGGGTGGCCCGCCGTGCTGCTCCTGCTGGGGTGCCTCGGCCTCCTGGTTCGCGGCCACGAACTCAACGCCTACACGGCGCAGTTCGCGGCCCTCGCGGTCATGCTGTACGGCATTGCACGCCTGCCAGAAGGTCTCTTCGGCGGCGTGGCAGTGGGGACGGGCGCTGTGTTGTTGATACTCGCCGGCGGCGCAGCGGAAGCCCTGCTCTTGCTCCTGCTCGCGCTCGCTGCGCCTTTGCTGCTGCCCGATCATCGCAGCCGCGCGGCGCTCGTTGCGCTGGGCGTCGCGCTTGCCGCGTCGCTGGCGTTTCTTGGCGGATGGGTGGCTTGCCTCGAGGCGCAGGGGGCCTCGCCTGTCGTCATGCTCGGCCTCGATGGCTGGCTGGACGCCGCCCGCCTGCGCCCCGCGTACTATCTCGGCATACTCGGCTGGTTCGCCTGGCCGGCGTGGCCCCTCGCCGCGTGGGCGGTTTACCGCGCCCGGTGGCAGTGGCGCACCCCTGGGGTGGCGCTGCCGCTGGCGGTGTTGCTGGGCTTGCTGGTGCTGTACGCCTTCATCGATTCGCCGAGCGAGGAGCGCGGCGTGCTGCTGCTGCTGCCGCTGGCGTTGCTCGGGGCGGCCGGCCTGTTCACCTTGCGCCGCGGCGCGGCGAACGCGCTGTTGTGGTTCGGGGTGATGCTGTTCGGTTTCGTGGGGCTGGTCTTCTGGGTGTACTGGAGCGCGCACGATCTTGGCACGCCGGCCCGGCTGGCCGCGCGCCTCACCCGGCTCGGCATGACCGAGGTGGGCACGCTGCGGCCGTGGGCGCTCGCCCTGGGGGCAGCGGTCACGCTGGCGTGGATCGTTTTTCTCGCGCGGGTGCCGCGTTCGCCGCTGCGACCCGTGCTGGTGTGGGCGGCTGGCCTCACCTTCATCTGGGTGCTGCTGATGGCGCTGTTCCAGCAGCCGCTCGATCGACGCCTGTCGTACGTCGGCGTCGCGGAGCAGCTCGCGGCGCGGGTTCCTGCCGACGCGTGCATCCAGACCCACACGGTGCGCAGCACGCAGCGCCAGTTGCTTGCCTACCACAGCGGACGGCAGCTGATTCCCGCCGACGTCGGCTGCGACTGGCTGCTTGTCGAGACCCGCCAGCGCGAGGCCGAGCCGCACGTGTCGCCGAACTGGGTCAAGCAGTGGGAGGGCGCGCGCCCCGGCGACCGTTCCGACCGCTTCCACCTCTATGTCCGCCGCTGAAACCGTCGCCGCGGTCGTGCTGGCCGGCGGCGCGGGCCGCCGCATGGGAGGCGCCGACAAGGGGCTCGTTGAATTTCGCGGGCGGCCGCTGATTGAATGGGTGCTCGACGCGCTCGCGCAGCAGGTCGACGAGATCGTGATCAGCGCCAACCGCAATCTCGAACGCTACGCGGCGTACGGTTACCGCGTGGTGCCGGATACCCTGCCCGATTATCCGGGTCCGCTCGCAGGCGTCCTGGCGGCGCTCGAAGCGGTGGATGCGAGCTGGCTGCTCGTCGTGCCGTGCGACACCCCGCACCTGCCGGCCGACTTGGCCTTGCGGTTGCTCGGTGCGGCCCGCTACGAGAACGTGCCGCTCGCGGTGGCAAGCGACGACGCGCGCCTCCACCACAGCTGCTTTATGGTGCGCACCGACCAGCGCGACAGCCTGGCCGCGTTCCTCGCGAGCGGGCAACGTGCGGTGCGCGACTGGCAGGCCGGCCTTGCGTCGACGGTCGTGCGTTTCGACGCTACCTGCTTCGCCAACCTCAACCGTCCCGAGGATCTCGCTGCGGGCTGATCGGCTCGCCTGACGCGGGGCGGCCGCCGCTTCGCTTGGCGTCTTCGCGCTTGCCGAGCGCATTGTCGACGGCGCGTCGCAACTTGTCCGCCGCGCCGTCGAGCGCCTGGTGCAGCGAGCCGGCTTCGTCGCTGACCGCGATCGGCTGACGGCCCGCCAAGCGCGCTTCCATCAGACAGCGCTTGTCGCGCTCCCCACCCTTGTGGGCGTTGACGTCGCTCACGTGGATTTCGACGCGGGTGATCGCGTCGCTGTAGTGCGCGAGGGCGCGGCGCACGACGTCTTCGGCGTGGCGGCCAAGCGCTTCGCGGCCGGCGATGCTCTCGTCGGTGTTGAACTGCACGACCATGGTGTTCTCCTGAATCGGCAGGCCGCCGCGGGACGTGCTACGACCCCTCTTTTCGAACACGCCGCGGCGTAGCGTTTCCCTCAGCCCTGGCGGCTCGCGCCGATCTCGCCGCAGTATTGCTGCAGGTGCTCGGGCACGCCGGCGGGGCACGCGCCACACTCGCGGTTGCCGGGCACGGCGTAGTCGATGAACTTGGGGTAGGCGAGCTTGAGTCCGTTCATCAGCGCGACGAAGTCTTCCAGCGTGCGCTCGCCGCCGAGGCGCGGGTTGCGCGCCTTTTCCTGGCCGATGCTGCTCACCCGGCGCTGCTCGTAGTCGTGAGCCGGGTAGACGAGCGTGTCGTCGTCGTAGGCGAACAGTTTGCCGCGCACCGAGTGATACAGCGCTGCGGGGTCGCCGCTCTGGAAGTCGGTGCGGCCGCAGGCTTCGATGAGCAGCGCATCACCGGTATAGAGCCGGCCGGCGTGGAAGTAGGCGAAGTGGTTGTCGGTGTGGCCGGGGGTGTGGATCGGCGCGAGCTCGATCGAGCCCATCCTGAACGGCACGCCGTCGACGACACCGACGTCGGTGCACGGCAGCGCGTCGAGCGCGGGGCCGGCGATTCGGCTGCCGGTCATCTGTTTGAGCTTCTTCGCCGAGGTGATGTGGTCGGCGTGGATATGCGTCTCGAGCGTGTAGGCGAGCTTGAGGCCAAGCCGGTTGACTTCGGCGAGGTCGCGCTCCCAGGTCGGCAGCACCGGGTCGATCAGCAGCGCCTGGCCCGTCTCCTCGCAGCCCAGGAGGTAGGTGTAGGTGCTGGAAATGGGTTCGAACAGCTGTCTGAAAATCATGCGCGTCTCCTGAAAAGTCTCAGCATGCGGCAAGCACCTCGTCGAGAAGTTCCACCCAGTGCTTCACCGGCAGCGCCGTGCCCGACTGCAGGTGGGTGAGGCAGCCGATGTTGGCCGTGGCGATGAGTTCGGGCTGACCTGCCGTGAGGTTGCCGAGCTTGCGTGCCTTCAGTTGACTGGCGATGTCCGGCTGCAGAATCGAGTAGGTGCCGGCCGAGCCGCAGCAGAGATGCTTTTCCGCGACCGGCGCGAGCTCGAAGCCGGCGTCCGCGAGCAGCGCCTCGACGCTGCCGCCGAGTTTCTGGCCGTGCTGCAGCGTGCACGGTGGATGGTAAGCGATGCGCTTCGCGCCCGCGCGGGCACGAAGCGGTTTCAGCGCGTCGCGTTCGGCGGCGAGGATTTCGGAAATGTCCCGGGTCGCGGCGGCGACGCGCGCGGCCTTTTGCGCGTAGGCGGGGTCGTCGCGCAGCAGCCAGCCGTAGTCCTTCACCATCACGCCGCAGCCGGACGCGGTCATCACGATGGCCTCGACGCCGGCGTCGAGCTGCGGCAGCCAGGCGTCGATGTTGCGCCGCGCGGCGGCGAGGCTGGATTCGGTGTCGTCAAGGTGATGCGCGAGCGCGCCGCAGCAGCCGGCCTCGGCGGCAACGGTTAGCGAGATGCCTAGGCGGTCGAGCACGCGCGCGGCAGCCGCGTTGATGTTGGGTTTGAGACCCGGCTGCACGCAGCCGGCGAGCACCAGCATGCGGCGCGCGTGGCGTGGCGCGGGCCAGGTGCCGGGGTTCTCCGCAGGCGGAACCTGCGCCTTGAGGAAGCCGGGCATGAGGCCGCGCATCGTCTGGCCGAATTTCAGCGCGCCGTCGAACAGCCACTGCGTGCCGAGCCCGGTCTTCAGCGCCGCGCGCGCCGCGGCCTCGGCGGGGCCGCGGCCGACCTTCGCCTCGACCAGGTGGCGGCCGATATCGAGCAGCTTGCCGTATTCGACGCCGGAGGGGCAGGTGGTCTCGCAGTTGCGGCAGGTGAGGCAGCGGTCGAGGTGGAGCTGGGTCTTGGCGGTCGGCGTCGCGCCCTCGAGCACCTGCTTGATGAGATAGATGCGGCCGCGCGGCGAATCGAGCTCGTTGCCGAGCACCTGGTAGGTCGGGCAGGTGGCGAGGCAGAAGCCGCAGTGCACGCAGCTGCGTAGGATGCGCTCGGCGACCTCACCGTCGGAGGTGTTGCGGAGGGCGTCGGCGATGCGCGTCTGCATGTCAGAAGTCCGGATAAAGCCGGCCGCGGTTGAGGATGCCGCGCGGGTCGAAGCGCTGCTTGAGCGCGCGGTGCACGGCGAGAAGCGGCGGCGCGAGCGGCGCGAACACGCCGTCGGCCGGCGCGGCGCCGCGGAACAGCGTGGCGTGGCCGCCGCAGCTGCGCGCCGCTTCGCGCAGCGCGGCGGCTGGCAGGTCGCTGACGAGCCAGCGCACCGCGCCGCCCCATTCGATCCACTGCGCGTCGCCGAGCTTGAGCGGCCCCAGCGTCGGGCGCACCGCCAGCCGCCACAGCGGACGCTTGTCGAAGAAGGGCGTGGCCTGGTCGCGCAGGCGTTGCCAGAAGCCGGCGGCGTCGTGCACCACCTCGCCGCCGAGCCTGGCCTGGGCGGCACGCAGTGCGGACGCCGCGCCCGACAGGCGCACGGTCAGCACGCCAGCATGCCAGGACGTGGCCGACAGCGGCAGCGGCTGGCCGGCCCATTCGTTCATGCGGCGGATCGCGGTGGCTTCGTCGAGCTCGAACTGCAGCGAGATTTCCTCGGCCGGTCTCGGCAGCACCTTGAGCGAGATCTCGGTCAGCACCCCGAGCGTGCCGAGCGCGCCGACCATCAGGCGCGAGACGTCGTAGCCGGCGACGTTCTTGATGACCCGGCCGCCGAAGGCGAGCGGCTGGCCGGTGCCATCGATCAAGCGCACGCCGAGCACGAAGTCGCGCGCCGCGCCGGCATAGGGACGGCGCGGGCCGGACAGCCCGGCGGCGATCGCACCGCCGAGCGTGGCGCGAATCGACGGGGCAACCGACGCGGCGGGCCGGCCGGCGAGCGGAAATTCGCCGTAGTGCGGCGGCTCGAACGCGAGCATCTGGCCGTGCCCGGCGAGCAGCGCCTCGATGTCCGCCAGCGGCGTGCCGGCCTGCGCGGTCAGCACCAGTTCCTTCGGCTGGTAGTCGACCACGCCGGCGAGCGCGCGGGTCGAGAGCACCTCGCCCTCGTCGGCGTTGCCGTAGAAGCCCTTGCTGCCGCCGCCCTGGACGATGAGCGGTGCGCCTGTCGCATGCGCGGCGCGGATGCGTTCGATCAGCGTGTCCAGCATCAGAACCTCGGCAGCTCGGGGTGGGGCAGCCGGCCGGCGGAGACGTGCATCGCGCCCCATTCGGCGCAGCGGTGAAGCTCGGGCACGGCCTTGCCGGGATTCAACAGTTTGCCGGGGTCGAACGCGGCCTTCACCTCGTGGAAGCGCGCGAGTTCGGGCGTGGCGAACTGGTTGCACATCTGGCGGATTTTCTCGACGCCGACACCGTGCTCGCCGGTGATGGTGCCGCCGGCCTCCACGCACAGTTCGAGAATCCTGCCCCCGAAGGTCTCGGCCTTGTCGAGTTCGCCGGGCCGGTTGGCGTCGAACAGGATGAGCGGATGCAGGTTGCCGTCGCCGGCGTGAAACACGTTGGCGACCGCCAGGCCGTATTCGGCGCTCATGGCGGCGATGCGCGTGAGCACGTGCGGCAGTTGCGAACGCGGAATGGTGCCGTCCATGCAGTAGTAGTCGGGCGCGAGTCGGCCCACCGCCGGGAACGCCGCCTTGCGCCCGGCCCAGAATTTCGCGCGCTGCGCGTCGTCCTCCGCGGTGCGGATCTCGGTTGCGCCGGCGGCCTTGAGCACTTGCCGCACGGTGGCGATGTCGTCCGAGACTTCCTCGTTGACGCCGTCGATTTCGACCAGGAGCAGCGCCTCGGCCAGCGGATAGCCCGCGTGCACGAAAGCTTCGGCTGCTTCGATGGCGAGGCGGTCCATCATTTCCAGCCCGGCGGGAATCACCCCGGCGGCGATGATGTCGCCGACCGCCGCGCCGGCCTTCGCCACATCGTCGAACGCGGCGAGCGCCACCTGCGCGCGTTCGGGGCGCGGCAAGAGCTTCACCGTGACCTCGGTGATCACCGCGAGCATGCCTTCCGAGCCCGTCAATAGCGCCAGCAGATCGTAACCGGGGGCGTCCAGCGCTTCGCCGCCGATTTCCAGCAGTTGGCCGGCCACGGTGAAGGCGCGCAGGCCCATCACGTTATGTACGGTGAGGCCGTACTTCAGGCAATGCACGCCGCCCGAGTTTTCCGCCACGTTGCCGCCGATGGAACAGGCGATCTGGCTCGATGGATCGGGCGCGTAGTAAAGACCGTAGGGTGCCGCGGCTTCCGAGATGGCGAGGTTGCGCACGCCGGGCTCGACCACCGCGGTACGGGCGAGCGGGTCGATTTTCTTGATGCGGTTGAGCCGGGCCAGCACCAGCAGCACCGCGCCGTCGACCGGCAGCGCACCGGCGGAAAGCCCCGTGCCGGCGCCGCGCGCGACCACCGCGACCTTCTCCGCGTGGCACAGCTTCAGCACCGCCGCCACCTGCGCCTCGTTCTCCGGCAGCGCCACCACGTCGGGCACGTTGCGGTAGGCCGACAGTCCGTCGGATTCAAAAGGCACGAGGTCTTCGCGTTCGAACAGCACCGCGTCGGGCGGCAGCAGCGCGCGCAGGCGGGTGACGAAGGCGGGGGAGAGCATCGATGCGCGGAAATCCAAAACAGGAAAGCGGCAAGTGTAGCCGCGACAGCGCGTTGCGGCGAATGCGCCGCCGGCGCAACCTCGCCAAACCGCAATGTTCGCGCCAGCGCCCGGCGAATTTCGCGCTCTAACCTTCACATCACGGCAATAGCGCCGCATTGATGATGAAAGGAAACACCATGAAACGCACTGCAAAAATCCTCACCGCCGTGACGCTCGTCTCCGCGCTGGCCGCCGGCACCGCCTTTGCCACCGGCGCGATCAAGCTGCCGGGCGAAGTCAAGACGTCGAGCATCAAACTGCCCGAAGGGGTGGAAACCCAGGCCGAATTCGCCAGGCACGCCAAGGTCACGCAACAGGAAGCCGAGGCCGCCGCGCTGGCGGTGATGCCCGGCCAGGTCGTGAAAGCCAAGCTCGACGACGAGGACGGTTATCTGGTCTGGCAGATCGACGTGAAGCACGCCCGTGGCGTGACCGAGATCGCGGTCGACGCGGGCAACGCCAAGCCGCTCGCCATGGAAGCCGAGGAAGACGACGACCACGGCGATTCCCGCCACGAAGACCGCCGCGAACGCGGTTAACCCCCCCGCCGGCCGCAAGGCCGGTTTTCATTTTCCGCAACGAGGAGCCAGCCATGACCCGCCACGCCACCCCCCTCATCCTGCTGCACTGGCTGACCGCGCTCGCGGTCGTCGTCGCCTACGTCTCCAGCGGCGACCCGAGCAAGGCCAGCCATGCGCTGTCCGGCCAGATTCACGTGGCGAGCGGGCTCGCGGTTTTCCTGCTGGTGGCGCTGCGCCTGCCGTTGCGCCTCGTGGTCGGCGTGCCGGCGGCCGAACCCGGTCCGCGCTGGCAGCAGCGCGCGGCACGCGCGGCGCACGTCGCGCTCTACGCGCTGCTGTTCGCCGTGCCGCTCGCCGGCTGGGCGGAACTTGCCGACAAGACCGCGCAGTTCAGCGTCTTCGGCCAGGCGCTGCCGCTGCCCGACGCGGCAGCGTGGTGGGTGCGCGCGCTGGGCGCGGCGCACACCACACTGGGCGACGCGCTGGTCTGGCTCGCCGGGTTGCACGCGGCGGCGGCGCTGGCGCACCACTATCTGCTGGGCGACAAGACGCTCGCGCGCATGTTGCCGCGGCGCGCTTGACGCTGCCCCCCCCCCGGCAACATCCGCACACCTACGACACACAGGGAGCCAGTCCATGAACCCACCGAACAAACACGAACCGGGCGACGCGCTCGCCAAGGTGCCCGAAGTCACGCTCGCCTTCTGGGCGGTAAAAATCCTCGCCACCACGCTCGGCGAGACCGGCGGCGACGCGGTGTCGATGTCGATGCACCTCGGCTATCTGGCCGCCACCGGCGTTTTCGCCACGCTGTTTCTCGTCTTCGTCGCTGCGCAGATCCGCGCCAGGCAATACCACCCGGCGCTGTACTGGGCGACCATCATCGCCAGCACCACGGTCGGCACCACCATGGCCGATTTCTTCGACCGCTCGCTTGGCGTCGGCTACGTCGGCGGCACGTCCATCCTGGCGGCGCTGCTGCTCGGCTCGCTGTGGGCGTGGAAGCGAAACGCCGGCAGCGTGGCGGTCGAAACCGTCGCTTCGCCGCGCACCGAGTTGTTCTACTGGGTGACGATCATGTTCTCGCAGACGCTGGGCACCGCGCTCGGCGACTGGACGGCGGATACCGCCGGACTCGGTTACAGCGGCGGCGCGCTGGTGTTCTCGGTGCTGCTCGCGGCAGTGGCGCTGGCGTATTACAAAACGCAAATCTCGCGCGCCGCGCTGTTCTGGGCCGCGTTCATTCTCACCCGCCCGCTCGGCGCCGTGGTCGGCGACTTTCTCGACAAGCCGGTCGCCGCCGGCGGACTGGAACTGTCGCGCTATACCGCGTCCGCCGTGCTGTTCGCCGCCATCGTCGGCCTGCTCTGGCTGATCCCGCAACGCGCCGCGCGCCGCGCGCACTGACCCCGCCTGCCTATCTCCATCGCTCAAGGAAAACGTCATGAACCCCGCTACGCAATCGTCTTCACCCGCGCCCGTCCACGCCCTCGTCAACAAGGTGCCGGAAATCACCCTCACCTTCTGGGCGATCAAGGTGCTCGCCACCACGGTCGGCGAAACCGCCGCCGACTACCTCAACTTCAACCTCGGCATCGGCCTCACCAATACTTCGCTCGTCATGGCCGCGCTGTTCGCCGTCGCGCTCGCGTTCCAGGTGCGCGCGCAGCAACTCCATCAGTCGCTGTACTGGCTGGTGGTGGTGCTGGTGAGCGTGGTCGGCACGCTGGTCACCGACAACCTCGTCGATCATCTCGGCGTGCCGCTGCAAGTGTTGACGCCGATTTTCGCCGTGGCGCTCGCCGCCACCTTCGGCGTCTGGTACGCGCAGGAAAAAACCCTGTCGATGCACCACATCGACACGCCGACGCGCGAAGGCTGGTACTGGCTGGCGATTTTGCTGACGTTTGCGCTCGGCACGGCGGCAGGCGATCTGGCGGCGGAAACCCTGAAGCTCGGGTATCTGAATTCGACGCTGCTGTTTGCCGCCGCGATTGCGCTGGTCGCCTTCGCGCACTACGTTTTCCGCCTCGGCGCGGTGGCGGCCTTCTGGATCGCCTACGTGCTCACCCGCCCGCTCGGCGCGTCGTTCGGCGACTGGCTGGCGCAGCCGCTCGCCAACGGCGGGCTGGGGCTGGGGACGACCAACACCAGCCTGGTGTTCCTTGGCGCGATTCTGCTGCTTGTGGCGTATCTGGCGCTGGCCGGCCGGCCGGCTGCGGTGCGCGCTGCCGACTGACGCGACCGGAACCGAACGCGCCGCGGGCCGTCCGACACGGGCGGCCCGTTTTTTGTGGAGTCCCCATGCGCCCCAACCTCTCGCATCACATCCTGCCGAACTCGTCGATGATGCTGGGCGTGTGCATGACGGTTGTCAGCATCATCAAGGTGGTCGGCGTGCGCCACGGCCAGAACAGGATCGCCGAAGCCTTTGCCCTCGATTCGCTGTTTTTTCTCATCAGCGCGGTGCTGTCCTACGCGTCGATGCGCTTCGAGGCGCGCGAAACCCGCTCGGTCACGCTGGAGAAGCTCGCCGATACCTCGTTCGTGATCGGGCTTCTGTTCATAACCGTCGCCGGCTTCGTGCTCGCCTACGAGTTTTTCTGAACCGGGTGGGTGCCGGTTTAATCCAGATTATCCATTGGGGAAGAGTGATGCCTGGATACGTAGGGTAGGGCGGGAATACTTTCCCGCCGAAACGGGTGTCGCGACACGCTTCGTCGGCAAAGTATTGCCGACCTAGGAGGCGCTGGATGCCTCGCCATGCGCAACGGACAAACTGGGTTTAACGTGAATGTCGCGCAAGCGACCTCGAAGCTCCCCTCCCCCACCCTCACCCCCGACCCATCCCCCCGTGGGGGAGGGGAGAGAGGGCCGGGAGGGGCTGGGGGAGAGGGAACGGACAAGGCGACATTCATACTTCGGGGTGGCGTCGCCATGTCCGTTAACTGAGGATGTGGCCCTGCTGGCAAGGCCGTAGGGCGGAAATGCTTTCCCGCCTTGACGGAACTTGGGGCAGGCTTCGCCGGGAAAATATTCCCGACCTTCAGAGATTCCGTAGGGCGGCAATCCCTTGCCGCCGCAGTCGGATGTCATCCGTCCCGTTCGCGCGGCAGAACCACCCCGGCGTCGAGTCCGCCGCCGGGCGTGTCGGCGAGATCCAGCGCCCCGCCGTGGGCGCGAGCCACCGCCGCGGCGAGCGCGAGGCCCAGCCCGCTGCCGGGCTGGCTGCGGGCAGCGTCGCCGCGCGCGAAGCGCTCGACCAGCCGGGTTTTGTCTGCAGCGCTCAAGCCGGTGCCGTGATCGACGACGGCGAGCCGCACATGTTCGCCCGCGGGGCGCAGCCGCACGGCGACGGGCACGTCGGGCGCGGTGTATTTGAAGGCGTTGTCGAGCAGGTTGGCGAGCGCCTGGGCGACGAGGCGCGCATCACCCTTCACCGGCGCGGCACCGGCGAGATCGAGGGCGAACGGCCGCCCGCCGTCCTCCGCTTCGGCGGCGTAGAGCTCGGCCACCTCGCGCGCGACCGTCGCCAGATCGAAGGTCTGCGGCGCGACGATTTCGCCGCCGGCTTCGAGCCGGGCGATGGACAGCAGCGCGTCGAAAGTGCGCATCAGTTCGTCGGCATCCATTACGGTCTGGTGCAGCGCGGCGCGGTAGGCGGCGGCGTCGCGCGGCGCTTCGAGCAGCACTTCGAGGCGGGTTTTCAGCCGCGCGAGCGGCCGGCGCAGGTCGTGCGCGACGTGGTCGGACACGGCGCGCATCCCCGCGACCGCCGCTTCGATGCGCGCGAGCATATGGTTCAGGTGACCGGCGAGCAGATCGAATTCGTCGTTGCGGCCGTGCGTTTCGACGCGCCGCGCGAGGTCGCCGCGGGCGATCGCCCCGGCGGTGCGGTTGATCGCGTCGATGCGCGCGAGCCATTGTCTGCCGAGCGCGAAGCCGAAGCCGAGGGCGAGCGCGGCGGCGAGCGCCAGGATTGCGCCCGCGGCGATGAAGATGGCTTCGCGCGCGTCTTCCGTCGCGCCCGGCTCCTGCGCGACGACGAGCCGCGCGCCGCCGGGAAGCACGCTGGCGCGCGCGATGAGGTCGAGGGTTTCGCTGTGGCCGGGTTCGTCGTGTTCGGCGACCAGGCCGCGCACGCGATGCGCGCGCCCGTCGGGCGCGAGACCGGGCGGCCACGCCGCGAGGTCGCCGACGAGCGTGCGGCCGCCGGCGTCGAGCAGCAGGTAATGGCGGGTGTCGTGGGCGTCGCTGCGGGCGGCGAGCCGGTCCTTCAACACGGGTAACGGCAGCGCCGCGAGCGCGCCGGCCTCGCTCGCCAGCCCGGCTTCGAGCTGCGCGGCGACGTGGCGGTTGGCGAAGACCAGCAACACGACGAGCGCCAGCGCGAGCAGCAGGGTTTGCACAACGGCGTAGCGCAGCGCCAGCCGCATCGCCGATGTGCGCAGTAGCTGCCGGGCGTGCGCGAACATCAGGCTTCGTCGCCCAGCCGGTAGCCGACGCCGCGCAGGGTGTGCAGCAGCGGCACGTCGAAGTCGCGGTCGATCTTGGCCCTGAGGCGGCTTATCTGGCTGTCGACCACGTTGGTCTGCGGGTCGAAGTGCAAATCCCACACCTGTTCCAGCAGCATGGTGCGGGTGACGATGCGTCCGGCGCGGCGCATCAGGTATTCGAGCAGGCGCAGTTCGCGCGGCTGCAGCCGGATGAGCTGCCCGGCGCGGGTGACGCGGCGGCGCTCCAGGTCGAGTTCGAGATCGGCGACTTTCAGGACGCCCGGCGCGGCCGTTTCCGCCGGCTGCGCGCGCCGCGCCAGTGCCTCGACGCGGGCCAGCAGTTCGGAAAACGCATACGGCTTGACCAGATAATCGTCGCCGCCGGCGCGCAGGCCCTCGACCCGCTGATCGACCTGGCCGAGCGCCGAGATCAGCAACACCGGGGTGGCGCGGCCGTCGGCGCGCAGCATGCGCACCAGCGCCAGCCCGTCGCGGCGCGGCAGCATGCGGTCGACGACGAGCACGTCATAGCTGCCGGCGAGCGCGAGTTGCAGGCCGGTTTCGCCGTCGTGCGCGGCGTCCACCGTGTGGCCGGCCTCGCTCAGGCCCTGGCGCAGGTAGCCGGCGGCGGCGACGTCGTCTTCGATGAGGAGCAGGCGCATGCGGCAAGCATAGCCGAGGCAGCGGCAGATCAACATGACCATTCGGCAAGGGACGCCGCGGCGCGCAGCGACTAGAATCGCCGCATGGATATCTCCTTGCTGGTGGCGCAGTACGGCTTGTTCGCGGTATTCGCCGGCACCCTGCTAGAAGGCGAGGCCGTGCTCGCGCTGGCCGGTTACGCGGCGCATCGCGGTTACCTCGACTTTGCCGCCGTGGTGGCGGTGGCGTGGCTGGGCGGCGTGGCAGGCGACCAGTTCTATTTCTGGCTGGGCCGCCGTCATGGCCGGCGGCTGCTGGCGCGCCGTCCGGCGCTCGCGGCCAGGCTGGCGCGCGCCACCGGGCTGATCGAGCGTCACCCGACCGCGGCGATTCTGGCGATGCGTTTCCTGTGGGGGCTGCGGATTGCGCTGCCGGTGGCGGCCGGCATGAGCCGGGTGGCGGGCGGGCGCTTCGTCGTGCTCAATCTCGTCTCCGCCGCGTTGTGGGCGCCGCTCGTCGCCGGGCTGGGCTGGCTGTTTGGCGCGGCGATGACGCGCGTGCTCGGCACGCTGGAGCAGGTGGAAATCGCGCTGGCCGGGCTGGCGCTGGCGGCGGCGTTTTTTCTCGCCTGGCGGCGCGCGCGATGAGGCTGCTGCCGTTTGCGCATCCCGATCTGCATCCGCTGGCGCGCCTGCGCGCCTGGCATCGCATCCTGCTGGGTGCGGCGGCGGGCGGTCTTGCTGTTGCGTTTTTCCCCGCCGGCGGCTGGGAGGCGCGCGCGCTGGGCGGCTGGCTCGCCGGCGCGCTGGTTTACCTGGGCGTGGTGTGGTGGGGCGTGGGCCGGCTGGACGCCGCGCAAACCCGCCGCCGTGCGTCGAGTTTCGACCCCGGCGCGAGCGCGCTGTACGCCCTGCTGGTGGCTACCGCCTTCGTCAGTCTGGGCGGCGTGTTGCTGGTGACCGACGCGGCGCGCAGCCTGAGCGGCCTAGCGCGCTGGGGACACATCGCGCTGGCGCTGGCGGCGCTGGGCGCGACCTGGCTCCTGATCCAGACCGTGTTCGCGCTGCGCTACGCGCGCCGCTACTACGCCGGTGATGCCGGCGGGCTGCTGTTTCCCGGCAGCGCGGCCCCGTCCTATCTCGATTTTGCCTATTTTGCCGCCGTCATCGGCATGACCTCGCAGGTATCCGACGTCGCCGTCGCCAGCGCGGCGATGCGGCGGCTGGCGCTGGCGCATGGCGTGGTCGCCTTCGGCTTCAACCTGATGGTGCTTGCGCTGACGCTCAATCTCGTCGCCAGCGCGCTGTAACACGCCGCGCTTGCCTCGCGCCGGCGAGTTTGGCATCGTGCCCGCATGCCCAAGCCTGCCACTCCCCAAGAAATCGCCGCCTGGCTGCTGATGGCCGCAGGCCTGCTGCTGACGCTGCGCCTGCACCTGCTGCCCGCGCTTTTTGCCGGCCTGCTGGTGGTGCAGCTGGTGCACCTGCTGGCGCCCCGCATCGTCCTGGGCAAACTCAGCCATACCTGGTCGAAAGCGCTGGTCGTCTCGCTGATCACGCTTGCCGTGCTGGGCGCGCTGGGGGGGCTTGTCGCGGGCGCGATCGTCTATCTGCGTACCGAGGGCGGGGTCACCGGCCTGCTGACCAAAATGGCCGAAGTGATCGAAAACTCGCGCGAACTGCTGCCGCCGTGGGCGGCGGCCTGGCTGCCGCAGGGAGACGAATCGGTGATTCGTGCCGGGCTGGTCGAGTGGCTGCGCACGCATGCGCAAGACTTGCGCCGGCTGGGCGGCGACGCGGGGCGCGTGCTGATATTGATGCTGGTCGGACTCGTCATCGGCAGCTTCGTCGCGCTGCGCGAGGCGGCGCCGCACCATGCGCTGGCGCCGCTGGCCCAAGCGCTGGCTGACCGCGTGTGGCGGCTGGGCGAGGCGTTCCGCCGCGTGGTGTTCGCTCAGGTGCGGATCTCCGCGCTCAACGCCTTCCTGACCTGGCTCTACTTGGGCGTGGCGTTGCCGGCGCTGGGGGTCGAGCTGCCCTTCGTCAAGACCATGGTGCTCGTCACCTTCGTCGTCGGCCTGTTGCCCGTGCTGGGCAATCTCATCTCCAACACGGTCATCGTCGTCATCTCGCTGTCGCATTCCCTTCACGTCGCCGCCGGGTCGCTGGTCTTCCTCATCGTCATCCACAAGCTCGAATATTTCGTGAATGCCCGTATCATTGGCGGCCAGATCCAGGCGCGCGCGTGGGAACTGCTCGTGGCGATGCTGGCGATGGAGGCCGCGTTCGGCGTCGCCGGCGTGATCGCTGCGCCCGTGTTCTACGCCTACGTCAAGAAAGAACTCTCGGACAGGAAATTGATTTAATGGCTAGCGATACCGAATCCCTCGTCATCACCGCCAGCGGTGAAGACAAAATCGGCCTGGTGGAAGGGCTCACCCGGCGCATTTCCGAGGCCGGCTGCAACATCGAGGAGTCGCGCATGGCGGCGCTCGGCGGCCGCTTCGCCCTGCTGATGCGCGTGTCCGGTAGCTGGGATGCGCTGGCGAAGCTCGAAGCGCGCCTGCCGGCGGTGGGCGAGGAACTGGGGCTGGCGATCATCCAGCAGCGTACCCGGGGTGCGACACGCGACAAGCCGCTGATTCCCTACATGGTCGAAGTCACCGCGCTCGATCAACCCGGCATCGTCAACAGCCTCGCCAATTTCTTCGCGCGCCTGCGCATCAACATCGAGTCGCTCGAAACCGACACCTACCCCGCGCCGCATACCGGCGCACCCATGTTCGCGGTGCACATGACGCTCGGCATTCCTGCCGACGCCCACATCGCCACGTTGCGCGGCGATTTTCTCGACTATTGCGACGACCAGAACCTCGACGCGACTTTCGAGCCGGTGCGAGGCTAGGGAACCCGAGACGCCCGCGCCCACTCATTCGCAGGTCTTCATTCAAGGAACCCGTCGCCATGCCCAGCCTGCTCATCATCGCCCACGGCAGCCGCCGTGCCGCGTCCAACGACGAAGTCCGCCAGCTCGCCGAGCGCGTGCGCGCCCGGGCCGGCGCCGCCTACGACGCGGTCGAGACGGCTTTTCTGGAACTGGCCGAGCCGAGCATTCCGGACGGCCTTGCGGCGCTGGCGTCGCGCGGCGCCACCGAGATCGTGGCGTTTCCCTATTTCCTCGCCGCCGGGACACACGTCGCGCTGGACATCCCCGAGGCGATTGCCGAGTTCACCTCCACGCACCCCCAGGTGAAGGTGCGGCTGACCGCGCATCTGGGCGCCTCGCCGGCGCTCCCCGACGCGATTCTCAACGTCGCCGCGTGATCACTCGCCTTCGCTGACGTTAAGCTCGATGTAATACATCGGCAGGACGTCGTCCGCCTTGTCGGGCCGGGGCTGGTTGCGCACCAGCGCGGCTTCGACGCGCGCCGCCTGCAGCGCCGCGCGGTCGATCATCGCGGGGTACAGGCGGCAATGCTTCTCGACCATTTCCGCCTGCTGGCACGCGGCGGCCTCGAATGCGCGCCGGGTCGCTTCGTCGAGGTGCGGCAGCAGCAGCATCCACGGGGCCTGCCAGGCGTGGTAGTCGTGCACGAGCCGGGTGTGCGCCGCGTCCATGTTGCCGGTTGCGATGAAGAGCGGCGGAAACGCCTCGGCCTCGAGCACACGTCCGCGCAGCGCCTCGCCGCCCTTGAGCGTGTGCAGGCCGAGCCCGGCGCCGTCGTCCGAGCGGCGGAACCACTGCGCCACGCCGCTCGCGAGGCTGTTCACGTAGCGTGTGAGATAGACGCCGGCCGGCTCGGCGAGCCCCTCGATCGCGGTGCTCTGGAAGCGTTCCTGCGCAGCGATGCCGGCGCGCCAGTCGAGCGGCGGGCGGGTGTCGGTCTCGCTGTCGTTGCGCACGCTGTGCAACAGAGCGAGCGGCCGGTCGTCGTGGTCAAGCAGCCAAAGCTCGAACTGGTCGCGGAAGGGGAAGGGAACGTCGCGGTGGACCCGCCGCAGGTGTTCGTAGACGACCGCGCCCATGTGCTCGAGGCGGCGGAAATCCTCCGAGGGATACAGCGGTCCGCGCTTAAGGCCTTTTTCCGCCGACCAATGCCCGTAGCGGATGTCGGATATCTGCGCGCGCTTGCCGGCGCGTCCCAGGCCGTCGAGCAGCGCGTCGTTGGCGACGTAGATGTCCCACTCGATACCGTCGGTCGTGACCGCCTCGGCCGAGGCGTAGCGGATCACGTGCACGACCCCGCGGAAGGGATTGAGCAGGCGCTGGGCGTAGCACTCGATCTGCATGGTCTCAGGGGCGTGGCGGGGTTGGACTGGCGGGCGGTGGACTCATCCAGGCGAACAGCGAGGCGCGCATCGCTTCCTCGACCGACATGGCGATCGGCTGCACCCATTCGCGCGGCACGAACACGGTGTAGCCGCCGATCATGTAGCCCATGGGCAGGTACACGGCGACGCGGTCGCCGGGCAGAAAGCCCTCGGGCAGGCCTTCCATGCTCGACCGAGTGACCAGGCCCACGAGCTCCAGCGGCTGATCCGGCAGGCGCAGGATCACCACGGTCTGGCCGCCCGCCTGCGCCTGGTGCGGCGAAAAATAGTCGGCGAAGCTCTTCAGCGACGAATAGATGCTCTTCACCACCGGCAGATTCGTGAACGGCAGCTCGACCAGCCCGAACAGCTTGCCAACCCAGCGCTGCGACATCAGCACCCCCAGCAGGAAGATGCCGGTGACGCCGAGCACGAGGCCGAGGCCGGGGAAGTAGTACTCGCCGATGAAGGGGCGGATGAGCCGTATCGCCAGGGACTCGCTCCAGCTCAAAAAGACATAGAGCAGATAGACCGTGAGGCCGAGCGGCAGGGCGGTCAGGAGGCCGCGAAAGAAATACTGGTAGAGCTGCTTGGTCAAGGTCGAGCGCCCTGTCCATGACGGGCGTGGCGTCACAAAGTGTCCCTAGCATAGCAGCCGTTGCCGACGAAAGGCGCGGTCCGGCCGACGGGAAGGCTGTGCGCGGGCCTACAGTCGCGCCGGATTCTGCCGTTGGTAAGACGTGGATTGTCAGGTTCATTTCAAGGAGCGAAGCGTGCTGAAAGGTCTCGTAGGGATGTTGTCGGGCAACAAGGAGAGCGCGAAGCCTTCGCCCGCACGGGAGGCGCCGGCTAAGGCCGCCGCGCCCGAGGCAGCCAAGCCTGCGAAGGCGCCCTCGGTAATGCGGCGCGAGGCCATGCTGGGCCGCGATCAGCGGGTGGCCGGCTACACATTCATGCTGCGCCGCGCGCTCGACGAGCAGCGCGACTCGACGCTGCCGGAGATGCGCCGCCTCTACGATGACACCCTGCTCGGCAATCTCCAACGCATGGAGATCTCGCGGCTCCTCGGCCAACGCATGGCCTTCGTGCCGCTGGCGCCGGCGAGTCTTGCGCTACCGCTGGTCGACGCCTGGCCGGCAGCCGGCACAGTGTGGCAGCTCGACCTCGACGCAGGCGCGGTCGACGACGCCGTGCTGGCGCGGGTCAGCGAGCTCAAGACACGCGGGTTCGGCTTCGCGGTGGAGGCCGACGCGGCGCTGCGGCCGTGCCATTCGGCGCTGTTGCCGCTGGTCGACTACGTGCTTGTCGACGTCAGCAGCGAGGACATGGCGGCGATCACGGCGCAGATCGCTGCCCTCGCCAAGCTCGCGGCGAGTCGGCGCCTGGTCGCGGTCGGCGTACAGACGCTCGAAGCCTTCCACATGTGCCACAAGCTGCAGTTCGCCCTCTTCATGGGGCCCTTCATCACCCGCCGCGAAAACCTCGGCAACCCCACCATGGGTCCGTCGCGCGCCAAGGTGCTCGATCTCATGAACCGCGTGCGCACTGGCGCCGAGCAGCCCGAGCTCGCCGCACAGTTTCGCCAGGATCCGGCGCTGTCGGTGCGCCTCCTGCGCTACGTCAACTCGCCCGGCATGGGGCTGCTCAACAAGATCGGCGGCATCGAGCAGGCGCTCATGGTCTTGGGCCAGGACAAGCTCTACCGCTGGCTGACCATGGTCCTCTTCACCGGCGGCCAAGCGCAGGAGCTCGACCACGCGGTGCTCGAAAACGCCCTGGTGCGCGGACGGGTCGCCGAGCAGCTCGCGGGCCGCGCGCTCTTCGCCAAGGCGCGCGACGAAATCTTTGTCGCCGGCCTGTTCTCCCTGCTGGACCTGGTGATGCGCATGCCGATGGAGCAGGTGCTGAAGCAGATCAGCCTGCCCGCCGAGATCACCGAAGCGATCCTCCACAACAAGGGGCCTTACGCGCCCTACCTCGCGCTGGCGGTCGCCTGCGAGCAGGACGACCAGAGCAGCATCGAGGCGCTCGCCAAAGAAATCGGACGCGAGGTGGCGGACATCAACGGTATCCATATGGACGCGCTGCTCTGGGCGCAGTCGCTCTCGACCGACGTCTGAGCATCACCGCCCGGTGTCCGCTGGCGCGGGCGTCGGGCCAGGCTTGCGCATTGTCTTCTTCGCAGGCAGGATGGTAGTGCCCTACCAACGACGAGGAGAACGGCTCATGAAAAAACTGATGTGGATGGCGGCGGGTGTCCCGGTGCTGCTCGCAGGTTGTGCGGCCACCCCGACGGCCGAGCAGCAGGCCGCGATGGCCGCCGACGCCCGCAAGGCGAGCGGCGAACTGGTCCAGAAGCTCGGTGGCGAACTGCGCGCTGCGATCAGCGACAAGGGTCCGGCGGACGCGATCAGCGTGTGCAAGGAGCGGGCGCCGAAGATTGCCGCGGATGTCTCCAAGGCCTCGGGCTTCAAGGTCACCCGCGTGAGTCCGAAGAACCGCAATCCGGCGGGCGTGCCGGACGCCTGGGAGGCGAAGGCGCAGGCCGACCTCGAGAAGCGCCTCGCCGCCGGCGAAAAGCCGGAGACGCTCGACACCTGGCAGGTGGTACAGACTTCGCAGGGCAAGGTCTTCCGCTATGCCAAGGCGCTGCCGGTGCAGCCCCTGTGCCTGACCTGCCACGGCGACCCGGCGACGATCCCGGACGGCGTGAAGGCCCGGCTCGCCGCCGAGTACCCACTCGACAAGGCCACCGGCTACTCGGCGGGGATGATCCGCGGCATCGTTTCCGTCCAGCGCCCGCTGTAAGTCTCGCCGGAGCAGGGGTGTGAAGGCGCCGACGTGGTGGGTCTACATGCTGCGCTGCGCCGACGGCACGGTCTACACCGGCATTACCACGGACGTCGATCGCCGCCTCGCCGAGCACAACGGCGAGCGCGGCGCCGGCGCCCGCTACACCCGAAGCCGCCGGCCGGTGCGGCTCGCCTACTTCGAAGCTGCGGCCGACCGCGCTGCCGCCCTGCGCCGTGAGGCCCTGATCAAGCGGCTCGACCGAGCACGCAAGCTCGCGCTTTGCGAGGCTGCCGCCTCAGCCTGATGCCACCGCTTCAGCCCATTGGAAGGCCGTTGAGCCGCGCCTGCAGCTGAGGTATCGCGTCCTCGAGGGCGCGGCGTCCCGCGTCGATGGCGACGGCGGCGCGGTGGAAGGCCATCAATTCCAGGTCCGCGAGCCGCGGCGTGACCAGCACGTCCGCTGGCTCGCCGGCCAGGCGGCTGCGCGTGATCAGCACCTGCATGATGTTGATGCTGGAGGCCAGCACGTCGAGCATCGCCGGCGGGCTGGCCTCGTCGGCGCGGTGGTTGAGGCCGAACTGCGTGATGCCGGCTTCGATGCGCGCCTTGACGATTTCGGCGAGCGTCTGCGGCCGGTCGGCCGTGCGCGTGAGCGGCGCACGCTTGGGCTTGAGGTGCCGCCCCAGCAGGTCGGTGTTGAGATCGACCGCGATGACGATGTCTGCCCCCATCGCCCGGGCCAGGGAAACCGGCACCGGGTTCACCAGGCCGCCGTCGACCAGCCAGGCGCCGTCGCGGCGCACCGGGGTGAAGAGTCCCGGCAGGGCGATCGAGGCGCGCACGGCCTCCGAGACGCCGCCCTCGCGCAGCCACACCTCGCGGCCGCGCGCCAGGTCGGTGGCGACCGCGGCGTAGGGCCGTTCGAGCGCCGCGATGTCGCGATCGACGAAGTGCGCGCGAAAGAAATCCATCAGTTTCTCGCCCTTGATGAGCCCGCCGCCGAGCGAGAAATCAAGGAAACTCACCACCGTCTGCAGCTTGAGGCTTCGCACCCACGCCTCGAGGCGATCCAGCTCGCCGGCGACGTGCGCTGCGCCGACCAGGGCGCCGATCGAGGTGCCGCAGACGATATCGGGGCGAATCCCCGCGTCGGTCAGCGCGCGGATGACGCCGATGTGCGCCCACCCCCGCGCCGAGCCGCCGCCCAGGGCGAGGCCGATGCGGGGAGGTGAATGGGCGGCGGGAGCGGTTTTCATCGGGACGAGCGGCGTGGCAGGCGCCCATTGTGGACCGCGCGCGCGGCGCACGCAAAAAAACGGCCCCGCGAGGGGGCCGAAACAGGGAGGAGACTTGAGGGTCGGGTGCGCTTACTTGGCCGGAATCAGCGTGTTGTAGAGGCGCTTGTTTTCCTGGATCAGCTGGTTCGAGCTGGTGTACTCGCGCGCGTTGGTCGGCAAAGTGTCCGCGGCGCCGGCGGCGCTGCCGGAGATCGCCGCGAGCGCGCGTCGGCCTTCGGGGTTCTTGCCGATGCCCACCAGCGCGTTGGTGAGCTGCTTGCGGTCGGCCTCGCTCAGGCCCGTGTCGATGCTCAGCGCGAAACCCGGCACCCGCACCGATTCGGCGATCACGCGAAACTTGCCGGGGGACTGCTCGTTCATCATGCGCCAGGCGCCGGAGCCGGTGCAGATCGCATCGAGGCTGCCGTTCGCCAGTTGCTGGACCATCACGTCCTGGAAGCGACCTTCGTACAGTCCGGCGAAATCGCGGTCCGGCCGCAAGCCGGATTTCCTGATGACGTCAACGCACAGCGGGCCGGCCGCGGTCTCGCGCCCGGCGATGCCGATGTTCAGGCCCTTGAGATCCGCGATGCTCTTGTGCGGGCTGTCGGTCGGAACGACGATGACGCCGTAGATCGGCTTGTCCCATTTCGCCACCGGTTCGAAACCTGCCTCGACGGCATCCGCCGTGAACTGCGGCGGACCGAGGAAGATCGCGTAGCGTCCGGCGTCGAGGCGGCGCTCCATGTTGCTGAAGCTCTGGCTGATTTCCATCCGGATCGTGTGGCCGGTCGACTTGCTGATGTAGTCGGCGAGCGGCTCGAACATGGCCTTGAGTTCGGCCTGGTTGTCCTTGCCGGCGCTGCCGGCAAACACGCCCATGCGCAAGGTGGCGGCCTGGGTGATGAGGGGGACACAGAGCAGCGCGCCCAGAACGAGGCGGCCGTGCAACGGGGAAAGTCGGAACATGACGGTCGTCTTTCAGAATAGGGTTGACACCAGACCTGCTGCCCGGCGGGGCAATTGCCGCAAGTCGCTCAGAGATTTTTCGGAAGACGGGGGCAAAACTTGAGCACCGCGGAGGCCGGGCCGACGAGCGGCTTACTGAGAGCGCCGCAGGCCCGCGCGCGTTTCGGCTGCCCCGGCGGGCGGCCCCGTACCGAAGGGCGAAGCGTCAGTCGGCTTCGCGCTCGATGCCGCAGCACTGCACGCGCTCGGCAGCGGCCGGCTCGCTGAGGATGGCGCCGGTGATGGGGTTGGGACGGAACACCGTGCAGCCCTTGAGGCCGCTGGCGTGCGCGCGGCGGTAGAGATCCTCGAAGCGTTCGAAGGGGATGTCGGCGGCGACGTTGATGGTCTTCGAAATGGCGTTGTCGACGAAGGGCTGCAGCGCGGCCTGCATCGCGAGGTGCGCGCCGGGGTCGAGCTGGCGCGCCTCGACGAGGGCGGGCGGCACGCCCGCGTGCCCGCGCTGGCGCCAGGCGTGCAGCGCGGCGTCGAGCACGCGATGGCAGGCGTAGTGCCCGTCGGCCTGCAGCACGCGGCGTTCGGCCTCGCCGGCGAACACGGGCTCGATGCCGCTCGAGCAGTTGTTCGCCAAGAGGCTGATGGTGCCGGCCGGCGCGATCGCCAAAAGGTGGCTGTTGCGCAGGCCGTGGGCCGCGATGGCGTCGCGGATGTCGGCGGGCAGGCGCGAGGCGAAGCCGCTGGCAAGATAGGGCTCGGCGTCGAACGCGGGGAAAGCACCCTTTTCGCGCGCCAGCTCGACCGACGCGCGATAGGCCGCATCCCTCACGATCTGCATGGCCTGCGCGGCCAGCGCGCGCGCGGCCTCGCTGTCGTAGCCAAGGCCGAGCAGGATCAGCGCGTCGGCGAGACCGGTGATGCCGAGCCCCACGCGCCGCTTGCGCCGGGCTTCCTCGGCCTGGGCGGGGAGTGGATAGCGCGAGACGTCGATGACGTCGTCGAGGAAACGCACCGCAGTGCGCGCCGCGTCGGCGAGCGCGTCGAGATCCAGCCGGGCGTCGGCGGAAAACGGCGCAGTGACGAACGCGGTGAGGTTGAGCGAGCCGAGGTCGCAGGCGCCGTAGGGCGGCAGCGGGATTTCGCCGCAGGGATTGGTCGCGGTGAGCGTTTCCAGGTAGGCCAGCGTGTTGTCGCGGTTGATGGTGTCGACGAACAGCACGCCGGGCTCGGCGGTATCGTAGGCGGCGCGCACGATGCGCTGCCACAGCGCGCGCGCCTTGACCGTGCGTACCACGCCGAGGCCGGGGAAGCGCAAGGGCCAGTCGGCGTCGTCCGCCACGGCCTGCATCAGGGCGTCGCTCACCAGCACCGAGAGGTTGAAATGGCGCAATTCGGCGGGGTCGCGCTTGGCGTCGACGAAGGTCTCGATGTCCGGATGGTCGCAGCGAAGCGTCGCCATCATCGCGCCGCGCCGCGCGCCGGTCGACAGCAGGGTCGCGCACATGGCGTCCCAGATGCGCATGAAGGATACCGGGCCGGAGGCGATGGTATGCGTGGTCGCCGCGGGCGTGCCGGCCGGCCGCAGCGTCGAAAAATCGTAGCCGACGCCGCCGCCCTGCTGCATGGTGAGCGCGCCTTCTTTCAGCGCTTCGAAAATCTGCTCCAGGTCGTCGGCGATGGTGCCCATCACGAAGCAGTTGAACAGCGTGACGCGGTGCCCGGTACCGGCGCCGGCGAGGATGCGCCCGCCCGGCAGAAAGCGGAAGCCGTCGAGCAAGGCGTGGAATCGTTCGGCCCAGGCGCCAGCCGTGTCGCCTTCGGCCTGGGCGACGGCGCGCGCGACGCGCCGCCAGCTGTCACGGACGTCCGTCTCGCTGTCGGCTCGATAGCGCGTCTCCCAGATGTGGCGGGCGATGTCCATGCAGAAGGGATCGGCTGTCGTCATCGGCTGTGTGCGAGGGGCGTTTGAGGCATTATCCGGTCTTGTGCGTTTTTCCAGCATAGCCGGTTTGCCCGCTCCATGACCGATACGCCTCACCCCTACGCCGCACTCACGCCCGATGTCGCGCTCGACGCACTCGACAGCACCGGCCTTCGGGCCGACGGCCGCCTGCTGGTGTTGAACAGCTATGAGAATCGCGTCTACCAGATGGGGGTCGAGGACGCCGCATCCGTCGTGGTCAAGTTCTACCGACCCGGACGCTGGAGCGATGCGGCCATCCTCGAGGAACACGCTTTCACCCAGGAACTCGCCGAGCGCGAGATCCCCGTCGTCGCGCCGCTCGTGCTCAACGGCGAAACCCTGCAACGTCACGCCGGCTTCCGTTTTGCGGTATACCCCAAGCAGGGCGGGCGCATGCCCGAGTTCGACCGCGCCGACACGCTCAAGTGGATGGGGCGTTTTCTCGGCCGCATCCACGCGGTCGGTGCGACCGCAGCGTTCGCGCATCGGCCCACGCTCGATCTTGAAAGCTTCGGCACCGCTTCGCGCGATTTCCTGCGACAAGGCGACTGGTTGCCGCGCGATCTCAAGGCGGCGTGGGACAGCGTCATTGAACACGCCCTGCAGAGCGTCGCGCACTGCTACGCACGCGCCGGTGCGGTCAAGCGTATCCGCCTGCATGGCGACTGCCACGCCGGCAACGTGCTGTGGACCGAGGCCGGGCCGCACTTCGTCGATTTCGACGACGCGCGCATGGGCCCGGCGGTGCAGGACCTGTGGATGCTGCTGTCGGGCGAGCGCGAGGCGCAGCAGGCGCAGCTGAACGATATCCTCGCCGGCTACGAAGACTTCGTGGACTTCGATCCGCGCGAACTGCATCTGGTCGAGGCGCTCAGGACCCTGCGCCTGATCCACTATGCGGCCTGGCTCGCGCGGCGCTGGGACGACCCGGCGTTTCCCGCCGCGTTTCCGTGGTTCAATACGCAGCAGTACTGGCAGGCGCGCATCCTCGAGTTGCGCGAGCAGATCGCGCTGATGGACGAGCCGCCGCTGGTCGCTTGAAGAGGGTGGTGACATGTGCGGCATCGCAGGGGAATTCCGGTTCGACTACAAGGCGCCTGACGCCGGCACGATGGCGCGCATGCTGGCGAGGCTCGCGCGGCGCGGGCCCGACGCCGAGGGCCAGCACGCCGACGGCGCGGTGCGCCTCGGGCACCGGCGGCTGGCGATCATCGACCTCTCCGCGCGCTCGGCCCAGCCGATGGTCGACGCGGCGACCGGCACCGCGCTGGTGTTCAACGGTACCATCTACAACTACCCCGAACTGCGCGCCGAGCTGATCGGACTCGGCCACGTCTTTCACTCCGACGGCGACACCGAAGTCATCCTGCGCGCGTATCTCGAATGGGGCGAGGCCTGCGTCGAGCGTCTCACCGGCATGTTCGCCTTCGCCATCTGGAACCGCGACACGCTCTTCCTCGCGCGCGACCGCCTCGGCATCAAGCCGCTCTACTACAGCGAATCATTGGGCGCGTTCCGCTTCGCGTCGACGCCGCAGGCCCAGCTCCCCGCCGGCCGCGGCGCCCCCAGCATCGACCCGGTCGCGCTGCATCATCTCTTCACCCTGCACGCGGTGGTGCCGGCCCCGCGCACTGTCTTCAACGGCGTGCGCAAGCTTGCGCCGGGCACCACGCTCGCGGTCAACGCGCGTGGCGAACTGCGGCATCGCCGCTACTGGTCGCGGGGCGCGCCGCGGCCCGCCGGGCCCACGACCGAGGCCGAATGGACCGAGGCGATCCATGAAAGCCTCAGGCAGGCGGTGAAGAAGCGCATCGAGATCGCCGACGTCAAGGTCGGCGTGCTGCTCTCCGGCGGTCTCGATTCGAGCCTGCTGGTCGCCCTGCTCGCCGAGCAGGGCGTACCCGACCTGATGACTTTCTCGGTCGGTTTCGAGGATCAGCCGGAAGAACGCGGCAGCGAGTTCGAGTATTCCGACCCGGTGGCGGCGATGTTCGGCACCCGCCATCACAAGATCCTCATTCCCAATGCCGAGGTGCTGCGACGCCTGCCCGAAGCGGTCGAGCAAATGAGCGAGCCGATGTTCGCGCAGGACGCCGTCGCCTTCTACCTGCTCGCCGAGCAGGTGGGCAAGACGGTGAAGGTCGTGCAGAGCGGGCAGGGCGCGGACGAGGTTTTCGGCGGCTATTTCTGGTATCCGCGTATGGCGGCGGAAACCCAGGGCACGCCGCTGGAGCGCTTCCGCAAGCATTATTTCGATCGCGACCACGACGAATACCTCGAGATGGTGCAGCCTCCTTACCACGGACCCGACTACACGGGAGAACTGATCGCCGCGCACCTGGCGGAACCTTTCGCCGACGAATTCATCGACCAGGTATTGCGCATGGATGTGACGATGCTCATTACCGACGATCCGGTGAAGCGCGTCGACAACATGACCATGGCCTGGGGGCTGGAAGCGCGCGTGCCTTTCCTCGACCATCATCTGGTCGAACTCGCCGCGAGCATGCCGCCCGAACTGAAACTCGCCTCCGGGGGCAAGCATGTGCTGAAGCAAATTGCGCGCGGACGCATTCCCGACGCGGTGATCGACCGCGAGAAAGGCTATTTCCCGATGCCGGCGCTGAAGTACGTGCGCGGCGAATTCCTCGACTTCATGCGCGATATCCTCGACTCGCGAGCCTGCCACGAGCGCGGGCTCTACCAGCGTGCCTACGTCGACAAGCTGCTTGCCGCGCCGGAGCAGCATCACACCCGCATCCAGGGCAGCAAGCTGTGGCACCTGGCGCTCACCGAACTCTGGCTGCAAAAGCATGCGTAGGATCTGGCTTTTGCTGGCCGCGCTCGCGGCCTCCCCTGTTTATGCCCAGGTCAGTTTCGACGAGTGGCTCGCCGCCTTCCGCCAGGACGCCGCCCGGCAGGGCATCTCCGCCGCCACGCTCGATGCCGCGCTCACCGGGCTGGCCCCGGTCGAGCGCGTGATCGAGCTCGATCGCCGGCAGCCCGAATTCCTGCAGACCTTTTCCGACTACATGACGCGGCGGATCACACCGCAGCGGCTGACGCGCGGCCAGGCGCTGCTCGCCGAGCACGCCGCGCTGTTCGATGCGCTGGAACAGCAGTACGGCGTGCCGAGGACGGTGCTGGTCGCGTTTTGGGGGCTGGAAACCAACTACGGGTCGACGCTCGGCAGCCAC
This sequence comes from Thiobacillus sp., assembly GCA_046291555.1. GTDB lineage: Bacteria > Pseudomonadota > Gammaproteobacteria > Burkholderiales > Thiobacillaceae > Thiobacillus. The sequence continues at coordinate 86,311 of JBKBRW010000008.1, forward strand.
AACATTCCCGCCAGCCTCGCCACGCTCGCCTACGACGGCCGCCGCAGCGGCTTCTTCCGCGACCAGCTGCTCGACGCCCTGCGCATCCTCGACGCCGGCCACGTCGCCGCCGTCGACATGAAGGGCTCGTGGGCGGGCGCGATGGGCCACCTGCAGTTCATGCCGTCGACCTTCCGCGCCTACGCGCTCGACGCCGACGGCGACGGCCGCATCGACCTCTGGCGCTCGCTGCCCGACGCCATGCACTCGGCGGCGAACTACCTCAAGCGCGCCGGCTGGCGCGCCGGCGAGCCGGTCGCGCGCGAGGTGGCGCTGCCGCCGGGCTTCGACGTGCGGCACGCACGCATCGCCAACCGCCTGCCCGTGCGCGACTGGGCCGTGGCGGGCGTGCGTGCCGCCGACGGCGCCGCGCTGCCCGAGGTCGCCGGCCCTGCCGCGGTGATCCTGCCGCAGGGCTGGCAGGGGCCGGCCTTCATGGTGTTCGACAACTTCGACGTGGTGATGCGCTGGAACCGTTCGGTGAACTATGCGCTCTCGGTGGCCCAGCTCGCGCACCAGCTCGGCGGTGGCGGCCCGCTCGTCGCACAGGGCGGTGAGGCGGGCGCGCTCAGCACGGCGCAACTGAAAATGCTGCAGGCGACGCTCAACGAACTCGGCTTTCCCGCCGGCGAACCCGACGGCCTGCTCGGTCCGCGCACGCAGACGGCGCTGCGGCAGTACCAGCTCGCGCACCGGCTGCCGGCCGACGGCTACCCGAGCCCGAGCATGCTCGGGCATGTCGAAGCCGCGCGTGCGGCGGCAATTGCCGAGGGCCGACTGCCTGTCATCCGCGCCTTCGACGCGCCGGCCGATGCGCCCTGAGCGAAGATGTCTGTGTTATTTTTCCCCGACATGAGAAGCAGGGGAGCAAAGTGAGCGACGCGCGCAACGTGCTGGGCGGGCATCTGCAGGTGTGCAGCATGTCGCCGCTCACCGGCTTCTTTCGCGACGGCGTCTGCCATACCGGCCCGCAGGATCTCGGCAGCCACACCGTGTGCGCGCAGATGACCGAGGCTTTCCTCGACTTCTCGCTGCGGCGCGGCAACGACCTCGTCACCCCGATTCCCGAATATGGCTTCCCCGGCTTGAAGCCCGGCGACCGCTGGTGCGTGTGCGCAGCGCGCTGGCTGGAAGCGGCCGAGGCCGGCGTCGCGCCCCCGGTGGTGCTCGACGCCACCCACGAACGCGCGCTCGCCAGGGTCGCGCTCGCCGACCTGGAATACCACGCGCTGCGCTACCCGGATTACCCCGGCGAGGACCGCGCGTGAGCCTGGTGTGCTGGAAGTGCGGCGCGAGCCTCGCCGGCCTACCGCTGCCGCTGGGCCGGCGCGACGTCTGCCCCAGCTGCCGAATCGATCTCCACGTGTGCAGGCAATGCCGCCATTTTGATGCGCACCGTGCCGGCCAGTGCCGCGAGCTCGCGGCGGAACGCGTTGCCGACAAGACACGCGCCAACGACTGCGGCTGGTTCGTGCCGCGTCCCGAAGCCTACAAGGGCGGTGGCGCCGTAGTGGCGCAGGCGAGCCGCAGCGCGCTCGATGCGCTGTTCGGGAGGGAACCGGAACAAACCGGCGCGCCGGCTTCTGCAGACGGCCTGTTCAAGAAATAGCCGCGGCGGCATCAGGGCGCTAGAGTCGACAGGTAGGCGGCGAGACTCAGGATATCGGCGTCCGTGAGGTTGCGGGTGTAGGCGGCCATCATCGGATCGATGCGCTCGCCTTTTCCGGCACGATAACGCTTGAGGGAGTCCTCCAGATAACGGGGCTGCTGGCCGGCGAGACGCGGGATCTTCTGCGAGCCGGACGCGGCAGGGCCGTGGCAGCTCACACACAGCTTGCCATACAACACCTTGCCGGAGACGGCGTGCGCGCTGGTGTCTGCGGCTTTCACCGCAACCGGCTGGCGCGACAGGAACAGCGCGATGTCGATGCGCTCCTGCGGCGACAGCGCCTTGATCAGACCGGTCATGAACGCTGACGACCTGCGCGTGCCCTCTACGAACTTGTTCATCTGTTCCAGGAGGTAAGCCGCGTTCTGGCCCGCCAGGTTGGGTACTTCGGGGCGCACGCTGTTGCCGCTGGCGCCGTGACAGTGTCGGCATACCCCGGCACTCCGCTCGCCCCGCCGGATCGCCTCGTCGAGGCTTGCCGTGTTTTGGCCGATCCGGGTGAGCTGCGCGTGCAGCTCGGCAGAGGGAGGCTCGGTCGGCTTGTCTTTCGCGGCAACCGGAACAGCCATGAGAAAGACACCGAAGACGGATAGAAACAGCTGGACGTACACGCAACCCCCCAAAAAAAGACAACAGGATCGTTAATAAGTAATTATATCGGCAACGACCCGCTCGGCTTGAGGGTAGCGCAGGGCACTCCCGCCGTGTAACGGATCAGGAGGCGGGCAGCGGCCGGCGCAATAGCCTGAGCGCCTGCCATTCGTACAGCACCAGGCCCGCGCCGGTCAGCACGATGCCGGCCCAGCCGCGCGCCGGGATGTATTCGGCGTTGAGCGCCTGCCCCAGCAACAGCGCCGCCACCGGCGTGATTAGCGTGATCAGCGCCACGCGACCGGCGTCCAGGTGCTTGATCACGTAGTAGTAGAGCGTGAAGCCCACCACCGATCCGAGCACGCCGAGATAGACGATGGCGGCGCCCGCGCGCGGCGTCAGGTCGGCTGGCCCGTGCGCCGGCGCGGCGAATACCCAGGCCAGCGCGAAGCCCGGCAGCGCCACGCCGAGCGAGCCGCTGGTGATAGCGAGCGGGGAAATCCGTACGTCGAGCCGCTTGATCCACACCAGCCCCAGCGCCTGCACCACCATGCCGCCGACCACCGCGGCGGTGCCGAGGGTGGCGTTGCGCCCGCCGGGCCATGGCTGGCCGAAGATCAGCCACAGGCCCGCAAGCGCGATCGCGAGCCCTGCCAATCGCCGCGGCGTGAGCGAGCGTTCACTCAGCCACAGCGCGGCGAACACGCCCGTGGCCAGCGGCGACAGGCCGAAGATCACTGAAATCAGACCGGACGGCACGTAGAGCGCGCCCCAGTAGGTGAGCAGCATCGACGCACACAGCGATACGCCGCTGATCGCGTACAGCCGCCGCGCCGCGGCGTGCCAGGGTAACGCCGTGCGCGTGACGGCGAGGAGCGCGAGGCAGACCGCAAAGCCGATCGCCATGCGCGCGAACACGGCGAGGGCGAAGCCCGCGCCCTGCGCGCTCCACTGGATCGCGAGCGGCGTCGTCGACCAGATCGTGACAACGCCGGCATACGCCGCAGAAACGGACACGGAATCAGCCGCCGAGCGCCTGCAGACTCTCCGCGGCGATCTCGCGCACGTCGGCATCGGCGTCATTGAGCCGCGCTTCCAGCCAGGGCCGGGCGGCCGCATGGCCGGTCAGGCCCAGATAGTGGCAGGCGTCGGCCCGCACGCGCGCGTCGGGGTGCTGCGACAGCGCGCCCAGACGCGGTAGCAGCGCGCGCAGGGCTTCGCTGCCGGCGAAGTTTTCCAGCAGCACGCCGGCGCCCAGCCGTACGTTGAGGCTGGCGTCGACATTGCCGACGATGGGCAGGACCGCGGCGAGCAGCGCCGGGTCGGCCTCGATCGCTGCCTGCGCGCGGGCGAGCTGGCCTTCCTTCAGGAGCAGATGGAACCAGTCGGCGATGCCTGCCTCGCTGTGGGCCTTGGCGGCCCATTCGGCAAGCTCGGCCTTGCTGTGGACGCCGGCAAGCTCGATGCGGCCGATGCGGATCCAGGGCACCGAGCGCACTCCGAGCGCTAGACCGACATCCGGATGTTGTTCGAGGTTGACCACTTCGAGCCGGCCGAGCGTGCCGGCTTTCACCAGGTCGGCGAGCGCGGCGAGCACGACCGGGCAGTGCGGGCAGTGGGTGGAGAGCAGCAACAGGGCGTCGGGTGCAGACATGGGGGCGAAGCGGGATAATGGCGTTTATGGAATTTACCATCCTCCCCGTCACGCCGTACCAGCAGAACTGCTCGCTGGTGTGGGACGCGGCCGGCCGCGCGGCGCTGATCGATCCCGGCGGCGAGACCGAACGCCTGCTCGCCGACGTGGCGCAGCGCGGTCTCACGCTGGAAAAGCTCCTGCTCACCCACGGCCACCTCGACCACGTCGGTGCGGCGGTCGAGCTGCGCGACGCGCTGGGCATTCCGATCGTCGGTCCCGAGCGCAGCGAGCAATTCTGGCTCGACTTGTTGCCGCAGCAGGCGGAGCTGTTTGGGTTTCCGCCCGCGGTGGCGTTCACGCCGGATCAGTGGCTGGAGGACGGCGACACCGTCGAGGTCGGCGCGCTTCGCTTCGAGGTGCTGCATTGCCCCGGCCACACCCCTGGCCACGTGGTGTTCTATCAGCCGCAAGCGCGGCTCGCCTTCGTCGGCGACGTGCTGTTCAAGGGCTCGATCGGCCGCACCGACTTTCCGCGCGGCGACCATGCGGCGCTGATCCGCGCGATTCGCGAGAAGCTGTTCCCGCTCGGTGACGACGTGCGCTTCGTGCCGGGGCACGGCGCGATGTCGACCTTTGGCCACGAAAGGCTGGAGAACCCTTTCGTCGGTCGAGGCGCAGACTGACGCGCTCAGTCCTTGCTGGGCGGATGCGGCGCGATTGCGTCCACCAGCGCGCCCGCGACCTCTGCCGTCGCCTGTCCGCGGTCAAGCCTGGGGTTGTATTCGACGATTTCCATCGCGACGAAAGCCGGATCGTCGGCCACGCGCGCCAGTGCGGCGGCGAGCTCCGCCCGCCTGAGCCCACCCGGTACGGGCGTGCCGGTCCCCGGCGCATCGTCTGGGTCGAGCGCGTCGAGGTCGATGCTCACCCCGTAGCCCGCCGTGCCGGTCTTTACGATGGCGAGCGCCTCGTCGAACACGGCGGCGATGCCGCGCCGCCGCACCTCGTCCATGACGAACACGCGCACACCCAGGCGCTGCAGCAGAGCAGCCTCGCCTGCCTCGAAGCTGCGCACGCCGATCAGGCACACGTGCGCGGGCAAGAGCTTGGGTGCCGGACCCTCGATCGACGTGAGCGCCGCCTCGCCGTGGCCGAGCAGTGCCGCGAGCGGCATGCCGTGGATATGTCCGCTCGGCGTGGTGGCGAAGGTGTGGCTGTCCATGTGGGCGTCGACCCAGATCAGCCCGAGCGCGCCCTTGTCGGCCAGCGCGCGGTGCACGCCGCTCCAGGTGCCGATCGCGCACGAATGGTCGCCGCCGACGACCAGCGGGAAATTGCCTGCCTGCAGGATGGTTTCGACTTCGCGGGCCAGCGCTTCGCCGAGTGTGGCGACGGCGCGGAGGGGCGTGGCGTGTGCGCCGCGCGGTGCGCGCAGAATGGTGTCCCATTCGATGTATTGCAGTGGCGTGTCGTGAAAGACGGCGTAGCGGCGCAGCGCCTCGGGCCCACTGGCGGTCGCCGGGTCGGCGGCGCCGGCACCGCTGGCTGCGCCGACGATGACCACGTGTCGGGCGGGCACGGACGTCATGGCTTGGTCTCGCGCACGGTCTAACCCAGCCCGCCCAGGTTCACGTATTTGGTGTCGAGGTATTCGTCGATGCCGCTGCGCCCGCCCTCGCGCCCCAGCCCGGACTGTTTGACCCCGCCGAATGCCGCTTCGGCGGTGGAAATCACGCCGGCGTTGATGCCGACCATGCCGTATTCGAGTTGCTCCGCCAGCCGCCAGGCACGTCCGAGGTCACGCGTGTAGGCGTAGGCGGCGAGTCCATAGTCGGTGTCGTTCGCCAGGCCGACGACCTCGGCTTCGTCGTGAAAGCGGATCAGCGGCGCCACCGGGCCGAAGGTCTCGTCGCGGCACACCTGCATGGCGGGCGTGCAGTCGGCGAGCACCGTCGGCTCGAAGAACTGCCCGCCGAGTGCGTGGCGCTGCCCGCCGGCGAGCAGCGTCGCGCCATGGGCGAGCGCGTCGGCGATGTGCGCCTCGACCTTTGCCAACGCGGCGGCGGAAATCAGGGGGCCGGTCCCGACCCCTGGCGTGAAGCCGTCGCCGACTTTCAACTGCGCCACCGCCGCGGAGAGTTTTTCAGCGAAAGCGTCGTGGATGCCGTGCTGTACGAAGATGCGGTTCGCGCACACGCAGGTCTGCCCGCTGTTGCGGTACTTGCTGGCGAGCGCGCCGGCCACCGCGGCGTCGAGATCGGCGTCGTCGAACACGATGAAGGGCGCGTTGCCGCCGAGTTCGAGCGACACGTGCTTTAACGTCGAGGCTGATTGCGCGAGCAGCTGCTTGCCGACCGCGGTCGAGCCGGTGAACGAAACTTTCCGCACCAGCGGGTGCGCGGTCAGTACGCCGCCGAGGGTGGCCGCGTCGCCGGTGACGACGTTGAGCACGCCCGGCGGCAGCCCCGCGCGCTGCGCGAGTTCGGCCAGCGCCAGCGCGGTGAACGGCGTCTGCGAGGCGGGCTTCGCCACCACCGTGCAGCCCGCGGCGAGCGCGGCGCCCGCCTTGCGCGTGAGCATCGCCGCGGGAAAGTTCCATGGCGTGATCAGCGCGGCCACGCCTACGGCTTGCTTCAAGGTGAACATGCGCCGGTCCGCCCACGGCGAAGGCACCACGTCGCCGTACACGCGGCGGGCCTCCTCGGCGAACCACTCGATGAAGCTCGCCGCATAGTCGATTTCGCCGCGCGCCTCGGCGAGGGGCTTGCCCTGCTCGCTCACCATGATCGTGGCGAGGTCGTCGCGGTGCGCGAGGATCAGCTCGAACCAGCGGCGCAGCAACTGCGCGCGCGCCTTGGCGGTGAAGTCGCGCCAGGCGGGGAAGGCGGCGTGGGCGGCTTCGATCGCGCGTTCGACATCCGCTGCGGCGCAGCGCGGAACGGCGCCGAGGCGCGCACCGTTCGCGGGGTTGTGCACATCGAAGCTTGACCCATCTCGCGCGGCCTGCCAGTGGCCGCCGATGAGCACCTGCTGCCGGAACAATGCGGGGTCGGTCAGGTTCACGGCTGCCTGCCTCGATGCGCTTTCATTGCCGCGGCGCGACGCAGTGCTCCAGCAAGTCGATCAGTGCCGCACCGGGGGCAAGGCGGTGCACGTCGACCCCGCGGGCCTTGCATGCCAGGGCATCGACCGTCGCCGGCCCCGTCACCACGATGCGCTTCAGCTTGTGGAGTTGTCCGATCATGTCCGCATCGATAGGACACGCGTGCGTGATCGCGGTCGTCGCCCAGAACAGCCGCGACACGACGTCGGCCGCTTCCGTACCCGGATACTCGCTCCAGTTATGGTCGAAGGCCGGGATCGGCAGTTCGTCCGTGGTGAACGCGGCGCGGTCGAGGAAGACGACGCGCTCCTTGCCGCTCATTTCCCCTCACCGACCAGCCGTTCGAGCGCGCGCATGATCGCCGACGAATCGAGTTCGGAATCGCCGGCGCCCATCAACGCGTTCATCTGCTGCGCGATGAGCGCCGCGCCCGGCAGCGGGGTGGCGGTTTCCTGCGCGTTGTCCATGACGATGGCCATGTCCTTGTGGTGCAGTTTCACCTTGAAGCCGGGCTTGTAGTTGGCGTCGAGCATGCGCTGGCCGTGCACGTCGAGGATGCGGCTGCCGGCGAAGCCGCCCATCAGCGCCTCGCGCATCTTCACCGGATCGACGCCGTTGCGCCGCGCCAAAAGTATCGCCTCGGCGACGCCCTCGAAGGTGAGGCCGACGACGATCTGGTTGCAGCATTTGACGACCTGGCCGGCGCCGTGGCCGCCGACGTGGACGATGCTCTTGCCGAGTATCTCGAACAGCGGACGCACCTTCTCGAAAATCGGCGCTTCGCCGCCGACCATGATCGAGAGCGTGCCGTCCTTCGCCCCCGCCTCGCCGCCCGATACCGGCGCGTCGAGCATATGCACGCCGCGCTCGGCGAGCGAGGCGGCGATGCGGCGGGTGGCGGCGGGCGACACCGTGCTCATGTCGACGATGATGTGGCCGGGACGGGCGCCGTGGACAAGGCCGCGGTCGCCGAGGATGATCTGCTCGACGTCGGTGGTGTCGGAGACGACGGTGAAGGTGATGTCGGTGGCGGCGGCGACTTCCATGGGCGTGCCCTTGCCGAGCGCACCCATGACGAGGATGGGCTCGATGCGGTCGAAGCGGCGGCCGAAAACGGTCAGCTGGTGACCGGCACGCAGCAGGTTTTCCGCCATGGGGCGGCCCATGATGCCGCTGCCGATGAATCCGATTTTCATGATGCGATGCCTTTCAACAGCCACAGCCAGAATGGCAGCGTAACCAATCCCGCCAGCGTTGACCAGCCCATGATCAGGCCCGCCAGACGGGTGTCCAGACCGAAGCGGTCGGCCAGCGCGATGACCATCACCATGGTTGGCATCGCGGCCTCCAGGATCGCTGCTTCGGCGGGTTCCGACAGCGGCCCGGGCCAGGCCAGCGCGAGCCCCAGCGCGAACAGCGGCATCAGCGCGAGCTTGATTGCCATCGCCACCAGCACGGCTCTTTGCGGGCGCAGGTCGTGCCAGGGGATGGTCAGTCCGAGCACGAACAGCATCAGCGGAATCGTCGGGCTGCCGGCCCAGCGCGCCGCTTCGACCAGCGGCGTGAGCTCGGCCCCGGAAAGGTTGACCGCGATGCCGGCGGCGAAGCCCCACACCGGCGGCAGGCGCAGCCACATGGAGAGGAAGGACGCGCGCTCGGCGTGGCGGCCGCAGCGGAAGGCGATCCACACGCCAAGCGACCACACCAGCGGCGTGGTGGCGAGCATGTCGGCGAAGAAGGGGTAGCGCGCGCCGGACTCGCCGAACACGGTGGTGAGGAAGGGGTAGCCGAAGAACAGCACGTTGCCGAATCCAGAGGCGAGCATGATCGCGCCGCACTGCGGCGTCGTGAGGCCGCGCCCGAGCGGGGTGGCGAGCAGCGCCAGCGCCGCGAGGCCAAGTCCGAACAGGGTGGCGGCGCCGAGGATGATTGGCACCTTGAGGATGGCCAGATCGACCGTGGCGGCGGCGCCCGCGGCGAAGAACAGCATCGGTGCGAAGAAGTTGAGCACCAGCCGGTTGATCTCGCCGCGCAGGCCGACGATGGAAATGCCGCTTTGCCAGCGCGGCCAGATGCCGCCGGCGGCGATCAGCAGCGACAGCGGCAGCAGGGTCTTCAGCAGCAGTTGCTGCGCGAGCTCGGGAGACATGCGGCGGGCGGCAGAGGGCGTTGTCGCCCATCATACCGGCTGCGTCGGCGCCCGGATGGGCACCGCGGGGTCAGGTGCGGGAGGCGTTGCCGCGCAGCTGGCCGCGGGCGCTGGCGCGCGACGACTCGAGCCAGTCCTTGATGCGGGTGGCGTCGCCCGCGCGGCCGTTCGTGCCCTGTGCGTCGAGCAGCACGATGATGACGTCGCGCTCGGCGACGTTGGCCTGCATCACCAGGCAATGGCCGGCCTCGTTGATGAAGCCGGTCTTGGAGAGGCCTACCTGCCAGTCCTGGGCACGGGTGAAGCGGTTGGTGTTGTTGAACGCGACCGGCCGGTATTCGACCTGTTTCTTGCTCTTCTTCTTCACCACCACGCGCTGGGTGCCGAGGGTATAGTGGCCGGCGGTGCTGATCTCGCGAATCTCGGGGTAGTGCTGGTAGGCGTAGTCGACGAGCTTGGCGAGGTCGACCGCGGTGGAGCGGTTGCCGCTCGACAGCCCGGTCGGCTCGACGTAGACGGTATCGCGCATGCCCAGCACGAACGCCATGCGGTTCATGTTGGCGACGAAGCGCTTGACGCCGCCCGGATAGCTGCGGCCGAGCGCGTGCGCCGCGCGGTTGTCCGACGCGATGAGGGCGAGGTGCAGCAGCTGGCCGCGGGTGTAGCTCGAGCCGATGGCGAGCCGCGAGCCCGTGCCCTTGAGGGTGTCGCGGTCGTCTTCGGTGATGGTGATGCGCTCGTCGAGCGACTGCCCGGCGTCGAGCACCAGGATCGCCGTCATCAGCTTGGTGATCGACGCGATCGGCGTTTGCTGGTCGGCGTTCTTGGCGAGCAGCGGCTGGCCGGTGGCGCGGTCGTAGACCAGCGCGGACTGGGAGTTTAGCACCGGCAGCTCGGAGTAGTCCGACTGCACCGTCGGCAAAGACGGCATGCTGCCCAGCTGGTCGCTCCACTGCAGGGAGGCGCGTGGTTCGGCGGCGAGGGTGTTTGTGCTCAGGCAGAGCAGCGCGGTCAGAACAGCGGCTTTCATCGGCATCGTCTTCATCTCGGGCGTCGGGACTTTAACACCATGTGCGCACAACGGACATCTGGACTAAATCTTGAACTGTGTTCATAAAAACAACAGTTTCGAAGCGGGCGGCGATTGAGCCGGACGCTTGATTGACTGTGTAGCAAAAAACAATTTATATAGCAACCACATGGGAGCATTTCTGAACAAATTACTACAGCAATCGATGCTAACGAGCAGCCCCTGCGCCCCCGGCGTGGTGGCCGAGGCGCTCGAGCATCTGATGCGGGGGGAGGCGGGGCTCGCCGAGCTCGAGCAGTGCGTGCGCTGCGATCCCGTGCTGGCCGTGCGCTGGGGACACCTGCCGACGACGTTGGCGCACCAGCGCCTCGACCTGCTGCGTGCCCTGCTCTTGGCCGTTCCGGTCGCCAGCGGCGCGGCGCAGCCCGCCTATGTCGCGAGCTGGCGGCGCTCGATCGTCGTGGCCCACCTCGCCCAGGCGTTGGCGGCGCGCACCGGCGCGGCCGATCCGGCGGCCGCGTGGCTCGCCGGGCTCGCCCACAACCTCTCGGATTACGTCCCCTTCGAGCTCGCGCCGTCGGCGCACGCCGCCGATGCGCTGGCAGGCCTCGACGCCGACGGCTGGATCGGCGACGCCGTGCGTTACCACGCCGAGCCGCTGGCGCGCGGGCGTGCCGCGCATCCGCTGGTGCGCGTGGTCCAGCTCGCCTACCAGCTCGCCCATCGCAACGACGCGGTCGACAGCGTCGACGTGCGCGCGGCGCTCGCCGCGTTCGAGATCGGCCCGGGCGAGTCGGCCCGCTTGCTGGTCGAGGCGCAGGCGCACGCCCGCCAGCTGGCGACGCGCTTCGGGCTTGCCGACGCGGCAGGCCAGGCCGCGGGCGGCTTCGAGCGTCTCGCCCGCCTGTACGCCGTGCAGGCCGCGCAGTCGGCGCTGCACGCCCATTTCCGCGCCGCTGCCGGCGAGCCCGAGGCGATCGCGCGCCTGCAGGACGCGCTGCAGGTGCTGTTCGGCATTGAGCGCGTGTGCCTCTTCGTGCCGGCGTCCGATGGCCTCTTGCGGCCGAGTGGCCTGATTCCCTCGGCGCCCGCCTTGCAGGCGCTGGCGGTCGCGACCGACGACGGTCCGTCGGTACTGGCGCGGGCCCGCGCGCGTCACGCGCCCCAGTATCTCGTCTGCGGCGCCGGCGAAGGCGCGTTGATCGACGAACAGATCGCGCGGCTGCTCGGCGTTTCCACGCTGCTGTGCCAGGCCCTGCCGCTGGGGGGCGAGACCGAGGGCGTGCTGGTGGCCGGCGACGCCGCGCCGGACACCTGGACATCGCCGCTTTGGCAGTTCACCTTCGCCGAGTACACCGAGGCGCTTCGGCCAGCTGGCAGCGCGGCGCCAACGGCGGCGCCGGTGCCCGCGATCGACGCGATCCCGCGAGACCGCGTGCGGCGCGCCGTGCACGAGGTGGCGAACCCGCTCACCATCATGCGCAACTACGTGAACCTGCTGTCCGAGCGGATCGGCGCGGATTCGTCGGTACAGCGCGACCTCGGCATCATCAGCGACGAAATCGAGCGGGTCGCGCGCATCGTGCGCGGCATCACCGCGGCGGAGGAGGAGGCGGCCACACCCGCCTCGGTCGAAGTCGTCTCGATCAACAGCATCGTCTCCGAGCTCGTCCGCATGTCGCTCGGCACCCTGTTCGCGCCGAACAAGGTGAACGTGCAGATCGACCTCAACCCCGACGTGCCGCAACTGCCGTTGCAGAAGGACCTCTTGAAGCAGGTGCTGTTCAACCTCGCCAAGAATGCGGTCGAGGCGATGCCGAGTGGCGGCCACGTGAGCTTTAGCACCCGCCTTGTCGACGCCGATGGCCAGCGCCAGGTCGAGATCGAGATCGCCGACAGCGGCCCCGGCTTGCCGGAGGCGGTGATGGCCAAGTTGTTCGAGCCAGTGACGAGCCAGAAGGGCGGCGACCACGCGGGGCTCGGACTCGCCATCAGCCGCAACCTCGTCGAGCGCATGCACGGCCGCCTCAGCTGCACCAGCACGCCGCAAGGTGCCCGATTCCTCATTCGCCTGCCGACCGTGCAGAACGGCCAGGCTCCCATTGCCACGACAACGCGCTATGGGTCGATGTAACCCGCGCTTCCGGAGAATTCCATGTCCGACACCCATCCCGATTCCAGCCCGTCGCGCAGCAGCGTGAGTGCGTTTCCGGTACGGCCGCACCTGCTCGTCGTCGATGACGAACCCCTGATCCTCGAGGGCCTGCAGCGCCTCTTGGAGACGCGGCAGTATCAGGTGATGACCGCCGGTGGCGGCTGCGAGGCGCTGATCGCCATCGGCAAGCAGCAGTTCGACGCGATCCTGCTCGACCTGGGGATGCCCGACCTCGACGGCAACGAGGTACTGCGCTTCGTCGCCGAGCGCAGCCCCGGCACGCCGGTGATTGTGGTCTCCGGCGACAGCACCATCGACGCGGCGATTCGCGCGCTACGCGGCGGCGCCACCGACTTCGTGCGCAAGCCCTACGAGCCCGAGGAATTGCTGCGGCGCATCGAGAATACGTTGAGGCGGCGCCAGCTGGAGATGGAGAACAACGCCATCCTGCAGCGCCTGCAGCAGTCGGAGAAATGGCACCGTTTCCTCGTCAACAGTTCGCCCGACTTCATCTACACGCTGGACTGTGAGGGCCGCTTCACCTTCGTCAACGACCGGGTCGAGAGCCTCATCGGCTACCACCCCAACGAGCTGCTCGGCAAGCACTACAGCCTCATCATCCACGAGGACGACCTCGCCCGTGCCGAGCACGTCTTCAACGAGCGCCGCGCCGGCGACCGCAGCGCACGCAACATCGAGATTCGCCTCAAGTGCAACCCCGGCATGCGCCGCCCGCGCCTGATGAACGGCCGCTGCAAGTCGGTCGAGCTCACCGCCACCGGGATGTATGATGAGAACGCAAGCCCTTTTGAGCAGCGCTTCATCGGCAGCTACGGCGTCGCCAAGGACATCACCGATCGCAAGCAGGCCGAAGAGACCGTGCACTTCCAGGCCTATCACGATCTACTCACGGGGCTGCCCAACCGTTCGCTGTTCCGCGACCACCTCGGTCTCATGCTGGCGCAGGCGCGCCGCAGCCAGAAGCCGCTCGCGGTGCTGAGCCTCGACCTCGACCACTTCAAGGTGATCAACGATTCGCTCGGCCACACGATCGGCGACGACCTGCTGCTCGCGGTCGGCGCGCGCCTGCGGCAGTGCCTGCGCGAGGGCGACACGCTCGCGCGCCTCGGCGGCGACGAATTCGCGGTGCTGCTGCCCACCCTGGTGTCGCGCAGCGACGTCGAGCACATCAGCCGCAAGATCATCCAGGTGCTGTCGAAGCCGGTGTACGTGAAGGGCCACGAGATCTACATCTCGGTGAGCATCGGCGCATGCGTCGCGCCGGAGGACGGCGACATGATCGACAGCCTGATCCGCCAGGCCGAGATCGCGATGTACCAGGCCAAGTCGCAGGGCCGCAGCCGGCTGCAGTTCTGGGAGCCGGGCATGCAGGCGCCCTACTCCGAGCGCATGCAGCTCGAATCGGATCTGCGCCGTGCGCTCGCGCGCAACGAATTCGTCCTCTTCTACCAGCCCCAGGTGGACGCCCGGACCGGCGCGGTGCGCGGCTTCGAGGCGCTCTTGCGCTGGTGGCATCCGCAGCGCGGGCTGCTCTCGCCCGCCGAGTTCATTCCGGTGGCCGAGGAGTCCGGCGTCATCGTGCCGATCGGCGACTGGGTGCTGCGCCAGGTGGGTGCGCAGATGGCCGAGTGGCGCCGCGCCGGCCTGCCGCCGGTGCGTATCTCGATCAACATCTCGGCGCGCCAGCTCGAAAGCAACGATTTCGTCGACAGCGTGATGCGCGCGCTGCAGGTGTACGCGGTCGACGGCCACTCGATCGAGCTCGAGATCACCGAGAGCCTGCTGATGCGGGATTTCGAGGCGAACGCGATGAAGCTCGGGCGCCTTTCCGCGGCCGGCATCCGTCTCGCGATCGACGACTTCGGTACCGGCTACAGCTCGTTCAAGTACCTGTCGCGCTTCCCCATCCATACCCTGAAGATCGACCAGTCCTTCGTGCAGGACATCGAGCGCGAGGAAAACCAGTCGATCATCAACGCGATGATCGCGATGGGACGCAGCATGAACCTCAACGTCGTGGCCGAGGGCGTGGAAACCGCCGCGCAGCTCGTGCGCCTGCAGCAGATGAACTGCCACGAAATCCAGGGGCATTACTTCAGCGGTCCCGTCGCGAGCCACGCGGCGGCGGCGATGCTGCGCGGCGACGGCAACGGCTCCAATGGCCTTGGCGAGCGCGCCGCCAGCTGATCCGGAAGCGGGACGAAAAAAGCCCCGCACCCTTGCGGGCGCGGGGCTTTCTCGGCGCGTTCGGCCTCAGTAATCCATGTCGGCCATCGCCGGCGCGGCTGCCTTCTCCTCCTTCGGCAGCTCGGCCACGGTGGCGTCCGTGGTGAGGATCAGCCCGGCGATCGACGCGGCGTTCTGCAGCGCGGTGCGGGTCACCTTGGTGGGGTCGATCACGCCCATCGCCATCAGGTCGCCATACTCGCCGGTCGCGGCGTTGTAGCCGTGGTTGCCGCTGCCTTCCAGCACCTTGGCGACGATCACTGAGGGCTCGTCGCCGGCGTTCGCGGCGATCGCGCGCAGCGGCTCCTCCAGCGCGCGCAGCACGATCTTGATGCCGGCGTCCTGGTCGTGGTTGTCACCCTTGAGATCCTGGACGCGGGCCCGCGCACGCAAGAGCGCGACACCGCCACCGGGGACGATGCCCTCTTCCACCGCGGCCCGGGTGGCGTGCAGCGCGTCGTCGACGCGGTCTTTCTTCTCCTTCATCTCGACTTCGGTCGCGGCGCCGACCTTGATCACCGCCACGCCCCCGGCGAGCTTGGCGACGCGCTCCTGCAGCTTCTCCTTGTCGTAGTCGCTGGTGGCCTCGGCGATCTGGGTCTGGATCGTCTTCACGCGGGCGTCGATCTTGGCCTTGTCGCCGGCGCCATCGATGATGGTGGTCGTTTCCTTGCGCACCTCGACGCGCTTGGCGCGACCAAGCTCGGCCAGGGTCGCCTTCTCCAGTGTGAGGCCGACTTCCTCGGCGATCACCGTGGCGCCGGTGAGGATGGCCATGTCTTCCAGCATCGCCTTGCGGCGGTCGCCGAAGCCGGGCGCCTTCACCGCGGCGACCTTGAGGACGCCGCGCAGGCTGTTCACCACCAGCGTGGCGAGCGCTTCGCCGTCGACATCCTCGGCGATGATGAGGAGCGGCTTGCCGGCCTTGGCCACGGCTTCGAGCACCGGCAGCAGGTCACGGATGTTCGAGATCTTCTTGTCGTGCAAGAGGATCAGCGGCTCGTCGAGCACGGCGACCTGCTTGTCCGGGTTGTTGATGAAGTAGGGCGACAGGTAGCCGCGGTCGAACTGCATGCCCTCGACGATATCGAGCTCGTTCTCCAGCGACTTGCCGTCCTCGACTGTGATCACGCCCTCCTTGCCGACCTTGTCCATCGCCTGCGCGATGATGTCGCCGATCGCGGCGTCGGCGTTGGCCGAGATGGTACCGACCTGGGCGATTTCCTTGCTGGTGGCGCACGGCTTGGACAGCGCCTTCAGCTCCTCGACCACCGCATGCACGGCCTTGTCGATACCGCGCTTGAGGTCCATCGGGTTCATGCCGGCGGCGACGAACTTCATGCCTTCGTTGACGATCGCCTGGGCCAGCACGGTCGCGGTCGTGGTGCCGTCACCGGCGACATCCGCCGTCTTGGAGGCGACTTCCTTCACCATCTGCGCGCCCATGTTCTCGAACTTATCCTTGAGTTCGATCTCTTTCGCCACCGACACGCCGTCCTTGGTGATGACCGGCGCGCCGAAGGAGCGCTCGAGCACGACGTTGCGGCCCTTCGGGCCGAGGGTCACCTTGACGGCATTGGCCAGGATGTTGACGCCTTTGACCATGCGGTCGCGGGCTTGGTCATGGAATTGAACGAGTTTTGCACTCATATCTGATCTCCTTCAGGTTGACAGGGGTCAGGCGGCTTTCTTGATGGCGCCGGCGTCATCCTCGACGACGCCCATGACGTCGTCCTCGCGCATGACGAGCAGTTCCTCGCCGGCGACCTTCACGGTCTGGCCGGCGTACTTGCCGAACAGCACCCGGTCGCCGACTTTCACGTCCATCGGGATGAGGTTGCCCTGGTCGTCGCGACGGCCCGGGCCGACCGCGATCACCTCGCCCTGCTCGGGCTTCTCGGCGGCCGTGTCGGGGATCACGATGCCGGAAGCCGTCGTGCGCTGAGCTTCGACTCGCTTGACGATAATCCGGTCGTGGAGGGGACGAATACGCATAAATCGGTCTCCTTTACGAGTTCATATCACCAATGAGAAATCCGGACCGCCGCGCAAGCGGCGCGGCAGTCAGGCCGGCAGAACGCTGGCGGACGGCGACATAAGGCCGGCCGGCGGAAATTTCAAGAGGGGGTCAGCGCACCAGAATGCGCGAGGTGCGACCGAGGCGGTAGACCGTCCGCGCGTTGCGTCCGCCGGTTGCCGCCTGCGGGGCCACCGGGCAGGGCGGCGCGCGGCCGCCGTCGGCGGCGAGCGTGTCGTCCTCCGCGGCTTCCTGCCACAGCCCGCCCCGCACCGGGCGGAACAGCCAGCGCACATAGCCCTTGAGGGCGGCAAGCTGCATGAGGTCGGCGCGGTCCGGCGCCTCGGCGAGCAGGTGGGCCTCGTCGCCCGGCGCGAAGGGATTGTCGCCGAACGCCTGGCGGCATTCGAGCGCCTCGCGGGCCGAGGCGCCGACGTGGGAACACGCGCGCGCCGCCCGGCGCTCGACGTCCCAGGCGCCGAGCTGCCAAGCGGCGTCGAGCAGGGCGCGGTCGATCTCCTCGAGGCGGTGCCACGGCAGGTTGAGCTGCAGCGCCGAGCCCGGCACCGGCCGCGGCGCGGGTGCCGGCGAAGCCGGGTCGCGCTCGTCGCGGCGGAACCCATGCCAGTGCAGCATCAGTAGCACCGGCGTGTCGGGGCGCGGCACGGCGCTGACCGTGACGGCATACAGGGGCAGGCGCACGGCGGCGATCTGCGCCGTGATGCGGGACAGGATCTCCATGCTTTCCTCCGGACGGGCAGGATGCTGTAAAAAAATTTAGCAAGAATCGGCGGTGGGTGGAACGGTGGGCAGGCCGAGGCTTTCCGGGTCGTCGTCGGCAGCCGGGGAGAGGGGCTTGAACTGACCGCTCGCCACCCTATCTAGACGGCAACCGCGCCCCTTGGGCGCCTGCGACGAGAAAGGAGGTATCCATGTTTCATCGTTCCCTGTTTCCCCGCGATCTCTTCGCGGAACTTGACCGTCTGCAACGCGTGCTGCAGCAGGGCGTCGAGTTCGGCCCCAGCATCCGCGGCGTGGCCGGCGGGTTTCCCGCGCTGAACGTCGGCGGCACCGCGCGCTCGGTCGAGATCTACGCGTTCGCACCGGGCCTCGACCCGGCCAGCATCGACGTCCAGATCGAAAAAGGCGTGCTCACGATCGCCGGCGAGCGCAAGCGCGAAGGCGCGCCCGAAGGCGCCACCCGGCACATCGACGAGCGCTTCGAGGGCCGCTTCCGACGCGTCGTCAGCCTGCCCGATGACATCGACGCCAACGCCATCGAAGCGAAGTATCGCGACGGCGTGCTGCACGTATCGGTCCAGCGCAAAGAGGCTGCCCAGCCCCGGCGCATCGAGGTTCAGTAAAGGAGGATCTGCCATGAGCGAGAAAACCGAAGTCACCCGCAACGCCGGCCCGACGCGCGAGGAAGCCGCGTTGCTGCCCGCCGTCGACGTCGTCGAGGATGCGGGCGGGATCACGCTGTATGCCGATCTGCCCGGCGTGTCCAAAGACAAGCTCAACCTGCAGGTTGAAGCCGACACGCTGACCATCGAAGGCGAGATCGCCCTCGACGTGCCCGAGGGAATGGAAGCGGTGCACGCCGAGGTGTCCCGGCCGCGCTACCGCCGCGCGTTCACCCTGTCGAAGGAGCTTGACGCCGACAAGGTCGGCGCGGAATTCCAGCAGGGCGTGCTCAAGCTGCGCATTCCCAAGGCCGAGCACGCCAAACCGCGCCGCATCGACGTCAAGGTGATGTGAACCTGGGCTGAGCCCATCGAGAAAGGAGGCAAGCCATGAAACTGGACAACCTGAAGGAAAGTGTCGGTTCGCTGTGGGACAGCCTCGCCGACGGCTGGCGCCAGCTGATGCACTCGGCGGCCGGCGCGCTCACCCGCTTTAAGGCGGATGACAAGACCAATCTGCCGGCCGAGGCCGAGGTCGACGACCACGCCTGGCTGTCGAACCGCGGCTGGGCCATGCTCGGCGGCGACGTGTTCGAGGACGAGACGCGGCTGGTCGTGCGGGTCGAAGTGCCGGGGCTGGACAAGTCCGACCTCGACGTCGAGGTGCGCGACGACGCCTTGGTCGTCTCGGGTGAAAAGCGCTTCGAGCGCGAGCAGACCGAGGGCCGCTGGCGCGTCATGCAATGCGCCTACGGCAGCTTCCGCCGCGTCGTGCCGCTGCCGGTACCGGTGAGGGCCGATGCCGCGCGCGCGAGCTACAAGAACGGCGTGCTGCGGGTGGAACTGCCGAAGGTCGTCGCTGGCAAGCCCAAAACGGTGAGCATCCCGGTCGACTGATGTTGCCTCGCGTGATCTGTGATCTGTGGGCAAAGGCCCCTATCGAGCGGCAGCGTCGGAAATGAAAACGCCCAACCGATAGAGGTTGGGCGTTGAATGGTGGTGGGATGGTACCCCGCATCAAACGACTATTGAAAGTACGGAATCGAAGCGCTGCGGGCTGCTGCGAACCCGTGCGAACCGGATCGAAAAGCCTGCCGGTACGGCCATCGGCCGTGGAAGATCAAGCAGGTTTTTCGCGCTGATTGGTCGCCGATATGCGGCCTCAACCTCGTTCGCTTTCGGGGACCAGTTCAATTCCCGGTTCGGGAATCGAACCGGTGTCTGTCGCCCCGACCAAAAGCACATCCATTTACACCCATTTGAGCCGGGTGTCCTTTGAGGCAATGCAACTGCATTGACAAGACAATGCGACTGCATTACCATTCAGACGTCAACCCAGATCCGCAGGAGACTGCCATGGCCGCGACCCTCGAAGTCGAATCCACACTCACCGATCGCTACCAGACCACTGTGCCGGAAACCGTGCGTCGGGCCCTCAAGTTGGGCAAGCGCGACAAGATCCACTACACCATTCGCCCCAACGGAGAGGTGGTGCTGACGCGCGTCGAAGCATCTGACGGTGATGACCCGGTGCTCGGTCAGTTCCTCGGGTTCCTGGCCGCCGACATCACTCGCAATCCCGAGCGGCTGCAAACTGTGGATGCAGGTCTCGTCCAACGGCTCCAGGCGCTGGTCGGCGACGCCGATATCGATCTAGTTGCCGCCCTGTCGGAAGACGATGAATGAGCGCGGGGAGGCCTGAGCCCTTGGTCATTCATGGCTGGACGGTCTTCGCCCATCCACTGTTCCTGGCGCAGATCGAAGCGCTGGCGCGGCAGGTCGAGATCCTGAAGCAGAAGGACCCGGCCGGGTACGTAAAAAAGAACGCCAGCAAGCGGCTGGCCGCGATCACCAAACTGGCGTTCGATGTCATCCCGCAAGATCCGACGCGACCGGAGTACCGCCAGGGTGGGACGCTCGGTGACGATCACAAGCACTGGTTCCGGGCCAAGTTCTTCCAGCAGTACCGACTGTTCTTCCGTTACCACGCCCCGAGCAAGGTGATCGTCTACGCCTGGGTGAATGACGAAGACACTAAACGCGCCTTTGATCGCAGCGACGACGCCTACCGGGTGTTCCGCAAGATGCTGGAAAGCGGACATCCGCCCGATGACTGGGATCAGCTTCTGGCTGAGGCGCGGAAAGAATCGCAGCGGCTGCAGGAATCATTGGCCAGGGCGGCAGCAGCCCAGTGATGGCCGTACACGGCATTCTGAGTGCTGCGAATCCGCTCGCCAATCTCCGTGAATTCTGCGCCGAATAGTCGACGCATACGTATCACTTGGCTCCCGGGCGGAACAGCGCCTTCATGGACGCCTGCCAACTCATTCGGAAGGAGACCAAGATGGAAGTCGCTCACCTCAATCAAAAACAACTGGCCGCCCGCTGGAGCATCAGCGAGGCCACCCTAGAACGCTGGCGCAGCGAGGGACTCGGCCCCAAGTTCCTGAAGCTCTGCGGCCGGGTGCTCTACCGGCAGGTCGACATCGAGGCCTACGAGGAGTCGTGCCTGGCGACATCGACGAAGACCGCCACGGCGCAGGTCAGTGCCGGCTGAAATGTTCCGATTCGTCGGTAGATATATCGACAAGTACCGACGGTTTGCAACGTGACAGCACCGCCAGCCGTCTGGGTGAGCCAGATTTCCGGCCCATTGAAAGTCCGCAGTCCGCAAGCGCGAACCGATCAAGCAGTTTGTTGAAAATCAACGGCCTGGCATCGGGCCGTGCGGGCTGGTGAGGGTTCCTGCGGGTTCGTGCGGATAGATTCGAACTCCTGCGGGGTATGGGTGGGGTGGCAACCAGCGCCAAACCTTGATAACTCAGAGCTTGGCTTTTCCGGCCACCAGCGCCTTCATACCCACCCCGTCAACAACCCGCACGAGGAGGCTCCATGAAGGCATACACCGCCCCCCCCCACCCCGCCGACCGTCGTCGCCCAGATCGCCGGGCTGCCGGATCTTTCCATGGACGAGATCAAGGCACTCTGGCGCCATCTATTTGGCAACGACAACCCCACCCCCAACCGATAGTTCCTGGAACGGCGCATCGCCTACCGGCTGCAGGAAATCGAGTTCCGCAAGGTCGATCGCAACCTGATCGACCGGAACAAGCGCCGCATCGACGCCATCCTGGAAACCGGCAAGGCGCGCAAACTCGACCGCGACATCCGCCTGATGCCGGGCACCGTGCTCAGCCGCGAGTGCCAGGGGATCGAGCATCGGGTGACGGTGGCCCAGGACGGGCAATACGAGTTCGAAGGCAGGCGCTATCCGAGCCTGTCCATGATCGCCCGCGAGATCACCGGCACGCGCTGGTCCGGGCCGCTCTTCTTCGGGGTAAAGGCAAGGACCAAGCTGGAGGCGAAAGGTCGGAAGGCGGGAGGTCGGCGATGAGTGAGACCCTGAAGCGCCGCCTGCGCTGCGCCGTCTACACCCGCAAATCCACCGACGAGGGGCTCGACCAGGAATACAACTCCATCGACGCCCAGCGCGATACCGGCCACGCCTACATCGCCAGCCAGCGTGCCGAGGGCTGGATTCCGGTGGCCGACGACTACGACGCCCCCGGCTTCTCCGGCGGCAACACCGACCGCCCGGCCCTCAAGCGTCTGCTGGCCGATATCGAGCGCGGCCAGATCGACATCGTGGTGGTCTACAAGATTGACCGCCTGACGCGCAGCCTTGCCGACTTCTCCAAGATGGTCGAGGTGTTCGAACGCAACGGGGTGTCCTTCTCATCGGTCACCCAGCAGTTCAACACCACCACTCCGATGGGGCGGCTGATGCTGAACGTCCTGCTCTCCTTTGCCCAGTTCGAGCGCGAGGTGACCGGCGAGCGCATCCGCGAAAACGAAGTTTCGGCGTAGGCTAACCTGCGCAGCAGGTTAAGCCGCGCAGCGGTGGCCGAAGCCACAAGATCGCGGCCGCCAAGAAGAAAGGGCTATGGATGGGCGGCGTCCCACCCCTGGGCTACGACGTCGTGCATCGCCAGCTGGTCATCAACGAGGCCGAGGCGGTAGTGGTGCGCCGCATCTTCGAGGAAATGCTGACCATCGGCTCGCCGACCCGGATCGCCGCCAACCTGACCTTGGAGGGCATCACCACCAAGGCCTGGACGACGCAGGAGGGCCAGACCCGCAGCGGCACGCGCATCGACAAGAAGTACCTGCACAAGCTGCTGCGCAACCGCATCTATCTGGGCGAGTTGTCGCACAAGGGGAACTGGTACCCCGGTGCGCATCCGCCGATCATCGACCGGGAACTGTGGGACAAGGTTCATAGCGTATTGGCCCGCGATGGCCATGCCCGGTCGGTGGAAACCAAAATCCGGTCGCGCACCGACGCCTTGTTGCGCGGGCTGCTCTACACCCCATCGGGCGAACGCATGTACCCGACTTACTCGAACAAAAAGGGACGCAAGTACCACTACTACGTATCCAAGTCCGAAAGCCGCTTCGGCGCGCCGGGCAAGCGCTACGAGCGCCTGCCCGCAGCGGAGATCGAGGCCGCGGTGGTCGCCCAGATCCGCACGGTGCTGACCAGCCCGGAAGCCATTGCCTCGGTGGTTCGCCACATTCAGAAGAACGGCGGACAGGTCGACGAGGCCACCGCGGTGATGGCAATGGGACGGCTCGACGACGTGTGGGATCGGCTGTTCCCGGTCGAACGGCACCGCATCGCCAACCTGATGATCGAACGGATCGACCTCGTCCATCTCGGCGAGATGCAGGGTATCAAGATCAAGTGGCGGGAGTTGGGCTGGAATGCATTGGTCGAAGAATTTGCCCCGGACGGCATAGGAGCGGAACTGCTGGAGGTCGAGGCCGGATGAACAGCGCGATGGAAACTTTCGTGCCCTTCTCGCTTGAGCGGAAGAAGGGGAAGCTGCTGGTCGACGGGAGGGAATCTGCCTTTGATGTCCGGATCATCGAGGCCATCGCCCGGGCGATGCACTGGCACGCCCTGCTCGACGCCGGTACGTTCAAGAGCGTGGTCGAGATCGCCCGTGCCGAAGGATTGATGCCAACCACGGTGGGCCGGCTGCTGCGACTGGCGCGCTTGGCCCCTGACATCGTCGAACAGTTCATGAGGGGGTGCCAGCCCCGAAGGCTCACCCTGCTATGGCTGATGCGACACGACATCCCGGCGCTCTGGCCAGAGCAGCGTCAGATGTTCGAACGATTCCGGCAGGAGGCGAAATGACCGGCAAGAAGCACTATGGCAAGCAGACAGGCCAAGCGGTCACGCAGGCCTTGCCCAGTCCAGCCGGCGGTGTGCGGCTGGAAACGTTTATCCCGTGGACGCTGGTGAGACGAGGACTGAAAAAGCGGGTCATCACGCCATTGGACGCGCCGGAGGAATTCTTGGCAGAGGCCAAGCAGGCGCGAGCGACTCAGGCGGCGCAGGACAGCGCGCTGATGCGGGCACTCGGACTGGCACACCATTGGCAGCGGCTGCTGGATGAGCAGCGGGCGGCATCGGTGGCAGAGATTGCCAAGGCCGAAGGCATGGACATGACGCAGGTGCGCCGGGTCCTGCGGCTGACGCTCCTGGCCCCGGAGGTCGTGGAACGGTTGATGGGTGCGCCCGACATTTTGCTGGAGCAGGTGATGCGGCGGACGTGGCCGTTAAGTTGGTCAGAGCAACCACAGATACTGTGATTCAGTCACCCGCGCTTCCCTCAACAAGCGTTTTTTGGATGCCTGGCACGAATATAACGTTTCCACCATTAGTCAGTTCAAGACGTTTCGCTTTCAATGGCGCATATTCCTGCGAGTTGTACATTGCAATTGCAGTTTTCTCGGAAGGGAAGCGAAGGATTGCCGTAAAGTTTCCGCTATCTTCTTCAACTTCGTTGCTCCTTCCAATTTGAAACCTCTGCATAACCCCAGACAAATTCGCGCCGGCTTGATATAACAGGCTCATCGACGAACCACGATTGAATCCT
>JBKBRW010000009.1:0-91499 GCA_046291555.1 Thiobacillus sp.
GGCTGCGGCGGCTGATCGGACGCCTGATACGACGACTCTCAACACAGATTTTCAGGAAAGGACTGCCAAATGGCTGAACCCATGCGTATCCGTGCCCAGATGCAGGGCGACGTCGCCGACGTCAAAGTGCTGATGAACCACCCGATGGAAACCGGGACCCGTAAGGACGCCAAGACCGGCCAGCTGGTGCCGGCGCACTTCATTCAGGAAGTGACCGCGACCCTCAACGGCAAGACCGTGCTGGAGGCCGAGCTCGGCCCGGCGGTCTCGCGCAACCCCTTCCTCGGCTTCAAGGTCAAGGGCGCCAAGGCCGGCGACACCGTCGCCGTCAACTGGGTCGACAACAAGGGCGACAAGAACAGCGCCGAAGCCAAGATCGGCTGAGTCGCGTCGCCTCCACCCGGCGCGCGCCGGGTGCGGCAGGAAGCCGTCCCTTGCGGGGCGGCTTTTTGTTTTGCGGGCGTAACGTCCGAAACCTGATGCGTACAGCGGGCTAAACTGGCAGCTTTATGCCCTGCACTACGCTCATGCCCGCCTGGACCCTGCCCGCCTTCATCGCCTTCTTCGCCTGGGGGCTGTGGGCCCTGCTGCCGAAGATCACCACCGGCATCCTCGACCCACGCAGCGTGCTGTTCTTCCAGGCTTTGGGCGCCTTTCTCACCGCACTGGTCGTGCTCGCCACGCTCGGGTTCCGACCCATGCTGGATGCGCGCGCCGTGCCGCTGGCGATGCTCACCGGCGCCCTCGGCATGGCTGGCGGGCTCGCGTACCTCTTTGCCATCTCGCGCGGTCCGGCCAGCCTGGTGGCCGTGGTCACCGCGCTCTACCCCTTGCTGACCGTGGCGCTGGCCTACGCCTTTCTCGGCGAAACCGTGAGCGTTCGCCAATGGATCGGCATCGGTCTCGGCTTGGTTTCGCTCGCGCTCATCATCGGCTGACCGTCAATTGTGGAAACACGGTGGCCGCTGCCCGTTGCACGGATCGCGGCGAAGCCCCTTCAGGCCGCCGCCAGGACCTGCTTGCGGTAGCGGTTGAGGTCGCGCACGTTCTCGAAGGTCTGGCCCAGAAGGTTGGACAGATTGCGAAGAATCCCGCCTACCACCTTGTTTTCCCAGGCGTCGTCGAACTGGATCTGCTCGTCGAGCCAGCGCTCCAGCCATTGCGGGTCGGGCAGGCGCGACTGGATCGTGTCCTGGGGATAGAGCGCCTCGTTGACGTGCAGGTTGGTCGGATGCAACGCCTTGTCGGAGCGCCTGGCCGAGGCCATGAGGAAGCCGATCTTGGCGAAGGCGGCGGCGACCTCGGGGCCGCCCCGCTTCAGCGCGCGCTTCATGTACTGCAGGTAGGCGCCGCCGTGCCGCCCCTCGTCGCGCGAGATCGTCTCGTAGATGTGCTTGATCACTGGTTCGGTGTGCCACTCCGCCGCGCGCTTGTACCATTGGGTCAGCCGCACTTCGCCGCAGAAGTGCAGCATCAGGGTTTCCATCGGCGGCGCCGGGTCGAAGGGGAAGCGGATCGCGTGCAGTTCTTCCTCGGTTGGCGCGAACTCGGGCTTGAAACGGCGCAGATACTCCATCAGCACCAGCGCGTGTTTCTGTTCCTCGTAGAACCAGATCGACATGAACGCGGAGAAATCGCTGTCGTGCACGAAGTCGCGCAGGAACATCTCAGTCGCAGGCAACGCCGCCCACTCCGTGATGGCGTTCATCTTGATCGTCAGCGCCTGTTCGTCGCTCAGCTTCGCCGCATCGAACTCATCCCAAGGAATGTCGGTTTCCATGTTCCAGCGTGCGCGTTCGAGCGACTTGAAAAGATCGATGTAGAGCATGTCGGGTACGGGGCGCGGTTTATTCGGTGTTTTTCCCCAATACGATATTCTTGCCGGCCGCGATGACGGTTTCGTGTCAATCGTCGGTGTGCCCGCTGCGCGCGCGTTTCCAGTCGGCGAGACACGCGTAGAGATCCTTGAACTCGGGCAGCAGGCACACGCCGTGGATGGGCTTGCGGATCGGCTTGACGCCGTATCCCCCCGCCCACAATTCGTGGCGGGCCGGCAGGGCCCGGCGCAAGTCGAGCAGGCCCTGCGACGCGAGCGCCGTCGAATACGCCGAGCTGAACGACAGGCATACCACGTCGACTTGCTTGAGCTCAGCCGCGCGCACGATCTCGTCGATCGGGGTTTGCGGACCCAGCAACAGGGGATAGGCATTTTCCACCGTGAGCAGGGCCTCGACCATGAGCAGGCCGAGCGTATGCTCCTCGCCCGACAGCGTCGTCAGCAGCACCCGCGGCTGGCCGGACTGCGGTGCCATGTTGGCAAGCGTGAGCCGGAACAGCTTCTCGAGATGCTGGGAAAACAGGTGCTCCTCGAAAATGCCCAGTTCGTTGCGCGACCAGGCCTCGCCGACCCGCGAGATCAGCGGCGCCGCAATGTCCTGGACAAACGACGCAAGCCCCCGCTTGGCGACCTCGCTGTGGAACTGCCGTTGCAAGCCCTCGATGTCGTGTGATTTGACCAGGCTGAGCCACACGTCGAGCTGCTCCTGGCGCGCTTGAGCGGGGGAAGCTTCCGGCACTGCGTCGAGCGCTGCGAGGGCGTCGGCGTCCATCGCCAGCAACTTGCCCGGGCGGTGGCCGCGATCCATCAGGCGCTTGATGCGCGCGAGCTGCCGCACTTGCTCGGGCGCGTAGACGCGCTCGCCATTGGCATCGCGGCCAGGGGTCGGAAAACCGTAGCGACGCTCCCAGACCCGGAGCGTGTCCTTGGACAGTCCGGTTTCACGCTCGGCCGAAGCGATCGGCAGGCCGGCCACACTCACGTTCGAATCACTTGGCATTCGTGTCTTGGACAATAGGTTGACAGGTGCAATTTGTTCGCCTAATTTAAGCACATGTCTCACTTTTGACCAAGACAAAATGAGCACTCCGATCAAGCTGTTCGCCGCAGCGCTGCTCCTGTCCAGCGCGCTCCTCGTCGGCTGGGCCGAGCCCGAAGCCGCTACGCGCGGCGCCAAACGCGCCGACTGTCGCGTGCCCCAGTCCACGGTTCCGCCCGAATACCTCGTGTATCACGGCCTCGTCTCCCCCCACGGGGCGCTCGGCGCGCCGCGCGTGGAAACGGCGTGCGCGCCTGCGCCGCGGAGGGTCCGGACATGAGGGTTCTTATCGCACTTCTCACTCTGGTCACAGCCATGTCCGCTCACGCCGCTTCCCCCTGCCCGCCCTTGCTGAATCACAGCATGAAGGACATCGAGGGCACGCCGCAGAGCTTGTGCAACTACGCCGGCAAGGTGATCCTCGTCGTCAACACGGCGAGCCACTGCGGCTACACCGAGCAGTACAAGGGGCTGCAGGCGCTCTACAGCAAGTATCGCGCTCGCGGGTTCGTCGTGCTGGGCTTCCCCGCCAACGACTTCGGAGCGCAGGAACCGGGCACGAACGCGCAGATCCGCGATTTCTGCGAAACCAACTACCAGGTCGACTTTCCGCTGTTCTCGAAGGTCGGCGTGCTCGCCTCCAACGCCAACCCGCTGCACGAGGCGCTGGCGCGCGCGACCGGCGAACGGCCGCGCTGGAATTTCCACAAGTACCTGATCGATCGCAGCGGCACCCAGGTGCGTTCCTTTGCGAGCCAGGTCGATCCGGAATCGAAAGAGATCGTGCAGACGATCGAATCCATGTTGAGGGCGTCGGCGGCAACGCCGAAGGGGAGCTGAGATGCGCATCGCCGTCGTCGGATCGGGCATCGCGGGGCTGTCGGCCGCCTGGCTGTTGAGCCGCTGGCATCGCGTCACGCTGTACGAGGCCGAGGATAGGCTCGGCGGCCACACGCACACGGTCGACGTCAGTCTCGACGGCTCGCGCTTCCCGGTCGACACCGGCTTCCTCGTCTTCAATCATCGCACCTACCCGGAACTGACGCGCCTGTTCGACGTCCTCGGCGTGGAATCGGTGGCGAGCGACATGTCGTTCAGCGTACGGCTCGACGAACCCGCGCTGGAATGGTCCGGCACCAGCCTCAACACGCTGTTCGGCCAGCGCACCAACCTCGCCCGCCCCGCCTTCTGGCGCATGCTCGGCGACATCCTGCGCTTCAACCGCGAGACGCTCGACGATCCTGCGTTGTCCAGCGGCATGTCGCTCGGCGCCTATCTGGATTCGCGCGGCTATGGGCGCCCCTTCATCGAGTGGTACCTGCTGCCGATGGCGGCGGCGATCTGGTCTTGCCCCGCCTCGCGCATGCTCGAGTTCCCGCTCGCCTCCTTCGTCGCCTTCTGCCGCAACCACGGCCTGCTGCAGATCTTCGACCGCCCGCAATGGCGCACGGTGAAGGGCGGCGGTCGCGAGTACGTCAACAAGCTCGCAGCCGGAATCGACGACATTCGCCTGGGCCATCCGGTCGAGTCGGTGCGGCCGCTCGGCGGCGTCATCGAACTCGTCAGCGGCGGCCGCAGCGCGCGGTACGACCAGGTGGTGCTCGCCTGCCACAGCGACCAGGCGTACACGATTCTCGCCACGCACTACCCGAGCCAGGCTCGTTTGCTCAAGCGCATGCCCTACCAGCCCAACCACGCCGTGCTGCACAGCGACGCCAGCGTGCTGCCGCGCCGCAAGTCGCTGTGGTCGGCGTGGAATTACCAGTCCGGCGCGGGCAGGCTATCGGAGCGGCCGGTCGCCGTGCACTACCTCATCAACCGCCTGCAGCCGCTGCCGACCGAGACGCCGGTGATCGTCTCGCTGAACCCGCTGTCGCCGATCGACCCGGCGAAAACCCATGGCGAATTCCACTACAGCCATCCGGTGTTCGAGCGCCACGCGACCGCGGTGCAGAAGCAGATCGAGGCTGCCAACGGTCGCGACGGGATCTGGCTCGCCGGCGCCTGGATGGGCTACGGCTTCCACGAGGACGGCCTGGTATCGGCGCTCAAAGTCGCGCGCAAGCTGAACGTCGTCGCGCCCTGGATGGGAATCGCCGATGCCGCCTGACGCCGCCTCATACGCGCAAATCGGCTTCGGCCGGGTGATGCACGCGCGCCTGCATCCGGCGACCAACCGCTTCGATTACCCGGTGTATTTCGTGCGCCTGCCGGTGCACGCCCTCGACCGCATCGGGACGCGCGGCTTCTCGCGCAACCGCTTCAACTTGTTGAGCTTCCACGACGCCGACCACGGCAAGGGTGACGCCGACTGCCGTGCCTGGCTGCACGGGCTGCTGCGCCGCCACGGGCTCGTCGCCGACGGCGAGATCTGGCTCAGCACCTTCCCGCGCGTGCTCGGCTACGCCTTCAAGCCGGTGAGCTTCTGGCACTGCCACCGCGCCGACGGCCAACTGGTCGCGATTCTTGCCGAGGTCAACAATACCTTCGGCGAACGCCACGTGTACCTGCTGCGCAGCGACGACCCCGAAGCCGAGATCGTCGCCGACAAGGCCTTCCACGTCTCGCCCTTCTTCCCGGTGCGCGGCCATTACCGTTTCCGCTTCCAGGTGGGCGAGGACTTCTTCCGCTCGCGCATCGACTACGACGACGGCAGCGGCGACGCCCTGCGCACCGCGTGGTGGGGCCGCACCCGACCGCTCACGTCTGCCGCCGTGGCGCGCGCGTTCCTCGCCTACCCGCTGATGACCTGGGGGGTGATCGCGCGCATCCACTGGCAGGCGCTGCGGCTGTGGGCCAAGCGCGTGCCCTTCTTCCGCAAACCCCCGGCTCCCCTCGACGAGGTCACCGAATGAATACCGCCACCCTGACGACGACGCTGCAGCAGAGCAAGACCCCGTGGTATGCCCGCGAAGTGATCCACCTGTTGCAGGAGATCGAGCGCGGCTGCCTGCACATCGCGCTGCCCAACGGCATCGACTTCACCGTCGGCCACGGCGCGCCGGACGCCTACCTGAGATTCGACGAGTGGCGCGCCTTCCGCGACGTGCTCGCCAAGGGCGACATCGGGTTCGCCGAAGGCTACATCGCGGGCGACTGGCACACGCCGGACCTGCCGGCGCTGCTCGCCATTTTGGCGAACAACCGCTCCGCGCTCGACGCGGCGATCTACGGCCGCTGGTGGGGCCGTCTCTACCACCGGCTGCGCCACCTGCTGAACGCGAACACCCGCGCCGGTTCGCGCCGCAACATCGCCAGTCACTACGACCTCGGCAACGACTTCTATGCACTGTGGCTCGATCCGTCGATGACCTACTCGAGCGCGCGCTTCGACGGCGATCCGTCGCTTTCCCTGGAAGCTGCCCAGACCCGCAAGTACCAGCGCATGCTCGACCTGCTCGACCTGCCGAACGGTTCCTCGCTGCTCGAAATCGGCTGCGGCTGGGGCGGCTTCGCCGAGCACGCCGCGCGGACGGCACAGCATGCGGTGCGCGGCATTACGCTGTCACGCGAGCAGCTCGACTATGCGCGCGAGCGCATTCGGCGTGCCGGCCTCGACGGGCAGTGCGCGTTCGAGTTCCAGGACTACCGCGACGAGCAGAACCAGTACGACGGCATCGCCTCGATCGAGATGTTCGAGGCGGTCGGCGAGGCCTACTGGCCGGCCTATTTCGCCACGCTCAAGCGCAGCCTCAAGCCGGGCGGCCGCGCCGTCGTGCAGACGATCCTCATCGACGACGCCTTGTTCGAGCGTTACCGCACCGGCACCGATTTCATCCAGCAGTACGTCTTCCCCGGCGGTATGCTGCCCTCGGCGCGCCGCTTCCGCGTGGAGGCTCAGCGCGCCGGGCTCTCCATCACCGCCGCCGAGCACTTCGGGCTCGACTACGCGGAGACGCTGAGGCGCTGGCGCGTCGCGTTCCATGCCGAGCTCGACGCCGTGCGCGCGCTGGGCTTCGACGAGCGTTTCGTGCGTATCTGGCACTTCTATCTGGCCTACTGCGAGGCCGGCTTCCGCGCCGGTTCGATCGATGTCGCGCAATTCCGACTCGAGCACGCTGCGTAACGGGCTCGCCGCCCTCGCGCTCTGCGTCGCGTTCGGCGCGCAGGCCAGCCCGCTGCCCCATTTGACCGGCTATGAAGCCGTCGGCAGCGGCACGCTGCGCTTTCTCGGCCTGCGCATCTACGATGCCACGCTCTGGGCCCCGCGCGGTGCCTGGGCGAGCGGCCAGCCCTTCGCGCTGGAGCTGCGCTACTCGCGCCGCTTCGACGGCGCCGCGATTGCCAAACGGTCAATCGACGAAATCCGCGCCCAGCGCAAACTCCCCGAGGCCACCCTGGCGCGCTGGGAAGCCGAGCTCGCCGCGATCTTCCCTGACGTGCGCGAGGGCGACCGTCTGATCGGCGTGCGCACCCCCGGCGAGGGCGCGACCTTCTACCGCGGCACGCGCGTCATCGGCCGCATCGACGACGAGGCGCTCGCCGAGGCCTTCTTCGACATTTGGCTCGCGCCGGCGACCCGCGCCCCCGAACTGCGCGCACGCCTGCTGGGGGAGACATGAATCCGTCGCCGCAGGGAGTTCTGACGGGCCCGCTCCCGCGGACGGCGCTCTTCGCCTACGGCGGCCTCGGCCTGCCGCTCGCCTTCGCCGCGCTGCCGCTGTATGTGCATCTTGCGCCCTTTTACAGCACGCACCTCAGCCTCGCGCTGATCGGCGCCGTACTGCTCGCCCTGCGCTTCTTCGACGCCGCGATCGATCCCCTGCTCGGCGCATTGTTCGACCGTTTTCCCCGCCCGCGAACGCTCATCCTGGTTTCCCTCCCCTTGCTGGGACTGGGCTGGGTGGGGCTTTTTCATCCACCGGCCTCGGGCGTGCTGCTCTGGTTCGTCGGCACACTCGCGTTGACCACGCTGGGCTACAGTCTCGCCACCGTCGTGCACAACAGTTGGGGCGCGCGCATTCACCCCGCGCCGCACGAGCGTACCCGCCTGTTCGCGACGCGCGAAGGTTTCGGGCTCGCGGGCGTGGTGCTCGCCGCCGCACTGCCGCTGGTGCTCGCCGACGACCTCGCGAGCGGGCTTTCCGCGCTCGGCTGGATTTTTCTTGTCCTGCTCGGCATGTTCGCGCTGGGGACCTTCGCCGCCACGCCGCCGATGCAGGCGAGCCCGCACCGGCTGGAACTGCGGCGTTTCCTGCAGCCGTTTGCCAATCCCGCCTTCGCGCGTTTCCTTCCCGGCTATGTGCTCAACGGCGTAGCCGCGGCGCTGCCCGCGACGCTGGTGATCTTCTTCATCGACGACGTGCTCGAACTCCAGGCGTGGAGCGGGCTTTTCCTCGCCCTCTACTTCGTCAGCGGCGCGCTGGGGCTGCCGCTGTGGGTCGCGCTCGCGCGCCGCATCGGCAAGCTCGAGGCCTGGATGACGTCGATGGCGCTGGCGGTCGTCACTTTCGCCGGCGCATTCTGGCTCGGCAGCGGCGACCTCGCCGGTTTCGCATGGGTGTGCGTCGCCTCGGGGCTGGCGTTGGGCGCCGACCTCGCGCTACCGCCGGCGCTCGTCGCCGACTACCTCGACGACGACGCGCGGCCGGTGCCCGGCGCCTACTACGGCCTCCTGGGCTTCTTCGCCAAGTTCACCCTCGCGCTCGCCGCCGGTCTCGCGTTGCCGCTGCTGGACCTCGCCGGCTACGCGCCCGGCAGCACCGACACCGCCGCGCTGTCGGCG
Organism: Thiobacillus sp.; assembly: GCA_046291555.1. Lineage (GTDB taxonomy): Bacteria > Pseudomonadota > Gammaproteobacteria > Burkholderiales > Thiobacillaceae > Thiobacillus. The sequence continues at coordinate 8,602 of JBKBRW010000009.1, forward strand.
ACCTACGCGCTCCTGCCCTGTGTCATCAAGCTCGCCGCGCTCGCCTGGTTCTGGGCACAGCGCCCGCGACTGCAACCTGGAGTCTGTCCATGCTGAAACCCCTTGCCATCCTCTGCACCGTGCTCGGCCTCGCCGGCTGTGCCGGCGTGTCACCCGAGGTGTACCGCGAGCAGACGCCGAAGCTCGACCTTGCCACCTACTTCGACGGCCCGCTCACCGCGTGGGGCTATTTCGCCGACCGCAAGGGCGAGGTGAAGCGCCGCTTTACCGTGAAGATGGTCGGCGAGTGGCGCGACAACGACGGCGTGCTCACCGAGAACTTCTTCTGGTCCGACGGCAGCACCAGCCAGCGCATCTGGCGCATTCAGCGGCTGGATGACCACCGCTACGTCGGCCGCGCCGACGACGTCAAGGGCGACGCGTCGGGTGTGGCCTACGGCAACGCGCTGCAGTGGAAATACACGCTGCTGCTGCCGGTCGACGGCAAGACCTACGAAGTCCAGTTCGACGACTGGATGTACCTCATGGACGACGGCGTGATGCTGAACAAGTCCGAGATGCGCAAGTTCGGCTTCAAGCTCGGCGAAGTGGTGATCGCGTTCAGGAAGGGGCCATGAGCCTCAACCCGACGCTCGCCGACTGGCGCGACCAGCGCGTGTGGCTGATCGGCGCGAGCTCGGGCATCGGCGAGGCGACCGCGCGACTCTTGATGCAGCGCGGCGCGCGCGTCGCGCTGACCAGCCGCAACCGCGATGCGCTCCACGCGCTCGGGGGCGGCCGTGCCCACGTCGCGGTGGCCGACGTCACCGACCGCGCGGGTCTTGCGGCCGCCTTCGACGACATCTGCACCCGCCTCGGCGGCATCGACGTCGCGATCGTCAACGCCGGCACCCACCAGCCGGTGCGGGCATGGGATCTCGACGCCGCGGCGGCGGAAAAGCTGGTGCAGGTGAATCTCACCGGCGCGATGAACGCGACGGCGCTCGTCGCGCCCTACTTCTCCGCACGCGGCGCCGGCCGGCTTGCGATCACCGCGAGCGTCGCCGGTTACGGCGGCCTGCCGACCGGCCTCGTCTACGGCGCAACCAAGGCGGCGCTCATCAATTTCGCCGAGACGCTCTACCTCGACCTCGCCCCCAAGGGCGTCGCCGTCCACCTCATCAACCCCGGCTTCGTGAAGACGCCGCTCACCGACCTCAACGATTTCAAGATGCCAGCGCTGATTTCCGCCGACGAGGCGGCACGCGAAATCCTCGCCGGCATCGAACGGGGCGCCTTCGAGATCCACTTCCCCAAGCGCTTCACGCGCGTGCTAAAGCTGCTCAAGCTGCTGCCCTACCGTCTCTACTTTCCGCTGATCCACCGCGCCACCGGCCTATGAACGCGCTCGACGCCCTGTGCGACTACTTCGACCGTCTCGCCGCCCACAACCTCGACGAACTCGACCGCTACTATGCGGCCGACGCCTGGTTCAAGGACCCCTTCCACGACGTGACCGGCGTCGCCTCGATCCGCGCCATCCTCGAACACACCTTCAGGAAGTTGCCCAGCGCGCGCTTTCGCGTCACTGGGCGTTTTCCGGGTGCCGATCGCGACGCCGTCATCCTGTGGGCGCTGGACTTCACCATGCCGATGACACACGCGCCGACGACGATCGTCGGCGCCACGCATCTGGCGTTCGACGCCGCCGGCAAGGTGACGCGGCATCGCGACTACTGGGACGCCGCCGAAGAACTCTACGGCCGCCTGCCCGGCCTGAAATGGCTGATGCGCGCCCTCGCGCACCAGGCCGCCGCACCGCTATGACGCGGCCATCACGTAGGCGGTGCGGGTGCCCGCTGGCATAATCCCGATGTCGTTCCGCTCTCCCTCACGCTCATGTTGTCCGATCGTCTCACGTTGCCCCCGGCCGATACGTTCTCGCTGAATCCGGGCGAGCTCAGCGCCCTGCAGGTTCACGCCGCAGCGCGGCATGGCCTTGCCGGCCCCTCTTTTTACGATACCCTGGCCGATGGCAGCACGGCGCCCGAATGCGTGGTGATCCCGGCCGGCGCGTTCGAATACGGCGCGGCCCCGCAGGAAACCGCCTCGCCGCAGGAACGGCCGCGGCGAAGCGCGCTGATCGAGCGCGATTTCGCGCTCGGCGTCCACCCGGTGACGACGGAGCAGTTCGAGGCGTTTGCGCGCGCCACCGGCTGGCGGCCGCGTGCCGAGCTGGTGTGGCTCGCGGGCCGCAAGCCGGTGATCAACGTGCGGCAGACCGAAGCGCGTGACTACTGTGCCTGGCTTTCGATGCAGACCGGCCAGCGCTACCGCCTGCCGACCGAGCTCGAATGGGAGTACGCCTGCCGCGCGGGCGCCGCGACGGCCTATCCCGGTGGCGACCGCATCGGCCCCGACCAGGCGCTCTACAACGCCAGCATGGGCTACGACGCGATGCGCCCACGGCGGCCGCGTTTGCTCTCGCGTTGTTTCGTTCGCTGCGGCGCGCAGGACGTCGGACGCTACCCCGCCAACCGCTGGGGCCTGCACGACATGGCGGGCAACGTCTGGGAATTCACCGTCAGCCCCTGGACCCGCGATCATGCCAGCCTTCCCGAGCGGCCCTTGCCCGGCCGTCCGCAGGCCGTGGTCACCAAGGGCGGCTCGTGGTTCGACGGCCCCGAGGATTGCCGCGCAGCGGCGCGGCGGCGGCGACTGGAAAACGAACTCGACATCAATCTCGGCTTTCGGATCCTGCGCGAGCTCTGACCCATGCCAAGTTTTCCGCCTGACGCGGATCCGTTCGTGGCCGAGCTCGACGCCGCGGTTCAGGCCCACATGGACTGGACGCGACGCATCATCCGCTGCGCGGTGCTGCGCAGCCCCCCCGACGCCGACGTCGTCGACCCCCATGCCCACACCCTTTGCCGCTTCGGCGGCTGGTTCGCGGCCAAACGCGGGCAGTTCGAGGCCCTCGACCCAGGCGCCACCCAGCGGCTGGAAGCGGTCCACCAGCGCATGCACGACGCCATGCGGGCGATCTTCACTGCGCTCGGTGCGTGCGAGGCCGGTAGCACCGAGGCGCTCGACGCCTTCGAGGCGACCCAGGCCGAGCTCATCACCCTGCTCGCGCAATTCAAGACGCTGCTTCTGTCCCAAACGACGAGGCAGGACGCCTTGACCGGCCTGCCGCTGCGCCACGGCATCGAGGGCGAGTATGCGCGCCTGCTGAAGGAGGCGGTGCGCAGCGGCGGCGTCCTGTACGTGGCGATGATAGACATCGACCACTTCAAGCGCATCAACGACACCTACGGCCACCCAGTGGGCGACCAGGTGCTGCGTCGCCTGTGCGACACGCTCAAGCAGACCCTGCGCGGCAACGAACCGCTGTATCGCTACGGCGGCGAGGAATTCTGCTGGCTGCTGAAATGCCGCTCGGCCGAGGAGGCGAAAAAATCGGCACGCCGCGCGCTCGCCACCGTCGGCACCACGCCAATCCCCGTCGAGGGCGGCGAACTGCTGCGCCTCACCATCACGCTCGGCTTTGCCCAGGCGAACGAGAACGAAGCGTTCGCCGATGTTCTCAGCCGCGCCGACCAGGCCCTCTACGAGGGCAAGCGCAGCGGACGCAACTGCTACGTGTTCGCCGCACCCTGATCGCGTGATGATGACGGCGGCCCTTGCGAACACGGCCGTTCCCTCGCGGGCCGACTGGCTCGTCTTTGTCGTGGGCCTCGCCGGCATCGTCGCCGGCATGGTTGGCGTGCAAGTCGCCACCGACCCAGGCCGAGCGGTGTTCTTCGAGAACCTGCACTGGACCGCCGCCACCACCGCTGCCGCCCTGCTCGCGTGGCGTGCCTGGCGCCGCGTGCCCGCCGGCAGCAACCGGGCTGGCCTGGGCTGGATGGCCGCCGGCTTCGGCTTCTACGGCATCGGCCAGTTCGTGTGGGATGCGCAGTCCGCGCTCGGCTACCACGCGTTTCCCTCGCCATCCGATTTCTTCTACCTGATGCTGGGGCCGTGCCTCGCGATCGGCCTCGCCTACTACATCCGCACCAGCCCGCGCCGAGTCGAGCTGCGGCCGCTGGTGCTCGACGTCGGTTCGCTCGCGATCGCGATCCTCACACTCACGCTAGTGCTGTATATCCCCCGCCAGGGCGAGCTGGGCGGCTGGGCCATGGCGGTCCTCGTGGCCTACCCGGTGGACCTGATGCTGGTCGTGTGCATCGGCCTGATCATGATCCCCACGCTGCGTCTGCGCCCGTCCCCGGGACTGGTGCTGTTCCTGCTCGGCATCGGGGTGAACGCGGCCGCCTGGATGCACTGGAACTTGCTCGCGCTGGTAGGCGCGCCGTTGTTCGGTCTCGGCAGCAACGTGGTCTTTTCCTATGCCATCCTGCTCTCCGGTTTTTCGATGACGCTGTGGCGGCTGGAGTATTCCGACTCGCCGCGCTGGGATCGGCGCTGCGAGGGTTTCCTGCGGCTGCTGCCGCTTTTGGCTGTCATTCTGGCCGGCACCGCGGTCCTCGCCGCCGAACTCAGTCCGGGCACGCCCCAGCTCGTGCGCACCCTGACCCTCGTCGGTTCGCTCGCGGTGATCCTTTTCGCCGTGCTGCGCCAGGGCGAACTGTTGAAGGAACGCGACCGCCTGAACGCCGCACAGGCCGAGGTGCTGCGCAGCCAGCGCCTGCTGCAGACGGTGATCGACACCGTGCCGGCCCAGGTCTACTGGAAGGACCGGGCGGGCCGCTATCTCGGAGGCAATCTGGCGTTCGCCCGGGCGGCGGGTCTCGCGGCGCCGGATGAGCTCGTGGGCAAGGACGACGCCACGCTTGGACACGCGGGCCGCGTGGGGCGACACCCGGAAGCGGACGCTTGGGTCCTTGCCGATGGGCAGGCGCGACTGGGCATCGAGCATCACGACCTGACCGCGGACGGTGAGGAGACCTGGCTGAACAGCACCCACGTGCCCCTGCGCGACCCGGCTGGCGGGCTCATCGGCGTGCTCGGCCTCGTCGAGGACATCACCGCGCGCAAGCAGCTCGCGCTACAGTTGCAGCGCTCCGAGCAGATGCTGAAGGACATCCTCGAGAACGTCAGCGCCTACATCTATCTCAAGGACACCAAGGGCCGCTACCTGTTCGCCAACCGCATGGCGCGCGAACTTTGGAACGCGGACATGGAGGATATCGTCGGCCGCGACGACAGCGCGTTCTTCGACGCGGCGTCGGTCGCGGCGATCCGCCGCAACGACCGCCGCGTGCTGGTCGACGGCGAGACCGTTAGCTGCGAGGAGACCAACACGGTCAGCGCGACGAGGCAGACGGCGGTGTACTGGTCGGTGAAGCTGCCGCTGCGGCGGGAAGACGGCAGCATCTATGCCCTGTGCGGGATTTCCACCGACATCACGGCGCTCAAGCAGCACGAAAAGCAGCTCGAGACCATCGCCCACTACGACGCGCTGACCGGGGTGCCCAACCGCGTGCTGCTGGGCGATCGCATGCAGCACGCCCTCGCGCAATGCCGCCGTGACGGCAGCCTCTTAGTGGTGGCCTACCTCGATCTTGACGGCTTCAAGCCGATCAACGACGGTCTCGGGCACGCGGCCGGCGATCGCGTGCTGGTCGAGGTGAGCCGCCGCCTGCAGTCCGTCCTGCGTGGCGGCGACACCATCGCCCGCCTCGGTGGCGACGAATTCGTCGTCCTGCTGCAAGGACTGGGTTCGCTCGAGGAATGCCGTCGCACGCTCATCCGCATGCTCGACGCGATCGCCGTGCCCATCGCGACCGATGGTCATACCCTCAGCGTCACCGCCAGCATCGGCGCCGCGATCTACCCGGCGGACGATGCCGACGCCGATACCCTGCTGCGCCACGCCGACCAGGCGATGTACGCAGCCAAGCAGCAGGGCAAGAACCGCTACCACCTGTACGACCCCGAACAGGATGCCCGCACGCGCACCCGCCACGCCCTGCAAAACGAGGTACGCGAGGCATTGGCCGCACGCCAGTTCGAACTCTTTTACCAGCCCAAGGTGGACCTGCGCAGCGGGCGCTGGGTCGGCGCAGAGGCCCTGATCCGCTGGAATCACCCGGAGCGCGGTTTGCTAGCGCCCGGCCAGTTCCTGCGGGCGATCGAGGAGACAGAGCTCGACGTCGAGCTGGGCGAATGGGTGATCGAGGCCGCCCTGCGGCAGCTGCAGGCCTGGCTGCAGCGTGGGCTCGACGTCGAACTCAGCATCAACGTGTCCGCCCACCACTTGCAATCGCCGAGCTTTGTCGATCGCCTGCGGCAGCAGCTCGCTCAGGTGGGGATCGCGCCGCGCCGGCGCCTGCAGATCGAGGTGCTGGAAACCACGGCGCTGAGGGATCTCGGTCAGGTGCAGCGCATCATCGAGGCGTGTCACCGCCTCGGCGTCGGCTTCGCGCTCGATGACTTCGGCACCGGCTACTCGTCGCTGACCTATCTCAGCAAGCTGCCGATCGACACGCTCAAGGTCGACCAGTCCTTCGTGCGCGACATGCTGGAGGATCCCGGCGACTACGCGATCATCCAAGGCATCGTCGCGCTCTCGCGGGCGTTCGGCCGCAGTCTGGTCGCGGAGGGCATCGAAACCGTCGAGCAGCGCGCGGCATTGATGGAGTTGGGCTGCGGCTACGGCCAGGGCTATCTGATCGCGCGCCCGATGCCGATCGGGGAGTTCGACGTGTGGCGCACCACGCAGCCGCGCTGAACGCTCAGCTCTTCCGCAAGATCTCCTGCGCGGCGCCCATGCCGCTCTCCCAGGCATGCTCGACGCCGACGCCGGCAATGCCGTCGCCGATCACCACCACGCCGGCTTCGGGTGCATCGATCCAGCCGTGCCCGACGGGATTCTCGGGCCTCGCGTAGCGCCAGAGGTGCGAGGCCTCGACTTCGACCGGCCAGGTGAGTCCCAGCAGCCCCATCAACGCCGACGCGCCTCGGGTGCTGGCTTCCATCTCGTGCACCTCGAGATAGGTTTCGGCGAAGCCGTGCGTGCTGTGGACCGCCCACAGCCCCTCGCCGCCCCCGGGCTGGCGGACCGCCAGCGCAAGCAGGTGGTCGTCGAAACGGATCACATCTGTCGCAGGGCCGCCCTCCCAGCGCATAAGGAATGACCACACCGGTCGGTAGTGCACGCCGGCGAGGCGGTCCCTCAATGCAGGCAGCCCGTCGAGCAGCGCGACCGCCTGCGGCACCGGCACGGCGACGATCACGCGGTCGTAGCCCTCCAGCGTGCGGCCATCGTCCAGCACCAGGCCATGCGGCCGCACCGCGGTCACGCGGGTGGAGGGATAGACCCGTGCGCTGCCGGAGAGCTGGCGCACCAGTCGCGAAGGTTCGACCGCGAAGCGGTAGTGGTGCGACAGGCTCGCCTGTGCCCAGCCCTTGTTGGCGCGTCCGACCAGCCCGCCGGTCACGGGCGTGACGCCGCCCTCGCGCGCCCAGGTCTCGAGCTGCGCGCGAAACGGCGCCCGCTGCGCCGACACCAGCGGCGCGCCGAGCGTCGCCCAACCGTTGTCCAGGCGCCGCGTCGACAGGCGGCCGCCCGCGCCACGCGATTTTTCGAAGACGTCGACTTCCCAGCCTGCTTCGGCCAGGCGCCCTGCGCAGTGCGCCCCGGCAATGCCGGCGCCAACGATTCCTGCCCGTTTGCTCATGCAGAACACTCCCTCTGGCTTGCGCGGACCGCCCGCGCACACGCGAAGAACTCTATCAGCAAACGCTAACGCACCGAACCCCGCTCAAGCCAGGGTCTTGTGCATCGCCACATGCGGAATGCCCGCCTCCTCATAGACCTCGCCTTCGGTGATAAAACCGGCGTGCGCATAGAAGCCGGCCGCGTGCGTCTGCGCGCTCAATCGCACGGTGCGGTGCCCGCGCGCGCTGGCTTCGCCGACCAGCGCCTCGAGCAGCGTCCGGCCCACCCCACGGCCGCGCCACCTCGGCAGCACCGCCATGCGCCCGGCGTGGCCGTCGGGGAGCAGGCGCGCGCAGCCGACTGGCGTGCCGTCGGCGAGCATGGCAAGAAAATGCACCGAGTCTGCGTCGTACTCATCCCATTCGAGCGCCTCGGGCACGCCCTGCTCGTCGATGAAGACCGCACGGCGGATCGCCGCGAGCCGTGCCGCGTCGCGCACCCAGTCGGTGACGAGCACACGAACCTCAGCCATGCGCTGCCTCGGCGGTGAAACGATGTGCGGCGCGGCGGCCGCGATCGGCGCGGACGCCGGCGAGCAACGCGAGCCCCGCCACGAAATAGCAGCCGGTGAGCAGCAGCGCGCGGCGATGGTCGCCGGCGGTGATCCAGCTCGCAGCGCCGTAGGTGAGCGGGCCGAAGATGGACGCGGCCTTCACCGAGAGCCCCCACAGGCCGAAGAATTCCGCCTGGTGCGCCGGCGGCGCGAGCAGGCCGACCATCGCCCGGCCCGCCGACTGCGACGCGCCCATGCACAGCCCCGCGAGGTTGGCCGCGACCCAGAACATGCGCTCGTCCGGCGCGGCCCACGCGAGCACGACCATGACGATCCAGCCGATGAGCGTCAGCGCGATCGCGCGCACGTGGCCGACGCGGTCCTGCACGTAGCCGAAGACGAAGGCGCCGAGTGCGGCGGTGACGTTGACGACCAGCACCAGCACGATGGTCTGCTGCGTGTCGAAGCGAAACACCTGCGCGGCGTAAATCGCCGCCAGCGTGATCACCGCCTGGATGCCGGCCTGGTAAAGAACCGTACAGATCAGGAAGCGTTTCAGGTCCGGCAACTGGCGTAGGTGCCCGAGGGTGTAGCGCACCTGCAGCCACGCGCTGCGTGCGGTGCGGTCTGGCTGCGGCGTCGCGCGTTCGCGCAGCAGCAGCAGCGTGGGCAGGCTCGCCGCGAGGAAGATGCCCGCGGTGATGAGCATGGCCACCGGCACGAAGTCGGCGGCGCCCTGCCCGGCCGCCTGCGCGCGGCTGATGTAGGCGAGGCTCGCGCCGAGCGACACGAGGCCGCCGACGTAGCCGAGCGCCCAGCCCCAGCCCGACACGCGCCCCAGTGCGCGCGGCCGGGCAAGCTCGGGCAGGAAGGCGGCGATGAGGTTTTCGCCGGTGCCGAAGAAATAGTTGGAGAGCACCAGCGCGAGGATCGCGAGCGCCAGCGCACCCGGCGCAGCGAAGTACAGCGCGGCCGTGAAGCCCACGCAGCCCAGCGTCGTCAGCCACAAGAGCCATTTTTTGCGCGCATGGGCGTCGGCGTACGCGCCGATCAGCGGGGCGGTCAGCATGATGAGCGCGTAGGACACCGACAGCGCGAGCGTCCAAGCGAAGGTCGCCCAGGGCGCGTCGTCCGCGACGACGCCGACGAAATAGGCGCCGAACACCGCGGTAATGACCACCGTCGTGTAGCCCGAATTGGCGAAGTCGTACATCGCCCAGGCCCACACCTCGCGCTTCGGCACGCCGGGCTGGAGCAGGCTGGCCATCAGCCGGCGTCGTTCTCGTGCTGTTGCTGCTGCAGTGCCCACATGTGCGCGTACACACCGTTCTTCGCCAGCAGTTCGGGGTGGCGGCCGCGCTCGACGATGCGCCCGCCTTCCATGACAAGAATCTCGTCGGCTTCGACTACGGTGGAGAGACGGTGCGCGATGATGAGGCTGGTGCGGCTCCTGGCGATTTCCAGCAGCTCGGCCTGGATCGCCTTTTCCGTCTTGGTGTCGAGCGCCGAGGTGGCCTCGTCGAGAATGAGGATGGGCGGATTCTTCAGGAGCGTACGCGCGATCGCCACACGCTGCTTTTCGCCGCCCGAGAGCTTGAGCCCGCGCTCGCCGACCACGGTGTCCCAGCCCTGCGGCAGGCTTTCGATGAAGGCGAGGATGTGCGCCGCACGGGCGGCCTCGATCACTTCCTCGCGCGTGGCGTCCGGCCGGCCGTAGGCGATGTTGTAGTAGATGCTGTCGTTGAACAGCACGGTGTCCTGCGGCACCACGCCGATCGCAGCGCGCAGCGAATCCTGGGTCACGTGGCGGATGTCCTGGCCGTCGATGGTGATGCTGCCGGCGTTGACGTCGTAGAAGCGGAACAGCAGGCGCGCGAGTGTCGACTTGCCAGCGCCGCTCGCGCCGACCACCGCGACCGTCCTGCCGGCTGGGATGGTGAAGCTGACGTCATGCAGGATCGGACGGTCTGGGTTGTAGGCGAAGCTCACGTGGTCGAATTTCACCTCGCCGGCCACCACGTCCAGATCGCGTGCGTCCGGCGTGTCCTCGATCTCGCGCGGCCGCTTCAGGAGTGCGAACATGCGCTCGACGTCGGCGAGCGACTCCTTGATCTGACGGTACATCACGCCAAGGAAGCTCAGGGGCTGGAACATCTGCAGCAGGAAGGCGTTGACCATCACGAGGTCGCCGAGCGTCAGCGTGCCCTCGACCACGCCGTTGGCAGCGCGCAGCACCATCAGTGTCACGCCGATCGCGATGACCAGCGCCTGCGCGGCGTTGAGCAGCCCCAGCGTGTTCTGCGATTTCATCGACATGTCTTCCCACTCGACCAGGCTCTGGTCGTAGCGCCGCGCCTCGTACTTCTCGTTGCCGAAGTACTTCACCGTCTCGTAGTTGAGCAGGCTGTCGATCGCCCGGCCGTAGGCCTGCGAGTCTAGGGTGTTGGCCCTCCTCACGAACTGGGTGCGCCACTCGGTGATGGTGACGGTGAAGCCGATGTAGGCAGCGAGCGTAACCAGCGTGATGAGGCTGAACACCCAGTCGAGCTTGACGAAGAGGATGACGGCGACCATGAGGATTTCCAGCACCGTCGGCGTGATGCGGAACAGCAGGTAGCCGACGAGGCTGGAGACTGCCTTGGCGCCGCGCTCGATGTCGCGCGTGATGCCGCCGGTCTGGCGCTCGAGGTGAAAGCGCAGCGACAGCGCGTGCAGGTGGTCGAACACCCGCATGCTGATCCGGCGCATCGCGCGCTGCGTGACCTTGGCGAACACGATGTCGCGCAGGTCGGCGAAGGTGGTACTGGCGAAGCGCAGCGCGCCGTAGGCCAGGATCAGCGCCAGCGGCAGCACGAGTTCGGGGCGCGGCTGGTTCAGGGCATCGATGATGTCCTTCAGCACCAGCGGCACCGCCACAGAGGCGAGCTTGGCGCCGATCAAGAGCGCTAGCGCGAGCAGCACGCGGCCGCGGAATTCCCACAGGTAGGGGAAGAGCCGGCTGATCGAGCGCAGGCTGGGCTCGCCGACGGGTGGCGTCGCGGATTGGGCGTGGACGGCTGGGTGCATCGCTCAGGTAGAATGTCGGCTTCGTTCCGCACGATTTTAACCGCCCGGCGCTGCCCGCGCCGACGTGGACAATCACCCGATGAAGCTCTACGGCATTCCCAACTGCACCACGGTGAAAAAGGCGCGCGCCTGGCTCGCCGACCGCGGTCACGACCTGCCCTTCCACGACTTCAAGAAGCAAGGCGTCGATCCGGCCTGGCTCAGGCGCGTCGCCAAAGCCGTCGGCTGGCAGGCGCTGCTCAACACCCGCGGCACCACCTGGCGCAAGCTGACCGACGCTGAAAGAGCCGCCGCCAGCGACGAAGCCGGCGCGATCGCGCTCATGCTCGCCCAGCCCAGCGTGATCAAGCGCCCGGTGCTGGAGCGCGACGGCCGCTACACCCTCGGCTTTGCCGAGGATCAATACCAAGAACTGTTCGGAGAATGATCCCCGCATGGCCAACGCAACCCTTGACGACCTCACCAGCGACCACGCGACCGTGGCGCTGGCGGTCGACCTGCTGAAGCGCCGCTCGCTCACGCCGGATCATGCCGGCTGCCACGATCTCATCGCCGGCCGCCTCGAGAAGCTCGGTTTCCACATCGAGCGCCATTGCCACAATGGCGTCGACAACCTGTGGGCGCGCAAGGGTACGGCGTCGCCTGTAGTCTGCTTCGCCGGCCACACCGACGTCGTTCCCGCCGGCCCGCTCGAGCAGTGGCTGTCCGACCCTTTCACGCCCACGCTGCGTGACGGCCAGCTCTACGCGCGCGGCGCCGCCGACATGAAGACCTCGGACGCCGCCTTCGTCACCGCGACCGAACGTTTCCTCGCCACGCACCCCGACCACAAGGGCTCGATCGCCTTCCTGCTCACCTCCGACGAGGAGGGCCCGGCGACCGACGGTACGGTGAAAGTGGTCGAGGCCCTCAAGGCGCGCAACGAGCGGCTCGACTACTGCATCGTCGGCGAGCCCACCAGCGCCGCCGAGTTCGGCGACACCATCAAGAATGGCCGCCGCGGCTCGCTCTCCGGAATGCTGCGCGTGAAGGGCGTGCAGGGCCACATCGCCTACCCGCACCTGGCGAAGAATCCGATCCATCTGGCCGCGCCCGCGATCGCCGAGCTCGCCGAAACGATGTGGGACGAGGGCAACGCCTACTTCCCCCCGACGACCTGGCAGATCTCCAACATCCACGGTGGCACCGGTGCCACCAACGTCATCCCCGGCGTCGTCGAGATCCAGTTCAACTTCCGCTATTCGACCGCCAGCACCGCCGAGGGCCTGATGGACGCGATGCACGAGATCCTCGATGCCCACGGCCTCGACTACGAGATCGACTGGACCCTGTCGGGCAAGCCTTTCCTGACCCCGCGCGGCGCCTTGTGCAACACGCTATCGGAGGCGATCCGCGAGGTCACCGGCATCACCCCCGAGCTCTCGACCACCGGCGGCACCTCCGACGGCCGCTTCATCGCCGACATCTGCCGCGAGGTCGTCGAATTCGGCCCGCTGAACAGCAGCATCCACAAGCTGAACGAGCACGTCGCGGTGGAGGACATCGAGCGGCTCTCGGCGATCTACCAGAAAACGCTGGAAAAGCTGCTGGCCGCATGAAGCACTTCGACGACACCGAATCCCTCGTCACCGTACGCGACTGGCTGCGCTTCGCGGTGTCGCGCTTCAACGAGGCCGGGCTCTTCTTCGGCCACGGCTCGGACAATGCCTACGACGAGGCCGCCTACCTCATCCTGCACACTCTGTACTTGCCGCTCGACCGGCTCGAACCCTTCCTCGACGCCAGCCTCACCCACGGCGAAGCCGAGGAGGTTCAGGCGGTGATCGAACGACGGGTGCGGGAGCGAATTCCAGCGGCCTACATCACGAAGGAGGCTTGGCTTGCCGGCCACCGTTTCCGTGTCGACGAGCGCGTCATCGTGCCGCGCTCCTTCATCGCCGAGCTGCTCGCCGAGCGGCTTGCGCCGTGGGTCGCCGATCCCGACGGGGTGACGCGCGTGCTCGACCTGTGCACCGGTTCAGCCTGCCTCGCGATCCTCGCGGCGCTCGCCTTTCCCAACGCCGATGTCGACGCCGTCGATCTCTCGCGGGACGCGCTCGCCGTCGCAAGGGAGAATGTGGCGGACTACGGGCTTGGCGACCGCATCGAACTGATCGAATCCGATCTGTTCGCCGCGCTCGGCGGGCGGACCTACGACGTCATCGTCAGCAACCCGCCCTACGTGAACGCCGAATCGGTCGCCGCGCTGCCGCCGGAATACCGGGCGGAGCCGGCGCTGGCGCTGGGCTCGGGCGAAGACGGTCTGGACGCGACACGGCAGATCCTCGCCCAGGCCGGGCGCCATCTGAATCCGGGGGGCGTGCTGGTGGTGGAGATCGGCCACAATCGCGACGCGCTCGAGGCGGCCTACCCCGACCTGCCCTTCGTCTGGCTCGACACCTCGGGCGGCGACCAGTTCGTGTTCCTGCTGCGGCGGGAAGACCTCGCCGACGTCTAAGACGCGGTCACCGGCACGCCGGACGAAGCGGTGATGCGGGCGACGAGCTCGGGGATCGCTTGCGCGGGCACCGGCCGGCTGAAGTAGTAACCCTGCAGCGCGTCGCAGTTCATGCCACGCAGAGCCGCGACCTGCTCGGGAGTTTCGACCCCCTCTGCGGTGACGCTGAAACCGAGATTTTTCGCCAGCGACAGGATCGCCCGAACGATCGCGTGGTTGTCGCGGTCGTCAGGCAGGCCCCGGACGAAGCTCTGGTCGACCTTCAGATTGTTCAACGGCATGCGCTTGAGGTAGCTCATCGACGAATAGCCGGTGCCGAAGTCGTCGAGCGCGATCTGCACCCCCCGCAGGTTGAGCGCTTCCAGCGTCGCCAGCGTGGTGTCGCTGTCCTCCATCACCGCAGACTCGGTCACCTCTAGTTCCAGAAGGCTCGGGTCGAGCCCCGTCTCGGCGAGAATCGCGAACACCGTCGACACCAGGTTGGGGTCCTTGAACTGCATGGGCGAGAGGTTCACCGCCACCGCAAGCGCCCGCCCCTCCCGCATCCAGCGCGCGGCATCCGAGCAGGCGCGCCGCAGCACCCATTCACCGATCGGTATGATGAGGCCGTTCTCTTCCGCGAGCGGAATGAAATCCATTGGCGAGATCGTGCCATCCTTCGGATGGTTCCAGCGGATGAGCGCCTCCACCGAGTGCACCTGGCCACTCACGACGTCGAATTGCGGCTGGTAGACGAGGCTGAACTGCTCCTCCTGAAGCGCGTGCCTCAGATTGCTTTCCAGGGTCAGGCGCTTCTGCGCGCGTTCGGTGAGCGAGGCGCTGTAGAACTGGCAGTTGTCCCGCCCCTTGTCCTTGGCGTGGTACATCGCGGTGTCGGCGTGCTTCAGCAGGCTCGCCGCATCCTCGCCGTCATCCGGATAGACGGCGATGCCGATGCTCGCCGTCAGCAGGAACTCCCGCCCATCGAGCACGAACGGCCGCCGCATCTGCTCTCGAATGCGGTGAGCGACGCGCAACGCGTCCTCGGCATGCGTGATGTCGGGGATGATCGCGGTGAATTCGTCGCCGCCGAGACGGGCGAACTCCACCTCGCCCCGCGTAGAATCCACGCGCGAGATCATGTCCGACGGCCGCACGCAGCGGCGCAGCCGGTCGGAGGCCCATTGCAACACCAGGTCGCCCGAATTGTGACCCATGGTGTCATTCACGTCCTTGAAGCCGTCGAGATCCATGAACAGGATGGCGAGCCGCTTGTTCTGCTTGGCCGCGTCGTTCACCTCGCGCGCCAGGCGCTCGAGGAAGAACTGCCGGTTCGGCAGGCCGGTGAGGCCGTCGAAATACGCGAGCCGGTGCGTCTTCTGCTCGATTTCCTTGCGTTCGGTGATGTCCTGCACGCTGCCGACGCCCGCGACCACCCTGCCGGCCGCATCGAACTGCAGCTCGGCCTGCTCCGCCACCCATCGCACCTTGCCGTCGACGACGATGCGGTGCTCGATCTGATAGGGCGCCCCTGCCAGCGCCGCCCGCCAGGCCTGGTCAACCGCGTCCCGATCCTCCGGGTGGACGCAGGCGAGAAAACGTTCGTAGCTGAGCGGCTCGCCCTGGGGCAGGCCGAAAATGCGGTAGGTCTCGGGCGACCATTCGAGACGGTCCTGCAGGGAATCGAGGTGCCAGCTGCCAAGATGCGCTACGGCCTGGGCCTGGTGCATGCGTCGCTCGCTCTCGCGCAACGCGGCTTCCGCCCGCTTGCGCTCGGTGATGTCGCGCGACAGCACGACGAAGCGCGGCCGCTGATCGCCGCCGGCGGACATGCGCGTGATCGAAAGCTCGAACCACGCGCTGCCCGACGCAAGGTCCAGCCGGATCTCCCTGCCTGTCGAGATCCCCGCTACCTCCGCCTCGCGCAGGGCCTCGAGGCAGATCGCCGCCGCGTCCGCCGGGAGGATCTCGCCCACGGTGCGTCCGAGGAATTGCTCGGGAGGCGCCGCGAGCAAGTCGGTGCGCGGCGAATGGTAGGCAAGGTAGCGACCGTCGCCATCGAGCTCGAACAACAGGTCGGGAATCGCGTTCAACACCGCTGCATTGCGCTCGTTGGCCGCGCGTAGTTGAAGGTCGGCCTCGTAGGCGCGCAGCAGGTATTTGACCCGATGGCCGATCAGTGCCCAGTTGATCGGCTTGGGAATGAAATCCGTGGCCCCGCTCTGGTAGGCCCGCTCCACCGATTCGGTGTCGTTCATAGCCGTGACCATCACGATCGGCAGGTCGGCACCGGCTTTTTCCCGCAACGCGGCGCATGCCGCGTAGCCGTCCAGTGTCGGCATCTCGACGTCGAGCATGACGAGGTCGCAGGCTTGCGCTTCGAATTTACGCAGAGCCTCGGCGCCATCCTCGGCAAGGCAGACCTCGTAGCCCGCCTTCTTGAGGGCAGCACTCATCAGCATGCGCGCAGTCGGTTCGTCATCAGCGACCAGAATCCGGGTCAGCTTCTCCATCACGCTTCCTCCTTCAGCAGGGCCTCGATCTCCGCCGTGGCCCGCTCGTATGCCTGCTGGGCTGCGGCAACAAGCTCACGTGCCTCGTCGACCCGCGCTTCCCGCCCCAACCGCTCGAGCTCCTTGTACAGCCCCGACAGCGTCTCGGCCCCGGCGTTGGCCGCACTCGATTTCAGCGCGTGCGCCGCCTGTCCGAGCGCGACGCCGTCGCCCTCGGCGACCGCCGCATGCAATTGCGCCATGCGGTCCCGCGAGGCGTCGACGAAGGTGCGCAGGATCTGACGTGCAAGCCCCATGCCGCCGTCGGGATCGATCTCGCGCAGCGCCTCGAGCGCCGCCCGGTTGATCGCCGGGCCGGCCGGCGCCTCGTCGCTCGCGGCGGCGGGCTGCGCGAGGGTCTCGTCAACCGCGCTTGGCCGGTTCGGCATCCAGCGCGCCAGAACCATCTGCAACTGCGCAAGGCCGTAGGGCTTGGAGAGAAAGTCGTCCATGCCGGCATCGAGGCACTTCTGGCGGTCGCCCTGCATCGCGTTGGCGGTGAGCGCGACGATCGGCAGCCGCCGGCCGGCGCCTTCGTGCAGGCGGCGGATTTCTGCCGTCGCCTCGTAGCCGTCCATCACCGGCATCTGGCAGTCCATCAGGACGAGGTCGTAGGCGTGGGACGCCACCTTCTCGACCGCCTCGCGGCCGTCGTTGGCGAGGTCGGCAGGAATGCCGAGCTTTGCCAGCATCGCCTGCGCCACCTGCTGGTTGACCGGATTGTCCTCGACCAGCAGGATTCTGCCCGCCAGCGCGGGCGTCGATGCTTCCGCCGCAGGCGCCTCGAGGACGGCGCGGTCGGCTGCCATCACGCTGCGGATCACCTTGAAGAGATCGGCGCGGCGGATCGGCTTGTTCACATGGCGAAGGATGCCCAGCGCCTCGCGAGCGCGCTGATCGGCGCTGGCGTAGGTCGAGGTCAGCATCATCAAACGCGTAGTCGCCCAATCCGGCTGGGCGTGAATGGCAGCGGCGAGCTGCACGCCGTCCATCCGGGGCATGTGCATATCGAGAATCGCCAGCTGATACGGCGCTCCCGCCGCGACGGCCTCGCGCATGGCGGACAGCGCCGCCTCGCCGCTCTCTGCGCAGGTGACGCGCATGCGCCAGCCCTGCAGCTGCTCGCGCAGGATTTCGCGGTTGGTCGGGTTGTCATCGACGACGAGTACTCGGATGCCTTCCAGCTCGTTATCCGCGGCCCTGGGCGGCGGCAGGTTTTCGGCTTGCGGCAGCGTGAGGTCGACGCAGAACTTCGACCCCTTGCCCGGCGTGCTCTCGACCCGGATGGTGCCACCCATCATCTCGACCAGGCGCTTGCTGATGGAAAGCCCCAGCCCGGTTCCGCCGAACTTGCGGGTGGTCGAGCCGTCCGCCTGGGAGAAGTGCTCGAAGATCCGCGCCTGCGCGGCGGGCTCGATGCCGATGCCCGTGTCTTCGACGCAGAGGCTCAAGCGAACGCTGCCGTTGGCGGCCTCAAGCCGGGCGACGCGCACCACGACCTCGCCCTCCTCGGTGAACTTGATCGCATTGTTGACGAGATTCGCGACCACCTGGCGCAGGCGGAAGGGATCGCCGCGCACGCCGAGTACGGCATCGGTCGGATTGATCTGGGTGGCGATCTCGAGCCCCTTGCTTTCGGCCTGCTGGGCGAACATCGCGGTGGCGTCCTCGACCAGCTCGGCCAGATCGAAGTCGACCGACTCGAGGTCCATGTGGCCCGACTCGATCTTGGAGAAGTCGAGAATGTCGTTGATCACCGAGAGCAGGTGCTGGCCCGACCGCTGCACCGACTCCGCCCACAGCCGCTGCTGCGGCTGCAGCGTGCTGCTGAGCAGCAGCTCGTTCATGCCGAGCACGCCGTTCATCGGCGTGCGGATCTCGTGGCTCATCGTGGCGAGGAATTCGCTCTTGGCCTGGCTCGCGGCCTCGGCCGCTTCCTTCGCCAGCGTGAGCTCGAGCGTACGTGATGTCACCATGTCCTCGAGGTGATCGCGATGACTGGCGAGCTCCCGGTCACGGCTCTGGATCTGCTCGAGCATCGCGTTGAAGCCACGCCCGAGCATGTCCATCTCCTTCAATGGCATCGGCTCCGCGCGCAGCGCGTAGTCCTGGCTCGCCGACACCCTTTCCATCACCCCGGCGAGCGCGTCGATCGGCGTGAGCACCGAGGCGCTGAGGTGGCGCGTCAATACCTTCGCCAGCGCCATCGACAACAGCGCGGCGGCGAGCGCGATGAGGCCCTGCCACGCGCTCTGGCGATAGATCGTGTCGAGCCCCACCATCATGTAGATCCCGCCGATCACCTCGTTTTCGTGGATGATCGGCTGCACCAGGGCAATGTGGTCGAGGCTGTAGGTCACCTGCTCGACGGGCGCAGGCAAGGCCGCGGGCATGTCGCGTTCCTGCCGCACGTACTGCGCGAAAGGCCGACCGCCGCCATCGTAGATCGCGGTGCCCTGGTCGTCCCGCGAGTAACGCAGGGACTGAAGCAGCTGGCGCGCCGAATTGGCGTCGCTGAACATCAGGCTGGCGCTCACGTTGTCCGCGAGCACCCGCGCTTTCACCTGGCTCGATTCCACCAGCCCAAACAGGCTGATGGCGAAGGTACTGACGATGACGACCAGCGCGACGAGGCCGAGCGCCACCGCCACCGTGATGCGGTTGATCCGCCGCAGCTGGTCGCCCAGCGTCACCACGCGGGTATCAGGAGGAGCCGAACTCATTGTTTCACCTCGGTGGCGAGATTCAGCAGCTTGGAACTGAGATTGAGGCGGTTCGCCCGCGCTGCCGCGAGGTTGGCCTCGATCGTGACCCGGCCCTGCCGCGTGCCCATGTTCAGCGCGACGCCCTGGACCATCGCCCCCGGCGAGTCGGCCACCGTGAGCACCGGCATGCCGTTCAGCGCATCGAGCACGCGCGGCAGGTTGTCGATCACCGGGCGCGAGATGAAAACGACCTGGCAGTTGCCCAGCTCGGCGACGCTGTTCACCCGTTTCACTGCCAGCGTGCGCCCTGCGCTCACCCGCCCGTGCAGCCGGTCGAGCGCGGGGCCGAAGGGGTCCGGGCCATACACGCACACGTCGATGGCGCTGCCGGTGTCGGCGGGCCACTCGGTGAATGCGACGAAATTGAACAGGAATCCCGCCTTCACCTGATACTCGTCGAGGCTGTTGGCGGCGACCGGGGCGATGCTCCCCAGCAACAACAGCGCCGCCCAGCCCGCTTGGCGCACCGCGCGGGTGAACCTGCCGGCGAAGCCAGCCAGACCGGGGAGAAGGCCTCGTCCGCCCATCATCAGAAGCGGTACTCCAGCTTGAGCCGTGCGCTGCGGCCGTCCTGCTCGAGCGCGTCCTGCCAGTTGCGGCTGGAAGCCGGATGCGCATAGGCCTGATCGAACAGGTTGCGCAGGCTGAGCGACACCTCGAGGCCCTTTGCCCACTGGCTCGCGGTGAGGGTCAGGTGCGAGCGCCAGTTGTCGCCCGTCTCGTTGCCGGCGATCGTCAAGCGCGCCGCGTCGTACTGCAATTCGTAGCCGAGGCGCAGCCCGGCCCAGGGCAAAAGCGTGGAGAAATTCAGCTTGCCGAGCCAGGTCGGGGCATTGACCAGCGACGCGCCGCCCACGTAGGCAATATCCTGGTAGGACACGCTGCCGCGCAGCCGGGTGCCGGAATCCCAGGTCTTGTCGGCCGACAGTTCCAGCCCGGTCGCCTCGATCGTTTCGCCGGATTGGTACTGGCTCAGACCGCCGCCGACGTCGACCAGCGTGATCAGGTCGCGCATGGTCCAGCGGTAGAGCGAGCCGCGCAGAGTGAAGTCGTTCTGCAGGCGATGGTCGACGACGAGTTCCAGCGTGTCGACCGACTCGCCGGCGAGATCGGGGTTGGCGATCAGCGAACTGCCGTCGGCGAACGCGCTCTCGCCGGCGTTGGGCGCGCGGTGGGCGCGCCCGTACAAGGCCTTCAGCGTGGTCGTCGGCGCCGCCTGCCAGATCAGAGCGGCGCGCGGGTTGACGTCGGTTCCGGTCACGTTGTTGCGATCGACGCGCACGCCGAGGATCGCCGACCAGACCTCGTTGATCCGCCATTCGTCCTGCAAATAGACGCCGGCGCGCCAGCCCGACCCCAGCACTGCGGTTTCGACGCCCGACGTGGGCAGCTTGTCGCTGGTCTGGTCGACGCGGCTGTTGTCCTGCACTTCGAAGCCCAGCATCAGGGTGTGATCGCGCACTCCCCTGTAGACGAGGCGCAGCTCGGCGCCGTGCCAGTCGCTGAGGCCGGCCATGCGCGTCGGTCCCGCTGGAAACTGGTAAAGTCCGGTCCAGCGCTCGCGCCCGAGGAACACGCGGCCGAGGACGTCGAGCGCCCCGTCGGCGAAGCGGTCCCGGTAGCTTAGCTGGGTCAGCAGAAACGCGTCGCGGCTGGATTGCCCGGGCACCAGTGGCGCGGAGAGATAGGTGCCGGTGGGGTTGTCCTTGCGGCGGTTGCCGTAGACGAAGTCGAATTGCCACGGCCCGCGTCCGGCGCGGGCGAAAAATTCGCGGTCGCGTTCGCCGTCCATGCCGCGCGCCAACCCGCTCTCGCTCACCAGCCACGGATAATCGACGCTCGCGCCGGGAAAATCGAAACGCAGGTCCTCGCCGCGCGCGCTGAGGCCCGACGCCGACACCAGCACGTCGACGCCATTGCCGAGCAGCTTGCCCCAGCTCACGCGTCCCTCGCCGAGCGACTGCGGATGCTGCCAGGCGCCGGCCAGCTCGCCGCCGTCGACCTGTGCGCCGCTACGGGTGATGACGTTGATCACGCCGAACATGGCGTTCTGGCCGTACACGGCGCCGCCCGGCCCCGGCATGAATTCGATGCGCTCGACCAGATCCATGTCGAGCGGGAACTCGCGGCCGATCATGGCGGCGTCGTACACGCCGTCGTTCACCCGGTTGCCGTTGATTGCCAAGAGCACTCGCGAGTTGTAGTCGCCCGGCAGGCCGAATCCGCGCGTGCCGAGATAGGTGTATTCGCGGTCGTAGGTCAGGTGGATGCCCGGCAGGCTCGCCAACGCCTGGTCGAGCGTGCGCCAGCCGAAGGCCTTGATTTCGTCGCGGGTGATGACGCTCATGGCGGCGGCGGCGTTGCGCTGGTCCTGCTCGTACTTGGCCGCGGTGCGCTGGGTGCGGTCGTACTTCGAGTCGTGGCTGAGCGGCGTGGCGACCAGGGCTTCCAGGCTGAGGTCGGGCAGCGCCGACTCGGCCCGCACGGACCCCGCCCAAGCCAGGGCGAGGGCCGCGGCCAGGGCCACGCACAGGACGCGTCCCGTGCGCGGCGTTGCCCGCTGCGGGCTCGGTGAGCGAAGCCTGCTCATTGCCGCACCTCGCTCGCCAGCCGCAGCAGCTTCGAGCTCAGCTCGAGTTCGGCGCGTCGCGCGGCCGCGAGATTTACCTCGAAGGCGACACGCCCCTGCCGCAACGCCATGTTGATTGCGGCGCCGGCGTCCAGTGCGCCGCGGGTATCGGTCACGACCAGTACCGGTTCGCTGCGCACCGCATCGAGCACGCGCGGCAGGCTGTCGACCGCGCTCTCGGCGACGAACACCACGCGGCAAGCTTTCAGTTCACCGAGCGAAGCCGGGTAGCGGACCGTCAGCGCGCGGCCGTTCACCGTCTTGCCCTCCAGCGCCGCGAGTTCGTCGCCGAAGGGGTTGGCGCCGTACACGCACACCGGCAAGGGCGAGCCCACCCGCGCCGGCCACTCGGTGAAGGCGACGAAGTTATAGAGGAAGCCGGCCTTCACCCGGTATTCGGGCGTGGCCTGCGCGTGCGCGAGGCCCGCCAGCAGGCAGCCTGCCAGGATCAGCGCGCGGTGCAACATCGAGCGGGTCACGATCGCAAATCGTCAGAAACGGTAGGTCGCTTTCAGGCGGGCGGCGCGCCGGTCCTGCTCCAGCGTGTTCTGCCAGGTGTAAAGGCCATAGGCGACGGGCTGCTCGTAGCGCTGGTCGAACAGGTTGTACAGACCGAGCGACAGCTCAAGCCCCTTCATCAGGCGATCGGTGCTGAAATGCAGGTTCGACAGCCAATAGCCGTCGACATCGGTGCCGGCGAGCGACAGGCGCTCGCTCGAATACTGCAGTTCATAGCCGAACCGCGCACCGGTCCCCCACAGCGGACCGGAGACATTGAGCTTGGCAAGCAGCCGGGGCGAATTGGGCAGCTCGCCGCCGTTGTCGTACTGCACATCCTGGTAGGACAGGCTCCCACGTAGGCGGCCGCCCCAGGCCCAGGTTTTGTCGGCGGAGAACTCCGCCCCAATGGCGCGCACGTCCTCGCCGTTCTGGTACTGCCCCAGCGTCGCGCCTCCCGACGAGATTTCAGCCAGCGTGACGAGCCCGGTCATGCGCCAGTGGTAAAGCGAGCCACGCAGCCGCAAGTCCTTGTCAAGACGACGGTCGAGCACCAGTTCCAGGGTGTCGACGGTCTCGCCCTTGAGGCCAGGATTGGCTAGTTGGCTGATGCCTGCGTCGTCGAAGTCACGTTCGAAGGCATTGGGCGCGCGGTGGGCCCGGCCATACAGCGCCTTCACCGTCGTCGCGTCGTTCGCCTCCCAAATCAGCGCAGCGCGCGGGCTGAGCTTGTTACCGGTGATGTCGTTACGGTCGAGGCGCACCCCCAGCGTCGCGGTGAGCGTGTCGCTGACCGCCCACTCGTCCTGCGCGTAGATCCCGGCACGCCAGCCAGAGCCAGGAATGTCGACGCGATCGGCCGGATCGTTCTGGTTGACGTTGGTCTGCTCGCGGCGCGAATTGTCCTGCACCTCCATGCCAAGCAGCAGCTTGTGGTCGGCCCAGGCGGTCGAGAGCAGGCGAAGCTCCAGCCCCTGCCAGTCGCTGGAACCCGTGGCGAGGTAAGGATTGCTGAAGGATCCGCCACCGCTGTCCGGGTAGTAAAACAGTGCCGTATAGCGCTCGCGGCCGAGGAACAGGCGGGCGGTGAACTGCAGCGTGTCGCCGGCCAAGCTGTCCTGGTACTGTAGCTGCGTGAGCAGGTGTCGGTCGCGCTGGTACTGCCCCGGCACCAGCGGCTCGCTGAAGTAGCTCGCTGTGGGATCGTCCTTGCGGTTGTCGCCGTAGGAGAAATTGAACGACCAGGGCCCACGCGCGACACTGGCGAAAAATTCGTGGTCACGCTCGCTGTCCATGCCACGCGCGAACCCGCTTTCGCTCGACAACCACGCGTAGGTTGCCGATGAGCCCGGAAACTCGAGGAAATAATCCTCGCCACGGGCGTTCATCGCAGCGGCCGAGAGCACGATGTCAACGCCGTTGCCCAGCGTGCCGCCCCAGGTCGCGCGGCCCTTCCTCGACGTGTGCAGGTCCTGGTACGCAGCCGCGAGTTCGACTGCGTTGATCGCGCCGCCATCGCGCGTCACCACGTTGACCACACCGAACAATGCGTTCTGGCCGTACACCGCCCCGCCCGGGCCCGGGATGTATTCGATGCGCTCGACGAGATCCAGGTCAACCGGAAAGGAGCGCCCCGACAGCGCGGCGTCGTACACCACGTCGTTGACACGGTTGCCGTTGATCGTCAACAACAGGCGGGTGTTGAAATCGCCGGGCACGCCGAAGCCGCGCGTGCCAAGGTAGGAATACTGGCGGTCGTAGGTGATGTGGATGCCCGGAAGGCTCATCAATGCCTCGTCGATCGTGCGCCAGCCGAAGGCCTTGATCTCGTCGCGGGTGATGACGCTGATCGCGGCGGCGACCTCCTCCTGCCGCTGTGCGTACTTGGACGCGCCGATGACGGTAACCTGCAGCAACTGTTCAAGGCTGAGCTGGGTGACGTCCGGCACAGACGCCGATCCGGCGGCCGGCAATGCCAGCAGCGCGGACGCCAGCAGCGCGGGAAGCCGCCGTCGGAACGGCCGGGCCACGGAAGCGAGGTGCGGGGGATAAATGTTTTTCATGGTCGCAGGCATCGTATCGTTCATGGGACAGCGCGGCCGGAGACGTGCGCGGTCCTTGTCCTTACAGGTGTTAACGACGTTGCGCGGGGGTTCTTGATGCGCATAAAAAAACGTCTGATTACCGCGCAAGCGATAAATGTAATGAATCGCCGGATGCGCCGGCGAATGCCGGCGACAGCGGCGTTACGTGATTTGCGGCCGCTCGAGCAGGGCCGCCAGCGCCTCGGCGGTGAGCGGCCGGCTCATAAGATAGCCTTGGCCGAACGCGCAGCCGTGACGGTTGAGGAAATCGAACTGCGCCTGCGTCTCGATGCCCTCGGCGATCGCCTCCATGCCAAGACCCTTCGCCAGCGCGAGAATGGTCGTGACAATCTGGGTGTCGTCGTTTTCTCCCGGCAGCCGGCGCACGAAGGACTGGTCGATCTTGAGCGCATGGAAAGGCAGTTGCTTGAGGTAGCTGAGGCTCGAGTAGCCCGTGCCAAAATCGTCGAGCGAGAGATGCACGCCCAATTCACGCAGGGCGTCGAGCGTCGCCCGCACGTCGTCGTTCATGATGAGCATGACGTTCTCGGTGATTTCGAGCTCCAGGCACTCGGCCGCAAGGCCGCTGCGTTGCAACGCATCTTCGACCGCGCCGACCAGCCGCCGCCCGTCGAACTGCCGGGTGGAGACGTTCACCGCCAGCCGCAAGCCCTCGGCCCGGCCCTCGTCCTGCCAGGCCTTGAGCTGGGCGCAGCCCGCCTGCAGGACCCAGTCCCCGATGGGGACGATGAGCCCGGTGTCCTCGGCGACGGGGATGAAGGCATTCGGCGGCACCAGGCCACGCTCGGGGTCGTTCCAGCGCAGCAGGGCCTCGACGCCGACGATGGCGCGTCGGTCGAGGTCGACGATGGGCTGGTAGTGCAGCACGAACTCCGTCCGATCCAGCGCCTGCCGCAGCCGCGTATCGAGCGTGAGGCGCTCGACGACACGCTCGGTCAGCTGTGCGTGGTAGAAGAGATAGCGGTTGCCGCCCTGCTCCTTGGCCTGGTACATCGCCGTATCGGCGTGCTTGAGCAGGCCGTCGCTCGAATCGGCGTCGTCCGGGTAGAGCGCGATGCCGATGCTCGCGCTGCTGTAGATCTGGGTGGGGCCGACGTGGAACGGCTCCGCCAGGCTGCGCAGCAGGCGCGATGCGACGAGCTCGGCATCGGTCTTTGCCTGGATGTCGCTCACGATGACCACGAACTCGTCGCCGCCGAAGCGGCTCAGCTGGTCGTGGGCACGCAGCACCGACTGTAGCCGCTCGGCAACCTGCTTGAGGAGCTGGTCGCCGGCCGCGTGGCCGAGCCCGTCGTTGACGTTCTTCAGGCGATCGACGTCGAGGAAGAGCAGCGCCAGGCGCTCGCCGCTCCCCGACAGCTCGCTCAGCATCTGGCCCAGGGTGGCGGCGAACGCCTCCCGGTTGGGCAAGCCGGTGAGGCTGTCGGTGAACGCAATCTGCTTGAGGTGGCGCTGCGCCGCCTCGCGCTGGCGGATCTCTGCATGCAGCATTTCCGCGCGCCGCTGCAGTTCGCCCGTCTGCCGGCTGACCTGGCGACGCAGGAAGGCCGCGATCGCTACGGCCAGGACGCTGAGGGTCACGATCGCCGCGATGACCCATGCAAGCCACTTAGGCATGCCCCCCACGGGCGCGCCTTCCAGCCAGCGCCGCAGCGAGGCGTAGTACACCGACTGCCGGTCGGCCTTGAGGGCTGCGAGATGACGGTCGATGGCCGCGAGCAGTTCCGGATCGCCCTGCTTCGCGGCAGCGTAGTGAACGAACAGCGGGTTGAAGACGATCGGCGTCACGACCACGTCCGGGGCCTCGCCGTGCGTCGCGGCGAAGACGCGGTTCACCGCGCCCGCATCGGCCCGGCGCTCGGCGATGGCCTCGAGCACTTGCGGAAACGTGTCGACGTACACGGGCGTGAACGGCGCGTCGAACTGCTCCGCCAGTTCGAGCAGGGCGCGGCTGTGCGTGCCGCCCCGCATGAGCGCGACGCGCTTGCCCTTGAGGTCGGGTACCGTCTCGATCGGCACCTCGCTGTGACGGAACACCAACCCCCAGTTGCCGAGGATGTTCTGCTTGGAGAAGCTGACCTGCTTCGCGCGCGAGGCGCTGTAGCCCATCGCGCTGATGAGATCGATTTCGTTGCGCTCGAGCTTGGTGAGCAGGTCCTCGAAGCTCGCGGGCACGTAGACGAGACGCCATCCCTCGGCCTCGGCGATGTATCGCAGGAGATCGATCGCGATGCCTTCCGGCGGTCCGCCGGCCGGCGCACTGACGATGGGCGGGTTGTCGAACACGCCGACGCGGACCAGCCGCTCGTCCGCGCAGGCGCCCCAGGACAGCAGCATCGCGCAGAGCGCCCACACTCCCAGTAGTCTTTTGATTATTCGTCCTGCCACGTGCGTGCCGTCATCCCTGTTGCCAATCCCCGTATGTCGTTTGCGGTTACGCGGCGCCAAACTTGAAAAGCGACGTCAAGGCCCGCTCGCCGTGGCCCGCAAGACCCCTAGGATAGCCGATGCGAGTGCCTCGACCCCGCCACGCACCGCAGCAGAGAGTGTGGCCCCGGGGGCGACATCGGTGATCTCCACGCCGAAGACGTCGAGGCGGGGCGGCAGCGCGCCCAGCGCGTCGGCCAGCGTCAGCGCGTCGAGCACGCCGAAACCGTGGGTCGAGAGACCGTGGTCGTGCGTGCGCCAGGCGTCGTGGGCGAGATGGCGGATGCTGCCGGGCGTGCTGCCCGTCTGCATGGCGTCGACCAGGATCACGTGGTCCGCATCGGTCCACTGCGCAAGCAGGGCGGCCCCCGGACGATCGGCTTTAACGAGCACCGCCCCCGTCGCTTCGGCGCCGCGCGCGCGCAGGGCGTCGATCACGAGCCAGCCCGCCTGGTCATCGCCGGCGGGCGAGCCGATACCGATGACCCGCACCGTCATCGCTCGACGTTCAGGCGCAGGAAATGCGTGGCGCAGGAAATACAGGGGTCGTAGTTGCGGATGACCTTCTCGCAGTGCAAGCGCAGCGCGTCGTCGGGTTGGTCGAGGCCGAAGGCCAGTAGCGAGAGGCGCAGGTCCTCCTCGATGCGCGCCTGGTTCTGGCTGGTTGGCGGCACGATGCGCGCGCTAACCACGCGGCCGTCGCCGTCCATTTCGTAGCGATGCCACAAGAGCCCGCGCGGCGCCTCGGTGGCGGCAATCGCCACCCCCGCGCGCGGCGTGACCGGCAACCAGGGCGAATCGGGCACTTGGTAGTCGGCCAGCAGCCGCGCCGCCTCGCGCAGTGCGAGCACGATCTCGATCGCGCGCGCAAGCAGGCTGTGGAAGACGTTGCGGCTCGGCAGCGCGAAGCCGATTTCGCCTAGCAGTGCACGAAGATCGTCCGGCAGCCGGTCGGCGTTGAGGTTGAGCCGCGCGAGCGGACCGACGAGGTAGGTTTGCCCCTTGTAGCTGCTGAAGAGCGCCGTCGAGTGCGGCTCGTGGCGCTCGACGAAGTAGTCATCGTAGTCTTCGGCATCGATCAGCAGCCCATCGCTCGCCGCGATGGCGCCGCGCTCGATCGCGTAATCAGCGGGATCGTGCAGCGCCACCGACACGAACGCCTGGTCGTCCGGCGGCATCGGGATCGCCGCGGCCCAGCGCACCAGCGCCTCGGCCTCCGGGATCGCCGCTACGAGTTTCTCGCGCAGCGCGGCCACGCGCGCCGGCGACGGCGCGCCGTGGAAGCCCCCGATGCGCACGCCGACCGGGTGCACCGAACGCGCGCCGAAGAGGTCCATCAACTCGTTGCCGAGCGCCTGTAGCCGCAGCCCGCGCCGCACCGCGTCGGGTGCCTTCTGCGCCAGTTCGATCGCGTTGTCGCAGCCAAAGAAATCCGGTGCGGCGAGCAGGTGGATGTGCAGGCTGTGGCTCTGGATCCATTCGCCGCAATAGAACACGCGCCGCATCGCGCGCACCCAGGGGCTCAGTTCGACGCCATAGAGTTTTTCCAGCGCGTGCGCGGCCGTCACCTGGTAGGCCACCGGACAAATGCCGCAGATGCGCGCGACGAAATCCGGAATCTCGCTGTAGTGGCGGCCTTCGAGGAATTTCTCGAAGAAGCGCGGCGGCTCGAAAATGCGCAGGCGCAGTTCCTGGATGTCGCCATTCTCGATGCGCAGGTCGAGCGCGCCCTCGCCTTCCACCCGCGCGAGCACGGGCACATGGATCGCGACGCTGCGGTTCTCAGTCATGGCCCTGCCCCCGGATTGCCTGCGCGGCAGCAAGGAATGCCGGCGCCTGGCTGTTGATCGTCTGGAAACGTTGCGTCACCGCGCGCGTGTCGAGTCCGAGCAGCGCGAAGCGCGCCGCCAGCGCGCCGGTGTTCGCGTTTTCCGCCGGACCGTAGCAACCGTAGCAGTCGCGCCCAAGGCTCGGGCACAGCGCGCCGCAGCCAGCGCGCGTCACCGGACCCATACACGCGATGCCGCGCGTGACCACGACGCAGGGATGGCCCGCGCGCTTGCACTCGGTGCACACTTTGTCGGCGTAATCGCGCGGCGCCACGCCGAGCAGCAGCGCGTTCACCGCGGCCAGCATCTGTGGCCCGCTCACCGGGCAGCCCCAGAGTTCGAAATCGACTTTGACGTGCTGCGCAATCGGCGTCGAGCGCTCGAGGCTGGCGATCGCTTCCGGATGCTGATAGATCTGCATGACCCACCCGGCATCGAACACGCCGTTGCGCAGGCCCTGGATGCCGCCAGAGGTCGCGCACGCGCCGATCGCGATCAGGATGCGGCTATGGTCGCGTATGTGGCGGATGCGCTCGAGGTCTTCCGGCGTCGACACGCTGCCTTCGACGAAGGCGATGTCGACGTCGGTATCCGGGTCGAGCGGCCCGGCTTCGGCGAAGTGGACGAGGTCGACGCGGGTGGCGAGCGCGAGTAGGTCTTCGCCCAGATTGAGGAAGGCAAGCTGGCAGCCGTCGCAGGAGCTGAACTTGTGCACGGCGACGCGGGGTTTGGCGGAGATCGGTGCGTTCATCAGAACCCCTTGTGCGCGAGCAGGGGCTTCACCTCGCCCCAGTTGAACACTGGGCCGTCGCGGCAGACGAAGGCGCCGCCCAGCTGGCAGTGCCCGCAACGACCCACCGCGCACTGCATGTTGCGCTCCATCGACAGGAACAGGCGCGACTCCGGCAGCCCGCGTTCCAGCAGGCTCGCGGCCGCCGCGTGCATCATGCCTTCCGGCCCGCACATCATGGCCACCGCGCACTTTGGATCGAAGCGCGCCAGCCCGAAGAGTTCGGTCACGCGGCCGACGTGCCAGGGCCAGAATTGCGCACCCTCGCTCGCCGCGACCAGCACCTGGGTGTTCGGCAGCTTCGCCCAGGCATCGTACTGCTCGCGCCAGATCAGGTCGTCGGCGTGCTTCACGCCCTGGATGATGACCAGCCGCCCGAAGCGCTCGCGCCGCTTGAGCACATAGTGGATCACCGACACCACCGGCGCGCAGCCGAGGCCCCCGGTAACCAGCACGAGGTCGCAGCCGCTGACTTCCTGCAGCGGCCAGCCGCGCCCGAAGGGTCCGCGGAGTCCGACGCGGTCGCCGGGCTGCAGCTTGGCAAGCCCCTGCGTCACGCGCCCCTGCGCCCGGATGGTGTGCCCGATGCCGTCATGGTCCTCGGGGTCGGACATGATCGAAATCGGCACCTCGCCGACGCCGTACAAATACAGCATGTTGAACTGCCCCGGCGCGAAGCGGTACGCCGCCTGCGCCGCCGCATCGTCGAGCCGCAGACGCAGCGTGAAAATGGTCGGCGATTCCTGCGTGCGCGCGACGACAGTGGCGGCGTGCGGCGCGCCAGCGTCGAGCTGAAAAGGTGCGTTCACGACTGCTCCCCCATCAAAGCGGCGACTTCCTCGGTGAGGTCGATCCCGACCGGGCACCAGGCGATGCAGCGGCCGCAGCCGGTGCAGCCGCTGCGGCCGAACTGCTCGTGCCAGCCGGCGAGCTTGTGGGTGAGCCACTGACGATAGCGCGTGCGGATGTCCGGCCGCACGTTGAGGCCGTGCAGGTGGCCGTGCGATTCACCGAAGCACGAATCCCAGACGCGCTCGTGAGTGCTCGATGCGCCGTCGAGCGCAGGCTGGTCGATTTCCGCGTGGCAGAAGCAGGTCGGGCACACCGCGGTGCAGTTGCCGCAGGCGAGACAGCGCGCCGCGACCGCGTCCCAGCGCGGATGTTCGAGCCGGCTCATCAAGGCGTCGTGAAGATGTCGGCCCGGCAGCCGGCGCGTCTGCGCGGCCGCCGCTGCCTCGCCCTGGGCGCGCGCGGCGTCGATTTGCCGCGCGGTCGCGGGCGCCAGGTTCAGCGCAGCGAGCACCGTCTGTCCGGCCTCGCTGCCGGCGGTGGCGACGAAGCCCTCGGGCAGTTCGGCGAGCGCGATGTCGTAGCCGGTGGTCGGCGTTGGCCCGTCGCCGGTCGAGGCGCAAAAGCAGGTGGCTGCCGGCACCGCGCATTGTACGGCGACGAGGAAGAGGCCCGCGCGCCGCGCGGCATACTGGGCGTCGACTCGCTCCGCACGGAGGAAATGGGCGTCCTGCAGCGTGAGCGCGGCGACATCGCAGGCGCGCACCCCGATGGCCGCGAGTTTCGGCGGCTCCGGCACCACCCGGTCGAAGCGCAACGCGCCGTCGTCGCCCCGCCCTACCCGCCACAGCGTCTCCTGCGGAGCGAAATTCAGCGGCTTCAGCGCTTGCGGCCCATTGGCCCAGGCGAAATAGCGGTTCTCCGGATCCTGCGAGACGCGGTAGCGCCCCGGCGCCTGCTCGGCCTGCAGACCCCGGGGCAAAGCCTCTGCGCTCGTGAGCGCACGCATCGCGATGGCGCCGTTCTCCACGCGCGGCCCAACACACTGGTAACCCGCTTTCATCAGCGCCGCGACGAGCGCAGGCAATCCGTCGGTCGGCAGCAGCAGGGCGGCGTCATGAGCGAACATGGGCGAGGATGTCCTCCGTTTTCGTTTTCTACAGTGTAGGCGCAAACGCGCGTCCTGAACCATGCGTGATCCTAGGCGGCCGGCGTTTCACGAGCGTGAAAAAACCGCAAAACGCCTTCGTTATAATGGAACGCTCACAAAGAAAAGGGAGCAGACCATGGAGCAGCAAATCGATGTGTTTATCGCTTCTTTGACCACCTTCTGGACCCAGCTTGCCGGCTTCGTGCCGCAATTGCTCGCAGCCCTGCTGCTGCTGTTCGTCGGCTGGTTGTTCGCCAATGTCGTCCGCACCGGCGTCACCAAGCTGCTCGACGTGCTGAGGTTCGACCGGCTGGCGGAAAAGACAGGCATCGAGGCCTTCCTCAAACAGGGCAACGTGGACGTCACGCTGTCCAAGCTGCTCGCCCGGCTGGTCTACTGGATCGTGATCTTCGTCGTCATCGTCACTGTGGCCAACAGCCTCGGCCTACACATGGTCGCCGAGCTCTTCAACAAGGTGGTGTTCTACATCCCGAACATCATCGTCGCTATCCTCGTGCTGGTGTTCGGCGTGCTGGTGGCGCGCTTCATCAACCGCCTGGTGTTCGCCTACCTCAACAACATAGGCGTGCAGGGCGCACTCACCATCAGCACGATTTCGGAATACGCGATCATCGTGTTCGTCGTGTTCGTCGCGTTGGAGCAGCTGGCGATCGGCACGCACCTGCTGACGGCCGCGTTCCAGATCGGCTTCGGTGCGATCGGCCTTGCGTTCGCGCTTGCCTTCGGCCTGGGCGGCCGCGAATGGGCCGCCGGCGTCATCAAGAAGCTCACGGAGAAGTAAGGCCGGGCGCTCGCAACGGCCCGATTCAGCGGATTTTCGGGCGGCGCACCGGCTGGCTCGCCGGGCCGCGCGGCTTGCGCCGCGGTCCGGGCTCCATGCCAGCCCATTCCAACACCCGCGCGACGAGGTCGTCGTCGAGCTCCATCTTCTGGCCGCGCTTCAACTGCGGCGGCAGCGCGATCGGGCCGAAGCGGATGCGCGTGAGGCGTGACACGGTGAAGCCCAGGTGCTCGAAAATCCGCCGCACCTCGCGCTTGCGCCCCTCCTTGATGACGACGCGGTACCAGCGGTTCGCACCCTCCCCGCCCGCGCGGTAGCAGCTCTGCAGGTGCGCGGGGCCGTCGTCGAGCTCGACACCGTCGGTGAGCTGCTGGATCTGCTCATCCGTCAGCTCGCCGAGGATGCGCACGGCGTATTCGCGCTCGACCTCGAAGCGCGGGTGCATCAGCTTGTTGGCCAGTTCGCCCGAGGTGGTGAAGATCATCAGGCCGTCGGTGTTGTAGTCGAGCCGGCCGATCGAGATCCACTTCGCGCCGCGCAGCTTGGGCAGGGCGTCGAACACGGTCGCGCGGCCCTTGGGGTCGTCGCGGCTGACGATCTCGCCTTCGGACTTGTGGTAGATCAGGATGCGGGTGCGCTTGTCCTCGAAGCGCAGGTACACGCGGCGGCCGCTCACCTTGACCACGTCGCGCGGGCCGACCTTCATGCCGAGCGTCGCCGGCTCGCCGTTGACCTGCACGCGGCCTTCGGCGATCCATTCCTCCATCTCGCGGCGCGAGCCAAGGCCGGCCGAGGCCAGCGCCTTCTGCAGGCGCTCGGCCGGGGCTTCCGGCGCGGTGGCCTGCTGCAGGCGCGCGGCGGCGCGGCCCTTGGGAACGGCGTTGGGGGAGCGCCGGATCGGCGTGGGACGGGCCATGTTCAGGGGGTCTCGGTTGCGGCGGCGGCGATTTCGATCACCGCGCCAAAGGGAGTGGGTCTGGCGATCTCGATGATCGCACCGAGGCAGCGGGCCCCCGCGCTTTCGATGATCGCGCCGAAGGTCTCCGAACCTCCTAGCTCGCGCAGTTCAGGGATCAGCGCGGTCTCGCTCGGCGCAACGAGGCTGCCGAGTTCTTCCAGCGGCGGCAGTTCGGCCAGCGTGCGCAGGCCAAGATCGGAGAGGAAATGGCTGGTGGTGCCGAACAGCGCCGGGCGGCCCGGCACGTCGCGATGGCCGATCGCCTCGATCCAGCCTCGCTCCTCCAGCGTCTTGATGATGTTGGGGTTGACCGACACGCCGCGGATGTCCTCGATGTCACCGCGCGTCACCGGCTGACGGTAGGCGATGATCGCGAGCGTCTCCAATACCGCGCGCGAATAGCGCGGCGGCTTCTCGTCCTTCAGCCGCGAAATCCACGGCTGCATCTCCGGCCGCGTCTGGAAGCGCCAGCCGTCGGCCACCTGCGTGAGCTCGACGCCGCGGCCGAGCCAGGCCTGCTGGAGCGATTCGAGCGAACGCCGCAGCACCTCGCTGGCCGGCGGTTCGTCGAACATGCGCTTGAGATCGGCGAGCGTCAGCGGCTCGGGCGCGGCGAGCAGCGCGGCTTCAAGCACCCGCGCCAAGTCGTCCGGGTTGTCATTCGGCTGAAGATTCATGGAGCTTCACATAGATGGGGGCAAAAGGCTCGGCCTGCGTCACGTCGAGCAGGGTTTCCTTGGTGAGTTCGAGCACGGCGAGGAAGGTCACGACGAGCTCGTGCACGGTCGCGGCAGCCGGGAACAGGTCCTTGAATTCGGCGAACTCGCCCGGTGTAAGCTGCTTGAGGATGCGCGTCATCACCTCGCGGATGGACAGATCCTGGCGGCCGATGCGGTGGTGGGTGCGCGTCTTGGCACGCGACAGGATCGCCAGCCAGGCGGCGGCGAGCTCCTCCGGGTGCACGCTCGGCAGGCGCTTGGCGGCGGCGGGCAGGAACACGCTCACCGTCTCGAAGTCGCGCCCGGCCTGCGGCAGGGCGTCGAGGTGCTGGCCGGCGAGCTTCATCTGCTCGTATTCCATCAGCCGGCGCACCAGCTCGGCGCGCGGGTCCTCGCCCTCGCCCGCCTCTTCCGCCTGCTCGCGGCGCGGCAAGAGCATGCGCGACTTGATGTCGATCAGCATCGCCGCCATCAGCAGGTATTCTGCCGCCAGTTCCAGCCGGGTCGCGCGCGCCGCTTCCACGTAGGCCATGTACTGCTTGGTCAGCGCCGCCATCGGAATGTCGAGCACGTCCAGGTTCTGGCGGCGGATGAGGTAGAGCAGCAGGTCGAGCGGGCCTTCAAAGGCGTCGAGGAACACCTCCAGCGCGTCGGGCGGAATGTAGAGATCCTGCGGCAGCTCGGTCAGCGGCTCGCCACGTACCTTGATGACGGGCGCAGCGGGGACGGCGGACGTTTCCGGGGAGGCGGGATCGAGAAGCTCGGCTTCGGTCATGCACCGCATTTTACCCGAGGGCAGGCACGGCCTCCGCCTTAAGGTGTCTGGCGCTCGCGTGGGGCTCAGGCTTAGGCGCGCCTGCCCGCACGACGGAAGAATCCCTCAATTGCGAAGGGTCACCCCCCGGCCCGATCACCTCAGGCCGCGCCGAACACCACCTCCGCCACGTCCCGGTACCGCTTGGCGAAATGCACCCTCAACCCGGCCCGGATGTGGTCGGGCAGCTTGTCGAAGTCGCGGCGGTTGCCTTCGGGCAGTATGAGCTCCTGAATGCCGAGCCGGCGCGCGGCGATGACCTTCTCGCGGATGCCGCCGACCGGCAAGACCTGGCCGGTGAGCGTCAGTTCGCCGGTCATGGCGAGCGGACGCGGTACCTTCCTGTTCTTCGCCAGCGACAAGAGCGCGGTGGCCATGGTGATGCCTGCGCTGGGACCGTCCTTGGGGGTGGCGCCTTCGGGCACGTGCAGGTGCACGAAGCTCTTGTCGAAGAAGGTCTCGTCGGCGCCGTAGGCCTTGAGGTGCGAGGCGACGTAGCTGTAGGCGATCTCGGCGGATTCCTTCATGACCTCGCCGAGCTTGCCGGTGAGCTTGAAGCCGCGGTTGAGCGTGTGCACGCGCGTGGCCTCGACCGGCAGGGTGGCGCCACCCATCGCAGTCCACGCGAGCCCGGTGACGACGCCGACGCCGGTGATCGGCTTTTCCCGGGTAAAAACGGGCTTGTCGAGGTAGGCCTCGATCTCGGAGACGCCGATCTTGATCGGCGTCGCGGCACCGCCGAGGATCTTCACGACCGCTTTCCTCGCGACCCGGCCCAGTTGCTTTTCCAGGTTGCGCACGCCGGCCTCGCGGGCGTAGCCCTCGATGACGTGGCGGATCGCGCCTTCGGTGATGGTGAGCTGATGCTTCTTGAGCCCCGACTTTTCCAGCACGCGCGGCCACAGGTGGTGCTTGGCGATCGCCACTTTCTCTTCCGTGATGTAGCCGGACAGGCGGATGACTTCCATGCGATCGAGCAGCGCCGACGGGATGCTGAAATCATTCGCCGTGCAAATGAACAGCGCCTTGGACAAATCAAAGCGCACGTCGAGGTAGTGGTCGAGGAAGTCGGCGTTCTGCTCGGGATCGAGCACTTCGAGCAAGGCGCTCGCCGGGTCGCCCTGGTAGCTCGCGCCGATCTTGTCGATCTCGTCGAGCATGATGACCGGGTTGGCCGAACCGGCTTCCTTCAGCGCCTGCACGAACTTGCCCGGCATCGCGCCGATGTAGGTGCGGCGGTGGCCCTTGATCTCGGCCTCATCGCGCATGCCGCCGACCGAGAAGCGGTAGAACTTGCGGCCCAGCGCCTCGGCGATGGATTTTCCGATCGAGGTCTTGCCCACGCCCGGTGGGCCGATCAAGAGCAGGATAGAGCCGGCCATCTCGCCGCGCATGGCGCCGACGGCGAGGAATTCGATGATGCGGTCCTTCACGTCCTCCAGGCCGTCGTGGTCGCGGTCGAGGATCTTGCGCGCACGCACGAGGTCGACCTTGTCCTGGGTGCAGACGCCCCAGGGCAGCACGGTGAGCCAATCGAGGTAGTTGCGGGTGACGGTGTATTCGGGCGACCCGGTTTCCAGCAGCGAGAGCTTGTGCATCTCCTCGTCGATGCGCTTTTTCGCCTGCTCCGGCAAGGTCAGCTTGGCGATGCGCTCGCGGAAGGTGTCAAGTTCGGCAGTCTTGTCATCCTTGGCGATGCCGAGCTCTTTTTGAATGGCCTTCAGCTGCTGGCGCAGGAAGAACTCGCGTTGCTGCTGGCTCATCTTCTCGTCGACCTTCTCGCGGATCTGCGACTGCAGGCGCGCAACGTCGAGTTCCTTCTTCAAGAGCACCAGCACCTTTTCCATGCGCTTCTTCAGCGCGAAGGCTTCGAGCACCTCCTGCAATTCCTGCTTGGACGCGGTGGTGAGGCTGGCGGCGAAATCGGTGAGCTGTGACGGCTCGTTGGGGCCGAAGCGGTTGAGGAAGAACTTGAGCTCTTCGGAATACAGCGGGTTGAGCGGCAGCAGTTCCTTGATGGTGTTGATGATCGCGATGGAATAGGCGCGGATTTCCTCGGAATCCGCCCTGCCCGGCTCGTTGGGATACTCGACGCGCACCTTGTACGGCACGGTGTCCGACAGCCATTCGACGATGCGGAAGCGACGCACCCCTTCGGCGATGAACTGCATCTTGCCGTCGCTGCGCACCGGGTGGTGAATGCGCACGACCGTGCCGACGGTGCGGAAGTCGCTGCGCTTTACGTCGTCGGTGTTCTCGGGCTTGACCACCACCAGCCCCACCATGTGGTGCGGCGTCTCGCCGATGGCCTCCACGGTGGAGAGCCACGGCGCCTCGTTCATGAGCAGCGGCACCGTCTGCGCCGGGAAGAATGGCTTCTCGGTGAGCGGCAGCAAGTGGAGTTCGGCCGGCAGCGCCGGCGCAGCCGGCAGCTTGCGGTCGTCGGGGATGACTTCGCCTTCGAGCGGTTTGGATTGGGACATGCTGCGCGCTTCCTGTTCAGATCAGACTGAGCAAGGACTATCGGGCCGATTCGCGGGATTTCAAGTCAGGCGGGTTGGACCCACGCCTATCGTCAGCGCTGGGGTGCGTGGCCAGGCACCGGGATTTCCTCGGCCACATCCGGCAGCCCGGAGAGGATCATCAGCTCGACCCGGCGGTTCCGGGCCCGGCCTTCGGCCGTGGCGTTGGACGCGACCGGCTGGCTCGCCTCGCGGCCGATCGCATAGAGCCGCTCGGCGGCAATGCCGTTGTCGGCCAACAGGCGCACGACGCTTGTCGCGCGCACGGCGGAGAGCTCCCAATTCGACGCGAATTGCCCGCTGCGGATCGGCACGTCGTCGGTGTGCCCGGTGATTTCCAGCTTGAAGGGCTCGTCCTTCAGGGTAAGTGCGACCGCGCGCAGCACGTCGAGCGACTCGGGCTGCAGCTCAGCGCGTCCGGGCGCGAACAGGACGTTCGCGTTGATTTCGATGCTGACGCCGCGGCGGCTCTGGGTCATTCGAACCTTGCCCGCGTCCACCAGGGGACCCAAAGCTTGGAGCAGGTTGTTGGCGACGGCCGCCATGTGCTCCTGTTCCTCGATCGCCTGCTGCTCCTTGAGCGTGCGTTGCCGCACCTCGGGCGGCAGCGGCGCGGACGTCAGTTGCGGCACCGGCGCATCGGTCGCGGCCGGTGTTCGGCCGAACGCGCTACCGAGGGTGTCGGCGAGGACGCGATACTTGGACTCGTTGACCGCCGAGATGGCATACATCACGACGAAGAACGCGAACAGGAGCGTGATGAAATCGGCGTAGGAAATCAGCCAGCGCTCGTGGTTCTCGTGGTCGGAGGCGATGCGGCGGCGGCGACGCATCAGAGATACCCTTTGAGTCGAGCCTCGATGATGCGCGGGTTGTCGCCCTGCGCGATGGAGATCAGCCCGTCGCACAGGAGCTCGCGATCGCTGACCTGGCGCGCGATGATGAACTTGAGCTTGTTGGCGATCGGCAGGAAGACGAGGTTCGCGAGGCCGACGCCGTAGATGGTGGCGACGAACGCGACCGCGATGCCGGCGCCGAGCTTGCTCGGATCAGCGAGATTCTCCATGACGTGGATCAGCCCGATGACGGCGCCGAGGATCCCGAGCGTGGGCGCGTAGCCACCCGCCACCTCCCACATGCGCGCAGCCTGCCGCTGCGCAGTCTCGAAGCTGACGATCTGGACATCGAGGGTTTCCCGCAGCTTGGCGGCATCCGCGCCGTCGATCAGCAGTTGCAGCGCGGCCTTCTGGAACGGGTCCTGGGTGAGTGCCAGGTGCCGCTCCAGCGCGAGCAGGCCCTCCTTGCGGACGGTGTTCGACCACTGCACGACGCGCCGAATCAGTTGCTCGGATTCGCGCTCGGGCGGCCGGAATA
Source organism: Thiobacillus sp. (assembly GCA_046291555.1). Classification (GTDB taxonomy): domain Bacteria; phylum Pseudomonadota; class Gammaproteobacteria; order Burkholderiales; family Thiobacillaceae; genus Thiobacillus. Next base: position 47,065 of record JBKBRW010000009.1, read on the forward strand.
CCCACCGCGCCATCCGCATGCCCTGCAGGAAAACCGGCATCGGGAAATGCACCAGCACCGCCGCCAGGGTGCCGAGCACGACGATGACGAAGGCCGCGGGCTGCAGGAAGATTCCGGCGTGGCCGCCCTCGAGCGCCTGGCCGCCGAGAATGGCGACGAGGGCAAGCACCAGCCCGATCAGGGTCCCACGATCCACGCGTCGTCCTTGAGTTTGGCGCGCAAACGGGCAATCGCCTGCCCGTGCAGCTGGCAGATGCGGGATTCGGACACGCCGAACACCTCGCTGATTTCGCGCAGGTTGAGTTCCTGCTCGTAGTAGAGCGACAGCAGGAGCTGCTCGCGCTCGGGCAAGCCTTCGATGCCGGCGATGATGCAGGCGCGCAGGTTGGCGTCGAGCAGTTGCGGCAAGGGCATGCTCGACTCGTCGGCCGCCTGCTTGTCGAGAAAGGAGTCGTCCTCCTCCGATTCGCCGAAGTCCTCGAAGTACAGGAGCTGATGGCCGCGCGCCTCGGTGAGCATCGCCTGGTATTCGGCGAGCGGCACCTTCATGAACTCGGCGATCTCGGTTTCGCTCGGCTGGCGCCCCAGGCGGTGCTGCAGCGAGCCGATCGCCTGCTCGATCTTGCGCATCGACTGGCGCGCGCTTCTCGGCAGCCAGTCGGACTGCCTGAGCTCGTCGATCATCGAGCCGCGGATGCGCTGGATGGCGTAGGCCTCGAACTGTGCGCTCTGGGCCTCGTCGTAGCGGCTGATCGCGTCCAGGAGGCCGATCATGCCGGCCTGCAGCAGGTCATCCTCGTCGACGCTGGGCGGCAGCCTTCCCATCATGTGGTGGGCGAGGCGCTTCACCATGGGCATGTACTGCGCCAGCAGCTCGTTCTTCTCGCTCTTCTCGGTTTTGCCAGATGCGTTATACATGAGGCTCGGTCCTGGTCATCGAAAGCGGGCGTACATCGCCCGCGCGGCGGTGATGGCGCGAGTGTACGCCGCCCTCGGGCGCTGGCCGAAGCCGAAGCGCCTTACCGGCCCTGCCGGATCCGTTCGAGTGTGGGTGCCAGACCACAGCGCTCACGCCCGTCGATAGGCCTCGACCATGCGGCCGCCCTGGATCACGCGCTGCATGAACGTGCCGACGCTGCCCAGCGAGGCCTGCTGCGGCCAGCGCAACAGGCGCTCGGCGAGTTGCCGGAACTGGGAGGTCGACTGCGCGACGGGAAAGGCGTCGACGACCGAGGTCCGCATGTCGCCGGCCCGGGCGAGGCGCTCGTCCCGCGGAATGTAGCCGAGGTAATCGACCGACACCCCGAGGTAGCGCTCGGCGGTGTAGGCGAAGTTGTGGGCGACCGCCTGCGCCTCGTCGGCCGAAGGCATGCGGTTGAGCAGGAGACGGAAACGCCGCTTGCCGAAGTTCTGCACCAGGCGCTTCACCAGCGCATAGCCCTGGGTGATCGCGGTGTTGCCGGGCGGCAGTACGACCATGATCTCAGAGGCTGCCAAACCGAGCGGCAGTGCGTCGGGGTCGGTCGCTTCCTCGGTGTCGACCAGGACCATGTCGACGCCGAACTGCAGGCTGTTGAAGCTTTGCGCCAGCCACGCCTGGTCGCGCTCAGAAAGTTTTCCCAGTCGGCTGAAGCCGCCGCCGAGCGGCAGCACCTGGACGTTGTCAGGACCGCGCAGGATCAGCGCCTCGAGCGGGCAGCGGCCCGCGAGCACGTCGCTCACGTCGTAGCGCGGGGTGAGGCCAAGCATGGCGGCCGCGCCGCGCCCATGGCGATCCTGGTCGACGACGAGGACATCGCGCCCGGCGCGGGCGAGTGCCACCGCGAGGTTCACGGTCGCCGCCGTCTTGCCGGCGCCCTGCTGGCCGGACATGACGGTGATGACCTGGAAGCCGCTTTGCCCCAGCAGCGCCCGCAGGCCGGCCGCCTGGTCGGTGAAGAGCTTATCCATGGGCCACCGCGCTTTCGCGATGGAAGCCGGCGCCGGTGTTCATCGCGAAGGCGAGCTCGCTGTCGTCGAGCTGCCAGGGCGACGCCTGCAGGCGCGTCTTGAACGCCCGATGGATGAGGTACTGGCGGTTTGCCAGGTGCAGATCCTCGGGCACGCGCTGGCCGGTGGCGACGTAGTGCACGTTGAGCTGATGGCGGATCACGCAGTCGAGCACGGGGCCGAGGCTCGCCGCTTCGTCGACCTTGGTCATCACGCAGCCGTCGAGACCGCGCAGGCGGTAGGCCTGCACCACTTCCTCCAGCGTGTCACCGTGGCTGGTGGCGTTCAGCATCAGCAGGCGCTTGATCGGCTTGCCTGCCTGGCACAGCATTTCGACCTGCTCGGCCACGGCCTGGTCGCGCTGGCTCATGCCAACGGTGTCGATCAGGATGGTGTGCTTGTTGCGCAGCTCCGCGAGCGCGAGGCGCAGGTCGGCGGCGTCGCGCACCGCGTGCACGGCGACGCCGAGGATCTTGCCGTAGATGCGCAGCTGCTCGTGGCCGCCGATGCGGTAGCTGTCGGTAGTCAGGAGCGCCAGCTTGTCGGCGCCGTGGCGCACGACGCAGCGCGCGGCGAGCTTCGCGGTCGTGGTGGTCTTGCCGGCGCCGGTCGGCCCCATCAAAGCGAACACGCCGCCGGCGTCGAGCAGCTGGTTTTCGCTCTGCACGATCTGCATGCGCTTCATCAGCGTGTTGCGCATCCAGGCGCGCGCCTGTTCGTCGTCGCTGCGCGGAAGCTCATCGAGCAGTTCGCGCGCGAGCGCGGCCGAGAAGCCCGCGCCGAGCATGTCGCGCATCAGCGTCGCGCCGGACGGATCGCGTCCCGGCAGGTCGCGCCAGGCAAGGTCGGCCAGCTGGCTTTCGAGCCGCTTGTGCAGCGACTTGATCTCGCTGATGACGCTCTGCGCGAGCTGGCTGCCGTCCTCGCTCGGGACGGCGACCCGCTCGACCAGCCGGCGCTTGAACGTGACCGCCGGCAGCGGCTCGGCGCGAGGCTCGCGCCGGGGCTCGGCCGGACGCTCGAACCTCTGCTCGACGGGAGCCGGACGGGGGGCTTCGACGGCCGGGGGCGCCATCGCAGCGATGTCGTCCGCCGGGATCGCGAGCACCTCGACGCCGCCGTCGACCGACCGGTTGGACAGGATGACGGCGTCAGGGCCGAGCAGGTCGCGCAATTCGCGCATGGCCTCGCGGGATGTCTTGGCGACGATACGTTTCACGTTCATGCTGCTCCTCCTACCAGGGAAGTCACTTTGATCTGTTTGCCTTCGGGCACTTCAGCGTGCGAAAGCACCTTGAGCTGGGGCACGGCGCGGCGCAGGAAGCGCGCGAGCAACGGGCGCAACACCGCGGGGGTCAACAGCACCGGCGGATGGCCGAGCGCCTCCTGACGCTGCGCGGAGGCCTGCGCCTTGGCCATCAGCGTGTCGGCGAGGCCGGGCTCCATGCCAACTGCGTCCTGCCCTGCCTGCAGCGTCTGCATGAGCAGGCGCTCGAGCCCCTGGTCGAGCGCGATCACCGGCAGCTCGTTCACCGCGCCGAAGATCTGCTGGACGATGGAACGTCCGAGCGCCACCCGCACCAGCGCGGTCAGCTCGTTCGGGTCCTGAACCGAGCCGGCGTATTCGAGCAGGGTGTCGATGATGGTGCGCATGTCGCGGATCGCGACGCCCTCGGCGAGCAGGTTCTGCAACACCTTCTGCACCGCGGAAAGCGACAGCATCTTGGGCACCAGGTCGTCGACCAACTTCGGCGCCGTCTTGCCGAGGTGGTCGAGCAATGCCTGGGTTTCCTGGCGTCCGAGCAGCTCGGACGCGTGCATCGTCACCAGATGGTTGAGGTGGGTGGCGACCACGCTGCCGGGATCGACGACCGTGTAGCCCATCGCCTGGGCCTGTTCGCGGAGGCTGGCGTCGATCCAGGTCGCCGGCAGCCCGAACGCCGGGTCCTGCGTCGCCACGCCCGGCAGCGCCGCGGTGACGCTGCCGGGGTCGATGGCGAGGAACATGCCGGTACGCACTTCGCCGCTGCCGATTTCGACGCCCTTCAGCGTGATGCGGTAGCTGTTCGGGTTGATCTCGAGGTTGTCGCGGATGTGCACGGCGGGCGGCAGGAAGCCGATCTCGCGCGCGAACTTCTTGCGGATCCCCTTGATGCGGCGCACCAGCTCGCCATCGGTCGAGCTGTCGACCAGCGGAATCAGGCGGTAGCCGACCTCGAGGCCCAGCGTGTCGATCGGCGCGACGTCCTCCCAGCTCGCCTCCTGGCTTTCGATCGGCGCCGGCGGCACGGCGACCGCTTCCGGCGCGGCTTCGGCAGCGGCGCGCATCTTGCCGACGCGCCAGGCGATCCACGCGATCGCGCCGGCGAGCAAGAGGAAGGCGAAGTTGGGCATGCCCGGGATCATGCCCAGCAGGCCGATGATGCCCGCGGTGATGTAGAGCGCCTGGGTCTTGCTGAAGACGTTGGACACCATCTGTCCGGTGATGTCCTCGTCGGTGCTGACCCGGCTGACGACGACGCCGGCCGCGATCGAGATGACCAGCGCCGGGATCTGCGCGACGAGGCCGTCGCCGATCGCCAGCAGCGTGTAGTTGCGGGCGGCGTCCGACAGACCGAGGTCGTGCTGGAACACGCCGACCAGCAGGCCACCGACGATGTTGATGATGAGGATAAGGATGCCGGCGATGGCGTCACCGCGCACGAATTTCGACGCACCGTCCATCGAGCCGTAGAAGTCGGATTCCTGCGAGATCTCGGCGCGGCGGCGACGCGCCTCGTTCTCGTCGATGAGGCCGGCGTTGAGGTCCGCGTCGATCGCCATCTGCTTGCCCGGCATGGCGTCGAGCGTAAAGCGGGCGCTGACCTCGGCGATGCGGCCCGCGCCCTTGGTGATGACGATGAAGTTGATCACCACCAGGATCAAGAACACGATGATGCCGACGGTGTAGTTGCCGCCGACCAGGAAATAGCCGAAGGCCTCGATGACCTTGCCCGCCGCATCAGACCCGGTGTGTCCTTCCAGCAGCACCACGCGGGTGGAGGCGACGTTGAGCGACAGCCGCAGCAGCGTCGAGAGCAACAGCACGGTCGGGAACACGGCGAATTCGAGCGCCTTCTTGGTCGACAGGCTGACCAGCAGCACCATGATCGACAGCGCGATGTTGAAGGTGAACAGCATGTCGAGCGCGATCGGCGGCAGCGGCAGCACCAGCATCGCCAGAACGAGGACGATGAAGATCGGCGCCGCCAGCGCACGGGCGTTCGCACCGTTGAAGAAATCGGTGAGGCTCATCGTCCCGTTCATGCCCTAGCCCCCGTGCCGGCCTGCAGCGGATCGAGTTCGGGCGGCACCGGCAGCGCGGTCGGCACCTCCGGGTACGCACCGCCGGCTTCGCGGTAGTGACGCAGCTGGAACACGTAGGCGAGCACCTCCGCCACCGCGGTGTAGAGCGTGGCAGGGATCTCGTCGCCGATGTCGGTGTGGCGGAACAGCGCACGCGCGAGCGGCGGCGCTTCCAGCATGGGGACATTGTGCTCGGCCGCCACTTCGCGGATCTTGGCGGCGACGAGGTCGGCGCCCTTGGCGACCACGCGCGGCGCGCGCATCTTACCTTCGGTGTACTTCAGGGCCACCGCGTAGTGGGTCGGGTTGGTCACCACCACGTCCGCGGTCGGGATCTCCGCCATCATGCGGCGGCGCGCCACTTCGCGCTGCTGCTGGCGGATGCGCGCCTTGAGGTGCGGATCGCCCTCGTTTTCCTTGTACTCGCGGCGCACCTCCTCCTTGCTCATGCGTAGTTGCTTGAGGTGGTGCCAGATCTGGAACGGCAGGTCGATGAGGACGACGAAGATCATCGCGCCCGACACCAGCAGGAAGATCTTGCCGATGATGTCGCCCATGTGGGCGATCGCGGTCTTCGGCTCCTCGAGGCTCAGCGAGAAGATCGCCTCCATGTTGACCCAGATCAGCCAGGTGGCGACGCCGCCGAGCAAGCCGACCTTGGCGAGCGATTTCACTAGCTCGACCAGCCCCTGCGCGGAGACCATGCGCTTGACGCCGCTGAGCGGATTGAGGCGGTTGAATTTCGGGGCGAGCGCCTTGGTGCTGAAAAGCCAGCCACGCAGCAGGATGGGCGAAGCCAGCGCGGCGATAGTGACGAGGAACAGGAACGGCGCCAGCGCCAGCAGGGCATCGTAGAAGAGCTCGGACAGGAGCGCCATCACGTGCGACGTGTCGCGCGCAACGCCGGGATCGAATTGCAGCCCGCCACGCATGATCTCGGCGAAGGACTTGCCCATGCTGGCGGACATGCCCCACAGCGCGGCGCCGCTCGTCATCAGGACGACGAACGTCGCGAGCTCGCGCGACTGGACGACCTGCCCCTCCTCACGCGCCTTTTGCAGTCGCTGTGGCGAGGCTGGTTCTGTCCGTTCCTGATCGCTTTCTTCAGCCATCCCTGATCACCTGTTGCGGGAGACCGCGCGCCCAGCACGGTCTGTCTTAGGCTGAAGTATCGGCGACGCCCGCTGTGGGCAATCAGGGGAATAGGCGTGGAATTGGCCTGCTATTCGCGCTCAAGCGCGCGGCGTCAGGGCGTTGGCGCAGCGCCGTTCGCTGCGGCTTCGCCGTCGGCGGCATCTTCGGGCTGGTCGGCACCGGAGGCCTGCTTGGTGATGGCCTCCTCGGTGCGCTTGTTCATCACGATGATGGTGATGCGGCGGTTGACCGGGTCCGTCGGCCCGGCATTCTGGAACGGCACCGAGTCGGCGAGCCCGACGACGCGCAGCATCTTCGATGCGTCCATGCCGCCGGCGATGAGTTCCCGCCGCGACGCGTTGGCCCGATCCGCCGAGAGTTCCCAGTTGCTGTACCCGCGGCCGGCATTGGCGTATTGCGTGGCATCGGTATGGCCGGAGAGGCTGATGCGGTTTTCGACGTCGTTCAGCACCTGGCCGATCTCCCGCAAGATGATCTTGGTGTAGGGCTGCAGCTCGGCGCTCGCGAGGTTGAACATCGGCCGGTTCTGCTCGTCGACGATCTGGATGCGCAACCCCTCGCTGGTGATATCGATGAGGAGCTGCCGCCGGAACTGGCGCAGCGTCGGGTTGCGCTCGATCGCGTCTTCCAGCCGCGATTTCAACTGCTTGAGCTTTTCCTTTTCCTGTCTTTCCAGCTCGGCGCGCGCCGCCTTGAGGTTGTACGACTTCCTCTCGTCCTCGGTCTGCCCCTTCTTGATCTGGCCGGTCTGGCGGGTAAGGTCGGTGCCGCCCCCCTTCAGCACGCTCGAACTGTCGCCGCTGCCGGAGCCGCCCTGCATCGCGACCTTGAGCGGCGTCTTGAAGTATTCGGCGATGCCCTCGAGGTCACCCTTGGTCGTCGAGCCAAGCAGCCACATGAGCAGAAAAAACGCCATCATCGCCGTGACGAAGTCGGCGTACGCGATCTTCCAGGCACCGCCGTGATGGCCGCCGCCGCCCTTCTTGATGCGTTTGACGATGATCGGCGCTTTTTGCTCGCTCATGGCGACTCGCTCACGCGATACGGATCAGCGCGCCTTCGCGCCCTTGACGTGGGTCTCGAGCTCGCTGAACGACGGCCGCTCGGTTGAGAACAAGACCTTGCGGCCGAACTCGACCGCGATCGCCGGCGCGTAGCCGTTGATGCTGGCGAGCAACGTGACCTTGATGCACTGGAACATCTTGGTCGACTCGTTGAGCTTCTGCTCCAAGAGATTCGCCAGCGGACTGACGAAGCCGTAGGCGAGCAGAATGCCGATGAAGGTGCCGGTCAGCGCAGCGCCGATCAGTACGCCGAGTTCGGCCGGCGGCAGGCCCACTGAACCCATGGTCTTGACCACGCCCATCACCGCGGCGACGATGCCGAACGCCGGCAAGCCGTCGCCGAGCTTGGTCACGCTGTGCACCGGAATCTCGCCCTCGTGATGATGGGTCTCGATTTCGTTGTCCATGAGGTTCTCGATCTCGAAGGCATTCATGCTGCCGGAGACCATCAGCCGCAGGTAGTCGGTCAGGAATTCGACCACATGGTGGTCGGCCATGATCGACGGATACTTGTTGAAGAGCGGGCTGTTCTCCGGCGACTCGACGTCGCCTTCGATCGACATCAGACCCTCCTTGCGGATCTTGGTCAAAAGCTCGTACAGCAGCGCGAGCACGTCCATGTAGAGCGCGCGGTTGTACTTCGATCCCTTGAACAGCGTGGGCAGCGCCTTCAAGGTCGCCTTGATGGCCTTGCTGCTGTTGGCGACAAGGAAAGCACCGATCGCCCCGCCCCCGATGATGATCAACTCGACCGGATGCCACAGCGCGGCGAGATAACCCCCCGCCAGCGCATAGCCGCCGAACACGCACAAGAGAACCGTTATCCAACCACCGATGACTAACACGAGCGTTCTTTCCTCTGCACAGGACCGGACAGGCACCTACCCTGCCCGGCTTGGATCCTCGGCGCGGCAAACCACCCGCGCTCAGGCTTAGGATTCGGACAAGTCGCGCCAAACTTGATGGTGGGCCCGCAGTATTTCTTCGCCGCCGCGCCCTATCGTCTCCAGACATAGAGCCGGTGCCTCGGATGCGCCGCGAGGCTGACCACCCGGTCCGGCTCCGTCTCCGGAACGGCAAATGACAGGCTGATGAATCGGCTGCCGGGATGCATCTGCGCGTTCACCTGCTGCCATAGCGCCGGCATCGCCGCCGGTGACAAAAAAGCGAACACGACGTCGAATTCGCCGAGATCGAGCGCTGCGTAGTCGCGCCGCAGGAACTCGACGCGGCTGCCGCGCAGCCGCGCCCGTATCCGGCTCACCAGCCAGCTCGCCGGCGCGAGCTCGACGCCGGTGAAGCGTCCCTTGGGAAAACGCTGCTCGAGATCGAACAGCAGGCCGCCCAAGCCACTGCCGAGGTCGATGAAACGAAACGGCCGATCGGCGGGAAGCTCGGCCGCCACGGCATCCCATGCCTTGCGGTCGGAGAGGTACAAGGGCACGCGGGTGCGCGCGGTGGTCCAGAAAAAGCCCGCCAGCACGAGGAACGCCAGCAGGTACAGCCAGGCGGGCACATCCAGGTCCGCCGCGGCAACTACGGCAGGCAGGAATCCTGCGTGCAGCGGCAGCCACCAGCGCGGTTGGCGCCAGACGAGGCTCAGCCCGCCGGCCAACGTGCCCTGCGCGACCGCGAGTTGCCAGAGGGAAACCGGGAATGGAAGGAACGGTTGCGCCAGCCGCGCTGCCAGCACGGCCGCAGCGAGGGCGGCGAGCTGAATGAGCAGGGACTCCAGCGCGACCGGCAGGCGCATCGTCACTGCCGCGTAGCGGCCGCGATCAGGCGGCTTCGGACAGCTCGGCCGCCGCTTTGGCCTTGCGGGTCTTGCCGGCGCGCGCCGGCACGTTGCACAGGCCGCACACGAATTTGTCGTGCAGGTCGTCGGGGTGCACCACGAAATGTCCGCCGCAGCAGCTGCACTCGGCGGTCTGGAGCATCCGGCTCTCGAAGAAACGGTGCAGCGTCCAGGCGCGGGTGAAGCTCAGCACGCCCTCGATCTGGTTCGTATGCAGGTATTCCTGGTACAGGCGGTAGCTCTTCAGCAGCGCCTCGATGCCGCTGCAGTCGCTGTTGCGGGTCAGGTAGCGGTAGATGTTGATGAACAGCGACGCGTGGACGTTGGGCAGCCAGGTAAGGAACCAGTCGGTCGAGAACGGCAACATGCCCTTCGGCGGCGAAACGCCCTTCACTTCCTTGTAGAGCTTGAGCAGGCGCTCGCGCGACAGGCTGGTCTCGGCTTCCAGCACCTGCGGCCGGGCGCCGAGCTCGATCAGTTCGATCGCCAGTTGGGTATCGCGCATTTCGTTCAGCAGGCTCTTCTTGCTCATCTCGGCGCTCCCGGCGACTGGGTGGGGTTCAGGCGAAGGCTTCGGCCGCTTCGGGGGTCGACAACGCCTGCCCCGCCATCAGGATGGCCGCGTGGGATTGCGCCATCGCGCGGTCCTTGGTGTAACTGGTGAGGAGGTTCAGCACCATGCCGTCGTCGAAGCGGAAGCGCGAGACCAGCATGCCGGAGCCGGCGAGCTTGAGGATCTGCGCGGGGGTCAGGTTTTCGATGAGGTCGGCGACGTCCTGGCTGATGCCGAGGCGGAACACGGCGGTGGCCTTGTCATGTTGAATCATGCTCTGCGCCAGCATCAGGTAGCTGAGGTTGACGTCGCGCATTTCGTCCAGCATTTCGTCCATTTTCATGATGCCTGTCCTTCCGTCGATTTTTTTTCGAATCCGGCCTTAATTCGGCCTCGTGGATTCGTTTTCGGACGGACCCCCGGAAAGTTAACGTGGAGAAGCGCTGATTTGTGCGTCGGATGTCGGCAATCGGCCCTGTGGGTGTTTGTCCTACACGGTGGGTCAGGTTCGCTGGTAGACGTCCTCGAAGCGCACGATGTCATCCTCGCCCAGATAGGCGCCCGACTGCACTTCGATCATGTGCAGTTCGACCTTGCCGGGGTTCTCGAGCCGATGCTTGGTGCCGAGCGGGATGTAGGTCGACTGGTTTTCGGTGAGCAGTTCGACATGCTCATCGCGCGTGACCCGTGCCGTCCCCGACACGACGATCCAGTGCTCCGCGCGGTGGTGGTGCATCTGCAGGCTCAGCTTCTCGCCCGGCTTGACCATGATGCGCTTGACCTGGAAGCGCTCGCCCTCGTCGATGCCCTCGTACCAGCCCCAGGGCCGGAACACCTGCTTATGGATGAGGTGCTCGCAGCGCTTTTCCGCCTTAAGCCGGTCGACCAGCTTCTTCACGTCCTGCACCTGGTCCTTCTTGGCAACCAGCACCACATCCGCGGTTTCCACCACGACCAGGTCGTCGACGCCAAGCAAGGCGACCATGCGCGTCTCCGCCCGCACAAAATTGTCGCGGGCGTTTTCCAGCATGACGTCGCCGCGGACGGCATTGCCGTCGGCATCCTTTTCGGCCACGTCCCACAGCGCCGACCAGGCGCCGATGTCGTTCCAGGCGATGTCCGCGGGCACCACGACGGCGCGCTGCGTTTTTTCCATCACCGCGTAGTCGACGGATTCCGACGGACACGCCTCGAAGGCGGCCGGGTCGAGGCGCACGAAGTCGAGATCGGGCTTCGCCGCCTCGAGTGCGGCGCGGCTCGCCGCGAGGATGTCCGGCTGCAGGGCCTCGAGTTCCTTGAGAAAATCCGACGCGCGGAACAGGAACATGCCGCTGTTCCAGAAGTACTCCCCCGAATCGACGTACTGCTGGGCCGTCGACCGGTCGGGCTTCTCGACGAAGGCCGCGACCGCGTGGGCGCCGGAGACGGCCTCGAGCGGCGCGCCGAGGCGGATGTAGCCGTATCCCGTCTCAGGCGTGGCAGCGACGATCCCGAAGGTGGCGAGATAGCCCTGGCTGGCGGCTCGCGCCGCAGTCCGGATCGCGGCTTGGAAGGCGGCGACATCGCCGATCAGGTGGTCAGCCGGCAGCACCAGCATCAAGGCGTCCGGGTCGTCGCGCGACAGCATCAGCGCAGCGACGGCGATGGCGGGCGCGGTGTTGCGCCCGACCGGCTCGAGCACGATGGCGCGCGGGGTCGAGCCGATCTGGCGCATCTGCTCAGCGATCATGAAGCGGTGCTCGACGTTGCACACCATCAGCGGTTGCGCCATTTCCGGCATGCCGGCCAAACGGCTGACGGTGTCCTGCAACAGGCTGCGGTCACTGGCAAGCGGCAGCAGCTGCTTCGGCAGCGCCGCGCGGGACAAGGGCCACAGCCGGGTGCCGGAGCCGCCGGACAAAATGACGGGATGGATCGTGCTCATAGTGTGCCTACTCGTGTCGGTATTGTGTGGCGAAACAGGCAAATTCTATTCCAGGCACAGGGCAAGCGCGGTTTCCCAACCCGGCAGGCGCACGCCGAAAGTTTCGGCCAGCTTCGAACAATCGAGCTGCGAATTGGCCGGACGCTTTGCCGCCGTGGGATAGCCCGAGGTCGGGGTCGGCGTGAGCCGTGCAAGCTTCGCTTCGCCCGCCGCCGCCATCTGCGCCAGGATCGCCTCGGTGAAGCCGTGCCAGCTGGTGCGCCCACCGCAGGTGAGATGGTAGACGCCGGACATTGCACCCGGATCACGCCGATCGAGCCAGCGAGCCACCACCAGCGCGGTTGCCTCGGCGATCAGGCGCGACCAAGTCGGGGCGCCGAACTGGTCATCGACGACCGCGAGCGTATCGCGTTCGCGCGCCAGCCGCTGCATCGTCAGCAGGAAATTCCGCCCGCGCAGGCCATACACCCAGCTGGTGCGCAGGATCAGATGCGGGACATTGGCGCGGCCGACCGCCTCTTCGCCCGCCAGCTTGCTCGCGCCATAAACACCCAGCGGGTTCGGTGCGTCGGCCTCGGTGTACGCGCCGGCCTTGCGCCCGTCGAACACGTAGTCGGTCGAGAAATGCACCAGCGGCACGCCGCACGCAGCGAGCTCGCCCGCCGCGGCCGCGTTGATGGCCTGCGCCAGTTCGGGCTCGGATTCGGCCTTGTCCACCGCCGTGTACGCCGCCGGGTTGACGATGAGGTCGGGCGCAAGCGCCGCCACGCTGCGGCGGATGGCGGCGGTGTCGGCGAGGTCGAGCACGCTGCGGTCAGCGGCGATCACCTCGCCCAGCGGCGCCAGCGTACGCCTCAGTTCCCAACCCACTTGGCCGTTGACGCCGGTGAGCAGGATCCTCACGCAAACACCTCGCACTGGGCGAGCGGCAGCCCGGCCTGGTCCTTGGCGGACAACAGCGGCGCGCCGTCGAGCGGCCAGGGAATGTTCAGTTCAGGGTCGTCCCACGCGAGACAGCGCTCGGCGTCAGGCGCGTAGTAGTCGGTCGTCTTGTAGAGGAATTCGGCGTAGTCGGAGAGCACCAAGAAGCCGTGCGCGAAACCGGGAGGAATCCACAGCATTTCATGCGTCTCCGCCGAGAGGCGATTGGTGAAAGCGCGGCCAAAATTTGAAGAAGGGCGGCGCAAATCGACCGCTACGTCAAATACCTCGCCAACGACCACCCGAATCAAGCGTCCCTGTGGCTGCCGAATCTGATAATGGAGCCCGCGCAGCACGCCCCGTTTCGAACGCGAATGGTTGTCCTGAACGAACTCTCCCTGAATTCCCAGCTCAGCAAAAACGCGCCGGTTATAGCTTTCAAAAAAGAAACCGCGTGCGTCCTCCAAAATTCTTGGTTGCAACCGAAAGATGTCCGGATGTTCCGTAGAAACCAACCGCATCAGAATACGCGCTCGCTCAGCACGCCCCTGAGATACTGCGCATACGAGCTGTCACCCAGCGATGCAGCCAAGGTTTGCAGTTGTGCCGCATCGATGAATCCCATGCGATATGCGATTTCCTCGGGACACGAAATCTTCAAACCTTGCCGTTTTTCGAGCGTCTGCACATACAGAGACGCCTCGATCAGCGAGTCCGGTGTGCCAGTATCCAGCCATGCCTGGCCTCGGCCCATTATCCGCACCTCTAGCTCACCCCATTCCAGGTATCTGCGTATTACGTCAGTGATCTCCAACTCACCTCTCGCAGATGGCTCCAGACTTTGCGCGATATCGGCCACTCGCTCATCAAAAAAATAAAGGCCGGTAACAGCGTAGCGCGACTTTGGGCAGGACGGTTTCTCTTCTATGCTCACAGCGCGCCATGCTGCATCGAACTCGATCACCCCATATCGTTCCGGGTCATTGACCGGATATGCGAATACAGTGGCGCCACGGGCCTGCTCTGCGGCTGACGCAAGAATTGCGCGCAGTGCGTGACCGTAAAAGATGTTGTCCCCAAGCACCATGGCGCAAGCGTCACGACCAATGAAATCTTTTCCGACAAGGAAGGCCTGCGGCAGACCACGCGGCTCATCTTGAATGGCATATTCAATGTCGATTCCCCACTGCGCCCCATTACCGAGCAGCTGCTCGAAGCGCGGCGTGTCCTGCGGCGTCGAAATCAGTAGGATGTCGCGGATGCCGGCGAGCATCAGCGTGCTGAGCGGGTAGTACACCATGGGCTTGTCGTACACCGGCAGCAGCTGCTTGGAGACGGCCTGGGTCACGGGATAGAGGCGTGTGCCGGATCCACCGGCGAGGATGATGCCCTTGCGTGTGCTCATGCGGACGTGTCGGCGTAGTTTTGGGAAACCCAGCGGCGGTATTCGCCGCTGGTCACATGATTCACCCAATCCTGATGCTCGAGATACCAGGCGACGGTCTTGCGGATGCCGGTCTCGAAGGTCTCGCGGGGCGTCCAGCCGAGTTCGCGCTCGATCTTGGTCGCGTCGATCGCGTAGCGCCGGTCGTGGCTGGGGCGGTCCTTCACGAAGGCAATCAGGCTGGCGTGCGGCGTCACCGGCGAGCCGGGATGCAACTCGTCCAGGATGGCGCACACGGTGTGGACGACTTCCAGGTTCGTCTTTTCATTGCGGCCGCCGATGTTGTAGGTCTCGCCCACCCTGCCCGCCTCCAGCACCCGGCGGATCGCGCTGCAATGGTCACCGACATACAGCCAGTCGCGCACGTTGGACCCATCGCCGTAGATCGGCAGCGGCTTGCCGGCCAGCGCATGGTGGATCACCAGCGGGATGAGCTTTTCCGGAAACTGTAGCGGCCCGTAGTTGTTCGAGCAGTTGGTCGTCAGCACCGGCAACCCATAGGTGTGGCGATAGGCGCGCACCAGATGGTCGGACGCGGCCTTCGACGCCGCATATGGACTGTTCGGCGCATAGGCGGTCGTCTCCGTAAACGCGGGATCGGACGGCCCCAGCGAGCCGTAGACCTCGTCGGTCGAGACGTGCAGCAAGCGGAATGCGGCCTGCTCGTCGGCCGGCAGACTCGTCCAGTGCGCGCGCACCGATTCCAGCAGGTTGAAGCTGCCGACGACGTTGGTCTGGATGAATTCGGCCGGGCCGAGGATCGATCGGTCGACGTGGCTCTCGGCGGCGAAGTTGACCACCGCGCGGGGACGATGGCGAGCCAGCAACGGCTCAAGCAGCGCGCGGTCGCCGATGTCACCCTGCACGAACACGTGGCGCGCGTCGCCCTCGAGCGCGCGCAGGTTTTCCAGGTTGCCGGCGTAGGTGAGCTTGTCGAGGTTGACGACAGGCTCGTCGCCCGCCGCCAGCCAGTCGAGGACGAAATTGGCGCCGATGAAACCGGCGCCGCCGGTGACGAGAATCATGGAATCACTCTTGGGCAGGTTTGGCTTCGCTCTCCTGCTTATCGGCGTTCTCCGGCTCGACTTTCGTGTCCGCCGCGGCCTCCGCCGCCGGGGCGTAGCCGGTGGCGTACTCGACCTTGGCGGCCTCGCGCAGCTTCTTCAGCTCGGCATCCATCGATTCCTTGCGCTTGGTCGTAATCAGCGCGCGCTCGATCGCCTTGCTCGCCTGCTCCAGCGTGACCGGCTGCAGCTGGCTCTCCTGCAGCTGCTGGATCACCAGGTGCCCGGGGCGTCCCGGCAGCATCGCCACCTGGCCGTCCTTCATCTGCGCCAGCCGCGCGAGCAGCGGCGCGGGAATCTGCTCGGCGGGCTTCACCGCGACCGCGGTCTTGCCCTCGATGCCCTGCTCCTTGACCCAGTTGATGAAGTCGCCGAGCGAATGGCTGCTGCGCAGCTTGGCTTCGACCTCGGCGACGCGCGAAGCATCGACCTGCAGGTCGATTTCCTGGATGCGGTAGATGCGGCGCTGCGAGAACAGCTCGGGGTGCTGCTCGTAGTAGGCGGCGATTTCGGCCTCGGTCGGTGCGGCGACATCCTTCGCCGTGCGCTCGGCGTAGGCTTCGGCCAGAACCTGGCGGCTGGCGTGCGCCATGGCGATCGCCACGGCCGGATCCTTGTCGAGGCCGGCCTTCTGCGCCGCCTGCACCACCAGGCGCTGGTCTACCAGGGCCTGCAGCAGCTTGGCCTTGGCTTCCGCCGACTGCGCCTCGTTGAGTTCGCCGAGACGCGCCAGGGCGAGGTTGAGCTCGGCTTCGCTGATCTTCTCGCTGCCCACCGTCGCGACGGCCTCGCTCTTGACTTCGGTGACGGGTTTTTCACAGCCACCGAGCAGCAGGGCGAGCGTGGTCAGGGCGACGAGCGAGGCGTGGCGCGATTTCATGTCTACTCCGTGTGATGAGAATGGTGCGGTATGGTGCGGGATTCTGCCGGGCACGGCAAGCGCGCCGGACCGACGCGCCGGCGCACGAAGGGCCGGATTTCCTGCCGCCGCACGAGCCGTCTGAACGACAACGGGGCGGCCTCGCGGCCGCCCCGATTGCCCCAGCGACGAGGGATCAGCCGAAGCTGTCGGCGGTGATGCTGGCGTACCAGCCCTGGGCGAAGTTGGCCTCCTGCGCACGGAACAGCTCCGACGCGGTCGCCGGGCTGACGCCGCCGGCGCCCTTGACGCCGGCGAGCACGCCATCCTCGCCGAGGCGGTAGACGGCGGCGATGCTGATGCCGTACTCCGGACCCACCAGGCTGTAGCAGGTGTTGACGTGCGAGGGCATCGGCACTGGTGTGCCGCGGAACAGTGAGACGATGGCCGCCGCTGCCATCTTCGCGATGTTGTTGGCCGAGTGGCCGGACTTCGGCAGCGCACCGGCAACCGAGGAGTCGCCGATGACGTGGACATTCGGAACCAGGGTCGATTCGAAGGTGTGCTGGTTCACCGGGCACCAGCCGGCTTCGTTGGCGAGGCCGCTGGCCGTGGCGATCGTGGCGGCGCGCTGCGGCGCAATGATGTTGACCACGTCGCCCTTGTGCGCGTCGCCGGCTTCGGTGAAGACGGTGCGCGTCTTGGGGTCGACGCGGACGACCTTGCCACCCTTGTTGCCCGGCACCCATTCGATCATGCCGGGATAGAGCTCGTTCCAGGCGCTGAGGAACAGGCCCTGCTTCGAGAAGCTGTCCTTGGCGTCGAGGATCAGGATCTTCGACTTGGGCTTGTTGGCCTTGAGGTAGTTGGCGATCATGCTCGCGCGCTCCGGCGGTCCGGGCGGGCAGCGGAAGGGCATGGGCGGCGGGTTCATGATCACCGTGCCACCGTCGGGCATGGCAGCGAGCTGCTTCTGCAGCAGCACGGTCTGCGGGCCGGCCTTCCAGGCGTGGGGGAGGATCTCGCTGGCGGCCTCGTCGTAGCCTTCGATGGCGTTCCAGCGGAAGTCGATGCCCGGCGACATCACCAGGCGGTCGTATTCGACGGTCTTGCCGCTGGCGAGCATGACGATGCGCTTGGCCGGATCGATCGCGGTCACCCGGTCGGTCACGACGTTCACGCCGTACTTGCCGCGCAGCGCGTCATAGTTCTGACGCAGGTCCTCCATCTTGCGCAGCCCGCCGAGCACCCAGTTGCTGCCGGGGCAGGTGGTGTAGCTGGCGTTCTGCTCGATCATCGTGACCTTGAGCGTCGAGTCGTAGATGCGCAGATACTTGGCGCAGGTCGCGCCGCCGAAGCCGCCGCCGACGACCACGACGCGCGGGGCCGCCTTCGCCGGCGCGGCCGACTTCGGAACGGTTTCGCAGCCAGCCAGGCCGAGTGCCGACATGGCGCCGCCCGCGCCGAGGAGTTTTACGAAATCCCTACGTGAAATTCCAGCCATTTTCATTTCCCTTTTTTGCCAAGATTGCCCAGGTATTCGGCGACTTCCTTGATTTCCTCATCGGTATAGCCGCTGGCGTGGCGCCCCATCACCGTCGAGGCACGCGTGCCCGAGCGGAATCCCTGCAGGATGCTGACCATGCGCTCGGCCGAGATGTCGTTGATGCTCGGGATCGAGCCCGGACTGACGCCCCTCGGGCCGTGGCAGGTGTAGCAGGTGGTGGCGATGATCTCGGCGCGCGTGATTTCCTGCGCCTGCGCCGCGGCCGCCCCGAGCAACCCAGTGACGGCGATCAGGGTGATCGCCACGCCGTTCCGGGTCTTGTCTTGTGATGCCATATCCATGTCCTTTCTGAAGTGATCCGCTTTGGATGAACTCGCCGGGTCGCCGGCACGGCGCGACCCTGCTCGATGGTTTCGCGCCTCAGATGTCGACGCCGAAATCGATTTCCTGGCCCAGCTTGTTGTCGCCGGACTCCTTGATGACCTTCAGCTTGGCCGCCACTTCCTTAGCGAGCTTTTCCTCCAGGGCACGCTGCGCCTCGACGGCGGCGAGGCGCTCGCGCTCGGCCTTGGCGGCGCGCTCCTCGGCTTCCTTGCGGGCCTGGGCAAGCTGTGCCTCGATGGCCTGGCGCTGCTTCACCTCCTTGGCCGCGGCAAGCTTTTCCGCATCTTTCTGTGCCTGAACGCGAGCGCGTTCGGCTTCCTGCCGTCGCTCGGCCTCCTGTCTGGCCTCCAGCGCAGCCCGCTTGCGGCGCGCTTCGCGCATGGCCTCGATGTCGGCCTTGATCTGTGCACCGGTCTGGCGAATGCGTTCGCTCGCGGCATCAAGCGCTTCCTGGGAGGCGTTGTTGTTGGCTGCGCCCTGCGCTCTGGCTTCATTGGCCAGCACGGTGCCGTTGAGCACCAGGGCAGCCAGCACGGCGGCTGCCGAAACGATGGAATGGCGATGGAATTTCATGGGCATGTCTACCGTCAGTCGGGTTTGCAGAATCAGCTGGCTGCCGCCGCCTCGCCAGGCTCGGCAGCGCGGCCGTCAGTCACGCTACGTTTCCGATTACGGTAGCCCCCTGCCCGGTCTTTAGCGCTCGCACGATTTTTGTCGGGGATTTCACACCTCGCTGGGTGTCGAGGCAGGGGGCGCACTTCGGCCGCGTCCCTTGCAGGGGTGGCCCCGGGCTGTGCGCTGCCGGCATCTGCAGGCGCGGGGTGCGGCAGAAATGCGACGGGGACCGGGCGGCCGCCGCAAACGCGACAGCCATCCGGTCCCCGCTTCGGCGCTGCGCGGCCCGTTCGGGCTCAGGCGCCTACCAAGCCGGCCCTACATGCGATCGACGAAGCCGGGACCGCTCGATTCGCGCGCCTTCTTCAGCGCCAGCGCGGCCTTCTCCCGGGCTGCCTGCTGGCGGGCGATCTCCGCCTGCTCGGCGTTGTTCGGATCATCCATGAAGCCCGGTCCGCGCGCCGCCATGGCATCCTTCAGCGCCCGGGCAGCCTTCTCGCGGGTCGCCAGCGCACGCGCCGCCTCGTCTTCCCGGGCACGCTGTTCGGCGAGGACCTTCTGCCGCGCCAGTTCGGCCTTCTTCTGGCGTTCGGCGGCTTCGCGACGCGCCTGGGCCTGCGTCGCCTCCAGCGCGGCGCGCTGACTGGCCTCCCGGGCGGAGGCCAGTATCTCGGCGTCCTGCTTCGCCTGCAGGCGCTCGCGCTCGGCCTCCCTGCGGCGCTCGGCTTCCAGCCGCGCTTCGAGTTCGGCCCGCTTGGTACGGGCCTGGCGCACTTTCTCCATGTCGGCCTTGATCTGCTGCGCGGTTTCGCGAATGCGCTCGCTGGCCGCGGCGAGCGACTCGTCGGAGGCCGGTTTTGCCAGTGCGACCTGGTTGGCGGTACGGGTACTGTCGGCCGCCGCGGCGGTGCCGGCGGCGGACAAGAGGGCGATCAGGGCCGTGCCGCGGCCACGGAGGGGGAAAGGGATGTCATGAGGCGCTCCAATCGTATCGTTGTTGTGCAACATCTCAAGAACCCGAGCGATCATGCTGATTTTAAACAGCAAGATTCCGCAACACGCTCAGCTTCCGCCGTATCCCGGAACTGGGGATAGCTCCCGATACGGCTACTCTGCCGACAACTTTACGGTTGGTTCATACCAGCGCCGCTTCCTCGAACTGCAGGCGCACCTTCTCGCTTTCGTCGATATCGACCACCACGTGCCCGCCTTGCGCCAGCCGGCCGAACAACAGTTCGTCGGCCAGCGCCTTGCGGATCGTGTCCTGGATCAGGCGCGACATCGGCCGCGCGCCCATCGCCGGATCGAAGCCGTGCTTCGCCAGGTAGCGCTTGAGCGCGTCGGTGAAGCTCGCCTCGACCTTCTTCTCGTGCAGCTGTTCCTCCAACTGCATGAGGAACTTGTCGACGACCTGCAGGATGATAGGCTCGGTGAGCGGCGCGAACGGGATGATCGCATCCAGGCGGTTGCGGAACTCCGGCGTGAACATCCGCTTGATTTCGCTCATCTCATCGCCGGCCTCGCGAGAACTGGAGAACCCGATGGTCGCCTTGTTGAGCATCTCGGCGCCCGCGTTGGTCGTCATGATCAGCACGACGTTGCGGAAATCCGCCTTGCGGCCATTGGTGTCCGTCAGCGTGCCATGGTCCATCACCTGCAGCAGCACGTTGAAGATGTCCGGGTGGGCCTTCTCGATTTCGTCCAGCAAAACCACGGCATAGGGATGCTTGTTGATCGCCTCGGTGAGGAGCCCGCCCTGGTCGAAGCCGACGTAGCCGGGCGGCGCGCCGATCAGCCGGCTCACCGCATGGCGCTCCATGTATTCCGACATGTCGAAGCGGAGCAGCTCGACGCCCAGCACGTAGGCGAGCTGGCGGGCCACTTCGGTCTTGCCCACGCCGGTGGGGCCCGAGAACAGGAAGCTGCCGATCGGTTTCTGCGGGTTGCCGAGCCCGCTGCGCGACATCTTGATCGCCGTCGCGAGGGCGTCGATCGCCGCATCTTGGCCGTAGACCACCGCCTTGAGGTCGCGGTCGAGCGTCTTCAGCGAGTTCTTGTCGTCCGCCGACACCGTCTTGGGCGGGATGCGCGCGATCTTGGCAATGATTTCCTCGATCTCCTTCGGCGTGATGGTGCGCTTCTGCTTCGACTTCGGCAGGATGCGCTGCGCGGCGCCCGCCTCGTCGATGACGTCGATCGCCTTGTCCGGCAGGTGCCGGTCGTTGATGTAGCGCGCCGACAGTTGCGCGGCCGTGGTGAGCGCCGCGGCGGTATACTTGACGCCGTGATGGTCTTCGAAGCGCGACTTCAGGCCGCGCAGGATTTCCACGGTCTCGTTGACCGAGGGCTCGGGCACGTCGATCTTCTGGAAACGCCGCGAAAGGGCGTGATCTTTCTCGAAAATGCCGCGATATTCCGCGTAAGTCGTCGCGCCGATGCAGCGCAGCTGGCCCGACGAGAGCGCCGGCTTCAGAAGATTGGACGCGTCGAGCGTGCCCCCCGACGCCGCGCCGGCACCGATCAGGGTGTGGATCTCGTCGATGAACAGGATGGCCTTCGCGTTGTCGGCGAGCTGCTTGAGCACCCCCTTGAGGCGCTGCTCGAAGTCGCCGCGGTACTTTGTGCCGGCCAAGAGCGCGCCCATGTCCAGCGCATACACCGTGCTCTGCGCCAGGATGTCGGGCACCTCGCCCTCGACGATACGCCGCGCCAGCCCCTCCGCGATCGCCGTCTTGCCGACACCGGCCTCGCCCACCAGCAGCGGGTTGTTCTTGCGCCGGCGGCACAGCGTCTGAATCACGCGCTCGAGCTCCTGCTCGCGGCCGATGAGCGGGTCGATCTTGCCCGCCAGGGCCTGCGCGTTGAGATTCTGCGCGAAGCTGTCGAGCGGCGTGCCCGCCGGCGATTCCGGGTTGTTCTCGGCCGGCTCGTCGGCGCGGGGCGCCGGCGCGCTTTGCGGCGTCTTGGTGATGCCGTGCGAGATGTAGTTCACGATGTCGAGTCGGGTGACGCCCTGCTGCGACAGGAAGTACACCGCGTGCGAATCCTTCTCTCCGAACACGGCCACCAGCACGTTGGCGCCGGTCACTTCCTTTTTGCCGGAGGACTGAACGTGCAGGATGGCGCGCTGGATGACGCGTTGGAAGCCGAGCGTCGGCTGGGTGTCGACCTCGCCGTCGCCGCCGACCTTGGGCGTGTGCTCGTCGATGAACTTGGTGAGCTGCTCGCGCATCGTCTCGAGGTTGGCGCCGCACGCGCGCAAGACCTCGGCCGCGGAGGGATTGTCGAGCATTGCCAGCAGCAGGTGCTCCACCGAGATGAATTCATGGCGCTTCTGCCGGGCATCCATGAATGCCATGTGGAGCGTGACTTCGAGTTCCTGGGCAATCATCTAACTTTCCTCCATCGTACATTGCAGCGGGTGCTGATGCTGCCGGGCGAAATCGATAACCTGCTCAACCTTGGTGTGGGCGATGTCCCGCGGGTACACGCCACACACCCCGACGCCCTCAGTATGCACTTTGAGCATGATTTGTGTCGCACGTTCGTGGTCGATTCCGAAAAACTTCTGCAACACGTGAACGACGAACTCCATGGGGGTGTAATCGTCGTTCAGGAGCAAGACCTTGAACAGCGGCGGCGGCTTCACCTTCGCCGCCGACGGTTCCAGTAGCGTACTGCCTTCGCGCTTCGTTGCCATAGCCGGAATAAGCCCAGGTTGCTGGCTTTATTTTGATGGGACAGGAGGAATTTTCAAGCCCGACGGAAGTAGGGCCAAGACGCGCCGGAACCGCTGCAACTCAGGACGTGTGGCGGAGAGGGTGGGATTCGAACCCACGGTAGGCTTGCACCTACGCCTGATTTCGAGTCAGGTACATTCGACCACTCTGCCACCTCTCCGGGGCGCGTATTGTAACCGAGTCGGACGCCTGCTGGCGCTTGCTGGACGAAAATTTCGCCCTAGGTCAGACTGTGCCGATGCCGATGACACTAAAAAAGGCAGCTTTCGGTCGGAGTCTTGCCATCTCGCTCGCGCTGCTGGTTGGCGCGTGCAGCCAGCCCGTGCCGCCGCCGGAAACCTCGGGCGAGCTGCTTGTGGGAACACGCAACAACCCGGCTTCCTACTTCGTCGCCCATGACGGCGAGCCGGCCGGCTTCGAGCACGACCTGCTGCAGGCGTTCAGCGCATCTCAGGGCTGGACGCTGCGCTGGACCGAAAAGAACCGCCCGGAAGCCCTGTTCGAGCTGCTCGATACTCACGAGATCCACCTCGCCGCCGCGGCCCTGCCGCAGTCGGTGGTGCGCGAGCGCCACCTGATCGCCGGACCCGTGCTGTTCGAGACACCGATCCATGTCGTCTACCGGGTCTCAGACCGGCAGCCGAAGAGCATCACGGACCTCGCCGGTAAGCGCATGGCGATCATCATCGGTTCCGGGCACACGCCGATTCTAATGCGCGAGAAGCGCCGGCATCCCGAGCTGTCTTGGTCGGCGCTGGAAAATGTCTGGCCGGAGGAACTGCTGGCGCAGTTGCGCGCCGGCAAGTACGACGCGGTCGTCATCAATGGCATGGACTTCGACCCGATGCGCAGCCAGTATCCGGAGCTGGCGGTCGCCTTCGACATCGGCGAGCCGCAGAAAATCGTGTGGGCGCTCTCGCCGCGCAGCTCGCAGGCGTTCCGCAATGCCCTCGCCCGCTTCATCGAGCAGGCGCGCGACGACGGCACGATCAGGCGCATCTACGAGCGCTACTTCGGCCACGTGAAGAAGCTCGACAGCTCGGACGTGCTCGGCATCCTGCAGCGCCGGCCGCAACGACTGCCCGCGCTGCGCCGGCATTTCCACGAGGCGCAGACACTCACCGGCATCGACTGGCGCCTGCTGGCGGCGATCGGCTATCAGGAATCCAAGTGGGACCCGCTCGCCACCTCGCCGACCGGCGTGCGCGGCATCATGATGCTCACCTCGGAGACCGCCGACCGCATGGGGGTCGCCAACCGCCTTGACCCCCGCCAGAGCATCCTCGGCGGTGCCCGCTACCTGGCGCTCATGAAGGACGCGCTGCCGGCCCGCATCCCGGAGCCCGACCGCACCTGGCTCGCGCTGGCCGCGTACAACCAGGGGCAGGGTCACATGGAGGACGCGCGCCGCATCGCGCAGGCACGCGGCGGCGACCCGGACAGCTGGGCGGACGTCAAGGAAGCCCTCCCCTACCTCGGCCGCGGCACCTATGCGCGCGTAATGAAGTACGGCTTCGCGCGTGGCGGCGAAGCGCTGCACTTCGCCGAGAACATCCGCAACTACTATGACATCCTGTTGCGGCTGGAACCGGCGTACGACCCTCTGATCAATCTGGGCCGCGACGGGGCCGCAGCCGACATCGAGGGTTGAACCGGCTCAGGCGGGCCGGATGCGCTCGATGTCCCCCATCCATGGCCGCAGGGCCTCGGGCACGGTGACACTGCCGTCGGCGTTCTGGTAATTCTCGAGGATGGCGACCAGCGTGCGGCCGACCGCCAGCCCCGAGCCATTGAGCGTGTGCAGCAATTCCGGCTTGCCCTGCGCGTTGCGGGTCCGCGCCTGCATGCGGCGCGCCTGGAAGGCCTCGAAATTCGAACACGACGAAATTTCGCGGTAGGTGTTCTGCGCCGGCAGCCAGACCTCGAGGTCGTACGTCTTGGCCGACGAGAAGCCCATGTCACCGGTGCACAGCAGCATCTTGCGATACGGCAGGCCGAGCTTCTGAAGGATGGCCTCGGCGTGCCCGGTCAGCGCTTCCAGCGCGGCGTAGGAATCCTCCGGCTTCACCATCTGCACCAGTTCCACCTTGTCGAACTGGTGCTGGCGGATCATCCCGCGCGTGTCTCGGCCATAGGAGCCCGCCTCGGAACGGAAGCAGGGCGTGTGGGCGACGAACCTGAGCGGCAGGACTTCGGGCGGAACGATCTCGTCGCGCACCAGGTTGGTCACCGGCACTTCGGCAGTGGGGATGAGATAAAGCTTGTCCGCATCCGCGCGGGGGACGTGGAAGAGGTCTTCCTCGAACTTCGGCAGCTGGCCGGTACCGCGCATCGAGTCGGCATTCACCAGATACGGCACGTAGACTTCGGTGTAGCCGTGCTCGCGGGTGTGCGTGTCGAGCATGAACTGGGCAAGCGCGCGATGGAGCTGGGCGAGTCCGCCCTTCATCACGGCAAACCGGCTGCCGGAGAGCTTCGCCGCGGCGGCGAAATCGAGCTGGGCGAGCCCCTCGCCGATGTCGACGTGGTCGCGCACCGGGAAATCGAAGCTGCGCGGCGTGCCCCAACGGCTGACTTCGACGTTGCCCGTGTCATCCTTGCCGACCGCCACCGACTCGTGCGGCAGGTTGGGCACGCCCATCAGGAAATCGTTGAGTTCGGCCTGCAGTTCGCCGAGGCGCGTTTCCAGTTGCTTGAGCTCGTCGCCCAGCCCCGCCACGTCGGCCATCACCGCCGTGGTGTCCTCGCCCTTGCCCTTCATCGCGCCGATCTGCTTGGAGAGCGCGTTGCGCTTCGCCTGCGCGTCCTGGGTGCGGGTCTGGAGCGTCTTGCGCTCGGCTTCGAGCGCCTCGAAGCGCGCGGTGTCGAAAGCGAAACCCCGCGCGGCGAGGCGTTCGGCGACGTGGGCTGCGTCCTTGCGCAGCAGCTGGATATCAAGCATGGGAGTCGGGAAAGTGCGTCAAAGCGGGCATTTTCGCCGATCGCCCCGCCATCCGGCTAGGGGCAGGCGAACTCAGGCCGCCTCGACCATCCCTGCCGCCTCCTCGACGTCGACCGCGACGATGCGCGACACGCCCTGCTCCTGCATGGTGACGCCGGCCAGGTGCTGGGCCATTTCCATCGTGACGCGGTTGTGCGTAATGAAGAGGAATTGCGTCTGCTCGGACATCGCCTTGACCAGGCTGCAGTAGCGCTCGGTGTTGGCGTCGTCGAGCGGTGCGTCGACCTCGTCGAGCAGGCAGAACGGCGCCGGGTTGAGCTTGAACATGGCGAACACCAGCGACAGCGCGGTGAGCGTCTTCTCGCCACCCGAGAGCAGATGGATGGAGGCATTCTTCTTGCCCGGCGGCTGGGCGAACACCTGCACGCCGGCATCGAGCAGTTCCTCGCCGGTAAGGATCAGCCGGGCCTGGCCGCCGCCGAAGAGCTGTGGGAAGAGCTCGCCCATGTGGCGGTTCACCGTGTCGAAGGTGGCCTTGAGACGGGCGCGGGATTCCTGGTCGATCCGTCGGATCGCGTCTTCCAGCGTGGTGACGGCCTCGGTCAGGTCGGCGCACTGGGCGGCGAGATATTCGGCACGCTCTTTGGCCTGGGTGAGTTCCTCGAGCGCGGCGAGGTTGACCGCGCCCAGCGCCGCGATTTCGTTCTGCAGACGGTTGATCTCTGCCTGCAGCGCGCCGGGCTTGGGACTTTCCGCGTAGCCGGATTCGAGGCTCGCCTCGTCGGCCGCCGCCTCGCGCAGCTGCAGTTCGTACTGTGACTGCATCAGCATGGCTTCCTGGTCCTTGAGCTTGAGCTGCTCGATCATGCGCCGCAGCGGCTCGAGGCCCTGCTCGCACGCGAGGCGCGCCTCGTCGTGGCCGCGCAACTCGGCGGTCAGCCCCTCCAGCGCGTCGCGTGCGGCGGCGAGCCCGGTCTCGGCCGCCGCGCGCGCCTCGAGCGCGGCCTGCAAGGCGTCGTCCAGCGCGTCGGCCGGCAGGCGGGCGAGTTCTTCCCTGGCTTCGGCGAGCCGGCGCGCATCGTCGGCAATTTCCTGTTCGACGCGGGCGAGGGTGTCTCCGAGCTCGTGGATCTTGTTCGTGCAGGTGGTGAGCGCAAAGCCCGCCTCTTGATGGCGGCGCTCGGCGGCGCGCTGCAGCTCGCGCGCCTCGAACACCGCGCGATCGGCCTGATCCCGCTGCTGGCGCGCGGCGTACAGCGTTTCCCGGGCGGCCTCGTCCTGCGCCCGATAATCCTTGAGCCGCGCCTCCAGCATCTCCTGCGCGCTGCGTTCCGCCTCGAGCTGATGCGTGACCTCCTCGAGCTCCTGGGCGATCTGCGCGGCCCGGCTCTGCACCCGCTCGACCGCCTGCTGCAGGCGCAGCAACTCCATTTGCGCCGTGTGGTGGCGGCTCTGCGTCTGGCCGGTCTGGGCGCGCAGCGCGTGGACCTCGCGCTGGCGTTCGGCGTATTGCTGCTGGGCTGCTTCGTAGGCCGCCTCGAGGTGGGCTGTTTCCTCGCGCAGACGCTCGGCGTCGGCGGTCAGCCGTTCGAGCTCGCGCCCCCGCGCGAGGATGCCCTCGACCGCGGTATGCGGGCCATGGAAGGTGACGCTGTGGGGCGTGAACACGTGGCCCTGCGGGGTGACGACGCATTCGCCCGACAACAGGGTCGAGGCGCGCGAGCGGGCGACCTCGGCGTCGTCGGCCCAGTAGACGCCCGCCAACCAGTCGCCGAGCGCGGCCTGCACCGCGAGGTCGTCGCTGGCCACTTTGCTCGCCAGCGTTTCTTCCGGCGGCTGCGCCGGCGCGACGGCGTGACCGCTCCACAGCGTGAGGCGCGCCGGCGGCGCGTCGGTGAACCACTCCGGCGCGGGCTCCGCCGCCACCGCCTGCAGGCGTTCGCGCAGCACGGCCTCCACGGCCGCTTCCCAGCCGGGCGCGACCGTCAGTTTTTCCCACAGCCGTGCCGCGTGCTGCAGGTTGCGGCGCGAGAGCCAGGTGCCGAGCTTCTCGTCCGCTTTCAGGCTCTCCTGCAGCTTGCGCAGGGCGGCGAGTTCGGCCTCGGCCTGATGCAGCGCCTTGCGCGCCGCCTCGAGATCGCGCAGGTGCTGGGCGCGCGCGGCGTCGAGCTGGGGCAAGGCCGTCTCGGCGTCCTTGAGCCTGTCCTGCGCGGCGGCGAGCGCCTGGGCGAGTTCCTCGACCTCGAGCTGCTTGCCGGCCAGTCCCGCGGCATCCGGACGCGGCAGCTGCGCCTGTTCCTGCTCGAGCCGGCGATGCCGAGTTTCCAACTGCTCGATCTGACGACGGGTATGACCGAGACTGGTCTCGTCGACCTGACGCGCCTGCTCGAGCTGCGACACCGCGCGCTGCGCCTCGCCGACGGCCTGCTGGGCCGCACGCAGGGCGGCTTCTTTTTCCGGCAGGGTGCTGTCGGTGGCTTCGCGCGCCGCCGCCTCGGCCTCCAGCAACGCCGCCTCCAGGGCAGGCTGCTGGGCCGTGACCTCGTGCAAAGCCTCCGCCGTGGCGGCGCGCCGCGCCTCCTGCGCCTCCATCCGCCCCGACAGATCCTGCAATTGGCGATACAGACGCTCGCGGGTGGCGTTCTGGTGCGCCATCGTCTGCTCGATGCGCGCCACCTCGGACTGGGCCTGGTAGTAGGCCCCCTGCGCCGCGTTGAGCGCGTCCTGCCCGGCGAATTGGCTCTGGCGGGCGGTTTCGAGTTGGGACTCGATGTGGCGCAGGCGCGCGGTCTCGGCGTCGAGCCGTTTCTGGGCCTCGGTCAGGTCGCGGTCGATGCGCGCGCGCTGTTGCGCTGCATCATGCTTCCTCGCGTACCACAGGCGGTGCTGGGCGTACGTAAGGTCTGCCTGCAGTTGCCTGTAGTGCTGGGCGACCTCGGCCTGAGCGGTGAGCTTTTCAACCTGATTCTTAAGTTCTCGCTGTATGTCCTCGACGCGATTGAGATTGTCGCGCGCATCCTTCAGCCGAGCCTCGGTTTCCTTGCGGCGTTCCTTGTACTTCGACACGCCGGCGGCTTCCTCGAGGTAGCCGCGCAATTCCTCGGGCTTGGCTTCGATCAGCTTGGTGATCATGCCTTGCTCGATGATGGCGTAGGCGCGGGCGCCGACGCCGGTGCCAAGGAAGAGATCGGCGACGTCGCGCCGCCGCACCTTCATGTTGTTGATGTAGTACGTCGATTCGCCGCTGCGGTCGAGCACGCGCTTGACCGCGATTTCGGCATACTGCGACCACTGCCCGGCGGCGCGCCCGAGCTCGTTGTTGAAATGCAGCTCGACCGACGCGCGCGACGCAGGCTTGCGGGTGGCCGAGCCATTGAAGATCACGTCCTGCATGGTCTCGCCGCGCAGATGCTTGGCCGACGATTCACCGAGCACCCAGCGCACGGCGTCGATCACGTTGGACTTGCCGCAGCCGTTGGGACCCACCACGCCGGTCAATTGCGCGGGCACGGGAATCACGGTGGGATCGACGAAACTCTTGAAGCCGGCGAGTTTGATATGGGTTAAGCGCAAAACGGTGCAACCTGCAGATTTATAATGTGTCTCCCAACGCCCCCCCGCCGGGGGCGTCCGTTTGTTACCGCCATTCTACACCGAGCCTTTTTCATGCCCTCCAAACCGTCCAAGACCCTCGAGACCTTCCCCAACCCCAAACCGGAACGCGACTTTCACATTCACATGGAAATCCCTGAATTCACGTGTCTTTGTCCCAAGACTGGGCAGCCGGATTTCGCCACGCTCCTCCTCGACTACATCCCGGACAAGACCTGCGTGGAATTGAAGAGCCTCAAGCTCTATATGTGGAGTTTCCGTGACGAAGGCCACTTCCACGAGGACGTCACCAACCGCATCCTCGACGACCTGGTGGCAGCGACCAAGCCGCGCTTTATGCGGCTGACGGCCAAGTTCTACGTGCGGGGGGGGATTTTCACCAACGTGGTGGCGGAACACCGCAAGAAGGGCTGGAAGCCTGAACCGCGGGTCGAGCTCGACAGCTTTCCGACACAGTCGAACACCCGCGGCTGACCGGCCCGTCAGCCGGGCGGCCTTGCGACTTTCCGAACGAAGTCGCGGTTCGCGAACGCTCGATATTCCCCCCAACCACCAAGGAGAAAGCAGGATGACAGTCTGGATACGTTGCATGCACGCCGGCCAGACCGCGATTGGCACGCTCGAAGGCGATCGGGTCGTGTTTCACGAAGGAGACTTGTTTGACGGCGCGCGACCGACCGGCGTGTCGGCCGCGCTGTCGGATGTCACGCTCATGACGCCCTGCGAACCCGGCAAGCTCCTCGGCCTGTGGAACAACTTCCACGAGCGCGCCCGGGTCGAGGGCCTGTCGCGGCCGCCCCACCCCCTTTACTTCGTCAAGACGCCCAACTGCCATCTCGCCCACGGCCAGACCATCCGCCAGCCTCAGGCCTATGACGGTCCGGTGGTATTCGAAGGCGAGCTCGGCGTCGTCATCGGCAAACGCTGCAGCCACGTGTCGCCGGCCGAGGCGGACGATTACATCTTCGGCTACACTTGCGTGAACGACGTCACTGCGCGCGGCGTGCTCAAAGCCGATCCGTCCTTCGTGCAGTGGGTACGGGCGAAGAGCTTCGACACCTTCGGGCCGTTCGGCCCCGCCATCGTGACCGGCATCGACCCCGACGCGCTGACCGTGCGCACGCTGGTCGACGGCGTGGAGAAGCAGAACTACCCGGTTGCCGACATGTTCGTGCGGCCGCGCGAGATCGTCAGCCTGCTCTCGCAGGACATGACGCTGATGCCGGGCGACCTCATCGCCTGCGGCACCTCGGTCGGCACCGAGCCGATGCCGCCCGGCTGCACCGTCGAGATCGTCATCGATGGCGTCGGCACGCTCGCCAACCGCTTCGAGGCCTCACTTCAGCAGCAGCGCAACGCCGCTGACGATCAGGAGCACGCTGATGCCGCGCTGGAAAGCCTCCTGTGACAGGCGGGTGTGGATCCGCCCGCCAAAGTAGAGCGCCACACCCATCAGCGGCAGCGCCAGCGCGACCACGCTCAAGAAATCCCAGGTGAAGAAGCCGGAACCGGCGTAGCCCAAGAGGCGGCCGGCGCCATCGATGAGGAAGATGGTCGCGAAGGTGGCACGGAAGGCCGCCTTGTCGAGCCCGCGCGCCTTGAAGTACATCACATAAAACGGACCGCCGGTGCCGAACAGGGTGCCGATGAGTCCGCCCGAGGTGCCGGCGAGCGCGCCCCAGCCGCGCGCCGCGCCCTGCTTAGGCGTATAGCCGGAGAGCGTGTAGAGCGCGAAGGCGATGACGAACACCCCCAAGGCTCGCAGCAGCCATTCCGCGTCGGCGCGCGACAGTGCGAACAGCGCCAGGAGCACGCCCAGCGCGCTAAACGGCAGCAAGGGTAGGATTTCTCGCCAGCGGATGTCGGCGCGGTTGGCCGCGCCCTGACTCGCCGACGCGACGTAGTCAAGCAGCACCACCAGCGGCACTACCAACGTGAGCGGCACGATCAGCGCCAGCAGCGGTACGGCGATGAGCCCCGAGCCGAAGCCCGCGATGCCGCGAACGAGGTAGGCCACCGCGACCACGCCGGCCCCCAGCCCCCACTGCCACGCATTGAGTTCGTCCAAATCCTCTCCCTGACGCGCGGTCCAGGCCGCGTCTTGTGTGCCGCGCGAGTATAGGGCAACCCCATGACACGGGGCTAGAATGGACGAAATGGACGATTCTTTCTTTCTCGGTATCGACTTCGGCACCAGCGGTGCGCGTGCCTGTGTGATCGACACCGACGGCGCGGTCGTGCACACCGACCAGCGCGATTTCGGCGTGCTGGCCGACTATGAGCAGGCGGGCATCTGGCGCGAGGCGCTGTGGGATCTCGTCGCCACCCTGCCGAGCGAGATCCGCACCCGCCTCGCCGACATCGCGCTCGACGGCACGTCCGGCACCGTGCTCGCCTGCGACGAGGAACTGAGCCCGCGCCACCCGCCGCTGCGCTACGACGACGACCGCGCCGTCGAGGAAGCGGCGCTGATCGCCCGGACCGCCACCCCGGGCCACCCCGCTGCGGCCGCCACCTCGGGCCTCGCCAAGGTGCTGTGGCTCAAGAAACGACTTGGGCTCACCGGCGCGCGGCTCTACGTGAACCAGGCCGACTGGCTGTCGGGCCTGCTAACGGGCCGGGTCGGCATGAGCGACTACCACAACGCGCTGAAAATGGGTCTAGACCTCGACGACCTGAAATGGCCGGCATGGGTGGAATACCTCGCCGACGTCGACTACCTGCCGGTACCGATCGCGCCGGGCGCGCGGCTCGCCACAGTGTCGCGCCCCCGCGCGCGCTACCTCGGCGTGTATCCCGGCTGCATGGTGCACGCCGGGACGACCGACTCGATTGCCGCGTTTCTGGCCGCCGGCGTCCACGTGAGTGGCGAGGCGGTCACCTCGCTCGGCAGCACGCTGGTACTCAAGCTCCTCTCCGACACCCGGGTCGAATCGGTCGAACACGGCGTCTATTCGCACTGGTTCGGCGAACGCTGGCTCGCCGGCGGCGCGTCGAACGCCGGCGGTGCAGCGTTGCGGCAATTCTTCGACGACCAGCAACTCGCTGTGCTCTCCGAGCGCATCGACCCGGACGTCGCCAGCCGGCTCGACTATGTGCCGCTGTCCAAGCCGGGCGAGCGCTTTCCGGTCAACAACCCCACCCTCGCCCCGCGCCTTGCACCGCGGCCGGCCGACGCCGCCGAGTTCCTGCATGGCCTGCTCGAAAGTGTCGCGCGTATCGAGGCCCGCGGCTACGCCCTGCTGGCGGAGCTCGGCGCGACGCCGGTTCAGCGCGTCGAGACCGCCGGTGGCGGCGCGAACAACCCAACATGGACCCGCATCCGTGAGCGGCTACTCGGCGTGCCGGTTGCCCGTGCCGCGCACACGGAAGCTGCCTACGGCTGCGCGCTGCTCGCGCGCGATGGCACCGCACGCTTCGGTCCGCCCACGTCCTCATGAGGCAAAGGCGATGAAGCATTGCGCCACGATCTCGAGTGTCGTTTTGTTCGTCGGGTCGATGGCCGCCGGCGCCGTGAGCCATCCGGATCTGGCGCCCACCCTCGCCGAGCGCTGAGTGATATGCCATGCCGGCACCTTCGCTGCCGCCAGCCTGCGCCTGGACGGCCTGCTCGCCGAAGGCGCCCGGGGCAAGGTAGTGCAGGCCTGACGAATATGCGCGCCTGGAGGGGAGGCTCGACGCCGAAGGCCGGGTCGAGGTGGAACGCCTGCGCCGCCGCTGATCGTCCTCAGCCGAGTTCGACGAATTCCAGCGTGTTGCCGTCGGGATCGCGGCAAAACAGCGCCGCCCGGCCCGATCGGCTCGTGGTGTAGGGAATCCCGGCCGCGTCGAGGCGCGCGCGCAAGGAAGCAAGGTCCCGTGCGCCGAGCGCCACATGGCGGTCGCGGCCGCCGTGTTCAGGCCGCATAGCCGCAACGTCCGGATTCGGAAGGTTCATGAGGTGTAGCTGCTGGCCGCCGCCGAGCTCGTACCATTCCCCCGGATACGGCAACTCGGGACGATTCGGGCTTGGTGCGAGACCGAGCACGGACTCGTAAAACACCTTGGCCCGACTGAGGTCGGACACCAGGAGGCCGGCGTGCAGCAGCGCGGTGATCTCAGGCATGGGCTCGCTCCTTCAGTGGCGCGTCCTCCATGCGACCCGAAAACAGGCTTGCCGTCACGATCATGAGCGCGCCGATCCACTCCTGCAGGTCCAGGTGCTCGTGCGCGAGAAAGTAGGCGGCAACGGCCGCCACCACGAGTTCGAACAGGAAGATGACGATCGCCTGGTTGGCGGGCACGCGCGCCAAGCCGAACTGCACGGCGTAGGTGACGCTGCCGATCGCGAGCCCGACACCAGCCACCAGCAGCCAGACGGTCCAGTCCGCCGCGGCGACGAATTCGAGGTCGGCCGGATAGGCGGCCAGCCCCCCAGCCGTCAGCAGGAGCACGCCGAACCAGATCGACACCGATCGGGCGCCGTCCGCGACCCCCGCGAGATGGCGGCTGATCACGTTGCTGAGCGCGAAGGCGACGCCCGCCGATAACGCCAGCCATTCCGCGCGGTTGGTCGGCAAAGGCCAGTCGCCGTTGGGCTGCCACAGCATCACCATCGCCCCGCCGAGCGAGAGCGCCATCACCCTCACCCCGACCCGGTTCAGCGTCTCGCCCAGCAGCAGGCGGGAAAACAACACGGTCCACAAGGGGGAAAGGAAAAACAGCAGCAGCACCCGAACCACCTCACCCTCGAGCATCGCCAGCACATAGGCGAGATTGGTCCAGCCCGCGACGAGCGCCAGCGCGATCAGCCAGCCCCAGCGTCCACGCGCGGCAATCAGCGAATGTCGGTGCAGCCACCCGAACACCAGCAACGGCACGGCGTAGGTGAAGAAGCTCGACGCGACGCCGCCGACACCGGCATCCTCGAGCACCCGATAGGGATACCAGATCAGGCCCCACAGGGTGGCCGCGTAGAGCAGGCTGCCGAGGGCAAAGGAGCGCTGCAAGGCAAGGGAAGGCATGGGGCTTTATAATGCGAGGCTAGTTCGAATTCCACACGGCAATGAACCCGCGTCTCCAGCAACTCCACCCCTATCCGTTCCAGAAGCTGCGCGAACTCTTCGCGGGGGTGACGCCGGAGCCCGGGCTCGTACCGATCAATCTCTCGATCGGCGAACCCAAGCACCCGACGCCGCAGTTCATCAACGAGGCGCTGGTCGCGGGGCTCGACGGGCTCGCGCATTATCCCATCACCCAGGGCTCGGATGCGCTGCGCGGCGCGATCGCCGCCTGGGCGCAACGGCGCTATGGCGTGACGCTGGACCCGGCGACCGAGGTGCTGCCGGTGAACGGCTCGCGCGAGGCGCTGTTCGCGTTCGCCCAGGCCAGCGTCGACTCCAGCCGCCACGGCCGCCGCGTGGTCATATCGCCCAACCCGTTCTACCAGATCTACGAGGGCGCGGCGCTGCTGGCCGGCGCGCGCCCCTTCTTCCTCAACACGCTGCCGGAAAACGGCTTCCGGATGGACTGGTCGCGCGTCCCGGAAGACCTGTGGGAGCAGGTCAACCTCGTCTACGTCTGCTCGCCCGGCAACCCCACGGGCAAGGTGATGACGCTGGACGACTGGAAGGCGCTCTTCGACCTGTCGGATCGCCACGGCTTCGTCATCGCCGCCGACGAGTGCTACTCGGAGATCTATTTCGAGGAGGGCGCCCCGCCGCTCGGCGCGCTCACCGCCTCCCACCAGCTGGGCCGCGGCTTCAGGAACCTGATCGTCTTCAACTCGCTGTCCAAGCGCTCCAACGTGCCCGGCCTGCGCTCCGGCATGGTGGCCGGCGACGCCGCGTTGATCAAACCCTTCCTGCTTTACCGCACCTATCACGGCAGCGCGATGAGCCCCGCCGTGCAGGCGGCCAGCGTCGCCGCCTGGAGCGACGAAGCCCACGTCGTCGACAACCGGCGGCAGTACCGCGAGAAATTCGCTGCCGTGATGCCTATCCTCAAGGGTGTGCTGGGCTTTGATGCGCCGGACGCCGCGTTCTACCTCTGGGCCCGCGTGCCGGGCGGTGACGATGCCGCCTTCGCGCGCGAACTCTACCGCCGGGAGCATGTCACCCTCTTGCCCGGCAGCTACCTTGCGCGCGACGCCGCCAACGTCAACCCCGGCAAGGGCTACGTGCGCATCGCCCTGGTCGACACGCAGGACGCCTGCGTCGAGGCCGCCCTGCGTATCGCCGACTTCGTCGAAAGGAGCGTGTGATGCCTGTCTTCGTCTTCCTCCTCACCCTGTTCCTCGCGCTGCCGGCGCTCGCCGACGTCAAGGCAGCCCGGGCCCTGCAAAGCATCCTGCACCAGGAACCGACGCACGTCGTCCATGCCCAGGCCCTGCCGGACGGGACGGTGGAAATCCTCTTCGGCATCGACGCCAGCGAACGTGAGCAGGCCCGCCTCGTCGACGCCCTGCGCGCCCATCCGGACGTTCGCGGCGTGCTTCCCACCACCTCGCCGAGAACCTTCTGCAGGATCGAATAACGAATTTCTCCACTTCCAAGGAAACCAACCATGCAAGAACTGCAAGCCGTCATCGAGGACGCATTCGAACGCCGTGCGGAACTGACCCCGCGCAATGCCCCGCCGCAAGTCAAGGACGCGGTGATGGCCGTGATCGACCTGCTCGACATGGGCCAGTTGCGCGTCGCCGAGCGTACCGACGGCCAGAACTGGGTGACCCACCAATGGGTGAAGAAGGCCGTGCTGCTGTCGTTCCGCCTCGAGGACAACACCTTCATCAAGGGCGGCTACACCAATTACTACGACAAGGTGCCGTCCAAGTTCGCCGACTTCAATTCCAAGGATTTCCGCGAAGGCGGCTTCCGCGTCGTACCGCCCGCTGCCGCGCGCAAGGGCTCATTCATCGCGAAGAACGTCGTGCTGATGCCGAGCTACGTCAACATCGGTGCTTACGTCGACGAAGGCACGATGGTCGACACCTGGGCGACGGTCGGCTCGTGCGCGCAGATCGGCAAGAACGTCCACCTCTCCGGCGGCGTCGGCATCGGCGGCGTGCTCGAGCCGGTGCAGGCCAACCCCACCATCATCGGCGACAACTGCTTCATCGGCGCGCGTTCCGAAGTGGTCGAAGGCGTGATCGTCGAGGACAACTGCGTGATCTCGATGGGCGTCTACATCGGCCAGTCGACCAAGATCTACGACCGTGAGACCGGCGAGATCCATTACGGCCGCGTCCCCGCCGGCTCGGTCGTGGTGTCGGGCAACCTGCCCTCCAAGGATGGCAAGTACAGCCTCTACTGCGCGGTAATCGTGAAGAAGGTCGACGAAAAGACGTTGAGCAAGGTCGGCATCAACGAACTGCTGCGCGGCATCTGATTCGTACCGCCGTCCACCGTCCAGACTTCCGAAAGGAGTGACCATGCAATACTCGCTCGTCGCCGCCGCCCTCGTCGCCGCCAACCTCGTCGGCTGCCAGGCCAATCCGGTGTCGGGCCGCAAGCAGCTCGTGCTGGTCTCCGAGCAGCAGGCGCAAGCCTCGTCGGCGCAAGCCTACGCCCAGACCCTTTCGGAGGCGCAGAAAAAGGGCAAGCTCAGCACCGACGCCGCGCTCAACGCGCGCGTCAAACGCATCACCGACGACCTCATCGTACAGGCCAAGCTGATGTATCCGCCGAGCCGGGACTGGAACTGGTCGGTGGCGGTGATCGACGAGCCGCAGTTCAACGCCTGGTGCATGCCGGGCGGCAAGATGGCGATCTACACGGGCATCATCCAGAAGCTCACCCTGACGGATGACGAGATCGCGCAAATCATGGGGCATGAGATTTCGCACGCCCTGCTCGGCCACGGCCGCGAGCGCATGTCGCGCGCGATCGCGATGCAGGGGGGAATCGTCCTCGGCTCCGCGGTCGCCGGGCGCGACCTCAGCGTGCTCGCGCCCGTCGCCGACATCGCCCTGACGCTCCCCAACAGCCGCGAAGCGGAAACCGAGGCCGACCGTTACGGCATCGAACTCGCCGCGCGCGCCGGCTACGACCCGCGCGCCGCGTTGCGCCTGTGGGAGAAAATGAACGCGGCCAACAGCGGTGGCCCGCCGCAATTCCTCAGCACCCACCCCTCGCCCACCAACCGCATGCAGGCGCTCAATGCCCTGGTGCCGCAGATGATGCCCCTTTACGAGAGAGCCCGCGCCCGATGAATACCGCCACCGACGAGCAGATCGCCAGCCTCAAGACCCTCAACCACGTCACCTACGCGCTCTACGCGCTGTCGCTGTTCGGCTTCGGCATCACCGCCGTGATCGCCGTCGTGCTCAACTACATCAAGCGCGACGACGCGCGCGGCACCTGGCTGGAGAGCCATATCCGCTGGCAGATCTCGACGTTCTGGTGGGGGCTGCTGTGGGTCGTGGTGGGCTGGATCACTTTCCTGATCCTGATCGGCTGGGTGGTGTGGGCGGTCGCCTGCGTGTGGTTCATCTACCGCATCGCCAAGGGCTGGCTCAATCTCAACGACAACAAGCCCATGCCGGTGCAGTAGACCGGCGCCGCGTAACGCCCAGCCGCGCGGACGAAGCGCCGCAGGGGCGTCAGGGCCTGCGCCCAGACTCCGCACAGCGAATGATCGCCCTGTTTTCCTTGAGGTCTGGGCGCGTTCAGTCTGCCCCGGCTGGATCGCAGTGCTTTCCCTTACCTGACTGCTCGGCCTACACTTCACGCAGGCTGGGCAGAAGCCCCTCAGGGCAGGCACCGGCCGCCTTGACGTCCTGACCCTGCGGAGGGCAGCACAAGCGCGTTTTCCACCAGCTCGTGGAGAGAAGCATAGACGAAACGTCGAGGGCCCGGTCGTTCAACGAGGTCTTGCGCGATGAGCTTGCGCGGCTGCGACCGGCGAGCGCGGCGCCGCCCGGCGCTTCCCCCGAAACCTGTGCCGATCAGGCAGAGCTGATGGGGCTGGCGCTCTCCGGTGGCGACAGCCGCAGCGCGACATTCGCCCTCGGCGTGACCCGGGCGCTCGCCAAGCTTGGCCTGCTGCGTGGCTTCGACTATCTGTCGACCGTATCGGGCGGCGGCTACATCGGCGCGTGGCTGTCGGCGCTGATCCGGCGCAGCCGCAAGCCGGGTCAGTCGGCGCTGGACGTGCTGGCCGACTTCGAGCGCGGCCTTCCTCAGCGTATCGGACGGCGGCCACTTCGAAAACCTCGGCCTCTACGAACGGGTGCGGCGCCGCTGCCGCATCGTGGTCGCGGTCGACGCGGGCTGCGACCCCGACTACCAGTTCGAGGATCTCGCCAACGCCATCCGCAAGTGCTGGACCGACTTCGGGACCCGCATCGACACGACCTCGCGCCGCTGCGGCCACAGGGCGACGGCAAGCACAATCCCTCACACTTCGCTGTCGACTGCATCTGCTACCCCAACGCCTCCGAGCCCGGCGTGCTGATTTACATCAAGGCCTCGCTCACCGGCGACGCATGGAGCGACGTCAAGCAGTACGCCGACCGCCACCCCAGCTTCCCGCACCAGTCCACCGCCGACCAGTTCTTCGACGAGAACCAGTTCGAAAGCTACCGCGAGCTGGGACGGCATATCGGCCTCAAGGTCTTCGCGCCGCTGTTTACGCCGCAGACGCCGAAAGCCGCGGAGGAGATGACTCCCGAACAGATCCGCGCGGCGCTCCCGTTGCGGCTGTGCGAGCACCCGATACTGAAATCCGATCCGAATTGCGGGTAGGCGTCAGGCTGGCTCGACGCGCACCGCGTCACCCCGGCGGATGAGACCGCCGACAAGGATGCGCGCGTTGACCCCGCCGTGGCCGCGCATCGCTTTGAAGCCACCCGGACCCAGCGCTGCTTCCATGCGCGAGCAGGGGTCGCAATGCCCGGTCACTTCCAGCACGACGTCGTCGCCGATGCATAGCACCAGCGGCCGGTCGGCGAAGAGCGCGTGCGCCGCCAGCAGATTCAGTCCCGACACCACCAGATTGCGGCGCAGCCTGGCCGCTTCGATGTGCGCCCTGCCCATCAGCCCGGCCACGACCGGCAGGTGCTCGGCCTGGATCAGCGTCACCTGGCGCTTGCCGCCCGCCACGCGGCTGCGCGACGGCTGCGCGTAGTGGTCTCCGTTCAGCCCGAGCGCCGCGATCGCGGTCACGGATTCGACGGCCGCCACCGCGCCCCGCCGCCGCGGCCGGATGAAAATGGCCTCAATGCGGCCGGGACGGGGAAAGCGCGTGGTGAGGTCGCGCAAGTCGGCTTCGTTCACGAGCGGTCAGGCGAAATCGCGGCGGGGTTGACCGGCCGCGGTGATCGGCATGGATGCCGGAACGGGCCGGCGCACGCTCAACGCGTCGTGCCGACCGGGCAACCCACGGTCTGCGCGAGGATGATGCGCTGCGACTTGCCCAGCCCCAAGGCTGCGCCCAGGGCTTCGCGGTCGACCAGACCGCGCACGACCACCGCGAGGCCTGCGGACACACAGTAGAGACAGTCGTTTGGGCGATGAAGCCGGTGTCGGTCGCGCTGTACAGGGCCTTGTCCTCGGCGCTGGCACCGCTCATGCGGTCAAGGTCGGCCACGTACACCAGATTGAGCGGCGCTGTGGCGACGAAGTCCTGCTTGCCTGCAAGATGACGGAGATCGCCGTCGGCCACCTTGACCAAAACGTGCTTCGCCGCGTCGTAGCGATACGCGCCGGCGGCCATCACCACGTACACATCGACCTCGCGCCAGTCGCGCGCCGACGGGGCAGTGCGCTTGCCCGTGTCCGGCCGGTTCACGCCGTTCGCCGCCCACAGCAGATTCGACAGCCGCTGCGGCGGCAGGACCTTGTCGGCGAACTCGCGCGACGACTGCCGCGCCTTCAGCGCCTGCATCAAGGGCATGCCGCCGGCCGTCTCGGGGGCCGGCAACTTGGTCGTGCCGGTTTCCTGCGCCATGCCGCTCCCTGTCGCCGCCATCATCGCTACCCCCACCCAATGCCACCGCCTCAAGTTCGGCTCCTTCGGAGATTCCGGACCGTTTGTCCAATGTAGTCCGGCTGCCTCGCTGCACAAGCGAGGCATTGTCGACCGTTTCAGCGTGCCCGGGCGCGGGCGAGCTTGGCCTTGAGTTCCGGCAGGATCGCGGCGACGGCTTTTTCGCCCTCCAGGATCGCCAGGTGCCGGTCCTGAAAGTCGGTGCTGCTCACTGCCGTCGTCTTCGGCCGGATCACCACGTCGGCCTCCTTCAGTTCGTGGCTACTGAGCGTGTAGCCCATAATGGCGAAGGTCTGCAGCAGCACGTCGACCGTGCCGGTGATTTTCTCGCGGCGGCCAATGCTGGAAATGTCGACCGCGATCACGAAGTCCGCGCCCATCGCCCGCGCCGACTGCACCGGCACCGGCGAGGTCGCGCCGCCGTCGATGTAGTCACGGCCGCTGATGGTCACCGGCTGGAACACGCCCGGCACCGCGCTCGACGCGCGCACCGCCATGCCGGTGTCGCCGCTGCGGAACAGCACCTTCTCGCCACTCTGGAGGTCGGTCGCCACCACGCCGAGGGGACGCGCGAGGCGCTGGATCGGCTGGTTCTTCACCCGCTCATTGATGAAACCCTGCAGTGCCTCGCCGCGCAGCACGCCGCGGTTGGGCAGCGCCCAGTCCGCCAGCATGTCCTCCTTGAGGTTGAGGCCGAGCTGCTGCATCTCGAAGCCCGTCATCCCCGACGCATACAACGCGCCCACCACCGAACCCGCGCTGGTGCCCACCACGATGTCCGGCACGATTCCCTGGGCCTCCAGCGCCTTGATGACACCAACGTGGGCAAAGCCCCGCGCCGCACCGCCGCCCAGCACCAGGGCGACCTTGAGCGGCGGCTTGGGCACGGCGACCGGGGCAGGCGGCGCAGGCGGTGGCGGTGTCGCGCAGGCGGACAGCAGGACGGCGAGGACGGCAAGGAAGGAACGACGCATCGGGAACAGCCTCCGTGAGGAGGCGGCATTATGCAGGCTTGGCGGCTGCCTTCCTACCCCACCGACGGCGCGACGGTGCGGGCCGAAAAACCTGTCTAGAGTGAAAGCAGACCGTCAACCAAGGCGGACATCATGGCTGACGTAAACATCGGCCACTACTACGCGGAGTGGATGCCGTCCGGGTCGCCCGACAAGGCGGGCTGCGGGCGAATCATCCTGCGCCGCGCCGCGCGCATCACCGACCTGTACCGCCTGACCAACCTGAGTTCGGAAGATTTCCGCAACCTGCTGTACCTGCTGCAGACCGAAAAACCGGTGTTCTGGGATACCGAGGCCCAGTGGCTGAGCACCGCGCATCCGCAGATGCACGACGCCGAGCCGGTAGGCGAGCAGGAAGGGCATTGAGCCGCGGGCCGCCCCGCTCGGCTTCTACCACATCGCCTTCATTTTTGACAGCAGCTCGACCACTTCGGCCGGTGGTGAGCTCGCTGTGGGCTGCGGCGGCACTTCGGGCCAGACGCGCGTTTCGAACAGCCCGGTCATCCCGGGCGGGATGAAACGGGTGCGGCCAGCATAGACGTGGCGGTCGCCGAGTCCGGTCTGCTGCGTGACGTAGAAACGCTACGGCACGACGATGGCCAGATAGCCCTTCGCCCGCGTCATCGCCACATCCAGCAGGCGCCGCTCCTCCTCGATCTCGGCCGGGCTGCCGGTCGCCATGTCGGACGGGATGCGGCCGGCGGCACTCGCGCCTCGCCGAGCGCGAGCTTCACGTCCTCGGCGCCGGCGACGAGATCGAGTACCGCCGCCGTCTTCGGCCCTATGCCCGGCATCCGCTGCAGCACGCGGAAGCCGGCGATGCGGTCGCGCGGGTTTTCGATCCAGCGCAGCAGCGCGAGCGCGTCCCTCACGTGCGCGACCTCGAAGGAATTTCAGCCCACCGAATTTCACGAAGGGGATATTGCGCCGGGTGAGCTCGATCTCCAGCGTCGCGCTGTGGTGCGAGGTGCGGAAGGCGAGCTTGTCGGCGAGCGTTTCGCCACGCGCGTTGATGAGTTTCATGCCGATGCTCGCCTCCTTCGCCCAGGACGGGATCAGCCCCCACTTGAGCAAGGCGAGCGCCCGTCCCTACCCCGTCTCGCGTACCGCGGGGATCGTCTGCCCGGGCGCGATGTTGTAATGCGGCGCGAGATCCGACGTCCACAGAGGACAGAAGCGCTCGGCGATCACGGCGGGAGAGGAAGTCAGTGCGTAGCGGCCGCACAGGGAGACGTGTCCAGGAAAACGCGCGATCGAAACGGTGAATCAGCCGGGAGCACGCTGCATTTCACTTCCTGTGGCTTAGAAGCGTGCCGAGAAGGTGGCGCCGAACAGGGGCGCCGCGTCGGAATCCACCTGGCTCAGCTTTCTGCCCGACGAATCCTCGACCCTCAGCTCGCCCGCGGTCACGACACCGGCGTAAAGATTCAGCGACATCCGCTCCCCCAGCGTGCGCGTTGCACGGAGGAAGACGGGTATGCCGTATTCCCGATCGTTTTTCTCATCGTGATCGCGGCTGGCGTGCTGGGTGGCAAGGTGCTGACGATGTACGCGATGACCGCCATCTGGATCCATCTCTGGGCGCCACTGTACGCCGTCATCAACAGCATCATGTTCAATACTTCGCGTGACGCCATGAACCAGGTCACGGGTGGCACCGGTGGCACGATCGAGAACATGTCGCATCTCCTGCAGATGACCGTTTCGGACCAGGGGATGGCCGGTCTCATGGTGATTTCCGTGCCCGCAATTGCCCTGGCGATCGTGAAAGGCGGCGCCGTCGCGATGAGCGGTGTCGTGAACTCGCTGATGTCGCCGGCGCAATCGGCAGCAGCCCGAGTCGGGTCCGAAGTGGGCATGGGCAACGTATCAGCCGGCCGTGTCCAGTGGGGCGGGGCGACCTTTGATTCGAGTGTCACTCGGCGTGGGAATTTCACGACCGAAGAAATGGGTGGTTTCAAAGCACATTACGATTCCGGTGGAAGTTTGATGAGCGTTTCCGGCGGCGCGGCCTCGATAGGGGGCGAAGCATCTCAGGCACGTCAACGTGTGGCGAGCGCCGGGCGTGAAGTGGCGTCTACCCAGCAACAGGTGGCCGAGAAACTTACCCAGCTCACGTCTGCGCTTGAGCAATCCGATCAATTCAGGGCTACTCGCGCAATGCAGGAAGCGTTGAGTACAACTGGTGGCAGGAACATGGAAGCAATGGGCGGCGGACAGACCAGTTCAGCGCAGATCGGAACGACTACCCAGACCAATCGAATGGGAACTGTCGCGGCTCAGGATAAAACAGATGCTCTGCGGATGGAAGGTGGTATTGGAACTACTGGAACTGGTGGGGCAACTGGATTGTCCGGTGGCCCAGGTAAATCCGGGGGCGCGCTTGGTGGAGGTGGTCCTGCCTGGATGCGTGCGTTGCATCTAATGGGGATGGCTAAAGGTGGATTGATGGCTTCTACGCAAGAAGCCGATAACTTCCGTCAACAAATGGAAAATCTCAACAGCCTGGATGGCGCCAAGCGTTCAGAAGCGCAGAATTTCATGCGGAACGCATCAGGATTTTTCATGCGCACCGCTGGCGAGATGAAGGACAGCAGCACGCGAGAAGCCATGTACAACTTGGCGTCCTCTTTGAAGGATTCGGTTTCGGCATCTGAAAGGCTGTCTCAATCCATCAGCGATGCCCAGAAAGCGGGGATCAATGTCAGCGATACTTCGGGTTTCTCGGCAAACGCAAGGGTCAATTCAGAAACCGCCGCGGTCCTTGCAGCAACCGGAGGGGACACGAATCCTGCCGCGGTTTTTGCTGCAATGGCAGGGGCTCAGCGGGCTCCAGTTCAGGAGGCGGCGCATCTTGCCAACGCGATTCCGCAAAGCGGATCGGGATTCGACGCTGTCGCGCCGGCGCCTCAAACTCCCGACGCGCTTCGCGCAAGCGCTGCGCCTGGCGTCAGCAATGCGGCTGCGATGTATATGGGGGATGTTCAGGCAGCAAACGCTGGCTATGGCGGTCAGGTTCGTGATGAGATGCTGGAGAAAGCAGGGTTTACCCCAGAGCAAAGGGTGAGCGCCGGCGCCGCAATAGCCCGTGCTCAGGCTGGTCTGGTTGCCATGAATGGCGAAATGCAGACTCAAATGCAACAAGCCCGTGCGATGCTCGGGGCCCAGAGTGCTGCGATGGCTATCGTTCAGCAGGAAATGGAATCCCGAGGACAGAATTTCAACATGGACCAAGGGGACTTGCGATCAAGGGTTGCAGATTACGGCGCGCAAATCCTTAATGCCAGCCAAAACGATCCTGTGTCGCGAGATGTCCTTGCGAATAATGGGGCAATGCCTGCTGGCAGATCAGCCAACTATTCTTCGGAAGATCTCGCTGCAATTCAAGCAAGAAGCGGGGTGACACCGCGCCCGAAGGATGAAGGCAAGAACCTCGGGCGGGTATCCGATGTGATCGCTCCTTAGCAGGGTGTTGAAAAACGCATGCATGCCTCCGGCCTCATGCCCATAAAACAGGCATTTTTTCGCGCCCATCGCCTTGC